>NZ_JAARML010000002.1:0-1200000 GCF_011759375.1 Paraflavitalea devenefica | reverse complement strand
AGCGTATAGGTGTATTCAGGCTTGTGACCATTCATGCGTGTAGGCAGGTAGAGGAAGCCAATGTCATTTCGTTGCTTCAGTGCTTCCCCGGCCTCCACGATGTGGGAAGAGATGATGAACATACTGGTCTTTTTCCGGGCGAAGGCATGGGTGATGGCCACCGTAGCCTCCTGCGCATCTTTTACATTGGTGCCGCGGAATAGCTCATCAAATACAACAAATAATGACTTGCCCTGACTTAACTCTGTAGCTACCTTTTTTACCCGTAACACTTCAGCATAAAAATGACTCGCGCCAATACCGAGGTTATCGGGCAGGTTGATGGTGGTATAAATGCCGTCCATCACCGAAAACTCCATGGCGGCAGCCGCTACGGGAAAGCCCATGTGCGCCAGGTACACCGCTGTGCTCACCGAACGCAGGAAGGTAGATTTACCGGCCATGTTGGCCCCGGTCAGGAATATAACATGCCGACCGGGGTTCATCAACATAGTGTTGCTAACGGGCTCTTTCAGTTCCGGGTGATACACACCTTCCAGTTTTAATACACACTGTCCTTTCTCCAGGGTTTGGGGAAAAATGAATTTACGTTCAATAGCCACTTTTGCCACCGACAGGTATACATCAAGATGATAGATATGCTTCAGCAATTGCTCTATTTTGGGGTATTCGCGCACCCTGAAGAGGTTGTCATACGCGGCAACGGCCGTATACGGCAGCTTGCCTTTTCCTTTTTCACGGAGGGCAGGTTCAAATGCCGGATGGGCCAGCAGCGATGCCATGGCTTCCCGCTCTGCTGCGTAAGCAGCTATGTCTTTAACGGCCTGCGCTTCTATGAACTCCCTGCTGTGGTGCAGCAACTCTATCACTGATAACACGCCCTGTTGTATTTCCTTCTCACCGGGCGGGTGCTGGTGACGGGCATTTTTCGCCTGTTCCTCCGCCTCCTTTATGTACTTCTCCGCGGTATCTATCACGGCTGCGGGGAAAGGAAAGGGCTTGTTCAACCGGGCAAAGTGGCCGATGATACTGCTGCGTTGGGTGATGGCGTCCCTATCTGCCAAAGGACGCAGGAACATCTCTTTCAGGATCGTTTCTCCGCCGCGGGTATGTGTTTGGTTGTACAGCTCAAAGATGCCGCCGCTGTTGCGCCTGCCAAATATGCCTAAATCGCTGATCGTTTGCTCGTCTGTATGGAGCGCCATGGTTATCCTGTTTTATTTTCTTTTACGCCTGATTAAGAGTATAGCGCCCAATAGTAGCATCAGGGCCGGGAGCACCCAAACAAATACTGTCTGCAGTGTTTTCACGCCCGCCGACGTAACCTTCAGTTTGTTATCTTTTGGATCGGGCTTGGGCGTATAGATGGGAAACTTTCCTTCATCCAGCCAGCTATAGAGTGCCCTGCCCAGGAAACCACCACCCTGCCGCAGATTGCTCAGGAGATCGGCATCGCTGCAAACAATAATGCGCTGTTGCCGGTCCTTCACCTGCCGGGTCAATGCAATGGCGGTGGGGAATGCTCCTTTGATATCGCCTTCTTCCGGGCTATACACAGGAGGTACGGAATCTGTTACCAGTTTGCCTGCCTTTAGCCAGGTTTTCCCGGTGGTCATCAACAAACGGTTGATGGTAAAAGCTCCCTGGGAAGCGTAAGCGATGGCGGTGGCGCCCGGCATAAGCACCTTCAAAGTGTCGACTCTCTTTCTTAGCTGCAGCAATTCCCGCTCATCTGCGAGGTTACTTCCGGCTGGTGTTATATAAGGCGTCACCATGTGCGGCATCTCGTCTTTGGAGGGCTCTACCAGGATGCCATCCATCAACTGAACGCCCAGTTGCTGCAACAGGGGATTCAACATCTGCTGTTTGCCTGGCTCACCCAGTATCAGCATGTTGCCGCCCTGATCAATATACTGTTTGATCTTCGCCAATGCGGTATCGCTCAGTGCTGTTTTAGGATCGGCCAGCACCAGCGCCGTTACATCCGGAGGAATGTTGCTGGTATTTAATGAGATCGAATCTGCATCAAAACCCAGGTTCATCAGGGAGAAACGGAAGCCTTTGGCAATCGTGTGCAGACTATATTCCCGTTCGCCGTTTTTGTAAACGCTGCGCTCCAGGTCGCCGGTCACAAAAAGTATCTTCGGCATTTTAGCCTGTAACAACCGTTTAAGCGATGCGGCCACATGTTGTTCGAACGGCCAGAATATATTGTCGTCATAAGTGCGGAGGAAAGTGGTCTGTCCTTTGTACTTTAACTGCATGACCAGCCGGTAATTTTCCGGCAGCAGGTCAATCTTTTTATGGATGGCCTGCGGCGTTTGGAACCGGGAAAGGTTGACATCATATACATCCGCCAGTTGTTCCGCTATCTGCTTAACGCTCTTGCGGGGGAAGTTTTTACGCAACGCACCACCATCTATGCTGCTGTCATAATCATAGTAATAGACGTAGTTAAACTTTATATCTGGCTTAAAACGAATATAGGGATCCCACAAACCCGATAAGTAGGCATTGCGATTTTCCGGTAACCCTCTGTCTACTCCGTTGCCGGTCATGTTGGTATAGAGCGTCACTTCCATCGGCTCTTTGCCCAGTTCTTTAATGATCTGCTGGGTGTTGGGATGGATGGTATTGTCCTGCGTGGCAGTCAGGTCCCAATAGCCTGTAAACATAGGCCGTGAGCTGAGATAACCAATCCCTAATGCCACTACCATTACAACTGCATACCCCCTCGCCTTCACATACCAGGGCTTGGATTCCCGCGCCCCTCCCAGTTTGAGTAATGTAAACGCCAGGAACATATACACGATGACCACAAAGTAGATGATATCCCTGGAGATGAGCAGTCCCTCTAACATTTTTCCCGTTCTTCCCGAGAGTGAGAGGAACCAGGTAAGGTCTCTTACAAAATCAATTTTCTGCCACAGGCCACCAATACGGCTCAGGACGAAAATGAGGATAAAGCTGCCGATGGCCGATACGATCTGGTAAGTGGTGAGGCTGGACATGAACAATCCGATGGCTGAATAAGTGCATACGAGCAAATAGAAACCCACTGCTGCCGATAAAAGAAGCCCATAATCCACCGACCGGATATTGAAAGCCCCTGCTACCATAAAAGTGCCGACAATGAGCAACAGGAGCAGGTTGTACAGCATAATGGCCAGGTATTTTCCCAATACGATCTGGCGTATTTTAACGGGAGAGGAATACAGTAGCTTGATGGTGCCATTGTTGATCTCCCGGCTGATCAGCCCCATGGTAAGCAAGGGTACAAATAAGAATAGATTCTGCAGGGCTATGGTAAAGATGCCATCGCGGTCCAGGAAGATCCTGTTGGTTAAGGAAACAGGACCAAAGTCCTTGAAGTCGGGCCTGTTCCGGAGCAGGAGATCCTGCCATTTGGCAGTACCGTATAAGGCATTGGTATAGAAATAGCCACACTGCACCATAAAGGCAATCGCCAGGAACCAGGCTACCGGAGAGTAAAAGAGATTACGAAGCTCTGTCTTCGCAATTTTGAATGTCAGCTTCATCTGGGTAAATAAGATTTATTAATGCGGTTGATTGGATAGTTGTTTGAAAACGTCATCGAGCAGGCCCTTGTCCAGGCTAATCTCCCGGAGCCTCCACCCGTGTTGCACACTGGCAGCCACCAGCCTTTCTGAAATTTCTTCGTCGCTGCTGAAGTAAACCCGCACCTGCCGGTCGGTCAGGAATTCCACTTTCGTAACACCGGGCACAGTCAGCAGTTCGGCTGCGGTGGGCGGGTTTTCCATCCGGATCAACAAGCTATGCGGTTGTATATAGTCGTTGAAGGCGTTCATGGAATCTGAGAATACGATCCTTCCTGCCTCGATCATGATCACGTCTTTACAAACCAGGTGTATTTCCGACAGTATGTGGGAAGAGATCAGCACTACATGGTCCCGGGCGATCTCTTTGATGAGTTTTCTCACCTCTATCAACTGGTTAGGGTCCAGTCCATTGGTCGGCTCGTCCATCACCACCAGTGTGGGTTTATGGATGATGGCCTGTGCAATGCCTACCCGCTGACGGTAACCGCCCGACAGGTTACGAATAAGCCGGGTGCTGAAGTGCGCAATACCACAACGCTCTTTGGCTTCTTCTACCGCTCCTTTGATCTTATCTTTTGCCATGAGCCGTAATTCCGCACAATAGGTGAGGTATTCGTCAATGGTAAGATCTGTATATAAAGGCGGATTCTGTGGCAGGAAGCCGATCTCCCGCTTGGCCAGCTCCGGTTCTTTCCGGATGTCCACGCCCTGGATGTATACATGACCTTCTGTTTGGTTCAATACACCACACATGATGTTCATGGTAGTAGACTTGCCGGCGCCGTTTGATCCCAGGAGACCTACGGCGCCATGCTGACCGATTTCAAAATTGATATCATGGATAGCCCAGTTACTACTGTATTTGTGCGAGAGCCGCTCAACCTTTAATATAGTAGGCATTGTAAGTTTTATGATTAAGAATTTGTATCAGAGGTTACTTAATTGGCGAAGAAAGCTTCGATCAGTATTATTTTCCGGGTGGTGGCGTCGGCAGGCAACCCCATAAAGGCCAAGGTGAAATTCCGGAAGCGCCGTGTGTTGCTGGCAAGCCCGTTTATTCCGGTCACATCAAAACTCCCCAACAGGGTACCGGTGGCCGCATCCCGGAACTCAAACGGGTATTTGCTGGCACTGGCGGCAGTAGCCGGATACTTTTTGAAACCGGTGATGCCTTTATAGGTCAGGCTGCCCACTTCCGAACCATCCGGCATACCGGCGATGTTGATACTAACAGGACTGCTGCCAGGTGAAAGATTGACAAACCTGATCCCTACACTGCTGTCGGAAGAAGGATAGTAGGGAATGACATCGGTAGTAAACAAGGTATCCGGCTCCGTGAGTGTGCCCGTCAGGAAGAGGCTATAGATATTGCCCGGCTGCAAATGCAGGTCAAGATTGAATAAGGGCGTACTGTGGGCGGTGGTATCGGGGAAACGGTAGATGGCCAGCTTTTGTTCGCCCTGGTAGGCCAATGCCAGGTTGGTATTGGTAGACGTACCATATACCAGCTTTAGCGCATTTTTATACCACGTGATTGGGGAGGCGCCACTGAAGTTGGTCACCAGGGAAGGTGTGCTGCCTGGTATGGCATTGATCAGTGTCAGGGATGCTGTAGGCGTGGCCGTTTGTTTGGAACAGGACAACACTGTGCCTATGAGCACCCATGCTGGCAAATATCTAAAAAGTATATTTCTCATAAATGATGATTTGCTTTTTTAGGGCTAGTAGTGAATAGCTAGTGGCTAGTGGACCTACTCGTCCCGCTCGCTACTTGCCATTCACCACTAGCCTTTTTATTAATTCAAGTAATCCGGGTTTTGCTGTAGCCGGGGGTTGATCCGTATCTCCTTATCCGGGATGGGATAGAGTAATTGATAGTCGCCTTCCCAGGGCTGCTTGGCAGGCATAGCAGAGAGTACGTCATGCGCCTTGCCGGTCCGTTTCAGGTCGAGCCAGCGGTGCCCCCATTCAGCAAACAATTCCACCCGCCTTTCCTGGGCGATGGCGGCCATTACCTGCTCGTCGGTTAAGGAAGCAGGTAATGCCGTCAGTCCAGCCCGTGTACGGATCACATTCAGGTCACTAATCGCGGCAGCGGCGCCACCGGTGGCGCCATTTGCTGCAGCTTCAGCACGGATCAAATACATCTCCGCCAGGCGAAGCACCATATAGTACTCCGTGGAGGCTACGTTTTGTGCACCATTGTGGCGCCCCAGCTTGTATTTATAAGGATAATAATAAAGGCCGGCGCCATTATTGGTAGAGCTGTTTAGCCAGGCATTGCGGCGGCTGTCGCCCGGCTCAAAGGCATTCAACAGGGATTCTGTAAGGCAATATCTCGCTATTCCATTCGGCCAGAGAGAGGGCCATAAATTATAGGCCTCCGTGGTCATATTCAGGTAAGTAGGGTCCGTGATGCCCTGCTTTAATTGCCAGATGGCTTCCTTGCTGGCGATCAGGAATGCGTTATTCGGATTGCTTTCCAGGCTGAACAACGAAGCGTTGTCAATAACGGCGGTTGCCTGTGCAGCGGCTTTGGCATAGTCGCGGGTATAGAGGTATACTCTTGCCAGCATCGCCGTAGCGCTCCATTTACCGGGGGTGATCCTTTCCTCAGCAGGCTCCGGCTCCAATACCGACTGCGCTGCTGTAAGGTCCTTGACAATTTGCTCATATACCTGGTTTACCGGCGTCCTGGTCATGTAGCGGGTTTTATTGAAGTCTACCGTGAGCACCAGCGGCACATCACCATACAGGTTGGCGAGGTAGAAATAACAAAACGCCCTTATAAACTGCGCCTCGGCCGTAAGCCTTTTCCGCACCGGATCGGTGAGTGTATAGGCAGTTGAAGCTGCAATCCCTTCAATCACTGCGTTCGCATTGTAAATGGTCTTATAAGCACTGGTCCATACATCGCTGGTATAACTATTGTTGTACAATAACCGGTTGGGGGTAAAGGAAAAGATGTGCGCATCGCCCGCTCCATAATAGAATAGTTCATCAGACGACATGCCTGTAAGAAGGGTGGTGTAGCCATTGCTGAAATTCAACCCACCGTTGATCATCAGGGTATAAACGCCGGCCATGGCGGTTTTTGCCTGGTCATCGCTTTCAAACATTTGGGTGGTCGTAATGCTGTTGATCGGTTGCGGCACGGTGACCATTTTCCTGCACGACAACTGGCACAGGCCAATGATCATGCTGAAGCCTATAAGTAGGTTCGTTCTTGACTGACTGGGCATATAGATTAGCGTTAAAAGTTAAAGGATATCCTGCCTGCAATGACTCTTGGTGTCGGCATGCTTCCGAATGTAACATCCGGGTCAATACCCGGATAACCGGTAATGGTCAATGCATTGCTCATATTGAGCGAGAGACTGAGCCCCTGCATGCGTAGTTTTTTACAGACTTTTTCGGGTAATGAATAAGCAAATTCCAGGGAGGTTAACCGCAGGAAAGAGGCGTCGACGTAAGCACCATCTGATTGGCCAAACCGGGTGTTGCTTAGTACGGAGAAGGTGGTGAACCTTGGATAGATGGTTTGATCGCCCGGCTGTTGCCAGTGGCTATTGAAAACATCCTGTGGTATATTACCCCTCGCTCCTGCGATGCCCGAATAAGGCAATGCCCCCATTTGTTTTTTGAAAGTACCCGACAAGCTTAGCATAAAGCGCTTATAGGAAAACTGGTGAGAGAACCCACCAATGTATTTCGGGGTAATGTCCATCGGAACATACCTGTCATCCATACCTGTAGCCGGCGGTGCGCCCGGGGACTGGCTGATCACGCCATCATGGTTGTAATCTTCATAGCTGCGCGCACCGGTCTGCGGATTGATGCCGAGGTAGTGAAACAGGTAAATGGTATTGAGGGAGGCGCCTATTTTTTGGCTCGTGTAATAGGGAGAGAATTCAAAGTCGGGATAACTCAGCAGTTTATTCCGGTTAATACCGATATTAAAGCCGAACGTCCAGGAAAAAGCTTTCGTTTCTACCAGTCTTGCACTGATACTGCCTTCCCATCCGGTGTTCTCTACATTGGCGGGCGAATTGCCCACTACCGAGGTGAAGCCGGTATAAGCAGGCGTAGGAATACTTGTCAACTGGTTGTTACAGCGGTTACGGTACCAGGAAACAGTGAGGATGACCTTGTCATCGAGGAATCCGAGTGAAAGGTCGGCATTGATTTTCCGGTTCTCCTGCCATTGGTAATCCTGGTTCATGGCATTGTAGGGCGTCATAGGCACAATGCCATTATAATTAGGCGCTGCACCATATATTACAGGCACTCTCCATTGGGAAAGGTACTGGTAAGCGCCGCCCCCATCGCCACCCGTTACACCATAACTGGCATTGAGCTTGAAAAGGCTCCACCAGGAAGGCAGCAGTCGTTTTGCCCATGCCTCCTCCGAAGCGATCCACGCTGCGCCAGCCGACCAGAAATTACCAAACTGCCTGCCGGGACCAAAGTGGGAAGAACCATCGCGGTTGCCGGTGAGCTCCAGGATGTATTTATTGAGCCAGTTATAGTTGACCCGTCCGCGTATACTGGCATATTTCTTCTGGGAGGCCTGTTGCCCGGAACTGAAAAAAGCAGCATTGGAAATGGATTGCAGCAAAATATCGTTGGTATAGCCGAGCCCCACCAGCGTAGTTCCCCTGGAGGCTGTACTTTGATAGGAACCGCCGGCCAGGAGCTCCAGCCTGCCACTTCCGATATAACAGGTATAATTCACCTGGGGATCGATGTTCCAGTTATTCCCACTGGCGTTGCCAAAACTGGCAATCCCTGAACGGAAGCCGGCAGGATTCTGGGCAGCCATGGGATTAAACGTGTTCGTGTTGGATTGGGTATTGTTGTAACCGGCATTGACACTCAGGTTGAATCCCTTGAAAAGGTTGTAACTGATACGCAAGCCCGCATTAATGAAATTGGCGCTGTTGATGGAAGGAGTAAGCAGGGAGGAAAAGGGAAATTCATTGCCTAACCCGGCGTCATTCCATTCTGCATAATTCAGGTCGCCTTTTTCATTAAAAATAGACGGCGCGTTGGGTGCAAGCTCGATCGCGTTGGGATTGCTAATAGCCTTCACATAGGTATAGCCGTACAAGGCCTTGAGATCAACCGTTAATTTCTGGTCAGGACTACGGTGGGAGATGGTGGTAGAGATGCTGACCCGTTGGTTTTTTCCACTGATGGTGGTAATGTCCTGGCTCTCGTCGTAGCCTGCTCCGAGGTTAAAAGAGGTATTACGGTCACCACCCGATAAACCGATGTTTACCCCTGTACTCTTCGCTACACCCCACAATTCCTTCTGCCAGTCTGTATACCGTGTCGTATCCCAGGCCAGTTCGGGTATATTGGCAACGGTGGGGGCCAGGCCGTCATTTTTCAGGGCCTCCCGGCGCATTTGCAGGTATTCTGAAGTATTGAGCATGTCCCAATGGCGGGGAGCTGTGCTGATAGCCTGCTGCACATTGATATTCAACCTGGTCTTCCCGGGCTTTGTTCTTTTGGTGGTGATGAGGATCACGCCATTGGCGCCTCGTGAACCATAAATGGCGGTGGCGGCTGCATCCTTCAGTACGGAGATGCTCTCGATATCCGCCGGGTTGATGCTGAACAGCGGGCTTTGTCCCTGGGTATTAGATATCAGGCCTGCCTGGAAGAAACCGGTAGACCCGTTCTTATAGCTGCTGGGGCTAAAGGAAACATTGATGTCGAGAATGGTCAGCGGTACCCCGTCAATTACATACAGGGGATCAGCGACCAGCAACGGATTAATTGTATTCCGGCCTCTTACTTCCACTTTCACCGGGGCGCTGATGTATCCGTTGACAGGTGTTATGGATACGCCAGGCAGCCTTCCATTGAGGGCTTGCAGGGGATTCATGACCGGCTGTTTTTGTATCTCCTCTCCGGATATTTTTACAATATTAGCCACCGAGAGTCGCTGGCTTGTGCTTCCATACGCCTGCACCACTTCTTCATCCAGCACATTGACGGCTACCGCCAACTGGATGATTACTTGCTGCTGATCTTCCGCCAGTATTATCTCCCGGGTTTTATACCCTACATAACTGAAGATGACCTTGCTTTTTGCGGCAGGCATTGGCATAGAGAATACGCCCCTGCCATCGGTAATGGTGCTTTTACCGGTTGCTTTGATCGTAACAGACGCTCCTGCCAGCGGCGAACCACCCATGTCCATCACGAAGCCCGTTAAAACGGGCGGAGCCGATACTCGGGGTATCGTGTCTGTCCGGGCCGGCATGATCTCACGGCGTGAAATGATGATGGTCTTGTTCTGAAAAGAAAACTTAAACGGCTGCGCGTCCAGCACCCGGTTCAGGAATACCGGCAGCGGATCATTTTCTACGCTGATGGTAACAGGCCGGGCATCTTTGAGTATCGCCTCATCGAAGAAGAACACATACCCTGTTTGTTTTTCAACAGCGGCAAATACTTTTTCCAGGGGTACGTTCTTCCCCGAAAAGCTGACCGTTTGAGCATGTACATGGGCCGAGACTTGTAAACAGACGCCCAATAATAAGATTGATGTTAGTTTCATCACTAACAGAGTTTTGGTGAAGCCGTGGCGACTTTTCCACGCCTGCCGGCGAAACAGAGCCTTACATTGCATACATTTGCATGGCCCCGATTACTTCGGGACAAGTTTTGGGTGATTGAATTGAATAAGCAGTCCTGCCGGGACTTTATTTAATAAATGGTTACCCAGACTTCGGCCGGATCCCGTTGCGAGCGGGATCCGGTTTTTTGTTTGGCAACTTAAAAACAGGGAAAAGGTTTAGTGGTATTGATTGATCTATTACTGAGGGGCAGTAACAATTAATGTTTTACCCTCTATTCGAAATTTGACATCTACTTCCTGTAAGGCCTGGATTACCTGGGAAAGGTTCAGATCTCTCGTCATCTTCCCGCGAAAGGTTTGCGCCGGTATATTGCCCTCAAATTTCACTTCTATGTCATACCACCTCGACAATTGTCTCAACACGGTTTGCAGGCTGGCGCGGTTAAAATCAAATAGTCCTCTCTTCCAGGCAATGGTCTGGTCTATGTTGGGATTATTGATTATTGATAATTGATTATTGACAATCTGGGCTTGCTGGCCGGGAAGTAAAGTTTGTGGTTGCGAGTTGGTAGTTTGTGGTTGGGTAAGTGACACTTTCACCTTTCCTTCCAGCAGCGTAGTTTTTATAGCTATTTCATCGGGATAGGCATTGATGTTAAATTGTGTGCCTACTACTTCTACGGCCGCCCCATCTCCTGAAGGGGTCACTATGTTGACGATAAAAGCAATCTTTTTGCTTTCTTCAACAGGAGAGAGCGCCGACGCCACTTCGAAATAAGCTTCGCCGGTGATCTCCACCTGCCGGACGTTGCCTGTAAAAGCAACCGGAAAGCGGATGGAAGAAAGAGCATTGAGCCATACTTTGGTCCCATCGGATAATACCAGCGGAGGCGATTGCTCGCCCCGACCGGTAGTGAGGGTATTGTAGAGTGGTTGCTGAGCTGATTTTGGTGTTTTCTCCTGTCCTTTACCGTTGTAAGTAATAGCACCCTGATCATGCTCCACGATCGTTTTGCCCTGTACCGCCAATTGGCCAGACTGGGCCGTGTCGATGGTAACCTGGCGGCCATCTGATAGTGTCAATACGGCTTTCGTTGTGCCCGGCGCTGCATCATTGGGCTGGTATTTGTTCACGATGGCTGCTGCATCGGGTTGCCGGCTTTGATAGAAGAGATATCCCCCCACTCCTATTAACAGGATAATGGCGGCCGCCCATCCCCACCGGTAACGGCGGAATAGTGGCACCACACGCGCCTGCTGCTCATTCGCTTCATGATCGCGAATGGCCTGCTCCAGTTGCATCCTGAATTCATCGGGCATATCCGGGTAGGCCGGCAATGCGTCCGGCCCGTTGTATTGGGAAAAGATGCGGTTAAACTCTTCCAGGCTGGCCTGGCTATACCATTGAAAGAAGGCAATGGCCTCTTCTTCGGAGAGCGTACCGGCCTGGTAGCCTTGCATCAGCACTATGATTTTTGCATCTTCCATATATTCGGCTTGTTACTGACAACTGAGGAAATAAAACGGATACCCCGAAGTGCTACTTTTTTTAATAAAAAAATAATAGAAGCAGGACCAACGCGTCGCCTGTGTTTTGCCGGAGGGCTTCTTTCACCGAATCAAAGGCCGCATACAGGTGCTTTTTTACAGCCGAAACACTAATGCCCATTTCCTGAGCGATCTCCTCCAGCGACAGGCCCTCCTGTGTACGCAACAGAAATATCCGCTGCTTCTGCGCAGAGAGCTGGTTGATAGCAGCAATGGCTGTTTGATAATATTGCTTGTACAGGTATTCCTGGTCGGGTGATGAGCCTGTGTTCCTGATGGATTGATCAGAAAGGGATTGCATGACCCGTTGGTTGATCTTTTTTCTTTTGAGTTGGTTAAAGAGCAGGTTTTTGGCGATCGTATAAGCATAGTCTTCGAACGACCGGACAAAGGCGAGCGTATCCCTGCCCTTCCAGATCTTGAGGAAGGTTTCATGGATGATCTCCTGTGCATCCTCATGTGATTGCGCCATGAAGGAGAGCGAATTGTACAACTGGGGATAATAGTAAGTATACAGACGGCCGTATGCCAATTGGTCTCCACCGGCGGCGAGACTTACCAACGTAACTTCATCGGGCATCCGGGCAACCGGATTGTTGTTGTTTGGGTGCGGCGGCAAAAGGAGCAGTTTACGGTTGTTGGCAATATACTGGTTTTCTATGGGATGCCCTTCCTGTGCTATCCCTATCTTTATAAATATCAAGGGGTTTACATTTTTCTTCCCGGACGGGTGTCCATTTCTTTGTTTGGATTGTCATTCATGGTTCGAGGCGGGCGCCGGCTATTATTTTATGTCGAAACAATTCCGTTGTTTTGTTGTCTGTAGATGAGTATGGTAGAAATCTTCGACAATATCCGGAAGCTGTACCAGTTTAAACTGCCCTGTCCTGAACTGGCGGCGCATATTGAATTTTTCTCCGAGACTTCGCCGGAGGCCATGCGTCATTATGTAGGGGAAGCCCCTTTCACAGTAAAGATGTTCCCCAGCTACACGCCTACCATCTGGCTCAATTTGGGCACTCCTTATCACCTGAAGCAGGGAGACCAGGTGCACCTGGTTGATGAAGATACCGATGTGCTATTATTAAGGAGCGCGATTGTGGAAAGACGTAACCTGCCCACCGATAATATATTCACGGTGAAGTTCAATCCCGGTGGCTTTGAAGCCATCTTCGGTATCCCCCAAAGAAAGATCGGTGCTGCTGTGATCAATGTAAACGAGGTAATCCCCGATACACTGTTGCACAAACTGAAACGGCTGGATAATTTTGACAGCAGGATGCGCTTACTGGAAAGCTTTCTACTGGACAAGCTGCTGCACAATCGCGAAAGGCTGCATTACCTGCAATGTGTGCAGGACACGATTGAGGCCTTCTGTGCATCGGGCATGCAATTGAATAACTATGAGCTGGCCAGCCGGCAATATATGACGGAGAAAACCTTCTACCGGTATTTCACCCAGGTGATTGGCGCCAGCCCCAAACATTTCTTTGCCACTATGCGGGCCAGGACAGCCCTGACTGACTATATCACCCATAAAACAGCATTTTCCCCCGCTGCTTATGGTTATTACGATATGAGCCATTTCTATAAAGATGTAGTCAGGTTTACCGGCCGGCGGATTACTACTGCCGGTTTATAAGATTGTCCGTTTTTTACCTTTCCTACCTTAGCCGCCTCTATTAATTTGCCAGCAGAAAAGTAATAGCACATGAAAACACTTGTTCTCTTTGCCCTTCTATTGATCGGCTTAAGTATTTCCTCTTTTGCTCAGGGTTATGTACCCAGGATTGAACCCTGCGACTGTATGATCAAAACAGCACCGGGATTGATCACCCGCTGTGGTTACCTGGTGGTGCCGGAGAACCGGCAGAAGCCGGGCGGCCGCACCATCAAAGTACCTTTTGTATTTGCCCGCAAGCCGGGGATGGATTCCACGAAGAATGTGCTATTGTACACGACCGGTGGCCCCGGCTATAGTACGATTGGTAATTTTGACAGCCTGCGGTATAACTCTGATTTCTTTCAGTTTGGCGGCTTCCTCATTTTTGACCAGCGGGGCACTAAAAAGTCACAGCCCTGCCTGGATTGTCCCGAAGTGGCAACAGCCGTGAAAAGGGCTTACCGGGAGAACCTCTCCAAAGACAGTCTGCAGCTAATAGCAGTAAAAGAATGCCGGAAGCGACTGGCAGCGCAGGGCATTGACCTTTCTGCTTATACTACGATCGAAAGCGCTGCTGATATTAACGACCTGCGCAAAGCGCTAAAGTTGGATTCCCTCCGGTTATTTGGCATTTCTTACAGCGGCGGACTGATGCTTACGGTAGCCCGCAACCACCCCGAAGCCGTCAAAGCATTATTCCTGAACTCTCCCCTGCCCGGTTATGTGAATTATGAAGAACATGCGTTGTTCAGTTTCAACGAAGCCCTGAATAAAGTGTTTGATAATTGCGAAACTGATTCCACGCATGATCCCCGGTATGCCGGACTAAGAGAACGGTTCCGTCAATATTTCACGGCTATTGCCGGCAAGCGCTTTAGTATACGCTATTTGGAAAAAGGGAGCACTGATACCCTTACCATCCAATACACCAAAAATGAGCTGATTGATGCAGTGATTGACCGTATTAATAACTGGCAGTTAAAAACAGTACCCTTCGTGATGAATGAACTGATCAATGGCAATCATGCGCCCTATGTGAAAGAAAAACTGAATGGCATTTTCAACGATAACAACTCATTATCCGCCGGTATGCGGTACAGTATCTATTGTTCAGAACAGATTGCGTATGCCAATAAGGCCCTGGTCAAAAAACAGGATACCCTGCTACCCTGGCTGGCGGGTCATCCTTTCAATAATGTAAACCATGCTATATGTGATTGCTGGCAGGTGAAGCCGGAACCGCCTGTTGCTAAAACACCGGTGTACTCCAACGTGCCGGCCCTGCTGGCAGCGGGGGATGCAGATCCCTGGTGCCCACCCTTCTATAACAGGCTCATTCAACGTACGATGCCCAATGCGCAGGTGCTGATCGTGCACAATAATGGTCATGGGGCCAGGGTAGCTATGAAAGGGATTGACTTTGTGAAGCTATTTTTTGAAGCGCCGTATAAGAAACTGGTGTCGCCATTTAAAGAAGTGATGGTGGAGTAGCTGTATCTCCATAAAAAAGCCCCGCTTTTGGCGGGGCTTTCTCAGAATAAAGACAAATATATTAATACCTGTTCTTATTGTAGCTGTTACCATTGTTGTAACCACCGCCGCCGCCACTGTTGCGGAAAGGGTTGTTACTGCGGGGCCTGTCTTCTTTTGGCTTGGCTTCCATTACTTTGATGGTCCTGCCTTCTACCGTAGCGCCATCCAATTCAGCAATAGCCTTCTTAGAGGCTGCGTCATCGGACATTTCCACAAATCCAAATCCACGGGAGGTGCCGGTTTCCCTGTCGGTAATAATTTTGGCTGAAGTTACTTCTCCATAAGGAGCAAAAAATTCCCTTAAGTCTTCATCCTGCACGTTGAAACTTAAGTTTGAAACGTAAATGTTCATTTCTTAATAATTAAAATTAAAAACAATGAGAAAGCACGGAGTAAGAGACTAATTAAAATGCGAAGTTCTAATGCAGGATAATTAACGATTACTGATGCAAAGCTCGATTACCCTATAAAGATAAGGTTTCTTTTGCTATAAATAACTAAAATATTCACAAACCCTGAACAGGCAGGGAATATGACAGGAAAATGTATGTTATAAGCACTAAAAAGGCGGTGGAATAAACGTTCTTATAATGAATAACGTAAAGTAATACCATAGGTCCTTTGATCGCCCAACACCCCTGCATAGTGGCCTGCATTACCGGCCGCCGGCAGCAGTTGTTCGTAGTAATCCCTGTTCAGCAGGTTGCGGCCCCATACAAAAAAGGAAAGGCCATTCAATGCCCGGAAGCCAATGCGGCCGTTGACCAACGCATAACCCGGAATATTCAGGTACTGAGAGGGAGAAGGACTGGACGAAAATGAAGAACGGAAATAGGTATCGAACCCAAGGAAGTATTTACCGCTATGTCCAAGCGCTTTCGACAGGCCGGTCGTAACTTCTCCGCCGAGTGAACCTGCCCATTTGGAGATACCGGGCAGATCGCCGCCGGAGATATCTTTGAAGGCTGATGCTCCACCGGTCTCTTCGAGGGGAACAGGCGCATTCTTAAAGGAAACATATTCCGCTTCAGTATAAGCTGCTGCACCGTATAAGGACAAATACTGGCCAAGGGTGATGTTGGCATCCAACTCAACGCCAAACACCCGTACTTTCTCTGCATTGGCCAGGTAACCACGGTTCACACCCACCTCTGCCGTTTGCACCTGCGTTTGATAATCTTTCACATCTGTGTGATGGAATACGATGTTCACGATGGAATTGGGCGTTGGTTTGGTTTTTAATCCCACTTCAAAATGGGTTACATATTCAGGTTTGATCTGCGCCAGTTCGGTCATTACCTCGCCGTTGGACGTAGGTAAACCACCCAGGTTCACGCCCACCGGTTTGTAGCTGGTGGAGTAAGTGGCAAAAGCATTGATGTTGTTAGTGGCTTTATAGGTAACGGTCAGTTGACCCGACAGGTTGTTCTCATCCACATCGGCTGTAAAGGCCTGGTTGGTATATACGAGGTTCTTTAGGGCGATCAGGGAAGGATCGTCGGTTTGCAGGCCGCCGTACGTTTTCCGGTCATAATCTACTTCTTTCTTGTCGTAATTGAACCGGAGGCCGGGCAATACATGCAGGCGGTCCGTGATGGCCCAATCAATCTGGCCGAAGATGGCGCCGCCAAAAGTCTTCAGCCTGGATACGGTCCTGATGCCGAATCCATCAAAGAGGCCGGGTGTTTTCCATTTATCACTGGTAGTGCTTTGTGAAAAACGCCACTGTGCCGAGCCGGATTCTTCTATATGGTAAGGATCGGTCTTGAGGTCCTGCCCAATGGCAAAAACACCAATAACGCCGCTCAGCCTGGAAGAGAAATTACCTGCATAACGGATCTCCTGCGACCAGTTCTGGTGTTTTGAAGTGGCCTGTGATAAGCTCAATACAGCCAGGCCGGTGAAGTCACGATCGTTGGAAGGGTCCCAGTTCCAGTAGCGCCAGGCCGAGGTAGAAGTCAGGGTACCATTACCAATCTTTACATCCACATTGAGCGAAACACCACCGAGGTCATTGCCCGAACGCCAGGTGGTATTGTGATCAATGATCCGATCAAAAGCATTCCGGCTGGGCAGTTGATAATTGAGGTCTTTGATGATCTGATCAAATTGCCGGTAAGCTGCCCGCTTGGTGACCACCACCCCTGCTACTACTTGTGCATAGCCGTCGGGCCGCTGACGCGAAAGATCGCCCGCAAGGGTAATGGAAGTTTTGTCGGTAGGCGTAAACAGCAATTGGCCGCGCACGCCGAGGTTATTGAGGTCATTCGTATGTTTCTGTGTGGCTACATTGTAGAGCAAGCCATCACGTTGTGTGCCGGAAAAAGACAGGCGTCCTGCCAGTTTTTTATTAATGAGCGGCCCGGTAACAGAAGCCTTGGCCTGCAGGTATCCATAGTTGCCATAGCTGGCCTCGAAGGAAGCGCCGGGCGTAAAGCTGGCTTTACGGGTGGTGATGTTGAAAGCGCCGGCCGTAGTGTTTTTACCAAACAGGGTTCCCTGCGGCCCACGCAATACCTCAATCCGCTCTACATCAATGAAGTCGAGCGTAGTAGCGGCCGGACGGGCATAGTAAACACCATCCACATAGAAACCTACACCGGGATCAATACCATCATTGGTGAGGCCGAATGTAGAACCGAGACCACGCACATTCAATGTCGTGTTCCGCGGATTGGAGGAATACAATTGTACGGTAGGCACCAGTTCTTTTAAACGGTTCACATTGAAGTTGCCGGTAGCTTCTACCTGGGCGCCTCCCACTACAGAGATGGGAATAGGCACATCCTGCGCTGTTTCAATACGGCGGCGGGAAGTGATCACAACTTCTGTGAGGCTGTTATCGTGCGACAGCACAACGGCCACCTGACTGCCCAGGCCGGCAATCTCCACTTCTTTGGCAGCAAACCCAACCGCTGTAATACGCAGCGTAAAGGGTGGTATCTTTTTAGTGGTAATACTGAATTGTCCGCTACCATCGGCAATGGCATAGCTATTACCACCTTTAACAACTACTGTGGCACCCACAATGGGATTGCCTACACTATCTTTTACAGCACCGGTCACCGTGCCCTGGGCAGAGGCTATAATAACAGACAATAGGATGAATGCAAGGGAGGTTAATAATTTTCTCATAATTAGCTTATTCCGGGTTAAAGTTCAATTGTGAATGGCAGGGTAACAGACAGTAGTCCTGGTATATCCGGAGATATATCCCGCTGTAAATATAGAACAGATTTCATTTAGTCTACTAATTTAGTAGGTAATATATTTTATAAATTGATTAAAGTCTACTATTTTAGTGGATATATATCGTTAATGCATCCCTGTACATTATCCTTATCAGTCATTTACTACCCTGTTTACGGTTGGCTAACCGGGGCCATTGCTTTATTACCGGTTATGATCTATGCGATCAGGAGAATCAGGAAAAGGGTGCTGCGACTGAAGGCGCAGGCTTTAGTACTGGAAGAGGATTTCATTCCCTGAGCGTTATGCCCGCCCTGTCCCGCATTGTTTATTTCCCACTTGCGTAAACAGAATTTCCCGGTTGCCCGGCCCCACATCTGCCAGGTGGTCTACTTTGCGGCCAGAAAAATAAGTCGTGATGATACAATTAATACGCAGCACTACGCTACTGCTGGTGGGTCTTTTCCTGTTGCTAACTGTACCGGTTTGGGCACAGCAAGGCACAGGCACCATTAAAGGCCATATTACTACCAGCGATGAAAGACCCGCCGCCTGGGTAACCGTACAATTGAAAGGTTTCAAAAAGACAGTCTCTACAGATGAAAAGGGATATTTCCTTATTAAGAATGTAAAGCCAGGCAATTATGAGATAGCCGTAACCCTGGTAGGCTATGAAAGCGCTGTTAAAAGCGTTACCGTAGAAGAAAATAAAACGGTTACAGTAGATGTACCGATGAATGTTTCGAACCAGCAGTTGCAGGAGGTGATCGTTACCACCAATAAGAATAATTACAATGCCCGGAAGGGTTCTTCTTCCCTGCGTTTAAATGAACCGCTGCTGGAAGTGCCACAAAATATACAGGTGGTTACCAGTGCCAACCTGGCCGATCAGCAGGTGATCAGCATGAGCGATGGCGTTATCCGCAATATCAGCGGCGCTGTTCGCATGGAACATTGGGGCGATCTGTATGCCAATATCCACATGCGTGGCTCCCAGATACAGGCTTTCCGCAACGGGTTTAATGTAGTAAGCTCCTACTGGGGGCCCCTCACCGAAGACATGAGCATTGTAGATCATATTGAGTTTGTAAAAGGTCCGGCCGGTTTCATGCTCGCCAATGGCGATCCCAGTGGCCTGTATAATGTAGTGACCAAAAAGCCTACTGGTCAAACCAAGGGCGAAGCCTCTTTCACAGTAGGAAGTTTTGACCTGTACCGTGCTTCCCTCGACCTCGATGGCAAACTGAACAGTAACGGCAAACTGCTGTATCGCCTCAACCTGGCGGCACAGAATAAGAAGTCGTTTCGCGACTATGAATACAATAACCGCTATACTTTTGCGCCGGTCATTTCTTACCAGGTAGATGAGAAAACAAAGCTGACGGTAGAGTACAACCTGCAATATGCAAAAATGTCGGACGTAGGCTCTTATTATGTTTTCAGTCCCGTAGGATACACTGCCCTGCCCCGTGATTTCACCGCCATGCAACCGGGCCTGGAACCCACTACGATCAGTGACCACAGCTTCACGGTGAACCTGCAGCATGAACTGAGCAACGACTGGAAGCTGACCGCGCAAGCCGCTTATTATAATTACCAGCAGAAAGGCACCAGCCTGTGGCCTGCCGCCGTAAACGCGGATGGCAAGATGATCAGGAGTGTAGGCATCTGGGATGCCAAAAGTGAAATGACACTGGCCCAGGTATTCCTGAATGGTAATGTTACTACCGGCAGCATCAATCACCGGATACTGGCAGGCCTTGATCTGGGCAACAAAGAATATTTTGCTGATTGGTCGCAATCACACCCGCTGGATTCAGTGGGGGCTGAATTTGATCCTACTGCTCCCTATTATGGCATACCGGTGAATGGGTTTCCTGTTTGGGACCGCAGCCAGGGTATTGAAACAAGGGCTGTCCTGGGAGGCGGCACTATTAATCAGCGCTATTCCGGCCTTTATCTTTCGGATGAGCTGGGCTTTTTTGATAATACTGTACGGCTTACGCTGGCAGGCCGCTTTACGCATGTGCAGCAATCTGCCTGGGGCGGAGCGAAGGAGGAAGCCAAACGTGTTACCCCCCGTCTTGGCCTGAGTGTATCCATTGACAGGAATACTTCTGTTTATGGGCTTTATGATGAAGCCTTTGTTCCGCAAGCCGGCCGGATCAAAGATGGCAGTAAGGTGCGTCCCATCACAGGCGGCAATATTGAATTTGGCATTAAGCGGGATTGGTTCAACGGACGCTGGAGCACCACCGCCTCCATCTACCGCATTATCAAGAACAATGAACTGACCGCCGATCCCAATGAAGCACCCACCTCCGGCCATAGTGTTGTGCTGGGACAAAAAAGGGCCGAAGGTGTTGAACTGGACCTGCGGGGTACCGTTATTAAAGGGTTGAATGTAGTGGCCAATTATGCCTATACCGATGGCAAGGTAACCGAGGCTACACCGGGCGTTAGTTTTAAAGTGGGCGATGTAGTGCCTGGTTACTCCAAGCATACGGTGAACAGTTGGCTGAATTATAAAGTATCCAACGGGGTGTTAAAAGGCGCCGGCATTTCCGGTGGCTTTACCTGGCTGCTGGACAGGGCTACTTCCGATTGGAGCGCTACGCACAATAACCAGGAGTTGCCCAATTATTTCAAACTGGATGGTGGTTTGTTCTGGGAAAAAGACAAGATCAAGCTCGCCCTGAATGTATTCAATATCCTCGACGAATACCTGTACAGCGGCAGTTATTATGACTGGCTGAATAGTTATTACTGGCAAAGTGAGGCCCCCAGAAACCTGCGCCTGGGTATAACGTATAAGTTTTAAGACATTAGGTGTTAGCTGTTAGGCATTAGCTTTTAGCAGTTAGCACAGCTATTAGCGTTAACCATTTATCTGATCACTATGAACAAAGTGGCGCTCCTGGACGGGGGCGCCACTTTTGTTTATGTCATTATTGTTGGGTTTTCAATCGCTCCATAGCATTGATAACAGCCTGCTGATAGGTCATACGCGGATCACGGTCATATTTTTCCAGTTCCTCTATGATCAGTGGCAGGTAGCTAAATTTTCGATCCTGCATATAGTGTTTTTGTAGCCTTTCTGCCACCTCGTGTTTTCCCAGCTTCCGGGCAATGACCACCTCCCCTGCCCGCACAAAGTATTCGTATACGCAGCCGGACCAGGTATTGTATCCCTGGTTTTCCATGGCTTCTTTTACCGGAACAAACAGGTGAGCTGTTTCTTTTACCAGGTGAGGCGGGATCTGTGCGATAATAGGATTAGAGAAAGAGTGACCAAACTCATGGGTACTGAGTTCCCGTATATGATCTTCATTGGCAAAGCCCATGTTGAGGGAAGCCGTATCTGCAAATTGCTGGCGGGCAAACGGCCCAAACAGGTTCAGGATGGTGGCGTTACCTGCCGTCGTGTAATGGATGCCAAAGGCCATACCGGCGGGGATCGTCAGACTGGGCACGAGCATATACCGGTGAAACTGCTGCCGGTAGAATTTTTCCATAGTGGCCACCAGCCGGGGTTCCGGCAGTACGCTCCTGATCTCCTTGAGGGCCTGCTCATACAAGCGGGCGTTTTCCCGGAAGTAGGCATCAAAGTTCATCCGCTTATACAACCTGTTGCCCGCTTCTATGAACTGCACTACTGCCTGCCTGGTGGCGGCACTATCTTTCTGTCCTTCCATAAAAGGGCGCAGGTACTGATCCTCTATATCCGGCCTGATGACTGCCCGGGGAAATTCATCGAGGTGAATGAGCAACTTTCCGAGCGCAAAGCCTTCATGCGCTTCGGCAAACCGGGCAATGATGCCCAGGTCGGGGTCATTGGCAAATGACCGGTACTTTTTGTACAGGGAGAAATCATAGGCAAACCAATCCTGCTTTTTGATACCACCGGGCATCGGGACCGTGTCGTGCTCATACCCTGGCGCCAGGTAACCGGTAAAAAAAGTAAATCCAAGGAATTCTATGTTCTTATAAAACTGCACCCCGATGGGGTGCTTCCGGGTATCAGCCCGGAAAGGTTGAGCAAGAGCGGGGCCGTTCATAAGGATGCAGCAAATGCAAGCTAACATTGACTGTTTCATACAGACGCTTTTTTACCGGCAAAGAACGTATTTGGCCGTATGGTAAGCACGACGGACAGGGAAGTACAGGTCCAATGATCAGCTTTTGGGACTTATTTGCTAACATATTGGGAGGGCGACTTGCCCGTGTGGGTCTTGAACACCTGGTTGAAAGCCGATTTGGAACTGAAACCTGATTCAAGCGCCAGGGCCAGGAGTGTTTTATGGCGTTCTGCCGGATCATTGATCTTCCGGATCACTTCCTGCACCCGCCAGGTATTGATAAAATGATGAAAGTTGGCCGCATGATAGGTGTTGATGAGGTAGGAAACGTACCGTACCGGCAGGTCCAGTTCCCCGGCCAGTTCTTCCAGGGTCAGTTTAGGTTTCCTATGTAAACCTGTTTGCTCGAATGCCCCTTGCAGCCTGTTTAATTGAAGGGTGTCATTATAAGCAGTAAAAACCGGTTGAGCAGGCAATTTCATTTTCGTCCCTTTCACTACGTCAAAGAAAGCAGCCTGCGTGTAAGACAGGAAACTCAGGGTAAACAGCAACAGGACCAGGATCAATTCCACAGCAGTAAATACCGGTAACTGCAGTATGGCATCGGCCACCCACAGAACAGTCAATAAGGTAAGTAAGATAAAGATGGAAAGGAGCTTGGCAGGATGCAGGCCAGTGAAGGTAGCAGGCGAAGCCTTTTGGCGGGCCAGGGTAATAAGCTTTTGTGCACCTATTACCAGCACTCCTCCCATCCACAATACCGGGAAGATCTCTGTAAAAAACCACCAGGCTTTTATATGTATTAAATTGATTACGGGTGTACCGAAACTGTAGCGGATGTATTGGGTGGTTTCTGCCACGATCTCTATCGCTGCAGGAGCATAGAAAAGCAGGTGTTTCTTTTGGAACTTAAAGGCAGGGTCCGTATTGCAGCGGATAAAGAACCAACAGGAAGGAGGTATCAGCAAGTAAGACTCTACCAACCAAAAGGGCAGCAGGTTTTTAGTTTGATGATAATGCACCTGTATGCCCCAGGCATTCAACAGCTCTAATGAAAAAACAAGCAGCACCAATCCCAGGAAGTACCGGGAAGCATGTTTTTTATGACCGGGCCATAATAATGCCAGGCTCAGGAGTATACCTTGCACGGCAGCTACCAACAGTATACCCGTTTGCCAGGTTTTCATCATATCCGCCATTCCCCTAAAATAGTAAATAGGATGAATTTACCGGCCATCGTAACTATTGGCCAATATTTTGAATTGCCCAAATTACCGGGAGGAATTACACATTTCAGCCATAATGCAACCGATTACATTCTTTTTATTATAAAAAGTTTTTCCTTTAGCTTTATAGCCTATACAAACGATTACTTTTAAACTATATCTATGTTTCTCCCGAAAAGCTTGTCATTTTACACAGCTGCGCTCGTGTTATCCCTTGTTTTTACCAGATGCAATAACGCTGAAACCCCGGCCACTGCGGAACCTGCCAACACCGATAGCAGCGCCGCCAAAACGAATGATTATCTTTCCCAGCCCCTGGTGAGCCATATTTATACTGCTGATCCTTCGGCCCATGTATTCAATGGCCGGTTTTATATTTACCCTTCACACGATACCGCCACCGGCACCCCGGAGAATGACAATGGCGACCATTTCAACATGATGGATTATCATATTCTTTCGATGGACTCCATCGGTGGACCTGTAACGGACCACGGTGTGGCCCTGGATATTAAAAATATTCCCTGGGCCGGCCGCCAGTTGTGGGCGCCGGATGCTGCATTTGCCAACAATACGTATTACCTCTATTTCCCCGTGAAGGATAAGCAGGATGTTTTCCGCATTGGCGTGGCCAGCAGCAGCAAGCCGGAGGGCCCCTTTGTGGCAGAAAAAGACCCCCTCAAAGGCAGCTATAGCATTGACCCTTGTGTATTTAAAGATGATGACGGCAAGTATTACCTGTATTTCGGCGGCATCTGGGGCGGACAGTTGCAACGCTGGAATAATAATAAGTACGATGCTGCCGGCAGCCTGTGCAAGCCTGAAGAACCTGCTATTTTACCCCGTGTGGCCCGGCTGAGCCCTGATATGAAAAGTTTTGCAGAGCCGGTGAAGGAGGTAAAGCTCGTTGATGAGAAAGGCAATACCTATTTTGAAAAGGATAATGACAAACGCTTTTTTGAAGCGGCCTGGCTGCATAAATATAAAGGCAAGTATTATTTCTCCTACTCTACCGGTGATACTCACAATATTTGCTATGCCACCGGCGACAGTCCGTATGGTCCCTTTACGTACAAAGGCATTCTCCTGAAACCTGTTGATGGCTGGACGAATCACCATTCGATCGTAGAGAAAGATGGTAAGTGGTACCTGTTTTACCACGATGTACAATTATCCGGCAAAACACATTTACGCAATGTAAAAGTAGCGCCACTCCAGTATAACGAAGATGGTACGATCCAGACTTTGTCGGCACGTAAGTAAACGCTGTCAGGCGCTCATTTTTTGCAATACAAAACTGTAATAGATCAGGGCATTTGTCTGCAGGTCTTTATGGATACGGGAGCCTTTTGTGCCGGCAAACTGGGCGAAGGCGGGCCTCATCCAGGCTGCTATATGCTCTTTAATCCGTTTTTGTTTGATGCCATCTTCTTTTTCGATGGCATTTACCACATTGCTGGTGATGTTTTCTTCTGAGATCATCTGCAGCCCGCTTAATTCAAAATGGCCTTTCAGTTTGACCATGCCTTCCGGACCACGCAGGTCAGTGCATAAAAAAACACCGCCCGGCCTCAATACCCGTTTTACTTCAGCCAGGAAGCGCGGTACAGAACCATACGCGTGAGAGCTTTCCACGTTGATGACCACATCAAAAGTTTCATTGTCAAAAGGCAGCTTTTCTGCATTGCCCTGCATGAAATCGAGGTTATGTTCCCGGTGGTGCTGCTTTGCCAGCCGGATGGCATTTTTGGCTATGTCCATGCCTGTCATCCTGGCGGGACTCAGGTACCTGCTGATGTAGCTGGCGCCCCCACCCCGGCCGCTGCCTACTTCCAACACCTGCTTGTCTTTAATAGTGGTCTTTTGCGCCAGGAAATGATAGAGCTGTATAGGATACCGGTTGATCTCATCTTTTGGGTGCAGGGTTACTGCATTTTGCTCTGTTACGGGATCATAACCATAGTTCATGAAATGCCAGTCGCTTATTTTGAAATGCCTGGCCAGGCCTTCATAAACAGGCTTCCAGATAATTCTTCTGAAGGCGGGATATTCCGTCAAAGACAAAAATGCTTTTGCTACCATACGATGATTTTTGAATGAATAAAATGTGCCAATATTGTATATAATGGCCGCCAGGCTGTCGGATTTACAAAGGATAATACATGATGCAATACAGTCCGTAGAGTGGTTATTACCAGCAAGCTCAGCGCTTGATTAGTACAGGAAGATAACCAATAAAATCCATAATACAGCAACTAATCAACCCTTTATGCCCAACAAATAGTTAAAAGCCACTCCCAACAACCTACCACTGAAAATAAACGTGACAGTATGGCTTAATAAGCTTACCTTCGATATATTCGTTTGAGCCTCGCATCCAGTATTGTCATTAATCTGCTAATACACCTGCATTTTTATTCCTTACTTCTTGCCTTACTCAGATATTATTTTAAAAAGTTTACACATGAACATTTATGTATCTAACCTGGCCTTTACTATCCAGGATGAAGAGTTAAAGAATTTGTTTACGCCTTATGGCGCCGTTACTTCCGCCAAAGTGATTAATGACAGGGAAACCGGCCGCTCCAAAGGATTTGGTTTCGTGGAGATGGAAGATGCCAATGCAGCCAATGCAGCTATTAAGGAACTGGATCAGACTTCTATTGATGGCAGACAATTAAAAGTATCAGAAGCCAGGCCTAAACCGGAAAGGTCATCCGGCGGTGGCGGCGGCAACAGCCCTTTCAAAAATGATGGCGGCTATTCCAAACGCAAATGGTAATAAAAGATAGGATAAGTCCGCAGCAATTGCGGACTTATTTGTTTTCCGGTTCCCTGATAGCGTAGTGTTTATCCGGTAAATAAAATGTATGCAATATTTAAAAGAACACATGGCCTATCAATATGACTGGCTACCTCATACTGCTTCGCTGTATACCGGATCGCCCAGCCGCCGTGTATTTGACCCCCGTAATGGCATCCAGGTATTGTTTATCATTAATTGCTTTTGCCAATCCATTGGCCTTACTTCCCTTACAGACAGCCGGAGAATGGAAGAGCTGATCTATACACAATTACCCGTCGAAATGAAGAGTGAATTAACCGTATTCAATTGGTTAAAAGGCATTTATCTCTATTATGCGGGTTGATCTGTCCTATGCTTATACTACTGCCTGAATTTTAAATTCACCTCCTCAGCCAAAGAATTCGTATCTTTGCGTACTTATATTTCCTTCCTGCAATTAATTTGATTTTCCCGCTGCTCAATACTTGTAAGGTGAGATCATAAGTTTGGACTTGAATTAATCCGTTAACATCTAATTTTTATATATGACGAATGAACAGATTGATAGTTTCCTGCAAAAGAATGAGTTTGACCGTAATCCTGTTAAAGTCAGCTTCAGAACAAGGAATGCTTTTACTGGTATTTTCGTGAAAACGGCCGATTACGATGATCTGAAGTCGAAGAACTTCTGGCGGATCGTGAACGAGTCGAATGTCAAGAATTATTTGCACTCGAAGGATACAGGCCTTGCCCGTATTTTCAACGGCACGGAGATCACCAAATTAGCCGTTGCGAAACTGCTGGAAGACGCTCAATAAGGCTTTTATGTAATCAATAATCCTGCCCGACAGGAATCACTAAATATAAAATATGGCTAGATCCCAGGAAACATTTAATAAAAAAGAAAGAGAAAAGCAGCGGATAAAGAAGCAGCAGGATAAACAGGAAAAGATGAAGGAGCGGAAGAATAATAAAGACAAGGTTAAAAGCCTTGACGATATGATCGCTTATCTTGATGAAAACGGCAATATCACCTCCACGCCTCCCGATCCCCGGAAAAGGCGATCATTCTCTGCGGAAGAAATACAGATCAGTGTTCCCAAACAGGAAGACAGAGCGCAACCAGCGGAAAGAACCGGTAAAGTAGCCTTTTTCAATGACCATAAAGGGTTTGGCTTCATTAATGATACAGAAACGCATGAACGCCTGTTTGTGCACGTGAATGACCTATCCGGTCCCATCAAAGAAAATGATTTGGTTACGTTTGAAGCAGCCAAAGGCCCTAAAGGCCCTGTTGCCGTAAATGTGCAAGTGGTAAAGGGTTAAAGAAGCAGCCGCCACTAAATGCATTATGCCCCTTCTGTACTATTGTGCAGGGGGCTTTGTGCCGCGGCACACCCGAAAACCCTGATCAGGCCCCTTGCCATTTGCTTCGTGGCGGGCCCGGAAAGAGGGCTCACAGCAAAAGTCGGCGCCCATCCAGCCACCACCCTTCCAGATCTGTCCCTGCGGGACATCCACGCCCTTTCGCTCCTGCACATCCCAGCACCATTCTCTTACATTGCCCGACATGTCATAAAGCCCCAGTTCGTTGGGAGCTCTGCCACCAACCCGTTTTGTCTTATTGTTGTTTTTCACCAGCACCGGCCATGACCAGGCTCCTGTTAAGTATTGGTTGCCCGCGTTTTTCCAATACCAGGCTACTTCATCTACCTTGTTGCTTCCACTATAGGCGTAATGCTTGCTCAGTTGGCCTCCACCTGCCGCATATTCCCACTCCACTTCTGTGGGCAACCGGTAACCATTGGCTTCCTCATTGATCGTTACTGTCCATTTGAGGTCGTCGAGCTCATTCGTATTATCCGGGTCTTTTTTATCCTTGTCTATTTGATAATATGGCTTTAAGCCTTCTTTACTACTTCTTTTATTACAGTACTCAATACAGTCATACCAACTTACCGTTTCTACCGGCAAGCTGTCGCCTTTGAAGGCGGAAGGATTATTTCCCATTACCTTCACCCATTCTTTTTGCGTTACTTCATACGGACCGATATAAAAGTCGGGTATAGTGATACCTTTTCCGTAGTAGCCGGATTTTGTGTTTATAAAAGTCCCGCCTTTGACCAATACCAGGTTATCAGGCGCTTGCCCTTTTTGTGAGCAAGCGCTGATGATAATCGTTATGGCCGTTAAAACTACGATTAACCCTTTCTGCATTGAATGAGCTTATTGCTGCCATACCGTTGCGTTGATGTAGCCACTTCTGTTGCCCCATGCTTCCAGGGCCAATATCTGGTAGTTGTGCGTACCAAAACCCTGGCCACCCCTGTTTCTCCAATTGTTGATGTGGTTGGCCATGTTGACAGAGCGGTTTTGCGCGGTCGGTGCGCCGCCCCAGGTATCTTTATACTGCCAGAAAGTGGCCGTGCCTATAATGGAAGGAGCGTTAACCCGCTGCTGCTTATAAAAGCTGTAGGAATGTCCATCACTACTGATGGAGTTCACATAGGTGCCACCCGTCACAGAGCCCTTCTCGGCCACGTAGTATTCGATCAGTGGGTTGGTCGTCCATCCATAGATGCCGACGAAATTGTAGCTGCCGCTCAGGGCGCCGACATTGTAACCGATGGTCCTGGATGCGCCGGTGCTCCAGCCTTTACCGCCCACCACATCGGTGACATTGCTGTAGCTGATGGCAAAATTGCCTCCGGAACCATGGGTGATGCTGGCGGACCCGCCTTCGCGGTACAGGGACCAGAACCAACCATTGATGGTACCCTGGGCGTCTGTTTGCACATCGTCCTGGATAACCCCAGTCAGGCGTTCGCCCATTGGCTGGGGCGTCGCAGAACTGTCTTTTTTACAACCTGTTACAAGGGAAGAACCGGCAACGAATGTGATGATCGTTGCCCCGAAAGTAAGCCTCCCGGCTACTTTCCATAGGAATGTGTTTAATTTCATGATGGCAAAAGTTTGTTAGTACTATAAATTTAACGAAGTAGGCTCATTAATGTAACCGATTGCATCTATAAGTTTTCCTTGGGGAGACTAAAATGAGACTATTAGACTATTCAACCATTTACAAGGCAAATAAAATGGACCGTCCGACATGGATAGTCCATTTTGTCAAAAAGGACATTTGCTTATGCGTTTTGGCCGCCATCCACGGTTAATGTGGCCCCCGTTACAAAGGAAGCATCCGGACTAGCCAGGAATGCAACGGCGGCAGCAATTTCTTCTGCTTTTCCATACCTGCCCAGCGCCAATCCAGCTTTGATCTTATCAGAGAATTCAGTTCCGTCCGGATTCATATCCGTATCTGTCGGGCCTGGCTGAACCGTATTTACCGTGATCCCTTTTTTACCAAGGTCCCAGGCCCAACCGCGGGTGTAAGCGGCTACCGCCGCCTTTGATGCTGCATAATCGGCAAAACCAATGTTGGCAAGACGGTCTGCAAAAGTAGAGCCGATAGAAATGATCCTTCCCCCTTCACCGATGTACTTTGTGGCCGCACGGACCGTTGCAGCTACTCCATTCAGATTCACAGCAAACAATCTGTCAAGATGCGATAGATCATCGCCTGCATTGTCCACCACACTAAAAGTAGTAACACCGGCACTGTTCACCAGAATGTCCAGTCGTCCAAATTGCTTCACGGTTTCTTCCACCACTTTTTCGGCTGATTTGGCATCACCGCTATCTGCTCTGATGGCAATCGCTTCACCACCTGCCTGCTCCACTTCTTTAACCAGTTCGGCGGCTTTGTCGGGCGCATTCAGGTAAGTGAATGCCACTTTGTTCCCGTCTTTGGCTAATCTTTTAACGATTGCCGCTCCGATGCCCCTGCTACCCCCTGTAACCAGGGCCACCTTTTTTGTTGTTTCCATTTTGTTTAGTTTTTGATCCCTCAAAATTGCATCAGCGGGGAGGCCGTTTCCAACGTCATTTGAAGGCATTTAGGCTTGAGAAAAGTCAAGGCTTTTACTTGTGTTGTTATGCACCTGTCAATCCATCAAGACAGCCGGAAAACCGGATGTTTAGATTACTGCAGGAGCTGTTGTTATACCGGAACGCTCAGGCATACCTGTATAGAGGGAAAAAACAGGATTGAATGATGGGAGGCAATCAGCCTTTGTTTGCATACTGCGATCTGATCCTGGACAAGGTTTCTGCCGAGATGCCCAGATAAGAGGCTATCATGTGGAGTGGTACCCGGCTGGTTATATCCGGGTATTTATTAATGAAATCAAGGTACTTTTCTTCACTGGTATAGGTGATGTTTGCATGTACCCTCTCCTGACTGGCTATGTACGTGCGGTTCAGCAAATCATTCACCAGGTTATTAAAAGCAGGTATCTCATTACAAAGGCTATCAAAATTCTCCTTCGTGATCATGATGACGATGGATTCCTCCAGCGCATCAATGAAAGAGTGGGAAGGTTTACCTGTCAACAAGCTTTCCCGGTCACCCGCCCACCAGTTTTCAATGCAAAATTTTAGTATATGTTCATTGCCCTTTTCGTCGAGGCGATAAATCCGAAGACAGCCCTTGCATACAAAGGCGTAATGACGCCATACATCCCCTTCCTGTAGCAAGTACTGTTTACGCCGCAGTTTTTTGATGATGCTAACAGAAGATATCCTGGCCAACTCAGGTCCGGTTAAGGAAATTTTATCGGTGAGGTATTTGCTGAAAACGTCAAACATAGTATTCAGGGCTTTGAAAGCAGCCTATTAATCAATGTTTAACAAACTTAGGAAAGTTTTTTATTCAGCCAGCTTTAAACCTGCGGAGCATAACCGGTGATTTATCCCATTTTTACTAAATTCAATGTGGGCAATGGTCCGCCAGGGAATTGCTGCAGTTTGCCCCCTTCATCGAGCCTGCCGAGATCAACGCCGGCGAATCCGATCTTTTTAATGATAGCGGATACTGTTTGTTTTGCCGCTTCATTGTTTCCGGAATAAAAGATTACCCTGCTGCCACCCTGTACGTGGGGATCGGAACCTAAAACAGATGGCGTAAGTGTATTGAAGGCTTTTACTACAGTGGCTCCGTTGGCCCAGGTGGCCACGACTTCGCTGGACGTTTTACCATACAGGTCAGCTAATTTGAATCCGGGTAAAATAGGATTGGCAGGATCTATGATTATCTGTCCCTTCCACTTAATGCCGGAAAGTACAGACTGAAGGTGTTGCCATTGCAGAGAGACAAAAACAACCTCTGCAGCCGCCGCTTCTTCTACCGTTCCGGCTTTTACCTTACTACCTAATGCCTTCACGGCTCCGGTCAGCGAGGCAGGTCCCCGGCTGTTGCTGAGTATAACTTCAAAACCTGCGTTTGTTGCTTGTTTGGCGAAAGCCATTCCTATTGAGCCAGCGCCGATGATACCGATTTTCATTTTTATACGATTTTAAGTTGATGAGTTATTTTCTTTTACAAAGATGCTAATAGGAATGCCCCCCTGCCAATGACTTTTGAAGGGAATTGGTCTTGAGAAAAGTCAAGGCTTTATAGTGCCTCGGTTTGAAATAGCCGGGAAGGCCGCAAGGCGGTAAGTATTGATCTTTTGCTTGTACTTTCTTTCCGTCATACCGGCAACTGAGACACTACCAAGGTTTTGGCTGGGCTTTTTTTGTTTTATTGACTGGCGGAATTCTGACAAAAACATCCTACATTTGCCTCCCGAATTTCAGACTTCGGTCTGGAAAACGGCAAGGTCGCCCAGGTGTTGAAACTGGTAGACAAGCCACTTTGAGGTGGTGGTGTTCGAAAGGACGTGCAAGTTCGAATCTTGTCCTGGGCACAAAAAGCCCCGACTATCGTCGGGGCTCTTTTGTTGGCGAACGTCGCCAGCTTGCTTGCTAAATGAGCAAAAGCTACTTAGTTTTTTAAGACGATCCGGAAGGTAGTCCCCTTGTTGATTTCCGATTGCTTTACAAAGAGTTGTCCCTTGTGGTACTGCACAATGATCCGCCGGGACAGGCTCAGTCCAAGTCCCCACCCGCGCTTTTTGGTGGTAAAGCCCGGCTTGAAAACTTTGTGTATGTTCTGGCGCGCAATCCCCTTGCCCGAATCGGTGACGTCAATGAAGACTTCTCCTTCCTGCTGCCTGATGTGCACCACAATACTCCCCTTCCCTTCCATGGCATCGAGCGCATTTTTCAACAGGTTCTCAATGACCCAGTCGAACAAAGGCGGCGATATATGCGCGATGATCTCCGCTACCCCACCGGTATTCAGCACAAAAGACACTTTTCCCGGCGCCCTCTTCCGGATGTATTCAATCATGGTGGCGACCTGCGTCACCACATTGTGCGCCTCCAGGTGCGGCGTACTGCCTATTTTACCAAAGCGGTCCGATACCAACTTTAAACGGTTCACATCTTTCTCCATCTCCACCACGATCTTCTCATTGTCGGGATTGTCTTTCAGCATCTCCACCCATCCCTGGATAGACGTGAGCGGTGTGCCCAACTGGTGCGCCGTTTCCTTGGCCATACCCGCCCATACCTGGTTTTGAGACGATTTGAAACTAGTGGTGAGCGCCGTAATAGTTATGATGATGAAGAGGCTCACGATGAGCAGTTGCACCAGCGGGTAATACCGCACCTGGTTCAGCAGACTGGTATGTCCGTAGTAGTAATGATTGGTGCGGGTACTGTCGCGGGGATCGGCCCATACGATGGCATTATTCTGTTTTCTGAACTCACGCAGCTTATTCCTGACGTAATTGCTGTCACTGGCAATGCTGGCCGTATCGAGGTTGACGTATTGGGTAATGTTGTTCTTCTCGTCGGTTTCAATGATGGGAATGGTCCTGTTTTCCGATATGATGATGCTGACGAGGTTGTCGCTCATGCCAGTGGTATCATTCATGGCCATTTTGATGGCCTCGACCCATTGTGCTACTTTCTGCCTTTCTTCGCGGGCAATTTTTTTGGCCAGGAACTGTGAATAGAAGATGGTACCGCTGACGATGGCAATGGCAATGATGGATAGGCCTGTCCTCCAGTTAAGCAGCGGTCGAATCATGTAACACAGATTTATTGATGAGATTGATTAATTTTCCGGGATGCTGTCCGTTTATGTAAACCGCAAGATAAAGTTTATGCAAATTGATGGTATATACGCCGTAAAATACTAAGAATCTATAAAAAGCGTTCCTTTGCATCCTCCTGCGGGAGCCGGATTAGTTACTATGACGCAACCCTTGGTCTCTATAGTGATCCTTAACTGGAATGGACGAAAGTTCCTGGAGCAGTTCCTGCCTTCGGTACAGGCTTCTACCTGGACGAATAAAGCCATCGTGGTGATTGATAATGCCTCTACCGATGACTCGATCGCTTTCCTGCAAACGCATTACCCGGCCGTGCAGATCGTACGGAATGCCGGCAATTTCGGTTTTGCCAAAGGGTATAATGAAGGGCTGAAACAGATCAGCAGTGATTATTATGTGTTGCTGAATTCGGATGTGGAAGTAACGCCGGGCTGGATAGAGCCGGTGATTGCCCTGATGGAGGCCGACCGCACGATCGGCGCCTGCCAGCCCAAGTTATTGGCGTATCATGACCGGGGCTCGTTTGAATATGCCGGTGCAGCGGGCGGCTGGCTGGATTACCTGGGCTATCCTTTTGCACGGGGGCGCATTTTTGACGTGTGTGAAGCTGATCATGGCCAATATGACACGGCGGAACCTATTTTCTGGGCCACGGGAGCGGCCATGTTCGTAAGGGCAAAACTATACCATGAAGTGGGCGGACTGGACCCTTTTTTCTTTGCCCACCAGGAGGAGATTGATTTTTGCTGGCGGCTGCAACTGGCTGATTACCAGATATATGCCTGTCCGCAGTCGGTAGTATACCATGTAGGCGGCGGCACCCTGCCCAAGGGCAATGCCCGGAAGGTGTTCCTGAATTTCCGCAATAACCTGATCATGATGGCCAAGAATATGCCGGCGGGCATGGCCACCTGGAAGATCTTGTACCGTTTCTGGCTGGATACGGTTTCGGCGATCAAGTCGTTACTGGCGGGTGAAGGCACTTATTTTTTAGCCGTTTTCAAGGCGCATATTGCTTTTGTGGGGTGGTTGCTTTTTAAAAGGAAAGAGAGTATTTTTCCGGCCGGTAAAAAAAGAAAACTGCAGGGGTATTTAACTAAAAGTGTGGTGTGCAGCCACTTTATAGGAGGCAAAAAAACCTTTGCAGAAATTGTTAGCAATAAAAGCTGATTTTTTCAACTGAACCATTATTTTTGCATCGCAATCATTTAACTGATTATGGATCAACATCAAGAGCAAGATCAACGCAGCAAAGATTTTAAAAGTAGTTGGGTACAATCTTCTTCATTCCTGTTTTACCTGCAGGCATTTTGCCTGGTTGCTTTTTTATTGGGCGGCTGCTATAGCCTGTACAAACATCGTTATAAGGGCAAGCCTGAAGTGAATGTGCCTGCCAATACGCAGTACACCCCGGAGTACAAATAAGTGATAATTAATCACAAAAATATTTTGCAGGAATTATACATTTCCTATTTTTGCACTCCCAAATCACAAAACGAGTTCTTTAAAAGATAAAAATATCACTCACCTTCGCTAAAGCTATGGTGAGTAAAAGCGGAAGTAGCTCATTTGGTAGAGCACGACCTTGCCAAGGTCGGGGTGGCCGGTTCGAGCCCGGTCTTCCGCTCCCACGAAGAAAAGCAGATAGCATTGTTATCTGCTTTTTTTTTCGACAATCGTCACCCGGGTGGCGGAATCGGTAGACGCGCAGGACTTAAAATCCTGTGGGATTTGAAAGTTTTTTGAAAATACCCCGATGGCGGAATCGGTAGACGCGGCGGACTTAAAATCCTCTTCTCAGCAATGGGAGTGCAGGTTCAACTCCTGTTCGGGGTACACAGTGCATTGAGATTTAAAGACTTAGGATGAACAAAAAAATTCATCGCTTCAATGCCAACTACCAAGTTTTTCAAGTACAAAAGGTCGCAGCTATTGCGGCCTTTTTACTTTTAATTTTCCCGTCCTATAAATTTTCAGACAATTTTCAGACGCTTTCCACTGAAACCAGCTACAGCAAAGAGTTAAGATACATGTAAAAGAGCTATGAATAAGTAAAGCTAATTTAGCTAACCTTCCGCAATAATCCTCAAAACACACCGGACTTTTTGATGTTTTCACCTAAGGTAATTTTGCTTAATCCTTCGAGGTACGAATGAGCAACTATGCAATCGGATGAATCAAAATATATGGAACTCCTGGATCGCCCTTATTAAAAACCGGCTAATTGCACCAATAGATAAATGAATGGGTATTGCTGATAATCTGAGTAGATGCAGCAGCTGATGGATGACAGGGGCAATTTTCCTCGGTACCCAATTGGGCACTATAAAATGCGGTAATTCTACTATGCAGTTGGGGGTTCCTCAGCATTCTTTGTTAGTTGAATATACAGTTGTAACTCACCAGTATTGGAATATACTATCAATGGTGAAGGGGCGACTGAATTCATTTGTTTTAATATCAAACAACCGATAAATGGATCCGCTGGGCACATCTTCAAAAATTAGTTGACTATCAGCAGTTGATTCACCCGCATCCTTCCATTTGCCATCCCAATAGCTGATCCGATAGATGTTCCCCTTTTCAGGCCTCCTGGTCAAACGGCCAATTGCAATTGCATGCATCCTGGTTCGGAAGGTTTTCCCTGAAACTTTTGAAAATTCTTTCAATTGATAATTTAAGTTTGAGCATAGGGCTGCCACTTTTATTTCATCGTAAGTTTTACGTGGAGATAATTTCCTTATATGGTCATCTCCGGTAAGGACAAATGGAGCACCTACAGGTTGGTATCCTTCTGAGTCTTTCCGCATTAAGCAATACAGTAGACCTCTTCGCATTTTTGTAAATACCTTAACCTTTGTACCAGAAGGTTTGTGAGCTATCCAAACCGGATTCCATTTATGGTTATTGTAGACACCGATATAGTCAGCGACATTATTCAAGGGTATCCTAATATCAGATACCGGACCATATAAATCACTCACATCCTCGAATCGTCCATCCTGGAGCATGGATGTAGCGGGTTGGGAAAAAAGTGGTTCCCGGCAATATAAAGAATTGGGTAAAGAACGGCGGCGAAATACTTTCGCGCATAATTTATAAGTGTCGTGTTTTCCATCGATCTTATCCTTAATAAAGATAAAGGGATCATAACCAAAAGGGATCCCATCGCCAGGCATAAATGGAGTGAACTTCCCTCCTGGTTCCAGTATGGTAACCCAAGAATGCATTTGGCCATCGAAATTTGCCCAGGAGTAGGTGAAATCTATTGTTGCGGGCACTCCCAACCCTCTCAGGATAAAAGTGCCGATTGTAGCCAAAACTGTGCAGTCTCCCTGACCCAATTCCAGAATTTCGTTATAACCAAGTGTATGGCCGGACCGCGAAATACTAGAGAACTTTACACGTTTTCTAACAAATTCATGAACAGTATTAAGCACAGCCGGGTAGTCCTTTCGGTCAACAGGCAGTCGTATGTGGTGAAAATCCTTTAATACCGAATCCCTCCAAGAGTGGTAAAATTCCCGGCCAATTTTACGGGGAAGGACAAAGTCACGAAAAAGGTCATCAGAAACAGAAGAATGGCATCCCATCCTGGCCATACTAATATACCTTAGAAAATCCGTTGAGTTCGTTGATGCCGGATCCTTTACATAATCATCGATAGCAGGCAGGTAGCTGGAATCACCAGCGTTCTGGAAATATAAATACCAAAGGTCTATGCAGGTTGTCCACCACCTAGCCCAAGTGAAAGTAGGGGCAACTGTCCTTGTTACCTGAGCCGAACTTTGATGAATAATAATAAAGATGTATAGCAATACAAGGGTGCAAGGAATGATTCCTTTTTTACATAGTTGCATACACTAAATCATATGAGGATGCATACCGGTAACTAAACAGAAGGTCAAATGCAGTTGGATATGCTTTTACGGGATTATGATATAATTCAGTTGAGAACCTCTTTTCAAAGAATAATATATGCGGAATTATCTCATGAATGGGTAATTCTTCCTGCAAGATCTCCTTTACTTTCCCTAAGAGTATAACCATGCTGCCTTCTGCGGCAGCATGGTTATACAAATATCTAGCAGGAGGAATTGCCTTTTCTCCCATTGCTTTGGCTATTTCTTTGCTGTACAATTGATCTTCGACAAAAAAAGTAACTATATCTGTCAACATTGAAATATTGATCCAAAGTGTACGCACCCGGCTGAAAGAATCCTCATACCTACTATCCAGTTCAAATGAAATTGAATATCCAGGAAACTGTTCAGCATCTTCGCCTACAAAATTTCTTATGCCATCCAGCGCAGCTAACCGTTCCACTAACTTTCCATATGGAAACTTTTGTTCCATCAAACCTTTGATCTTGTTGGTAACTAGCTCTTTCCAGCGTTCATATCCTTTTTCATTCGTTTGTACATTTCCAGCAACCACTGGATAAAATTCTGCAACAATTTCCTCTATTGGTAGCATATTATTATTTTATTTTACTTATCAAATCGGTGGTTCGCATTCCTGGCCATATTTAGCCACCGTTTTTGGGATATTACCTAAACAGGGGCCATCAGTTGCGGTAAAACCGTTTGGATTGTTCGTATTAGATTCACCCACCATTTTGATCCGGAGTTGCTCCATCAACTTGGTTCTTACTTCTGGATATGACCTTATCACACCTGGATACATATTTAGCCATACTGTGGTAGATTCTACGGCTTCGTTAAAGCCTTTCCTAAAAATCTCAGATGCCGTAGCCGCTGTTACAGCTTCCTGCTGTCCCAACACATTCGTGTAAGTTCTGGGAACAGTAAAGCATAAATCATAAAAATTAACATCGTACCTGGTCCAGGGAGCCTTATGATACTGAAACCCTGCGGCAACATACTGCGCGTTTCCAGTCCAGGAATTTGATCCGATATGTGCCACGGCAAAAACGTTCGCATCACAAAGGATCGCCTTGGTGGCAGGCGTATAGGCATCTACTTCAGGTACTTCCGTCCAACCACCACCACCTGGGTTATTATCATCCTCAACGGTTTCACAAACCTGATAGCTATATGAATCACAGGAGTATAAGTTGCCGCAAAATTCGTAGGAGTATTCTCCATTGCTAAACGTCCAGTTCGTGCAATCCTGGCAATATTCAGTGATCGTTGTTGTTGTGCAATACGTAGTTCTTGCATTATTATCACTTCTAGCTGCCCTTTTATATTCAGGGTAGTTGATTTTTGCAGACAGTTTACCATTATTTGCCTTATAGCCTCTGAGGAATCCTTCGTTCCAGGTGTGATACATGACAGTTCCACTAAAACCTTCATTCAGATTACCATAAAAATAATTATTAAAAGTTGAATGCTCACCTTTTGCCATACTCTTATCCGGTAACAGCGTCATCAGGAACATGATTCTCTCCTTTCCTTTGTTAACTAAAACTACGTATCGGAAACTTCTATCGTCCTGCAAGGTCAGTGGAAGCTTTGCATTTTTATCCGCCCCAAAAACAAAGGTTTTGGCTTTAGTGGTTTGGTAGGGGACCTGGATTACGGTATTACCACCTTTTTCAAAAAATTTTGCTTGTTCCCATAATAATTTTTTAGGGACAATAGGACTCGAATTCCGATCAGCATTTTGCGCCTGATCCAACATTTCATTATTAAACCATTCCTTCGCCAATGCCAGCTCCTCCTTATTGGCGCTGGAGGTCTGATCACTTTTGGTACAGGAATTAGTGAAAAGCAATGCAAGTACTGCAAGGGCTTTAAAATACAAAAGGACTCTTTTCATGTAAGTGGTATTTGAGGGTTAAAAATTGACGTTTCCATTAAAAACGCTCTTGCGCTTTGTTGCACCTGGTCGGACCAAGGGGAAGATACTTTTAATCTATGTTTGAGTATTGCGGTAGCCATTTTCCGGGCAAGAGGTATCTTGCCTTGTTCTTCATAGAGCTTAAACAATTGGTATTTGGGCATTAATCGATTGGGATATCTGGTCAACGAACGGAGGAAATAGTGTTCTGCCTGCAAATAGTCTTTCAGTTCTGCATAACTACTCCCGATAAAAATCAACACCTTATCATGTTCAATATATCGTCCTGCCTCCTGAAAAATGGCGATACTCTTTTTAAAATCCCCAGCAGCATACAGGGACTGCGCATACTGGTATAAGAAATGTCCATTGAATTTTAGTTGTGGATATGACTTTTCATAAAAGGCCACCTTGCTGGCATGAGGGAAAGGGCTGTTATCAAAAGTTTTCCACTGATATATGGGGATCACTTTGGTGATAGAAAACCAGATTGACACTGCCGCAATCATCACGTAGATGATAATTACGGAACGGGACAGTTGAAAAGTGGCAATTTTCACCCGGCTGGAAATGATCGCCAACACTATTGCCAACAAAAGGGCGATCCTAAGATCATGTAACGGGAACCCCACTAAGGACAATACGGTAAGCCCTATCAAAAATGGCCCCACTCCAAAATTGGTGTTTCCTGGGGCCACCTTTAGGGGTCTGAGGAACTGCGCCAATAATAATATGCCACCCAACAGGAGCAGCGATAAAGCAATTGCCCCCCAGGTGATACCAACATATAATACCTCGTTATAGGGGTATAATATGGCGTCATCCAGGTATTGCTGCTCGGGGGTAAAATTCTCCCCTGCAAAAAGTTGCTCTTTATAGTCAGCATAGGTCATAGGAAATCTCCCGACCCCAATCCCGGTTTTCCAATGATCAAGCAGGATCTCTTTTGACACCCGCCAGATGACTAGCCTTCCTGTGGTGGAAGATTGCTTGGAATACATGAAGAAGACGAAAATGCAGATCAACACCGACAATAAGGCAATTAGGGGCCATTTCCAGTTCAGTTTGCTTTTCTGCCGGCGCCAGGTGAAGGCAGCACTGTAACATATGGAGAGGAATGCCACCGCAATGGCAGCACGGCTTTGGGAAAGCGCAATCAGGACCATTGCCATGGAAGCCCCCATGCCTCTTATCCATTTCCACCAGGTAGCCTGGAGGGATAACGAAGTATACCTGAACTCACCAACGAGCAGCGTGACTATTAGGGCAAGGTAGGAAGCAAATAAGGTAGAACTATTGAACCAACCCTTCAATTGGAGATGAGGCTGCTCTTTAGCGCCGATAAATTGGATGATCCCTATAATCGATTCTACAATGGTGATGCCAGTCAAAAATGATATTATATGAGATATCGCTTGTGCACTCCAATTAACCTGCCTGCTAATCATAAATAAGAAAAGGAAGGAGATCACGCCATTCAATTGATCTATGCTGGTAAAATCTGTTTTTACTTGAGCAGTGCAGATCGTAAAAAATACCAGAACTAAAAACAGATCTAACAGTGTCAGGTTAAATGATCTGGTAATTTTTCGGGCAAGCGCAGTCGTGGTTAATAAAATAAGTACCACCAAAATGCAGTAGGGCATCATGTAAACACCAAATACATGGTGTTGGGAGGCCAACAAAATAATGATGCCAATCATAAGGGCTACATATACGAGATTGTCGGGCTTCCCGCTGGCTAGTTCTATCCTCTGTGAACCGTAGTTTCGCACGGAAGTAATTTTACAGGTCAGCGTCCTTGATGTCCCTGGTAGATGTAAAACGCAAGACAAGCTGTTGGGGCACCTTCACTGGCCAGTCATATGGACCATACATAGATAAGATGATGGAGCAACCGGGTTGAATCCATCCTATTACCCCGAATGATTCCCCGATGCCTTGGGTGGCAGTAATTGATGGTTCGCCCATTATCGCTTCCAGTTCCTGGGCCTGGGCATCGGTTGGCGGAAACATCAGGTAGATCCCCCCGATGGTAGAATCCGTTTTAAGACTATATCCGACTTTTATGGCTCCGGTTTTGTCAAGCAGCGCGTTTCTTTTGTCTGAACTTTCAAAAATTATAGCGCCCCTGATCGGAGTTCGGGCATTGTCTGCGGGTTTGGTCATAAAAGGTGTATCGGATGGTAGTAAACGCTGGTTCAACATTTGAGGAATTACTTTATTAAGACACTCAACCTTGGCGTTTTGGCCTTGGGAGAATTTGGGGAAAAACCAGCAGCACATCAACAGACTAAGGGTACGTAGCATATATGATGGATTTAACTAACTAAGATGAACAACCGAATATATGGAAAGAATTGTATTTGGTGAATTAATTTTCGGAAGCAATAACAAACCAAACCTGGAGGAATTCGGATACCAAACATCGTTCTTGCAACAATTGCGCACTCTCTCAAATTGATGATGCTCAAAAGTAGTGGCAAATCCCCTGTTGGGATGCTTTCATTTCTTCTTGAAATCATATTAGATTTTATAAGACAATGAGTTTCCAAAATCACACTCATTTCATACTTACAATATACTATTTGGCTAATTTTGAGGAATTGATATTCCGGCAGGTTTTGCTTCCCATCTTTTTTGTCTATTTAAAGGTGCTTCGGGATCAATTTCCAGCATAAGTTGTTGGATTAAATTGACAAAATCACCTAAAGGGATACCTAATAATTCAAAAGCTCTGGCCAATCCAAACCCATATCTTTCCAAAAGTGCAGCCGCAAGTTCCTCCGTTTCCGAACCTTCTTTAACGCTTTTTAAGCGCGCAAAGGCATAAGTTCTTAATTCACCAACTAATTTTTGCTGATATTTTTCCTGTTCTTCCGGGTTTAGTTCCATGTTACAATATTTTTAAGAAGGGGAAACTTACATTTTATACAATTACAGTAAATTTTAAGAAGATAGGAAATCATTCTATTTTTAAAAAAGAACCGCTTCAACTACCAACGCCGCTTAAGTGGTTTTACAACTACTTTCCTTCCCTTCTGAACTTCGAAACTGGCTAACCCATCGCGTGCCAAATACTGCAAAATTTCCTGTAGGGAATACTCCCGTGGTATAAAACTATGAATTCTATTGCTGACATTAAAATCGTCTGAAAATTCGAAATGGACATTATACCACCTGGTTAACTCGTCTGTCATCTGTCGGAGTGAATAGCGAATAAAAGAAAAATAACCATCAACGGACGTTGGTATGTCTTCTGTAAATTGCACATCGACAAAAGAAAATAACCCGTTTATTCCCTGAAGAATGGTATCCTGGTGAATCGACATCGTGGTAACGTAATTTTCTCTTCCGATATTGACTTTACCATCATATGCATATACCCTGGTATACTGTGACAGATAAGCATCTACTGCAAACTCAGAACAATCAGCCTGAATGGAGAGTCCGTTGGCCATTACCTGGATCTGCTGGCGGGCAGGGTTCTTAATTCGAAAATGAGCCTGGCCTTCCAACCACACAAATTTTACCGCGAAGTTGTATATGGAAAAATATTTCAATTTTGAACCGGAGTTGAGCCAGACATTGGTATGATCAGCCATATCCAGGATATATTCACTCCCAAATGGGACGACAAGCTCCTGCAGCATGCCGCTTGTCTGCTTACCCTTGACGACATAAATGAGATGCCCATTTTTTTCCTTTACGGTAACACCTTGCCCGATCTGATAAACTTTCGATATATTAGATTTTAGCTCAATATATCTACCTCCTTGAAGGTTCAATGTGGCGCTTCTAACACCTGGCGGGTAGTCTATTTGGTGACTAGAGGATTTTCCTATTTTTGATGCTGTATCGGCCCTTCGTTTGGTCTTTAGGAGCATGATCATTATTATAGTAGCGACAATTATGAATGAGGATATAATAAGGATGCACTTTTGAAGGGTAGCGCTACCGAATTCTAATTTCTTCCTTGAGTCTGGTTCGTATTGAAATTCTTTTTCCATGGATCGTGTGCTTCGTAAAGGTCAACTTGCATTTAACATCAGGAATTACCCATTCTAAGGTATATGCGATGTTTACCTATTACGACACCGATCACAAAAAGTATTACAGAAATGAGAAAATAAATCTTATTATTTGTTTTATAAATAGAAGAGGATATAGGAATTTCGGATCGATGCCATATAAAGCGCGCAACTCCTGCATCCCATTGTATTTGTAAAATTTGACCGTATTGATAGAAATCTTTAACTGTTCGGCGATCTCCTTATTTTTCATGCCATCTATATATGCCATCCTTACGACATTTCTCCATTGTGCCGGAAGTGAATCTATTTTACCAATCAGGTCATTAATCGCCTCATCCCGGATCATCGAGTCGAGGGGCCCCGCCTCGTTGATGCTAAATTGATTGCTATAATTATACTCTCTTTCAATTCTGCGAGTACTTGCCTTTTTATAGTCAAGGGATTTATGGTAGGCAATTTTGAGCAGGGAATTCCGCAGGTGATCCAGATTTTGAATGTTACTGCGATTACGCCAGAGACTCAGGATGGATTCAGAGGCAAGGTCATTGGCGGCAGCTGTTTCTTTCACAATCTTAAATGTAAAGATCTGAAGGAATGAATTGAATTGTTTGTGCAATAAATGATATACTCTATCCCCGCCTGTTTTAAACTCGTCAAGTGTAAATGACAAATCAGGGGAGGCAATAATGGAGCCTGGTTTCATAATTCCGCTTTTACAAGAAGATGCCAAAAGGCGGTCCAAGGGTGAATGGCTCATATAAAATTTCCACCAACAAACTATTAACAAACATGTTTGTGTATACCGGCAGACAAAGATGTAAACTGCAAGATCAAGTTCAGATAAAACATTAAATGAGAATTGTAATATATTTTATTATACTCTAATGAAACCTTTAGCCGGGAAAAATTTATTTGCTATTAGCAATCAATTAACAAACCGAGCCGTTTATATGATTAAATTAGAGCAAATTGAACCCACTTCTATCTACCCAAAACCTTGAGTTATGTGTCTCCCCTCCTTGAGACAGAATAAATGGATTTACTATCTGATCGGCTTAGGCGCAACCAGCTTGGATCTGGAACAAAATAAAAAAATAAGGATTGTTAACGGAGTGAGTATCATCACCGGTATGATGGCACTTGTTGTAGGCTCATTTTTCTCCCTGCTCTCTCACGATACCTCCATCGGCGTTCCTGCATTAATTGAAGGCTGTCTATTTGCGGTGGTTGTATATCTCAACTATAGAAAACAATACCTTGCCGCCGCGCTTTTGGGGCACGTCATCCAAAATCTGGCGGTGATTTACTTTGGCGCTCTTTTAGGTTCTATTGTAGATGCCCAGTTTATGGCAGTTTTTCTGGTGGGAATCCCATTACTCATCTTTAATAATTGGCCTTTCCGCCTGATATGCATAGCCGCAACTTTTGTAACGATGCTCACGCTGGAGCTAAATTCCTACTATGGTTTTATAGCGCCCATAGAGATTAACCCAAAACTCCACCTTTTATTCCAATTAGTTTCTGCAGGGGCGATTTTATTTTTGAACGTGATCGTCATTTTCCTCTATGATTACAATAACAAATTATTAGTAAAACAACTGGAGGTATCCAATAACAACCTGCAGCGGGTCAGTAAATTCAAAACGATCCATGTGCGGGAAATTAACCACGAGCTGAAGGGGCCGATGAATGCCATACATTCTATCAGTCAGGTTCTTTTGGATCAAAATGACCTGGACGAAAAAGGTCGTGGGGTTGTATATAAACATTTACATGCTGCCTCACAACATGCAGTTGAAATTACAAATAACGTACTGGAGTTATCTGCCATCGAAGAAGGAATTATTCCACCTTTGAATAATGGACCCGTCTATATTGAGTCGCTTGTCAAAGAGACCTGTCAATGGTATCAGCCAATGGCAGATAAGAAGTCAATAAATATCCTATTCAGGATGGTTGGTAACGTGCCTGTTTGCTTGTATGCGGATAAAACAAAACTTCGCCAGATAGTTTCCAATTTGTTGGTAAATGCCATAAAGTTTTCCCCTGCAAATGAGCCGATATTCGTTACAATTAATGTGGATGAAGATTTCCTGCATATCAGGGTGAGAGATAAAGGTCCTGGCATTGGCCCGGAAAAATTGGCCGATCTATTCAAAGAGTTTGTCACTGAATCTAACGATTTAATCCCTGGAACAGGGCTTGGTTTACATATATCCCAAAATCTTGCCGACAGAATGGGGGGAACAATTGATGTCAAAAGCATGCCGGGTAAAGGCTCCGCCTTCATCTTAAGAACACCCTGCATACCAGTGGATGAAAACAAAACCTTTGAAGATAGTGAGACCACCAATGGGGTGAAGGCTCCACCGTCAGAATTGCATAAATCTGTCTATATTTTGGAGGATAATGCCATGCATGCATTGTACCTTAAAAGATATCTTACAAAATGGGGATGCACTTTCAAAGAAAGTGAGCTGGCGCTGCCGGGAATTCAGGAGATTATCTCCATGCAGCCCGAAATCATATTATTAGATGGACAACTCCCGGATGGAAACGCCGTTGAAATATTAGACCGGATCCGCGCCATCCCGGAAATTAATCACATACCTGTGATTGTTATTACAGGTGAATCCTACCAGGATGAAATCAGGTCGATCGAAAAAGCCGGAGCCGTTCATATTATAAAAAAACCATTAAACTATTCAGAACTACACACAGCCATCAGTGAACATGCCTTAGACCTATACGTTTCATTATAGCCCTATTCTAATCAGATTTACCCCTTTCTACTGCAATCTTACCGCAGGCATCTTGTATATATTTTGAATTGAACCCTTTCGGCAGGAATCGTATAAACATCTACAACGATATAATTCGATTTTTTAACCAATAAAAGATACAGTATGCAACCTGTCATCCTTCCAGGACGGCTATTTATGCCGTTCCAATCCCTAATTAACAAAAACGTAGATCTTGCTGACCTACATACAGCGGATTGGCTGCGCCATTTTAAACTTGTACTTTCTGAGCAACAGCTGTCATTCTACCGAAACCAGGGTTTTGCCTGGATGGTGGCCAGAATGTTTCCCAATGCGGACCTAAAGACGCTGTGTGCATTTACGGACCTTAACACGCTTTTATTCTTGCTGGATGATTTGCTCGATCATACGGATCCAGAGGAAATAAATCCCCAAATGGCAAAAGATCCTCAAGCGATTCAACAGTTGATCAACACTTTTTTAAGTGTTATGGATCCGTATCCACAACCTACACCCAACAATCCCGTTTTCCTGGCGTTGGAAGAACTGTGGGGGCGCATCATCAGATTGAGTACTCCTGCATGGCAGGAAAATTTTAGAAATAGTATGCGACAGATCTTTAATGCGGCCATATGGCAACACACGAATGTTCAACAAGGGGTCCGCCCAAGTATCCGGGATTACATGGACAAAAGGCAATATTTGGGCGCCGCAAACATTGCTACCGACACGATCGCCATCGCTGACAAGATTAAATTGCCCATGGCGATGTTTAAAGAGCCGCTTATTGCTAGAATAACGATTCTTTGCAGGAACACGGTTTGCTGGGCCAATGATCTTTTTTCATTGTCAAAAGAGATCGAGCATGGCGACTATCACAATTTGGTGGTCCTGCTTCAATATCATAAAAAACTCTCCCGCAAGCAGGCCATACAACAAGCCATTGAAATCCATGATAGTCAAGTCAAACAGTTCCTGCAGATAAAAAAGAAACTCGCATTTTACAATCCCCATACAAGGAAAGAAATAGACAGATATGTCAGCGGTTTGGAAAATATTATGGTAGCCAATATTGACTGGAGTGATTATGAAACCAGCAGGTATACGTATACATATGCTGAGGAGATCCAAAAAATAGCGCCTCGGTCCCACTATTTATTATATCAGTAATATTAAATGGAGGGGTGGCGATTTACCTCGCCCCCCTCTCGAATCCTCCAAAGTTGGGTCGGGAGTAGTGTGTGGATCCCTAACAACAAAGTAGATTCTATTGCATTAGAACAGCATTTTATCAGAGCGATTGGTTGGCTTCTATATCCAAGTAAATATTGTCTCGTGGATTTTGTTGCATATAACTGACATTAATTTCATTAAGGGGTAATAAAAAGACCCATCGATCATCGACAGGCGGTAAGGTGAATATCTTGCCGCCAATTTTTCTTTGTAAGGTGATCGCGGTCTGAGGATCCTTATTTAATCTCCTAAGATCTGTCCATCTAAGTCCGCGGTGGACCAATTCTTTTCTTCTTTCCGTTAGGATCTGTTGGAGTGCATCCTCGGCGCTTTGGGCCGAAAGAGGTTTGAACCGTCCTTTCAGGTATCTTTTGACCAGTAAAGTATTGAGTGCGTCCATGGCTTTATCTGTTCTGCCGGCACGGGCATGACATTCCGCCCTGATCAGGAACAATTCATCATTGGCTATACCGGAAAAGCAGGTGGTGCTTTTGGCATAACTGCCCCTAAACAACACTTCTCCTTCTCTGCCGATAGTGAAAAACATCGTCCTACGTAAATCTGCAGGATCGTAGGATTGGTACAACGCAGGATCTGTGGATTGGATGGGAGGGGCGATAATCCCCGTTGATTCCATATAGGAAAGAAAGGCAATTTCTTTATTGGAAAGCGGGTCAGGCATAGGCCAAATGCTATTAGGATTCATCGCCGAAAAGTCCAGTAAATGGTCATTCATTTGTAACGCTTGGTCCGCATGATATAAAGCAGGATCATACCGCCTCATAGACAGGAACACTCTTGCCAACATGCCATGAGCGGCTCTCACGGATGGTGTAATATTGGCTACAGGTATCAATGGTAGATCTGCCAGTGAGCTGTTCAGGTCGGAAATAATTTGATTATACGTTTGCTGGACTGTTCCTCTGTTATGGCGGGTGCTGGTATCGGTGGTCAATTTTAAAGGTATACCAGGATCATTATAAGCGGTTATAGAATCGTAGGGCAGGGAAATTAGTTGCGCAATGTTAAAAAAAGCGGTAGCTCTATAAAAATGTGCGCGTCCCTTAGTTTCATCCCACTGGGTAGCATTGAAGGGATTTCTTTTAATCCTGGCCAAACCCTCCAGTGCAAAATTTGCATACGACACCTGGTCATATTCATTCATCCATCTACCAAAAGAAATTGGATACCACAGGTAAGATGATCCGGTTTGCTCATTGAGCTGTCGCCATTGCTCTCTGGTAAAATAATAATTATCTGAGCAAAGCTCCCCGATGGAAGGAGAACCATGATTGAGAACATCTGTATTAAACATGAGTCCTTTAATGCGACCAAGGTCCGCCTCTGTTATAGGTACGGATCTGGTGTCGATAGATTTGTTTAAGTAGCCGCACGCACTTGTAAAAATCATCTGCACTATGCAAATCATGCATAGCCTATTGTACTTGTTCATTGAATTATTATTTCGAAAATTTTTTAAAATATATACCCCTTACCTTCTGAATGCAAAAGGCTGTAGCTGCATGGCAAGTATTTGATCATTTGAAAGAAAAGAAGGTATCAGTGCTTAATATATCAGATACAAAGGCCTCAATTGCCTATGTCTTAAATGATGCATATCCAGACATAGGTTTGGCAACAATACTTCTATCTTAGACCAAAGCAAATTAAAAAGCAGCCTATGTATTTTAGCAGGCGATTGAAACTTCATTATAACGTAGATGAGTTCTATTTAATAGTTAGAAAAACAGTGAATATTTCAATCAATACGACATGCTCAGAAAAAAGTATGGTGGTTTTTTTCTGAAAAATAATTATGGGGGAATAAATATATAAAATAAAGTGGAACAGTTTATCAGGCAGCGAGGTAATTAAAAAGTCGTTTTTAAAATATTATAATCAGGACATCATATGTATTTTGAATACAGCTTTAAGAATAAAGCTGCCTATATCCTAACATACATCTATTGTAACTTTTATAGCTCATGCTATTAGAATGCCGGGTATTGGATATTATCGGGCTATCTGTCAGGCATGCAATAATCAGGTGTTATTTATTTTGAGAATGGCGGGCAACGCAATATTGATGATCAGTTTGGGCACCCGATTATTTATTCCGCAGTGTTAACCGATTATTGGCGGAGAAATTCTCCCAGACCAATGTCCTTGATCCATAATTTGTGAGTATCCGTGAAATTTTGCTGTAAGGCTTCAGAAAACTTCGCTTTTTCAGCCCTTGCCATTTTTAAGAATTCTCGATAGGAATATTCATAATCGATAGCTTCGTTTTTGCAAATTTCCTTAAATGCATTTTCCTGTTGCTCTTCTGAAAAAATGGCATTTATGGCACAATGTTGCCTCAAGGCAAGTTTATAAAGGACATCTGCCGGGTTAAAGTTGGCAAACTTGTTCATTTTTGAAAGGAGATTTCCCACTTGGTTAAATTTAAGTACAAAAGTAAGATGGAAAAAGTACTAAAATAGGGTGAGCTTTACTGGTAGTTAAATTATTGTAGCTTGACTGCCTTAGTTTTAAATATTTATAAGCCCTTCCATATCTAATTTAACAAAAGATCTACAACTAAAAGTCGCAACTTCCCTAAAATCCTGTTCGCCGATTGGTGAGTACAGGTTCAAGCCAACCCTTAGTAGATCCTTTTTTATTGGCAATCAATCAAATAGACAATTACATTTAGATTAATGTTTTCAAAACACACCTGAAATGGTGATTATCCTGACAATAATTTTATGGCATTGCGGGATTGCAGGTCCCTTGTCCACCGAGCTTCAATTTGGATAAAACCCACCTGGATCGCATGTACAATGCCTGATTAAATACAAGCAAATGGTGGAGCAATCCATAGCGTTGGTAAGGTTGAGTTCTCGAAATCATTATTACTACATAGGGAGGTCTATACCCTAACGATAACCAGAATGGGTACTTTTTACAAAACAACATGATACTTCATAAAAAACACCTGCCGAAACTGCTCAGGGAGGTCAATGACGCATTAAAAAGCGGATCGGATAAAAAATCGGTAGTCCCAATAAGGTTGTCACTCCGGATCAAATTATTTTTCAGGCCGTAGTCGGCACGCCATTTTTTTCCCAATATGAGGAAGAAGAGTGGATAGAAGTCGACATGGAAAACTTCAGGGAGGTGCTTGAAAAATATTTGACAGGCAAATTATCACCAGCGATGCTGGAAAAAGCCAAGGTTGAAGGGGATTCCAATCTGGTCAATTTAGGTGCAATTTTGCGTCACCCTCAACCATCGAGGCAGGCAAAACCTCCCGCTGCCCTCAAGTCCCCAAATGACAAAAAAGCCGCTCGCAAACGATTAGCACAAATCAAGTGGTTAATGTCTTACAGGCAGGCAGTATCAACAGCTACCTTTTAATAATACGGTATGGGATTAGATACGTTACAAACGGAGGCCTCCGTGATAAATGGGTACAAACTATAGGATATCGATCCAGCGACTATTTACTCCGCTGCTTTGCATTACTGGGCTTTCCTGTTTTAACCTTTGAAGACAAGCGTTGGCTGCTGCTGCCTTTTTTCCCCTTGCCATTCTTTTGGGAGTTGGCCCCACCTTTACGCGGCATCGGGGCGACAATGCTTGGTTTCTTGATGGCAGGCACTTTACCTTTTACCCGTCCTTTCATTCCATTTAACCCATCGGGGTTAGGTGCTCCCTCTCCCAACACTTCCTCTGTATCCGGTGCTGGCGCTGCATCAACGACATTTCCGGGAATTTCTTCGTTTGGCGCCTGTTCCTCAACATCTGCAGCGTCAAGGCCTTTACCCAATGTCTGCTCAACAGGGGGGATACCATTCTCATGTTCTTGAATAGGGCCAACTTCGTCGCCCAAAGGTTCACCTTGCGCGCCTTCAACGGCCGGATCAGGCTTTTTCCGCTTCGTCTTGGGTTTTAAGGACTCATACTCAATGGGGAGACTATCCTCCGGAAGTTCCGGCTCGTCTTCTACATACACTAACAAAAATCCATGTACTTCCTTAGCGATAGATGACTTGTTCTTCGCTGCTTTTCTCCTTGCCCTCCGGTATATATTGGGGAAGGTGGAGTAACTGAATGGGAACTTTTTCATTTGTGGGTAATTTTCCCAAAACACGAACACATATTTGACATAACCAAAAAGAACATTCGAAAGAATTAAAAAATAATTCAGGCGGCGAACATACCATTCAATGAACAGTTGCGAGCTGTTCCTGCCGGAAAGTTCTTTCCCCAATTCCCCAAATGCCATATAGAAAATCTATGGCCATTCACCCAATAACATTTACCACACCTTTATTTCTCCTATATGGGACTTTCTAATTTTTGTCAACAGTATTATTGTCATACAATTTTTCTTAACCTTTTTAAATTTATTTATTATGAAAGTTCTCAGCTTGGTATTGTTGCCACTATACCTTTTAAGTAGCTGTGCCAAACAGGATATGGTTTCGCCGATTCAGCCACCTTATATTGAAAAACCCGTTCCTATTGCCGGACCTTTACCTATCCCCTGGCGACCAAGGCCTAGAGTGCTCTGTGTAGAATCCTATAGCGAACTCGTGCAGTACCTGGGAGGCGCAAGTGTCAATGCAAAAAGCGTAATATTAGAAAATGGGACGGTCATTCAGGTGACCGGTCCCATTCGGTCAATTATCTATAGTGTCTCAGATCAAAGGGATCCGAACTCCCTGTTCCGGTCCCAGCTCTCAGTAACCCATACCTATTATGGCACTAATCAAACTCATTTTACAGAAGCATGGAGTCTGGGTTGTACTTTTCAGAATGTCGGCAATGAACCCTATACCAATATTGTAAAGGGAAGCGTTTTGCTGAAAATAAACACCGCGTTCACATGGTCAGTCCCTCCATACAACACCCAACATCTTAAAGTGATGCTGATAGAGATATAAGGCTCGTAAATCATTAAGGTTTCTCAATGATAATCCCCATTTAATTAGCCATTAATTGTGCTGCTACAGGCAGCACTGCTGGTAAGTGTTGTTGGATTGGCCTTTTGCCATTGGTCCCAGAGTATCTGTTCCTTCCACGTTAAGGTTGCTCCGATATAGAACATCCAGGATAGGTTGAATAATGTAACTTCATCCATATCCATAAAAATTGTTTGTATTTGCGTCAATAATGAAATCGACAAAAACCTAAAAACGTTTACATATTTCAATAACTTTTTTCAGGTTTATTCAATGCGCCAGGCTGGATTGGCACATCGCAGGCTTCTATCCGGAACCATAGTGGTGATTCCTGAACATAGCGATCCGATAACAGTTTGGTAATAAATCTGCGGTATAGCAGGATTTTACGCTCCTTGATAGGATCAAGTAGGAAGGATTGACCACCAAAACAATGACTTTTACATAGTCCCACACCAGTCACCAAGGAAATAAGTCCCCATCCGCTATGGTTGATATCACTGTGCAGGCCTCTTCCCATCATCCCACCCCGCAGCTGGATTCGTACAGCATCCTGGCAGCCGCCCGGCTTATCTCCGCAAATCGCTTGTGTCATGAAGCCATCCATGCAAATTATTTCACTAGGACTCGGTGTCCAGTCTGTCGCATTATATTACATGTCCAGTATGCGACTGCTGCCGGTTGCGGATTATGCTATCGTTGCTGATACAGGTCGGGAAAAGTCAAGCACGTACGCGTACCTTAACCACTTGTTGCAATGGCAACAGAAAAATGCAGGGATCCCAATCATTGTAAAAAAGGATAAGAATCTTTTTACAGACCTGCTCAATCAAAACAATAGCCATGGAAATAGATTTTCATCCATTCCATCATATACCCGCAACAGTGATGGAACCACAGGCATGTTGCGGCGTCAATGTACAAATGAATATAAGATTCAGGTAGTGGACAATGCCATCAGGGACTTATATGGATTGGGAAAATATCAACGAAGGCCGCAGACCTTTGTCTGGAAAGGGATTAGCATGGATGAGGTGGAGAGAATGGATCAACCACGCAGTTCCTGGAAGACCAATGTATACCCATTTACGGGTTTTGAATTTGACCGGGAGGGTTGGCGCCGGATTCTTTGGATGCCGCCTATGGATCGAAATCAAATAATCAGTTGGTATGTGCACCAAAATTTGCCCGTTCCAGAAAAAAGCGCCTGTGTTTTCTGCCCTTATCAATCCGATGCTGGCTGGGCAAAAATGAAGCGGGATGCTCCGGATGATTTTGCGGATGCGATACGGATTGATAACGCCATCCGCAATAGCACGACAAAAGGAATTCAAAATCCCTGTTATTTACATAAAAGCCTCAAGCCGCTGGATCAAATCAACTTCACCTCAACAGATGAGCTATGGAGTGGAGAATGCACCGGAAATTGTCACACATAATATCGATTTCGAACATAATCCGGGTGGTAGTTTGGCGCCAAAACTACAGCTCAGATTTTTGCATGTTGGAAAACCTTAGGTCGGAAAAAATATCTGTTCTTCCTATATTACAACCTCAAATTGCTTGTCTATGATCCCATCAAAATTATTGCAGATTTCTTTGCCGGCTCCCCCTATCTTGTTATCGGAAAGAGGTATCCTTCTACCCTCCCCGCAGATCTCGAGTCCTGGTATTGTTACACCTCGGACGGCGGTCATTCCATCCTGGCTTTAATTGAGGGTCACTTTGAGCAAAACAGTGAGGATCTGGTCGATGACCTCTGCCCTTGCCCAGTTAAAACTGCGTTGCGAGATTACCGAATGTTTAAGGGATTTCCAGTGATTAATGCAACATACGACACAGACCTTGGCCTTGTTGCCCCCGAAGGCGACAGTGAATACTAAATAGGGTAATGGTCCTAAATGAATAACATTTCTCCTGTATTAAATGGAATCATTGCCCCCTTTCCCATGCCCTTTGCAAGTTTTCACTACCAAGTCGAATTTCCATTCAACTGTAGTTAGTTACTTTACCTAAGCGGCAAGCATTCCTGTTTAACAAACTCATTTGCGCCAGTTCCTAATTACCGCTAATATTTAGGAAAATACCTCAAAAAACCGGGGAAACCCCCTTTTTATCCGAGGAGATGGGTGGATTTCTAAATTGAGTAATTTTGATAAAAACCTTTCAATATGAAACATGCATGTATCATCTTTCAAAAGGTAACAGGTGAAGGAATAACTACCGCCTATTACACATATACATTGAATGCCCCCTTTGTTAAAGAAGTAAGATATACTTTTCCTGACCACACGCAAATGCTGGTCACCGACAGCAGCGGCAGAGACAAGTTCCTGGGAGAGATCTGGACCAATAATAGAAAACTGGGAAGGGAAGTGATTGGGAAAATGGACAATGTTGAAAGTGAGGAAAAAAGCAATTTAATACTGGATAATATCGAGGGACTGATTAAAAATGGAAAAATGTTACATCCCTTCTCTATCCTTAATCAAGTAAACTATGATGAAATCAGTGGGAAAATGATTTTTCCTGACAACCCCACCGACAATTAAACGCCTTATCTGGTGCATTCTGAAATGACTATCCATCAGCTGTTCTATCGGGAAAAAAGTTACATCGCTACAGCTTTTTCAATCGTGATGGTTTAAAAGCCTTCGAAGAAGATAACAATGACATCGATCAGTTACGGCTTGATGTCGAGGATCGGGTTGATGATGTTAGGATATTGGGTCCTGGTGGATATTTAGGTTTTGTAATTGTGGAATACAGTTGATTCAGCAATATGAAAACATAAAACACTAATGCTCATCGTCAAAAGTTAATCTCCATCCATCCGCTGGGCCTAACCATAACCAAAAAAATCTCCGACCAATTAATTTGCAAACATAATTCCTACATTTCCTATCTAATAGCAATACTCGCGGTAACTGTTTAAATTGGGTCACTCCAGCCACCACCCACGAATCAATTAACCATAATTGCTCCATGTATGGCTACCTTTATAATGAGTGACTTAATGGATGAGGACCAATATTGGGACATTGTCCAACAATCAAAAAACAATGCCGTTGACCAGAAATCACAGGTTGACAACCTGGTGGCGCTGCTAACAAAATTGTCGGCGGATGAAATATGGAAGTTCCGTTTACGAACGGAACAATTGCTGCACCAGGCGCACACAAGTAATTTATGGTGCGCCGTAACAATTATGAATCGTGGATTTGTGTCGGACGACTCATTCATTTATTTTAAGACCTGGTTGATCTCTTGCGGAAAGGATGTGTACAACGCGGCAGTCGCAGATCCAGACAGCCTGATCAACCAGATCGATAGTTCCATCCAATATTATGAGTTTGAATCGTTTCGGTACGGTACACATTACGCCATCGAAAAAGTAACCGGCAAACAAATTGTAGAGTTCCAGTTCCCAAAAAACTTCCCCTATTCAGAAGGCCAATATCCGGAGGTTTCCTTTTCCTGGTGTACGGACAATCCTGCCGATATGAAAACGGTTTGCCCTAAACTGTATAACAAAATGAATCCTGCTAAAGATACCTTGTCGCCTCCTTCGAAATCTCGAAAACCCAGGCGATAGGCGCACCAACATCAAGATCCAAATTGTACAAGGTGCGTTTGTGTCCATCTTGGTTCAGAATTGCCCCTTGTCTTGTTTATGCCCAAGAAAGGTGAGTAAAAAACTAAGGTATCCACCAGGCAACATGCTGCCGGCGTAATAGCCGGTATGAGGAATAACCCTCAGTTGGATTTTAACCAGCCCTTTGGAAAAAACCCCTTCCTCAAATCCCCAAAAGCAATTTTCCATAAAAAGGGTGGTGGCAATACATCTGCCATTGACTGACTTTAATTGTTGGGATTCCGCCTCTGGTAGGTACAGGTACAAAAACTGCCCTTCATTGGGGAACAGGATAATCCCACATCCTGCGGCCGGCATTTGTTTCATGGCGGCATCAAAATATTTATTTCGGACACCATCATTACTATCCATCGTCCGAAAGAGCAAAGGGCTTAAATAATGTACATCAAATTGCCGCGATATATATCTATTTGGAGGCAGGAAAATAGGCCAGCAAATCCTGAAATGATTGGTTTTGTATAGTAAACGCCATCGCATGGTCATCGGGAGCAGCCATATAGTGATTCACTGGGGCTGTTGCTAAGTTATCATACATCAACCGCAGGAAGGGATAGGAACGTTCGTATAGTTGCATGGCAGTAGTAGGTTATGTATTCAAACTTATAGAATAAAAATTAAACATGCGCTCAAACTGGTCACGATATTGGATCTCGGGATAATTTACAGCCGTGTATGTATTACACAAACAGAAAGGTTACTTGCTTTTACAGGGATCCTGCAGGCAGGAACATACTCCATTTTCAATAAGGGAGCACCCAGGGTTGATTGCGCATACGTGCAGGGCGGCTATAGCCGATTGTGAATTTGGTCGCTATTAGGGTCTGGTCCTATGATCCGGGGATGCTGCACAGGATTGGTTATTGAAAACCGGGTATTGGTATATTGCAGGTATTCGGAACCAAGGGAACCGCGTGGTTGCAATTCGGTCCGCGCTGCAACAAGTGCAATCAGATCCTTGCTGTCAGTAAAGATGTTTAAATACATCCCAGGACCAAGGGAAGCGGTACCTTGAAATTCACAGAAGAGGTGGGCAAGTACCCTACCTTCCTCCAGATCAACGATACTGGCGCCTTTCAACCATTGCTGTCCCTGCTGTTGTGCTGCGGGAGTAAACTGCTTAGGGGTAAGTTCCAATAGCATGTTGAGGGCAGTGTCCAGGTCAGGTATGGTGATATGTTCCGGGCTGGTGGCATTTTCTGCATGATGGTGCCATCGCAATTCCAGCCGGCATCTATTCAGGTCGGTAGGGGTTGCATTCAGGGTTACTTTCGCCACCGATTCATTGCCATCCAATGCGAGGTCAGCCGCCAGCAATCTCAGCAAAACGTTCATATTGGCGGCAACCGGCTCCATGAGCCCCATTTTATCCGGTCGGGCAATGATAATCTTCCGGATGTGTCGGCCTGCCTGGTTGAACTCTCCAAACCCCTCCAATTGTGGCAAGACCATAGCCATTTGTTCGTTCATGGGTGCTTTGGCATCAAATATCAGGTTTATTTGAGTGGGATAAAGACTACCCTTTTGCCCTGGAGGGGTAACCGTTTCCGTTTCCAGCCAGGTACGTTGGAGGAAGTTACTGCCCTCAATTTTCGCGGATGTTATAGAAAAGGGGCCTAACACCTGCTGGTGTGTTTCAAATAAAGAAAAGTCAGTGCCGAGCAATTTGAGTAGCGCCTGCTCATATGTATTACAATGATAATGATCCGAAGCAGTTGCATAGTGCTGATGCCCGCTTTGCATCGGATGGTATTGATAATGGGTGGATACAACAAATGGGCTGGCTGGTTGTATGCCGATCAGTTGATCATTGGCATCCTCCCAAATAACCAACTTTTGGATGATGGGGTCAAGTCGAATGGAAAAGCCGCGGTCATATTTGTAATGGGCAAGGCATAAGTACTGACTGCCGGGATCATAATCTGCAAACTTCGACAGATCCATACTGGTTTGTTGTTCCAAAGATGCAATGCCGGCAGGGCAAAATAGATAAATGCCGGCAGTGGGATCTGCGGCGGTGGAAGGCTGGATAGGGATAACTTTAATTTCGGCAAGATGGTCTTTACTTACATCCAGGAGGAATCCAAACTCATGTTGGTAAGAATATTTTTTCACTTCACTGAAAGTGTCAAAAAACCGAGGGTCCTTGTTAAGTAAAATGAATAGTCCTTCTGCGGGATGGTTAAAGAAATGCTGTTCGATAAATCGGCTTTGCGCCTTCTCCCCAATTTTTGCCATTTCCAATTCATGAATAAAGCCCTGAAAGGATGTCTGAAGTGGAAATTCGCCCATAATGCGGGATATTTCATCCATGAATGCCGATGCCCGAGTCCACAGTGCTTCACAAATCAGGGTGGGTGAAATCTCGTTGCCATCCTGTTTGAAAGTGGCCAACAACAGTGCCTTGGATGAACCTGGATGGTCCTCGGCGGAATAAAACAATCCGCAAAGAGAACAAAAGGCTTCGGGGCTCATACCGGTTTCCAAATAAATACCTTCCGGTTGAGGGCCGTAAGGTGATTCTCTGAACAACCGGCCATAAAGCTGAGCACCGGTATGATCGGTTATACTGCGTTCAAGACGAGGTCCAATGCTTTTGAGATCGGTCAGCAGCAAAGTAAAGAAAGCCTGTTTTAGTGAAAAATAAGCGATACTTTCCTCTGTGCTGGGTAACCTGCGGAGTCGGGAAAAGGCAGTCGTCACTAACCGGTAGGGCATATAATCCAGAGGACCATGGCTATTTTTTTCATCGGGAAAAATGGTGATATGATTATCCATTTGCTCGGTGGTTAAGTTAGTCATCAATGCAGATGGCAAGGCGCGAGATTCTGTGAGGGTTCGATGTTGAACCATGGGAGGCCCTGGCTTCAACGACAACAGGATCTCCCTGCAAAAATGGTCATGAGGGGGCAAATAACTTCCGACATTTACCTAATAGGAATTTATTTTTCATTTTTTCATTCCCACGAAATTCCAATGTTGGATCGTAACCCCAACAATATGTCCGAGGTAGGAAAGGTAGCCGTGTAGGCTGTTCGGTATTTTAACTCCGTTATTCTAGTTGACGAGTGGGTACTAACGATCCTCCAACCGCGATTACTCCCAGCAGGTTGGGGAATAAATGTGTGTTCAATAGGATGATAAATAGGCCTTGGTGATAGTATAGGTAGAAAACCTCAGCTAATGCGACACTTTCTGAATGAAGGACCTATGCTCTCTGCCAACCTAAATAACAACTGGTGTTATGTGTACGACAAAGTGATGGTTTCCCTATTATGTCCTATATCGGTCTTTCCTATTAGTGTTGGGGGTAATATTGCAAATGTCGCCGCGCCTCTCCTACCCACCAGACGCCCACGAAAAGTCATAATTGAATTATAAATACCCAACACCCTTCTTCAATTCCATATATTATGCGGAACACCATCGTTAGCGCATTGATTGCGCTTTTAGCATCATGCCGGCCATGGATAAAAGCCACTACCGGCATTTATCACAAGGCGAATCACAAATTTGGGCGCACTATATCGGATTCCATTATTCTTTGGAAGGAGAATTATGGCCGTTACGCGATTTGGCGTAAAAAGGCCATTGACTATAAGGATTCGACACTAAAAGACACATCCTTTGTGCGATATGGCGCAGGTGCTCTGAAGCCTCACACCAGTACCATCATTGAGGATAGCACCAACGCAAAAATGCGCTACAATCCAAGAAAGCGCATTCTGTATACCAGGGAAGGCAAGTATAAAAAAATTGGTGGGTAAAGATGAATTGCCTGCAAATTGTTTGAATGATCCACACAACGGTATAAAGTCATCTGTGGTGACCGATAAGTGCTAATGCGGTAAGGCTAATCCGGCAGATTTCAGTTGGATCCCCGAATGGGAATGGTTATGGTGCCTTTCCAGTATTCTCCGGTGCCAAACTGAAGGGAAATATAGAGGGTGGCAGGATGGCAAATGGGTAGTTGGCGCACCCCAAGCACCTGCACATCGAGGACAATATGAATGAAGTCTAATGGTGGCACCAGGGCATTTTCCCTGCCTACCGCTCCGACAGTTAACAATCGTGCCACTTCCATCTTGATGATTGGGTTCAATAATGGGCTGTGCTGATATTGGTGGATCAATTGGCTAAAATCAGAACCCAGCCAGGGCTCTGATGGGTAATCCCCATAATCAGTACTGAGTACTGCACTAATGGCCTGAATGGCGGCCTCAATCCCCATCACAGTATCGAAGTCCCCATCGGCAAATCGCGGATCCCCTTCATCGTCCAGGGCAATATCGCTCAGGAAATTGTAATCTGTTCTGGGAGCTTTTGCACGTGTCAGGCAATCCAGCACGATAGCATTTTCCCTTTCCAATGTCCATGAGATGCCTTCCAACTCCCTGCCATCACCTTGCGATTCCACGATGACAAATCTTTCATAGTCTGGCAACTGTAAAAAGTTCATGCAAAACTCCTGCAGGAGCTGAACATCGCCTTCCACAAATTTCCCAACACGAAAGCACCATTGGAACTGTTCAATTCGCAGCCAATGGCCCCAGAACACAATCCGGCGACTCAGTCGGATCAGGACCTCCGGCAGGTAGGGTTGTGCAAACGATGAACCATTAAGTTGCTCAAAGGCGCGCTGCTCCGCCATGGCTTTCCATTGCTGCAGTGTGGTAGCGGAATAGCTGGCATCGTCTACATCAATTATCCGGGCATGTTTGCGGCACATCCAGATCCCGTTTTCTATACTGCTACATTGTTCTGCATTCATATCCGGGTTAAACCTGGGTCCGCCGGGAGAGGCGGCATGGATATGCGCTGCCTCCCCAACAATGACAACTTTGGAGGCGTCTTCCTGACCGGGTCCGGCGGTGACTTCATCGCATCCAGGAAATGAACATCGGTGTGCCACGCGAAGGGCGAGAGCGCGTTTTACGTTATCGGAAAAATTATTTCGCATATAAATTGGATCTAATTGCTCACCTGGGTGGTATGTCTTCCACGATGATCGAATCTTCCCCGGACAGCCTTTCTCTGCATGCGCAGCAAATGTACGACACCTGACTACAGGCTGCCAAGAACAGTGATTCTTTTATTAGTTACCGCTTACCAGAACCCATTTAGCAACCATTAATGAGCATACCCTTAACTTCCATGAAATGCTGCCCTGTAATTGCAGGATGACCGTTAGCGACCAACGCAATGCAACTTTATTGGGTCGATCAAGATATTATTGCCATGACAATTAGTCTTATGTAAAAATTCCCCTGGCCATCCTGTCAAGGGCTTTGTTTGTTAGTTAAAAGGCAATGGAGCGCAGATCCTCCCTTTTCATTATCTCCAGAAAATAGCCCTCAAATTGACAACAGATGCCGTATATTCGAAATAGACTGCATCGAAAGCCACCATCTCATACATTGTATGTCCATCCTGGTATCATCGATGGTTCAGGTCATAGGAAGTTTTCAATAACAATAAGCGTTCATTGCAACTAATAAGTTGTTGTCAATAAATTTTGTACTTATAAAATGGAAAATACAAGTTATCAGATTATTACGAAACCAAGGCACCTTCGTTATATGTTTTTCATTGACGGGACCTTTACAGGCAGCAAATTATTGGACCTGATTAATAAAAACCAACAACTATGGGGTGGTAGGCAGAATCCAATTATACCTGTGGGTGCAGAAGGCCTCACCCCGGAATGGCAAGCACTAGCGAAGAACTATGATCCAGACTATGTTGGCTATACCAATGGTTTCACGGAAGCGTTGGCCATAAAGTTTTGTCAACAATTAGGGCTTAACCCGCTCAAAGTACTCAATATCGAAGATAATGTCTTCCGCATGGAAGGTATACCCTCGCAGTTTTTACTTTCTACGTTTGATAATCCATTTGCCATGAGCAATTACATTGCGCAATCTTCTGGCCTTTGGCAATCTAAAAGTCCCTTAAAGGAATATTATAAACTCAACTACCTTTTTGATGACCACCATCAATTTGTTAGGCGTATTATAGGGTCTCATCATATTATTCACTTCAATGGGTATGAAATTGAAAAATTTAACCAGCAACTCGTTGAATACTCGCCTTTAAATTCCATCGCCCTCGCAGCTTTCAACCCCGACACAACGCAAATGCGGACTGTTGCCGGGACACATTATAGGCATTTTGAGTTAATCCTGACAAAGAACTATGATAGTCAAAAGGACCTACTTTACCATTGGAATAGGGCATTATATTCACCCAGTAACTACCCCATTTCCTCATTCCTCATCACAGAAGAACAGCTAGACCTTTTATTGAGAGATCCATATTTTGAAGGAATTTTAGGAAAACTGCCAACCAACGATGCCACAATAAACGTGGTTTCATTTTCACTATCGGAAAAAGAACTCCTGGAAACTGTACAAAAACTTCAAGGCTTTGCAACGCACGTGCGATTCTTAGTAGCGCCAAGTCCAATTTTCCCCTATGAAAAAAGCGATAACAAAGGACACGCTGTCAACAAGGAACAATCACTGGCGCATATTGTGTACGGAGAAACTCACCTAGTGGAAATCCCCAATTTATCTTTTGCTGTATCCCTTCAACAAGCCGATCAATCTTGGTGTGCAGAAATTTCAATCACAGAGGTAAGTAAAAACAACTCTATTTTTTTCCCTATGAACACAAGGGGATTTGAATTAGTCCGTTCACTAGCCCGGATCAATAAAAACAGAAGGCTCGTTGCCATTCTGAATAGTCGAAACAATCGTCATATAAGATTAAGGACACCATCTTTTTTTTCTATTATTCACCAAGTAATTGTTTCCCCAAGTGCTATCAATGAACCTCCATATAAGCGGCCGCCTACAAAATACCTACAATGCAAATTCAATGATGGCAGTAACCGGTTGAAGGAATTTATCAACCTATTTGATGGGAACTTCACTTACATCGAAGATTACCTATTTGATAAGTTCTGGGCGGACATATTCTATGACCTTACAGATAATACCAAAAGTGAGGGGGACACAATCACATTTGACCAAATTATCCAACGATATTATCATATTATAACAGAAGCTGGCATCAATGATATAGGCCCAAAATCGGAAACACATTATAACGATGAAAATCTTCGGTATGGCGTCCAGGATACACTGCAACCACTTATCAATCGCCGTATATTTCTACCAGGCTATAACATTAAATGCAAAAGTTGTTCTTCAATAATTTGGTATTCCTTAAAAGAAACAGATTTTCAGATCACTTGCAAGGGATGTGGTACCATGAATTTTTTCGCTGCTAACTCACCCATATCTTATAAACTCAACCACTTAGTAAAGAATAATATCGGGATGAGAAATGGAGACGGCAAATTCGCTCCCGATGGAAACTACACAGCCATTAAGACCCTCATTCATCTTAGGAATAAAGCTCCTCTTAGCTTTCAGTATGTTCCTCAGATTGACATATTTGATTCCTACCATCGCTCCAAACCTGTAATGGACTTGGATATCATTTGTATAGTGAATGGTCTATTTTATATCGGCGAATGCAAACACAACAGTAATTTATTTTTTGCAGATAAAAACAAGTGCCTGGACAATCTTATAGAAATTGCTCAAATCGTCAATCCTGACTTTATCATACTTTCCTGCACAGTAGATGAATACGACAGGCTGCAACGTGCACAACAATACCTGGAGCACTACATAAAAAGATTGGGGCTCCGATCACAGGTATATTCCTATCAAACACGGGTGCCTGAATATGATCTAAAAAGTTATCGATTTTTTAGATATTAAGTTCCAAAAACGCACACTGGATTATTGCCTGTATCAGACATAATACAAGAAACTTGCTTCTTATAAAGTATTGGTGTTGTTGGATTAATGCAGCGCCACTAATTTTTGATCTTTTATCGTTTGCAGACCTTTATGAATTTTGAAAATGCAACCGGATCAGATAAGTTATATTCTCTGGGAGACAAGGATCTATCTCAATTTCATCTCCATAAAGTTGTCGCGTATCAGCTCGGATCGTTCTCTAGAAATTTAGGTATTGTCGCATAATTTCGGGTCTGCATATTCTTAATATGGATGACAGTTGAGTAGTGAAGGTTGGGCTCACCTAACATATTACTGTACGCATCCTGAATTCCTGCAATAGAAGGTGAAAGCATTCTATCGGCAGTTATAATAATCAATATGAGGAGAAATTCCTTGCTTTTAAATAACCGTGGGAATATGATCCTATTAAAAAGATAATGGATTTCAGACCTTAGCCCAGCAAGGGTTTTGGTTCTTCGAAACCGGCTTTTCCATTACTTAATTATTTGCGGTAATAACAAAATCATTAACAACTGTAGGTGTTTTTCCACGTAAATAAATCCTAACATCTATTACATTGCAGTAAACCCAACTGACATGAAGGAAATTGTTAAGTTATTCAGTCGCAACGTACGGGAGTACTGCCATCAGAATGAACTTTCAGCACAAGACCTGTCAAAAAGCACAGCGATCAATATTGAAATCATAGAAGCCATTTGGGAGGGCAAACATGATCCTGACCTGGAACAAGTGGGCAAAATTGCAGCTGCGCTCAATATTGCACCCCATTTACTTTTGATGGATGCAATGCAAAAGTAAACGCCAATTGTTCCGTTAAAGACAATGCTGCCTCGGACAAAAACCAAAATGTCAGCATCTCTTCTTTAATCTATCCACGCGTAGGTTCCTGTGTTTTTTTGAAGGTTCGGAGTCCAATCCATTGTTGATCATGATTAAAAAGGGCCGCCTATTTCTAAAACATTCTGGATTTTATTGACTTATAAGCGATTGCATCTGTACAATTAGGGGACGGCTAACACCCGATGCAAAATTGGAATCCCCGCCAATGCCGGTTCTGATCAAAAATGCTAAACAAATTAGTTTGTGTACTAAAAATATTAGTATTTTTACCCCGAGATCATAAATAACTGGTATGGAACGGAATAGTCGGGCGATTGCACACCTCGACCTGGATGCTTTTTTTGTCAGCGTTGAGGTTTTGAAGAACGAGAAGTTCAGAGGGAAGCCTTTGATAGTGGGAGGAGGAGAACGGGGTGTGGTGGCAGCGTGTAGCTATGAAGCCAGGACGTTTGGCATTCATTCCGCGATGCCAATGCGGTTAGCCCGGCGTTTATGTCCACAAGCCATCGTGATTGGGGGAGATTATGAGGATTATGGTAAGTATTCGCGCATCGTGACCGAAATCCTGACAGAAGGTGCGCCGCTGGTCGAGAAGTCTTCTATCGATGAATTCTACTTGGATCTTACCGGCATGGATCGTTTTTTAAAAAGTGACCTTTTTGTCAAAGAACTCAGCCAGAAAGTAAAGCGGGAAACGGGTTTACCGCTCACCTATGCCTTGGCAGGAAATAAATTGCTGAGTAAGGTAGGGGCCAACGAAGTAAAACCCAATGGGCAGTTGATGATCCCATTTGGGACAGAGAAGGCTTACTTGGCACCGCTGGACGTTAAGAAGATGCCAGGCATCGGGCCCAAAACCACCAAAGAGCTGCATGACATGGGTGTAGAAACCATTCGCCTTCTCTCCCAGATCCCGGTGCGGATGTTGGTCAATAAATATGGCAAGTCCGGCTTTACGCTTTCTGAGCGGGCACAAGGCATTGATGAAACGCCCGTGGTACCATACCATGAACAAAAGAGTATTTCCACAGAACAGACATTTTCAGAAGATACCATTAGCATGAGTTTCCTGCTCCGCAACATCGTGGAGATGGTGGACAAAATTGGTTATGAACTACGCTCCCAGAATAAACTGACTGGCACAGTTAGTATTAAACTTCGGTATGCAAATTTTGATACAGTCAGTAAACAAACACGCATTACCTACACCAGCCAGGATCATATCCTGTTAGACACTGCTAAAAAATTGTTTGAAAAACTCTACGACCGGCGCCTGCTGGTACGATTGCTGGGCGTTCGCTTCACCGACCTTATCCCCGGAAATTTTCAACTCAACATGTTTGATGGCACTGCTGAAAAGGCCGCCCTTTACCAGGCAATCGACAGTATCAAAGGCCAGTTCGGTATTTCGAGCCTGGTACGTGGCAGCTCGCTGTAATCAACCTTCTTTTTGCACCCACATGTATTTGAATTGTAAGTCATATTTTTCATACTTATACGGTACCTTTTCTACCGAGAGCCTTGTACAAGCTGCGGTAGAGGCGGGTGCCAGCACAGCTGCACTGACTAATATCAATAACACGGCCGATGCCTGGGATTATGTGCGGATTTGTGCAGAAGTGGGTATTAAGCCCGTACTGGGTGCTGAAGTCCGTAATGAGGGTACTTTTCTCTATATACTGTTAGCTAAAAGTAATGAAGGCTTTGCGCAACTCAATCGCTTTTTAAGTGATCACCTCAAAGTTGAAAAACCTTTTCCGGCCCGGCCTACAGGGCTCATTGATGTATATGTGATTTATCCCCTGGAAGGGTCGGAGCCGGAAACATTGGGAGAGATGGAACGGATCGGCGTGAAGGAAAAAGAAAAGAACCGCCTGTTCGGAAAACCATTAGCAACCTATGGGCATAAGTATGTTGTGCTGCAGCCTGTCACCTTTGCAGACAAATCTTATCATAATGTCCACAAATTGCTGCGGGCCATTGATCTTAATGTTACTGGAACGCGTATACCGGATTCTGCGCTCGCAGGCACAGATGAAACCTTTGTACCGCAATCTAAACTCATGGCGCAATTCAGTGCCTTTCCGCAACTGCTCACCAATACGTTGCTATTGCTGGATAGCTGTCAAATTGAAATGGATTTTGGTGTGGACAAGAATAAAGTAGCCTTCAGTGCCAGTAAGGAAGATGACCGGGTGCTGTTGGAAAAACTGGCTAAGGACGGGCTGCTATACCGGTATGGTCCTGGCAACAAGGAAGCCGCCGGCAGGGTCAGCGGCGAACTGAAGGTGATCAATGATCTGGGGTTTAACTCTTATTTTCTCATGGCCCATGATCTTGTCCGATATGCCAGTTCCAGGGGGTTCTATTACGTAGGCAGAGGAAGTGGCGCTAATTCCATTGTTTCTTTTTGCATGAAAATAACAGATGTTGATCCCATAGAATTGGATTTATACTTTGAACGGTTCCTTAACAGCTCCCGAACCTCACCGCCGGACTTTGATATGGACTTCTCTCATCGTGACCGTGATGAAGTGATTGATTACGTCTTTAAGCGATATGGCAAAGATCATGTTGTGCTGCTAGGGATGCATACCACCTTTAAGTTCAGGGCGGCGGTGCGGGAGTTAGGTAAGGTTTTTGGTTTGCCCAAGGCTGAGATTGATATGCTCGCTGAAGGCAGGTTCCAGGCGGGTGATCGCATTCATGCTCTGATTTTGCACTTTGGCAGGTTGATCCAGGGGTTTCCAAAAAATCACAGCATCCATCCGGGTGGTATCCTAATTAGTGAAAAGCCTATTTATTATTATACATCGGTGACCATGCCGCCCAAAGGTTTCCCCACTGCGCACATTGATATGTTTGTGGCGGAACGGATCGGATTGCATAAGCTCGATGTTCTGAGCCAGCGAGGATTGGGACACATCAAAGAAGCCATCGAGCTGATACGGTTGCGGCATGGCAAAGATGTGGATATTCATAACATGGCCGCGCTTAAAAACGATCCGCGTATTGCCGCCCAGATCAAAAGCGCAGATACCATCGGCTGCTTTTATATCGAATCCCCTTCGATGCGCCAGGTGCTAAAAAAACTACAATGCAGTGATTACCTGACGCTGGTGGCTGCATCTTCCATCATCCGGCCGGGAGTGGGAGAAAGCGGCATGATGCAGCAATATATTCACCGCTTCCGAAATCCCCATGACTTTAAATACCTGCACCCTGTAATGGAGGAGCAACTGCGTGAAACGTACGGCGTCATGATCTACCAGGAAGATGTAATCCGCATTGGACACTTTTATGGCGGGCTTACGCTGGCAGAAGCAGACGTCTTGCGCCGCGCCATGAGTGGAAAGTATCAGGGCACCAAAGAAATGGACGCCCTGGAACGCCGCTTTTTTGAAAATTGCGCCCAGATGGGACGTCCAGCAGACATTACTAAGGAAGTGTGGCGGCAGATCAAATCCTTTGCCGGGTATTCCTTCTCCAAAGCACATTCCGCATCGTATGCCGTGGAAAGTTACCAGAGCCTCTTTTTAAAGACCTACTACCCGGTAGAATTTATGATCGCTGTGATTAATAACTGGGGAGGTTTCTACAATCGCCAGATCTACTTTCATGAACTCAAACGAACCGGTATACAGGTTGAGCCGCCCTGTGTGAACCGCAGCCTGGTGCAGACTTCTATCGCTAATGGCATTGTCTATATGGGATTGGAATTTATCCATAAATTGGAAGGGAAGCTGATAGAAAAGATCCTGCAGGAGCGTTATGCTGCTGGTCCCTTCCGGGGCCTCCAGGATTTTATGGAGCGGATCGATCCATCTATCGAACAAATTTCGGTGCTGATCAAAACAGGCGCATTCCGGTTTACCGGCAAGGCTAAGAAGTATTTGCTGTGGGAAGCCAATTTTATGGGCGCCAACACCCAGTTACGGGTTGGTCAGGGTGGTAAACTCTTTGAAGAACCGACAGAAGAATTTGAGCTGCCCCAGTTGCCGCATTATCCCCTGGAAGACTATTATACAGAAATTGAACTGTTGGGATTTCCATTAGGCAATATCTATGACCTGCTCGATGATGATGTCTCGGTTTACCCAGGCGCGGCAGAGCTGCCATCTTGCGTAGGCCAGCAGGTAGTGACCATTGGCTACCTGGTCACTTCTAAAGATACCGTCACAAAAAAAGGAGTGAAGCAACGCATGTTTTTTGGCTGTTTTTTAGACAAGGAGGGGCAGTGGCTGGATACAGTGCATTTCCCTGCTGCGGCAGCCCGCTACCCCCTGCAAGGGGAAGGTTTCTACAGGCTGCACGGGAAGGTGATCGAAGAATTCGGCGTTTATACCATCGCAGTGGAACAAATGGAAAAGGTAGGAATTAAACCATTTCGATGATAACAAGCTGATTACAGGTTGACTGTATGGTTATGGCGCATTTTGTGTAGAAATATGGGCCAGATAGAAAGCCTACAATATGGCATTAAAGAAATAGTCAGAAAAAAAATACGTAACATTTTGTAATCCCGAATGGTTAAACGGCAGTTCAACCGCTATGCCAGACCGCGTAAGCCATTCTTTGATCCCTGTTTTTGCAGCAGCCAAAATATTTTTACGCTACTAATGGTTAAAATAGAAAAAAACGAGGTTATTATATAGTACAGGCGATTGTAATCATCTTATTATGGATATAAAATTTAGCAGACTGGCTATCCTCACATTAAAATTCATCGATGGAGAGATCTCCGCAACAGAATCCGAGGAGTTGGACGGTATCGTCAGCCGCAATGCGCAACATAGAGAACTATTCGAGCAAATTCTGGATTTAAGGCCCTTAATTAAATTCATCCGTTTGGCCGATAAGATCAAGATGGATCAGTTCAATAAAGAAATTTTTGCCAGCATAGAAATGGATGTACGGGCATCTCAAAAAAGGCGGGCGAGATGGCGAAGGATACTGATAATATGCCTGGTTGCAATGCTATTGCTCGGACTGGGTGTAAGCAGGGCATGGATATGGCAATAACCGCCAGCACAAAGCATAGTATGATAAGTCAGTATTACCGAAAATGGTTGGTGGTTTGGCAAGGTGAAATTTTCCCCATCGGTGGTTATTATAATATACCAAACTGTTGTACAGTTCACCCGCCTTCGGTGATGGGGTTGCTTATCAGAGATTCCTTTTCTTTTTTTCCGCTGGTAGCTGAAAATACACCGTACTATCCCACAGGATGGCACCATTGGGATGGGAGAATCTAAAATAGCCAATGGGCTGATCAAAATTTTCGGCGTCAATCCCTAAATTAATCAGGCAGCAATACAGGAAAAAGAGAAACCCTCTGGCATTGTATACGCGGTCAGGTAGCCCCCCTTTTTTCAGGTTATGCAGGACCGTATCAAGAACAGCATGGGCACGAAAGCCTGTCTGATCAAGGGATACGGTAATAAAATCAAACAGCTGGCTTGCGTCAGCGAGGCTTTGATACCAATAACTGGGGTCCTTGGCCCAAAGCGCTAAATATTCCCTGGAGTTAAGTGGGAGCACCGCTCTTACCCGACTGAAGATAGTGTCCTTGCCGCATTTAAGGGTCACGCCCACACTATCATAATGTACAATGCTGTCCCCCATGGCTACCCGCATGCCGGCTTCATAGAGGAATTGCTCCGTGCGCCATAGCTGCACCATGACTTCCGGCGTATCGGCCTGCAGCACAAAATGTAACACACGATGACCTGGTCGGCCACGCGCGTAACAGCCTGCATTTTCAGAGACCAGATTGCCAATGATCATTCCTCTCCCGTCACAGCGAAATACCACCTGTTCGATAATGTTTTGGGGCGCTTTATTCTTCCGCGCTTGCTGGGTCTTCTGGCAAAGGTAGCCACCAAGGCATAAAAGCGGTACGATCAGGAGGATAAAAATAGGAGATTTGAAATAAGCCAATGGCCGCATATGCATAGGTTTTGGTAGACATTGCTGGATGGCCAGCTAAACAATGGAATGAAACGATTGTTGATCAACACCTAACTATGGGACTGGTGTACGATCGACCTTTTTCTACAAAAAAATATTGCAGAGTAGACATCTTTCCAATGCAACGCTTTTTATGGTAGAGGAGGTTACTCAACGGCATAAACGAATAGGTTAGAACATATCGGCTAATGAACGACCAACATCCCGCGGAGGAAGCAATGGACTAATTTCACGGACCAGGGCAACAATGGTATCATTGGTATCTCTGGTCACGCGGCGCACGCGTCCTCCATTGAGTTGTTCGTGGAGTTCGCCTACCCATTCCGGCAGTTTGTTTTCGGATAAGGCCTTAAGGCCAATTTTTAAAATCACGCTGGCTTTTAGCTGGCTTTCAGCCACAAGCGCTTCTCCCAGGCGCAACAACAACGTATCCAAGGTTGGGTCATTACTGGACATAAGGATAAAAGTGTAGTCGTGACAAATAAACAGTATAATTCGTAAAAACAACGCGATACCCCTGGATTAAAATTAAAAAAAAGAGAGGTTACCAGGGGTACTTTTCACAATGCGGTTAAAACAAGCGGGAAAACATGCATACCAAAAATAAATTCGCAATTCTTTTAAATGAAACAAATGTTGCGCTGTATTATATATTGGGAATTGGGCTGCTAAAGAGGTAGGGACAGCAGAAATATTATGTGGAGGGTAATTGAAACAACATTTTATGCGGGAAGATGGAGCTGGCCATGCCAGCCCTTTTGCTCCATGCCTGTTGATAAAATCCCATCGTCCCATACGTTCACCAATTAAATGAGGATTTCCGGGGATCACAAATCGTTTGTGACATTTTCTAAACGATCCGTATAAAAGGTAGCAAAGCATCTGCGGCCATCGAATTTGCCATGACCATTATACCTGCTATGAAAAAGCCCCCGGCGGTTGCCGGGGGCATTATTATGGCCAGGATCAATTGATCCCTATCTGGGAAAAATCAGGATCCGATTGCTTTAGCACCGGTTATGATGTATTGCTTGAGCGGAGGTATTTCCGTGGTAATCAAGTCCGTGACTGCAGAAAGCGGCAGAACAAGGTGTTCAGCAATATCTGTTGTTGTTTTATCATCCAGCAAAAATAGGGTAAGTACTTGATTGTCTACCGGTGGTAGGTTTAATAGATAAAGCTGAATGCCTGTAAATACATAGACCGCTTTTAGGTGGGCATCGCTTATACCTATGTCACGGATGGCAGGAGGTTTTTCTGCTGGGTTTACAGGTAACCGGATTGGCGTCCGGGTACGGATCATCCAATCAAAGCTAAGGTCGATCATGTGGGTGAAGAGAAATTCCCGAATGGCTACGGGAGCCTGGTGCTGGTGGTGATTCTTCCACCAATCGGTATAGGTGTCTTTTACCAAATCCGTGGTGGCGGTAATGTCCCGCGTAAAAAGTAATCCAAAATAGTTAAGTGCCCGGTAATGGGTGAATGCGTCATTCAAGAGCTCATCATCCTCATCGCGTTTACCAGCTGTATTTTCCGGGGGATATACATTTTTCATGGTAGAACAGGCTTTCAGTGATAAATACTGAGTTAAAGTGCAAGTATAACGAATTAACCAAAGAACACTCGATCACGGTCCAACAAAAATTGACTTGGTGATAACGTTTCACTGTCCTTTGCCACCAGGCATTCGCCGTCAGCCGACTAGGCCAATATCCAACAGCCCGTTTTGGAGGCCTGTTAAATGCATGGCATAACTTCAGAGCAGGAGTCGTATTTTTAAATGGTTGAAACGTGTGGTTGACTATACCTTTTTTATTACAAACATTCAATAATTAAAACAAATGGCCATTTGGAAACCTTACCGCGTTTCAGAAATCATCGCTGATATTGAAGAGGAAAAATTTGTACTACCGGTCATCCAGCGGCGGCTGGTATGGAACGAAGAGAAAATGATTGAACTGTTCGACACCCTGCTGAAAGGCGATTCGTTTGGGGGAATCATTGTCATCGAGGAAGAAAAAGGGGAATCCCCCCTTTTTAACTACCGTCCATTTTCCAAAGGTGGGGAGGTCATTGCATCGCGGGAAGTAAACACCCTCAGCCAGTCCCAGTATTTTGTAATCGATGGCCAGCAACGGCTGCAAACATTTTATATTGGACTTAAAGGCAGCTACAACGGGAAGGTCCTGTATTTTGATCTCTTTAGTGACTACCGGCAGGAGTTTGAGTTCACCTTTGAACAGGACAGCAACAAGCTACCCAAACATTCCAAAGACAATGGGGACAGAACCATTGCAGATCACAACTGGTATCTGGCAGCAAGTTTGCTTAAGCGCCTACGGGACACCAACGATGAGGATCAGGTGGCCTCAGAAATTATCAAAAAGCAAGGAGTCACCGATGACACGCTAAAGGAACACATCACCAAAAACGTCAAGGCCTTTTATAAAAATATCCTGGGCGCTGAAGCGGTGGGCGTTTCAAAAGTATCTGTCAACACCAGCTACGATGAAACAATGAACAGGCAAAAAATTGTGGAGCTGTTCCGCCGGCTCAATATGGGTGGCACCGTCTTGTCGCCGTTTGATCTGGTGGCCTCTATCATGAAGGGATACAACTGGGAAATGGAGGGTTTCTTGGAAAAAACGCTGGCAGACTTTAAAGACATCGGCCTCACGCAGGACAATTTGATTAAGTTCATCTTCCTGCTCAGGGACAACCATATCAAGGAATTGGCCGACATTGAAGCCGCCGATGCCAAGTTCGCTATTGATAAGCGGGAAAGAATCACTGCCACGCTATCGGCACTCCGATCATTTTTACAGGAGGCAGATCTTTACAATTATTATAAGGAAGGGAACCGCTCATTTATTCCTTTGTTTTTTATTGCGTACCATGTTTTTCATTTGCCTATTGCCGATGACAAGGTGGAAGGATTTTTTGATAATGCGGATGCCAACCATCCGAATTATCCGTTGATGAAAAAGTGGATGTATTACTCGCTGTTGAATGGGGTATTTCGCAGCAAGGGAGCTGGATGGATTCCTTATCGCACAGGCATTAAAAAGATATTAGGTGTTATCCAGCATACCAAGGGAGGGTTGTTTCCGATCGAAGAACTTTTCGATGTGTATTACGAACATGGTGTCACCTTTACCGAAGAGTTAGATGTAACAAAGTTGGATAGTTTTGAAAGCCAGTTTTTATTTTATCTAATCTATGATCGCAAACAGGTGATCAGGATTCAGGATATTGACCACATCATGCCCAAATCACTACTGGAAGGAAAATACGAATGGCATCAAATCAATAGCATGGCTAATTTCCAGTTACTGGATTATGGAACCAACCGAGGAGAAAAAAACGCCAAGCCTTTTCGGGAGTGGATAGACAACCATGTCACCGACAAAAATGCTTTTGTACACAAGCATCTGATACCAGCAGATGTTACCATTTGGGATGAGGAAGCCTTTGTACAGTTTATTACGGCAAGAGCAGGACTTATTTTTAAAAAGGTTACCCAATACATCATAGGCGATCCCATCGTGAAAGGTGCCTTACCTTTATAGGCTTACAATTTAGGGCGCCTGGATCTACCCTCATCTTTGATTCGCTGGGACCGTTGCTGTAAATCTTTAAATACCTTGAGGGCAATTTCGTAGATATCAGTGTCCTTGCCACAGACGGCAAAACAATGATCCATCACCTGGTTGAGCGTGGCAGATTCCGCAGTAGTAAAGGTTTTCTGCTTGTTTTTCAGGTCGATATAATCCTCAAAGCGGTCATCAGGGTGAAAATTCAGTTGGTGATCAACCATGAGTGCCTTAAAGAAATTGTAAACATGATCAGGAGTTGAAATATCGGCCGTTTCATAGTATAGTGCCTTTAGGGGGATGCCATCCGTTAATTGTGTCAGCTGAAGATGGTAAGGATCTTGATCCAATTTTCCTGTTGGATCGGGGATGAGTACCCGTTGAAGTTTGCGACCACCTTCCCTGGCAGCTGCAAAACGCAGTGCAAAATCATTATGCAACACGCCCTTATAGTCCCGGTCTAATTCAAACCGCAGGCCTGTTTTAATTCGGTCGATAATAGTATGAAAAACAGATCCGGCATGTTGAGGGGAAATATTAAGACAAATCTGCAGATCCGGATGTTGGAAAGACACCGGAATGCCATGTGTATGGTAGTTCACCTTGCAGGGAAATCGTTCATCGCTGATCACATAATGAATATACCAACCATGTTGCGCCATCATCGCTTGCTCCCAGCGGGCATGTGCCTCCAGGAATTCTTTTTTGTTTTTCATGTTAGCGGTTTCTTTCGGCTGCCTGTTCAATTGGCAGGTACAATGTCGTCCAATAGCCTTTCCATAAAAATGCCGATGTTTATGTTCATTTAATCTGAGTAATTCCTATGGAGTAGTTTTTGAGATACAGGATGTAACATCACCACCTGGAAGGAGGTACAAACAATCCTATATAGGCCATACTACCTTTTCAACTACCTACTTTTATCGACCTTGAAAAACAGTCTACCCAAGGTCACCCCATGAAACACAGCCAGCAAAACAGATTATCTCCGCAAAACTGCAATACGGCCATGTGCAAAACCTGCATCTTTGGCTCTACGCCGATCCATTTAAGCGCCGAGCGAATGGCGGAGATCAGAAACTACCTGGCCAATTTCTCCAGTTCCCATATCTGTCATACCACCAATAAAACCTGTTATGGAGCCTTGCAGTTTCAGGCGCAAATTTTACACGCGATGGGGATCATTCCAGACCGTTCTGTAGCATCGCTATTGGAAACCGCCAGCCATTACCTGGGCACGGCTTCGCCAGGCCACGGCGAGAAAAGTGTCCCCCAACCAGGGCCTTCGGGCAAAAAACCCCGGAGGCGCAGCCCTCCTGGTAAGGATGGGCGCAGGCGGCTATAGCGGATCTATAGTCAACGTTACCCAATCAAAACATCCTAGCTATTACAAGATTGGATAGTCCGTGCCTTAGACCGGCTATTTTAGCTACACGCCCGCCAATCTCTCCACGATTGTTCATTGCCGCATGCTCGCTATTAATACCATACATCCCATCGATTGTTTGCAAGGGTTGCGCCAGTTACCTGACGATTGCGTACAGTGTTGTGTCAGCAGCCCACCATATTTCCATCAGCGGGATTATGGAATGGAGGGCCAGTTTGGTTTGGAGTCTTCGCCGGAGGAATATGTTGCCAGGATGGTAGAAGTCTTTCAGGAGGTCAAAAGGGTGTTACGTCCTGATGGGGTATTATGGCTCAATTTAGGGGATGGATACTGGGGAAGTGGCAAAGCGGGCAATAACCCGGAATACCAGGCCCGTCACAAAGAGTTTGGCAAGCCTTCCAGCGAAAAAAGCCGCTTCAGCAAGCCAACCACTGGGAAGCATCCGGTGTTGAAGCCAAAGGATCTCATTGGCATCCCCTGGGCGGTGGCTTTTGCATTACGAGAGAAAGGCTGGTTTCTGCGGCAGGAAATTATTTGGGCCAAGCCCAACTGTATGCCGGAAAGTATATCCGATCGCTGTACCCGCAACCATGAACAGATATTCATGTTTTCCCGTAATTCGCAATATTACTATGACGCCGATGCCATCAAAACACCGGTCCTGGACAGTTCTGCAGCCAGGATGGAACGTGGGATGGGAGAAAATCACAAATATGTGGAAGGTGTGCCAGGCGGGCGAAAACATACACTGCTCAGCCCCCGTGATAACAAACAGGACCAACATGGCCCGCGTCACAAGGGGTTTAATGCCCGGTGGAAGGAGAAAGCTGTGGAGGGTGCTCAGCCTAAAATGGCCAATCGGCGCACAGTCTGGAAAGTCTCCACCCGCCCCCTGAAGGAAAAACATTTCGCTGCCTTCCCGCTTGAAATTCCGACGCTGTGCATTCTGGCGGGTAGTAAACCTGGAGATTTGATCCTGGATCCCTTTATGGGAGCGGGTACTACCGCCATCGCCGCGGCCTCGCACCAGCGAACTTTTATAGGTTTTGAATTGAACCCCTCCTATGTGGAGATGGCTGTCTCCCGGTTAAAAAAGGACCTTGGTATGTTTATGCCCTCCCCGGTTGAGGACTGGTATACCCCAAAAATATAAAGGTATATACCATGCTGGGTGATAAGGGACAATCCGGGTTAAATAATTCCGCATAGCCTTCAAAGTTATATTCCATCAAAAGTACCCCTGCGCGGAAAAATAAATCTAAAATAAAGTTTCCTTTCATCGATGATCAAATCGGGATATGGCCGTTTTACATAAAATACAATTATGCATTGCCCTGCTTTACCCAACAATAGAACGATTCATCCATTCATTAAAACCACCGATATTATGAAACATGCATTGATGTTTAACCTGCTTTTCCTTACCTGTACATGGCAGATAATCGCGCAGACATATATAGCCCCCAAAGGCCAGCCGGCAATGAAGTTTATCCTGCCCGAAGGCAGCACCCTCTGGTTACAGCCAGGAAGCTCAGCTACGTTTTCCGCATCTTTGCCTACAGGCAGCCTGGCGCTTTCAGGGAGTGGGTTTCTAAAGATCAATCACGACAGGACTCGCGATCATTACTTAACGGTCATCTCGCATGGGGCTAATCGTTTCACCCTAACTTCCAATACCGATGTTTTCCTGTCCAACTTCCCCGAAGACCGGGAAACCAAGATTTCAACCACCAAAGGGACGCTGCAGGTCCGGGTCAAAGATGCCCTCTATCGGGTTTCAGATACATCCGCCCTGGTCATCACCAATTCAGTAAGATACCTTGGGGTTGATCGTTTTACCAACGATACCGCTTTCATCAAGGAGCGGATAGTGTATGAAAGCAGGCCTTTGTTCCAAATAATCAACGAGGTGGGCAGGTATTTCGGTCTTTCGGTCATTTACAAGGACACTTTAGACTGCAGGCTCCATGGTTGGCTGACGTTGCGCAGAGCAAAGGTATCCGATGTCATAAAGTATATTCGTGTGTGTGACAATTATCTGTGTTACACTTTGGAAGGTAATGTCCTCACATGTTATAAAAAAGAAACAACCACGCAGGCCTGCCGGTGACCAAAACACAATGTACGCCATAGATCTGCTAAGGTCAGGTGATTATACTATCTTAGTAAGTTATAAACAGCGCATAATGGGCGGAATTAACCGGGTAAGGCTTCCGAAATATCCCGATAAAGAGCAAAAGCTCAATTTTTTCGTGGACTATTTTAATTACTTTCTGCATTTCAGTGGCCTGATGGCTGGATTAGAGTTGGACAATCCACTTAGTCACACGGAGAAATTCATTTTTCAGTTGCAGACTAATGTAAATAACCACCAGTGCATCATCTATCTAAAAAATCATGCGGAGAAGTTGCTAGCCTATCCCCCATCCTACACCCGGAAATTCCCTGCCTATCAACCGGTGCGCCAAGCCCTGGAAGCTTGGGTGGCAGCGGGCGGAGGCCATAACTACATTAAGCTGCAGGCGCCACAACTGCTCGCTGTCTTCCAGGCATTGCAACTGGAACTGTCCCAGCAAATGATGGAGTCTGCCTGTGATCAGATTATCACCCAGGTACTTTGCGAGCATTCCCCCGAGGAACATGTAAAGGGAATTACTTTTTATACGCAAATCATTGCAACCGAGCTGATCTTCCGCAGAAAAAGTAAAGAGGAAGTCCGTGTATTGTTTAATGAGATCATGGGCAAGGATTATAGGGATTTTCACTATCCACCCCATATTAAAACGGATGAAGAAAAGCAGCAGTATTTCGCTACAAAGGATGTATACAAAACACTAAAAGCCATCATTGATTTTTATCAGCAACCCGATCAGGGTTGGTATGTCGCATACACCGTGGAGGACCTGATACTAAACAAAAAAGACACTTTTATCTATGGTAACTGCCTGGTCTGTTCGCCTAGCAATTTTGCCATGAAAGGGCTGCGGGCCAGGCTCGCCAAATCAAAAGATCCAGCTATCAAAGGCTTCCTTTCCAAAAGAAATATCGCTGTCTGTGAGGTGAAAGTGAATAGTGTAAAAGCATCCACTGCGCACATGTTAGCGACTGTCCATGCGGTTAGAACGATCAATTACATCAATAAAGTGTTGGATCGGGGCGTGCGTTTAAATACCGCCAATTATTTTTTCAGTACAGATCGGGTAAATTATGGCTATAGTCTAAAGGGGCTGGGCCAGCCATTTACGTTACAGGACTTTGATATTAAAGTGCTGGAGGATAATGCGTATCAATTTTTCGCCGGAAAGAACTTTGCCTCCGAATCCGCGTTCCTGCAATACGAGGATATTTATGTCGATGCCAGATACCGGGAACAAACCGCTGAACTTTGGCGATACTTGGAGGTGATGCTTGGCAAGGGAAAGGCAAAAAAATTTCTAAGTGGAGCCATTTTACTCGATGAAAAAACCTTCCGGACCAGTCGGCTTTCATCTTATCTCAAAAACATAATTGATCATTTTAACTCCAACGCCAATGATCTGGGCATCACCTTTGAGGAACAGGTCGCGTATGTGAAAAGAGCCACCAATCTAAAAGGGCTGGCAAAAAAAATTCAAAGTATCTTCTTTAAACAGGCCTATCAGCAGATGGTGGATCGCCTTACCAAACAGCGACTGCAGCGAATCCGTCAGCATTACTATTCCTTATTGGAGGAGGCCTATGAGTTGCGCAACGCAGATATACATACCGGTTACTCCCATGATCGGGCCAAGGTTAAACTTTTCTATTCCTTTCCAATACTGGTCAACCGTATGCGGTGGGTGCTATTTAGTTATATCCGCAAACACCCCACCATGACCCTGCCACAAATTATTACGCAAATAGAGAAAGACATCCTTGCCAAATTTGGCCCTTTTGCGCCGTAATCCCTTCCACCGATTTTGACTTATAATGGCTGCATTAAGCGTTCCATTTCGGATCTGCCCTTTCCGCTGTCCACCACCTGCAGTTCCCGATATGAACTGAATTACTCTTTAGGCGAACCGCCAGTTGTTTAATAACCCCGAAATAGGAAAAACTGGGAGTTTCAAATAGTGGCACTTAGCAAATTGTGTATTCATCAAACACCATTGTTATGTTGCAACGTACACATTCACCTATTAGAAAAAGGAAGTTCTCATCTATAGGGCTGTCAGGATCGCTCTGGTTGGGCGTCATGCTTTCCGGCGGCCTGCTGATATGGAGCTGCCGTAAAAATCATTCTCCCATAAATGCCGAAGATGACATTTACGTTGGCGGGGACAAAGCATTGCTTAAACTGGCCGAAAGAATCAAAACGGATGATCCAACACTGGCATTTTACAAAAAGGTCGTAAGCACTTATGGGGTAGCGCAATGGCAACATGCGCTAACAGCCCTAAAATCAGGGCAGTTGGTATGTTTGCTACCGATTGTCAATACAACTCTTCGCCAGACCCAGGCGGTGCTGGCCATAGAATGGGGGGAAAACCTGCGCATGAAAGTATTTGAACGTTCAGACGAAGCACCACAAGCAGTGCGCCTTTTGGGCCTTTTTGATTTTTCAATGTGGGGGTTGCAAACGCGAAACAGAGAAGGGATTTTGTTCAATGCCATCAAGGTTACAAAAGGAGAGCCCACAACAGTCACTACGAGGATGACCGCCAGCGTGTACAGTGTATGTTATGAGTGGATGTCCTGCACCGGCGATGGCCAAGGAAACTGTGTTGGCAACATTGTCTATCACAGCGAGTGCATTACCGATATTCGTTGGACCATTGAATATGATTACTACTCCTGGGGAGGTGCTATTGATCATAAGTCGGAAGCACCAGCTTCCCCAGGCGGCGGTGGTAGTCCGGTGATACCTGAGCCGGAACCGGCACCTACCATCCTTGCCCCACCCTCCACCAGCATTAGTGACGCAGCGCAATATCTGTCCTGCTTCGATCTAAGCAAGCCTGCCACGCTCACTGTCTATGCCGATCAACCGGCACGTGGTTCTGATGAGCCCATTACTATCCTTGGTGGCATTGGTCATGCTTTCCTGACCATCGAACAAACCTTGGATGGCCATGCCATCCGCAGAACGATGGGTTTTTACCCAGCGCAATCAGTTAATCCCTTTTCTCGGACCTCATCCGTTAGTATCCTCGGAAATGACCAGGGTCGCGCCTACGATGTATCGTATGCCATCCCGGTTAATGCGGAAGCTTTGGCCGGAAGCATCAATGCCATTTTGCAATTCAATGCAGTCTATGATATGGAAAGATACAATTGTGTCGACTTCGTGCTGGATGTAGCCAGAGCCGCGGGGACAACGCTGCCGCGAACAGAAGGCTGGTGGATCATTGGACGGGGCGCTAACCCTGGGGCGTTCGGAGAAGACCTGCGAAAGCTGACAGGTGCAACGTTTGGTCCGTCCCATGCTCCAACCAATACGGGCGACTGTAACTGAGTTGGCCTATCTGCACCATCGATCATTATCCCGGCGCGCGACCAACTGCCGCCGGGATCTTACCAAAAGCGAATTTTGGGCAGTGTCAAACAAACAAGGAAACAATCGCCACCTGTAACAGTTCTATATGAATGAAAATTTAAAAACGGCAGACCTGAAGGGGACTACTTTTTTGATCGACATAGCCAAAGATCAATTGCAGCAGGCAGATAATCCCCGTAATATCATCCGGTTATGTGATACACATTACGATGCGTATGAGAATGTGTATCATTTCAATTACAATATGGCCGCCAAGACCATCGATCTGACCAACCGATCCTTGCACCACATCATCCTGCCTGCATTGGGCACCCTAGATCCTGAAGGCATGGCACGTCAGTATGGTAAATCGGTGGAGGAAGTCAGGAGTATGTCCGATGTTTACATTGTCAATAGTGCGGAGGCACTGGACCTGCGAATCGTAAAGGGGCAGCAGCCTTGGCTTTTTCTGCGGGATGTCCCGTTTTTTGTGAACTACCACCTAGGCCGGATAGAGCCCAAGGGCTATCCCTTGGAAGGAATTTATTTTGATGACATTGCGGATTTGATAGATCCTAAAAACCCAGACTACTACTTGATCCCATTTGATCCTGCCCAACGGCAATGCAAAGAAGTAGATTTGAAAGAGATACTGCAGGTTCCAAAAGGTGTATTTCCCATGCGATTTCCCATCCCCGAAATTCTCGATCCTTACGGTTGGGCAAGAGACAATGGCTGGGACATCATGGAAACACTGCGATTTAGGCCGGTTGTCATGGAGTGGCATGCTACTGAAGTTTCCTGGCGATCTTTGGGTATCCATCAGCTCATTAAGGAAAACCGGGCAAGAAGGGATGGCAACCGGCGTACTGTTCCATCCGACAAACCCAATCATCAAAAGCGCAAACCTCGATAAAAAAACAGCCAGGCGGTATGCACCATTCATCTGGATACGGCAAGTTTAACCGCTGAAGTAGTACTCCAAAATATTCCTTTCCTCAAGATAATTCACCAGTCCACGCTTCGGTGGCAAAAGTAGGTTTACCTTTGAAGGGTGATTGGCTCCGATGGCGATTGTGCTTAAAGAATATAGCATAGCGTCTATTACTTTTTCATAATACCCTTGAGTTTATGCGCTCATTTAACAAAACGGAAGAAAAAAAATATAACTGTCACCGGATCGGTGTATTTTTCTGGTCTTCACGCGCCGCCGGGGGCTATGCGCATCAGTCTGCACCACTCTTTATACTGGTGGAGGAGGATGTTTTCCCGCCAACCGTTATAAGCCTCTACCAGTTGCTCAAATGCGCCCGGGTTGCCGGGGCCAAGTCGAATTGCCACTTCCTTGGCCAGTAACCAGTCCTCCCAGGCATCTTTGGAATCAGACCATTCATTATATACCGGCAGGTTATCAAACACCCCTAAAAAGGTACTGACCATTTTGGCCAGCAGGTCATTGTCAAGCGTTTTACCGGCATTTGCCAGGCTTTTGATAATGGACAGGCATGGCGCGGCAAGGTAAGGATTGTCAAGGCTAAATTGTGCGGGTTTAAGATGACGGTAGCAACGTTCAATGATGGCCAGACCAAGGATGCCATTGTCTATAGAAAGGTTCGTTTTGATTTGAAAAGGATAGGGCCGCACAAAATGATCTACGGGGACGTTAAGAGAATAATGATAGGTTATGGCCTCCCCATCTGAGATGAAATCATTTGCACCAAAGATGATGCTATCCTGCCAGGTCCTGTCAGGTTCAGGCATGCGGGTATTGGCGGCGGCCCACAACAGAAGATTGAGCACCTGGTGACCGGGTTGCTCCTGGGTGCCAGATTCGAGACATATCAAAGGATAAAAAGTTTTTTCACCGGCATGGTTGGGCTGGGTGGCGAGAATGATACCTAACAGGTGTTCATTGAATTTTTTCAGATCCATCTCCGGATCCAATGGCCCTAATAGTTGAATGTTCACGGTTGGTTCGCTGGCAATCACACGTGCGGCAATAGTGTTTAGGAACTGAAAAAGGATGCGTTCACTTCGCCCGGTGGGTGAAGGTGGCTGATCAAAAAATGTGACCATAAACAGGCCTTTAACATGGTCGTTGATGGTCAACAGTAAATGCGTTCTGGCAATATCGCTATCCTCCATCGGCAGAAAAAAGCCACGTTCCGATGCTTTATCAACAGGTTTGCCTTCTTCCATTATTTGCGTAGTTAATAATTTCAGGGAGTCCGATATCACTAAAGGTTCAATAGGATCACGTGTTAGCAGGGCCCCCACCCCGGTGATCGCTTCAGTCTGGTCCGGTTGTGTTACTGGAATACTAATTTCACTTGCGTAAATAAATAGTGCCATAATTTATTTCAGTTAATATATTTGTTAGACCATGCAATGGGATAACATTAACCAACCATCTTTCGAATCGGGCTTCCAGCCGTACTTCATGGGGACCTACCTTCTCATCGATGCCGTGTTAAGTGGTGCATCGGAAGTGGCGACCGATGCTCTCCCCTATCCCCATATTCCACCTGTCTATGCTTACAATTACGTACCACTTTGTTTAACCATTTCCGTCTTTGGCGCGGTGAAAGCAATGTGGCCAACTATTACCACATCGGAACGGCTGCAATCAACCATCAGACGGTTGGTTTACCACCAAACAATTCCTTATTTACAAGGACAACGCCAGGGTTGGTACGCTTGCCCTGTTAAAACAAAAACGGTCACTGCAGAACTAATTACCTATCTCATATCCCGGCAGCCTTCCCGCTAAAGCCTGATAGTCGCTGGCCATTTCACCTGCCCGGATTTAAATGTTTTGCTTTGATGATTATACCCTACCTGTTTGCCGGGACCCTCATTGGTTCGATCGAAAAAATTCCACTTGGCATATTTCATGGGTGATGGTAGATCGCTGAATATATACCACTGCGAAAGTACCTGCATCGCTTTGGCTCGGGCGAGTAAACCAACATCATTTTGATAGTGGAGGGTTGGCAGATAGATGTCATAAATAATGTAGTCCTCACAAAACATAAAATCACTGCGGGTGGTATCGACCCCTAAAATAATGCGATACATGGCCCTCACTTTTTCATGGGGGTCGACAGCCTGCCTGGGAAATTGATGGCGGCGACATTGAAATGACGCCAGCTGTTGCCAGGCCAACAGGGAATGGCGCAGTAAACCGGTTTGGTTATGAATAATCCTGATGTCGATGGTATTGAAATAAGCCAGGCTGTCCCCGACCACAAAATCGAACATGAGCAGTGACCAGGCATCGGCCAACATCTTGATTTGTTCATAACTGCAATTGTCGGCCCGGAGTTCAAAGTTGATATCGAATGCGTTGATGCGATAACGGCAATCCTCGCCGATCAATGTTTGGAGAAGTTGACATTTCTGGTCAATGGTCATGGCGGTATCGTGTAGGAAGACATCCTTGACGGGGGCAATAATCGGCATGGATTTTTCCTTTTGGGATGCACCCGCCAAACAAAGGCTGATAGCAAGGAAGAGAGGGCTCATATAAATTATTAGAGTGAAAAATAAAAAGTACCCCTGGCCAACAAACTATTTTTTTCAAAAGGGGAAATATTTTTCCACAGGACAATTTGCAACAACACGAAACATTGAACAGTAGCCAATTACAGCGATTTACAAAAAACTATATTGCCGCAAAACGGGAGGTTTGGTTGGATAACAAACGTACTAAAAAACATCCTACCTGCCTCTAACAAACGAAAGAAAATATTTTTCAACTTTTTGACGAAATCATTGGGTTAAAATCGCGGGTCGTTCGTTTTATAAGTTAGAACAAGTGATATTGACACATTGACACTGGTAGCCGCTGCTGATGATACCATGAAGGGGTGATCGGGTCAGCAGGGCTACCATTTTGTTACCTCAATCCATGCCATGATAAATATTTCTCCGGTGGTTATCCTGACGAGCTACGCACAGCGGGCGGTGGTGAGTTTGCTCGAAGAGTTCGCCAGTTTCCATGGTCAGGACCTGGAGGTGATCTTCGCACGCAAGTGGTTGGCTAAATGTCTGGGGTACGCCGATCTGAACACGGTCTATTTACAAATGGGAGACAGGGCGCCTGCCATGATCAGGGCAGCGGAAGTCTGTTTATTACAATATATCATGGATGGTCGCAGCGGTTCCCATCCCTTGTTGCTGGGTGCCACGCCGCTGTTACCGGCTAATGAGAAATACCGAAAGATGATGGCCAGGGTCAGGCCTTTTGTCCTTCATTTGGAAGTGGACGAAGAAACGGCATTGACAGAATTAAAACAACGCAGGATGGCCGATCTGGCCAGCATCGGTAGGCCACATCCACATTTTGGTGCTTGGGACAACAACCGGATCACCTGTCCATGTAAGGCCGGATATGAGTTACTCGATGACTATTCGGCGCTCCATCGTATTCGGGAGGAAATGTTCCAACTCAATAAAAAGGGATACCACAGCTGCCAGGTAGTGGTAGATGCCTGGCCCACACTTCAGGATCCGGCGCATCGTGGCATCATCAAAAATACCATAGCCGGACAACTAAAAATTTCCACGCGCGTCCTCCAAGGGACGGTACACTAAACAAATACAATTATGCGCCAACACTTTTCCTGTTACCTGTTTATGTTCATACTTTGGTCCTGCCTGAATCCCCAGGACAATCCAAATGGTGGAGCTCGCCAACACCAGGAGCGATCGGCTCCAAATCTTCGAAACCATACGGTATATGAAAGAGGCAAAATCGTGGCTGGGGCCATTGGGGAAAATATCCTTGCGATTCCGCACACCGAACCAGGAGATGGAGGAATGCACCTGACCTGGATGATCGCCCGAAAAAAAACAGATATGATTTACGACATGTCTAAAGCAGCATTTCATTTATTAGCCCTTGATTATATCGGTGATGACAGCCTGCAATATTACCCGAGCTATATGCTTGATTTTACAGATGGCCTGGGTAAACGCTGGCCAGGCATTGACCCGTTTATACTCGAGTTGGATCCGAAGTTGTCACCGGAAGCCACTAAGCGCTATCAATTGCCGGTCTATCCCCTGACCTGGGATCAGAAGCTCAGGGTCTTTCTAACCTCATTTGCCCAGGATAACGGTTTAGGCCGATTTTATGATCGTGGTGATACCCTGGAGGTGGTGATGATGATGGATTCTGTTTTCTATGGTACGCCCGTGTGGTTGCCGCAAAGAAGCGCCCGATGGCATGCGCTGGTGGACCACTGGGTGTTAAATAAAACGAACAAAGATTTTAAGGGGGTAAGGTATGCTGTATCCTCTAGGGATAATTCTTACACCTCTTACAGCGAGGCTTACGCCTGCCATCCCGAACTGCGTGGAAAAGTGGCCCTTCATCCACTGCCTTGAGCAATATTGGAACTACTAAAAAAAGGTGGTTAATTATTTGTCGGCATGCAAATGGAGCATCAATATTACAGGTGTCTGTCCCGGCGTCAGCGAGTGCGGGTGTGGACGAAGGTCGCTGGGAATTATGCCATGGCAAGGGTAATATCCTGTTGGGTGCCTGTCAATTACTACACCCCTATGCGTTGGGAGCGAAAAACCCTGCAATGGGATTTAGGGAAGCAGGGAAGCAGGGATGATTTTGCGAAGTTTATTAGTGGCCTGACCCGTTGTGGTCGACAGGAATTTTTGGCCGCTTACGCGGAATATGTTAGATTTCTGCGCTTAAAATAGCCCTGGTGAGGCCCCACCCCTATTCGATTAACTTATATCGGAGAATTTTTCATCTCCGAGTGAAGCGGCATCGTGATGTAAGGTTTAATGTTTTTAATGGGAAATATCACCTGCCGTTTGGAGAAGCCTGATGGCTTCTCCATTTTTTTGCGCATGATCCCCCGCGCAAAAATTCCCGATTTAACTACGATTATTTTTTTCCTGCTACGATTGTCCCCGCCGGGTAGCCGTCCATCCCAAATTAATATTTTTTTTGCGCCCCGAAAGCAGCCGCTATCCTGAATTGCAGACCATATCGGTTGATTTTGCCTGGTTTACTAAATGGGAAAACGTGTGGGTTGCACCGGTAATTTTGATACTGTGATCACACCCGCTTTTTTTATTCCAATCATCACTAAACCCACACGAGTACCCATGATCAATCAATATGTTGGCGAGCTGCTGGAGCGTTTGCTGCTCGGCCTTGAACAGATCAATATCACCGATAATGAATTGCCGGCCATGATGGAGTGCGCCCGTCTGGCGGCGGGGGCAGTCAAGGAGCTGGATGACAGGCTCTTGGATTATACCTTCACCGACAAGGCTGAAGAAATTCATTTTTTCAAGCAACGCAAACCACAGGTCGATGGCAGGCTACTGTATTACCTGCGGCTATTGACCATTCTACAATTGGCCCCCATCTCCGATCTCCAGGAGCGGCGCAACTACTTTAAGACGCATTTGGTGGCCATCGAGCAGTTCTACCGGGAGCATGCGGAATTGCACATGTATTACCGATTAAATTTCTCTCACCTGGACGAATATTATTTCACCCGTGGCGGCGATGGGGACTGGCCGGTCTTTGATGGTATGTTGCTATTCGTGGATGGACGTTTTCATAGCCGCAAAAGCAATTTGTTCGCTCATTTTTTCGCCTACGGTCTGGTAACAGAATTCCTCAATTACCAGTTGGAGCAGGCATTCTGGGATCCTGCCAGGAGCAGGGACGATCAGTTGATCTGGACCGGCTCACAAGCTGAGCTGGTGGAGTTGATTTATGCGCTTAATGAGGTGGCGGCTTTTAATGATAAAACGCAGGACATTAAAAAATTGTCCGAATACCTGGGCCGGGTATTTCATATCAAGATATCCAACATCTACGCCACCCATGAAGATAACCGGATGCGGAAAAAAAACAGGACGCCATTTCTTGAAAAACTGCGCAAGTTTTTAAACGATAAATATGATTACGATGATGAGCATGCGCTGGGATGACTGGTCACTTACCCAGTGGGCTGAGCCGGTAGGGAATCACAAGTTCCACGATCACGCCACTTTGGTCTGCTGCTTGTTTGTCGGTAATGGTCAGGGAGGCAGGTGTGCCGGTTTGTTTCTGCAGTAGGGCCAGTCGGTCGCGGGTATTATGGGTTGACAGGGAGGGCCGCTGAGACCTGGGGTTGCGTTGGCCGAGTCCTGGCCCGTTATCCTCGATCCGGCAATGGATCGCCTGGCCGTGTTTGGTGATGTGAATTTGAATGATCCCCCCGGAAGGCAGGGTGCCGATGCCATGATGGAAGGCGTTTTCGACAAATGGTTGTATCACCATGGGCGGCACAAATATGACATCCTCGGCATAATCCGGATAGAGGTCCAGCGCATAGCTAAATGCACCATCCAGGTTAAGTTGTTGGAGGTGCAGATAACTTTCCAGCGCTTCTATTTCATCGGTAAGCGGCACAAATCCCTTGCGGGTATTGACTAAAATGACCCGCAGCAGGCGCGAGAATTGCAGGAGGTATGCCAGGGATTTTTCTATTTGGCGGGCGTGGACAAGGGCTTGCAATTGGGAAAGTGCATTGAAAATAAAATGCGGCTCCATTTGGGTACGTAACAACCTTTGTTCGAGTTGAAATTCGGAGAGCTGCCGTTGGGTGCGCTGGCGTCGGAATAACAGGATGGCGATCGCGGCCCCCATGATTACGGCCAGGCTCAGGCCGATAATGATGATAACCCTTTTTTGGCTGGTGGCCTGGGTGGCGGCTTGTATGAGGGCAAGGCGTTGGATTTGTTCATCTTTGAGTTGAACACCCATCCTGGTCTCGAGTTCAAACAATTTGGTTTTCAGGGCCACGCTGTCGCGGATTTTGACATTGTTGAGCGCCTGATGGGCATAGGCATAGGCGCTGCGGAAATTCCCCTGCTGTGCCTGCAGTTCGCTCACTTCCATGGTAAAGTCATCCACCTGATCGAAGTCCTGTAATTTGCGGGCGCGAGCGATGGCCGAATCATAATAGGGGATCGCCCTTTCCCGTTGGCCCATTCTGACCAGCAGTCTGGCCATGTTATAATAGGCTTCATCATGCACCCACCCTACGGTATGAAACAGGTCAAAGGCTCTGCGCATATCCCTCATGGCGGCAGCATAAAGGCCCATCTTCACTTTTACGTTGGCAAGGTTACAAAGGTTGATAGCTTGTAGCTGCAGGTTATCTTTCGGGGTGAGGTTGACTACCTGCTGAAAGGTGATCATGGCGCTATCAGGCTTCCCCACCCGTTCATGCACAACGGCAAGGTAAGATAGCAGCAGGACCTTTTGGGCGGGGACAGGGTCCAGCGACAGGCCTTCATCGATAAATTTTCTGAGGCTGGCATGTTCGCCAATGGTCATGTACATATCACAGAGATAGGCAATGGCACTTAGGCGCTTTTCGGCGCCCAGGTTTCTGGAGTACTGGTAGGCTTTGATGGCGGCGGCCAGGGCGCTGTCCCTTTTTTTCTCCATCCGGTAGAGGGTCGCATAACCCATAGCATTAACAAAACCCACTGAGTCTTTCTGGGAAGTGGTGGTGTCAAGCTGGTGCAGGGAAGTCAGGTATAGGCGCGCTGAATCCGGCAGCCCGGTAATAGCCAGCACATAACCTTTATACCCGCGATGATAGGCGGTCATTTCCGGATGGTCGCGCATAGATAATGTGATGAGTGTATCCAAATGCTTGAGCAACAACGGGGCCTGATCGTAGCCCTTGATCAGGCCGATGCGCGTTTTTACCTGCTGATAAAGTGAGTCAGTGAGAGTATTGGCCGAAGGTGTGGATGGCTGACAGGCGATGGCTGCCCCCAGCAGAAAGCAACAGAGGTGTTTCATAAGGGAATTATTTATATTTTCCGGTCAAATAGGCTACCAGGCTATCTTTTCGCCTGGCTGCTACCGGCAGTTGTATGCCATTTTGCAGTACGATAGAGCCGGGGGGCCGGTAGTGGTCTACGAAACGGATGTTCACCAGGTAGGAGGCATGTATGCGCACGAACTGAGTGCCGTCCAGCAGATCTTCGAAGTCCTTGATGGTTTTGTGGGTAGGCACGGCTCCTGCACCATGGAGATGAAAGGTGGTATCGGTCCCACTTTCGAGGTACATTATTTGGTCGATATCCACGATTTTTAAAATGGCACCACTGCGCAAGGCCATGCGGCGCGTGCGTTCAGGTTGCAGGTAATGTTGGTGCATCAACTCCAGTTGTGCGGTTCCTGGTCCGGGAGTTTGCACTTTGCACAAAGCGGCAGCGAATTCCAGTTCATCAATTGGTTTAAGGAGGTAGTCCATGGCGCCAAATTTGATCGCTTTAATCGCGTATTCCTGGAAGCCGGTGGCAAAGATGACCTGAAAGGGAAAAGGATGCAGTTGTTTGAGGATATCAAAGGCGGTGCCATCACCCAATTCAATGTCCAGGATCACCAGTTGTGGATCGCTGGCGGCGATCAACAGGACAGCTTCCCGTACACTGGAGGCGGTGCCGATATAACTGAACCCCTCCTGCCGTTCAAGCAGGTTTTTTAAACGGGCCGCTGGAGCTGGTTGGTCCTCTACCACGATTACTCTAACATTCTGATATGCCATAAGTTTGGATGAATAAATACCAAGAAGGAATTGTGGTGACACCATTACAGGGTGGCCGCCGGCAATTATATCTATACTGTCAGTTCCCATTCAGGGATGCTGGATAGCATGCGGATGCGGGCAATAGTTTCGGGTCCTCACAAATTGCATCTGGTGGGTGTTTCGCCTGTCGGTGGCTGCATGTTCTAATCCTAAATACCGATAATGACTATCCGAAATATAAGCAAAAAAGTATAATTGAAGTGTAATATTTGTTGGCAGTATTTAAGGCTGGACAACTTTAAGGAAGGGACGCATTGGGTGATAGGAATGTAAAAAAAGACCCCGCGTACCTCAGCGGGGTCTTAAGCCAAATAACAAAAGGCCTAAATAAACAGTGTTATCCGTACGCTGAGAAACTCAGCCGTTATTGCGTGGGACGCGAGTCGTTCTAAAAACAGGCATACCACATATGATAATGAGGCTTCCCACGTTGATACGAGCAGATGGATGCTGGCTCTATCGCAACAACATGGTGGTAAGCTACAGCAACAATGCAAGATGACCAATAATATTCGTGCAGCGTTGTTACATTTCCGTTAGTGCGCATATAACACCGAAAGCCCTGGCTAAAAAACCAAGGCTTTGCCTGCTGTAAAAGGTTTACAGCGGGGAAGGCGTAAAAGAAATTATAAACCAAACACTACGGTGACCATGTAACCTTAACCAACGATAATATCATAATTACTTCCAGCCGCTGTAGGGTGGAAAGGAAAGGCACCGGCAAAAACGCCGCCGATGCCCTTGATAGAAAACCACCTGATGGGAGCTTTGAATGCTCACCTTATCCATGTGCCATATGAAAATCCTTACACGGCCGATTAGGGTTTATATTGAATCATGTAAAGTGTACTAACATCATCGTCATCATACCCATTTAGGGTACCGATTACGTAAAGCATACCGTTGATTTCAAATACGTCCTTTGGATAATCAATATATAGGTCTTGATTGTTATCGTGTTCTATAAAGCAGTCCCACCGCAGTTGGCCATTACCGTCTATGAAGGCAAAAAATCCATCCGTAAAAGCGGAGTAACGGGACATACCTATGTTGCCTGCAATTAAATATCCGCCCGTCTTAACAGGTTGCAGCCCCAGCGGATACATTCGAGAAGGAAAACCAAAAAAAGAATTTTGGTAGAGGAACTCCCAGTGCGGATTGCCGCTGGCGGCGTCTAACTCAAATAGCCAGGCACTTTGCGCGATCGCTCCTTTTGATTGGCTATATCCTAAAACCACTGGGTTACCGGCAGTGGAGGTGATGATGGAGACGGGTGCGTCCGGTTTAATCCCGCCAAATTTTTGCTGGCTGACCATCATATTATTGTCGAAGCGGTGCAGGAAAATATCCGATGGGCTGCCGGCATCGTTGATATCGGTCGGCATATGCGTGACTGCAACAAATCCGTTGCTGCCCACATCAGTTGTGCCGGTAAGGTTGGCCCTGGCAAAAATGGGATCTAATGGAACAATCGTATTGGGTTGGGTGTGGTCCCCGTTCATGTCGATATGGTGATCCACCAGAAAATATTTAGTATCCACGCCGGCGATCGGTTTATCCCAGCTTTTCGTGGTGAGAATTATGGTGTTGTTGGGGCCGGGCCGTAGGCGGACAAATTCATTATGATACAATTGCGTAAATGCTTTATCCCAAATAGGGTCGACATCCGCTTGGGTCTTCATCAAAAAGGTTTTATCGCCCGTGGGTGTATGGTGAGTGGTGGCCACCAGCAGCCCGTCAGGGAGGGCCATCAGGTAGTCCGGTGTGGTGTGGGCCTGATCTCGATAATAATGCTTGTGCCATATCAGATCACCCTGGTAATTGAGTAGTAGCAATTCGGGCCATCGTTTATCCGTAGCAGAATCTTGGGCCAGGATATAAAATCCAAGTCCAGGCACTTGTTCAATCTGTTTGATGTGTTGTATCTGGGTAGGGTGGTCTTCCTCCCAGAGCTTGGTAATGCTGCGTGTATTGACTATAACAACCTGGCTGTAAATTGTTCCCTTCTTTGTTGTCACAAATGCGCGAAAATATATAGGCCTCCCCTGGAGCAGCCCGGTAATCAGGGTATCCATGTCTGTGCGGTCCGCAAACGTGATGAATTGGCTGTATTTGGTAGGATCCTCGCGAACATGATCCCAGCAGACGCCTGCCTCCAGGACTTGCGAATCGGCCAGGTTGTGAATACTGACTTTGATACGAAGCTGATTATAACCGATGAGGGTGGTGCTGTCTATCACGATGTGTTTTGACCAATCATAGGCGCCGTCCTTTTTGCAGCAAAAAATGCAGAGCAATAGCAGCGACAAGGTTAAGTATTTGATCATATGGTAATGGTTATGATGCCATCGCGTTGCAAGCCTGTTAGGATTCACAGGCGCGCGGCGGCATTGTAAAGAACGGATACAGGTTTTACTCAACCACGCAAAAGAAAAACTATATTTAAAATAAAGTTGATGTTTCAGGGGTACTTTTTCAAACGGGTACTTACAGTAGCGGCAGGTTGCAGAAATATTTAATTAAATTGCCTGATACCTTTATTGTGACAATGTTTGGAGAACACCAAAATTAATTGAATGAAAATAGTCTCACTGACGATTGCCAACTACCGATCCTTTGGCCCCCAGCAGCAGACCTTGCGGTTTGATCATAAACTCAATTGTTTTATTGGTATGAACAGCGCTGGTAAGACGGCTGGGCTGGAGGCGCTAAAAAAACTCTTTGGCGATACAACGGATCGCAGGGTTAGCAAGGAGGATTTTCATGTTGCCCATGACGAAGATCCGGCCACCCTTCCTGCTAAAAAGCTGCAGATAGAGGCCAAAATTAAGTTTGAGGAAAAGGATCTTGGCTCCGCTGATTTCTTTTCCGATATGGTGGTCCCGGCACCGGGTGAAGATCCTTACATCCGGATTCGGCTCGAAGCTGACTTTGAGCCCTCCGTCACGGATATGATGGGGGTGATTGATGCCAGGCTATTTATTATCCAGGTGGCGGAGGGGGAACAAGAGGATGAGTTGGCAAAAAAGGAATTCCCGCGCTTCATGCATCAGCTTTTCCAGGTGGTGTATGTGCCGGCACTGCGAAAGACCACTGACCAGTTGCGGTATGCATCCGGGTCGATGTTGCATCGGTTGCTCAGGACGGTGGAATATAGTGATGCATTCAAGCAGGAGTACAAGGAGGCAGTGGAGGCGGTCAATGATTTATTTTCAGGCTTACCGGGCATTGGGGCCATTCAGGAATCTCTACAGGGTTTATGGTCGCGCTTTCATAAGGACAGCCGGTACCGCGATGCGGCGATGAGTTTTGGTACTGGTGAAATCGATGAAATTCTCAGAAAACTGGAAATCAGTTTTACACCGGCTCCTGGCCAGGATCGCAAGTTCGGGGTTGACAACCTGGGAGATGGCTATCGTTCTCTTTTTTATATCACCCTGGTCTGCACGGTCCTTGAAATGGAGGACAAACTCGCCCCCGATACTGATATCGAAGGAGACATCAGGCCGCTGCTCACATTGCTGGCCGTGGAGGAACCTGAAAATCATATTGCGCCCCAAATTCTGGGGCGCGTAATTAATATCCTGATGGAGATTGCCGGCAACAACAATACACAGGTGTTTTTGACCTCCCATACCCCGGCCATTGTAAAAAGGCTGGATCCGGAGATGATTTTTCATTTCCAGTTAACTACGGAACTGTCCACGGAGGTCAACCGGATAGAGTTGCCCGATCGGCAAGACGATGCGTATAAATATGTCAAGGAGGCGGTCCAGAATTTTCCGGAAATTTATTTTGCACGCCTGGTCCTCATTGGCGAGGGGGACAGTGAGGAGGTGGTGTTTAACCATTTGACAAAGTTGTTGAAAAAGGATTTGGATGACAACTTCATCACCTTCGCTCCGCTCGGCCATCGTTTTGTTGCCCATATCTGGAAGCTGCTGGCAAAAATAAATATCCCTCACATTACACTGCTGGACCTGGATTTGGGACGGCCTGGCGGTGGCTGGGGAAGGGTGCAATATGCATTGCGGGAGTTGATTGCAGCGGGTGGGGACCGATCGGCGTTACTGGCAATCACGGACGGTGAATTGTCGGAGGCAGAGTTTAACGATATGCATAACTGGAGCTATAGAAACATGAGGTTAATTAAATCCTGGATGGCAAGGCTGGAGGACTACAACGTCTATTTTTCTTACCCACTTGATCTGGATTTTTTGATGCTGGTGGCCTACGAGGGTTGGTATACTGCTAAATGGTCCTATCCAGATGGCGGAGGCCCCAGGATCCCAGACCAGGAGGCTGCGCAACAGCATTATGAAAAATACCTACAGGCTGCCATCGATGCTACGCTCAAGGTCGAAAATGCAGGAGGCGAATATTACACTGATGAGGAAAAGGCGCTGATGATCTGGTACAAATATCATTTCCTTGGAAGAGGTAAGCCAGTCACCCACTTGCAGGTGCTGTCCAGGATAAGGGATGGGGTCTTAAAGACGATGTTGCCCCAGGTGTTCACCGATATTTTTAAAAAAATGGATCAACTGTTACGGTCATGAAAAAGATAGCGCCACAGGAATGGGTGCCGGCAGATGGACTGCATTTGGAAGATAATGCGAGGGAGGCGGTCACAGCCCCTGGCCATGTGCTGGTGGTGGCAGGTCCAGGTTCGGGTAAAACAGAGCTCCTAGCGCAAAAGGCGGGATTCCTGTTGCAGACAGGCGCTTGTCCTTATCCGCGAAGGATCCTTGCCCTTAGTTTCAAAAGGGATGCGGCGGCCAACATCCGTGAGCGGGTCAAAAAACGGTGTGGCCAGGAATTGAGCAAGCGTTTTGATGCGTTTACCTTTGACGGCTTTGCCAAACAACTCTTGGACCGTTTCCGCTTAGGTATCCCCACCCCCTACCAGCCGGCGGCGGGTTATGCGATCATGGGGCGTCCTCGGGTAGAAATCGCGGAGGCTTTCCGCGCAGTGGACAACCATTATTTTCAAACTAATACCCATGATTACAATACGTACCTGACCAGTGTGCCCCTCCCCTACGATGTAACACAACCGGCCATGGCTGTAATGCGGGCAGCGTGGCTGCGGCTCAGTGGGGCGCAAAAACCAATGCTGAGTTTTGCGATGATCATGCGGCTGGCAGAATACATGATGGTGGCCAACCCGAAGGTGAAAGCACACCTGCAACAAACTTATTCCCATGTCTTTTTGGACGAGTTCCAGGACACGACTTTTGTACAGTATGATTTTTTAAAAACCGGTTTCGCTGGCAGTTATACCTACTATACCGCAGTGGGAGACGATAAGCAGACGATTATGGGATGGGCCGGGGCAATGACCGATATTTTTAGCGTGTTTGAAAAGGATACGCAGGCGAAGCGGATACCCTTGCGCACCAATTTCAGGTCGGCGCCGCGCCTGGTGGCATTTCAAAATCACTTGGTAAAGGAGCTGCTCCATAAAACAGATTTTGCCGTTCCTTCCGAGCGCTGGAAACCGGACCAGGGAGAGGCGCGTATGTGCTTTTTTGCCAGCCAGTCAGAAGAGATGGGTTACTTGCTAAAACAGGTCCAGGGCTGGTTAGAACAGGGGCTGGTGCCGCGCGACATCTGCATCCTGGTCAAACAGTTACCTGAGAATTATACAAAGGATTTAATTGGCCTGCTTGCCGCCAGTGGCATCAAGGCCAGGGATGAAAGCAGTCTGCAGGATCTGCTCACTGAGGAGGTAACGATTTTTATGACGGCTATCCTGCGGGTGATATTTTCTGGCAAGTTCGGTCCAGAAAGTGAGCAGGCATTTCATTTCCTGGCTGGAATCAATGCCAGCCTGGAGGATAGCGCGCTGGTGCGTTTAAAGCGCCAGTACCTGGCGTTTTGCAAGAAAATGCAGGCCCAATATAGTGCGGCAACGCTAACCCCCGAATCCATCCTGAGCGTGTTTAAGCAGATCCTCCAGTTTGCTGGAGTCGCCAGGATAAAGAGCACCTACCCTCAATACGCGCAGGGCAGCTGGCTGAAGGAACTGCTCAATACACTGTTACACTATTTGCGGGATCGGTTTAGCGAATCAGGCAGCATGCTGGTAGCGCTCGATACCCTGATTGGGGCTGATACCATTCCGGTGATGACCACCCATAAAAGCAAGGGGCTGGAGTATCACACGGTGATTTTTATCGGGCTGGAGGACGCGGCATTCTGGACCTATCACGACAATGCAGTGCAGGATAACAACCTGGTCTTTGTTGCCTTGTCCAGGGCCAGGGAGCGGGTGTTATTCACCTTTTGCGAAAAAAGGAGTTTCGACTCCCGAAAGCAAAAATCAGATAACATCCAGGTCATCCACGATATTATCATGGGTTTTAATGATACGGTGGTCGTGGATTTCAGGGGCAGTGCAAAAACATAGCACCATAGTAATGACCAATAACCGCGAGGGGCGACCTGGAAAAGTCACCCCTCTTTTTTTCTGCTATTTAATTGCTAATAGCAAGCATTATTGCTTGCTCCGATAACAACTTAGAACGTTTTGAACGATGAATTAACCATGTTTACTGGAGCTGTTGCAGGAATTTAGGATCTGGTGGCTTCCCGAGCGGACCGCCCAAAATATAGAGGGGCAGCCTGGACAGGCCACCCCTTTTTTGCTAATCGATTCCATCAACCAAGCTAACCAGCTTGATCCGATGAAAAAACTATAACGTTTGAGTCGAAAGCATAACCACCAAGACGTATTATTTTAATGGAGGGAGGTTGTCAGTTGTAAATTGGGAACTCGCTCAAGTTCCAGATGGGTTTCGTGGCAGGAGGCCAAATAGCGATGAGCATAAAAAAAGCCCGGAACCAGATGGTTCCAGGCTCATGGGCAGGCCCATACTTGCTTGGCGTAGCACTTGCAGGGTTGCTCTCCAGCAGAGCCCCGCTCCACTTCGGCCAAGATCTTTAGAAGTCGTCAAAGAGTACCAGTTGGGGCGCCTGAGGTTCGAGGATGTAGTTGGCGGTGAGCACTTCAGTTTTGGGCTTGCCTTTTCCGCTTTTAATATTGATGGAGACAGTTTGCTCAATGGTCTGCTGGTGCCAGCCATATCGGCTAACGAAGGCAGCCAGCACCGAGGAAGGATAGCTGCTAAGCAAAAACTTCCCTTCAATGGATGCCAGCGTCTCCAGTAGTTCGTAAAAGTCTCTTTTCGTATAGCCCTTATAGTGACCCATATCACTGTTGTAATAAGGAGGATCGCAATAAAAAAATGAATCGACAGTGTCCCTGCTGCGGATAATATAGAGGGCATCTTTGGATTCAAGTTGAACCTGTTCCAACCGGGTAGCATAGAGCCGGGTAAATTCATCTCGGCTGTGCATGATCTTTTTTGTGGTTACGTTAAATTCCAAATCAAATCCCCAGTTGCCATCCAGCCGGGCAGCAAAAGATTGGGAGGCCAGCACCCAGACGGCCCAGGCGCGTTGGACAGGGCTGAATAGCTCAGGGTTCAGGTAGATGACCCATGCGTGGATATGTTGGCGGCGATGATGAAGGGTATCGTTGATCAGGCTAATGAGTCCATCGTAGTTGTGTTTGACCACATGATAGAAGTTGATGAGTTCACCATTGCTGTCGTTAATCACTTCCACCTCCGAGGGCCGTTTGATCCAGAAAACGGCGCCGCCACCAACGAAGGGCTCCCCGTATAGCTGGTGCGGCGGGATGAGGGTATTGATAAGGGGTGCGAGTTTCTGCTTTCCACCATAATAAGTCAGGAGGCTTTTCATACCAAATCATTTATGATGTTAAAAAATTTGGTGGGCGCTTGGAAGTGTGGGTGGAGTATGGGAAGGTTTACGTATATGCATTAAGGTGATGGCCCTTTCTGCTGTTGCTGGGAGCTGGGCGGGTCAGGTGCGATATTACGGGGCCGGTGGGCAGCAGCAGAAGTGAGTGGATACGGCGTGTCTTGACCCGTGCCACTTTCGATGAATTGGCGAAGGTGAGCTGAGGCATCTTCCGGGTTATAGAAATAAGCCACTTTCCCCGGATCATCTTTACTCAGGTGGGATTTTAACACCACATGACGATCGGGCCCTTCCAGGACTTCGGCGATTACCAAACGCAGATCGTATGGGGCCAGTGCAGGTGCTTTACCGGTATACAGGTCATTGGGGAGGCTAAAAAATTCCACAAGTGCAACTGCTGTAGCCGGGCAGGTCCTCTGGGAGAAAAACTGTTGAACTGGTTGGCCTGGCGTCCGAAGCTCCCATCGTAGTCGAAGGCTATAGGGTTCGGTAACATCTGGAGGTGGGATGGTCGCGGCCTTGTCGGGGTGGCGTTGCAGCAGCTCATCGATGAAAATGGCTTTTTGCAATAGTTGAAATTTAAGATAACCCAGCGTAGAACGAAGTTCACCTGCATCGTACTGACCGATTTGAAAATAAACCATCTCCCCTCTTTCCACATTCCAGTTGGGAGAATCCTGCATGAGTTGGTTAGAGCAGAGGGGCATCAAGGCAGGGTGTTGCAAATAGTCCTGACGAATGGCCAGGTAAAGGCCGGGTGTTTCACATTTTGCGGGCTGTTCGTTGGTATATTCAGCGATGATATGACCGTCACGATCGGTGATGGCCCCGCTGAGCACCTGGCTATCCAAATTGTAACTGATCACCAGGCCGGGGTCATGTTGGTTAACAGGGTGATCGATAAGTTCAGCGAAGGCCGCCGAAAATTCGTCCGTGTGCAGGTGAAAGATGGCTTCTCGTGTTTTGGATGCCGGGTCATCCTCCTTTTGACGGAAGAGGTGCAACTTTTTGCACACATAGTCTGTGCGGTGGGCCGCTTGCGGCGAGAGAATTCCAAGGGTTGCGATAAAGGATTGCAGATTCCGGGTGGACTGCAGAATATAGTTTTCGTCCAGGACCCATTCGTCCAACTGCACATGGCTAAAGTCAATATTGCGCCTCATCCGTGTCTGAAAGGTCGGGCTAACAAGTGGTTCGGGTATAGGAGGAAAAACATCCAGAAATCGGCCCGTGAGTGGCAGCGGGGTTCCCTGGGAGAGACCCGGTGGAGGGACCAGGGTAATTTCGGCGATAATGGCGGGTGTAGTAGCAATGGTGGTAAGGAGTCCTTTTTCAAAATAAAAAGGCGCCCCACTACTAACGGCATGTGCCATATCAAAATTTACGGTTGGTTCGGCGATCAGTTTGGAAAAGGCGGCAGCAAGGCTATCGTAAAAATGATAATGTTGAAGGTTGGGATAAATGAGCGCATCGCCCTGCACGTATGCCTTATCAAGCTGGGTGCCTTCAAAAGCCGTGCAGTATTTCCCGGGTTCCACAACCGCGTCAGGGTGGATACAGCCATGCAGGGTAGTCTCAAAGAGGGCATTATATTCACCAGTGGGGACCAGGCAGTTGTCCTGTTTGCTGTACAGCATCAGGGGGATGGTTTGGGGTTCGATGGGGTTGGGCCTTGTAGGGTCGGCGGGTTTTCCATCCGGAAGAATGGGAGGTGCACCAGGCGTAAATACCAGGCTCACGGCGATCTCCCCACCGGTTGTCAGGATGGTGTTATTAATAATCGAGGCAACGGACTGTCCGTTGTGCAGGTCGATGATGCTCATCTTGTCGATATAATGGTCTAATCCATAGGGGCCGGCGGTGGCGGGGTGATACTGGTCCATGGGCAGTAGCAATAGTGCTTTAAGTGCATGTTGGATACTGGGGCAGGGCTGAATAATCGGCGCTTTCGGGACAGGGTGGGTGCCTCGCCCGGAGTGGGTGAAGGTGATGGCAACCAGGTATTGAAATAATGTTGTTGACATGATCATGTAAGTTTGCTGCCAAAGGCTACCCTATGATTATAGCCCGCGGCTCTTTTTTTCAGGATTTGGTGAGATGAAAATTCGCTGTTGAGGGCCCGGTGGAAGGCCGAGGGTTTTGACCTGGAAGGTAGCCTGACCGGCCAATTTTTGTTCAAAGGCGATAAATGCTTCCAGGAAGGCAGCGTCCATCAGGTGCCGATTGGCTATGTAATGATATTGCTGCCCCTTTTCAATGATTGGCTGTTTGGCCATGATGACCTGTTGGGATGAACTGGATAACAGGTCTACTGTCACCAATTGCAACGGTACGCCTTCTTGTGCCTGCATGTAAGATTGAAACAATACCAGTGGCATCAGGTCCAGTGCATCCAATCCCTGTTGCGGTGTGTCGACAGGAATGCGAAAGGAAAAATGGTCGATACTGGCTTGCCCTGCGTGTTGCAAGGCCCATTCCATCCGCAGTTGGTAGGGACTGGCAGGAAGTAGGGCACTGTCCGCAATCCTCATTTTTTCCGGACACTGCCGGATAAGACCATCCAGATGATGGATGAGCAGTAGTTGCACAAATTTGGAATAGCCGGTAGTGGCCAAGAGTTTATTGTCACGGTAATAGGCCACCTGCATGTACGACATGGCATGGTCCATGAGCACTTGTTGCTGGCTGCCCTGGCTGAGTTGACCAGGGTCGAGTTTAATCACGGCTGGTTCCCGGAGCAACTGCGCATCCCATCCTACATATATGCCAGGCTCGGCACCTGGGAGGTTGGAAGGTGCCGGCCCCATATAGGCCAGTTGATTACCCTTGGCGTCATAAATGCCGTTGTGAATAGTATAGCTATCCAGTTTTTTTGCTTTCACAAGGGCTTCATCGTAACTCTCTGGCATTCGCACCATCATTTGAAATAAGGCGGGCAGCAGGTCCTGGCAGTAAAAAAACACGGAATGCTCCGCCACTCTGGGAGCCTGGTGGGTGCCGATAGATGGATGGGTTATCCTTTTGCGGTAGATGCTCGTAAAAGGAAAAGCAGTGCGCAGGTCCGATGTAGTGTGGGGCAATTGCTGTAATACTCGATCAAAGTTTTCGCTGGGCCTGAGCAAATGATGCACGGGATCCCAACGATCCAGCCGGACGACCTGGTGGTGGCCGTAGGACAGAAATTCTTCTTTGCTAAATCCAAGTTTTTCAAGCAGGGGGATGAACCGGTTTTCAATCGCCAGCACGCGGCCTGTTTGGGCAGGATCTTGAGGACTCCAGACGAGTTTTGGACTGGTCGCTGTTTCTGCAATCTTTTTGTCTTTGTTGTTGGCAGAAGTAATAATCGCCTGCAAAAAATACCGGTCCAGGTTGGCATCAAAGGCAGAAGATTTATCAAAGTGGGCGGAGGGCGTTTTGAGCAGGTGTACCAGCGCCTCGTTTTCATCCATCCAGAAGTGATGTTCGGCCAGTGCCTGGTATTCGATGTTATCACCGACAGCGCTGGCCATGCTCAGGTCAAATCCATTAAATCGCAGCGTACAGGAATGTGGCATGATGCCGGAATCGCTGTGAATGATCATGTCCATAGTGGCTGTCACCAGTTCATCACAGGATTTGGTGGGACACAGATGTGTCTGGTCTTCTGATCGCACCGCCAGGGTAAAATATAACCGCTCTCCCATATCCCCCCCATGGAAATCGGCGCGGATCCCTTCGGCTGCCAGCACATCTCTCAGCTCACTTTTGATCAACAAAAATACATGGTCGCCAATATCGTCACCCGTTACAGGGGGATGGACCAGCAGCTGGGCCACCACCTCCACTTCCCTGAAATCCACGAGTCTGGCCGTTTTTAAAAACCGCGGGTAGCCATTAGTAATGGCCGTTTCAGGGTGGAGCTGATCGAGTGGTACCTTGAGCAATTCTTTGAGGCCATGCCAGATATCTGCGCATGTAACTGCATGGCTATCCACCTGGGCAGGGTCCTCCGGTGAGTGGGGTGAGGCAAACTCCATATAGAGCAGATATGGATGGTTGATCTGCATATGTGTTGAATTTTTAAAACGAACAGTAATGGTAATATCAACAATGGGGATAGCACCCTCCTGGCCAGCTCAGGGTCCGAGGCCCTGTGATGGACCTGGGGGCGTTGAGCGAAACATCCGTTCAATGCGGTCCAGCCTGGAGGCGGTCCTTATAGCCGCCTTCAAATGTTCACCACCAAATACTTCGGTAAATGCCGCCGTAACGATAGGGTCCTTGCTGTGAAGACTGTAATTAAATCGTGATTCGTCCAGCGGATGGCCGAACTTTCGTACAAGGGTTTGTTGTTCACCCTGCTGGCGTTGTACCAGGTTGGCACTGACCAGGCGCATAGGGATACCAAGATCCCCGAGTGGTTTGGGTGTAAATAATTCCGGGGCAAGACGGGCGATTTGGCGCAGGCTTGAGATTGGGTCCTGACTGGCTCGGACGATGGTAAAATGGTCGGTGAGATGGCCGGTATCTATCACCCAGGTTTGCGTGACAAGGTAGGGTGTATCATCTTCAAGGGTCTTGGAGGCAAACTTTTGCATCTCGGGCCGCTGTCCAAGTTGATCGATAAAATAGTGCGCCAGTGCGGTGGCAGAAAAGCCCTGATAACCGGGGCTGATGCGCAGGCCACCTTCTTCGGGATAGGCGATGGGAATGTATAGCAGGGCGCCATGTTGTTGAAAGGCAGCTCCCCCAGCGGCTAACTGGCCGGGATGAAGGTGACGGAAGGTTGGGTGAATCATCAGCTGGGGAGCAACGGCCAGGTATAGACCAGGTGCCATACGTTCAGTATCCGGTGGTTGGGATGTAATCGTCAGCACCATTGTTTTTTCTGAATCAATAATGCTGGCTTGCGTTATTTGAAAGCCGGTAGTATCAGGTTTTATTTCATCAAAGACCGCTACCGGATGAGAGATCATTTGAAAAAGGGCCAGCAGTGGGTCGTTAGTGTGGGTATGAATGATTTGTTCCACCAGTGCGTTATGCTGGCCCTCCCCCAGAGGCGCTGGAAGGGCAATGCGATGGCCGACGACAGCCTCATAGTCGAGTGTGGGGCCCTGTGGCCCAAATGCATACATTAAGCCAACGGTTGGGACCTGGAGATGTTCCAAAAGGGCAAGCGTGTCTGTTGCATGGCGGGAATACTGATCCAGTTGCAGCGTTTGGCGGTCCCCGATGGAATTAAAATAAGCAGGCTCGATGCCCAGTCGTTGGAGAACCTCAGCGATGGTAGGGCCGAATTCCAGGTATCTTCCTGGCACTGGGGTGTTAGGTGCGGATTGCTGATGAGCGGGTGGTTGAAGGTAGCAACTGGCCAAGGGTTTATCGGTGGCCGGGGGAAGAGGGGAAATCGTGGCATTATCGTAAAAGGTGAGGGCACCATTCTGGCGGCTTTGGGTATAGGAAAACCGGGAGGAGGGGGTTAGCAAGAGTTTTATCACGGCATGGGCCAGGGTTTCAAAATAATGATGTTCGGTAAACGCGGGCGCAAAATGGTGACCGTCGGGATCTGCATCAGCTTTGATCTTAAACCCTTCCAAGGTATATGCAAACTGGTGCGGAATGAGAGTAGCCGTTCCGGCGATCGACATATGGACGGCTGCGCTAAAGAGCTGCGAAAAAACCGGCGTAGGAACCATGTGCTCAGCATCGCGGTCCCACTTGAGAAAATCAAAGATGGCGGGTTGATCGAGGCTGGTGCGGTTGGATGGTTCTCCCAGTTGGGCTTTGAGTGCTGAAACTGGAATTCCTTCGACGATGACCAGGAGAATGCCGTCAAAGGCTGGTTGCTTGGGATGGGGCTCATGGAGAGTGTGGATTACGGGTGTACCATCCACCAGGTCCAGGATGTGGGCTTTTTTTACAAACCATGGTTGATCGTTGAGAATGGCGGCATCGGGATGAAATTGGTCCGGCGGGATTTTAAAGAGGTGCAGCAGTGCCTCATGCAGGGTGGCGGCGGACGCGGTCTGATAGTCCAGGGTATTATGCTCTGCGGTGTTGGCATCGCCGCATTCCACCAATAGCAGGTATCGATTGTGAAGTTCTAACATGATCTTAAACATTTAAAAATTGAAATGGCGGATAATCTGCTGGATTACAAACCGCGGCCCTGGCTTTCGCCTGGCCCATCTTTACCTCGTTGTATCCGGGGCCGGTGGCGGGTGTGTTGTTTGGCATGTTTATCCGGTGGGTCTTGTCCCTTTTGCTGCCCGGCACTACTCCCCCTTCCCAAAAAATGGTCATAGGCCGCCTGAATCCTGGGTGTCAGGTAATCCAGGAATTTTTCATGATAGATGCCGGGACCATCCATTTCACCGCTCTTAATTAAAATGGCCTTGTTATCCTGGTTAAAAAGGGTGATATCCACTATCCGGAATGGGGTGTCCTTTTGTAGTTGGCTGTGGCTGTCGAATAACTCATTGGATAGTTTTGAAATAGCCTGCATGGCCCGCTCCGGTGTGCCGAACCCCTGGAAATATGAAAAGCGCAAGGGTCCATCGGGTGCCGGGTTGCCCAGATATTCCCATTGCAGCTGCACCTTGTAGGCCATGTTTGCCGGAAGAGTATTGGGTATCGTTTTATATAAAGCCGGATCGATGTCTGCTTGTAGGGCAATCTGGCGGTGCGTGGCAGAGACAAAAAAGCGGTCATAAAGAGGCATCTCTACAAGGTTTCCAAGCCTATTGTACCTGGCTACCTGCAGGTAAACATAATCGCCTTTCTGGTTGCCGCGAAGCCGTTCCGCCTGGGCCACCATGTGCGGTTCCATCATTGCAAATGCAGGGTCGCCCACGAGGTCTTTATGCACCCCCATATAAACGCCTCTTTTCAAATCAGGCCCGTCCTGGGCCACGTGCCGGAAATGCATAAGCTCCTTGCCGGCGGGATCGGACAGGTAGGCGCTGGTAATGTGATGGGCCAGATTTTTCTCAGTCACCAGGTTAAGGTCAAATTCACGGAAGTCTTGGATCAGCATCTGAGCCAGGGCGGTAGCCAGATTATTGGAATGGCTATGTAATTCGTTATCGGCCACCGAGACCTTTCCGTTGTCCAGCTCGGGCAGGTGCATCTGGGGAGTGCTTCGGATATAGCTGAGATAGGTCTGATCTACCTGCTGAAGGTTTAATTGTGCTTCCAGGTGTTCGGTGATCCTTTCGGAGAGTTCGGTTTTCACCAGTGCAGGGATGATAGCGGTATTCCAGTAATCTAGCTTAAGCAGGGTAGCGCCGAAGTTCGGAATATGGTCGGGGTCGTAGGGGAAGCCTATTTTATCCAATAAGGATGCCCATCCTTCAGGGCAGGCGAGATAACGGCCGGCGTCCCTGTAGGTATGATCGTCATCCAATGTAGGCGGTTGAATGGTGTGAGTGGCAGCGGTATATTCCTCCGATGAGATGTTACCTGCACACGCGGCGATAAAATAATAAGGAGCATCCTGTCTGGCCGATCCTGCGATGTCAAAAAACAGCGGCGGCGTCAGCAGCAATTTGGCTAACGCATCCTTTTCTGTAGGATAAAAATGCTTAATGCTTATACCTTTTTGTTGATAGCCGGTTTCCCGGACCGATGACTCGTTTAAACTGATGCCATCAAAGCGGGTCAGGAATTGACAGGGGAATAGCGCTGCTTCCAGGTGGTAGACATCATGGAAGGCAGATGCAGCCAGGTGGCGGTAGATGGTCATCGGATATAGGAACTGGCCCACTGGTTCCAGGGCCAGCAGAGGCAGCAGTTTGGTTCCCTGCCGATGGAGTATTTCCTGGGATACCTGCGTCATTCTGGAGATGGCAGCAGTGGCCTGGCCGGGTTCTATAGCCAAATAAACAGCAATATCTGCCAATACAGGCATGTCATTGTTCATCCGCAGGAAGGTGATCACATGCTCACCATTTTTCATATCCATGATCCTTGCCTGATGGATAAAGTAGTCCATACCCATTTGTTTGGCAGAAGCCGGATGGAAGCTGTCCATCGGTTGGGTCAGCAGGTCTACCAAAGCTTGTTCCAGCGTAGGTCGGGCACTGATAAGGGGTGGCTGCCCTTGGCTTTGTATCTCCGTGTTGACCGGGAGGTATTCGATACGCAGCAGATAACGGTCATTGTTAATGGTCATAATCCATGGGTTTAAAAACAGAAATCGGATAATCGGCATGTAGCTAAAGGCCTTGACCTTTGCCAGGCTCCTGTCGGGCAAACACACGGAGGTGAAGGCCTTCTACGGATGGAGTGAGTTTAGTTTGGTGCCGGTAGGTGTGGTAATGATCGCTAGAGGCCGTCTCTATCCGTTCAAGACTTGGCTGTCCGGATGGCAGAGCCAGGGCTTTGGCACTGTCTGCGTTATAATGGATATAATACCCCTCAGGTACTGAGCCTATCGCCATAGGCAGGTAATACCGGATGGCCATCATTTGAGGATCACCCCCATCGAAAAGATGGGCATTTAACAGGTGAGGTACACCGGGATGATCAGGGTCAGGACAAAACCACTTCGGATCAATGGCCAGCAGAAATTGATGCGCATCTTCCAGGGAATGTCGCACAATATGGGTGACCGTCCCTGACCCAGGGGGCTGATTGCCATGTTGCCATTGTAAGGCTATAAAAGGTTTGGTGGGCGTTTCCGGCATGAGAATAGGCTGATGCACCTGCATGGCATGGTCCAGCATCGATATGGGTTGTTGCAGCAGTCCCTTCAAAAAGTTCAGGTTGTCATGGGCATGTTCAAAAACGCCTTCGGCGTTAAAATGACCCATCCGCAGGTGTACGGCCTCGCCGCTGGTATGGATGTCGTCCGTGCGCGGCGGGTGATGGGCGGCTGCCACGATTGTAGCCAGGGCGCCTTCCAGGACAAGTATCACCTGGTGAAGTCCCTGTTCGGGGCCGGGTATTTTTTGCAGGTGGGCCAGGACGGCACCGGCACTGTCCTGTACTCCAGCGCCTTGCAGCGACATTTTATGCGGGCTGTTGGGATTGGATGTACAGAAAAGTGCAAAATCCAGGCTCAGCAGTTGCAGCAAGGCCAGCGAAGGTCGGTCGTAATGAAAGAATGCGGTGGCGTGTTTAAAAGGCTGCAAGGTGTCCGGGCCTTCCCTGAATTCATAAGTGCTGATGGCAGTGTAGGTGGGAGCGGGGTGGTGGGTCTCGGCGCTGCGGTTAAGCTGTTGTTGCTGCATTAACTGCAGCAGGCCATCCCCAGGTTCCAGGCTATAGCCAAAGTTATAGTGATAGGATGCCAGCAGTAAATGGCCACTGCTGGTGTCACAGTGAGTAATACGGCTAAAGGGGATACCAGTGGTTTTCTCCAGAGTGTGCAGATCGGGATAGGCCAGCAGGTAAATGCCGGCGGTGGGATATTTGTCATTGTCATCCCCAATGCGGACCACCTGGATGGAGCCGGTCAGTTGCTGGTCAACCCCGAGCGTGTAGACATGCTGGTGATGTTTTTGTTGTTGCTGGTCGGCGACATAACCATCGAGGCTCAGGAGATTGGTGTCCAGCAGGGCCTGAACTGGCCTTTGGGCGTTATCAAAGTAATGATGCTCCACATATTTGGCGTGTTGGACAAATTTTCCTTCCTGGCTTTTGCGGCTCCGGTACTGCCCCTTGATAACCAGCTGATGGTCCATGCCGTTGGTAACCGACTGCAGCATTTGCAGGTACTCGGTGGCGTAGTTGCGAAGTTTTTCATAATGCTCCAGCAAGACTAAGCCCCGTTGATGTCTATCCAGGTAGGCCAGTGGCATATTAAACGGGAAGGCCGTTTTGATGGCCGCAGGCATCGGCTGACCAAGTGTAGTATAGATTTGCTCGTTTGATAATAAATCAGAGTACAAATAAATGCCAGGGGTAATCTTATGTGAATTATCACTATGCGGATGGTGATATATCAGAGTAGCATAGTCGTTATAGTTATCAGGGGTACGCACGTAGGCGCGAAGCGAATGGTCCAGCCCGGAAAACCTCGCCACATTGGGGTCGATATGTCGAAGGTCTGTCTCCAGGAGTTGGCACAGCGCATGTTTAAGATGAAAGTAGGCGCGCATGGTTGTCGTTTCTCTTTCAGTGACCATGTCGGTGGTAATTGTGGTCAAATTAAATTGCAGGTAATCGAAGGTGCCGGGGCCCGGAGGATTATTAGCCGTAATGGGTAGTGGATGGTACATAAAAATAATTGAGGGTGGTGTTGATAAAGTAGGCCGTGGTGTGGGGAGTGATGGCGCGAATTTGCTCGGGATTTCAGGCCGGTTGCCCGGTTTTATAATTTCGGACCTGGGCTGTCTGGATCTGGCGGTGGGCCCATCACACGGGGATGACGCGCGGGTGCAGGCAATGTAAGCGGTGGAGACAGCATATATGTAACCGTATGTGGGTTGGCAGGAATCAGCACCATGTCGAGGTGCTGCTGGGCCAGTGCCAGTTTTTCACCCAGTGGGTGGGCCAAATTATAGGTGATGAAATGGCCGGGTAGTTCATCCGTCCTCTCCCCCGACTGGTAATAGCGGGAGGCAATTTCCGCTTTGGCCTCCCCATGCAGCAGGCGGGCACGCTCCAGCCAGATGGTATCTGGCCAAAGTTCGGCCACTTGGATTATTTCCTTGTCCAGCGCAAGCAGGACCTGATGGGCGCTATCCAGTCCTGTTACTGTTAGTTCCTCAGGTGGAGGTTGGGATTCATGCTGTGAAGAAATGGGAAGACGCCATTGAAGCTCGATGGTAAATTTATCCGAAGGATTACTCTGGGACTTGGTGGCAACATTGGTCACTTCTGGGACCATCGCTATTTGTTCGGGTAACGCGCATATGCGTTCCATCGCGTTTAGAATGTGGTTATGGAGAACGTTAATTCCGGTTGGATCCCGATGGCCAAGGACAAAATAAAATTCTCCATCCTGGCCGCCCTTCAGGGGTTGGCTGCTGCCTTCAAGTGCGGCAATGGCCGAGATGACATCCGGGGGCAATTGGCCTGGACGGTGGAAATGTAACAGGATCACGCCACTTTCCGTGTGTGATGGATGGTGGGCAACCCTGCGAAGCGAGACGATGGGACCGGGTTGGTCATCATAGATGCCAGCAGCAGAGAGGTTATATCCCAACATCTGCCGCGGTTGAGGCGTGTCTGACAGCAGCGCGTAATCAGTATGTAATAACCATTGTAGGGCTTTGCGGATATCAGAAAAATGGTAATGTTCGTTGACAAGACCATAGCGTTGTTGCAAATAACGGTCATCATCTGATAAATAAAAAAGCCCAACGGTGTAGGGACTGTTCGGAAGAGAGTTGCCACTCACATCAAAATGGAATTGGGCCTCCCCTTCACCTGTATGTTTGTTAAAGGCCATGCGATAGCCCTGATTATAGTGATAGGCGGCAAGTAACAGTTCAGCGTCACTACCCATATTTTCCACAGGAGTATGAAATCGCAGCTGCGCGATGGTTTCCAGGGTAGCGATATCAGGATGAGCTTGCAGGTAAATGCCGGCAAAGGGCGGGCCGCTGATTGCCTGATCAATTGGTATAACCTTAATGCGTGCAAGGCAACAGTTGTTATTGTCTTTGACAAATGCGTGATGGTGAATGTCGGCTACGGTGTTCGAAACACAAAACGGGTCATATAAATACAGGTTGGTGCTGAGTAACGCTTTCACAGGTTCATGCAGGTTATCATAGTAATGTTTTAAAAGGTGATAGGGCTTGGAGTATGGATCATGCGGGGCAGCATCTGTTGGCCTGACCTCCCCTTTAAAAACGAGTTGATGGGTGAAGGATGTTCGTTGCTGATGTAATTGCTGACGGTAGATCTGGGCAAAATGGTAAAGGTCCAGGTATTCACGCGTCACTTCTATGGCGGTATAATTGGGATGATAAGAGGCCAGTGGAATCAAATAAGGTTTTTCCAGGGTATCAGCATCCGGGAAAGGCATACCGGTGATCTGGCGAACCTGGTCAAGACCTCCTAAATATCGGCTGATAAAGAGGTAGATGCCTGGTGCTGCTTCGAATTCATACGGCAGACCGGGCCGGATGGCCACCAGGGATGCCCTTTTGAGATCTCCCGCGTCTTTGATGTCAACACGCTGGTAGCGGCGCAATTTGGTGAAGTTGGCAGTGTTGGGATCCAGTGAAGCCAGCGGTGTCTGCAACAGCTCACACAGGCATTCCTTCAAAGTAAAATAAGCGAACCTGGTTGCGCTGGTCTCGGTGCCGCTGGCGGGGTCCAGTTGGGTACGCTGCAGGTGAAAAGGCAGGTAATCAATGGGCCCTTGTTTCAAAAGATCGGGTGGCGTGCTGATAAATTGATGGTCCATATTGCGGATTCGTTTAAGTGTGATGGTTATCTGTTTGCAGGTGGGCGATGCGAATCATTAAATGAAGAAAGTGGTCGGTCAACATCAAAGTTTAGGTCCGGGTGCCTGGCTGTTGCCGTCAGGGTCTGGTATTTTTCGTGGGTGTGGTTTGTGGGTGTCCGGTGCTTGCGCGGCATTTAGTGAAAACACCAGGTGGTGTTGTTCGCAGGCCGCCGTTAACAACGGCGGAAGTTCTGACATGGCCAAATGGATGGCTTTGGGATGACTTTCGTTGAAATGTAGACAATAACCCGGTGGCCTGTCGGAAGCCGTGTAGGTTTGATAAAAACGCGTGACCAGGAGATTTTCAGGAGATGGTTGGGTCCACACGACACTCGTGTTACCCTCGGCAACCGCAGGGATCGTGCCCTCATATAACCGGACGCGGGCCAGGTGGGCATTCCCATAACGACTGTTGCCGGGTTGAAAGGATTCAGGGTCCAGCAGCAGCAGCAGCGCATAGGCATTGGAGAGTCCCTTTATGGTCACCAGTTCCTGTTCGATGGAAGGCCCCTCTCCAGGTAATTGTTTAGCCTTATCAAAGCATAACGTAAAGTAATCGGATTCTGCGGAGGTGGAGGAGACAGCTCTTTGGGCGTGACGCTGATCGCCGTCCAGTGTTTTATCGGGCATTGGCCGGCCCAGCATTGCACAAATGGTACGCAGGTTTTGATGAATCGGTTCCATGACCTGGTCAGCCGTTAAACGCGCCACCGGAATGCAGAGATGTCGCTCCTCGTTTTGGGTTAACACATGGCTCCCTTCCAGCGTCGCCAAAGCTGAGCGGATGTCATTGGGCAGCTCAATATTTTGATGCAGTTGCAGGTAGATATGCCATGGCAGAGGCTCTGTCATGCCGGGAGGGGGTGGCTGTCGCATCAGTTCAAGGCTGGCCAGTGGGGTGGCATCCTTGCCGAAAACGATGGCCTGCAAAATATGATAGCCCACGGATTGGGCCATAGTGGATTGAAACAAGGTAAAGTCGGTTCCCAGCAATTTGGCGAGAGCCATCTCCAGCGTCTCATAGTGATAGTAGTCCGAGGCGATTCGGAATGGCTGTGCAGTGGGCGCAAATGGATCGAACTGATAAGTGGTCGTGGTAGTAAATGGGCTGTGCGGTACGGCGCCCATGTCCAGTTGACCTGTAAGGTAGTTGGATTTAAAACTTACGAGCGGGGATGCCACATGCAGGGAATATCGCTGTTGAAATTGGTAGTGGGCCAGTGCCAGCGTGGTTTGGCTGTCAACATAGTCTGACATAAATCGGAGGTCCAACTGCGCCTGTTGTTGAAATTTTACCAACTCATCCAAGCAGTGAAAATAAATGCCGGGGGTGAGTTGGGAAGTGGGCGATGGATTGAATCCGACTACCTCAATAGTAGCGATGACGTCCTCATTGGGATTGGTAACGTAGCCATGGTCATGTAGTGCGAGATAGCTGTTCCATTTGCAAAGGTGATCAAACTTAAAGGGATCAGTTAGTAACAACTTTTTTATCGGTTCATGTGGGTTGTTGTAATAGTGTTGTTCTACGTATTTGCTTCCCTTTCCGCTCATAGGCTGATGATCATTGCCCCGGTAGGTACCCTTATAGGTAAGTTGATGGGTAAACTCTTCCATGTCCCGCCGGGTTATCTCCAAAATGTCACTGGCATAGGTGGCCAATCTTTCATAAAAGGAGGTGGGAATGGCGGCTTTAAAATCGCTATGATAATGGGCCAGGCAGATCATGTGATCATCGGGAAGCGCCCCGCTGGGTGGGAAGGGAATGCCAGTCAATCGCCGCAACTCATCCATTGTATAGGATGTCTGGAGGTAAATACCGGGAGGCAGACCGTGATACTGTTTGTCATATAGTTTGACACAGATGTGGGTGGCCAGTGTGGCATTATTTTCAGCGCGAAGGATGCGCATGCTGTGATAATAGGTTTTCTTTTGGGAATCTACCAGGTCGGGGTCGACCAAGTCCGGTTTAGTCATCAGCATGGTGCACAGGGCCAGTTTTAGCGAGAAAAAACCTTCCAGGTTGTGGATGGGTTCTTTGTCCGGTTGGCGGGATCGCTGGATCCGTTCCAACCGGAACTGCAGGTAATCTATATTGCCCTCGCCTGCGAAGTCGCCATCAAAAATGCCTAAGAAATTATCCATAACAGTTATTAAAAATGAAGTGAAACCATGCGCCCTGTCGGCTTTTGTATCCATAAAAAAATATCCGGTAGCTTATAGCTTAATGCCGGGTCCGGTGTCTCGGCCTTCGTTGTCCATCAAGGTGCGCGGGTGGGTGGCTTGCAGGTGAACAGGTAAAATGACAGGTTGAGCATAGGTGGCCAAATGAATGCTGGAAGCAGCCTCCATCATCTTGGTGTGGCCATCAGCTGCCGGCTTTAATTGGGAACTGGCAGGATGGTCCAAATGGTATTGGAGGTAAAACCCTGCAGCCAATACCGGGTCGGAGGCCGGGTGGTAAAAACGAGAGACGATGGGCTGATCGGTATCGCTGTCCACCAGGCTGGCGCGTACGATATAGCGTTGTGGGCCGCCAGGGTTGGTGTGCAAAAACAATTGTGGATGCATCTGCTGCAGGTAGCGGTGGGCCACGTCCAGGTCGGGTTGGTGAATGCTGGTGGTGCTTGCGTTAGTGGGTGGGGCAGGCTCACTCCATTCCAGGTTAATATGATAGCTCCCCCCTGCACTGGTTGTCGATATAGGGGAATGGTCCGAGGCAATTTTGCGGGAAATTCGCTCCGTCATGGCCGAACTTAGGAAGGTTAATATTTCCTGCTGGTTAACCGGATGGGGAAGATATTGTCCCTCTCGGTTATAATGAGCAACAGGTATATGGAGGGCCATAGGTGGCCGCTGTACATCCAGGTGGCCGGTAAACAATAAAGTCATGGCCTGATAGATGGCAGGGGCCAGGTCTGCCATGGCCCCTTCGATGACAAGGTGCATTTGCGCATGTCCCTCGACATTGGCAGGCGCCAGTTGTAGGCTGGCCATGGGCCGTTGTTGTGAATCACATATTTCAGCGGAGGTGATGCTGTAAGGCGCATCCACCCTATGGCGTGGATCACCAAACAGGTGCAGGTCGGTCGTGACCAGTTTGAAAATTGCTTGTTCCAATAGCTGGTAATGATATTTGTCCCAGGCAGTAGAAACAGCTGGTTTTGCAGCAGTTTCCAGGTTGAAATCATAGGCAACCGTGAGGACGTAGGGGCTGTTGGGTTGTTGTTTTCCGTTATAGTGTTGGTCCTGCAGGTTGCGGGCCAGTTCCACGATGCCTTCATCGGGTACCAGCCGCAGGCCTCGGTTATACACGTATTCTGCCAGCAACAAAAAGGGAAGCCCCTCATCGTAGAAGTGGGCATTGTGCAGGCCGATTCCGGTATCGCGTTCCAGGTTTTGGATGTCTTCCTCCATATGAAGGTAAATCCCTGCAGTGGGCATGCCATCCAGCGCATCGTTAATCGGCATGACATTAATGGAGATGAGTTCTTGGGTACCAGGACGGTTGATGTAGGCATAATGATGAACAATTTCATATTCGTTATCGGCGCACTTATCGTCAAACAGCAGCGGATCTGTACTGAGCAGTTTTTTGACGGGCTCAAACAGATTGTCAAAGTAATGCCGCTGTACATAGAGATGTTCTCCAGCGGACGACGCTTGCATAAAGGCACCCTTAAACGTCAGGTGATAGTCCAGGCCGGCGTCCGCAGTTTGGGCGGCATTTAAAAATTGCCTGACATGTTCCTGGATACTTTCAAAATACACATTGGGAGACGTATCAGTAAAATCCTCATTATAGGTCCTAAGTGGGATTAGAAAATCGCTATCCATTTTTTGGGTGGATGGAAAGGGGATGCCCGTCATCTGTCGTAGTTCGTCCGCGCTGAAATCCGATTGCAGATAAATGCCGGGGGGAGCGGCTAGCTGGTCATTACCTGGAAGGATACCCACGATTTTTCCGTATAGGGTCCCATCGTTAACGGAGGTGATACTGCGGGAGCCATAATGTGTGAGACCCTTTTGCCGGGCTAGGCGTAATTCAACATTTTCGAGGTTACCGGCCAGCAATTTACAGAAGGCATGATGGAGTGAAAAAAACACAGATTGCTGACTGACCGCCTCACCCTCTCCGATGGGGATATTGGTTTCAGCGAGGATAAATCGCAGGTGCTGTGCAGGGCCCTGGCCGGGGAATTCACCGTTATCGAGCAAAATATTGTTTTCCATCTTCTTGGTATTACCATGTTTTAAAAAATGGGGGGCTGCCGTTTGTCGTTCAACTGGCGGGGCAATGATCGTCCGCACGTTAGGGTTTGATGCCCTGGTGGTGGCTGGGCGGCAAAAGCCTGTGCGGGTTTTTGGCCTGTCGGGCCTCCCGACTGCTGAGTTGTGCTTTAATGTTGGCGATGCGGGTGTGATGGGCTTGGCGCTGGTTGTTCTCGTTAATTGTTAGGAGCGGAATAAAAACGGGCCAGCGGCGGCCGGCAAAAACGGGATCACCCAGGCCTGTCCACTGTTGAAATAATCGTTTAGGCATGTTTGATATAATGCCCACTTTGAAGCAGCGCTGCCCGTCCAGCATCCAGATGTCATCGCTCAATCCAAGACTGACCTTGTAACCAGAGGGTATACACAGGATCTGGTTGCTGCCGATCAGGGCAGGTGCGTTTTTGGAAGTGGCCAGCCCAGGGCATAGCAGGGCCAGGCTGCTATCCAGCAACGCTAACAAGGCGCCGGACAGTGTCCCAAAGGGTTGCTGGAAAACAGCTGCGGGGTTCTGGTCGGATTCTGCCCCCTCATAGGGGCGGGTTCCGAGGACATAGTGTTCATGCATTGATGGGTCAGCAGTAGGAAGGCTGTTCATAAGCGTAAATATTTTTAAGAATTTGATTCGTTCTATTCACCTTGGTAATTAGGAGACGCCATGGCCTTTCCCTTTTCCATCCTGGACTATCCGCGCGTGCGGGTTACTGTTTTTTTTTTCGTGCGCCTCCCCTTCTTCCCCAGCACCGGCGGCTTTTTGTGTTGGCCGGTTGGCAACCCGGAAGGCATGGCCGTTAAAGGGTTGGTTTTGATGTTTTTCGGAACGTTCCTGGCGGGCGGCTTCGGTTAAGAACATCGCGTGGGGCAGGCGGTTTCCTTCATGGTCTTCGATGGTGATGGTTTTGGCGCGTGGGTTGGCATAAATGAAGACCGTTTCATACTTACTTTGATCGATAGGGGCCACTTCCACTTTGTTGCCTTTTTCCAGGGCTTTGGCCAGGTCATCGATCACCTTATCGCTATCAGTTCCCTTCCATCCAAAACGGGGTAGGACGGCGCGGATGTCAAAGCCATAATTGTCATCAATCCTTTCAAGGAGCCGGTTACCATGTTTGGTAGGGTTTTGCAGTTTCCCTTCCGGGTGATTGGCTTCCACATCTACATAGTCCAGCAGTAGCCAAACCCCGTAGGTTTTGCGTGCTTCTTTTGTGGCGCTCTCGCCTTCGGGAGATTGGACCGGAGCGGTTGCTGCTTCTTCCCCACCCTTTTTTTCGTGTACGCGATAGGTTTTATACACAGCGCGCTGGTGATCGATTTCATCGAGCAGGTTAAAGGCTTCCACGCGCGTAATACCCTGATCTGCTGGAAACCATTGCTTGCGAATGTCGTTGCCCATGAGTGCGGCAATACCCTGGTCTACTTCGGCCTTGCGATCGGCCTTGATTAAAGGTTCAAGCACTTCCTTATAAGCAAATGCCACTTTATAAAACAGGTCTTTGTTTTGGTGATAGAGTTTGGCCATGTCGGCTTTCACACCGACCTGATATTCCTCCAGCACCTTTTCAAACTGCCCCGCAGGATCGTTTTTGCCATGAAAAGGTTGTGGCGGTGCCGAGAGCCTTATTTCAAGGTCCTTGAGGTCCAGGCCATCCACTTTAAAGTTTGCCGGCATGTTCTTAATGATGATAGCTTCAAAGCCATTGTAAAATGCCTGTGTATCACCGATACGGGAGGACACTTTGTAAAACATGCGGTCCATGCCATGCACGTCCTGGCTTCGCAGGTCCAGTTGGGTGAGTCCCTGGGCAACCTGTTCCACAACCTGTTGGTTAAGGCGGGTACCAAATCCTGCGTATTTATGTTCGTTGTCCAGGTGATATTGTTGTTCGGGTGTCATAATCATTGCATTTTAAAGTGAGTAAATCAGCGGCGTGGGCCTTGGGATGGGTTATTGTTATTGGGTGGGTGGATGACGCGAACGCGGCGGTTGATATGTTGGGCACTGGATTGCCCGTTTTTTTGATCGGCGCGTAACTGCGGGCCTTGTCCTGGGCTTGCGGGCGACTGGGAAGGGTCGCCAGGCTGGGTGGGTCTTTGGCTGGGGCCAGGTAGTGGTGGCTGTTGTTGTTGTTCGGAGCTTTGCTGACCTGCTTGTTTTTGTTTGCCTGCCTGCTGTTGCCGCGGCTGGGGGGTGGGTGGCTGAGAGATGGTTTGGTTAGGATTTCCAGTGTCAGGTTTTTTACCAAGGATCCAGTCCAGGGTTTTGCCGGCACCTATCAGTGCGAGACCAGCAAGGGCTATGATTAACCGGGCGATATTAAAGAGAATTTGCACCAACCAGGGGGCTCGTTGCATCATATTGGCGCTGGATCCGGTGGCGCCGTTATAGAGAAAGTTGCCGAGTCCCTTGATGAGGCCATTTACTCCCCTGCCGGAAATTTTGCCTATATTTTTCAGCAGGTTGCCGGGGCTGTTAAGATGGACGCGTTTGTAAAATTCATCCCTGTCGGATTTGAGGGTCACCAGCGAGGCCCTTTCTGATGGACTCAAGGTGGCGGGATTTTTATACTTTTTCAACATCTCGTCCAGTAGTTGCAGTTGCCCTTTCAAATAACCAGGGCTGTTTGCCCTGTTTGGGTTTTGGGCGTATTCCTGTTGAAGGTTGGCCCAGAATGCATCGATATCGTTTTTAACTCTGTTGTCACTCATAACATAATGTTTTATGGGATGCTAAAAACCACTGGTGAGTGCTGTTGGCCAGAACTGGCGGAAGTGTTGCACCTTAAAAATCGCTTTGGCGCGTAACCGGAAGCTTTACTTGCTTACCAGTAGCGGTTTGGCCTTGAGGATATCATCGCCTTTAATTTTGAGCACCAAATGGCGGTCACCCTTTTTTTCAAACAGCTCAATCATAAAATATTTGCTGTCCGAAATGGTGAACTTTTCGAAGGCCAGCACCATGGAGAACCCTGCGTCACCCGCACCGATGACAGGCTTGCCTACAAAGCTGGTGGCCAGTGTCTTGACCTCTTTTACCATCTGAGAGGTACGTTTGGATTTTTTCCGGTCCCGCTGATAACAGCGAATGAAGTCCAGTTCATAGGGAATCGCTGAGCTATTGGCCAGGCTGAGATGAAAAAACAGCACGCCTTCCGATAAGAAGATGCCTTTGGTCCTGAGCTTCATGTCCCCGTTGGATTTACTGGTGGGGCGGCGGCGATGAGCAGGCAATTCGGTAATGTGAGTGGATGTACGGATAATGGAAGCTTCATTCATGCGGTCCGGAAGAAAGCGAACGCCACTGCTGGCCGCCTGACCGGGCAGCCCACTGAAATCATAAAAATCCTGACGGGGCGATGCGTTGTATTCTACCAGGAAGCGGTATACACGGCCATCACTGGTAAAAATGGTGAGGTTGGTGGGTAGCAGGCTGTCAGAGGCGGCTTTCACCTTGATGACGTTACCCACGCCATCTACTGTTTTAGCCAATACCTGAGCGCTGCCGCGGTCAACACCATTTTCGGCGATGGGTGCTGAAAATACCACTACGGTGGTACGCTGGGTGGACAGTTCCATGTGGGTAGTGATCACATCGCTGGCCCTGGTAATAAATGGGGTTTGGCCGCCGGCGCTGAGCTGGCTGGCCAGCACCAGGGCGGTTACAGAAATAATGCGGATAAACAAAATGGTGTGCATGTTGGAGGATGTTTTGGGTGATCAATTATTTATTGTTTTTAGTGCCGTCCCTGAGCAGGAGGGGGCAATCAGTTTTGACAGTTACTTTTACGAGTTTCACTTTTTTAGTGAGCAGTGTTTTAGCCGCGTCCAGGCCGGCGGCAGTGGCTTGCGCAGTCAGCGAGGGGTCCATGGTGGAAAGGCCGATGGCCTGGATAGCTTCATTGGTCCCCTGCTTGGCTGCATCGCGGGTGATAGAGCCGGGTATCCTGATGCCGGGGATGCCATCAAGGCCATAGGCCTCCAGGTCTACTGGAAACAGCAGCTGTCCATGCCGGATAATATTGAAGCTGACCTGTAACCGCTCTCCTGACAGAGAACATTTTCCGTGTAGGGATGTCCCTTTAGGTATTAGCTGACCTCGGACATACACGTCTTGATCCAGCCGGATTTCCAGGGAGGCGCCGTTGACCAGGGTTTGAGTGCCATGGACTACGGCTGCAATGGAAGGGACGGCATCAGTACCAGCCTGGGCCGGGTCACCCAGTTCATAAAAACCATCAACCTGCTGTGGCTTTGTGGAGACGGAATAACGTGTTGTGCTGGGATCTGTGGCTTGTAATAACGGATCTATCAATGAAGGCGTGGAAATGGCGGCCACGCGCATGCCTTTGTTCTCGCTGGTGGTTTGTTTCTCCAGCCGGTTTTTTACGCGGTCCGGGTGTTGAATGTCCAGAATTTTATCTAGCATGCCGCTCATCATACCCAGTTCCCGATCGGGCTGTCCGCCATCGGTGCCATCCTTGATGGCGGCCATCGCAGCATCCAGCTGTTTAAATACGGCATCGTTTTGCGGAGTGGGTTCGTCAGCCGGCTCGGCGGGTTCAGGTTGGTTGGAGGTATCATGTTGCAGCGAACAACGGAGCACGTTCAGCTTGCGTTCCAGTTCATCGGCGGGCTGTTCTGCCATTTCGGCCCGGTTGCCCCTGCGGCGGCGATTTTCGCTGGCACCTCCACTTGAGAAGGGGTTGGTCACGCGGCCATAGGGATCTATGTCTGCTGTTTGCTCATCGTGGACGGCCTCGCCAGGAATCGGCGGTGTTTCCATTTCAAAGAGATCAAGGCTCCCGCGATGTTGTTTTTGTTTGCTCGCTGAGTCTTTTTCATCGATCTCATAGAGTGAAAGTTTATCCTGGCGGGTGTCTTTGATTTTAGGAGAAGGCAGGTAGGTATTAAGCCCTTTGGGTTGCTCTGCCTGCTGTTTGTCCCCGGTACCCTTGCCGCCGCCGAGGGCGTGAAAAAAAAGGGCACAAAATGGTATCACCACCAGAGGTGCGGCCAATAATAATTTGGTTTTATTCGGCCTTTCGTTTGTCGGCTGTGTCATGGTGTTTGCGTTTTGTCAGGTGAAAAAATGTTGATGGGTGGTAGAGTGGGAAATATTTGTCGTTCGATATGGAGCAGAGAGTCCAGGAAGCCGGGCCTTCGTTGGTTAAACGCCTGCAGTTGTTGTCTGCCGGTATCTGTGGCCATCAGAGAGTCAAGGCGCTGACGCAGTGCCTGGAAGGTGAGGGTGTCCTGGCGGTTAAACTGCGGGCCGGTGTTGGGCAATACCCAGTGTTTGGGAATGGGCACGACATTGGCTTTCTGGTGCAGCGTGGTGGTGGTTGGGGACTTATCCACGAGGGCCACCAGGTTCAGGGCTGACAGGGCCCCGCAGGCCAGCACAACGAATAGGATCTGTTGCTGGCGTGACCAATGGGCTGTGCGCTTATTGAGTCCTGTAGCCCATCGATGCTGGACGGCTAAAAGTTTGCCCCCTATTTTTTCCACCAGCGGGGAGGGCCGCCGCTGCTCGCCGGTTTTCTTTCGTTTCCACATATGTTATCTGTTTTCGAGGTGGAGGTCCTTGTTTTCCAGGGTGGTCCATTTTTCGATTAAAAAGCCATGTGGGTTATCTTCAGTACGTTCGATGGTGCGAAGGAAGCCTTCGGTGATTATGGTTCGGGTAAGGATGGCGGTGGTGCGGATGATCCGTTGTTTACCAAAGTAGCGCCAGCGGTAGGGATAGCTGGCCATGGAAAAAGCAACGGAATCGCAGCTCACTTCCTGGCTGATGTTACCACGAATAATGCCACTGTAGTAGGCCTTCTCTTTCAGGTCATCATATTGTGCCTTGGCACTGCGGTCGGCCAGGCTCAGGGCTGCGCGAATATTAGCTTCAATGGCTTTGTCATCCGGGCTCAAGGTGAAAAACAGGGCATGAAAGGTTTTGACATGGTCTTTCGCCTCGACCGGAATGTTTTCGCGGCGGGTGGAACTGGTGGCCACAAGGGCTTTGCCGTCATTGATGATAAATATTCGTTCCGAAGCGTGCGATAGTTGATCGGTATAGCGGTATACGCCATAACCCAACAGGGCGGTGTATGCGATGATGAGCACCAGGGTAAAAAGCCGCACATGCTTAAAGGCCGAATCAATATTTTTAAGTTGTTGCATGACGTTCAATAATTTTCAATAGGTTTAAAAACACGAATGAAAAAAATGCACATTTTTTTGTCAGGGTCCCTACCCCAGTTTATCACCAAAGTACCCGGAGCCTACGCCATGGCCGCTTTCGCCTTTGGTCATGCGCAGGTTATTATTACCAAAGGCATCTGCCGCCATGCCGATACCGCCAGCGGCAGCCATGCCCAACGAGCTGACATTGCCGATAGTCATATTGGTAACTTTGGAGGTGAGGATGGAGCCGCCGCCGGTATTGATGATCAGGTTAGAGAGGTTGGGTACGGTAAAGAAGGCGACAATTCCGATAATCATAAACACTAAATACCCGATATCGGCCGTGGTAAAAAAGGTATCGCCGAATCGCTCCATTTGTTCCAGGTCGAGTTTGATCATGCCTTCCTGTATTTTTCCGAGCAGGGAACCCAGCACGTTAGCGATTGGCAGCCAGAGATAGAAGTTGATGTAGCGGGCCAGCCAGACAGTGAGGCTGTGTTGCAGGCCATCGAAAATGGAGAGTGCAAAGACGAAGGGTCCCAGCAATGCGCAAATAAGCAGGTTGAACGTACGGATGGTGTTAATACAAAGCGCGGCCGCTTCATAGAGCAACTGCAGTAAAAATGAAATGACGTCCTTAAACCAGCTTTTCAGGTTGTAATAAGCCCTGTCCATGGAAAATTCAATGTCGTTCCCGATGCCACCAAACAGGCCCTCATCGCCGATTTCTGTTCGGTGGGTGTAGTACATCCAGACATCACGATCTCCTTCCCCATCGTTTACGCCATACATTTTATAAGACTTGGTCTCTTCCAGTTCTTTTTGCCGTTGCACGATGAGTTTTTCGATGCTGGTGTTAGAGCTCTCCACCATGGCCCTGGTGGCTGCTACTGTGGGATATAACACGGCATTCATGAGGCTGATGACTTGCGGAAAAATCGAGATACAAAATCCTAGTGCAAAAGGGCGTAGCAAAGGGAAAAAATCGATCGCCTCCGCATTGGCGATATGTTTCCATACGCGATAGCCGATATAAAACACGGCGGCAAAACCTGCTATGACGCGACTGGCGTCCAGCAGTTCTTCGCTCATGACGAGCATTTCATCGAAGAGATCATCCAGCACGTCATGAAGGCTGTGGATCTCTTCTGGCACCCCCTGGGCCTGTGCCAGGCAGGGTAAAAGGATAGAAGTGGCCAAGGTGACGATTATACGTATTCGCATACATGTTGTTTTTGTCGTTACGGTATTGGACTTTATATGGGAGTACAGTTACTCAATGCCGTATAAGTTTTTCACGCTGTTGAGTTCTGTTTGTTCGCGTGTCCGTTCAATAGCCAGCATGTTTTGCTGGTTATTAAACCGCCTGAGAAACATCAGTTGTTTTTGGACATCACTAAATATTCGGTCGATGGCGGTAATCCTTTCGTCATCGCTCATTCGTAGTTTGCGGGCGGTGATCACTAATAGCAGTTCGTCTAAGTTTTTGAGGCTGTCGTCTGTAAGCCTCCCGTATACTTCGGCGATATATACCAACTGTTCAGGTTTAAATACGCCGCTTCGCTGGAATCTGCGGTAGGCGGCCTTGTACTCCTGTACAATCCGCAACTGGTACTCTACGATATCGACTACACGCCGGTATTTTCTTACCGTTGGATTGACCACAAAAAGGGCATCCAGGAACAGGTCATGCAACTGGAAGTTGCCACTGGTGACGTTTTTAATTTTGGTATAGCCATCGGAGACCAGCTTATAGCCGTCATACATTTTGTCCAGGATTTCGCGTAGCTGATTGAGTTTTTCAATGTTGAGCAACAGAACAGCGGCCTCATGCGACTGGGCGTAAAGCCTGGATCCAAAGAGGGGTAACTGCAGCAGCAGGATCATCCCCCATGTACAAATCGTTTTCATGATGATAATTTTTGCTGTGGGGATGATTAGGGCATGCCGTAATGGTTGCCCAATACAGAGATGTCTACAGTTTCATTCATGCGCTGGCCAACCATGGCCAGCACATGGCCATAATAGGACTTCATGAACAGTACCCGTTCAAGGGCATATGCCTCGAGGCGTTCGATACGTTTGATCCGCTCATGATCTTCCATCTCCAGCGCGTAATCGCTCAAAACGGTCACCAGTTCATCCAGGCTGGCGCTCATGTCGCTGCGCAATCGACCCATGGTTTGGTGGACATATTCTTTTTGATCGGCGCGCAAAAATTCCGATTGATCAATGCGGTTCAGCAGGTCCTGACTTTTGCGGGCAATGAAGGAATGATGATCGATAGTCTTTGAAACCGCCGGGTAGTTTTTAATCCGCTGATTTACCATTTTGAGCGAGAGGTAAAAAAGATCATGCAGGGTTAGTTCCCCGTTGCGGGCCTGGTGGATGAACTTCGCACCTTTGTCTATTACCTGGTACCCTTCTTTTACGAGTTGCAAGTACACCTGCAACTGGGCAATATGCTGCGCCAGGTATCGTTTTTCTGTCTTTTTCTGTCTAAACCATTCGTTCCAATTAAAGCTAATTTGCGCGCTGGTGGGTTGAGTGATCATCACCCCCAGTAGGCACACGGCGGCCCATACACACATTTTCATAAAAAGGTGTTTATGCGGTGATCAAATAAAATTTGAACACACGTCTGGGCAATGATTGCACGCGTAGTTGATTATCGACCGGGGCGCCACGGCCTTCCTTTGCGGAGGTCATCCCAGGGTTTGGGCTTGGGATAGCGGTTGATGAGTGCCTGGCTGCCTAACACTTGGTGGTGAGAAGCGATATGCATCCTGGTCGGGTACTGCGCGTTGTGGGAGAAGTGCTGTTGAGAAATTACAAATCCATTTTTTGGTTCATGGCTTATATAAAACTGCGTTTTGATATAGTCTTGGTGATGGTTATACTGTGCAAAGGTGGACAGGATAAAAGACCCCATGGGCGTTTCTTGTTGGGCGGCGTGTTGGGAGAGTGCCGTCAGCACCCGCCTGATATCACCGGTAAACTTGTTGCGGAGCTCATCGGCTTCAAGGGTAAAGTTACCGGTGTAGCCCTTTTGCCGCATGAAGACGGCCATGGCGTTGATGTCTTGGGTGATCTTGTCCATCTATGTTACATTGGCAGTTTTATTCCGTTATTCCATAATACTGTTGCAGGGTCGCCAGTTCCTGTTCGTCACGGGCCTTTTGCACCCTGGCAATGACCTGGTCATTGGTAAATTTGCGAATGTCGATAAGGTTCCTCTTTACCCTATCATCCGTTGCGTTGATGATCTCCATCCGTTTGGCGTCTGACATCTGGGTGGTGAAGCCATTAATCACAATGGAGATCTGTTCCACGTTTTTAAGGCTTTCGTTCAGGATTCCAAGGTAGACTTCCATGATGTCGTCCAGCTTTTCCTGCGTAAAGTGCGGGTCACCGGAGAACAGGCGAACGGCCCTTCTGTATTCAGCCAGTACGGCCAGTTGGTTGTCGACAATCGCCCTTGTACGTTTGTAGGTGGCGATGGCATTTTTGACTTTCCAGAGTTCCTCGTAATAGCCCGCAAATAACTTCCGTTGCTTTTCTGTCCACTCAAATATTTCGTCCAGCTTCAGCTTGCTCATGACGTTCTCCAAAGCCTTTTGTGCATTCTGGAGTTTGATGGTCACGTTTTGCAGCCGCTGCACGGCCAGGTCCATGGCCTTAAGTATTTTCTTTACCGCGGTGGTAATGATCACCGTAATCGGTTCGGCCTGCGCCGGGCGGATACTTACCAGACACAGGGTCATAGTCAGTCCTAAAGTAAAAAAAATCCGTTTCATGATGGGTATCATTTATAAAATGAAACAATACCCTCTGCTTGGTGCTTAATCCTGCACGCGGAAATAGATCCGTTTGCCGCTTTGCAGGATACCCAGTTTGTCGTCAATGATCCAATGCCATTCGGTTTGCAGCACATCGATCACGTTTTGCTGCGCGCCGGGTTTACCCAAATAGTTCTTCACCTCATAACGGTCCCTGACATCGGCTTCGAAGTAATCCGTCCCCACCCTGCGTTCAATATTGTATTGCATACCTTTGGGGGTGGCGCTGACCGTGATCGTGATGGTATCACCCTGAATAAATACGGGCGTGGTGTCTGGTCGGATGAAGGTACCGGTTAACCCTTTGGGTGATGTGCCGGACTGTTTGCAGCCGGCGGAGGCGGCAAGCAGGCCCAGCAGGGCGATAAAAGGAATGTTGCGCATATGTTGACAGGTTTTAGAATGAACAATTTCAGAGCAAAAACGCCGCCAGTAAAGCGTTTGCTGCCAATAAAGCCTATTTTTTTTCATTTTCCTTTAAATCCGCCAATAAAGCACGGATGCCTTGTTTGATATCACCGCCAAATTTGGCAGCATACTGTTGCACCTGCAGCTTTTCCTTTTCTTCGGTCGTGTAAGCCCAGTATTCGGCCGGGCTGGGTTCGTAGCCATAGACCTTCATTACCTGGCCTGACAGGTCCACGTAAAACTCGCGGTACTTACGGGCTGGGTCATTGGCTTTGTTCAGGCTGAGCACCATCATCTTGCCCTTATCCTGCATACCGAGCGTAGTTTGAATCTGATCAAAACGATTGGCGAATTTGCGCATGTCCAGAAGTATCTTACAATCCGCATTATTCAGTATCGCTTCCTTGATAATGGGACTGGAGATCACGTCATCAATTTCCTGAGACACAACGATCGCCTCACCGTAAAATTTTCTTATCGTCTTGTAGAGATACTTGATGAATTCCGCCATCCCGGCTTTGGCGATAGCCTTCCAGGCTTCTTCTATCGTGATCACCTTTCTCACGCCTTTGAGCTTGCGCATCTTCGAGATAAAATTTGACATAATCATCAGCGTGGTCACAGAAAATAAAATTGCATGGTCCTTGATATTGTCCAGTTCATACACGATGAACCGTTGATGCAGCAGATCCAGTTTCTCGGTGGCATTGAGCAGGTACCCGAATTCACCATCGCCGTAAAAGGGCCGCAGAACATAGAGAAAGTTGGCTACATCGAATTCCTTTTCCTTTACTTCCTGTTTGTCAAGGATCTGTACATAGTCGGTTTTCACCCACTCATAAAAGGTATCGAAGCAGGGAAAAACTTCCGGGTGCTGGCCAAGATATTCGTAGTAATAATGGAGCGCATTAGAAATGGCTACGTACTCGGACCTACGAAAAGGTTCATCATCTTTTTTCCAGAGCGACAAAATGAGTGTTTTCAAGCTCTCTTTAAATTCTGTGTCCATAATGTCGGAGCTATCGACAAAAAATGGATTGAATTTGATGGGGTTCTGTTCCGAGTAGGTGAAATAATATCCATTCACCAGGTCGCATAAACCTTTGTAACTATGGCCCACGTCTACGATAACGATGTGTGCCCCCTGCTCATAGTAACTCCTATGGAGGTGCGCCATCAGGAGGCTTTTGCCAGAACCCGAGCCACCAAACACTGCCTTGTTCCGATTGGTGACGGTGCCATTGCGCATCACGATGTCGGATATATCCAGCCAGATGGGTCGCCCGGAGCGATCTACCACGCGAAGGCCAAAGTCGCTGATGGAATCGCGGTAGGTGGATTCCATGGTAAAAAAGCAGGCGGCCTGTTCGGCGAAGGTGTCCAGCATTTCATTGTCGGGCAGGTCAGCTTCATTGCCAGGCATGCATCCCCAGAAGATCTGCGGGGCCCCGACAATTTCCTGGCGAGGGTTGGCATCCATTTGTGCCAGGGCGGAGGCAGCCTTGTTACGAAGTTCTTTCAGGTCGCTGGCTTTTTCCGACCATACCAACAGGTTATAATGTGCCCGTACGGGTTGGCGTCCCTGGCTGATAGCTTCATTCAGGAAAGCGTTGACAGCTTCGCGGCTAATGGCGTTTTCGCGCGAATAGGCGCTGAGGGATTGCAGGCGGAGCCGTTTGGACTCCAGTTTTTTAAGCACCTTCTGCGTATCCTCTACTACGATCACCTGGTTATAGATATGATTGCAGGATAGTATCTGTCCTAAAGGAGCGGCAAAGCCAATGCTGAATTTGGTTTTGTCGGTGCTGTACTTGTCATAATTGATTCGGGATCCGGCCAGACTGGGCATATCCTCCACGTCTGCCATGGCAAACATCTGGCAGTATTTTTCACCGACCATGAATTCGGGTTTAAACCGGATATCTCGGATCAGTGGTTTCTCCTGTTTGTTGTGTAAAAAAAGATAGCGTTCCAGGATACCTACTTCGGTATCGCTTCCACCCAGTTGGTCACCGGTCATACGTTCTACTTTTATCCAGCCGCCATCGCTGAGCAGGCGGGCAAATTGGCCGAGCTTGTCGGTAAAGTCATGAAGGGCCTGGCCGGTAACGGCATCCTGTGGAACGATACTGGATCGAAGCAAATTAGAAAATACGCTACTGGAAGGTTTGCGGCCGTTGGCTTTGCGGGTGATCATCACGTAGCAGTCATGGTCCAGGACAGGGCGTTCGTGGAAGAAACGTTCACTTTCCTGTTGAATGAAAGTAGGTGCTTCTTCGCGCTCAAACTTCCCTTGGAATTTGGCTTCAACAAACCAGTCCTGTTTGTGCAGGATGGTGCCCGCGGGTAGCAGCCGGATGGCGCGGACCCATGTATGGTGCAGCCCTTCATATTCCTCTGAGGAGAGGGTGAACAGTTCCGGCAGTTCCACTTTAAAGACGGCGGTGATGTCGCCATGTTTGCTAACGAGCAGGTCGTTTTCGATCTTATAGACGGGTAGCAGCGATGCCAGGTTTTTGGCTACCGGTTTTCGTTCGCGCAGCTGCAATAGAATCGCTGCGACAACCAGGAGTGCCACGGTAATTAGAAAGGCCATGAGTTATTATTTGGAGCGAAGGGTGGTAAATAGTAGCCGGCTATAACAACAAATAGCGGAGGGCACCTGCTTGTAGGCTACAGCCTTCATAAGGCCGTGTTCGCCATATTTATGTGACAAGCGATACACCTGGGAAAACAGCCCACACCCTAGAATTCCCGTGATCGCTATACACACATACAGATGCACCCCCGCTAGGTATCCTATCGAAAACAACACGAGCAGAATTCCCAGTCCGCCGCCCAGCCACCAGATGTACTGTGCTTTCAGGCCTTTGAATTCTATGGGCCGGTTTATTCCCCGGTTGATTTCGTATACGATACTCATGTTTATTGGCTTAATGGTAATGAAACTTTTTTTTTTGAACCACAGGCGGCTTACACCGTCCTGTGGTTTTTGCTACACCTACTGATGGTTAAATGATGAGTTGGTAAGCAGTTGTGGCTATGGGTTATCCGATAAAGAATCCTTCCAGGATGACAGCTACTACGATCAAAAAAATGCAGGATCCGAACCAGCTCGCCGCCACTTTCGAGGTGTCCTGGTCGCCGCTGTTCCATTTGTTGTAGACTTTGACAGCGCCCACCAATCCTACTACGGAGCCGATGGCGTACATGAGGTCCACCCCCAGTTGAAAATAACCGCTCACTTCTTCGATGGCCGCTTCCAGTCCGTCTTCTCCACTTTGCGCAAGAAGGCGCGTGGTGATAAGGCAGCCCAGGAGCAAAAGGTTGAACACCATATCTGCGTGGCTCATACGCGGCATGGGTTTGAAAATGGCTTTAATACAGTTACTTGACATAAAACAGTGTTAAAAAGTAGTGGTATGAGCGCCGGCCTGCCCGCTTGAGGGAAGCAGAGGAAATCAAGCGATGCACGGGTGAGCACCGGCAAGCCGGGCCCATACACTGAGTTGAAAAATCAGTTTGCTGAGAAAAGTGTGGGGAGAAAAATGAAATGAAATGAAATGAAATGTGGGCGGTGCGGACGCTGGTCGTCCATGCAGCGGGATAATTAAGCGATCATCTATGTTCGTAAGCCTTCACCATGTGGGATGTCTACCATGAAGTGTGCTAGTTGAATGGAGTTTTTCTGTGCCTTGATATCGTTGACCCGATGCACCACCAGTACATGCGTGCTCAAATAGTGTGTTGGGCGTTGATGGTCATACCCGGCAATACCAATCGGATTCAGGCTATAGAGATCAGGTAGCTTTACCATCATCACGATGCCATTCGACAGGTTCCCTTTATTGCAATTACACTGCGTTTCGCTCTTGATGGTCGGGTTGCAGCAAAAAGTAATTGGCAGTTTACTTGTCCCCAAATTGGCTTGCATATTGAGGCAGATCCCAACTCGATCTTCGAAGCTTCTGGGCTGATGTTCCATGTCCCGGATGTTGACATAAAAGGATTGGCCGTTCATGTCTTCAAAAGGAATGTTTCCGTTTAGTCGTTCCCGTAGTTCATCTACGCCGGGTAATGTTCTATATAATGAAATGGTGTCCGGATGGAAAGGCAGCATGTTTTTACTCATGGCTGTTGGTGATTGTACGGTGATTCTTGTGTTTTAGTTTTCTTCTACTTGGCTCCACTCCTATTCCCAAAGGCTGGCCAATGTTGCTTCCTGCAGGGTGATACGACAGTCTTGCAGACTACAGCGGATGACAAGGTGATTAATGGCACTTTGTTGTGCCGGTTTATCCAGCATCGGGTAGCGATGAATCGTATACCGGAGAGCTTCAAGGAGTTTCTCTTCTGTTGTGGCAATGCCGAGGCTGGCGGTCAGCTCATGGATTTCCAAGGCCAGGGTTTCCAGGGCCTGGTAATCGGTCGTGTCTTCTTCATCTTCTGGCTCCCGAAGTTCTTCCTCATTCTCATCTACGATATCAGAGGGGTACGCATATCCGGATCTGGGTGGCATTTGTTGTGGAGGTGGCTCATTGATGGGAGCGTGATTCACCTGTTGGCCATCCTCCTTTACACTCCAGATGCGGCGGGTGGAAGTGGGTGTTTCACCTTCATTGTCTGGTTGTTTCGGGTGTCGTCCGAGAATATGATGTCGGAGTACAAATAATACCCAGACAACGGTAGCGCCTCCTGCAAAAAGAAAAAATTGCGCCCAGCTGATTTGAGAAAGCATGTTATCAATTTTTTGGGTGATTGCTTTTGCTTCGGACACAAAAATGGGGCGCGATGCGCCCCATCATTCTTCGATACGCCTATGTAGGAGAAAAATAATTACAGCGCATGCAGATCGTCTTGATCCATGCGGCGTTCCAGCGCTGTTTTCAAGGAGTCCAGGAAGGGTACGCGGTTTTTCTTGCGCAGGCGGTTATCCTCGTAGGTGGCGTAGATATTGGAAATCTGAATGTGAAATACTTGCTGGAAATAATCGCTGACCCGCTTTACATCCGGGGCATCGCTCCCGAAGGCCTTAACCTCCAGGAGGGCATAAATCAGTTCAGTCAGGGCAGATCGGGAGGCTTGCCAACGCAGCGGTGCGGGTCCTGGTCGGCTGCCGGTAGGTTGCTGCAGCAGCCATATGCGGGTATCCAGGTAGGATTCCAGGGCTTTGTATCCCATGATGCGTGCCTGGTCCAGACTACGCGGGGCCCGCAGTGCGGGATCACTGAGCAGAAAATCGCTACAGGTAGGTGGCCGTGTTCCAGCCGGCCTTACAAAATACACCGCGTCCAGGTGGGTGGCCCCCAGTTGAAAGTACCGGTAAAATTCTGCCATTTCGGTAAGGGCACGATCAATTTTACGATAGGCCTGCCGATAATAGTCGAGCTTTTCATCCATTCCGCGGGTGGGCAGGTATTGCTCCAGCAGCAATGCCTGGCTGTAGAAGAAGAGTTTACTTTCCACACCTGGTTGCTGGTGTTTAAAGTAATGAATTTCCGCTTCGGTGTCAGGGAAGGTGTGCTGACGGGCCCATTTGAATAGCTCATGCAGGTGGTTACAAACAATGTCAATACAGGCGGATAATCCCTGAAGATCTCCTGGTGGGGCAAACGAATATTTGTCCAGCTCCTGGTCCAATGATGCCAGGATGGACTGCGGCGGCAGTTGTTCCATAGTGGGAGTTTAATGGTGAATGAATCAGGGCAGGATTAAAATCGTGTATTCACAGGGCCTTATGGGGATTTGTGCGCAAATACTTAAAAAGAAAAAACCCAGCCAAGGGGGCTGGGTTAGTGACCCTAGTGGGCGAATTCTTGTAGGGAACTATTTCATGTATGTGCGGGATGCCTCTCGTTGCTTATGGAGCAGATCCATTACCTGGGACACGGAGTTTTGCGAGAGACTAAAAAATTTGGATCGGAGACTTTTAAAGCTCACGTTATCAGTTCCAACGGTACTACATACCTTTACGAAGGCCTCTATAGCCTCTTCTTTGCTTTGAGCAAGTATAGTATGGGTATCCCAAAGGCAATTTAACCAGGCAGCTGCTACGTCTACAGACATGTTAAGGCGGAGTTTATGGTGGCCATTTTCTGACACCTTTACGCCGTCAATATAGCCGGCGTCCAGCTTAATTAAGGTTTGAATGTATTCAATTTCGTGTATGAGGTAGTTGTTGAGCTGATCGAAGGCTGAGGCATTACCTGGTTGGAAAACTAAAACGGGATCCTTCTCCACCTGTCGCTGAGCCTTGATATACCAGTTATACTTCTCAAGCTGTTGTAGTAGTGTAAGATCAGCATATTTAGAATGGAGCTGCCTTATACAGTATTGGATATAATCCTGGTTATTATAGTTAATCGAAACCAAGGTCTGATGAAGAGCGAGATTGGTGTCCACGGGAGGATTCTCCAAAAGTTTCTCCAGCCGATCCAGTAAAACTAGATGATATTCCATTTGCCGAAAGGTAACGGTGCCGCCTCGGGTGATAAGTGTTTGAATTGGCATAAGGCAAACGTCCAGCAGTTGTTCAAATTCCCCCAAAAATTCACGCAGTGGGTTAAGTGCTTCTATCCTGTTTTTAAACGATACCTGAGCTTTCTCTACACGGGTGTATGGAACGGGTAAGTCAAGGTCAAAATAGGGCCTAAACTGGAACTGCAAAAATGAAATAAAACCGTCCAGATCCTTACAAACTGAAGAGTGGATGGCTCGGTAAACCGTTTTGGCCTTGTGGGTAAAAACCTTCTCCCCTAGTTTGGAATAGATCTCAAGGATTTGAAAATGGTGGACGCAGTTTGTGGCCACATGAGTAACGAACCGATAGGTGGCATCTTTATCAACTAGTTGATCTACAGCGTCAAGGGAGAACTTTCGAATTGACTCAAGGGTTGACCGGACATGTTGTGGGATTTCAGTCTTTAGGTTAGTGATGCCTTCGGATAATTCAATTTGGTTGGGGTCGAGCTTGCGGCGAATGAGGTTATCCAACTCAGACAAGGCTGCATGCATAGGTGTTAGGTTTCCACAAATATAGGAAAGTGCAGCCACCGCCCAAATGGTGTCCTGCACTTTTTTCAGCCGGGTAACAATTAGGGATCCACCGGCTAATTTACCAACCTAAATACCGGGGCTGTAGATTTATTAACCTCAAACCCCTATCAATAACTTAAAAATAGAAATGGAACCATCATTTAAGAATCTAAAATTAAGTCAAGTATACCAAATGGTGGCAAAACAATGAAATCGGCAAGGGCGCACAATTCCTCATACAACCGCGGCAAAGAAAAATGGTAAGCCGATGGCCATAAAAACAGTACAAGTATAAATTCCCATCTACAGCATAACGTTAATGCAAATTTACTCCCCAGATATACTGTTACAAGATATTTTTTCTTTTTTGAAGTCATTACCACTCTCATTATTATAACAGCATAACTTTATAATCACACAAATGAAAAATGCGTTGCAAGACAAAAATCCATCTCGTGCTAATTTTGATATATAGCTTTCTAACATTGACATGCGGAAACGATTATCAAAACAAACTTGCTAAAAAGAATATTTCTGAAATTGAAACTTTACCAGAAATTAATATACTTCTCTTAGACAGTACGCAAACAATAATTACGAGGGAAACTACTGCAAATAAGCCAACGTTAATATACTATTTCAGTCCAGATTGTGAATATTGCAGAAGGGAGACAGAACTCCTGACAAAAAATGTTAATATCCAAAAGGCGGCAAAATTAATTTTTCTTTCATACGCAGAATTAAAAGAAATACGGAAATATGATTCGACCTATAGAATTTCATCATTGCCTAATGCAACAATTGCAAAGGATTATACATACTCATTCACGAAATTCATCGAAACGGGAAAGTTTCCGTTATTGGTTCTTTATACAGGCAGGCAAAAACTTAAGAAAATTTTCATGGGGGAAGTTACATTGGAAATATTACTACAATACATTGGAGAGTCGATTTAACAACCATCACTATAAAAATGGAGGCACCTACATTCATACCACCAGATTCAAACATACTTTTGGACGAAGTAATCCAATATTCTTCACTACTGGACGAACACAGTCTAAAGTATTCTGAATTTGGAAGTTATTTACAGGTAGGTGAAATAAAAAATACGAGTGGCTGGATTCTCCACATTTCTGTTGTCATCACGCAGGTCAGTCAATTAATTACTAGCATTATTCCGTCTTTAACTTCAGCAAAAATTCCATTTAGAATACCAGAAGATAAAGTACATGCAAGCATGATTCTCGATGGGGCATTAGGATTTGAAATGATAGGTAAAGTAGTAACTATATATCCAGATTCAACCGAAACTGCGAGAAACATCGCAAATGAACTTATCGAAATTACTAGAGATTTTTTCGGCCCTAAAGTACTTACTGATTTCCATTTGGGTGGATGTGTTTATTGTAGGCATGGAGCTCACAAACAAATCATTTCGATAGACAAGAATGGAAAACGAAAGACATTCTATCTAGGTGAACAGGAAAGATTAATCGAAGATATCCAACCAATACCTTTTCGATATAATCCTAGACTAATGTGGCCATTTGATCAATCACCACAAAGTGACCGAAAGAAAAATTTACCCAAAATGCCGTTTATACCTACGAAACTCCTACAACAATCCGGTAAGGGAAGCGTCTTTGAGTGCATTTATCGACATTTCGGGATGATACCAATAGTTGCAATTGTAAAGCGTGGAGAACGTCATATGATTTCCAATTCTAAAAACCTGGATATCTGCGACCGACTTAAGTGGCAATTCATACTGCTTAACAAATTAAAATCAAAATTAAAACTATCAAAACCCTATGCATTTATAGAACGAGATGATGCTGCATTTCTTGTAATAAAGAAAATTAATGGAAAAACACTTCTGGAGGAAATGAGATTAATCAATAAAAACCAATTGGCATTCTTTGATTTATCTAAGAAACAGAAAATACAAATAATCGATCTCCTTTCCCAAGTATGTAGCACAACATCAGAACTACACAATCAATTAATCATCCATAGAGATGTTACACCAGTTAACTATATGGTTTCAAAAAGAAAAATTGTTCATCTAATAGATCTTGAATATGCACATTCGATGGTAGAAGACTACCCTACACCACCATTTGAACTTGGAACAAAAGGATACATGTCTCCAGAGCAAATCGCGGTAAAAAAACCCACCCCAAAGGAAGATATATATGGTTTATCTGCTACAATATTACATTGTGTAACCGGAATATCACCATTAACAATACCAATTTCCAATCCGGAAGACACGGAGAGAACTATATTCTTTCTTACAAAAAGTAGTACATTTTCGAAACTATGTACTAGAGGTTTAAGTAAGCATCCTGAGGAAAGGCCAACTATTAACTCACTTTCAACTTGTCTAAAAAATTTAGTCAATGAAAAAAATCATCCTCAAGAGCTAAGGTCCTTTACATCACTAAATAATGAATTAAAACATGGATTCATTCAATCTTGCATATATGCATTAGGTAAGGATCCACTCTATGATAATAAAAATAAATATTGGACAACTTCGGTAGGCTACCAGAGCTTACAAAATGAGGAAATTCTTGAGCACACCGTTTTACAAAATTATTATTACGGAATATTCGGTATTACATATATTATTGACCTCGCTAAACAGCTAAAATTTGACACCACGCCACTTTATGATATATATCAACGAAACTTAAGTTATGCCGTAAATTTAACCTTTTCAAATAAACCAAACAATGAATTAAGTCGTGATTTCATTGGTATGTGCATTGCAATAACGTCTAGCATAAAGGCTGGCCATTTGACAGATAATGAAAGCAATAGAAATTTATTGCTAAAATGTCTGCCACAAAAATCAAACGATCTAACAATTGGATCCGGATTATCAGGCCTTGGGCTTCTTTTACTGCGAAATTCTGAGTATTTTCCTGCGGAGAAAACCCAAAGTACACTGCGGAATATAATCAAGCAAATTTTTGAAAATGTTAATTCAGATCAGAATTGGCTAAAATGTAGTAAAACCAAATTGAGCAACATTTCAGAAAGTATATACCAAGGTAAATTAGGTATTACATACTTTCTCTTAAATTACCTGTCGCAATTTGAAGACGCTGAAGTCAGAAAAACTGTTCTTAAATACTTAGACTCTTTAGACATTCTAATAAAACGAAAAATACTAAAATTCAGTCAAAAAGGAATGTCGCAGATATATGGAGAAGGCTATCAAGTGTCCGAGAACACACTTAGCATAGGAAAAATACTTATATGTGCTGCAGAAGTCCTAAAAGACTCAACCTATACGGATATATTCGAATCTATCTTTTCATCATTTCCAAACTGCATATCCTCAGACAACTTTTCCCAAAACACAGGATTATGTGGCCTTGGAGAGCTTTACTTGGCAGCCTACGAGTCTACCAACAATAAATTATGGAAAACGAAGGCAGAATGGATAATAGACTTAGTCTATAATTGCCATAAATCAACGGTAGATGGAGCATTGTTCTGGACAGGAAACAATAGATCAAATCCATTACCAGGTCTAATCAATGGAAGTGCGGGAATTATTCATTTATTTTTAAAATATAGCTTTCCAAAAGAAATTGGATTTCCAGAATGTGAAAAATCAATACAAGCCAATAGATTACCTTTCCCAATTGAAAATATAAACCATATTGTGTAACGCAAATTATTTATTTGAATCGAATTTAAGGAATTTACAAAAAGTGACTGAAAAGAATCCTTTAATTATAAATCAAGATTAACCCACGTCGTTCAATTTGAGTTTACAGCATTTCCAGATCGGTACCCACTAACTCATTTACAAACAGAAGGAGCTGTACTCATACATTACATCAATCTGAATAACCAATTTGTTGGCGAATTGAAAACCAATTTACGAGGAACAATATGCAACGACACTAGATATGCTGAAAATACTCGAATAAAGTGTACTTAGTAGCTACCTAAGACAACTGGGTGGTACAATTCCCGTGTACTAATAAACACCAGTAGCAAATGGGGAAAAGGGAAAACCGAAAACCTTTAGAAAAGAGTAGGTATTTCATTTAAACCAATTTTATCGATTATGAAAAAGACGTTAATTATTGCAGGAAGTGCATTATTCTTAATTGCAGGTACTGTAATTGCAAAAGACAAATTTTTTGCGACTAGCGGCTATTACTGGGCCAATTCATCTGTTGGTTGCATTGCAATTGATGTAACAAACAACTATCTTTCAACAAGTGGTGGCGGACTGAGTGCATCCATAAAATCAGCCGGCGGTACTGATCGATTAATCTACACAGGTGTCGGTGTAAATAACGCCGATAGCGATTGTAATGGAGTAGAATTAAAATTCAATCCATAATATCATTTGCAGAAAAAGAAAAAAAGGGTGGTACATCCCCACCCTTTTTTTGATAAGTTAACCCTGGCCCCTCTTCAGGAGATTCTATTAATTCCGGGCGGACTTTATATCTAAAAACTAATTTGAACTCGCTTTCCTATCTAAACACTCAGTAACCCGGATTCTGAGTAGCTGCCGGGTTGTTATTTAATTCTACCAAACTTATTGGAAACAATCGCCTAAACGAAGCCCATTGTGAATTTTTATCAATAGCAGCCTTTGACATTACACTATCAAGCGCGCCACTCAGCTTTAAAGAAAACCATCTGTGCCCCCATTCACAAAACATTTCTTTTCTAGATTCGGATTGAATCATATTCAGAATAGTATCTTGGGAGGTTGAGTTCAAACTTGCGAGTCCAGCTCTGGTCCTAATCAAATTCAAATCAGCCAATCCACCTGAAAAATCATTATTCATGACTCTCGCTATAGCTCTATTCAAAACTACTTCTGCAAGCCTTATAACCATATAGTATTCCAAAACTGGAGCATTCACCTGCATCTGCCCACGACCTACCTTATATTTATAAGGGTATAAAAATGTATCTGCCCCATCTGTTACTTCACCGATCCAATTTATTCTCCTAAGGTCAATTGAATCAAAACAATTGACTAGACCATTGGATAGGTAAACCTGTAGATTTGCAGCATTTGAAACTGGCAGTAAAAGACTAGCTTCAGGAAGGACATTATAAGTGGATATATCACTCGAACTATGCCATTGTAAGATCGCCTCTCTCGAATTCTTCAAAAACACGTTATTTAATTGTTCCTCAAGACCAAACAAGGAAGTATTTTCAATAATTAAGGATGCAATCCTGTTACATTCAGTCCACTTTTTATGCTCTAAGTACAAGCGACATAGCAATGCATAGCAGGCCCATTTCGTGGCTCGAATTCTCTCATCTTGGAATAAACTATAATTAATTGGTAGTTGATCGGAAGCAACCAAAAGATCTTTAATTATTTCATTTTGCACTTCTAAAACATTTCGTCTTGGAACAGCCATGTTTTCCTTCCAGTTAGTTGAAGTAATAAATGGAACATCTCCAAACATTGATGTCAAGTAATAATAACTTAAGCTTCTTAAAAACAACGCTTCACCAATGAATTGACGCCTCCCACTTTCTGAGATATTCTTTGAGTTGTTAACCCCTTCAATACAGGCGTTAGCTTGATAAATTATTCCATATGCTTGGCTCCAAACGGAATGAATAATTCCATCATCTGATTGTACAACATTTCTATAATAAACATCTGGACTTCCAGTTAGGGTAACAGGTACAAGTTCATCAGCAGATAGTCCACAAAAATAGGTCATCCAACCATTTCCAAAACGATTCGCGCTTGATTTACTGATAAAACTAGAGTAAATTCCAGATATTGCAGCGTTTGCATTTGCGTCATCCACAAATGCTTGTTTTGTAACTATTGAATTTGCAGGGGGATCAACTTCAACTAACTTATTGCATCCTAACAATAATCCAATTAAAATAAAAGCTATTATTATATTCCAGCCTTGGTTGAATATTCTTAATGTCTTTTTCATACTGCAATTTTTTAGAGAATTATTTGAATTCCGAAAGTGACTACTTTCTGAGAGGGCACAGAACCAAAAGTCGGAATTTCAGGATCGACACCTTCAAATTTGGAAAATGTTAGAATATTATCTGCCTTACCGATAATTTTAACACTCTTGATGTTTAATTTATTTATCCAATGATCAGGAAGTTCGTAACCGAAAGAGATGTTCCGGAGGCGGATGTAAGAACCATCAGAGTATATTCCGTCTGAGTCCAATAAATAGCTATAGGTAAGATCAGACCTTGAAGTAAATTTTGCGAAACGTGCGATATCACCTGGTTTTTGCCACCTATCTAAAACCTTTACTGATTGATTCCCAGAAGCACTTAGGCGGCCAGGGATAGTTGATGAATATATCCCACTTATTAATCTGGGATTTCTGACATAATTAAAAAAAACATTAATCTCTAGTCCTTTGAACCTAAATTCACTCCCGAAACCTCCAGAGTATTTTACGTGTGCATCGTCCAAGTAGTATTTATCTCCACCTTGGTTAATGGGAACTTGTGAAATTTCGCCATCCTTATTAACATCTTCAACCACATATAATCCAGTTTGAGGATCAACACCTAAAAATCTTAATCGTGATGGTCGAAACAGCCGCTCGCCTACGACAAGAACAGTAGCATAAGGAGATTTATCAAGATCAGGAAATGATACAAGCTTATTTTGGTTCAAACCCAAGTTAAAATTAGCTATCCAGCTAATATCCTTTGCTTTTAGAATGGTGGATTGAAGTGAAAACTCCCACCCGGAATTTCTAACAACCGCATTACGATTGGCATTGACTGTGGAAAATCCAGTAATGGCAGAAATGGGCATTGTAACAAGCTGGTTACCGCAATCGTCTCTATACCATGTCGCTTGCAAGAAAATTCTATCATTCCAAAATCCCAAATGAGAACCTACTTCAAATTTTTTATTTATTTGCCATTTTAAATCGGGGTTTGTGTGATGTAATGGAACATAAGCTTGAGTACCTTGGTAGGGTTTTGCATAGTTAATTGATGCGCTCCACCTACTTAAATATGAATAATCTCCAATATTGTCAGTACCAATTGATCCAATAGAAGAGCGCAACTTTAGAAAACTTAAGACAGGAAATGCGAATTGCATCCATTTTTCTTCCGATAGTATCCAGCCAACGCCAACTGCACCAAAAGTCCCATATCGATTCCCTGGGCCAAACCGCGAAGAACCATCGCGTCTTGCGGAAACTTCCAGCAAATAGCGATCTCTAAAATTGTAATTAAGCCTACCAAATACAGCAGCATATCTATATTGCCCCCAACCATCGGATACCTCAACACCTGGAGCATTAGAAACGGAGTTGAGTAGATTGTCGTTAACATACCCAAAACCAATAATTGAATTTCCATTTTGTGTGTTTTTATGAATTGTAGTACCCAATAGTAATTCCAATTTCCCCTGCCCGATCAACCGCTGATACGTAAGCTGAGGCTCGACAATCCATCTGCTACTATTATTATTACCGAATTGAGCTGATCCAGTAGGACTAAACTCAGGATCTTGTGATATAATTGGAGTTTTTTGAATCTGACCATTCCGAATCGTTGAAAAACCTAAATTTGCTGAAAGCTTGAGGCCTTTCAACAGCTCATACTCAATTGAAAGTTGGGAAGTAAAAAAATCTGTCTTAGAAATATACCCCATGAGCAAATTGCTAAATCCGAAGTAACCAGTTAGAGGCTGCCATCCCTGGTAGTTTAGTCGACCAAGAGAATCGAAAATAGCAGGAGCATTCGGTGGAAGTAATGATTGAGTAGAAAAAGTAGAAATTTCGTCCACTTTGGAATAACTAAACAAACTAACGAGTCCTATCTTCACTTTTTGATTGTTTGTTGCATACTGAAAACTTGACTGTAATGACGCCTTATCATTAGAACCACTATAATTTGTAATGTTTGCCACTTTCTGAAATCCTCCACTAATTCGATATACCGTGTTTTTCTCACCTCCTGACAAACTAACCTGAATCGAATTATTCTTGCCATCTTTTCCAAACAGAAACCTTTGAAAATCGGTGTAATTTTTTTCCCCCCATTGCGTCAGATCTGGAGCTGTCGAATTATTTATAGGTCGATTATCATTTTTCAGTGCCTCTTTCCTCATTTCCACATATTGTTCAGTTGAAAGCATATCATGAAACCTTGTTACTCTGCTAACACCCGATGACGCACTAATATTTAATTTTAATTTTCCAGGTTTGCCCCTCTTTGTAGTAATCAAAATAACACCACTCCCACCAAGTGATCCATATATTGCAGTCGCTGCGGCGTCCTTGAGTACTGTAATTGATTCAATGTCCTCTGGGTTCAAGTTGAACATTAAATCTTGACCATTTGCTGGTCCATTAAACTTATTCTGCGTAATGCCCCTCGAACCATCTTCACCTGATTGGCCACCAATATCCAAAATTGTCATTGGAACACCATCTATTAGGATGTAAGGATTGGGGGCAAGATTGGATCCAATAAATTCCCTTCCTCTAATTTCAATATTAGTAGGTGCGTAAACATTTCCCGCTGTCGCTGAAACATCCACATTTGGAATTTTGCCAATTAAGGCGCGCATCGGATTTGATACATTCGTCCTGGCTATTTCCTCCCCTCTAACAACTGTGGCGTTACCTACGTTAAACCTTTCACTTACCACGCCATATCCACGTCGGACAAACATATCTAACTCCTTAGATGCGATCTCCAGTACTATTGGAAATTGCTGGCCTTTTCCAACCGTAACAGATTTTGATTGAAAACCTACGAAGGATATTATCAAAACATCGTCCTCTCTCACTTCAGTGAGTTTGAATTCACCATTGGCATTAGCCTGTGTACCACGTTGTGTTCTTTTAATTATGATCGTAGCACCTCCTAACGGTGTTCCATTAGGATCCGTGATACGCCCGGAAATATTCACTGCAGGAGGTCCCACTTGTTCTGGAATAGGTTCCTTGGAGCTATGCGAACGGAGTAAAATCGTTGTTCCTTCCACGACCAGATCAAACGGCTGATTTGTCTTCAACACTTCCAGCACCTGATCCAAGGGATTATCCTTGCATTGAAGTGTAACAGCTTTTGCATCCCTGAGATCACTTTCGAAGTAAAGGAAGTTATAGGTGGTTTGACGTTGGATTTCTTTGATCACATCCTCCACCCTCGCGTTCCTAAAATTCAATGTTACACGCTGAGCCAGGCCATCGCCTGCAAAAAGCTGGAAGGACAGGAATAAAAGGATAAAAGTAAAGCTGTTCATAACCAACAATTTAATCATGGAGCGATCGCGCACGGCAGGCCGCGCCACTTGGTTGAAAGTAGAGGAATACATAACTTTGTCGTTGTTAGGTGAATTAATTAAATAAGCAAAATCCTTAGCCAGATTTTTCTTTGGTAATTTTCCTGACACCCAAAACCGTTCGGGGCTCTAACCCGCGCGGTTTTTTATGCCGGATAACCGTAATTGATTTATAGTTTATAAAATAGTCCCCGGTGCTGCTTGGTCTGCAGGCAATTAGCTTCCCATATTCCTCCCAAAACTCCAGGATTCTCGATGTTACAATTCACATGTGTTCTTATCTATGGCTAAATTCCCTATTCATGTTGCCCAGCAGTTGTTTTGCACCTGCCGCTATCCTCATAAGATGAAGGATCCATGGGATAAGTGTAATGGCAAAGGGATAAAATGGAGAAACAATCGTTGATAGTGCCTACTGTCCATAAAAGGCAATACCCGCTGCCTCCCCTGGAACCGGAAACGGGTCGGAACCAGGAGAAACAGCGAGGTAACATTGCATTTTTTTGGGGAACAGACGCCAGGATAAAAACCTTTCAGTTTTTTGCATCAGTTCGTGGATTCGGCTTTGGTTAATGGTTGGATGATGAAAAATGAAGGGGATCCTTTTCTGTGTTGGATCACCGGCGTTCCTCATTTGCCGGATCAGGTGAAAAATAGTATTCAACTTCAACACCAAGTAAAAGGTTCGAAAACCTGTATTCCCATTATGGTGAAAAACAGTTCCCCTAATATATAGACGGTGCAATACGCTGCCGGCGCACAGGGGCGCATGGCTGCGTAGTACATCATTACATGCATGCGTTGCATTTTCTATGAATAAATTCCTGCTCATTTCTTTTAATATATCACTAGTCAGATAAAGAAAATTAAAAGAGGAGTCAGAGCGACACCGAATCCTCTGTTGTAATGGGATAGCCCATGTGTTTGTATGGACCACGATTGGCTGTACTGCCTTTCAGCACCCGCACCGCGGGTCCTCTAACACATGAGTCATTTACCAAAATCTAAATCGAGGACCAACAAAGTTGAAAACCTATTTACAAGAACACGATAATAGTTCGTTCTTTGATTTCGTAGTTTACTCCTACCCCACGCAATGCCAGCAGCACTTCACTAAGGCTGGTCGTGCGCCGGATACTGGCGGTGATGCCCTTTCGTCTGGAACTAGCCTGCCCTTCGGTAGCGTTCGCATATTCTACGTCTATATCGTACCACATGCTAATCTTATTTAAGAAGGTGGTCAGGTTGTCGTTTTTGAATTCGAACATCCCATGTACCCAATCCACGACCGTATCAATATTGTTCACCGCGGAAACGTTCATCTTATCAACTCTGGTATCGGAGATCGCCTGCTCCATGGGCCGCAGCTCGTACCTGGAAGCTCCATTGGTGATCGCCACTTTCCCGGCGACCAGCGTGGTGCGCACGGTCCCTTCGCGGGGATAGGCCATGATATTAAACTCCGTACCCAGCACGGTTACTTCCATGGGATGGGACATCGAAGGCAGCAGCACTTTTACGATGAAGGGTAGTTGCTTGTTATGACTGACATCAAAATAGGCTTCGCCTTCTAATAACTCTACCGTCCGGGAATGGTTGCCCTCAAAACTTGAAGGGAAACGAAGTTTAGTGGCGCTATTGAGCCATACCTTCGAGCCATCAGCCAGGACTATACGATATTGTCCGCCGCGGGGCGTGGTGATGATGTTGTATACCACGGCATCGGTCGGCAATGTATTTTGATATGATAATTGGCCGTTACCCTGTTGCACCACTACCGCCTTGCCTTGTTTGGTCAGCAACCCGGTATCTTGTGCATTGAGTGGCAGCGTGGATCCATCAGCCAATGTTAATATAGCCTTGTCGGTGCCAGGTTGAATTAGGGCCGGCGTACGTTTACCTGCAGTATTAACTATATTCTGGCGATCAGGCTTTAAAAGCCAAACGGTAGCGGCAGCAATAACCAGAATCGCTGCAGCCCAGTAGGGCAATGTTTTCCAGAAGAAGTTGGGACCCTTGCGCGCAGAGGTAAAGCTTTCTTTGAGGCGGTCCTCAACGATGGTTTTCATCTTACGCGTGGTGATCAGCACGTCTAAAAAATCCCGCTGCCTTTTTGCTGAGTCCACTAGGCTGTTGTATGTTTCAGCGTTTCGCTCATCGGCGTCTTTCCATTGTTGCAGGTACGCATCTTCTTCATCGCTGAGTTCCTCACCGCTGATGCGGCGATATATCAACTTAGAAAGATCGTAGTCTGTTTTGTTGCTCATGGGGAAAATTGAAAATTGATAATTGCTGACATTGGCGTATTTCTCATTCCCGCTTACCAGGGTCATCTTAACATCAAGGTAGACCCTCTGTATATATAAATACATTTTCAGGGTCAATCCTCCCGAAAAAAGTGAACTTTTTTTGAACTTTTTTTAAGCTGTTTAAAAATCAATGGCTTACAAATACCGTAAATGATCAGGCATCCAGTATCCCTGAAGGAATTCCATGCCTGGTAAGGTAAGTCGTAGGGAAAAGGCTAATTATAGGACTCGAGGTATAAGGCAATGAAAATCGGCAGGATGGTCGTGAAATGTAGTTCAGAACTTTTAAGGATGCCGACAATATGACTCTTGGCGTTTTCCACCGTTTTTTTGGAAAGGTGCAGGATCTGGCTGGCTTCTTCTGGGGTCCTTTCTTCTATAAAGAGCAGTTCAAAGACCTGCCGCTGGGTCTTGGAGAGTTTTTTAATTTCCTGGCGCATGCGATGGTAGATGGAGGATACGATTTCCTGGCGGAAGACTTCCGGGTCCTGGGCGACCGGGATGTGATGGCTTAATTCGCGGATTCGCGCTTCTGCTTTGGCTTTTATTTCCAGGGTGCGCATGGTGCGATGTTGAATGCAGACAATCAGGTATGCTTTGATGCCGGTCAGGCCCTTGGTTAGGTCCAGTCCGGATCGTTTGTGAAAGAGGGCAACGAAGGCGTCCTGGACAATTTCTTCGGCGATCGCTTTGTCCTTCGTGAGCTTACGGGCGTACAAATACAGAAACGGTGACAGCTCATCGTATACAGCCGAAAACGCCCTTGCACAGCCTTCCTGGAACTTGATTACCAGATCATTTTTTGTTGTAGTCCCCATCGGTAAATTGGTCATTGTGGTTCAATACGGAAAAATCGGTTGCTTCATCCAACAGTGGGGCATCATGCAATCAGGTTAATACATGCAGTATGGCTTTTAGCCAGGCAACTAAAAGGCATTTTACGGAAATGCTGTCTAATCTATGCCTTAACCGATTGGAATGAATCAGGCCGCTGGCCTGTGCTCACCCGCAACTTTCTTCAAAAAGAGTACAACCAACCAACCAAGTAAATTTGGATGTTGAATTATTGGAGTCTGCAATAAGGTTTGATGGTCTGGTATGGAAGATGTGTTCTAAAAATAAATGGCCCTTTGCGGCCCGGCAATATTGAATCCTTTGCAGCTATTCAGGCTGAAGCAAACATTGCAGGGTGAAGGGGTCATTTGTTTTTTAAGCGCTAAGTATCAGCAATTATCGCTGACAAAATAAACTATTTCCTGCAAAATCGCTTGAGCCCGATAAAACTAATTTTTTACGCTATTACACCTTCTGTTCTTCAGTCGAATTTATATCATTTAATTTATAATTCGAAAACCTGTCGAATCAATAACCACTTAGTGGATAAAAAATATACAATTGTCAATTCCATGAAAAATGTCCACATTATTTTGCTGTGTTGCACCTTTTTCCTTTCTTAGCAGCCGTTCACTTTCAAACCTTGCCGGGCAGCGCAAGCCGGTAGGTTCCCAACCAACCTCATAGATCAATACTTTCTCGATCACCTGGTATTACACGGGTGCAGCTATTTATTTGATAATGAATTTTTTCGTAACGGGTGCAGACCTGAAAGGCCAGTGGCATTTCAGGTCTAAAGCGTTATGGAATATGTTACAGGTAAGGTACGGGTTTGAAGACATTGAACCCATCCCCCGTCCTTACATATACCATACGGACACATCCCTTGTCGGGATGCCTGGTGGCGCCGGGTCTGTTGTGTAAACAGCAAAAAACGGACCCGCACCCCTGATGCGGATCCTGGGGAATGATTAGTAAAACAAACAGCGATGACAGAGCAGGAGATTATTGCGGGGTTAATGGCTAAGAACGAAAAGGCCCTGGCGGAGATCAGGGACATGATGGGCCCGGGTTTGCAAAATTTCGCGGAGCGGTTGCTGGACAATCGCGCCCAGGCCCAGGAGGCGGTCCATGATGCCCTGCTGGATTTATGGAAACTGAAGAATAAGCGGTTCGCAACCCTTGCCCGCGTAAAAAGCTACCTGTACGTTTCGGTGCTCGGCCATTGCAAAAACTACCGAAAGAAATACAAGAAAAAGCTCACAGGTGAAAACGCCTACCTGGAGGCGCTGTCCGAGGAGCCCACCCCGGACCTGGAGCGGGAGATCATTCATGCCGAGGTTTCAGCATTGCTGAACCAACAGCTGGACGCCCAACTGGCCGATCTGCCAAAGACTTACCGGGAGATCATCGTGCTATCCTATCTCCATGGCCTGGGGCCGAATGAAATTGCCCGTAGATTAAACATTCAGGTCCAGTCGGTTAAAAACCTGAAGAAACGGGGTGTAAAATACCTGCAAGGCAAGGCAGCGGCCCTCGGCAAAAAGGTCCAAAACCTCCGAAAATCCCCCAAAAAGTTATAATCTTCCATGTCGGCTAAAAAATCCGGTTCCACAGGGGTACTATTTACCTAAAAACGTTTTTCTATATTATTAGGAGTTGCGTATTCCGCAAGCGCTCAGGAGGCTGCTGGCGCGATGGCCGGCAGCAGCCTTTGCGCCCATATAAACAGGTATCCCCATTCCTAGTTTCGATGTTCCCCTTGTTCTCAGAACAGATTGTTTGGTGGAGGACAGGTCAAAATATCAACAATATTGGTTATTGGCTGGTTCCATCCGTTTCCTTATAGGAGGCGCTGAGGGATGAGGGAAGTGGTTGGAGGATAGTGGTAAAATCGATTTCAGGTGTGTGGTTGGTTGTGATCTATGGATTGTGGAGATCGTGTTCTGGAGATCGTGTTGTTGGGTACTTGCTGAGCGTGATGATGCAACCTAAATGTGCTGATCCTGCCCCAGCATCGACATCCTTGGTGGCTGTTAAATAAAGCAAAACAAGATGAAGGTAGAAACCGTCCTTTTACAATGGCCTGGCGGAGAGCTGCAGGTAGAATCGGATTATGTCTTTTTACAGCAACAGAGCACGTTTGCAAAAGGTACGGCGTTGCCAGGTGCTGCACGAGTGATCAGCATTCAGAAGGATCGGGTGGAGTTGCTCAATTTATCGATAGCGGAAATGTACCTGGTCGCGCTCAGTCGCTTTCGTGATCGTTACCTGCCCTATAACCGGTTGATGATCGATGAGCTGCCGCCTGCGATGCAGGAGCTGGTGCTGCCGCCGATGACCAGTCTTGCGGTATGGGATGAATCGTTCCAGAAAACCTGGCGGCTCAAACATGGTTTTATTTATGCTTTAAGGATCAGCACTGTGCATGAAGCGACCTTGTTTAGGATAATGATGGAGGACTTAAACCGGTTTTTCGGTTTTATGTATGGTTTGCGGGGAAGAATCGTTACACGGGCAATGTATTGCCTGTGCCTTACCCATGATCGCAAAACACTTATCCCATCCGGTCATGAAAAATCCCAGTTTAAGGTGGGCAGTGATGGAATTACCCTTCGAAATAAGGGGATCAATCAGTTGGTGTCTTACCTGAATACTAAATATACTTTTTCGCCGGGAGTGCCGGTGGTGGACAAGAGCCATTGGCCGGGTCCGGTGAATATGTCGCTGGCCACGGATGGGTCAGATTTGGAGGAACTCAATAAGGAACTGGCTAACTATGGATGCAGATTATCGAAGCAACTTGCCAGAATCGAGATGTTGCTGTTGACAAAAATCAAAGCGAATAACAAGGATATAGTTCAACATCGTCATAATCATCAAACATCCACTAATCATTAAACACGCTTAGATGAAACAACTCATCGTTATCCTATGGCTGGTACCCGCTGTTTTACCCTTTCTACCGGCCTGCCAGCCTAAACCAGTGAAGCCTCCAGCATTAAACATGGACTTTTTCAGGCGACTAGATAGTCTTGCAAGAAAGGAAATGCCAAGATTCGACCTTCGTTTTGCCTGCAGGCTGATGGACTCGGCATCAACAAACCTGTCACTCGATGTAGAGCTGAGAATGGCTAAAATGGAATATACACAGCAATTCGATACGGCAAAAATTAACCTGGCAAAACGAATCAAAAATGCCATGGGTAAAGAGGCCGGCATGTTTGAAAACCTAATTTATTTGGTAAAGGATAAACTGGCCGATGGTAATGAACTGTTCGCAATAGAGATTTTTAGTTTCGTACAAATAGACACACTCTAGTCTGGGGCAACAAAATTGGATATTTCCCTATGAGAGACTTTTAGAAAGATTTGTTATCGTGAGGAGATAACAAGGACAATACCCCTCCCTGCCTGCACATCCGCATTACACACTTGAAAACAACCATCAATGGGGGGAGGCGATGTCCATCGTAACCCTCTATTTTTTAACCAACCAGGGAAGCAGTTGCATACGGCGGCGTCTTGGATCAGGGCGTATGTGCTTATACGATTTTGTTAACCATAAACAATAACTACGATATGTTCAAGCAATGCTTATTGCCGGCCACCCTGCTATGCCTCGTGTGCCTGACTGGCCATGCCCAATACCGGCCCCAGGATGGTTATATCATCAAAAAAAACGGAGATACCCTTTTTGGTAAACTGCGGATCGAACAAGGCATGCAAACACCTAAGAATGTCCATTTCATTTCTTTTGACGGTGATCGCCGGGAGGTGTTGTATTTCCCGCGGGACCTGCAGGGGTTTGAGATGCCCGGTTTCTGTGCCTTTCTCTGCAAGGAGGTTGAAATAGATGACCGGCCGGTCGATGAGGGATCAACGCTGCTTAATATTAGTCAGCAGCGAACCCGCAAGGCGACCGTATTTTTGAAAAAGCTGGTTGAGGGTTACCGGCTGAACCTGTACTATTACCGGGATTATAAGGACCATTTCTTCTGGCAATACAGTAATTCAAATGATATCATGATAAGGGAGTTAGACTATGGCGTGGGGGCAAAAGAGGAATCACAGGAATTATTGTTCAACAATGCCTTTAAAAAAAAGCTGCTGGATCTGGCTAAGGAATTTCAGTTGCATTTCATGGAGAAGGAAATCCTGGACGCAACCTATGAAGTAGGCCCCTTGACCAGTATTGTCAAAAGGCTCAATATGCTCCAATCCGATATCCTTTATGACGCCAGCAAGGAAGGAGTGCTATTCCCCAAGCCCAAAGGGCCTTATTTGATGATCGCAATTGGTTGGACTGGACTGCGGCACCAGTCATCATCGGGACCGCATTTGCCTTACCATATTCCTGGCGCGCTACCCTTCGTTGCCGCCATCGGCAAGCGGGTGGGCCCAGCCCTGTTGCGGGGGAAAATAGCCTTTAAGGTGGAGGCCATGGGATATTTTAGTTACTATGATGTTTATACGATGGACACTATTCCTACCTGGGGAGGAGAACATCTCACTGATGTTAACTCCGCCTATATTGACCTCTCTTTAGCCCTGCAAGTCTGCTATACCCCATGGCCGGGGGCGCGGTTTTCTCCATCCTTGTCTACCGGCCTGCAAGGCATATTTACCTGGACCTCGTATCCCCATTACACCAGCAGCAAATCGCAAACCCTGGAACTATCAGATGCCCTGGTCCGGCCATTGCGGCTGGCGCCCTTGGTAAAGATCACCGTTCCGGTTATCGATAATATCTCGATTTCGGTAGGACGTATTTTTCATTCCAACACGTTGTTTACAGATGGGAGCTGGTTTCGGCCACTATCAACTTTTGTGGGGCTCACCTTGGGCGATTTATAGCCTCCACTGTAATCGCCGTATTCTATAATAGGACGGGGCAATAGGATTACTGCCCCGGTTTGATGAATAGGAGATGGGAAAGATTCGGGTCATTTTTTATTCTTTCTATTTCGGTGTAGCGGATTTCATTGACATCATCTTTTACTTTTTGGAAGTTGGCCATCACCTCCGCATGGCTGACTTCCTTTACAATGGGAATCTCCTGGTAGGCAGCTTCTTCGGCGGCAATGGCGGCATGATCATTTTGAATGTGACAATGGAATGCTTTTCGTTTAATAATCTCAGTGGGAGTATCGGCCAGCATCCCTACGAATTCACCGCTTGATAGCTGGGATATACGTGATGGAGGTACGGCCACTTCCAGCTGGGTGCTTTTGGTAACACTGGTATCCTGCCGGTTGATGGCCACCGAATCGCGGGGCTGCATGATTTTCCCGATACGATCAGAGACCATTTTGGCGGTGTCTCCCACCGCCTGGCCGCAGAAGAGATTGCCACAAATATTTACGAGTACCTCCGCCTGTTCCCGTGAGTAATCTTTTTTCAACTGAGAATAATCTTGGACCGCAAAAACACAGGCGCATTTATAGCCTCGTGCAACTCCTACCAAATTTTCCGCCCCATTCCAATAAATTGTGGGCAGCTCGTCCACAATGATAGTGCTGGGTAATTTGCCCTTTTGTGTGATCAGCCGGCTGAGGCGAGTGATGTATAACGATAGAACCGCACCGTAGATCTGTACGCGTTGGGGATTATTACCCACGCAGACAATCTTTGGATCATCTGGATTGTTGATGTCCAGTGAAAAGTCGTTACCGGTGAGCACATAATACAGATAGGGTGATACCAAACGAGCCAGTGCGATTTTGGCGCTGGCCACCTGACCTTCGAGTTGTTCCATGGCCCGGTTCAGGTAGGCCGAAATAAACGGGTTTATCCTGGAGGGTAGCGCTCATCCACGTTGATGGATGAGCGCTACCCTATTAAGACTTCAATCTCATTTTCTGTCCCCAGTATCGGGAACAGGTCATCATAATGTAGCTGCATAAATTCGATAGCATGCGGTAGCGTGCAATACTTTCCATTGCGATACTTTTTTAAAAACCAGAACACTGCAGTCACAAAATTTATTGGCGACTCGATGAAAAATTCGCCGGATTTCCTCGTCCAGTCCCTGTTCAGGGCCAGGAGCAAGGTTCTGCTGGACTCGGCGGCATCAGCAATGTCCATCATGTTGTCGGGTGGAATTACATTACAGCGATGCGTACGCGATGGTTCATCGAAGTTGATGTAGTAAAACTTTGGTGCCTTAGGATAGGTGTCCTTGTATTTTAGGTAAGCATTGTAAGCAATTTTGCTCAGGTCATCCCACTTGAAATCGTAAAGAAACATCGTGAAATGTTTCGAGATCATTTGGGTGATATAATGACGAATTATAAAATAGGATTTTCCCGCACCTCCGGAGCCAATGATCATGGTAGCGCGAAAGGGCGCCAGGATATTGATCCAGCTTTTTCGGACTTTGCCTTTCAGGTTATATTTGGCAGGCAGGTTGATGCTGTACTCGTTGGCCTGGTAGTCTTCCACTTGCGGAAAGGTCTCGTTCAGTTCGTTAAAGACGTCCTTGTCCAGGTGTACTTTGATCAACCGGGATATTCGTGCACCGCCGGTGAGCAAAAGGATGTAGCCGAAGGCTGTTAGCAGGATATACAATGGTCCGTTCCAGGTGCTGTATATCGCTGGATGCATCAACAGGGGGCTGGCCCAATAACAGATCGACCCAATCGCCAGCAGCCAAATTATATTTGAGCCTTTTGCTTTGGTGTCTTTTTTCCCTTTCAGTCCGATAAGGGCGACAATCAGGAGTCCCAGTACCCCTGCCTTCATCAGGTGGGGGTTGGTAAAAAATGGGCTGTGTTGTCCTTTGCGAATCATGCCCGTCAGAAAATCGGCAGTCAGTCCCCAGTCGAGAACGGTGCCATGGCAATAAATGTAAAAGTGTAATCCCAGTAACACGATACTGGAAAGCCGCAATAGGTCAATGACCCCGCGGAGCATCTGGTCGTTTTCCCCGGTGCTCATGGATGTAACTTTTTATAGGTGGAGCAATGCGTGTGGGCAATAACTTTATTACCTGGAGCGCTTTTTTCTTTTGCGCTTCTTGGCTTCTTTTAATAATTCATACGGCAGATGACCTTGTTCTTCTTCGGCGGTCACCAGTTCGCGGATGATCGAATGCAACCATAACCCGGAAGAAGCCAAAGTAGACACGGCGGCATGGATCTCGGCGGGGCTGTCTTCCCGGCGGCGGTAACCACGGTTGGTGCGGCTGTCAGCACGCGAAAGGTTGACCAGTAAATACTTTTGAATATGAGATGGAGCCGGGATGAAACTGCCCGTGGGAAGATGGGTTGCGCCCATATAAAAGTACACCGCACCATCAGGCAACTGCCTTGCTTCTACTTGCAGCCCACTATCTTTCCATGCCCGTAGCACCTGGACAAACCCCTCCGAATATACAGTGGCAGCCAGGGTGTCGTTGACCAGACGGGTGTTAAAGGAGCGGGTAATATTTTCTGCGCTGACCAGCCGCGCGGCGATGCCGGCCGCGCCCATCCCTTTGCGCAGGTCTGAACCCTGGAAGGCTACGCCGTTTTCATGGTCTACAAAAATGATCCCTGACATATGCCCCTTCACGTTATAGCGCACCGTTATCTCAATCTTTTTTGCCCGGAGCCGCTCCCTGAATTCAGAAAAGAGCACGCCCTGTTGCAGGATCTGTTCAATGGTAGCCGCAAGTTCATCCCGGAACGCCTGTCTGCGATAAGCGGACTGCTCATACTTGGCTTTCAGTAACCGGGTGGTTGGACTGTTGGGTAAATTCCCCCAGCCATTGACGTAGATGCTACTGGCTTTGATTTGCGCCCCTGCTTTTTCGCCTTCTTTGTCGATGGCGCTATAGAGTATGCCTTCCCGTTCACGGAGCAGGGAGCCTTCGGCACCAGGGTCCGCCATCACGTTGAACTGCCGGAGAATGGCATTAAATTCTCCCAGCGAAGTAAACTGGTATTTGGAAAGCACGGCCCGGACGATATTGGACACTGTCGCTTTGTTCTTTACAGTACCGCCCAGGATCCCTTCGATATCTGCCGGTACAATACCTTGGAAGTAGGCGTTGCCGCGACCGGCAGCTTTTACCAGTCCAAATTCTTCTTCCACTTGTTCGCGCGCTACCATGCCAATGGTGGCGCCGATGTTATGGGTGGGAATGCGGCTGCCATCATCCCGGATATTAGTCGTGACGATATGGATGTGTGGATGCCCGGCATCTTTATGGAGATAGACCAGGTATGGTTGTCCGCCAAAACCAATTTTGTCCATGTAACTGGCCGCAATCTGCCGCAGTTTGAACTGGGATAACTTTTCACCATGTTCAAAGTTGAGACTGATGTGCATCGCATTGGTTTTGACCTGCCGGTTTTTGCGAGCCTGTTTCTGCAGCCTTTGCAGTTTTTCTTTCGAGGTCAGGGTGTAGTGTTCCTGCCCGAAACCAACGGCATCGATGCACTGCGCTGATTTGTCTTTCAGTTTATTTTCATTGTAGTAAACCACTTGCCTAAAACTTTTACTGCTGGTAATACGGGCGATCATTTGAAAACCACATTTACGGGTATATTCATTACGGTTTGAGGCCGGTGTCCATGCGTTGTTCTCCATCAGGTCCTGCCATGCCAGGATTTTCATGAGAAGACCGGAGATGATATTTTTGACTATTATACAGCACCTGATCGATGAGTTTGTTGTCAATCCTGGAATGGTAGTAATGCTCAGAAACGGAGAGCAGGGTCGAACCTGGTGATATCTCCGTCAATCGGTCATCCAGGTGGATCAGCCTGGATTGCTCAGGATCGTAGCGGGTAAAAAATTGAAGGTTAGTAATAATGGGACGATGGTGATCACACACCAACTCAAAGGCCACCTGTCCATTCCTGTTGTTGACATATCCCAACGTTAGCCCACAATTATTGGCCGGGTGTCCTTCCATGTCCAGGATCAATGGCAGGTCCTTGTACTGGATGATGAAATTTAGGTTGATAGAGTAGCCCTTTTGATCAGGAGGAAGTCTTTCCCCCAAAGAGAAAAATTCCCCTACTGCGGATGCGTAATCGCTGTTAGAATACAACACCTTGGTCCCGTGCCCAAGTTCGTAGATCAACCCGGCTGACTGGTGGGAATGCTGCACGATATGGTATTGGGAACTGACTTGGTTGGGGATAAAGGTGATCGGTTTGCTCATGACCTCTGTCCTGCCATAGGCCAGCTTGATTATTGCACTGCGTTCGTCAAACAAATTGTGCGGATGAATATTATTGTCCAGTAAATGCCGCCATAGCACATCAGGTGAAATCAGCAATTTAGGAGGCTCCCCACTGAGATATTGGTATTCAGCTTGTAGGTTAGCGGCCGTGTGAAAGTGGTAACATCCCTCATTGTAGCTGCCGTCTTCCGGGTCACGCACCCATTGGTTTGCTTCACAGAATGCGGCAGCGGCGGTGGCAGAATCAAAGAACGACAGTTCGCTGGGGTGCTCCGGTAATTTATATTTTTCATAGACCACCCAGGGCTTTCCAGCCTGCGACTGCTGCTCCAATACGGCCAGCATCTGATCGATGTTTGCTTGTTTCATTCCGTTGCATGTTTAATGGTGTTACCCCTGGAGCCATACTTTAGAGAGTCTGGCAATCAGAGAATAAATCGGCTGCATATCTGCGCCAAGGGCCTGGATCTGTTCAATGATGGCCGTTGTGGGAACTGGTTGCCGCTTTTTTTCCGCAGGTGTGTTGAGCGCTTTGGCGATCTGGTTGAGATTGTTGCCAATGGCGTTTAGTTCTTTGCGCAAGATGACCAGCTGTTCCATCACTACGTCCAGGCTTTCGTCCTGGGTGATGACCACTACCCTTCCCTCGCAGATGATGTCACGCAATAGCTCGCTCATGGTGCGGTAGTGGGAGCTAGATAACAATTGCCGTAACCGGTTAAAGTGGTGGGTATTAATCCGGGTTTTTACATCAAATCGCAAGGCTTCATCTGCTGCTACCTTATGCCTGTTCATGAGTTCAACTTTTTACTCCTGCCAAAAGAGCGGGAATGGCGCTAGTTTTAAAAATGGCCGACTCCGGAGGCCAATAATAGTTGTGCACAACTGTACATCTTGCCGACGCAGAAAATGCGTCCACAATCCCAGGGAAAAGGCCCGCAGGGCCATTCCGCATTTGCCAATGGCCATAGGAAACCGATTTTCCGGACAAGTTGTCAATTCCGATGCAATCAACATCCTAGAGACTTCCTCTAAAGATCTGCGGGTTATCGATACCGAATTGACGAATGCGATCTTTAAAATGCATCCACAAAAAAATTTTATAATCGGCGATTTCAAACCAGTCATCTTTGGTCAGCTCAAATGGATTGACTACTGCCGATACACCACTGCCGGGTTTGATTCCTTCCACGGCGCTGAAGATGTTTTTGGTAAAGCCCTCTCCGATTTCAAAAGAGTTAGATATACACAGTGTGTGACCTGACAGTTTTATTTGACGGGATGAACTTAAAATCAGCACGCGTTTTTTAATAATAGCCATAACAAACACTTTTTATTTTTCTCTGGTGATATACTGTATCCGGCGCAGCTCCAAATGCCTTTGAGGATGGAGAACATCGATGCGGGAGCCAGCAATAAAAACGTGAGTTTTTTAAGTCATAAACAAGTGAGCCTTCCCATTATAAAACGAACAAGTATCACGAACGCGGCGGGCCATGTCCCTTTTCTATCCCATTGGCCACCTGGTCGTCAATGGTCAGTCTCGCCCGCTGGGGATAATTATAATCCTTGACCACCAGCTTACCAGGGCGCTGGATGACCTTGAAATTGGCATAGGTAATTTCTTTGGATGGATGACCTTGTTTGGCCGCGGTGATCTTATCGGCCTGATCAATATTATCGATGGCAATTTTCGGATGAAAGGTGGTTCCTCCGATTTCAACTTCGTAGGTTAAGTATAGCTTTGAAGGTTTTACTGGCATGTGTAACGGAATTAATGCTTGTGCGCAAATCTGCTGTGGTTTGAAAATGATTTGGCTGAGAAGTTCCTATGAAGGAAAAATTATGGGGTGCAAGTTGGAAAGTAGATCCGCCCGGCAGGCGTTCGCTGGCATTTTATAGTGCAGGTGGTTTTTCGATGAAGTGGGCACGATGTTCCGCGATGAAGGTAAAGATGCGCAGGGCTACTTGGGGAACGATGGCGTTGCCCAGTGCCATTATGGACTTGTTTCGCCATCGAGGAAAGGTAATACCAGATAGTCGGGCGGGTAACCCATCATCTCGCTGACAAACCGGGGATTCAGCTGGCCAATGATCCCATACCGGTACCGTAATACGCCCCCCAGATCGTCTGGGCGGCCGTTTTTGGCCCTTGCCTGTGGCCCCTTCCAATCCCTGGCGGTCGGTGTGGGCAGCACCAGTTTCGTTCCTGGTACCAGATCTGGATGGTGTGGTTGAAGGTTCAGGTTGCCGGTGGTCGTTGGCAGGGTTATAACCAAGGAACCAGACGCGACTTCGCACGTGTGGGGCGCCCGTGGCCACAGCTGGCAATACAAAAGTCCAGACCTGGTAGCCTTCACTTTCCAGGTCAAGATGTACCTGTTCAAAGACCATTCCCTGCTCCCAAGAAATGAGTCCCACAACATTTTCTGCCACAACGTAGGGTGGCCTAAGGCGTTTAATTGTGTTAAACATTGCAGGCCAGAGGTAACGAGAATCTGCAATGCCTTTTCGTTTTCCGGCGACACTGAATGCCTGGCAGGGGAATCCACCGCTAAGGACATCGATGGAAAAGGGATCTGTGGGGAATTGTTCGATGTTTTCGATGCACGTCGCATGGGGCCAATATTTTTGAAGGACAACCCTGCAGAATGGATCGATTTCACAAAAGAAAACATTTTCCCAGCCCATCCACGCTGCCGCCAAATCAAACCCGCCGATGCCGGAAAAAAGACTTCCATGTCGCATGCTGCCGTAGTTGTTGCCGCCTTTCTCTGAAAGGAAAGGAGGCGGTGAATAAATCGTGGGCTGCCTGCAATCCTTGTGCAACTTCCGCCAAACCATGAGAAGGAAGCGCGACATCATCCTATAAGGGAGAAGGATTTTTTTTAAAGTACAACATGGCTTTCGGGCAGCATGGACAGTGTTCAATGCTGCAGGTCCTGGAGTTGTGTGTTGCTAATGCTAACGAGTTATCCGCAGTTGCTCCGTGAAAAATGGACCGTTGCAGGTGTGTGAAAGTTGACCGGTACGATGGCGGAACGGGTAGTATTGGTGCCTATCAATACAAATTAGGTATACAGTTATGAAGCAGGCTGGAGTGATGGTTAGCCAGTCATCTTGTTCTTCGGGTGCAAACAGGAATACTTCCTGTTACAGAAGGAATGTCGGGATGGTGCTGCCTAAAGGTGTGGTGGATGACAAAAAAAATAGCAGGTTTGGAGGTTCATTTTTACGTTTTTCACGTGGTCACCACCATCAGGGTCAATTCCGAAGGACCCAGGCGTAGAACTTGAGAGGGGCAAAGGCGCCCCTCTTTTTTGGGATACCGGTCCGCTGTGATGAATGATTTTTCCTCAGATCATCTGCATTTTGCATCCCCGTTATGCTCACCTTACCACCATTAGGAATAGTGATGCATCCAAATTTTGTAGAACACCTTCAGGCTAATGCTATCGTCAGGAAAACCAATCCCTCACACAATTCTGAACGAATCCAAAACAATCTACGGGTCAATTGTGAATAGATAAAAATGCTCTGAAGCAGTTGCTAGAAGGCAAATGGTAGGTCGTATTGCCCAAGAAGTAGCCATTGTCATGGAGGCTGGAGGTAGATCAACTTTTTAATTTTAGTGACCCTATGTTCAGTTGCTGGTACATTATCCAGGGATGAAGTTTGGGAAAACAATAGTTAAAAGTATCGCTCATTCGTTATCATTAGGTTCTTACAGGCAAGGTCTCAAGTTTCACTTTAGGGGAGCATAGGCTGCTCCCCTTTTTGGCATGTTCAGTAGATACATTGATCAGGTGCTCCCATTGGCCATCCAGCCCTTTTCCATTGTCTAATACTTTACAATTGATAACCTGCAACGTTCACCTGGCAATATCCATCTTTCCATCAAGAGTGTTGAACCGGGACATTTCATTGGGGATGTTGTGGGGAAAAGTAAAGCCTTTGAAAAAAGAGCGTAATGTATCACTTCATCTATCTTTAATCTGCATTGGATGAGAAGCCCATACACGCAGCACTTAAAGGGGGGGGGCAAAGGTTGCCCCTCTTTTTTTTGTTTGACCATAGGAGCGCATTCGGATCTTCACAACCAAGAACGCGAATGTACCATTCTCCTATTCTTCCCTATCTATTACCAGCTAAGACAATAGGTTTATATTTTGTTGTCACTCTCCTATTCATTCCAACGCCGGCATTACAACGCTTACATGGTATGGGGGCTGGCACAAAACATGGCAAATGGCACAGGTGACCTGGCAACAACTTGCGCAGCATGTCGCACAACAATGGGATTTGGAATTCCCAAAGACAGCAGCAACTGTAACTATGCTTTTTCCGAAAGAAAATGGTCATTGCCAAGACTTCAGGCAGCTGCTGGCCGCACAATCGTCCACCATCCAGGAGCTGGTAAGGGCAAGGTCATTTATGGGTTACAACAGTAGTTATGCCGTAACCTGGCAATTATTGGACGAGATGTTGGATCAAATCTTAAACAGCGTACGTGCATTTGCGCACATTCCCTATGGTCTGCCTTATGAGTAGCAACACTTTGGACGGGATCGGTTGCAGCGTGGTTTGGCCAGACTATTGGTGAGAGGCAGTGAGAAAACGCATGGCCATCCAGCAGATAAAGCAGCGATCGCCAACCATTCCGAAGAGATGATCAATTTTATTACAGCACTGGTGTGGCAACAATTACATCCGAAAAGGGAAATAACAAGCGGGGAACTGAAGAGCAGGGAAAGCCTGGGACAATAACCTGCCAAAAGTTGAGTGTGCAGGTCTGGGAATATCATAGCACAGTGACAACTTATGCAAAAAGCTGGCGTAACCGCAGAAATCCGGGAAGCTGCGGGAATTGATAGTAACGAACCGGTATAACGGTTTCCTCATTAACGGCAATCAGCGAAAATCCCGCCTCCCTCACCCAGCCTCCTAGGAAGGCCTGGTTGCCGTCCAGTTCCAAAAACAAAGTGTCCACCGCCTGGATCCTAAACAGCGCGTATACGGCTGCCTGCAGGGCATCGTTGATTACGTCCATGGTGACCAGGGGGGAAAGGTTTAACGTCAGCAGGTGGTTGTCTGTCCTGTTGCTGATGTGCTGAAATAACAGCGGTTCCTGTCGGACATCAAGTTGTAAAGCGGGTTCTTGATCAACCAGGACCATAAAGGCCTGCATGTCGGGCTGCTGGGCCACCATCAGGTAAGAATCCAGATAATCGCTTCCAGGCCGCTGGCGGATCGGCGGACTGTCGGGACCCAGCCAGTCGATGAGCTTATCCAGATCATGGGCGGCATCAAGGGTTCGAATATGAAAGTGCCTCCCTGTTGGCTGGTGCAGCAGGTGTGCCACATCGGTGGGCTGATAGGGATCAATGGCCTGACAAATGGCCGTTAATGGGTTAGGTTCGGGTTCCATGATAACTTTTTTCATAGCAACCAATTTAATGATGACCATCCCGGAAGGTGCGGCCAGGATGGCATGATCCGCCACGGGCGATCAGGTTTTTTCCGCCGGCTGTTGAACGACAGGTAAACTGATGAATCGGAACCGCGGCATATGTTGCCTTAACCAGGTAGATGTTTCAGGGGTACGAAGCGTTGGTTGGGTCGTAAAAGTCCTATGTTGAAAGATCAAGTAGAAACGTAGAAGTATAGTTGTACAAGTGAATATTGACCCTGCAATGCTACACCAAAAATCGCAGATAAGAAATTTTATCCATCCTGTTTACGGGAAAACACTTAGGCATATCGTTCGGATCATTTCCGGGTCTCTCAACCGAAGAAATCCCTTGCTGCCTGAAAATGATAGGATTGCATCACTGGCGCATACAGCCGCCCAGCAAGGGTTTGCGATTAATCAATTTTTAACGGTTTGCTGCTAAAATCTTTTGTGGATGTGATCGGAAATAATGAATTTGCAGTTGGTAGCATTCTTCTTCTCAGAGCATCACCTCACATTCGAACTTTGATTTGTTATTAACCATGCGTACTACTGTAGGGGTGGGCGCAATAAACCTTATTGTATGATCCAGCTATCCGTCGAACGGGGTGAAATGCTATTATCTCCACGTGTACCCGAAGGGTTACAACACATCAAAGTCCCAGGCGCCCAGCCGCAATATGGTATGTGGGGAGCTAATAAATTGCTTTTACAGTCCAAACCCACCAGTGAGGCCATGATCCATGATGCCTACATCTCCCAGTTGGAATCTAATCAACTGGTGGCCCAGTGCCAAAAAGGGGTGTTACTATTCCACCTGAGCCTGGAAGGTAGTATCCAATACACGGTGGAAGGTCTCTCCACTATCCTATTGCATGAAAGGGCCTATACCTTCTATTATGTGCCGTTTTGGCTGGCGCATGTGGCTTCGGGCCTTTCGGCTAATCACAGCCTGCTGATTTGTATAGATCCGGCATACCTTCATTCGTTCGGTTTACGTTTCCCCCATATTCGGGTGATCCTCCAACGTATAAAGGCATCCCATCCGGTGGCAGTGTCAGATACGCCTTTTATTGCTGACTATAATTTGCTTTCCAGGGTCCATGAACTGCAACGGTCCTCCGAGGATGTATCCACTGTCAACCTGCTCTATGAGGTCCTGGACATGGCGCTCAATAAGATCTTGCACCGGCAGCCCGCCAAGCCCTTGCAGGTGTCTCAGGAGCAGATAGAGAAATATTACCTGGTGCGCAGGACGATCATGGCCAACCTGCAAACCGAATACACCCTCAGGGAACTGGCGGCCTTAGCTGATTTGAACTATTATGAGGTCAGGGATCTCTTTCCCAGGCTGTTTGGGGTGACAACGAAAAACATGCTGTTGGAGGCCAGGATGGCCTATACGGAAAAGGAATTAAATGCTGGTCAAAAAATGCCTGCCATTGCCAAGGCCCTGGGATACAAAGATGAAAGCGGATTGCGAAGAGCGTTTACCCGGTTTTTCGGATTAGCACCCAATGATTATAGGCTTAAATTCAGAAAAAACAATGATGAATTCGGAATCCTCGCCTACCAAAAGTCAGGTTAACGTGTTCTAATCCGTAAGTGAGTGGTATATATTTGTAAAGGCAAACGGGAAGACTGCCTATAACCAGGACAGGAGCGAGTGTGGGAGGAAATCAGGAAAGGTAGTTAACCGACATCATATTTCATATATGGTTTGCCGTTATTAGAGAAAAGAGGCAACCAACAAACACATGAGATTTTCCCAGTTCGGGTGTAGCTGCTGATGCAGGCGATAATAGCATCGGCACTTCCCCGGACAATGGGGATGCTACTAAGGTCGCGCCAAAACTAACCCTTTGTATTTATCGATAATACCCTTTTTTACCTTAAATGAATCAACATTCGGAATAAAGATGCTACGGGCATACCGGACCTAAAACATGCTCCATTGCAATTGAGGGTCCTTAGGGCCGGGCCCGTGGCTCTATTTCAGGTGTTAGGTAGCTGAGCGAATATTCTTGTCCGGTGATATCAACCTATTTATGGAAATAAAACAAGAACCACAATGACGGTTAAAACAAAATCTATCCTTGTGAATGTATGCTGCTATGCGCTCATCTTACTCTTTGTCTATGCGGCAGCAGCCAAATTATTGGATTATAACAGGTATGTAACGGCCATGCGCAACCAGCCGTTTGTCGACTGGCTCACCTATCCATTGGCATGGGGCATCCCGGCCATTGAGTTGGTACTTACAGCGATGTTGGTAACGGACAGATGGAGAAATCTTGGGTTTCTCGGCAGCCTGATTTTGATGACAGCTTTCACCATCTATATCGCGTTAATTTTGATGAAAGTATTCGGTCGAATCCCCTGTGCCTGCGGTGGCGTCATCAATAAACTGGACTGGCCTGATCATTTGTATTTCAACCTTATTTTTGTCGGCTTTAGTATAACCGGCTATTTGCTTTCCCGTCCTGGTGGTTCTGGTGGTAAAGTCACGAACCGATATTCTGACATGGTGGGTGCTGGCGCCTAAAGACTGGAGATCTATCAAATTCACAACCATTAAACCTATCCTAAAAAATGCGCACTAAAATGTTAACCCCAAACGTAATGGTCATCTGCCCTGCATTTGTCCTGAGCCTGGCCTTTTCACCACCGCCATTGCTGGCCCATAAATATGGCATTTCTTCCCATACTGCCACTGGCTGGGTGGTAACCGAGGAAATCGATGGTGAAATTCAGGGCATCGATTATGATTGCGGCATAACAAGAACACCGCCATGCACCGTGGAATCCGATGGCGTTTATTCCCCTGGTCAAACCATTCCTTACACAAACGGAAACATCCTGATTGACCACCAGGCAATCGTAGATTTAAATCCCAATCAATAACGATGCATAATTCAACAAGGGGGTTGTTGGTATCGTCTGCCTTGTTGGCTGCGGTGGCATTTCGCCCGAAGGGAAAATTAAATTGCATATATGGCATTGCTTTCGAAAATTCAGTTGGCTGGGTGGTACAGGCAGTCATCTCTGGTGAAACAGAGGGAGTAGGCTACATCTGCGGAGATGCGAGATCAGACGACTGTACGGTCGAGTCCAACACGTTGTATACGGTTGGCCAGACGATTCCATATGCAAATGGAATTTCCTCAGGCGCACAACGAGAATTTTTGGATCTCCCCTGATACATGTGTGGTCAGGTTGGAGGCAAAAAAACAAAGCAAGCCAAACAGTTAATAATGACAAGGCAATACACCAAACCAATTAAAAATATTTCTGGCCAGAGATCAGTTATTCCTTCTGCAAAAAGGAAAAAGGATATATGCGTTCCCATGTGGGAATTGCTGAATCATTGATTCTCTAATTTTCAAAACTTATCTTTTTATGAAAATCAAAAATTTCGCTGTCCTCCTGGTAGTGACAATCGCGATTGCTGGTGCTTTCGCATTCAAGCCACAGCCTAACCTGAATTTCAAGTATGGTATTTCTTCTGAAAACGCAACAGGCTGGGTAGTGCAGGCCGTTATCACTGGTGAATCTGAAGGCGTTGGTTATGTTTGCGGTGATACAAGGACTGATGACTGCTCTGTAGAATCTAACACAGCTTACACAGTTGGTCAAACCATTCCTTACAACAATGGTACGCCAGAAATATCATCCAAGGTATTTACAGACCTTCCGTAATTGGCTTTTTAAATTTGATAGCGGCCAACCGTGTTGGCCGCTATCTTTTTCTTTACCAGAATTGTTTATATGCCAACCCAAACCATCCACCGCGACAAATTCAAATTCGCCTATGCGGTGATCTTGCTCGCACTTTGTCTGGCCGTCACCGCGCACGTCACAGGCAAAAAAATAGGCCAGCATACTTATGGCGTTCTCAGCTTTGATCCCTATTATTTTTACATCGCAGAGGAATTGGATGGGGAGGTCATGGACATGGACTATGAGTGTAACATGAACTATTACTCGATCTGCACGATTTCCTCAGATTACCTGCCAGACCCATTGGGGCGCATCCCAAGAGCGTACGCAATCACGTTGGTCAGTGGAACTTATTTCAACGACCTTAATCCTTTTTATTGACGTTAACCTGGCTTTGTCCTTTTACCAACAGCGCTTTAATATAATTAGTGATGGTGGCTGCGCTTTTTAGATCATTGGTGGTCTCAGCAGCAACCACATTGCCCACCTGATCAATGAGCAAAGTGGCTGGATAGCCTTTGATCCCATAATGAGTTATGATGGGGTGATCGCGCCCCTCCCCGTTTGTATACAGGTTGATGGCATGCGCATCAGTATATAATCCCTTATCCACGGATTTCACCCACAACTCAAAGTTTTTATCAATGGAGATGGTGACAAAGACTACTGCCGGGTTGTCTGCGAACGCGGCTTTAACCTTCTTCAATTGGAACTCATATAAGGCTTTGCAAGGTGTGCAACCGGTAAACCAGAAATCAATAAATACAACCTTTCCTTTCATCTCATCCAGGGTTCGCAGTTGACCCTTAACGTCTTTTAAGGAGAATGAAAAAGCGGGGCTGCCGCCTTTTAAATGCAGATAAGGCGCAACTGCGCGGCTATAGGCTGGCTCAGACATATCCTTCATGGCAAAACGTACCAGCGTATCCAAATCTATTATCACCGGGTAATATTTGATGATAAAATCTGCCAGCATTTTATCGCGTAGTGTACCTTTGTAGTCATTGAACAGCCGGGTATATACTTGTCGAAAATCCGGCGTTTTACAATCGGGGGAGGCTACCAGCGATGAAACCACCTGCCCACCTGAGATCATGTCTGTATAGTATTTTGACCATTGCTTGACTTCCGAGCTAAAGGGTAAATCTGCCAGTTTTAACTTTTTGTGTAAAGAGCATATCCTGTTACGTACCGTTTCGGCTCTGGCAGCTTTTAACTGCTGGCGGTACATTTCATAGATCTGCGAATTGCTAAATGCCTGGACATCCAATTTAATTAGAAGGTAGGCATTCTCAGATAGGTGGGGCTTATATTGCTCAAGGACCTTTAATTGATTATCCCGCCCGATGGCATATAGGTTGAAATCATTGATCACCGAATCGCCCAGCACTACCCTGGCATCTCCTTGGCTTTGATAAGCGGCCAGTTGCATGTCTCGCAGGCAGACGAGTTTCTGAGAGCCTGCCCCGGAAAATGAAAATCGAAAGGTTTCTTTACGCATTTTGGGATGATCCTCTCTTGCTATATTGATTTTGATTTTATCACCAGTCTCTATTAATTGGGCGAAAAGCAAATCCTGGAAATCGTCCTGGCGTGTGCTATCAGGAAGGGCCATTAAGGAAAAATAGGCAATGGGCTGCTGCATGGGCACTTTGATTTTGCAGTTGCCATTCACTATTTTGGCACCCCGCAGGTAGGGTTTCCCGCCATCGTAATAAGTACCACTAAAAATAGCGCCTTCGTAGAGGCTTAGGATCACCGAATCTTTTGGAAAGGTTACCCCTGCCGCCAGGACGATTTCTATCTCGGCATCCTGTGGGTATATGGGCGTTGCTGGCCGATGGGATCCAATTGTACAGATCGCGCTGGAAAGTATCAGTGTCAAAATCGTTAAGGCTTTCAAAATGGCTTTATACATGGTGTAACGATTAGCGTGGATTATCTGATAAGCCATAGATGTTCTGCTCTTGCTTCGGGATGGGAAACACATACCGGTTATCATTGGGTGGTAGCGAAAGGAGAGTGCCATTGACATTGCGATAAAGTGTGATGGCGGTGGTCGGCGTCTGGTTTAGGCGCCTGAGGTCATCCCAGCGCAGGACGGCGGTGAAGGGAAACTCCTTGCGGCGGTGTTCCAATACCGTTGCAAGCGCGGCTTCCGCTGTAGTGGCCACCAGTGGCACGAAGGAATTGACCTTCCATCGTTTGGGCAAAAGAGTATTCAGTACATCGATGGCTTCTGCCGCTTTGCCGTCCCTGGCGAGGCATTCGGCTTTAATATAATAAAGTTCATTGCTGGCTAGTCCCGCAAACAGTGATACTGCACCACTATAAGAGCCTTTGAAGACTACCTTTTTAGAGGGTGGCGGATCCGCCCGGTAATAAAGCACCTTGCGTAGATCATCGGCGTGATAACTGTCATAAAACAGGGTATCAACAAAAGCGATATTTATCGGCCGAATGGCGGAATAATTGGTATTGTAACAGTTAAAAATATTCTCCGGCTGCACCGTTAAGAAGTTGGGGAAGGGTAACAGTGCGGCAGGATTACGGTCGGCGTAGTTCATCAGGGTGTTGTAACCACCCAATGCCCTGTTGGCATAGTCCAGGGCTTGGGGATAATTCCCCATCGACAGGTATACGCGCGCCAGGAGCGCCTGAGCAGCCGTTTTGCTGGCACGGGTTTTAAATTCATCCATGACTGGCAATAAACCTTCAGCTTCTTTTAGGTCCTGGATGATTCGTTCGTAGGTACCAGCCACTGTCCCGCGGACGGATACTTCATGAACGTCTGTGGTCAACCTTAGCGGGATACCAGGGTCTGTGGCAGCAGAGGCCGTATAAGGTCGTGCGAAGGTCTGCACCAAGGTATAGAACTGGAAAGCCCGAAAAAACAGGGCGCCGCCTTTGAGCCGGTTATATTGCCCCTGATCAGTAGGGCCGGGTGTTAATTTTGCCAGTCCTTCCAGCACAACATTGGTATAAAATACTTTGGTGTAGGTCAATTGCCAATCTCCACTAATATCGGTGGGGAAAATCTCCTTTTCCCAAAGGAAGGCGTTGCGCTCTACCACCCCAATGGTCTGCAGGTTGGTGGGAGTATAATAGAAATTATCTGTCGAAAAAAGGCCCAACGGAATATGTGACTGGTTCATGATGGGCTCATTGTCCAGCAAGGCTTGGAAATCCTTTAAAGCCTTAGGGACCACATCTCCCTTGTTATACTTTACGTCCAGCCATTCATCCTCCTTGTTACAGCCCAGCAACAGCATAATACAAGTGGCTGCTAAAAGCGTATAAATATGTCGTTTCATGGTTGTAATATTTATTTGTTAAAGCCCGAGCGATACGCCGACAGCATAAGTTTTAGGATTTACCAGGCCATTGACAAAATCCGGATCCAGTCCGTCCTTGTTGGCTTTCCAGATAATGCCCAGGTTATTTGCATAGAAGTATACTTGCAGGCTGGTAAATACACTGCCTTTCTGTAATAGGGATGCGCCCAGGTCATAACTCAACCGCACGTCCTGTAACCGGATGTGATCGCCTTTGCTGACCGTGGCTTCCGAGTTTCGGTAAAAGGTCGTTCTGTTTAAATTTGTGAGATAGACCATCGATGGAACAGAAGTATGGGCTTCATCTCCCGGTTTCTGCCAACGTTTTAAATAATCAAGGTGAAGGCCGTCACCGGAAGTGAGCAGGTCCTGTAAGTTGGGGTTGACAGTGGATCGGCGGTAAACATATTTGAATTTAAACAGCACGTTGGCAGATAGCGTTAACCCTTTCCAGGTAACGTTATTGCGCAGAGCGCCACTGTACCGAGGCCGGGTGCTACCATGATCAACGAGGCTGTCCAGATTTTTGCTTAATACTATGGCAGAATAATCCTTAGAAACTGATTTTCCCAGGTATCCCTGCGGATCCCCGTTCACGGGATCGAGGCCCGCCCATCGATAACTATAAAGGCTAAGGATTTCATGGCCCTGCACATTAGCACCGGTCGAGCTGCTGGTGATGGAGGCTGCGTCACGCTGTCCTCCGTTGTAGCTGGTGATTTTTGACTTTAGGAAACTAAAGACGAGATTGGTCGTCCACCCGAGTGCTCCACGCAGGTTGGTGGTATTCAACGCAAGGTCAATGCCCCTGGTACGGGAGGACGCGGCGTTGCCCCGGAAACTGGTAAAACCGGTGGAGGTGGCCAGTGGAATTTCTTCCAGCAGATCCTTGCCTGTTTTTTCGTACCAGTCAATAGAGCCGTAGAGGATATCCTTTTTAAAGCGGAAGTCCAGGCCGATGTTGAGGTTGCCGATCTTTTCCCATCGGAGTTCCGGGTTCGGGGCAGTAGTAATAGAGCCGATAGGTTGGTTGGTCACGGTACTGGTACGGCCAAAAACGGCGGTCAGATAGGCACCTCCGGGATATACGTTGCCATTATAGCCATAGGTAGCCCGAAGTTTGGCCGAGGGCATCCAGGCGATATGGTAGAAATTTTCCTTGGAAAAATCCCAGCTGATACCGGTGTGCCAGAATGGGGTGATCCGGTCGTTTGTTTTTACGCCGAAAATATTGGCGCCATCACGGCGACCACTAATGGTCAGGGTGTATTTCCCCTTATACGTATAAGCGGCGTTGGCAAAGTAAGATAGAAAACGTTGGGTCGTCCCGGTTACATCCCCGGAGGGAGCCAGAATATAGGCATTGAAACCACCGTTGATGGGAAAGCTCGTCACGTAGTCGATAGACCTGGCTGCGCTTCCTACCTCATCGTCATACCCAAGCGAAGTCCTGGTGTAAGCCTCCGTTTTTGTTTGCCGGATTTCTGCACCGGCAACGGCGATGATCTCATGATCTGACCAACCTTTATTCAGGTTGATTTGTGTCCGAAAGTTGTTGGATTCAAGTTCATTATTGGACAGGTCAAGAATGCCACCCCGTGGGAAGGGATACTTAAATGTTTTATTGGTGGGGTTGTACTGGGCAAATCCATTGATATGCGAACGTACGGCAAACATACCCTCTGGCTGCAAGTTCCGGGTATCAATATCCTGAAATTCACGCTGGTATTGCGCTTCTATATTGAGGTAAGGGGTGATTTTATAGCGGATGTTTCCCCGAAGGATTAAACTTTGGAGTTTGCTGGTCCTGTCTGCAAGGCCTATTTCCTCCAGTGGCCGATAGCGCCAGTTTAAGAAACCCAGTTTTTCAAGACTATCTAAAAAGGCAGTATTATGTTCCCTTGCGATGGCCATCGGGTTGCCGGCCTCATCGGCTAATCGTGCATATGGATAGCTTTTGGCATAAACAGCTCTCATGTTGCCCCAGGACAGGTTATTGGGCGTATGGGCTACCTGCTGTGTGAAGTATAAATTGGCGGAAACTTCCAGCTTTTTGATCGGAGTAAACAGGTATTCTGAACGGATGGTAAACCGGTTATTATCATTTCTAACCAGGTTGGCCACCTCCTTGTCATAGCCAACGCCCAGGTAATATGCCTGGTTCGGGCCACCACCGCGGACATTAACGGCATATTGTTGTTGTGTGCTCCGTTGGTGGAGGTGGTGGTTATACTCCTGCCGCAGGTCGATGCCGGTAAGGGCATTCAATTGCTGGCTGGCCTCTGCTGCAGTAAGGGTACCTGCCCGTTGTTTTGCCCAAATTTCTACAGCCGGGGATATTGCGGGATAGGTAAATTTATCCTGTAGGAACTGATCAAAGTAGCCATTATCAAAAAGCGTTTTCTCCACCTCCATGTAGGGACTGGTCGGAACGTACCGCTGATCATAGTACAGGTCAGGTTTTTGGCCAACGGTAAAGTTCACGTTGGCGCCTACACGCATCTTTTGGTTATAAGCACCTTTCTTGCTGGTCAGTACAATTACGCCATTCCCCGCTCGGGCGCCCCATATACTGGCGGCGGCGGCATCTTTCAAAATGGTTACACTTTCGATGTCGTTGGGATTGATGTTGGACAAGTCGCCTTCATACGGGAAGTTATCCAATACGATAAGGGGATCCGAGTTCACGAAGCCGGAAAGACTGGCTTGCCCGCGGATGTTGATGCCAGTGCGGGATGTGGAAGTCGATGCTGGGTTAAAATAGATGCCTGGGACGAGGCCATTTATACGGGAAAGGGCGTCACGTCCCACGCTGCGATTATATAGTTTCTCACCGACCTGGGAGAAGGCCCCCGTTGCCCGTTCCCGGGCGATGATTTGGTAGCCGGTGTTGAAGGGTACCACAACTTCTTCAAGGTTGGTGACCTGTAGTTTCAGGGACACAACGATGAAGGTCTGGTCATCCACACGCATGTCCCGCCTTTCAAAACCGATACTGGAAAATTGCAGGATATCATCGGCCGAGCGCACCAGGATCGAAAAAGCACCCTGATCGTCCGTTTTGGTAAAGTTAGAAGTTCCCTTCACCCCTACCGTCACGCCTGGGAGTGGTCTTTGCTGGTCATCCAGGACCCTGCCTTGCAGCTGGATGGTAGAGTCAGAACCGGGTTTTCGATTTGCTTCATCCCTGCGGTTAAGGTATACGAACTCGCCTATGATTTTATACACAAAGGGCCGGTCAGCTAACACAGTGGTGAGAGCCTTTTCCCAATGCATGTTACTTACTTGCAGGGTAACTGCGGGCGCATCTTTGAGCCAGGAAGCATTGTAAAAAAACTGGTGTTTGCTTTGTTTGGCGATGTCAATCAGCACATCAGCCAGGGGCGTATTTTTATAGTTAAAGGTTACTTGTTGCCCGGCGCTTTGCCCGGCACTGCAGACGGTGAAAAAAGTAAGAAACAATAAGAATGTAATTGTCCCTCGTAGCCTTCTGAATGCGTGGCCTTTGGTGTCTGCCCGAAAGCCTTTGTGGTGCATAATCTCCATACCGTTTGTTGTTTGTAGTTAAGGTTGAAAAATTCACTGGGCAACCAGGATCGTTGATGTTTCATCACACTTTCTCCCTGCTATCCCAGAAGGGACGGCGGATGATTTAAAGGCAACGAAATATAACAGGGTTCGCTCAAAGGAAAGAACGGGGAGTTATAGGAAAAGGCCAGGCCGGCAGACCTGTACTGATACATAAATTCTTGCTACATTGTAATCAGATCCCCTTTAGTATTCAGTGTTTCCAGATTACTTCTATACCATGCAGGAGTACGGCAGGACTACCTCTCCCAGTAAAACGGGTGTCGACATAGAAAAATCTGGAAACCTGAATTGTTTTTTCCTGTTTGTGGTTTCTCATGGAAACGTTCATATGTATGCAATCAGACGAACATTCGTTATACAGAGTGCTACAGTATCCTTGGATAAGCACTAAAATATTCCCTTAAGATGCACCTGCTGACTAAAACGTTATCCGGCTAACAGCCATCAACACTCGCCTTGATCCCTGACAATACATTTACCACTTTTGGTAAAAAGTCTGAGAAGAGGAGAACCTATTCTCATTTTATGCATCGTCATTACGGTATATTACTTTCCCGCAAATACGGGGATTGGCGGTTACAAATGCGTGTTAGCTTGCAACGATAGCCAACCTATATAATCAGAACATGCAAGACTTATTTTCTCATTTATTCCGCTATCAGCGTGCCGCCTTCCAGTCGTATTTTAAATCCACTTTCTTTTAAAAGATGGAGGATCACTGGTAAGGGTGTGGTATGTTTCACTTCGGCATTGAATACCCCAACCCGTGAAGGATCCATTTTAATCACCGGTGTCAGGTTATACCACCGCGAAATGGTATGCAATACAGTTTTCGGATCGGCATTGCGGAAATAAAACATCCCCTCTTTCCATCCAATCACTTCGTTCATATTCACGTTGCGCAGCAACGAAAACTGGGTATTACCTTCCGCCAGCCTGGCCTGTTGGCCAGGTACCAGTCTCATTTGGGCACCACTTTTTTCCACCTGCACACTTCCTTCCAGCAAGGTTGTTCTAATGGTATCATCTTCATTGTAGGCGCTGATATTAAAATGAGTACCCAGTACTTTTACCTGCATATCCTCTTTTTGCCCGGAACGCACCTGCACAATAAAAGGCTTTTCCTTGTCGGGTGCTACTTCAAAGTAGGCTTCTCCGGTTAGCTCAACAGTTCGGACAGCCGCATTAAAACTCACAGGAAAGCGGATCACACTGGCGGCATTCAGCCATATTTTGGTGCCGTCACCCAGCTTTACGGTGAACTGCCGGCCATTGGGTGTATGAATGGTGTTATAGGCCAGCTCATCCCGCGCCCGTCCGTCTGCGGTATAAATCAATTGTGAACTATCCGGCCGGTCAAGGGATACACCGCGTTGCGCAGGTATGGTGGCATTGCCGGACATGATCACCTGTTCACCATTAGCCAGTGTCAGCACCACCTGGTCCTTGGAAGGCAGACCGGGAAGGCTGGGTAATTTTGGGCCGTGTTGAACCATATCCTTTGTTGAATCTACAGGGCTGATCATCCAATAACCCACAGCCAGCAGGCCGAAAATAACAGCGGCGGCGGCCACCCATTTGATCACCGGCAGCGTGTTGCGTACCGGAGTAATCTTATGCTGGAGATTTTTCCAGACGCGATATTGCGCATCGATCTCATACAATTCCATCGGGTCAAATGCCGGATCGGATTTTATGCGTTCAAATTCCGCCTGATTTTGCTCATCAGCGGCAAGCCACTTTTCCAGTAAACGCCGTTCGTGTCCTGTTATCGATATAATTTCTTCGTGCCGGCCTACAAACTTCTGCAGCAGGCCTGCTAATTCACCCATCCGGTCCATTTAACAAGGTGTTTTTTACGTGAATAAATGCAAACCACCCGTTCTTGTCCCTCTGTTCTGACGCCCTCTATAAATGAAAACACATAACTGGAGACGACTGTCATTGGAAAAGAAACTTTTTTTTGAAAAAAGTTTTTTCCGAAGGATGGTATGCTACTGATCTTCAAATCAATTAAAGGAAAGACAAAAATGAAAGGATGATCTGGCTGGCGCCCAGGATACGCTTGGATCCGCGCAAGAAGCGTTTGATTTCAACCATTTTATTGCGAACGGTGCCCGCTCCCATGTTCAGCAGGATGCCGGTTTCTTTGGAGTTATAGCCTTCCACACAGGTTAAATGGAAAATGTTTTGATGAGCCGGGGATAAGTGTGCCAGTTCCTGATCAATTTCTGCGATGAGTCCCTTCGCATGGTCAGGCTGTGCGAGCAGCGTCAGATCCGGGCTGGCACTAAAATCAACAGACAGCGCTTTCTTTTCATTGGGTTTCTGGCGCCTGAGATAGTTGATGGCCATATGGCGGGTGGTGAGGTAAAGGTAGGCTTTGACGTGATTGGCATCATTGAATACGCGATGCTGCCAGGTCTTCAAAAAAGCGTCCTGGACGATTTCTTCGGCAGTTTGCGGGGACTGCGTCAGGTGGATGGCAAAACGGAGCAGGGATTTAAAGTGAAACTTAAAGATCACCCTAAATGCGGCGGCGCGACTATCCTCACTTCCTGTGCTTAACTGTTTAATAATATGTTCCGAAATTTCCATAATCAGCATACCTAATTGTGCAATACCTGTAATGATATCCTGGTTTAAAACCCAGCAGGGAATTTTTAAGCATTCCGTGGCGGGCCGTTAAAATGCGCCGTCTAAGCACTCGAACACCAAGAGACGGTCATTGGACCAGGCGTCAAAAAAGAAATGATTGGATAGTGAAACGTGATAAGGTTAATGGCAGAAAATCGGAGTGTTATCGTATTGATTCCCAAAATATATACCTGCTTTTTTGTATTAAAACAGGTTATAATCTCAATTATAGAACCCTCTGTCCTGTCGAAATCGATAACCGAATGGAAGCATTTATTCTGCATAAAAGTAATAAAAATTTAACAAAGTGCGACATCAAATTGGAACAACGGCAATTATCCGTTTTGGGCTTGGGTTGGAGCGGCAATCCCGCGGCCACAGAGCGGTTGCGGCTATCCAAAATAGTTAGTTATTCTCTAAGGTACATGAATTCAGAAGCGTCATTTTTTCACCGGATAATGGATCAGTTGCTTTTTTGTGATGCTGTCTTTCCCCTATTTTATATGGCGGGATCACATCGCAATCAAATGTCATACGGGCACGGAAATGTCGAAGAAGGCTGTTCCCGTTCCAACTAAAGTAGTTAGGTACAGGTAATTTTCATGGGGAGATGATACAAGATGGAATGGCCTGGTAGGTTTTCATGGGTCATGACAAATCCGAAAATCAAAAGTAATGCGCATCCGGATGACATATTGCTATGTAGGGATAAAAAATTCGACAGGCATGTGCAAATGTTCATAACCCCACTGCAGGTTGATTACGGTGAAACAATAGCCGAAAAAATGCGATAGGCCACCTGGGGGACTATGGCGTTACCATAGCCTCGGATGCATTCCCTGCGCCATTTTGGAAAGGTGACGTTGTCCAACCGGGCGGAAAGCCCATCATTTCCCCCACAAATTGGGGGTTCAGCTGGGAATCGCGCCCATGGGCTTTCAAAGTCCCAGGCCTGGCCGTAGGCGCCTGTTGAGATGCTGCGTCCTCCGGATTCGGCGGCTGGTGGTCTTCCGGATGCGGTAACAGCCCCGCCCTGGCCAATTGTTCCAGGCTGACGCCGAAGTGGATGCCCTGAGAATTGATGTTGCGGCCATGTGCATCCAGTTTCCGGTTGCCCCCCTTGGTGGTTGGGGTGGGAAGCAACCGGTCCGGCTGCCAGGCTATCACGTCCCGCAGGTTGCACAACTGTTTGCGGCCCGGCCGGGTGATGGTCATTTCCTTTAGCAGGGCTTTGCCCGTTTTGGGGGTCATGTGGTCCATCGTTGTCGGCGTAGGCAACAAACCAGAGCCGTTCCCGTCTGTGGGGGGCGCCTGTGGCGCAAGCTGGAATAGACAAAAGGACTGGAGTGCCATCGCTAAGTGTGGGGAATAAATATCCTGCTGCCCGAACCTGACTAATGATGGTTCCGATAATTCTTCTTCGTATCCCAGCTTCGGCGGCGTGGTCCCCTGCAAATTGGCCCTTACCGTAAAGCTCAGCCGCCTGTGTTTCCATTTCACGCATACCCTCGGGTTCCAGGATGGAGAGCAGGCCAGCAACGTTTTCAAGAACAAGTATGCGGGGCCGGACTTCTGTAATAACCCGCAAAGCTTCTGGCCAGAGATAGCGATCATCGCTGCGGCCTTTTCTGTGCCCGGCGAGGCTGAAGGGCTGGCAGGGGAATCCGGCTGAAATAAGGTCAACTGATCCATGGTAAGGTCCTCCTTTGAATTTTCGTATGTCCGCATACTGTGTTACCTGTGGGAAATGATGCGCCAACAGCCTCCGGCAAAAAGGATCTATTTCCACCTGGAAAATATTTTTCCAACCCATCCATGCTGCCGCTAAATCAAATCCGCCGATACCTGAGAATAAACTTGCGTGTGTCACGTCCCATTTGTTTGCCGGCCTGCGCCTTACGGCCAGCAGGTCGAGGTGATGGGCCTGGGCTGTTACAAATCAAATAACATCACAACATTCGATATGCATGTTTACGGAAACTGCGACAATATCCTATGATGGACGAATAAAGCTCTGGCGGGAGAAATTACCTTGATTGTAAGCTGATGGTTGGTTGTCAATACGTCATCTTATCGTTTGTCGGAAAAGCAAAATTTGCTATCGGCATAATCAAAAATGGGTACATCATGGGAATCAGGTCACCCAGATAGCGACTTTAAAAAAAATAATATCTTCGCCAACATTTATTACCTAAACCTGAAACTTCTATGGCAAGACCAAAGCGGGATGAATTTGCCCCAGCAATTGTTGCAACCTTACAATTTAGAGTTGGCACGCTCTGTTCCAACCCTAAGTGTCGGGTTCATACCACTGGCCCTCATACGGAACCCGGTAAGGTGACCCGCATTGGAAGTGCTGCGCACATTACCGCCGCCGCCACCGGAGGCCCCAGGTATGATCCCGATATGCCCCCAGCAGAGAGAAGTAGCATTGCAAATGGCATTTGGCTCTGCGAAAACTGCGCAACCTTAATTGATAAAGATGCAGCTGCTTATCCGGTTGAGTTGCTCAAGCAATGGAAAAGAGATGCCGAGCAGGAAATGAATCAAAGGATGATTTCAGGAAAAGCGGGCAGTCAACCAACCCCACATATGGACATCGATCTACACTGGAAGTTTGGTGGAAGGTTTATTCAGGGATACAGCAAGAAAAACCCGACCAAAGTAATTGACGGACGGGAAACCATCGAACTACAAGCTGATGGACCGCAAATTATCCATTGGCGGCTAAGTTGGAACTACGATTTATGTCTCTTCAATAATTCCCTGCAACATATGTTTAATGTAAGTGTTGAGGTGGGAAAACCTGGCTTTGAAGAACTCAGCAAGTTAGAGAAGATCAATAACCTACCACCCCTGAAAGGCATTACAATGTCTGCTTTATCTATCGAATATATGGAAGGCACGGCTGAGGAAGCAGACCCACTACTATTGCACCCATATCCTGCACGGATGGAAGGAATGACATTACGAATCAGTTATCGGGATGAGCACCAAAAACAATACGAACAGAATTATGTACTCAGCAAGGGCAACTTCCAACCAGTATAGCTTCTATGTTGTGCAGATAATGATCCTGGAAATGTCACATCAAACATGGAGGTAATCAATGCAATAATCTGGTGCAGTATTAATCCTTGCTCCAGTTTAGGTTGGTAGAAAAAATCAGCCATTCAGCTTCTAACTCCATGTCATCCATCGTATAAAGTCCTAGCCGATCTGCTTCGTCAGTCATAAATTGGAAAAAAAGCTCCGGCATTTCCTCTGACCCAGCAATGATGGTTTCCAGTTCGGCTATTTCCTTCAGCGATAGACCCTCTATAATTAGCTTTTGGGCCAATTCATACATTCTTGGTAAAGTCAAAAACATACCGTTTTTCGTTTTCTTGAATAAATAGAGTGTTCAAATCAACGTGGATACAAATGGTTAACAATAAACAATACCGTCCCAACCCACACCAGATCAGTCACAAATAAGCTCCGCAACTATGGATAATCTGATCGTCTTACATGCAGGTTACCTATACAACTATCGAACATGGCGAAATACCTATCGAGGGGCTAAATATTTTTTGAAAAATAATTTTCTGGATCCAATTAGTACTTGTCAGCAGGTTTGTCGTTCTATGGGTGGAGGATGTTAAAAAACAATCTTATGGATATAACATTTGAGCAATTGGTAGCGGTACGTAGCAAATTGGATCAAAACATACCATTAAGCCAGGAGGAACGCAACAGGTGGGACGACTGGCGGCAGGTCTATCCTTTGCCTGCTGTAGATGCTATCGACAGAGATCTGCTGGCCAAACATCTGGATTTTCACGCAAACAAAGAATCCGCCTTGCATGCCTGCTTATTACGAATACCGGACCTGGGAGGTGACCATCCGGAAATATAAGCATTGGATGGAACGGTACAATGGAAAGGGAATAAAGCATGAAATGCCCCATCCCAGGATAACACAAGCCCAGCGTTCGCCGTCGGGTTAATCATGATTTCTTGCGGTGTTGCCGACCTGGATCCTCGCTTATCCGCTTGCGCGGTGACTTTTGCTTGGAAGTAATGGGAGGTTTAAAAAAGAGGGCCGCATCGAATTTTTCCTTGATACTTTCCAGTAGGTTGCCGTTGAGAATGACCGCACCGTCTGTAAGCTGCGGTAAAATATCCTTCCGGATCACTTCGGCCAGCCTTTCCACGCCATTAGGAGAGGCCTGGATCAGAGAAATCGGATATTTAAGCGTAAGGTTAAATATTTCGCCGAAGGGCGGGCCGAAAAGGATATTTCGCTCTTCTAATTTCTTGATGGTGTTTAAATAGTCCTTTTGATCCAGACTTTTCAAATGGGGAGAAAGGAGGTCGTCCACGTAATCTCCTAATGAGTCAAAGGATCGGCCATCGTCATCCTTTTGGTTTTTAACCCACTTCTCAGCGGCACGAATGAGCTTTACCCCTTGTTCATTATAAGAGGTTACCATAGTGTTGCCGCCCCGGCCATGATTTCTGGCAATCCCTGCTTTTACCCGGTTAATAATGACGTCAGCGGTGAAGGCAATGGTTTCCTCGCTGAACTCATCGACCACCTTAATTTTCTTCAAAGTAATATCCATCTCAATAGTTTTTTGCAGGCACAAAAATTGACTAAAAGACTCCCCTAAACGTTGAACAATGAACTATGTTATAAACTTAAATGAAAGTTGCGGTCCGTTCAGCGCCAATACCTGGGTGGAACTTTAGCACGGTAATTCAAAATAGTATTTTAGGATGGCGATACGGGGTAGTTATTACTATGTAGGAATGAATTAGCGCTATAAATGTAAAAGATCCGCTGTATGTTCGGCTTTCGGCAATTAGGCTAAAAAATAGTAATTTCAGCGACCAACATAAACAACCGAAATGAGTTTTTATGACAGGCCACTTATTGATACGGCGGCGGAAAATTCTGAACGCAGTGTAAATGCACTTCGCCAGCACTTCCAGGCAGCCAATGGGTTTATCGCCCGCGAGGATATTCCCGATAAGGGCTGTGACTTTATGATGGAAATCATAGCCAAAAAGCAATCCACCAACTGGCGGTTTCCTGTCCAGCTAAAAAGCATCGAAAATCCTGTGACTATTCAGGAGGGCAGGTATATCTCCTACCCTTTTGAGTTATCAAGGCTGAAATATTTACTGGACTATAAGCCAGTAGTGGGCCTTATTGTCTTTTACGCAGTGAGGGAGGATAAATTTTATTTTGAATACGCGGAAAAAATTTACTACCGCTTAAAGGATCTGCACCCTGACGATGCCTGGCAGCAGCAGGACAAGGCTAATATCCATATACCTATCGAAAATGAATTGACCACCCATGCAAGGCAGCGCATTCATGGAAGAATGATGGAAATATTTGCGCGCCATCATCAAATGTACCAGGAGCAGGCGTCCGGTTATAGCTTGCCTAGTATTGAGCCGGTTCAAAGTGCAGTAAATAGTAAAGATCTACCTGAAAGAGCCGCCTACACCCTGCGTCATCAAGGCATGCAACTGTTCCAGGAAAGAAAGATCAGTTTCCTGGATAAACTATTAAGCCAGGTCCCAAACCAGGTCGTTGTGAACAATCCGGAAATTGCAGTAATTGCGGCAATGACCTACTGTGAAATGGGCAAGTACATTGATGCGGAGTATTTTTTGTCCAAATCGCTCCATAAAAAAGATCTGCCACCATTTTACATACAATCAGCCGCATGGACAAAAATCAAAAACGACTATCTGCTCAACAAAACGGACCGGCAAACATACATTGAGCGAACAAAAGAATTCAGAAATACATTGGATCCAAACGACCGGGCAAACCAGATTTTATTTGACATCAAAATCATCACAGAACGGTTACAGGGACAAAGTTTTACAGCCTCAATTCCCCCGGATATAGATAAAACTATACTTGACCTACACGCCGATATAAACAAACTTAATACGGATGAGGGTCACAAACATAATTTGAAAATAATGAATGCTGAAAACTTTGGCTTATTTATGCACCGGTTAACCGATCACCATTTGCAGAAGATTCAATGGTTGGAGAGCAAAGGCCATCCAAATACAACATACTTCAAACAAAAATCCATCGAGAAAATCACATCCTTTGGGAAGAAATTCGGCAATATAATCAACGAGCTTGTTACAACCGCCCAACAAATGAAAGACCAGTATATGGAGGCCCAGGCGATAACGGTGCTGACCCGCTATACACTAGGATCTGAATTTGCTATTCTTTTCACACAAGGGATCAACGGAAGCATTGCCATTGACAAAACAGGTAAAAGGTTGATTGATCAGTTTAATAATTCCATTTTAGCGGGCAACCATTTCATCAAGGCCCACCAGTATATCAAAGCCTATTGCACCTTTTGCAATGCACTTGAGTTTTTATCGATCATTAGACTCTGTCATCATCAATTGGAATTCTCCGATGAGGAATTGAATGCAAATGTTGAAAAATTGCGGGATATGCTGAAACTACCAGAATATGAGCTGCAAGCCCCATTATTGATCGAACAATTTAATACCAATAATGCAACCTCCGGATTCTGATATGTACGCTATGGCCATCGTTCTACCATCTGGGTGTAATACTTCTTATCCTGACTCCACGACCCTTTTTTAACCTACTTGATGAGCCATGATCTTGTGCCCTATGTAGGACATTGGCATGAATAAAAACCCTACCTTTATTAATCCGGCTTAGGGGAAAGCTCAAAACCGGATTCGCTTGGAAGGTTATTTGTATGTCTGTAGAAAAGATCCAGTAAAAGTTTGGAACAGTACATCAAAACACCAGGGCAAAAGGAAAATAAACAAACCAGTCTTTTAAAGGTTTACCTGAAATCAAACACAATGAAACCTGTCCTTAATGATATGGATTTATTATCTGGCCTTATTCTAAACCATACGCCAGCTTTCAGCCAGTTTTACACGGAGACAAAATTTCCATTTATATATTTCACGCATGAAAAACTTGGTGATTGGCATGAATCCGAAATCATTGTTGACAATGTGTTTGTGAAGCTGTGGGAAATGTCCTCAGCGGAAAAGAAGGAGAAATTCGACCATCTTTTTGCCCTCAAAAAATACATGTACACCGCATGCACTAACGCAGTAAATGACAGGTTCAGGGTAAAACAGAAGCTCATCCCTGTGGGAGATGTCGAGGAAAAATTTGGCAACATCTCAGTGCCGAGTACCGGCGAATTGCGCGAGGCACAAATAATTGAAGTAGAGCTGCTCAAAAAACTGCATCGGGAGATAGCGCAACTTACCCCGGACCGCAGGAAAATCTTCCATTTGCATATGGAGGGCTTAAACACAGCACAAATCGCAGCAGAAATGGGGATGAGTGAGGTAGCTGTCCGTAATGCCAAGTTTAAAGGACTTCAGGTGCTCAGAAAGAAACTCCTGCCTGGAGAGCTGGCGCTGTTGCTGTCAATACTGAATTCGGCTGATAAAGTACGCGTCCATCAAACTGTTCCAGGTCTGGTCACCGAAAGCAGCCCTGCAAAGTCCCTGGACGAGGATGCGCGAAGGTCCAGAATAGTTGGGGAAAGCGTTCCCAGAATGCGCTTATAGGATAGTTGCAATTAACGTCAACGGCTAGGATCTGTGTTTGGAGAGTGGTGATGGTGGCTTCGTCTGCGGATATTTTGAACAGTATCATCCCTTCGATCAAAACCACCACAATATTCAAATGCAGGGCATCGACTCCTGTCGATCATATCCAATCGAATAGCGGCTTTAAATTCTTTTTGACTTGCCGTCTCGGGCAGGGGCGAATACCTGCAGCGGTCGGCCATACACTTTTTTAAAGGCGTTCCGCAATGATTCCTCACTGGGATAACCACATTTTTCGGCAATAGCTGGCAGTGTCTGGTTTTGATCACCCAACATAGATTTGGCCAGTTCTATTCTTTTTGTATCCCGATATTCAGCAATACTTACCTTGTATAATTGAATAAAAGCCAGGTATAAACGATTCGGGCCCATTAAGGTAATTTCGGCCAGTTCAAAATGATCATTTTTGGCTGCAGGGTGATCATCGATCCTTTGCCGCACACGGGCAAGGTCTGCCAGATCAACCTCAGAAAGCTTCAGGCTGTTGTCCTTCATGGTTCAATATATTCAATCGGATAGATAGCCCCATACGAGAAGGCATCATTATTGGATTCTAATGCCAGTAATAACACAAATGCTATCAAGCAAACCAGATGATTACAATACTACGAAGATGAATTGACCTAAAGGCTTATATAGTAAAGAATAGGTAATCCAAAGATCCAAATTTTGCTGTTTCATCATTCAACTAAAGACGTTATGGTGTAGGGTGGGAAAGCGGAGAATATTATCGTTGCCGCGACACCGGTTTGGCGATGGGGAAATCTTCCCCGCTGGAAATAATCATTGGAGTATGGGTTTGGCCAGCATGGGCTGATAAGGCAGGGATCCTGAGACTGATTGTCTGTACGATATCACTGATCCATATTGAACCAGTGTTGTTGGGTGAGGAGTCGCTTAATGCCTCCAGTAAACTCTGTGTTAACACCGAGGTCGCGCCCGTGGGCTGCAAGGCCTGCTCAAGAGGCGAAGAAGAAACAATTACCGAAATATGAGGGCTAATTGTCCGGTTGTTACTGTCACCAGGGGCAGCACTTCGTTTCAGGTCCGCGATTTTGCGCAGCGATTCAATCGCCCCGCCGGATTGGCAGGCATCAATGATGAGTACAATGCGTCGGGCCTTTATCGCCCGAATTGCATCCACCAACATGGCAGTATTAAATCCGGTGTTGACCTGATCCTTTGGATTGGGACCTTTCATGTCGTAGCAACCAAAGAAAAACATTTCCTGCCCCACAGGTACAATCCCGTGGCCGATAAAAAACAACACTACCACGTCCTGAGCATGGGCAGTGTCTGCTATTTCGATCAGGCGGGTTCGGATCGCCTGAACGGTTGCCAACGAATCATATAGCGGAGGCAATAGGTTGATCTTTTTATACAACGAATTGCCATCTGCCCCTTGTGCTTTAAAAAACGCACCAACTTGTTGAGCTGAGACCACGGAATTCTTCAGGGGTTTGAATCCACTACGGGCTAAATCGTATTTATCGACACCTACGAGCTGCACATGCATCGTGGCGTCCCCTAAATTGCTTGTAGTATGTTTTCGGAGAATTTGATCTTTATTGGTAATGGTTTGATCGGTTTTGTGTACCAGTTCAAATTGAACATCACCTGGTAATTCTACTTTATACCGCCATTGATGATCGGCGGTCTGCAGCATTTCTTCAGGTAAATAATCCAGTAAGTGACCATCGACATAAACCTGTGAACGGGCAGTGGGTCGTTGGGTGAGATATAAAATGGTCTTCCCGTTGGCCCGCTCCACTTTGGCCATGCCACTTTTCATCATCTCCCGCAATCCTGGTAGTTGTAGTACTGTTGCAATATCCACGGTGGCCTTTGGACGAAGCCCATTTGCCAGATCTGCAAGTAAACCAGGTCGAAAATAATCATTGTAAAAGGATTCAATACGGTTCACATTTGTGGTCAGTCCCACTCGCCAGCCAACTTTAGCAATAGCTTCCCAGGTCCCGTCAAAGAGCCCATCCGGGGCAATTACCAGCCAGTCTTTACCAGCCTGGATGGACACCAGCGAAGCCAATAGTTTCCCGGTTTGCATGTCCCATAATCGCACAATACCACTTTCCCCATCAGCAGCGGTTACCAGCAGTTTCTCATCAGGTGATATGTCTAATGCCAACAACTTTCCTGGATGATCACGCATCACGGCTATTTTCCTACCCGTCCTGACATTCCAGATAGTGGCCCGATTACTTCCACCGCAGGCAAGGATCTTACCGGTGCGGCTAAAAGTAATGCATTCAGCTGGTGCGGATTGTTCATGACTCTCGTATAGGGGAAAGCTGTGAATTTTTTTATGAGTGGGAACATCCAGTACAGTAACCGTGCTTCCTACATCCCCATAAGCCACCATTTGCCCATTTTCACTGATGGCTAAGGGTCCCATGCCACCAGTTCGCAATCCACGAACTACATCGTTACCGGTTTTTAAGTTCTTCATAGTGAGATGGTAATCACTATTAAAAAGTGCGGCCCATTGTCCATTTTTACTAAACCCTGCCCAATAATATTGTTGAGAACTATCCTTAGATAATGCCTTGAAAAAGTTCCATTTTTCAAATGCATACCTACTGGTTTTAGCATAAATATGCTGGTCACCCGAAAACCCGAAATCATCAGCCCAACAGTCAATATGGGCAAACTTATTCCTGCTGGGCAACGACCACATATCAATTTCCATTTCATCGCCAACAGCAAGCAGATCCCCGCGTTGATTGTACCGGATCAGTTTAACCTCCATCTGTCTGGAATGCAAAGGGGCTTCCTGCTGTCCACTAATAAGATTCCACAATCGTACATTGGGTCGCTGTTCTCCACCGATGTAACCATTTTGATACCCCCAGCCAATGGCCAGCCATTGTCCATTAGGACTAAAACCCAACCCTGCCGCAAAATGGGCCTCACCTGTAAGGCGAACCGTTTCGGAGGTCAACAAATCAAAAATATTGACTGTACCATCCTCTCCACCAAATAACACCGCTGGATATTCCGGGTTAAACACGATACTACTGGATTTTTCGGAGGCTGGCACTATTGTTATTTGACCACTATCCAAATTCCAAACCAGCACAGAGTCGTATTCAAATGCCAATGCTAACAGATGTGACCTGGGGTGGAATGCGGCAGCCCAACAAAATCCAACATCCCTGGGTACTTTGAGCTTTTGGCCGGTTCGTGTATTCCATACAGCCACCTCATGTCCCACAGAACATAGATATTGTCCATCCTGGGTTATACTCACATCAAAAATCCATTTATCTACCTCATAGTTGCTGGGCTCTTCCAGTTTTTCTTCCAGGTTATAAAGATGCACTTTGCTATCCCAACCGCCAACAGCAAACTTAGCAGTCCCAGGGATAAAACAAACACCTGTCATCAAACTTCCTGTCTCAAATCGCCAGTGGGGTGTAAGTTTTCCCGGTGACAATTTAAAGACTTGGCAGGCATTGCCCACTAATACAAGGTTTTTTTCTGCAGAGTCGAGGGCCATGGCCCTGATTTCACCCACCCCTTGTTGGCCGGCAATTTCTTCTCCTGTTTGCACATCCCATATCTTGATATCTCCGTCCCATCCGCAGGACAGCAACTGCTCGTCATTTTGCATAAAACTCATGCCGTTCACCCAGCCCGAATGGCCAAAAAAGGTGCGAAGCAGGGTATGGGTCTGCGCGTCCCATAACTTGATCACCCCATCGGCACCACCGGAGGCGATCATTGTACCAGACCGGCTTAGCACAATCGAATTAAGCAGGGTTTTATGACCAGTTTGTAAAACCAATTCTGGGGCTTGGACCGAAGTAGTATCCCGCTGTACCTTCTTCGATGGGTGTTGAGCCACCGTTTGGCCTGGTCCTAAAACCAGGAGCAATAAACAGAAGATAGCATTCCTCATATAGAATCCTTTTATGTGCCGCAACCACGCAACGGACTTTACTTGCTTTGCGAGGTAAAGTAATAAGCCAACATCCCGGTGACTAAAAATGAACTGGCCGTGGCAATTTTATCAACGTAACCGATTAATTCTCCAACACTATCTTCCATTGCGGGATTAATAATAGCGGTAAAAAAAACGAAAAATCGCCACAGAAGAATTATATTCCAAATTAGAGATAATATCACCGCTAAACGGAATACTGATCTAGCATTGGAGGGTTTTCTGGCACCCGGTTGGGCCTTCTGGCCAAAAATGCCTGCTGTAATCATGGACAAATGGATGGAATAAACCGCGAAGAGCTTAAGTAAGATACTGATCAGGTCATCGCCGCTGATCACTGTTTTCGAAAAACCAAAAAGTCCGATAATAAGCTGTATCAAAAAGGAAAGCAGGAATATAGCGATCAGGATATTTTGGGGTTTGGAGATTTTCATATTAGCCTATTGAGCGTTGTGCAATTCTTTTAAAAAAGTTTCAATAAACAATGCGGAAGCCTCCGATGTGGCTTTGGAAACTTTCGTACCATATCGCCAGGTATCACTCAGTCGTGGCCGGTCCCGTTCAATAAACTGTATGCGATAGGTGAGTTTATGGGACTTCACGTCATAAGGTTGGGAAATTTTCAATGCCAACTGACCCCGCAGGCTGGGATCCTGTACGGCCAAATTCCGATATGTCGTCACGCAATTGTTGATAGGCCCACTCTGACTCGGTAAAAATCCGGATGGAAAGTATTTTTGGATAACTGTCAGCAACACCTCCGTAAATGCCGTATCAGGTGCATAACTATCACTTCTAAACTGTGGCGGGAAGTCTGTTTCTTTGGGAAGATCAACGGATTCAGCTCCCATTGGCTCCGCGGTGTTGTTTAAATCAAACCTGGCCATAACATAGCTCTTGTCCTTACTTAAAAACTTGATCTCGGAACTTGTCGTTAAGTAGGTATAGCTATTTTTCGATGGCACACGCCCTAACCCACTTATGTACACATCAGATTGGCCCTGAAAATCGTAGCTAAAAGTCACTTCTCTGAGCACCTTACCGCTGCTGGTAGTCTTTTCAATAACACCCAATATTTTCACCAGAGATGTATCACCATAATTTCCAGATGGCCTCTTCAACGTGTCTTGCGCCAGCAAATGATGCCCCAAGAAAACGATGCTCAGTAGAAGAAAAAGTTTATGCATAACGGTAAAGGGTTTAGGGGTCAAGTTAACTTTTTCTAAATGTAAGAATTTCGCCAGTAAAAAAACAGGGGTTTTCACGGTTTTTAGGTCCAGGTACCGTTACCCAGGATTTAGAGTAGGGTGTATTTTGTAAGGAAAACACAATGTGATCACGGCTAATAGTATATCAGACTAGCTAAAAAAAAGAAGGGAGTTAGAAGTGTTTACCTTTCCGGCGGAAATCGAATAGACAATCATTGATGTCATACTCCGGGCAAGGTTCATCACCAATTTGCCATGTCGTCGTTATTTTCTACGCCGTTCGCTATTTCTGCATTGTCCTGCAACCATGCTTCGATACGGGATGATTGCTTACATCATCAAACCTATGCTATTTGAGGCCCGCCTCTGGTCGGGCTTTATTACCTTTGTCCCATGAAAGAAACGGTCATCAAAAGATTCGAGCAAGTATTTCAGGTAGGCGACACCCCCCTCTCGTTCAGCTTCCATCCAATCAACATTAAAAGCAAACAGCTTTACCAGGTTTATTTTAAGCAGAAAGGGACAGAAACCCGTTTCCACTTGCAATGGAATGGCAAGGAATTTGTCATCACCGATCCTGATCGGATCCCAGATGAAGTGCGGGCATTGACAAAAGACTTTAACCAGGCCATCCTGGCAACCTAAAGCAATACCGCCAGGGCAATACTGGGTGTCGGTGGTGCTGAGCCTGAAAGTGGCATCCTATTTACCCAGGTTGGTATTAAGCCAAGCTGACCGGATCCATACAGTTGATCATTCCTACCCGGCAGGTAAATGTAGGCAACAGGGCTTCGATAAACCTGGAAAGCCTTAGTTAATTATACCTGCCTGAATCCCCTTATGCAATTTCACATCGTACACCTCGCAATAAAAAGACGCGTTCATCCTAACAAAAAAATGTTCTCGGCTCAACAGCTTTTTATTGGTAGGATCATCCAGTAAAAGATAGGCCAGATCCCTGGCTACGGCAGAGTTGGATATATTGTTGACCATTTTACCATTCTTGATTTCAAGCCTAAAGCCATAATACTTTCGCTTGCCGGCTTTCTTAAAACGACCTGAAGGAATAGTGAATCCTTGCCCTCCGCGCAATTCAACCGTACTTTTTATTTGGTCCAGGTATCTTTTCCATATCGGGACGTACAAAAACCGCCTTTTCATCCTATGTGTTTTAGGTGTGACTACTTGAAATAAAGATATCAAAGTTGGGAGAAGAAACGATTTAATGAACCAATCATTTTAGTAGGTAACATTTCAGTTCCCCCCTCCTTCTCTTTTCAATTAGATTACTCGGCTGCTGCTTGTCCATTTGTTATTGGAGGACCTGATGTCCCACCTTTTATATTATATAATAAATCACCACTGTCTGCTCATTTGACAAGCTGACTCCTTAAAACAACAGGAAACGAAGGAGTGCCAATGGCATCATAAGGAAAACCAATCCATTTATGGATGCCCATTTGAATCATTATTAATCTTTTCACGGGATCCAATGTTGAGGAACTGCAACACTTCGCTTCGGACAAAATACACCCTTCCCCTGTGCCGATGATGTGGCAAGCCCTTTTTCATCCAACTATGCAGGGTAACCAGGGAAATTCCCAGTATCTTGGCGGCGTCCTTTCTGGACAGCAATGGTTCCATTGCACCCTCGGGGCCGGAGTTTGCACGCTGCAACTTCTCCAACCATTGAGACAATGTTTCCTGACATGCCTCCTTCACCCAGCGCTTGAAGTCGTCTTCACTAGGAATGATAATCCGGTCCATAACACCTTCTTTTTCCGGCTTACCGTAGTTGAGGTTATCTACGGCATGCCAATCAAAAAAATGATAGTGGGATTTTGAGGTGGGATATATGGTGGGCACCGAAGCATAACGTTTTGAAAAATCAAATTCACTGATCGGTGTAAACCCTCATGGTAGAAGCTAATGGGAAGAGGCTGGGCTATCAGTAATTGAAAATAAGCCAAACGGGATATGAAAAATGCTACCTAATACTATATAGGCAATTTAGTGTCGGAACAGAAAGAAAGCAGCAAAAGTTTGGAAACCGCAACATTTCCCCAATTTGGTGCGGAATTCATCATTATTCATCCACCTGGGTACAGCCAGCAATAACTTACAAGGGAATTTTACGGCCGGCATCCAGCAAAATCTTGCTAATACTTGGGATATTTTTGTACATTTTGGTCCCATTACCTGCCAGGCGCTAGTACCGGTGTGGTAATTCTAAACTGCTAAACGTGGTTATCTATGACAGGTACTGAACCTTTATGGCTCACTTGGGCACTCAAATTGTTTGGTCCGGCTACTACCGTTGGTAAATGGTTGCGGGACCGATGGGAGAAGAACCATTACCCTTTTTATCATTGGATGAAATCAATGGGGCTTGATTCGGAGAAAAAAAATTTTGAAGTGCTTTACTTTAACGCTTTAAAAAAATTTGAAAAAGAGGTTCCCGGTGATCTGCATGGGCTTTTTTTACTTAAGGAGGTCAGGGAAGCATATAAAGATGACTCCAAAAAAAAGGGACTCAAAGACGGTGTCCGCTCCACCCTTGGAGTACAGATCCACCTCAATGAACGACTTCATCCGTACCGTAAAAGTATTGATGGCACTGAATCGAGGTTCCGCGAACTGCTGCAAAAGGAAATATTAGAAAGCCTTACACCTCAGGAACAACACCAGGAGGAGCGGTTTGATGGTTTACAAGAAAAGCAGGATCTTACCTTGCAGGGAATTGCAGATATAAAGACTTTCGCCGGAGCAGGCCTGGAGGGCATAAAAGGGTCGCTGAGTATGATCACAGAATCAATTTCCCAGGCAAGGGAAGGCCATGCCCAAGAGTTGAAACTCGAAAATCAGGAGTTACGTAATACCCTATCGGAGAAGGACACGGTTATTGCCTATCAGGCCAAAACAATCTCAGACTTGGTCCAGGGGAAATTGGCAGGTCCTTTACCCCCACCCACGATTACACTCGCAGAGAACACAAAGCTCCGACAGGAGGACTTTGATGGCGAAATTAAAGATATTATTGGATTGATCGATACAAAGAATAACCTGGCAGCGATCACGCAATTGGAAAAATACAAGGCTCGCAAATGGGAACAACTCTCAGACGATCAACGATATATAATTCTGGCCCATATTGGCGTTGCTTACTTTGAGCTGGGTCGTGAGGAGGAGGCCGCTCCCTACTTTATCCAACTCCCAGACCTTCGCCCAGAAACTGCGGAGGCGTTCGGTCTTGCGGCTATGGGTTACGCCTCTACGGGGGACTGTAAGACTTCGGAGAAAATGGCGATACGTGCCGTGCAGATAGATCCGCTGTCAGGTCATGCAGCGGTAGCCCGTATTAGGTGCCTGCAAGGGGATGCATCTATCAACGACTTAGAAGCAATTACCCATGAGGATCTACTCAAGAACCCAATGGTCGCGCTGGCGGCGGTTACCTACTTAAATGCTCACCCGGCTGGTTATAAGGTCGAGGCGCTTACCCTACTGGAGCGGGTCACGGCATCATTTACGCCGGGTTCACTTTCATATTATGAAGCGACCGAGCTCAAGGCGATTATTATCACGTCACGATTATTATCCGAAAGCATTAAAATGGGTAAAATCGTTGATAGCCAAATGAAAGGAGATGCAGCGAAGGCAGTGACCTGGTTTTCAGAGGCATGGGCATATTATAGCGGTAATGACTTGCGTACTACTAAATGGCATGTATTGACCAATAGAGGTGTCGCCCGAAAACTTATGGCGGATCTTGAAGGCGCAGAACATGATTTCCGACTATCACTGGAGGTAAAGCAGGAATATTTTACCTACCGCCATCTTGCACTGCTTCGATATGAAACGGATAGGGATAATTTGGAACTAATCGCAACCATACGTAAGAATATCCAGCTTTCAGCCGATGAAAGCGATGAATTGTATTTCCTGGAGTTATCAGAACTTTTCCGACTTCATCGTTATAATGAGATTCTGGAAATTATTGATCGTCCCCGTGAATTTGCTGATCCGGAAGCTGAGGGAAAAATTAATTACTTCAAGGTCCAGGTATTACTGGGAAAGGGAGATCCGAAAGCTGCGCTGGAACTCGCCCGCAATTTTGCAGTTACACAACCTGCCGATGCATTCGGTCATTTCCAGGTTGCGGACATTTACTGCATATTAGACGATGTCCCATCCGCCCAGAGCAGCTTGGAGGAAGCTATCTCACATTTAACGCCAGACCACCAACCAGTATTTCGGTTTATGTTCGCGCATTTAGCTATGAAATTGGGTGATTTTGAATCTGTGGTCGGATTGCTAAACATTGAGGAGGTCAAAATGGTACCTAGTGTTTACAGCAGTTGGTTACTTATGGCACTGATGGAGACCCACCAATATGAGCCTGCATTCCAACTTGCTGAAAAATTCTATAGCGAATCCAGTCCTGAAGTAGTCGCTGCCCAGGTGCTGGTACATAAACATGAACAATTGGGAGATTTCGATGCTGCTGAAAAAATTGCAGTCCACACCCTAAAATTCTTCCCTAATGATAGGCACCTGCAAACTAAACTACTTGCCGGCCTGTTGAGAAGGAATGACAGGCAAAATGCGACCCTCTTTCTAGGATCCCTCCCTTCCGACTTTGACGGCGCGGACAAAATAATGTTAATCCAAAATGCGCAACTGTGGGCGGGGCATGCAGCAATCGATCTGGCATTGGAATTAGCCTATGAATTTCGGCACCAGCATCCCGATGACCAGTTAGCTGGCGAAGCCTACATCGATTACGTTCGCGCACTTCACAACCAAGGATACCGGGAGTTCCAACCAAAATCTATTATAGCAAATAATTGTTTTGTACAACTTCAATCTGCAAATGGCAATATTGTGCAGGTCATCATTGAAAACACACCAACTACGGGAATTTCTCATCAAGAAAAATCGCCAATTGGAAAGGCACTGATGGGTAAGACAGTTGAGCAAGTGATTATAATAAGTGGCCAGCCATATTCCATTATACAGATTGTTCCCAAATACCTGGTGACCTTAAACCCGAAGACAATGGTTCGCCCTTCTGTGTCTGGGTGATCAACTGCTTTATGCGGTTGTAGGTAAACCAGGTCCTCAACAGCTTGAATGTAGTCATAACGTTCTGCAAAAAATCATTGCACTCATGATAAAACAACGCCAGGTCCCGGTGGAGGCGTTCCTTAAATCATCGAGCGGGTACTGCATGGGAGTATTGCTCTTTAGAAAGGAAGGCAAGAATTTAGCTGCGATAGGACTCATGGTTGAATATATTGTCGCCAGAACTGTGGGAAAATATCATTGTGATAATACAGCACCGGCAACCATTTCAAAAAAGGATAGCCTGCCAAATCCGTGCGGAAGGTAACCGGAAATGTGGGCCTTGAAAGAATAAACGCTTTGAAATCCGACAACTTCTCCGGCAATTTGATACGGCTTTCCACCGCCATATGGTCATGAATAACTCCGGAGAAAAAAAGCAATTCTATGTCCTGCCCGGGGGCATGTGGATAGGCCGTTTGCAGGTCAGGGAGCTCGCCTATCTCGGAAAGGGCACTCTTGTAAAATGAATCCGTGTCAAAAAGTGTCAACAGTTCAAACAGGATCATAATCAGCATGGAGGAACTATCGATATACTCATCAGGCCTCTCGTTGGTGGCCATGTGCTCAATCAGCGCCCCCAGATTATCTGTGAACTCCGGAAAAAACCCGCGCATCGCCTTCAGTAAGATGATGTTGTTGAAGATATCTGCCAGATAATTATGTAGCTTTATTTTGTCTGCCTTGGTCACCTCCTCGCATTGAAGTATAAATAGTGCTACCAGCAGGATGGGACGGGAATGCCTGTCAAGCAGCGGTCGCCGGCAACCTATGTTGGCATCAATCACCTCAAACATTAGTTTCTTCTGCACTTTTTCCAGCCGCTTTTTATCCAATGGACTAATCCTGCCTCCACCTGCCGGCAAGTGGTGCCGAAGCAGGAAAAAATACACCAGGTTACCCAGGTAATCCATCGACCGTAGGGAATACCCGACATTTTCATAAGGCCCCCCTTTTTCGGAGAAGATCCCGTCTATTAATCGCGCCACCGGTAGAGTCCTCCTGAAATAATCATTGAGCACCCTATACTGTGTGTCCAGGAGGTGGTTAAACACTTTCTGCACGGCTGGTTTTTTTTCAAGTCCGTGCTTAAGCACCCATGCCCATGTTTTCAGGACCAGCATGTGTACTCCCTTTCTGGCCGGTTCCAGATTGTGCTCTTCGGCACTGTAATGATGAATAATATATCCCAATAGATTCAGGGTCGCGAACATTTTCGAGAACGCTCTCTTTTTAATATCGGCATTGTTTCCTAAAAGCCGGTCCAACAACATCGACCAGTCCTGCAGATCATAATCCGGTGCATTGAGAAGTACCAGCGTTCTTTTGAACAGCTTGATGTTTTCAGCATCTGTCAGCAGGTATTCATTGAACAGATGATCGCTGAACTCCGTAGTCAGCCGGTGAATGTCCCATCTTTCAAATCCACCGTTCGGAAATATTCTGTCAACGATCCCATCGAATACCGGTAAGGCATTGGCCCTGATCACACCATTGTGCACAAGAATGCACTTTGATGGCAGCGTATTAAATCCCGGAATCGCACTGTCTTTAAACGGAACATAGCTCATCTCCAGAAGGGAGTCGTTAATGCCGTCTTTTTTATAAATGCTTTCGCTGGTGATATCCTGATCAGACTCCCCTTTTAATTCGAAGTAAAACCGTTTGGTCACGCCATCTCCATCTTTGCCCACCGCAATGACATCCTTGCCGAACTGTTGAAGGCCCTGCGTTTCCTTGGGGGTTCGAATAATCTTAAACCCTTTCAGGCTGAGCAGTAGTGGGAAGATATAATCCAGTTCATTTTTTTCCGCCAGGCTTTCTAAATATTCCCGGACGATAATATTATTTGTTCCCATTCTTCAAATTCTTTATCCCAGTTAGAGGAAAATAAAAGTCGCATTTCATAATCTTTGCGTTCCGGGGTGATGAACATGGTCCGCGGCAGCGTAAAAGAAACACTCGCCGACATCATCGATGAAACTGTGGCATCCGGCAATACCGTACCACCGCCTCTTGCCACCTGTGTCGGAGTCACTATACTGGTGATCCCCCGGTGCTCTGCTTTTGATTTTTTGAAGGCTTTGCGCGTAACACCCATCTGCGCGCGGCTATAAGCTCTCATTTGTTCGGTCTCGGCCAACATAGGGTCGAGTTCCTTGATCGATCTTTTTTTATCGAGAATTTTGACAAGTTCCACCAAGGCTGCCTCCAGCCTTGCCAGCAGCGCGGGCTTTTCTGGATGCGTGTCAGGTAATGCTGCTTTGACCAGCGTAATCACCTCGTTTTGATAGGAATTGATCAATTCCTCGAACTTGCAGGCGACCAGTTCCCTGACGATGCCAGAAGGGCTGTTCAGTAACCGGGAAACAACTGGGACTGTATGATTAGCCGGATGAAAGAGCGTCAGAAGGATCATCACCAGCTTGTATTGCTGGAGCAGGTCAAGCTGCAGGATATCATAGGTCAGCGATGCAGGTTTTCCAAGCTGGAAGCCGCTGAACAGCAGCCCGTGGCCTAACAGCCTGCAAGGGCCTTCGCTGTCAATGCAGAGCAAAATCGCTTCCCGTTCGAAATCCTCCCGCACCTCCCTGCGATACATCTCAATAGGACTATCAAAGGCCTGTTCTATTTCTTTGGCAGAACGCAATTTCAAACAGGCGGCCTTCATAAATTGAAAGCACAGCTTTACATCCCGATGGATAATAAAAAATATATCCATGCAGCTTGCCAGGTACTCCGGCTTGAATTGCGGGCCCATCAACACCCCTTCCAAAATTTGATACCGCGCTTCCGATTCCGCATTGCACCGGCTGAGTAGCCGCAACGACACGGACAAATCCGTTATGTCGGGATCTTGGAAGTGGGCTGCAATTTCCGCTATGATTTGCGCTTTAAAAGCAGGGGCATCTTCGGCAGAGTCTACGAGCATTTTCAGGAATAAATGCAGCCGTGATATTTTTAATTCTTCACTCAATTTTAACCCCACCAGTTTTGTAAGCAACTTTTGCCGCAATTGCTCCCCGGAAACCTTTAGGGGAATTAACAACCGGATGGCCCGTTCCTGCGTGTTTTCCTGATCGAGCCAGTCTACGATTTCTTCGACAGGTAGTGCCCCTTCTTTGCAAACTTTGAGCAGCAATTCAAGGTAAAGCATCTTCAGGGCGGGATCGGTCTGCTCCTGTTCAGCTATGGCGCGAATTTCTGATATTTGTTCCCGGTAATAGTCGACCAATTTATTGACAAAGATGCCCAGGTTCCGCCATGGCATGTCATGGGTTAATGGCGGTCCAAGTTGTACTGCGAAATGACTGCACACTTTCCAAACGGACGCAAAACCTTCACCAGCGCCAATAATGTCGAGATATGCGTTAAAGAATTCAATGAAAGGTTCCTTGTTGTCAGCCCGTTCCAAAGAGCAGGCATATTCGCTCAGCTCAAGACCATATTCCTTCCGCGCATTGTCGAGCAGATAGCGAACCAGTGAATTGCTCAGTTCTGAAACACCCTGCGGGGCATGGACATGAAAGTAGTTGCCCACCTGATGGACAAAGGCTTGTATGGCAGCAACATCGGCAGACAACGAAAAACTGTACTCTGCGCTGAAGCGAGTATAAAACGCGTGCATGATCCGGGCATCATTGGTAAAGGTTCCTTCCAGCCCCGGTGAGAAATAGGAGGCCTTTTTGATCAGCCCTTCCGCAACCATCTGCGGGTAATCATTCTTTGCCGCTGCCAGGTCGAATCGTAACCGCTTGTTGTCTGCCAGTGTCTGGACAAATGCCCCGATCTCGCGGCTGAGGGGGCTGTCCATTTCAAAACCGGACTGTAGAAAATTATCGTTCATGAGGGGCTCTGCATTAAAAACTCAGGAATAAAGGGATTGCCTTGGTTAGATTATTGTTATAAATCAAACAGTTAACACTGTCTTATTAGTCTAATGTAGGATTATTTTCGTAAAAAATATTCTGGGACAAAAAGTTGGTAGTCAATGACATTCCACCCAAACTTGCAAAACATAACGCACACACGTTCTCGTTCAAATTGTTATAAAATGCTGCAACGCCTCAGAAAAAGATTTACCCCAGGCTCCGTCCCGGAAGGATATATAAATTACAAATTTGGAAGAAAGAGTAGAGCTAGGTCCTACCCTTTCTTCATTATATTAAAGGATCTTTATACACCTTCCCCTTTTAATCCCTGGTTGAAAGAGACCAGATTACCGGATACATCGCGTACCGTTGCGTTCTCGAAAGTACCGAAGTAAATTTCGGTAGTATCCTTGGAGTGATGCCCTAATGCTTCCTGTACCACTTCTGTAGCCACTCCTGCATTCTTAAGATGGGTTGCGAAACTATGCCTGTTAGTTGAAGTAATTACTGGAATTTTAATTTTTAACCTTCGTCCGATGCGTTTCATCCAGTCATTAATAAACCGTGTAACCCGTTTGATATTTTTTACCGTATCAAGAGGATCTAAACCTTCCATACCTAATGGGAATATATAATTGCCTGGGCCTTTGTCGGTGTTGCCCCAGGTATTCATGATTATTTTCATATCCTCATTTATAAACGCTTTTATCTGTTTTGGATCATGCCGGCCTGTGAGCTGTGTTTTGGCCCGTTCAAAAATGAGGTAGTCCCCAACAACATTTTGATACTTAAGATAACAGAGATCCTTGGGGTTCATCCCGTTCCCCCAGTAACAGAAAAACCACAGGGATTTCCCAAATGCTTCGTTAGCGCAGGTCGCTGGTTCATTCCAAATCCTTATCAGGTCGGCCCTGTCCAAGGCAACCTTTCTCTTTTTAGAAATAGGGATCATATATTTTCCTCGCCCAAAGGGGTAGCATTTCTCCTTATTGATAATACCAAGTGTACTAGCGGCTATGTTGAATACAGACCTTAGATCTCTGAGAGCCATACCATGCGTTGATTTACTATAACCTAATGTCAATGCGCGTTTTTCAAATGCCCTCAACAAGGGAACATCTATGTTCACAAACCTGATGTTACCCATGTACTTATGAATATAATTATAGTTGTCCCTGTATTTAAATGCTGTTCCAATCCTTTCTTCGCGGATCAGTTCTTTAATTTTATGACAAAAAACATACGAAATCACCCCATTTTCCGGATGATCCATATTTAGGATTGGAAAGTCTTTGTGGTACTTACTATAATCAAAGGTGGTAGCGGTCGGAATTGGGGGAGGCGCTTCAAATTTCCTTTTGCGTTTGACAAATAGCGGATTCCCATCGATAAAATCCCGGTGAAAAGTATAGAAATCGAAGGTTTCCGGGTGCCGTATATGAGGATAAAGTTCTGCCTCAATTTTCCGGATCCCATCTTTTACGGTTTGCAATTTGGGGCCCAAATGGGGATATTTCAGTTTATCCCAATCTTCCAGATTAAGTTCAAAGATGGTCTGGAATTCCATTGGTACCCGTTCGTGGGTCACCTTTAGTTTTACTGAGAAACACTGGGTCTTTTGCTTGATCCTGCGTTCGTCCAAAAAAATTTCAAATTGGATAGCCATGGTAAAAGTTTTGTGCCTTTGTCCATGTGCTTCCTAACTCTGCTTTAGAAAATTTTCAAACAATTTTCTATTAAAAAGCCGGTTAAAGCATATATTTGCGCCTTACATCGAAGTTAAGGAAATGTCGCAACATATTGATTATCTGAATTTTACAGTTAAAATAGGTTCAAATAGATTAAACCAAATTAACCTGGTTTCCGCCTTAAAATCCTGTTTGCCGAAAGGCGAGTAAGGGTTCAACTCCCTTCCCGGGTACAAAAAGAGTCGTACAGGTTATGTGCGGCTCTTTTTTGTTTTATCAGCCAGCTTTACTATCACGTGCCTCGCAGCCATTTCATTATTATCATTTTTATCAAAACGCTACATAACTCATCACCCGCACTTGGAAACCACCTGCTCTGCTACGTACATTTATGTCGTGATGTTACTACCGGCAGCAAAGGAGCAAAAAAAAGAAGTAAAAAAAGTAGAGAAAGAAGCACGGCAAACCATGGATCAGCTATACATCACCTATAGATACTCTATACCTGGACTATGGGAACTCTATACCTAAGCTATACCTACGCTATACCTAAGCTATAGTTGACCCATTTCAGCAAAAACAGCAGTTTCCACCACAAAACAGCAGGGTAGCTGACGCCCTGCAAGGACTAATCACCGCGGTAAGCCCCTATGGAGTGATTGTTATTTTACCATTTGGGAAACTTCCTGTAGCCTTTTCCTTCTGAGCGCAAATCCGGGGCCGGACAGGTAGCCGAGCGCAAATTGTATCTTAATACCGCTATAACTATTTAATCCTCCTATTGAAGGACTGTAGTTGGGGCTCCAGACGTATTTTACCGACATGTCGTACAATAACCGCTTGCTTAACCGGCTTGCAATGCCGAACCCTGACTGAATAGAGAATTGCTTTTGTGAATAGTCTGTAGTGGATATAGAGCCTGTTGCCATACTGCCTTTGATCCTTAGCAAGGTAGTATTCACGGCGCCTATACCAAAAAGAAAATAGGCCTTTGGCTCCAACCTTAATTTGGCATTGGTAGCCGTCAGGGTCCGGCTTACATCTATATCAGTTGTATCAGGATTTATGGAAAGCGCCCGCTGCAACAATTTGCTGCGCCCCTTTTTACCATAAACACCACCTATCCCTATCTTCACAAAAGAAGACAAGGAATTAATGTACCCGGCGCCGGCTGAAAATGAATTAGCTCCTATGGAGACTGCCCGGGGAGGAATATTGAATTGCATTTCGAGGCCAATCCTGTCTTTCGGAGAAATATATCTTTCAGATGTTACCCCAAAAACAAAGGCATTATCAGGTATATTAATTTTTGTTTTCTGATCAGCGGGCCCTCTGACATATCCGGGAAAGAACATACTGCCGAGGGTAAAGCTGAGCACCCTGTTACCGGAATTATTGGCGATCAGCCTTTGATCAAGTATCCTGCCTGCACGCTTATAGCTCTTTTCCCATCGCTCGTGTTTATTTATTTCCCATTCATATTGTCCTTCTCCCAGTTCCGGAGCCTTTACTATATAATAGATGCTATCTATTTTTTCTTCACTTACAGAAAGCCTGTAGTATTGCCTGCCCCTTCGTTTTATCCACCTCACCGGGTCAAGAATACTGCTGCCGGCTTGTGTAACAGTTTGCGATACAGGCATAATTACAAACATCCAGGGAAACGTAAGTAAGCTGGCAGGCATCACTGACATTGCAGGCATTGTTACACCACTGGTCATTGCCATTTCCACATTTTTGTTAAATCCACGGATCCCTACTATTTCTTTAAGTGGAATTGTATCAAATAGTATTTTCTTTTTTACAAAAGGTAATCCTGGCTTCTTAAAAAGGACCAACAAACTATCATTAATAGCAAACAAGGTTGATTCATAATAAACAGTATGCCTGTTAAAATCCATCTTGGTCAGCGGCTGTAACTTTTTATGCTTTTTCTCTGACCTGACCCACAACTTCACATAGGCGCCCTGGTAAATGGTATCTCTTTTAGGGGAATTCAATTTTTCAAGCACTACAATCTTTTGGATAGTATCCTGTGCAGGCCCCTGGAACAGATCTTGCCCCAAAACAGCGTAGCCGTTAATGGAAAGGGATAATAAGAGCAGGTAACTCTTAATAGATGGAGACATTTGTTGACGGTTATAACTATGGAACAACAATTGTTTTACTTGTTACACTATGGGCACTGAAATATCCCAAAGCGCCCCCACTGATGTTGCTAACCGGGTTAGCCGGTGTAACATTGCTGCTGCCGGTGGCAGCCTGGTCTAAACTATACCAGTATTTATAAACATCCGTATCAATGCATAGCATATCCACCTTTACCACATCACCTGATTCCAGTTCTCCATCCGGGTTGATCAGCGGTGTTGTGATCCGTAGCCCATCACTGACCTCATCATCCTGCACAAAAACACGTTTCACCTGTACCCCATTGGCATATTCAATAAAGCGGTAACTGTTTCCCAAACCCAAAGGATCCTGGTAATCAGGCTCAATAGTTTTAAGGGTTTCACCAAAGGTGAAATCAACCACCCTAAGCGTATCCAGCGACACTATCTGGGCAGGCATGGTAGAGGTGGCCGTAAAAACAGTACCATTTAATGATACCGTCAGTTTATACAGGGAGCCCGGCGTACCGGTAAAAGCAGTTGTTGTATAGATACCGGTTGAGGTTTCGGGTAATGGATAAGTTATTCCTTCATTTACCTGTATCGTAACGGTGGCGCCGGTTATTCCCGCAAAAACATTTTCCTCCTCAAATTTTTTGGTTTGTGAAATTTTCACAGTGCTTGCTGCACCAGGCACATTCGATACCTCCCCTTCAATCACATACTTTTTTTCTGCCTCCTCCAGGTCAACGTTTATTACTTTTTCGCATGAAGTACCCAATACAATTACTACCAATACTGAAAATATTGTTTTCATGTTAAACAATTAGAATTTAAAGTTGTAAGAAACAGAAGGCACCCATCGGAAAAGAGAAGTTTGTACTGCTTCGGTTTTATTAGGATTGTCTTCATTATCCCTGAAAGTGATGGAGTAGGCATTTTCTCGTCCATAAACATTATACAGGCTGAAAGCAATTTCGCTGCTCCATTTCTTTCGCTGCTTTAGTTGTTTGGTTGCTCCAAAATCCAACCGGTGGTAAGCCGGCATACGGTAACCATTCCTGTTTGTATAGTAATAAACCGTTTGACCTCCCACTGTATATTTACCATTAGGCAGGGTAACCGCATTACCGGTATAATAGATCCAGTTGGCTGACAATGTCCACTTTTTGTTCAGTTGATAAATACCCACGATGGCGATATCATGCGTTCTGTCCTGCCTGGCGTTATACCATTGATTGTTGTTGATGCCTTCAATTTTTCGTTCTGTTTTTGATAAGGTGTAACTTAGCCAGCCTGTGAGCTTTCCTGTTTTTTTCCTTAACATCCACTCTATGCCATAAGCCCTTCCTTTACCATACAATAATTGTGTTTCAATAGCCTCATTGGTATACACATTGGCCCCATCCCGGTAATCAATCTGGTTTTGCATGCTCTTATAGTATGCCTCTACCGTCAGTTCATATTTATTACCTGCCAGATTTTTGTAATAGCCAAGAGATACCTGGTCGGAAATTTCAGGCTTAATGATGTTAGTGCTGCTGACCCATTTGTCGGTAGGCGTACTACTGGTACTATTCGTGATGAGGTGCATATTTTGTGTGTTGCGTACATACGATGCTTTCAGGGATGAACTGGCGTTAAACTGGTAACCAATGGCCAGCCTTGGCTCCAGGTTCCAGTATGTTTTTACTACCTCCCCATTTTTGTAGGTAAGGGTATCCATGATCTCCCCTTTGCTATCAAGGTTATAGAAATCGCCTTTGCCCAATACCATAAAATTGGTTAAACGGAGCCCGTAAGTGAGGTCTATATTATGGGAGACTTTCCAGGTGTTGGTAGCATACAAGGCATTTTCAAGCGAGAACCTTTTTTGCTGCGTTTTGCTGTTGATGCTGGAGGTCTCAGAGGCAGTTATTTCACCGGGTCTTACCGTGTGATAAATGCTGCTCCAGCCAAACCGTATGTTGTTTTTGGCGCCGGCGTTCAGTTGATAATCCTGTTTCAGGTTCCAGTCCCTGATCTGGGAAAAAATACTAAAATCATTGGAACCTGATCTTATCCTCAGCTTATAATCGTAATTGCTATATATTAAAGAAGTGTTGGAAAAAAGCCTTTTGCTGAAAATATGATTCCACCTTACCGTGCCGGTAGTGTTGCCCCAGTCAATGCCAAACTGATCGCCAACGCCTAATTTATCCTTGCCAAAATAGCCGCTAAAATATAGCCTGTCTTTACTGCCCAGTTCATAACTCATTTTGGCATTCAGGTCATAGAAATATAACTTACTCTTGTTCACTGTAGAGTCGGACGAAGCCTTTAAAAAGACATCGGCATAGGTACGCCGCCCGGTAACCAGGAAGGAGGATTTATCTTTTTGTATGGGCCCTTCCACATTCAGCTTTGCAGATATAAGACCAATACCGCCGCTGACACTGTAATCCTGGTTATTGCCATCATTCATTTTGATGTCCAATACAGATGACAGCCTGCCGCCATACTGCGCCGGCATTCCGCCTTTATATACCGTTACGTCTTTTATTGCATCCGAATTAAAGGTGGAGAAAAAGCCCAACAGGTGCGATGCGTTGTACACATTGGCTTCGTCCAATAAGATCTGGTTTTGGTCAGATGATCCTCCCCGGACAAAAAAGCCGGAATTGCCTTCCCCGGCGGACTTAATACCGGGCAATAACTGGATGGTTTTCAACACATCTTTTTCGCCCAGCAATACCGGTATGTTTTTTATCTCCCTGGTGCTTAATTTCTCAACGCCGGTTTGTGTGCCGCTTATGCTCCTCCCTCCCCGGGTGCGGGCGCTTACAATCACTTCTTCCAGCCCCTTGGGTTCTTCCAGTAAATAAATGTTTTGTACAATGTCTTTCGTCATTGATACCGTCAGCGTGTCGCTTTTCTTACCAACGGCGCTTATTTCTATATCATAAGTGCCTGAAGCAAGTGTGATTGAATAAAAACCATATTCGTTGGAGGTAACGCCGCCTGGTTTATTCAACAGCTTTAGAGAAGCCCCGATAATGGTTTCACCGTTCTTTTTGCTTTTGACGGTACCGCTTAAAACGAACCGTTGCTGGGCATTTATTCTTATACTGCACAAAAGGCCCGCTAGAACAATTAGGGAAGAAAAAATAGCCCCGTTTCTGATTTTCATTGAAGATCGTTTTCTGGATAATGCGCCAAAAGTGCGGCATGGGCAGAAAACAAAATAGCCAAGCTTTGCTGAAGTGGACAAAAAGCGAACCCAACGGGCAATACCTGTAAAACAAAGGACAAATGCGGGGTTGAGCGGTGTTGATTATGTCAAGTGTTTAATTGATAATCATTTAATTTTGCTACAATATGGACAGCGCCTTATATAAAAGACTCATCAGAACTGCCCTTATTTCGACGCCGATCATTGCTTTATACGGCGCCACTCCTTTTTATGTCTTTAATAAAGTTCCGCCCTTCTTTATTTTGGTGTCAGGCCTTGTTATCATGCTGAATGTGTTCATCTTCTGGTGTATTAACATTGCCATCATCCGCTATGCAGGAGTAGAAAAAAGATGGAAATGGTATCTTTTCAGTTATGGTTTTGTGGTTACTTTTCATGGTCTTCTAATTTTGTTAAGACCCATTTTGCAGCCCCCATCTTTTATTGCCGAAGCTGAATTGTCTTTCAAAAGAGATATCTTAATTGCATATCCTGTTTTTTCGATGCTGGCTATGAACACCATCATTTTAATCATCTGTAACTCCATATTGGCCACTCAAAAGAATAAAAGTGCAGAAATTGAAATCCAGGAACTTAAACTAAGTAATCTCGAAGCGCAGAAGCAAGTGCTATTGCAACAACTCCAGCCCCATTTTCTGTTTAATACCCTTAGTGTATTAAAATCTTTAATAAAAGAGAACCCAGACGAAGCAGAGAATTATTCCATAAAGCTGTCAGAATTTCTACGTTATTCTGTAGAAGTACACAAAAGCGACCTGGTATCAGTAGAACAGGAGTTGAAGTTTACCAACGACTATATTGATTTACAAAAAGTACGTTTTGGAAGCTCGGTGATCTTTGATGTAAATATTCCGTATACGGTATATAAGATGCAGCTACCGGCCTATGCCCTTCAAACCCTGGTGGAAAATGCTATTAAACACAATGCCTTTACAGAAAAAAGGCCTTTGCGCATCAGCATTCATTGTATAGATGATGATGCAATATTGGTAAGCAACAATAAAATGTTTGCAAAAGCTGTGGAAACTACCGGCACCGGCTTAAAAAACCTGAACCAGCGCTATAGAATTATCGCCAATAAGGAGATAGAGGTGACGGATACCAAAGACGCGTTTAGCGCTAAAGTACACCTGCTAAATGGCCATTAATTATGAAAGTTGTCATTATTGAAGATGAGAAGCCTACTGCCAAGGACCTGAAAAGGACCATTCTTGCAGCAGAACCGGGTGCCACCATTGGCGCCTTGTTGCATTCCGTAGAAGAAGCCATTGAATATTTTAAAGACAATGCAGATACGGACCTTATTTTCTCTGATATCCAATTAGGCGATGGGCTTAGTTTTGAAATATTCAAAAGAATGGATAACCAGGTGCCGGTTATTTTCTGCACGGCTTACAACACTTATTTTTCAGAGGCTTTTGAAGCAACTGGTATTGATTATATCCTGAAGCCCTTTAGTAAAGCAGCCATAGAAAAAGCGCTGGAAAAGTATGATACGCTGGAGAAATGGTTTACCAGAAATAAGGATACTTATAAAGAACAATTAAGTCTGCTTGAAACAAAAATCACGCCCAAAAAGAACGCTGTGATCATCCGGCAACGGGATAAGATCATCCCGCTGGAAGCTGCTGCGATAGCCCTTTTTTTTGTTGACAATGGCTATACATTTGCTTACACTTTTAGCCAGGAAAAGTTTATCGTCAACGAAAACCTGGAAGAGCTTGAAAATTCTTTTGCTCCCTCTTTTTTCAGGGCCAACCGGCAATACCTGGTGAACCGGAAAGCGGTAAAAGACGCCACTCATTTTTTTAACCGTAAGATGATCGTGAACCTTAGTGTGCCGTATAAAGAGCAAATACTGGTAGGCAAATTAAAGACCAGCTTATTTGTGGAATGGCTTTCGCAGTACTAAACACTCATCCAGGCTTCATTTTGCCCTGCTCCCTTTCACCCGCCAATTTGTCCATTTCAGGTTATATTCAATTGCAGCGTACCTAATATGTATAAACCTTTGGGCCATAACTAATGAATATGGCGCCACCAGGTATCCGTACAGGCATTTTGATGGCCTGCCTTTTTCTTTCCGGCCCCCTCCAATCGCAGAAGATCTTTACATCTGTTGATTCCTTATTGGCATACGCAGCCTCAACAAGCATTTCCGTTCAATCGGGCTATATCCGGTTGGACCAGGCCAAAAAAGCAAGGCTGGCCGCTATACTTAGCATTCCTGATGTAACAGGCAATGCCTCTTTCAGCTATACGAAAAATACCCAATTGCCCGTCAACCTTTTCCCGGCAGAAGTATTTGGCGGCCAGCCCGGCACTTTTAAAGAAGTGCAGTCGGGCATTCCATACGTTACCAATGCCAACGAAAATGTAGATATTAAGCTTTTCAGCCTGAAGGGGTGGGTAAACCTGAAGTTGTATAAGCTTAACATGGAAAGCAGTATTTCGGAAAATAAGGTTACCCTGAAAGAATTGCTGGAAAATGTTGCCGCAGCCTATTATAACATTGTATCCCTGCAGGAACAACTTACCAGTACTATTGAAAACGTAACTACTGCCAGTAGCTTATTGGCCATTACGCAAAACAAATATAAGGCTGGCCTGGTAAAACAGCAGGATGTAAATGATGCCAACATCAATTATATTACTACTAAGGAAAACAAAACCCAGCTTGAGTATCTTATCAAACAACAATATATAGCCTTAAAGATACTTTGTGACATTCCGGCAGCAGAAGCAATAACGATTGTGAACAGGTCGCCCTTAACAGCCTTCAACGCCAATCCGTCTGTAGCCGCCAATACTATTGCTTTAACCAATAGCCTTTTTAAAGAAAAGATAGCTTTATCTACCTGGAAACAGCAAAAGTATTCCCTGTACCCCACCCTTTCCTTCTTTCAGAGTTATACCACACAGCAAAATAATACCCGCAGCAAACTATTTGACAATAGCGTAAAATGGATACCCAGCAGTTATATTGGCCTGCGGCTGAGCATTCAGATACCTTCGTCTACAACCATCACCCAGGTATCAAAAGCTAAATACGACTACTTACTGGCTCAAAAAGATACCGAGCAGCAGAAAATAAAATCGGACTTAACCCTGCAGCAACTGCGCACGGACTATGATAAAGCATTCAGCCAGGCTGCCAGCAACCAGGAAATATTTCTACTCAGCAAAGAGAATTATGAAAAATACCTGAACCTGTACAAAGAAGGCCTGGCTGACCTTGAACAGACCCTTGATCGTTTTAACACCATGGTAAGCAGCCATTATAACCTTGTTTCATCGCAGGTAACCGTATTGGCTGCCCAAACAAAAATTGATATCAATAACCGCCTACAATGAATCAACCACTAATTCCGGCCATACCATTATTGTTTTCAGTCGCACTCTTTTCTTCCTGTGGCAAGAAGACAGCAGAAACAAAGCCCATCCGGAAAGACGTAACGGAGACAGTATTTGCTTCCGGCATCCTTGAAGCTGACAATACGTATAACCTTACCGCTGCTTCAGACGGCTATCTTACGCAGGTAAATTTTGAAGAAGGAGATGTGGTTGTTCCCGGTAAGGTATTGGCTCTTGTGGATAATAAAGAAGCCGGTTTTAATGAACAAAGCGCCACCGAGCTATATGCTATAGCACGCGGTAATACCCTGCGCCATGCGCCCGCTTTGCAACAGGCCCAAAAAACGATCCTCCTTAACAAAGAAAAGATGGAACTGGATTCGGTGAACCTGAAACGGTATCAAAATTTATGGAAGAGCAACAGTGTTGCCACAATAGACCTGGACAATGCTGAGCTGCAATACAAAACCTCCCAATCAAATTATGAAAGCGCCGTGGAGCATTATAAGGAATTACAACAGCAGGCTGAGCAACAGGCTATCAGCACAGCAGCCACCAAAAAGATAAACGAAGTGATTACCGGCAAAAACAATATCAGTGCTGCAGTGGGTGGGAAAATCTTTAAGGTGTATAAAAAGCAGGGGGATTATGTAACGCGGGGTGAAACGATTGCATTAATTGGTAATGCACAGCATATATACGCTAAAGTAAATGTTGACGAGGGCAATATCGGGAAAGTTAAAGTGGGCCAGGAGACATTCATACAATTGAATACCAATAAAGATAAAATATACAAAGGCATGGTATCGGAAATCTATCCTGCCTTTGATGAAGCCACCCAATCATTTATTTGTAAGCTAACCTTTGCCGACAGTTTAGATTTTACGATTGTAAATACCCAATTACAAAGCAATATCGTAGTGGCAACCACCAAAAACGCCCTCCTTATACCCAGGAATTACCTTGACTTTGGAGGATATGTACAGGTAAAAGGTCAAAAAGAAAAAATAAAAGTTGTTACAAAGTTTGTAAGCAATGAATGGGCACAGGTGGTCAGTGGCATCAATGACAATACGGTATTGGTTACTGAAAACCTGGCTGCCAATAAAATAACCACCTCAGAGGCAGGAGCACAACTACAACGTTAATTTATGAAACGCAGCATCAATACAGACATTGCTTTTACGCATATCTTTACCAGGAAAAAACAAACACTGGTAGCAGCATTGGGTGTTACCCTTGGTGTGGGCGTATACCTGTTTATGAATTCGCTTTCATCAGGCTTTTCGTCCTTCTCACAGGATGAAATGTTTAAAAACAGCGCCCACATCAAGGTGTATAAAGACGATGAGTTGAGCCAGCCCCTGGCGCCATCCACGGATTCAGGCCATGTAGTAGCTATCGTAAACCCTCAAATCACTACACTCTCCAAAAAAATAATTAACCCCGAAGCATTGCTGTCAAGGATCCGGCAACAGCCTTATGTTATCAATGCCATTGCACAGGTAAGTTTTGATGCCTTTTACAACCGGGGCAAAGCACAGCTCAGGGGCACCGGCAATGGCGTAGATATATTTGAATATGATGCCATGTTTAAAACAGGAAAATATATGGTGGCCGGTAGTTTGAACGGGCTGCCGGGCAATTTAAATGGCATCATTATCGGCAGCGGCATCGCAGAAAAACTAAACCTCGGCATCAATGACAATATTACGGTTACATCCTCCTACAATGTAGTAAAAGTGATGAAGATCACCGGCATTTTCACCAGTGGCAACAGCTTAACCGACAATGCCAAATCCTATATGAATATCAGTACAGCCCGGCAATTCATCAAAGAAGGCCCTTCCTATGTAAGTGATATTTTTATCAATATACCCGATCCTGATTACAGTGAAAAGTACACATCCCTGCTGCAGCAATTAACGCCCTACAAGGTAGAAGACTGGAAAACCACCAATGCAGATGTACTGGCGAGCGGTAAGACAAGGGATACTTTGATGGGAGCTATCGCGCTCTCTATTTTAGTAGTAGCAGCTTTTGGGATATACAATATACTTAGCTCCACCATATCCCAAAAGATCAATGACATTGCCATTTTAAAAGCAACTGGTTTTGCAGGCAAAGACGTCGTCAGGATTTTCCTGCTGGAAGCGTTGATCATGGGACTTATTGGCACCTTCATGGGCCTGGTTGTTGGTGGTGTGTTGATTGAAATAATGTCTAACATATATATGGGCGGCCCGGTAGGCTATTTCCCCATCCATTTTGAACCCGGGCTTTTTGCGAGAAGCGCCGGGCTCGGTTTGTTTATCACCCTATGCGCCGGCTATTTCCCCGCCAGGAAAGCAGCCAGCGTAGACCCGGTTGAAATTTTCAGAAAATAAGCTGCGCATGGAAAAAAGAGAAGTTATACTAAGCACTCAATCTTTAGGCAAATATTTTTACGACCCTGTAAAGTTCAAGGTGTTAGACAATATTAGTTTTGAAGCCTACAAAGGAGAGTTTTTAACATTGGTGGGCAAAAGCGGCTCCGGTAAATCGACTTTATTGTACTGCCTCAGCACGATGGATACTTCTTATGAGGGAGACCTGTTTATTAATAAGGAGAGGATAACAGGAAAAAAAGTAAATGAGTTGGCAGCATTGCGCAACAGGAGTATCGGGTTCATATTCCAGTTCCATTACCTGCTGCCCGAATTTTCCTGCCTTAAAAATGTGATGATCCCGGCCTTGAAGCTGGGGAAATATGCCTATAAAGAAGTGGAGGAAAGAGCCTACCACAAACTGGAAGTTTTAGGCATCAAAGAACAGGCCTTAAAACCGGCCTCCAAACTTAGTGGCGGTCAACAGCAACGGGTATCCATTGCCAGGGCGTTGATTAATGATCCTGCTATTATTATGTGCGACGAACCAACCGGCAACTTAGACAGTAAGAATACCCAAATTGTATTTGACATCTTTAAACAGATATCCCATGAGTTTGGGCAAACTATTATTGCAGTAACCCATGACAATGATTTTGCAGCAGCCAGCGACCGGACGATTGAACTGGCGGATGGAAAAATCATCAGTCATGATAAAGATTTTCATGCTACAACTAAAGACTAGCGGTCCAGTACACCCAACATCCTATTTCCTGACCACAGGTCGAGGTACACCCAGGGCGACTGTATCTACAGTTGCCCGTTTTTATAGCGCCCTTTTGGGGTGAGCTTGTCCAGGTTTCCGGTTCCTTATTGTATCACGAATGACGCATCAGATGTTCAGTGGAAGAAAGACTATAATATTTTGTTCTTTAGGAAGGCTTCTAACCAATGCGATGGCAGGCATTGTGCTGGTCATTATCATTCATCTCAGCACGTTGCATTTTGAACCTGCTTTTGTTTGTATTGAAGTAACCCCTGAAAAAGGGAACATGGTAAAAATTTACCAGGATTTGCAGGTACAGCTATCGCGCCATGGCATTCAGGATGTGCGTTCATTCGATACCACCGACAACAGCATTACGCTTGTCATTTTTATTTATAATGACAGGCTATTGGAAAGCTGTGAAGCATTGTTGCACGGCATGGCACAAAACGCGGATTACTGCAGGATTGATTATTGTATGGGTTATTAGCACTTGTGCCGCATTACGGCTCGATCCCGTCCTATCCGCACTTACTCCTCGTCCAAACACAAAAACCCGTAAAAGCGCCGTATATTGCCTTTGGCCGGTACGGGCTATTCCTTATTGGCGACACCCCCATCAATCATTGAAAACGGAATATATGGAGCATCTGGAAATGGCTGGTATTATTACTGCCTTCGTTGATAAAGTAGAGAAACTGATTCCACAGTATTTGCAGCAGGAGGAAGAACGCCTGAAAGCAAGAGGCGGCATTGCCATTTGTATTATTGACCAGGAAGGAAGTGTGTATGGGAAAATGTTTGGGGAAGATAAGATACTGGCCAGAGAACGTTACCGCACTGCCTGGATGAAAGCAAGTCAGGTGTGGATCACCGGCATCAGGACCGGCGAGTTTGAAAGGCTTGTCTATACCGGCGCAATTGATGAAGCCTCATTCGGCATTAAAAAGCCCGATTATATAGGATGGGAAGGTGGACAGCCCGTTCATTTGCCCAACGGTATGGTACTGTCCGTAGGGTTCAGCGGACTCCGGAGCGCCACCGACCTGGAAATCGTTAACAGGGCTTTACAAAGTGAAGGTTAGAATCCTATCTTTATCACATGAAACCTGCTTTCCCTGCAACTTATTCTACCCTTTGCCCTATAGCCCTGGCCTCGTTAATCTCAGAAAAATACGAAACAGGAAATGTTCAATGCAAATTCCTGGTCCGGGGAGTAGGCGATACTTATTTGGTTGAATCATCCAAAGACCGGTTTATACTCCGGGTGTACCGTTCTTCTCATCGAAACCTACCACAAATAAAAGAGGAAGTGGAGTTGCTGTTGGCGTTGAAGCAGGCTGATGTATCCGTGTCTTATCCTATCCCCGATGTTTCCGGGGAGGCTATTCAGCAGCTTGAAGCAGTTGAAGGGAATAGATATGCAGTGCTATTCAATTATGCGCCTGGTCGTACAGTAAGGATAATGAATGAAAACCAACTGCGTACCCTGGGTCATGAAATGGCGCGCTTTCATAATGTATCATCAACTATCGGACCGGGAGGAGCCAGGTGGAATTTTGATCCTGAAACCACCCTTCTCAGACCCCTGGAAATATTGAAACCCGCCTTTGCAGAAGATCCTGAAGGCTACGCCTGGCTGCGGCAGGCAGTGGCACAGGCAGTCAAAAAATTGTCCTCACTAAACACAGCCGGATTCTCAAAAGGCTATTGCCATTTTGACTTCCTCCCCAAAAACTTTCATTTTGAAGGTGATTCGGTTACCTTTTTCGACTTTGATTTTATGGGTTACGGCTGGCTGGTGAATGACATCATGTCCTTTTGGCAACATCTTATCCTGGATGTATATAACGGAAGGACGACACAACCAGCAGCCAATGACGCCTATTCCATTTTCCTGGATGGCTATCGTGAACACCGTCCTGTGAGTGAAGAGGAATTGGCAGCAGTACCTTACCTCTCCCTGGGATTCTGGCTTTTTTATATGGGCTTTCATACTACCCACGATCAATTCTATGCTTTTAGCCAGCCTTCGCAAGTAAAATTGTTTACCGGGATCTTAAGACATATAGCAGCCACTTATTGGGATAAGGAGGGTGATTTGTAAGATAAGTTTAAGTCAGCTTTTAACGACCTCTATTTTCGGTGATTCGATATGTTTAGTGTCGCCTTCCCGGCCCTGGACTTCTTCGCCATTGGACGATTTTTTCAGGCCTTTTACGATTGTCACCTTGCCTGTTACTCTTATTTTTTTGCCATTAAGTTTTTCAGCTTGCATGTAGTCAATATTTACAACATATCCATTTAAATAGATCCCGTCTTTTGTTGCATTGGCAATATCAACTTTAGCTATGAAAGTAACAAGGTCTGATGCCTTGTTGGATTGCTTTTTTAAGGTATCCCTGGTCTGTGAAAAACAGATTTGATGGGAGAGCACAAAAGATAAGATAAGTATATATTTCATATGTTTTTGATGAGGATGTCAGCTAATACATAAATATACACATTAATGACCGCCCACCATAGCCGGTCATTGTTTTACTTCCAACGCGCCGATAGCCCGTGTTGGGAGGAACCGTTTGCCGGCATGGTCGTTTTGCGGGTGTTGCACCGGGCATCCTGCGGCAGCGGCGGGACTGCTCGCAGGAATGGAAAAATCTTCCTGCTCAGCATTACTGAACCCTGGATCTTTGCCGGTCAGTCCGTCCTTTTCGGGCACTGGTAGTTGTGGGCCCGGCCAGGCGCTGTTGCCGCTATGGAACCACGCATTGTTGGAGAAGGTAAAAGTTTCCGGCGCCGTACCCGGACCAATGCTACAGATGGTGCGCACCTGCTGGTCCATATAAATAATATTGTTGCGGAAGGTATTGTTGCTGCATTTGACAAAACGGACAGTATCCCTGTTTTCCTGCAGGATGCGGATGACCCACCTGCCCGGTTTATAGAAGGTATTGTTCACTACTTCCGACCAGGTACACCCCACAAAGGCCACGGGCACTTCCGATCCGGTAAATATATTGCTATAAACTTTTAAAGCAGTCGCTTCCCAGGTAGCATCGGCCGGCCTGAAGAAAGCCTGCCCTGTACCGCCGCCGAGGTTGATGGCCCTGCTGCCGGCATTTTTAAATATACAGGCTTCTATACGGATATCGCTGCTGCCGCCTTTTATTTGCACGGCATTGGCGCCCATGTTCTCAAAGCGGCACTGACGGATGAGACTGTTGTGACAGCCCACCATATCGATGCCACTGCCGCCGGGCGACCCGTTCAGAAAGATGCATTGCTGCATGATAAGCGCATCTACACCTGATAGTTTCAACAGGTCATTGTTGCCGGTAGCAGCCATATTACGAAAGATACAATGCTGTAATACGATATGGTGTGCCGGGGAAGTATAGGTGCCCCCGTCATCGAGATTGACGCCATTGCCTGTTTGCCCGGTAAAGACAAACCCTTCGATGTGCAGGTAGGCGATATCGGTACCAGCCCAGGCCGTGGCGCCTCCTTCAAAGAACACGGCGCCACTCTTCTCCGCAAGGAGGTATATCCATTTACCAGGTGCGCCCTGCAGGCCCTGCAAGGATTGATCACCGCGGTAAGTGCCATTATGCACGAGGATGGTATCACCCGGAACAGCCACCTTCGCAGCAGCAGTCATGTCCGCATAGCGTTGTCCGTGGCCTGTATGCAGCGTGATAGCCCATAAGGAACGAGGCAGGCAGGAAAGGAGCAAGAGGATGGACAGGAAACGCATAGCAGCCGTCATTTTGCCTAAAAGTAGGCCAAAAAAGTTACCTGCGGAGAGCAGGAAGCCATCAAAACAATGTTAAATGGTTTGGGCAAATGAGAATAATGGTTTTACTTGGCGGCCCAAATGAGCTTACCCGATAACGATCATTTATTGTTCCAACTGATAGCCGAAGGGGATGAACAGGCTTTTACAGCGCTGTTCAACTTGTATTTGCCCAGGCTGTATCCTTTTATTGTCAAGCTTACGAAGTCGGAACCGGCGGTACAGGAGATCATCCAGGAAACTTTCATCAAGGTATGGTTGAACCGGGACAAACTTGCCGGGATGGAAAACCCCGGCGGCTGGCTGTTCAGGGTAGCCTCCAATCAATGTTATGACTACCTGCGCAAACGCGCCCTGAATGATCAGCTTTTTACCGCCCTCACCACAGATACAGCTATAACAAGCGCCCCGCATGAAGGAGCCGATGCCAAAGAGCTGAAACGCCTTGTGGGGGAAGCAGTACAATTATTGCCGGCACAGCGCCAAAAGATATACCTGATGAGCAGGGAACAGGGGAAAACGATCCCGGAAATTGCCCGTGAACTCCAGCTTTCCCCCAATACGGTTAAGAATACGCTTGTTGTATCCCTGCAATTTATCCGCGACTACCTGGTTAAACATGGCATCACCTTCTTTTTATCAGAGCTGTTCCTCTTTCCCTAAAATATTTTTTATCCCGATAGTCCTATCCGTCCGCTCAACCGTTTATTAAAGTAGCCAACCTAAAAAGCGGCCACCCAACCATGGAAAAAGAACGCCTGCGCTATTTGCTGGAGCAGTACCTGGCTGAAATAGCCACAGCCCCCGAACTGGAGGAGCTTTCACAGGTATTGAAAGCGGGTACCGACAGTACGTTAGCCAGGGACCTGTTGGCCGAAATGATGGCAAAAGAGACGCCAGCTTTCCCGGCGGATAAAGAGCGCTGGCTACAACTGCCACAGGAGATCGTGCAGATCGACAAGCACCGTGCTGAGCGACCCGCCACATCCCCTGCCCCGGTCTTCAAATTGTTCTGGTGGACTGCCGCTGCAGCAGTGCTGTTGCTGATCGGATTGGGTGGCTATTTATGGATGAACCAGCAGGACCGGTCTTCATTGGCAATTACCGAAACAAACAACCGGGACAGTGTTGTTTCAACAGCGCCGGGTGAACAACGCGCTGTAGTGCTACCTGATGGCAGTCATGTATGGCTGAACGCAGCTTCCTCTCTCCGTTTTCCGGTTGCTTTTACCGGTTCTGAGCGGGTAGTGGAGCTGTCGGGTGAAGCCTTCTTTGATGTAGCACATGCTGATCGTATCCCCTTCCGCATTCATTCGGGCAAGATGACTACCACGGTACTGGGTACGGCTTTTAATATAACGGCGCATCCACCACAAAACAATATGGCGGTTGCTGTTCAACGTGGCAAGGTACAGGTGCAGACAGGCGACCGGGTATTAGCTGTGTTGGAGAAGGGTCGACAGATCAAGGTATCCCCGGACACCTTTTACCTGAAGGATGTTGATACTTTATCTGTTGCCGCCTGGAGAACCGGCCGCCTGCTGTATAAAGATGAGCTGCTGGAGGATATTGTGGCCGACCTGCAAAGAACTTTTAAAGATTCCATAGTCATCCAATCGCCTGCACTGAAAAAAACAAGCCTCACGATCTCGTTTGATCAACAGAACGGTTTGGAACAGGCGCTCTATATGCTCTGCCGGGCAACGGATAGCCGGCTGAACAAGAAGGATGGCATTTACACAATAGAATAAAAAATCCCTGATATAATTATTTATGAACCCACTTAAACCAGTGCTGGTGCTCTTGCTTTGTGCCCTGTTGAACACCAGTGCTACCCATGCCCAGGATATCAGTAAGGTGATGATCGATATCGAATTGAAAAATGCCACACTTGCTGAGGCATTTAACAAGATAGAATCCCTCACTCCTTTCAGGATAACCTATAAGACGGAAGATATCGCCCCTGTTAAAGGCATCACTTACCGCCAACGGAAGGTGTCGGTGAAAAAGGTATTGACCGACCTGCTGGCCCGTACGGGTTTGCAATTTGAACAGGAGCAACAGTATATACTGATCAAAAAGATCAACAAGTCCTCGTCGCGCAGCGCCACTATTTATGGGTTTGTGACTTCGGGCCAATCTGGTGAAACGCTGCCAGGCGCCACGGTCAGTGTATCGGGGGAAAAGACATTCTATACCGTTACGAATGGTTATGGATTTTATTCGCTGACGGTTCCCGAAGGGACGTATTCGCTGAGCTGTTCTTATACCGGCTTCCGTGATTTTGACCAAAAGATAACTGCACAGCAGGCATTTAAGAACAATATCGAGCTGGCCGGAAAGCTGGCCAATCATCTTGACTCCGTTGTGGTAGCTGCCGCCGGCAAGAAAAGTATGATCAGAAGAACGATCACGGGCAATCACCGGCTGGATATAACCGAGATCAAAAAGATCGCTATGGCAGGCGGCGAGCCGGATGTATTAAAAAGCCTGCAGTTTTTGCCGGGTATCCAAACTTCCAATGAGGGCACCACCAATTTATCCGTGCGCGGCGGTTCCTATGACCAGAACCTGGTGTTACTGGATGAAGCGCCGGTATACAATCCCTCCCATACGCTGGGGATCTTTTCCACTTTTAATACAGACGCCATTAAGGATGTAGCGATTTACAAAGGTGTATTCCCTGCGCATTACGGCGGCCGCTTGTCGTCGGTAATAGATGTGAAAATGAAAGAAGGAAATAGCAAGGAGCACACGCTATCCGGCGGCATCGGGCTGCTGGCCAGCCGGCTGACGTACGAAGGGCCTGTTAAGAAAGACAGATCATCTTTTATGTTGTCGGGGCGGTATAGTAATGTGGGCGTATTGCTCAACCTGGCCGACAAAATCAGTTTTTTGAAGTTTCACACTACCGGCAGCAAGGTGGCGTTTTATGACCTGAATGCCAAGTTCAATCCCATTCTAGGCGATAAGGACCGGCTCTATTTGTCGGCTTATACCGGGCATGACAATTTTTTTCTTGACCTTATCGATGCCTCCAACCAGATGAAATGGGGCAATACCACGATCAGCGCCCGGTGGAACCACGTATTCAATGCCCGTTTTTTTGCCAATACTTCGCTGCTGTATAGCCATTACAGGAGCTCCAGTTATAACCTGGATAATAACGGGCGTTTTAAACTGGACAGCAAGCTGCAGGAAGTCACCTTAAAAACAGACATGGAATGGATGGTCAATACCAATAACCTGTTAAGGTGGGGAGCGGGCATCACCGGTCAGGCGGTATCTCCCGGCAAGATGACGCCGATGGATACCGGTGCTGTTACAAAGGAAGTATCCCTGAATGACCGCCGTTCCGCGCAGTTGTTTGCCTATATCAGTAATGAGCAAAGGATCAGCAAAAGCCTTAGCATTTCCTATGGGTTGCGGGCAACCAGCTTCCTGGCGCTGGGCGATGCGCTCGTATACCAGTATAATGCGGATACGACAGCCGTTGTTGACAGCACCTATTACCCGAAAGGAAAAGTGATCAAAGCTTATTTTGGAGCAGAACCGCGGGTGACTGCCCGCCTTTTATTGTCCCCTGTGGCTTCGCTGAAGTTATCGTATGGGCGGAATTACCAGTTCCAGCATTTACTCACGAATTCTTCCGTTGGATTGCCCACGGATATCTGGATGCCTTCCGATCCTTATTTTAAACCTCAATATTCCGATCAGCTTGCCGCCGGTTTTTATCAAACATTCCGCGACGGTATGTATGAAGGAAGCGTAGAATTGTATTACCGGGAATCGAAAAATATTATTGATTTCAGGGACAATGCGGAAGTTTTTCTGAATGATAAAATTGAAACGCAGGTATTGACCGGACAAGCCCAGGGATATGGCCTTGAATTCCTGTTGAAAAAGAACAAGGGCGTCACCCATGGCTGGATCAGCTATACGTATTCCAAATCATCGCGCCAGATCAATGGGGTGAATAATAACGCATGGTACCCGGCCAATTATGATCACCGGCATAATGTTTCCCTCGTGTACAACCAGGCTATCAGTAAAAGGTGGAGCTTATCGGCCAATTGGGTGTACCGGAGCGGCGGACGCACGACGATGCCTATAGGAAGTTATGTTTTCAACAATGCCCGTTTCCTGTATTATAGTACCAGGAACGGGTATACCCTGCCGGCTTATCACCGGCTGGACCTCAGTATGACTTTAAGCGGCAAGTCGCACCCAAAAAGAAAATGGCAGGGTGAATGGGTGTTGAGCGTTTATAATGTTTATCACCGGAAGAATGTATTCGCCCTATATGTACGCCAGAACATATTTGATTTTTCCAAGGTAAAAGCCTCAATGGTATACCTGACCGGCATGCTGCCCACCGTATCCTACAATTTCAAATTTTAAGCAACTTCCTATGAGCAAGTGTTTCTATTTATTAATGAGTATCGTGTTGTTAGCAACAGGGTGTACGAAGGATTTTGATATTGACCCCGGGGAAGCAGCTCCCCAATACGTTATTGACGGAAGGATCAGCAATATGCAGGGGCCTTACTATGTAAGGGTCACAAAAACCGCCAAGATAGGATTAGATACGTTCGTTACTACGCTCTGGTATCATAATGCCGAAGCAGTAAATGACGCCCTGGTCATTATGACTGATGATAGGGGCATGGCTGATACGCTCAGTCCTGTGGATCATCGTGACCCCAGGTATAATCCTATCTTTGGAGGAAGTCGTGGTTATTACGGAACCACCAGGATCACCGGTATTCCGGGGCATACTTATCATCTGCAGGTGCGTATTGGCCATGAGGTGTTTCAGTCATCCGCCTATATGCCGGCCACGGTGCCGGTTATTGATTCAGTGGTGTTTAAAAAAGATCTTATCGCAGACCCCTCCGGAATCATGGGCGATGCCGTTTTTGCTTATTTTAAAGAACCCCAGCATGAGCAAAATTATTACCTGCTACAGCTTAATAACATCAGGGATTCTTCCAATGACATTGCCCGCGGATTTTATGCTGATGGGGTAGTCTTTCCCTTCTATGTTTTCGATGACAAAGCTTTACCGCCTTATGTGGAAGGCATGGAAGTGCATACTATTATTACCGATGATTATCGCCGTAAGCGCCTGTCGCCTTACTGGGTTATGCCCTGGTGGTATCCCATACAAGTGCGGTTGTCTTCATTGACCAGGCATACCTACGAATATTTCAAAGCACTGGAAAAGCAATTCCTGGTTGATGGCAATGTCTACCAACCAGCACCGGCCTCTGCCAGCGGCAATATCAGCGGCGGCGCGCTGGGGCTTTTCTGGGCGGCTAACGTTTCGCATAAGGTGGCACCACGGTAACATACGTTAAGCCGCAGCGTCCCCCCGCAGAGCGGGGCAAGCTCTTTGGGAGACGCTGCGGGGATAAATAAACTTCAAATTTTAAGCAACTCCCTATGAACAGGCGCTTCTATTATTTAATGGGTATTTTGTTTTTATTGGCGACCGGGTGTACAAAGGATTTTGATATTGATCCTGGAGAAGCGGCCCCCCAATATGTTATTGAAGGAAAGATCAGCAATATGCGGGGACCCCATTATGTACGGGTCACCAAAGCCGCCAACAGGCTGGGCACGGACATGCCTCCTCTATCCGGCGTAGATAATGCCGAAGCGATAACAGGAGCCCTGGTGATTATAAGGGATGATATGGGTATGACGGATACACTCAGACCTGTGCCCCAAAGTAATCGCCGGTATAATCCTTTGTATATGGGAGATCGTGGGTATTATGGAACCACCAGGCTGACCGGTATACCGGGACATACGTATTACCTGCAGGTGCATATTGGCAGCAAAGTGTTCCAGGCATCGGCCTATATGCCGGCCACGGCGCCGGTTATTGATTCTGTGGTGTTGAAAAAAGATCCTGTCGCCGATCCCTCCGGCCAGCGGGGCGATGCCGCTTTTGCTTATTTTAAAGAACCGCGGGATGAGCTCAATTATTACCTGTTGCAGCATAATATTATTGCCGACTCCGCTTTTGAAGCTGCCCGCGTATATTTTAGTTATACTTCGGTCTTTCCCCTCTACGTTTTCGATGACAAGACTTTGTCGCCTTATGTGGAAGGCATGCAATTGCGTACCATTTTTGCCGATAATTTTGGCAATAACAGGATGGAGCCTTACTGGTTTACACCCGGGGACTCGCTGCAAGTGCGGTTGTCTTCATTGACCAGGAATACCTACGACTATCTCAAGGCACTGGAAAAGCAATTCCTGGATGATGGCAATGTATACCGGCCGACGCCGGCTTCCCCTACCGGCAATATCAGCGGCGGCGCACTGGGGCTTTTCTGGGCGGCCAATGTTTCGCATAAAGTGTACCGGCCGTAAATGTATTGTTTTGATGGACACAAGTATGCCGTTGCATAAAGTTGGGCGGCATACTTACGCCAGTGGCGGGGAATCTTCCCCGCCAATTTATGTTCCCGCTGCTTCGTGTCACTCCCTCCTCAAACTATCTACCGGGTTGGCTAATGCGGCTTTTATTGATTGATAGCCCACCGTAAGCCAGGCGATGATTACTGAAGCGAATATCGTCAACAGAAATATCCCTGCGCTTATGTTTATCCTGTAGGCAAAGTTTTGGAGCCACTGGTGCATGAAATAATAAGCGAACGGCGCGGCAATTAAGAAGGCAAGGGCAACCAGCACCGTAAATTCTTTTGAAAACAGGTAGATGATGTTCATTGCTGAGGCCCCCAATACTTTCCTGACACCTACTTCTTTGATACGCTGCACTGCCATAAATGAAACAAGGCCGTACAACCCAAGGCAGGAAATCAACAGGGCAATGCCGGCAAATAGGGTATACAGTTGGGAAAGCTGACGTTCCTGTTGATAGAAACCGGCAATTTTATCATTGAGAAACTGGTATTCATAGATAAAATCCGGATAAGCCTGGCGCCAAAGGTTTTCTATCGAGGCGAGGGTCTGTGTTGCATTTTGCGGTTGTATTTTTATGTTGATCAACTGGTACGACCGCTTTAATGAACCCAGCACGGTTGGCTTTATGGCATTTTCCAACGAATGACCATTAAAGTCTTTTATAACCCCCACAACAGGAGCCTCTACTTTGTCCCAAAAGTTTATCCTTTTACCGAGCATATCCTCCGGATCCCTGAAACCTAATTTTCTTGCCAGCAATTCATTCACTACAAATCCTTTTACGGTATCGGATTGTTCATAAGGCCGGCCGGCTATGAACTGAATATTGTACGTTTTAAAATAATCAGCATCGGCCCATTTAAGATCAGCTTCAAAATCGGTGGGTTTTATGGCATTGTCAAACCTGAAATCGCTCCCCCAATTTGAATCATCTGCGGGGCTGTACGCACTAACGCTTACATTTTTTATCCCGGCCTGCGCCAGCAACTGTGTTTTTAGGGCATCTATTTTAGACCTGTTGGGAATGGGCACCGTAATGATGGCCTCCTTATCAAAACCCATAGCTGTATTGGTGAAAAAATTCATCTGGCTCACCACCACCAATGTCCCTATGATCAAAGCCTGGGCAATGGCAAACTGAAAAACAACCAATGCCCTTCTCATAGAAAGCCCTCCTGTCCTTCTGCCGGTTAATTTATTTTTCAGTGCGGTGATGGGCTTAAACCCCGACAGGATGATGGCGGGGTAAAAGCCCGACAACAAGGTGGTCATAATGATGGCCACCAGGATAAATGCTATGAGGGGAAGGTCAAAACGTATTTCCAGATCTGCCTGTAAAAGGGTATCCAGCAATGGTAAAGTGATGCATACAATGCCTGTTGCCATAACAACAGCAGTACAGGTAATAAGAAATGTTTCATACAGAAACTGAAGGATCAATTGCTTTTGGCTGCTGCCCAGGACTTTCCTGATACCCACTTCTTTGGAACGTTTTACAGCCTGTGCGGTTGCCAGATTAATAAAGTTGATACAGGCAATGATCACAAGGAATAAGCCTATCAAACTTAAGGTTGTGATCACCTCTTTGCTGAAGGTTTTTCCACTAAATGTACCAAACCTGCTGTCATAATGTATATCGCTTAGCGGCTGCAGTTTGTAGCCCTGGTTGGCATATTCGGCAGGTGTATGTTTTTTTACAAAGGCGGCAAGCTGGTTATCGAATTGCTGTGCAGTCATATTTTGGGGCAGCACAACAAAGGTGTTTAAGTTGGAGGTTTGACTTACCCAGTCTGAAGAAGCATCATTTTGTACCGTTTTAAAAGAAAGCACCACCTGTAGCGGATAGTCGGTATTAGCCGGCGTATTTTTTAAAATGCCGGTTACCTTGCACACTTTACCATTGTCGTATTTAATGTACCCGTTTATGGCGGCCTGCCAGCTGCCAAAATATTGCTCAGCAGTTTGTTGCGTCAATACAACGGTGTTAGGCGCCGTCAGGGCCGTTTTGGGATTGCCGGCAATAAAGGGGAAATTAAAGATGTCAAAAAAGGCGGGGTCAGCAAAAAAGAGATGGGTTACTTTAAATTTTTTCTGCGTTGCCTGGGTTTTGTCATTCATCACCGTGACCAGTGCATCGTCCTCCGTGTAAATACGTGCCACCTGTTCCAGTTGCGGATAGTCTGCCCGCAAACCTGCTGCCACCGGAAATGCATTGTGCGTTGAATAATCGATGCCATCCGGAGTGTTTGTTGCAGCTACCACTCTGTAAATACGATCGGGGTGGTTGTGAAAGTTATCAAAGCTGGTTTCAAACTGAATGAGTAAGAAGATAAGCAGGCAGGCTGCAAGACCTACTGCCAGGCCGGTAATGTTCATCACAGCATAGCTTTTGCTGCGGACTAAGTTCCTGATAGCAGTTTTGAAATGGTTTTTAAACATGGAGCGGTCTTAAATGGTGAGTATGTTCATTGCTGATTGATATTGGCAGCCATTACTGTATGGCTAAAACAGGGTCGGATCAGGCAAAAATTGCCAACAAAATGCCAGAAATGTATCAGCATGATTTACAGTAAAATATCTATCCAACAAATAGGAGATAAAATCATTTCCGATACAGGAACTGTCCGGTTTTGGTACAGGTTAAAAACACAGCGGCCACCTGTTAGGATGGCCGCTGCTGTTGTAGGGTTTTTCTAACGGGGACTATTCCTTGACTATCTTTTCGACTTTTAGTTGTGCGCCGTTCCTGATCTGCACATAGTAGATACCCGCGGCCAGGCCTTTGAAAGAAAGCTGGCTGGTGGCGGTGGTGAGGTTTTTGGCTATCACCCGCGTACCAACGGCATTGAATACCTGTATGGATGCCTGCTGCTCCAGCTTACCGATATTGATGGTCAGGTGGTCTTTTACCGGGTTGGGATAGAGCGTCACGCCCAGGTGCTCTTCGCCAACGGTTGCTTTACCTATTGGGCTGGCCTGACTGGCAGCAGTGAGCACATCGCAATCTCCCAGGCGGTCGCCATGGCACAGGTGTGCTTCCACTGCGGCGGCGGCCACACAAAGGGTTCTGCCTTTGTGACAAACCATGACTTTGTTGTTGCGGGGGCCGCATTCCACATTCATGGTTTTGATGATGATAGCAGCAGACGCCTGGCATCCTTTTGCATCGGTCACCACTACGGCAAAGGTATCCGCCACCCGCACCGTGATAGACCGGGTAGTAGCTCCCCCACTCCACGCATATTGGTAAGGCCCGGTCCCACCGGCCGGCATTGCCTTGATGGTGAGGGACTCTGGTCCATAACCGATGTAGATGGTATTCTTTTCTGCCGAGGCCAGGTTCATAGCATATACATCGGGAATGGTTACGGTTACCGGCACCGGGTTGGTATCGTCACAATCGGTATTGTTCTCTGCATAACCCGCCGGGGCTGTAGGCACCGGCAGCCAATGCGCTACCTGCGAACCCAATCCATCGTTATCACCATCTACGTAGTACAATTTGGTTACAGTGAGTGATTGCACCACCGGTAGGGCGGCTGCATACTGACCATTGCCCGGCTGGGTAGCCGTAATGCTGGCAATACCGGCCCCCACGATGTAGATGGTGTCATTAATAATTGTAGCTACTGATGTATCGGAAGATGTATAGGTAATGGGCAGACCGGAAGAAGCCGTAGCACCGGCCACAAAGTTGCTATCGGTTATTTTCTTTTCTGCGATCGGCGCGAAGAAGATGGCTTGCTCCTCTTTCATCGCTTCCGTTATTTCAAAGGCAGTCAATGCCCGGTTGAAAATTTTGAATTCATCCACCGCGCCTTTGAGCAGGGGATCGTTGAACTGGGATTTACCGATGTAGTTCTGGCGGGTGCTGCCCAATTGAGCAGGCTTGATGGTAATGTTGTTGTTGGCAGCTACCAGCGCGCCATTGATGTACAGACTGGCAGTATTGCCCGACTGGGTAACGGCCAGGTGCGTCCAGGTGTTTAACGGCCAGGCAAAGGCATAGCTGACGGATTGTTCACCACCACCATTCTTGATGGCGTAACGCACGGTGGATTGTCCGCCGGTTACGTTCACCTGCGGTGTGAGGAACAGGTATTGATTAGTACCGGTACCGAAATCAAAGATCCGCATCCAGTTGGAGAGCGCGTCCATCTTCACCCAGGTCGCAATGGTAAAATCATTGAGCCCGGTGAGCATTCCTTCATCCAGTGTGGCATAAGCAGTGGCCGTGCCATCCAGTTTCAAGGCGCTGCCGGTGTAGCCCGTATCCCGCATAGCAGTAGCCGCCAGCCTGCCCTGATAGCCGCCCCAGGTATCTTCAGCCACACTGCCGGTATCATTGAAGGAGACGAACAGGTGACGACCGGCCATAGGCTTGCCTGTTAACACAGCCGTTTCGGGACTGCTGCCCGCTGCATTGTACGCTATCGCTTTGTAATAGTAGTGGGTACCATTGGTGACCGCACTATCTGTAAAACGTACCACATCCACCGCCGTGGCAATGGTATCATAGCTGCCATTCTCCGCACCGGAACGCAATACATGATACAAGGCGTCGTACTGGAAATCCCAGGTAAGTATGATCCTGGCATCGCCTGAGGCGATGCGTGGCTGTAATACAGTTGTGGGTGCAACGAGATCGTTGGTGCGTAGTTCCAGCAGTGCTGAAGGAGCGCTTTCTCCTGCGGAGTTCAGCGCCGTCACCATATAGTAATAGGTGGTAGCCGGTGTGAGGTTCTTGTCGGTAAACTCCAATTGGGTGGTACGGGCAGCTACCGTGTCAAAAGGTCCGTCGGGATGTAATGACCGCTTCAGGTTGTAGGAACGGACATTGGTACCCGCATTCCATTGCAGTTTGATCTGTGAGGCCGCCAGCACTTCGCCGGTAAGGCTGGTGGGCGCTACCGGCACTGCATCCCTGACCACATCGAGTGTAGCGGAATACACAAACTGGCTGCCGGAAAAATCAACGGCTTTCACCCGGTAGGTGGCTTTGTTGAATACACTGTCTACATAGGTGAGGGTACCCGCCACCGGGTAACCGGTGAATTCCTGCACGGGCAGGAAGCTGGTATCCACGCCCTCTATTTTTCTTTCGAGGATGTACCTGGAACCTGTTTCGCCGTTCAGGTCCTTCCAGGTTAGTGTTGCTTTAAAGTAATCATCGCTGTTGATGGCGGCTGATAAGGCGGGCGCTACCAACTTCCAGTTATGTACAAATGCTTTTTGCGGGTTGTAGGCAAAGTTCGATTTGTTGGCTGCATAGTATTTGCCGGCCAGCGTAAGGGTATCAGCCAATACCATGGCCCTTTTGTTTTCTACCCAATCGTAGATGGCATAGCGCTCTACAAAGGAAGTGGTATCCAGTACCTGCAGGATGCCCTTCATATCGTTGTATTGTTTTTCAAACTGCGCCTGCTGATCGGTGGGCCATGGTTCGGTGGTCCAGTTGGCGCCATTGTTCCATTCGGTGATCCAGAGTGGACGCTTCACCCGGTCATAGATGCTCTTTAGTTGTGAGTACCACTGCTGCGGCGTCAAACCTCCCCAGTAACAGTGAATGGCCACAAAGTCGACCCGGTAGTTTAGCTGATCACATTTCGCCAGGAAGTCGGTGATCCAACTGTTGTGCGGACTGGCAGGGGCCGGCGAACCAATGCGCAGACCCGATTTCATCATGTCGGGCCATTGACTGAAGGCCTGGTCAACGGTCATGTTCGCCTGATCGGGCCGGTCAGGTTCATTAAAGCCCAGGAGATGGTTGACGTTCTTTTTGTTGTTGAGGTCGTTCCAGGAAGGCCATCCGCCGTTCTGCCGGATGATCGCATAGTCATAGTTGGCAGCAGCCGACCCGCCAATGTTCCAGTCGTAATACCAGGTGGCGTTGATCTTTGCCGGCGACCAGCCTGCTTTTCCTTTTTTGCTGATCCAATCCCAACGGAAAACACGGATGAAGGAAACGGTGGTATCCAATCCCTGTGGCAGGGTATTGACAATAAGGTCCTCATCGTTGGCAATGAACACCCGGCTGTAACCTGATCCATCGGGATTGTTGGCCAGGGTGGCCATGTAACCCCTGCGTAGTTTGAACGACCTGATTTTATTGTTGAAGGTATCGAGGTTATTGTGATAGGTCTCTATTTCGTAAGCTTTCGTATTACCGGTGAGGTTGGCGCCGGTAAATACTTCGAGCGCCTGGGTATTGGTTTGCTTACCATAAGGAATAACGGCCGTACCGTTTTTGTAGATGGCAATGCGCAGATCGGGATTGCCTGCAGCAGGAATGCCGTTGATGGTCACTTTATCGAGCCAGTTGGCCACTACGTCTGATGGCTTGATGTTGTCGAAGAAGAGCCAGGCATCCGCTGAATTTAATTCTACCGTCGAGTTAATTAAAGGCGCGTATTCACCGGTCAGGTGCAGGTCAGTTTTACCGGGCACAATGAATTGCGTATTAAAGGTGGGCAGGAAAGAAGCGGTACTGCCGGTCACGGTAACGGGTTGTTGTGGACCAGTCACAAGCGCTGCAGGCGCATAGGCGCCTTCTTCATAGGTCACACTGCTGATGTCCATATCCACCGCTCCGGAAGGATAGTTCTTACCAAAAATAAACCTGGGCAGTACGTCCAGTTTATTCACCGATAGTTCGCCGATGGAAAACAGCCCCCAGTTGCCGGTCACCGTTAAATAATAGGTACCTGCTTCGCGGGAAGTAAAGACAAAGTTTTCCCGGTTGAGCACCCTGGTGCCACTGGTGGTGAAAGTATAAGACGCAATCCTGCCGCTGGTAGCGGTGGTGGGGCCCACACCTACGGTGATGGTCCTGCTGCCGGTGGCATTGGAGATGTAGGCATGCAACATGGAAAAATCATAGGTGGTATTGGCTTCGAGCGTTACGGGATAACTGTATACGGTATTCTGAATGCTGTTGCCATCCCATCGTACATACAGCAACCGGCCCGTATAGGTAGCACTATTATGGGTATGGAGGTTGCCACCCGAAGAAGCGTTTACATCCATGTACCTGGAAGTGCCGGCCGTGGTGGAGTTGGCCGCCGCAAATAAAGTGGTGGAAGTGGTGCCGGTATAGGCCCAGCCATACGCATCAGGTTTACCGGTATTGTTAGTAGGTGTACCAGCCCAGTCGGGAATGAGCGTGGGGCCTTTCACGGTGTTGAGCAATTGATTGCTTTCCACCCCACCGGCAATGTCTTTAATAGACGCCAGCGGCTGCGTTTCAATATAAGCGCCATTCTGGTAGATGTAGGCCGAATCATTGTTGACCGCCACCCGGATGGTATGGTACTGTCCGGCGCCGGAGGCTGTCAATGCCTTAGTGGCCGATAGGGCCGATGTTCCTTTAAGGGTGGCAGCATCCAGCGAGAGCCTGAAACCTTTCACCCTGGCGTTGCGGGCCTCTATATCAAGGCCCCGACCGGTAGCGGTATTTACTTTTGCTACTACTTCGAGGGTGTAATTATTGGGTATAGTATACTGTTTCAACACAGTATCTTCCCCGGCAGCATTGGTAAAGGCCCTGCCGGTGAGGAGGGTTTCATTAAGTGTCTGTTTGACAGGTAAATTGGGCGCCTGGGCAGCCAGGTGGAGGCTGCCTGCCAGGGCCAGGATACATAGTAAAGATCTGAAAAGGTAATGGCTCATATGGCAGTATTGTTTGGATGAGGCACCCAAGTTATCCTCAAAAACAGCGCTGCCGAGGGGGGAAATTCGTATAAAAGAGGGTCATTTTGGTAAAGCCGCAGAGTCCCCTGCGGGAGACTCTGCGGAGAAGAAGCTACGACGGGGTGATTTTAGTAAAACAAGGGGGCTGTCTTGTTATCTGCACCTTAATTCACCGATGCGATGATGCACATGGTTTTTGTAGTACTCCCCTTTTTCCCGGATGGCTTTGGCGATGTCGTTGCGGTTACGTTCTTCGATGGCCTTGATGTCGTCCTCGAATTTCTTGTACTCATCAATCCTTTGTTCCCAGCAACCGATCTTTTCCTGGGCTTTTGCATAGTTGGGGCTGCCCGGCTTAAAGCGGCCCTTTTCGAGGTCGGTCTTTAATATACACAGGTCATATTCCGTTTGCCGGCGTTCCATTTTGATGCCTTCTATAAAGCTGTATTCTTTGGCGATGGAATTGATGGTTGCCTGGTTGCTGTAGGCCAGGGTCTGGTCTTTCATTTTTTCCAGCAGCGCTTTCTTTTTCTGCTCTTCCTGCTTTTTGTATTGCAGCAGCTCGTATTTTTTTACCGCGCAAGGCGAGTTGCTGTTGAGCATTTTGTCTTCCTGCTTCGCCAGCTCGCGGTCCAGCTCCTGCTCTTTCTTTTCTGTTTCCTCCAGGGCCTTCACCACATGGGTTTCCTCATATACCTCAAACAAGGAAGGATCAAAACAAACCACGGACGATTCCCTGTCTTCTATTTCCGTCACCGTAAAGCTGGTTTGCCCGTGGGTATTTTTCATGATGAAGTAGTTGCCCTTATTGGTTTTCAGGTACCCCAGGCCATAGTTGCCCAGGTAGGCATAGGCCATCATATCGCCGGGGTATTCTTTACCATACAGGTACAGGATATCCTTTTCATCGGCGCTCCGGTATTCCCAGGCCTTGTATTTCCCGTCGCAAAATTCCTGGCTCCGCTGTTTGTTGTAGAGCATTTTGGCTTCCAGCACATTCGCCAGTGGATTCCTGTGCGTATTGCCGGTGCGCACATAATGTTTTAACTCTCCTTCCTCGGCCTGCTTCTTTTTTTCGAGCCTGCTAAAGTAAGCGTATTCATTGCCTTTCATGCCAAATACCATGAAATGGAATTTCTTTTCGTTGATGTTTAAGTCGCAATCGGGCGTTCCTTCCGTACTGATGGGCGTAGCGCCTGTAATACCCAATTTGGTATTGACCATGAAACAGCCTTCAAAACTGCGGGCGCCGGTTTTGTTGACAAAGGCAAAACGTTTGTCGAAGCAGATCTTTTCGGTGGGTGTGACTGTTTTGGCGGTGGTGACGCCTTTGAGTACATCGCTCTCGTAGATCTTTTTTTCCTGGGCGGAGGAGGAGAGGGCTATAATAATAAGGAAGCAGGTTAAGCACTTCATGTTGTTGTAATTAGTAGAACATGAAAGTAGTGCATACCTGCTTCCCCGGTATTACATGATGATGTAGTAGACGGTTATTGTTTTATAGCAGATAAGGAAAACGGTTTATCTGTATGGCTGATGCCTCTTGCAGTATTGGGGTTATTGCCCATGGTAAATTCCCATACGCCACCATTCAGGATATCGGCATGGGTGATGTAGTTTTTGGTATAGGGAACGCCATTGAGGGTGGCCTGCTGTATGTATACGTTCTCGCCGCTGTTGCCATTGGCTTTGATGGTGAGTTGCTTGCCATTCTCCAGCGTGATGGTCACTTTTTGAAATAAGGGACTGCCCAATACGTATTGGTCGGTACCGGGACATACACTGTAAAAGCCGAGCGCACTGAGCACATACCAGGAAGAGGTTTGTCCCTGGTCTTCATCACCGGGATAACCATCTTCGGTGGCATTGTATAAACGCCGCATGACTTCCCGTGCATGGTATTGCGCTTTCCAGGGTTCTCCTGCATAGTTATAGAGGTAGATCATGTGCTGGATGGGCTGGTTGCCGTGGGCATACTGGCCCATGTTGGCCATGGCCATCTCCGTCATTTCATGGATCGGCCGCCCATAGGTACCTACTTTAAAGGTATTGGGCCGGGTGAATACAGAGTCCAGTTTGGCCGTGAAGTGTTGCTCACCGCCCAGCAGGTTGATGAGCCCCTGCACATCATGAAATACCGACCACACCCAATGCCAGGCGCATCCTTCGGTATAAGGTCCGCCCCACTCGGTGGGATCAAAGTCAGCCAGCCATTGGCCTTTGCTGTTTCTGCCGCGCATGAAGCCGGTGGTGGAATCAAATACGTTGCGGTAGTTGTACATCTGCTTCGCAAAGATGCCGGCATAGAAAGGCGCTTTGACCTCGTTGGCCAACTGGTAACCGCAGAAGTCATCATACGCATATTCCAGTGTTTTGGCCGTTGCTTCGCCATATTCCGGGTAAGGCACATAGCCCAACTGGTAGTATTCTTTCCAGCCATGCCGGCCATTGGCCGGTCCCCAGGGGCCTTTGTTGGTAGCCTCATATAAGTAAGCGGCCAGTGCTTTCTCCGGATCGAAGGTGCGGATGCCTTTTACCCAGGCATCGGTGAGCAGCGAGATGGCATGGTTGCCAATCATACTGCCACCCTCACCGGGAAATGACCAGGCGGGCAGCCAGCCGCATTGTTCTTTGGCCGCCAGCAGGGCCTGCATGTAACGGCCATGCATGGTGGGATGCAGGATGGTATTGAGGGGAAATTGCGCCCGGAAGGTGTCCCAAAACCCGGTATCGGTATACATGTACCCATAGTATATTTTGCCGTCGTAAGGACTGTAGTAATACGGCTGACCATTTTTATCGTATTCAAAGAACTGCCGGGAAAATAAGCTGGCCCGGAAGAAACAGGAATAGAAAGTGGCTTTGTTTACTTCGGAAGTATCTTCCACCAATACCCGCGACAGGTATTTGTTCCATACAGCGGCAGCGGCTTTGCGGGTATCGTCGAGGTTTTTGAAAGCACCCAGTTCCCGCTGCAGGTTGAGTTCCGCCTGTTCTGTGCTGATGTAGGAAGAAGCAACTTTTACCTGCACCTGCTCTCCTGCTTTGAACTGAATGTAAGCGCCCACACCTTCCCCTTCGGCATTGGCGGCAGTGGCCTGCACAGTATTCTTCCGGTTTTCCCAGGTGCCATAGGCCACAAAGGGTTTATCAAATACGGCTACAAAGTAGTTTCTGAAGTTGGCCGTTTTGTAATGACCATTGTTCACATAGCCGATGATCTTCCGTTCTTCCGGGATGATCTTCACCAGGCTCATTTTGGTGTAGCCATCCAATACCAGGTAGCTGGCCTCTTTCTTTGGAAAAGAGAAGCGCAGGTGTGCGCCTCGCTCGGTGGGCGCCATTTCTGTAGTGATGCCATTGTCGAGCTTTACCTTATAATAATCCGGACGGGCGGTTTCATTGGCATGACTAAAGCCGGTGGCCCGGTCATCTTCATTTACCGTTAGCTTTCCTATAATTGGCATGAATGAAAAAACGGCATAATCGTTGGTCCAGGAACTGCACTGGTGCGCCTGCTGAAAGCCACGTATTTTCTTTTTTGTGTATTGGTATTTCCAGCCGTCACCATTCTTACCGGTTTGCGGCGTCCAGGTATTCATACCAAAGGGCAAGGCAGTGGTGGGATAGGTATTGCCCCGCGTTAGTTCAAAAGAAGAATTGGTGCCCTGTAAGGTGTTTACATACTTTACCAGGTCGGGCTGCTGCGCCAGCGCCAGGTTACTCCAAAGCAATGTACCAACGATCACGTTCAGTTTCATGGGTAATGAGTGGTGGTTGTTTTTTATTGTTCCGGCGGGCATAGCTGCATGAAAGCCACCGCACTGCTGGCTTCATACGATTGAATGGTACCCGGCGGGCATGTTATATTATAATTCCTGTACATTAATCCGCGGCCGGGGTCCCTGTTGCCCCAGGCCTTGTTGATGTTCTTCCTGATCCAGGCCAGGTATTGTGACTGATCGGTATCCTTTATCAGCATCATGATGTACCGCGCAAAAATAGCTTTTAATACCCCTTGTTCATTCCAATCCCCTTCTGCCGGCAATATACTATTTACATCGCACATGGTTTTCTGTGTATAGTCTGCCGCCAGCTTTGCATTATTCAAATAAACATTATTATTTAATGCCTTGTACAATAGTACAGAAGCACCGATATAGGTGCCCTGGTTATAGGTATAATCGCTCCAGCCTTTATTGCCGTTGATGTTGTTATCGGCTACCCGCCCATTGGCGGTATTGACCAGGTTGATGACCGACCAGTCGTAGATGGTCTTCGCCTTATCGAGGTAAGCCGCATCATTGGTGAGTTTATACAATTGCATGGCTGCAATCACCGTGGGAAAGTTAATACAGGCATTCTTACCTGTTTTATTGAAGTCCCACCACATACCGCCTTTCACCGCATCATACGCATCGCGCCATACCCGTTGAAAACCGCTTTGGGAAAGAGTAAGATAATCGCTATTGCCGGTCATTTCAGATGCCCTTGCCAGGGAGATGACCCACCACATAATATCGTCATAGATGAACCAGGTGGTTTTGTTTTCCCAGTCGTACTGACTGTAACGGTTAAATCCACCCTGGTAGATGTCTTTTACGAGTTGAAGATAGGCGGCATCGTTGGTACGCCTGTAAGCATCCATGGCCAGATCCCAGAAGATGGCTTGCGTCCAGATAGAACCTATCGCTTTCTTTTCGGTGGTGTTGTAGTAGAGTTTATCTACCGGACTATAAAAATACGTGTTGAAGGTATTGAAAGCGGCTGTGGCATCCTGTGCGGTAAAGGCTACGGGCTTGGGGGTGGTTACGACCGGCGTGTTGCTCTTTTTGGAGCAGGCGGTTAGTAGCGCGATGGATAACAGCAGGAACAGGTTTATGGGTTTCATTGTAGCAATTATTTTAAGCCGCAGAGTCCCCGTTGGGAGACTCTGCGGGGAATGTAATATGTTATTGGGTATTAATTCTGCCAGCCGGTATTTTGTACCAGTTGCAGGTCGTTGATGATCTCAACCTGCGGAATGGGGAACAGGTAATGTTTTTTATTGAATACGCGGGTCTCAAAGGATTTCAGGTCATAAAAACCGGGTTCTCCGGAATCGGTATTCAATCCCCAGGCCGGGCCGTTCTCTGTTTGCTCAGCTATTTTCCAGCGGCGCACATCAAAGAAGCGGGAATTTTCAAAAGCCAGTTCTACCCGGCGCTCTTTGCGGATGGCTTCACGCATTTCGTCCTGATTAGCAGGAACAGGCAAGGCATTCACACCTGTACCATATTGCGGAATACCGGCCCGCTCACGGATGAGGTTGAGGTATTTCAGGGTCTCTGTAAGGTTGCCGCCATAATCCGCTTCGTTGAGGCATTCGGCATAGCTCAGGTAGATCTCTGCCAGGCGGATGAGCACCAGCTTGTGATCATTGATGTTCCATTTACCCGTACCCATAGCCTTGCGCACCACATAACCGGTAACCGAGTAGTCGCCTTTGCCGGGACCTTTGCCGGAGTTGCCATTGTAAAATAAGGTGGTCTCTATTTTACCAAAGTTGGTATTGATCCAGACACTGCGGTTGTAGGTAATGTTTACATAAAAGCGCGGCTCCCTGTCTACCCACTGGTTATAGGTATTCCTGGCTGTAGCAGTAGGATCGGAAGAAGGCGCCTTGAAGCTGGTGAAGCCGGTAAGCTGGTAGCCGGATGCCCCATTGACGATGGGCGTACCATCGGCATTGTAACCGGTAACCGGACTTTGCCCATTGGCCATAAAGAAAGCATCCACCATTTTTTGCGTAGCAGCCAGGCCTGTTCCACCCCTGATATCCCCGTTCTGTCCATCGTGGCGGGGACATAGTTCGTATTGCCTGGATTCCAGTGAAGCCCGGCGTGAAAAGATGACTTCAGAATTCCAGTCTTTCAGCATTACGTTGCGGCAAGACAGGTAAGGGCTGTAACCATTCGCATCATTTTCCCGGTAAAGGTCGTAGGTGCCGGGCACGAAGGTGGCAATAAACTCCTTGTACGCATTAGCAGCCAGCTTCCATTTGTTGGCATCTACCGTTTGAGGGATCAACTGCTTGCCATCTTTGTTTTTCAGGTTAGCATAATCGGTATTGCCATTGAACAGGGGACTAGCTGCATATAGCAGCGCCTGTGCGCGGTAAGCAAGGGCAATGCCTTTGGTAATGCGGCCATAATCCTGGTCGCTGTTGGGAACCGTGGGCAGTTCGCCGGCAGCGGCCGCCAGTTCGGTAGTGATGTATTCGATGCATTCGTCTATAGAACTGCGGGGTATTTGCAGGTTCTCATCGGGCTTGATGATCTTATCGCCCAGCAATACCACGGGACCATAGATACGCACGAGCTGAAAGTAATAGATGGCGCGCAAAGCCCTCGCTTCTGCCTTGTATTGCGTGATGAGCTCCGGCTGCAGGTCCTGCATTTTATGTGCATTCTCTATGAAAATGCCTGCATTGCGGATACCAGCATAGTAGTTGGTCCAGTAGGTCTTCACAAAATCGGAAGAGGCATCCCAGGAACCAATGTTGAGGAAGTTGGAACGCACAAAGTCCCACAGGAACTCGGCCTCATCCGAGCCGCCTGTCCAGATGCCGCCATTGTTATAGTTATCACTGCTGGCATATCTTCCACCATCCCGCTGACCGTATTCGTCGGGCACTTTGGAATAGATGTTATTGAGGAATTTTTGCCCGGTAGCCCAGGAATTAAAGGTTTCTTCTTCTGTGAGCCGGTCATTGGGTACCTGGTCCAGGAATTTCTTACAGGAAGAAAGAGCGACGAAAGCTATGCCGATGTATAATAGTCGTTTCATGTTTAATCAATTTAGTAGTTGGTCTTGCAGTAACAAAGCCAGAGGCTTTGAAATAGCCGTCACCAGCCAGAGGCTGGCGACTGTTTCCAAACAGGGTTAGAACTTCAGATTTACGCCCAGGGAAATGGTCCTTACGTTGGGATAGCTGGTGCCATTGTCCGTATTCAGTTCGGGATCCCAGAGATCGAATTTGCTGAAGGTAAGCAGGTTGATGCCCTGCAGGTAGATGGAAGAGTTCTTAACCCCTACCCTTCTCAGCAGGTGCGCAGGCAGGTTATACGCGATCTGCGCTGTTTTCAACCGCATGAAGCTCACATCTTTCACCCACCAGGAGCTGGCCTGTGTATTGTTGAAGTTCATATCACTGCCATAAGCGAGGCGGGGATAAAAGGCATCCTGCCGGGGATTTTCCGGTGTCCACCTGTCGGCCGCAATGGCAAAGGCATTGGAACCATCGGTGGTATTGAACGGATGGATCGCACGGCCCTGCAGCATCCGGTCGGCATCATTGATGCCCTGGAATAAAGCGCCAATAGAGAAGTTCTTCCAGGTAAGGTTGAACCCAAAGCCATATACCATGGAAGGCACATCGCCGCGGCCGATCCTCTGCTGGTCGGAAATATCAATCACGCCGTCCTCATTGAGGTCTTTGTATTTGATGTCGCCGGGTTTTACTTTCGACCTGTCGCCGGGAACAGCGCTTTCATCTATCTGCTTCTGGTCTATAAACAATCCATCGGCCACATAGCCAAAGCGGGCGAGTACGTTTTGGCCTTTGCGTTCCATCCAGGGGTATTGCTGGGGCAGCATATCATTCTCGATCATTACATCCTTGTTGTAGGTAATGTTGCCACGCAGACTGAGGTGCACTTCCCCTATATTGGTGTTGTATTCGAGGGTAGCGTCAATGCCTTTGTTATCCACGATACCCAGGTTGCCCCACAACGGTTTCTGCAATCCCATAAAGATCATGGACGACTGCCGCTGCAGGAAGATGCCTGTTCTGTGCTCCTTAAAGAGGTCTACAATGAGGGAAAGCTTATCATTCAGGAAGCGTATTTCAATACCCAGGTCCTGCTTGTTGGACTCTGACCATTTTACATTGGTAGCATAATCTGTCACGGTGATACCGCCGGAATTGGTAGTGCTGTTCCGGCCAAAATCATAACCTGCCGCATTATCGGCCACGAGTGTCGTATACGCAAAGCGGCGGCCATTGATCAATCCCAAACCCGTATTACCATTGGAGTAGCGCAGCTTGAGGAAAGAAACCACATTGACCAATGGTTCAAAGAAACGTTCGTTGGAAACGATCCAGCCAAACCCTATAGCGGGGAAGAAACCAAACCTGTTTTCCGGTGCAAACAATTCTGAGCCGTTGTAGCCAAAGTTGAATTCGGCAAAGTAACGGTCGTCATAAGAGTAGGTAGCTCTTCCGGCAAGACCAATGGTACGCTCCGGGATAGAAGCAGTGAAATCACCGGCAAAGGCATTGCTCTTGTCCATGGAATAGAATAAGCCCAGGCCGCTGACACGGTGCCTGTTAAAGCTCCTGTCATAGGTAAGAGAAGCTTCTGTATAAAACTGCCTGTTGCCACCATTGGAGCGGCCATACCCGAGGTAGGGTTGGTTGGTGGTCCAGGTGCGTTTCAGGTTCAATGATCCATCCGGCTTGTAAGGGTCCGTGAGGTCTACGATGTAGGTATCTTTTCTTTTGCCCCGGTCAATGAATTGCTCATTGTAGCTGTCGAAGGCAAACATGGCCGAAGCGCTCAGGCCCTTTACAAAGTAGGCAAGGTCCTGGCTTACCCGCAGGTTGGAATATAACTGGGTTTTGAATTCATTCTTATAACCCCTGGTAGCCAGATCGGCATAGGGATTACGCGAGCCGCCGTTGGGAGCAACGCCCGGTACAAAACCACCGGGATACATGATGGGATATACCACAGGCGGTATTTCCATAGCGCTGCTGAAGATGGTGCCGGGATCCTGCGAAGGTGCATTTTTGTTGGAGAAATACCCCTGTACACCTACTTCCATTTTTGTGGTGCCGGTTACCCGGAGGTTGAGCTTGGCCGTAACGTTGTAGCGGTTGTATTTTAAAGAAGAATTGTATTGTTCCAGGTCGTCTGTTTTCAGGAAGCTGCTTTCATTGAAGTAGCCGAGGGAAACATAATATTGCGCATTGTCTACCCCGCCACTCGCATTGAGGTTGGCTTTCCGGGTATGGCCATATTTATTGAATACCGCATCTATCCAGTCTACATTGGGATACAGCAAAGGCTCCGTACCTGCTGCAGTTTTTTCGATGTAGTCATCCGGGTACAACACGCTCTGCCCACGGGTGGCTTTTGCTTCATTCACCAGGTTCATGTAAGAAATGCCGTCCAGCATTTCGGGGATCTTCGTGAAGGTGTTCACGCCTTCGCTGTAATCAAAGAATATCTGCGGCTTTCCTATTTTACCGGTCTTGGTTTTTACAATGATCACCCCGTTGGCGCCTCGTACACCATATACGGCCGTACCCGAGGCATCTTTCAGGATGGTGAAGGATTCAATGTCTTCAGGGTCGAGGTTGCTGATGCTGCGCTCTACCCCATCCACCAATACAAGCGGGGAGGCAGAGTTGCCGCCAAAGGTGGCGATACCACGTATCCAGATATCCGCACCGCTTTTGCCGGGCTCACCGGTACGCTGTACGCCTACCACGCCCGCCACGCGGCCTGCCAGCATGGTAGTGATGTTGGCTACCGGCTGGCGCAGCTCGGCCACGTTCACGGTTGACTGCGCGCCTACCAGGCTTACTTTACGCTGGTTGCCAAAACCTACTACAGCTACTTCGGAAAGTTCCTTGCCGAGGCCGGGTTTAAGCTGCACATCAATGTTTTCCCTGGCGCCTACCGTTATCTGTTCAGAAGCATAGCCTACATAACTGAATACCAGTATGGCATCCTGCGCCGGCACCAATATCTTGTACTGGCCCTGTGCATTGGTGGAGGTCATTGTTTGCGTACCACTCACGCCGACCGTTACTCCCGCCATGGGCGTTTTATTTTCATCCGTTACGGTACCAGCTACGGTAATCTCTTTTACGGCAGCCTGGATGCTTTTACGCTCGTTGTTTTTTTTACTGATGACCACAATCTGGTTTACTTCTTCAAAGCGCAGGGCCTTGTGCTGCAATAATTGCTGCAGCACTTTTTCCAGTTTTTCGTTTTCAAAGGAAAAGCTGCCTACTTTGTAGGAACTGAGCAGTTGCCTGTCGTAGGCAAAGGTGACCCGGGAGGCTTTTTGTAATTCGGCAATAGCAGCATCGAGGCTGCCGCCTTTAAAACGGACTGTGATGGTTGTTTGGAGTACCTGACTCTCGCCGGCAAATACCGGCATGATCATAGAAGCGGTTGTTAGGAGAAAAATTAGCATCCGGGAATACTTTCCCAGCCCACCTTTTCTGATGGCAAGCAGTTGTTTCATACTTTGTTAGGTTTTAGTTACTGTTAGTTTTCGTCGTTTTGCAATCACTTGTAAAAGAATACCTGGTCGTTTTGTTTTTTAGTTTTCAGGTTATGAACAGCCGCCAATACTTCAGCCGCCTGTTCTCCTGTCATGGAGGTAGGCAGTTCTGTTGTATATCTTGTGTTCAGGACTTGTGTATTGCTGGTCAGAATATCAGTTCCGAAATTCTTTTTCATCAGGAAAGCCATTTCCCTAAAGGACACATCGTCCAATACCAGCCTGCCTTCTTTCCAGGCCGGTAAAGTATCGTGGATGGTAATGGTTTTATAGGTGTGTAGTTGTTTATCATATACCAGCCCTTCTGTTTTTTGTAATACGCCGATGGTAGTGGTATCTGTGGCCACCCGTACTTTACCGGTCATAACGCCCACACTGATCTTGCTGAGCTCCTTATAGGAGAGCACATTGAAAGAAGTGCCCAATACAGTGATGGTCAACCCACTGCTTTGTATCTGAAAGGGTCTTTCCGGATCTTTGTGTACTTCGAAGAATACTTCCCCATCTACCAGGTCTACTTTCCTGGTGGCCGAAAAATCATTGTATATATGCAGGGTGGTGCCTGCATTCAGTGTTAACTGCGTACCATCTTTAATGGTGATGATTTTCTTTTCACCATTGCCGGTGGTCACGGTGGTGTAGGCCATCACAGCATCTGTTGCCGGCCTGTTGCCTGTCCACCACAGCATGAATGCCACACCTGCTACTACGGCCGCACTGGCCGCCACTTTTATCCACAAGGGTATCACCTTCCGCTTCCGTTCCACTATGATGGCAGGTGCAATCTTTTCCCATATTTCCTGCTTCGCGGTTTGACGCTCCTGCTCTGACAAATGGAGGGGCGCTCCCTCGTCGAATGACTGGAACCATTGGTCTACGGTTTCTGTTTCCGCTGCCCGGGTATTCCCCAGCAGGTATTTTTTAAGGATCTGTCGGATGGATTCTACTTCCAAGGCAACCTGTTTTAGTATGTATCTGAGAAAAGAAGAGTTGGTACTATAGCTGAACAAAAAAAATTTGTCCACTGCCATAGCAACAGATAAGGTTCAGGGATTGAATAAAGGCTATACAATAGCAATCAGCTACTTAGGGCTTTCCCGGTTAGTAGCAGGAGTAATAGAGAAGGAGTAAAACAAAAGTCCAGTCTGCAGCATCATGCGACTTAATGGACTCCCGGATCCTTTTAAGCGCTTCGGTCAATTGGTTCTTTATGGTTTGTTCTGAAAGGTTCAGTTTGTGGGCAATATCTGTGATGGAGAAATCATCTTCGCGGCTCATGCGGAAGATCTGTTGCATCCTGGACGGCAGCCGGCTGATCTCCTTTTCCAGCATTTCATGGAGCTCTTTTGTTTCCAGCCTGTTGTTGAATACCTGACCACTTAATACTTCAAACAGTCCGCTGTTCCTGATTTCCACACTGGTATGGGCATAGTGACTGATGATGCGGTACTTTACGGCGGTATGCAGGTACCGGTCGATCTTCCCATCTTCATGCACCGCTATTTCATTCCTGCGCCGCCACAAGGTGGTCATGACTTCCTGCACCATGTCTTTTGCTTCATCCCTGTCCACCCGCCTGCAGGCTTTGAGGTAAAGGCCTTCCCAATACCTGTCGTACAGGACCTTAAATGCAGCAGCATCGTCCCTTTTGAGGGACTGTACCAGTTCTGCGTCACTTAATGATTGCAGGGGCATAGAAAAGTGCATTACCGTTAAAATACAAGCAACTGACAATCAGATAGCTATTACGTTTTAGCTAAATGAGCTGTATACAAAAGTAATATTATCCTGTAAAGTTTAGGTTACTGCATTTTTATTTATTCTGCTCCTGCCCTGTTTATAGCAGTATCAAACAGATGCGGATAAGGGCTATAGACAACAAAAGAGGCTGCCCCCTCTTTGGATCAGCCTCTTTTTTCAGTAAGTACGCTTATGCTTAGTTCTTTAAGACCGTTTCCAGTTTTTTATACAATGCCTCTCCCTTCAATCCCCGCGCAACTACTTTTCCATTGGCATCGAGGAGGAAATTATCAGGCACGGCTGCGATGCCGTATAATAGGGCTACCGGTTCTTTCCATCCCTGTAACCCGGATACATGGTACCAGGGCATTCCATCTTTATGAATAGCTGCTATCCAGGGCGCCGCCTTATCATCGAGCGAAACACTGATGATGTTGAACCCTTTTTCATGAAAGGCGTTATAGGCTTTTACTACATTCGGGTTTTCCATTCGGCAGGGCTTGCACCAACTGGCCCAGAAATCGACCAACGTGTATTTGCTGTTCTTCAATACGTCGTCCAGTTTCAGAGCGCTTCGTGCGGTATCAAAAGAAGTAAAAGCCGGCAGCGCTTCGCCTATCCTGGTTGTTTTTGCCACTGCCAGCTTTTGGGCCATCTCCCGCCCAAGCGGGGTATTGCGTACTTCAGGGTTAAGGATGTTAAAAAGGGGCGCTATCTGCGCATATTCTATAGCCGGGCCGGCCATTCCTTTTATGGTTACGAGTGACATATAGGAAGCCGGATGGGTTTTGATAAAATGGATCCTGATCTGTTTGACAGAATCCAGCAGCCCATAGTATTCTTTCTCCAGGTCTTTGAATGCCTGTGTTGTTCTTTCAGCAGGTGTGGTTTTAACGGCCTGCAATTTCAGATCGCCTAACCGTTTCATTAAAGGCGCGGCACTATTTTTCAGGTATTGGTGATCTTCGGCTACCGCAACGCCTTTTATGGTCGCATGCGCGAGTGAATCTGTGGCATTGACCAGGATGGTCCCTTTTCCCAGGAAGATATTGATCATGTCCCTGCGGCCTTTGCCTGTATCCCTCAGGGCCATGTAGGCTTCCTCCGGCTGGCTGATGGCACCGGTAAATGCAAAGCGGCCATCTATCGCCCATGTCGAATCCTGTACGATTTTACCATTGTTCAGGTAAGACAGGCGTATTTCTTTTGTTCCTTTCCAGGCAGCTACATGGCCTTTGAGGTGAAAGGTGTCCTGCGCGGACAGGAGAACCGGAACGATCAAAAAGATTATTGACAGTAGATGTTTCATGGTTTGTATTAGTTAAGTAATGACAAAAGGAAGGAGTTATTCATATCCTTTGTTCTGTGTTAAGTTGGGGTTGAATTGTCTTTCGGAGGCGGGGATGGGATACAGTACAGAGATTCCTTCTTTCCAGCCTGGCTTGCGGGCTTTAAAGATGGTGTTGGCCTGCCCTGTACGGATCACATCGAACCAACGGTGACCAAGCTCAGAAAAGAGCTCTACCATACGTTCATGGTAGATGGCCTGTAGCAGATCGTCCTTACTGATGGATGGATTGGTGACTGCTATCAAAGGCAAACCGGCTCGGTTGCGTAAAGAATCCAGGTCGGCAATGGCTTCTGTTAATTTATCCTGCTGTGCTCTCGCTTCCGCCCGTATGAGGAACTGTTCGGCCAGGCGCATTATAACGGTGCTTTCCGGTTTGGCGCCTGTCTGCGTATTGGAAAAGGTTTTGTATTTAAAAGGCGCTATACCGCCGCCGCCGGTGCGTGTCCATTTCACTTTCCGCTGGTCATTGGCTTCAAACTCATTGATGAAGTAGTCGCTTAACCTGAACTGGGTATTGCCGGCGCCACTGCCTGTTATTCTACCGCCTTCACTGGTATAGATGTTGCTGCCTGCATTGCCTACAGACAGAATGGTTTCCCTTGAATTGGTTTGGAATACACCATTCAGGGAGTCAAGGATATAATGCCCAGCTGCGATCACTGTAGTAGCCGCGGCTTCTGCCTCCGCCCAGCTTTTCCGGTACAGGTGTACCCTGGCCAGCAAGGCCGCCACCGTATAGTGATTGGGGCGAAGCCTGGTGCCCTGCGCTGTAAAAGCGAAGCCGATCTTCTGTTGTGCGTACTGAAGGTCTTCCAGTATTTGTGCATATATTTTCTCCGGGCCCGAACGGGACAGCAGGTTATTGGTACGGTAATCGGTCGCCAGCGCCAGCGGTACCGAATCGTATAAGTTAACGAGGTAAAAGTAACAGAGCGCCCGGATGAACCTCGCCTCTCCTGTTAACTGGTCTTTCACAGGCGCTGTGATACCGGTTGACTTTTCTACATTCACATAGATGTTATTGGCCTGGTAGATGTAGTTGTAGAAAGGCGCCCATAAGGAGCTGAGATTACTGCTTACTTCGGCATTGAGGTTATTGTCCAAAAACAATTGCTGGTCGGCGCTGTAGGTAGACCTGATCAATTCGTCGGAACTGAGGCCGAGGTTGCCGGACAGGCCGCCGGAAAAAGGACCTGTACCCAATACGTTCATCATGCTGGCGTAGATACCGCGCATGGCCGTATGCGCCGAACCATCATCTTTGAAAGTGATATCGGTATTGAACGTGCCGGCGGGCAACTCTACATCTATCATTTTATTACAACCGGCGTTGATGACGATCACCAGCAGCAAAGCCGGCAGGCTATTGAACAGGGAGGAGATTGATGGCTTGTTCGATTTCATGTTCATGCATTGACCTGGTTAAAAATTGAGTTGAACGCCTGCTGTAACGGTACGCAAGGGCGGTAGCCGGGTAAGGTATACTGTTTCGGGATCGCCGCCTTTGTAAGGCGTAAACGTATACAGGTTCTGCGCCAGGAGGTATATCCGTGCATTGGTGAATTTTATTTTCTTCAGCCAGGAGGGCGGCAGGCTATAAGAAAGGGATACGTTCTTCAGCCTGATGTAAGAAGCATCTGAGTAGCGCAGGTCTGAAAAGTAGGAAGCATAGTTACCTAATAAAGAATTCGCCGCAGAGTTATTGGTGGTAAACTTTTGGGTATTGGTGATGTCGCCGGGCTTTTGCCAGCGATCGGATACCGCATCAGGCACATTCCACATACCGCCAATGGGATTGTTATAGAGTAAAGAAGATAGCCAGTTCGGGCTCATTTGCCGGTGGTATTGCAGCAGGAAACTGCATTCAAATTGCCTGAACCGGAAGGTATTTTGCAGGCCGCCATATATTTTGGGATCTGTATGGAAAAGCGGCCTCATGTCGGCGGGAGAATTAAAAAGACCATTGGTGTCCAGATCAGCTATCTTATGCAAACCTGTTTGCGGATCAACCCCGATATGATCGGCCATGATGCCAATGTTTAAGGATTGACCGACTATATACTTAGTAGCATAGCTGGACTGTTCCAGGCCGGGAAACGCCACCAGTTTATTTTTAGGAATGGTCATGTTGAAGTTGGTGGTCCATTCAAAGGCCTGGTTTTTTATGTTCACCGTACTCAAACTGATCTCAAAACCAGTATTGTCTACCACCACCCCATTGAGATTGGTGGCTATGTTGGGAAATCCTGTGACGTTTGACAAGGGGTATAGTACAAGTGGGTCATTGGAACGGTTCCTGTACCAGGCGGCTGATACGAGGAAACGGTCCTGCCCGAAACCCAGCTCCACAGCTACTTCCAGCTTCTTGTTCCTTTCCCAATGCAGATCGGGTTTATATAAGGCCGAAGGAATGAGCGCGGTGGAATCACGGTAAGTAGGAGCAAATGTATTGGAGGAATAAGCATCAATGTATTTGTAATCGCCTATCTGGTCATTACCGGTTACGCCATAGCTGGCGCGCAGTTTACCAAAGCTAAGGACCCGAACGTTCCTCATAAATCGCTCATTGGTAAATACCCAGGCCGCGCCTACGGCGCCGAAATTAGAGAAACGGTAATTAGGCCCAAAGCGGCTGGAACCATCCCGGCGGCCGGAGAGGTTGAGGATGTAGGTATTGTCATAATTGTAGTTAAGACGACCAAAGAAAGCAAGGTATTTGTATTCGCTTTCACTGCTGGAAGGATTGATCACATTGGAGCCGGATATGCCAATGAGCGTGCCGAGGAAATCATCACTGGTATATCCATTGACCGTAAAGTTGTACCCATCATTTTTCTGGTATTGGAAGGTACCGCCTGCCAGTGCATTGAGCTTGCCTTTGCCCAGGAAGACCATGTAATCGGCCTGGGGCTCCACGATCCAGCTCTTAAAGTTACTGTTACCAAAAAAGGAGGTGCCGGTAGTAATGTTGGCAGGGTTCTGGGCCGCTTTGGGCATTATTTTTACTTCATCTACCCGCACTGCGTTGTACCCAACACTGGTCCTGATGTTCAGATCGGGCATAATTTTGTACGCCAGCGTTACATTGGCCAACAGGTTAGCCGTTTTGGCGGTGTACTGCTGTTTCAGGTAGGCCAGCGGGTTATCGGTAACAATCCCTTTTTCATTCCAGGCAAGATCACCCGCAGCATCATACAACAGGTAATTGGGCGGCAGCATGAGTTTGCTGGCCAGGTCTGAAGACACTGTTTCATTCCTGGCAGACGTATAATTCCCGGTAATGTTCGCTGTAAATTTCTGGTCGGCAGAACGGGCCGTGATGTTAAAGTGCGCAGAGCCCCTGGTATTGGGGAGTTCATCGGGGTATACGTTTGTTTCCTGGTTAAATCCGCCTCCCACAAGGTATTGCACCAGGTTGGCGCCACCGGAAATGGAAGCCTGGGCGCTGGTAAATTTAGCCGTACCACCAATGAGTTGCCTGGCGAGGTTATGATCACGGGTAGTGTCCCACAACAGGATGTCATACGCATTGGTAGTGGTCATGGCCTTGTTGTCATTGGCAAATGCTTCCTTACGCATGGCCACATATTCTTTGGTCGTGAGCAGATCGGGCAAGGGCGCTTTACTGCCTCCCCTGTTCACATTGATATCAAAACGGGTAGTACCGGTTTTCCCTTTGCGGGTAGTGATGAGGATAACACCGCTGGCGCCGCGGCTGCCATAGATAGCGGTAGCATCGGCATCTTTGAGTACTTCAATGCTTTCAATATCGGCCATGTTAATGGTGCTGAAGGGGCTTAATCCGCTGATGCCAACGACTGAAATGGCGGAGCTGACACGACTGATACTCGCATTGCCCGTAGCAAAGGGAACGCCATCTATGATGTATAAAGGTTCGTCATTAGCGCCATAGGTTGCATCCACCTGCGTACGGCCGCGTATCTGTACTTTAAAGGCCGCACCCGGTACACCACTGGTTTGGGTGATCACCATACCCGGTACCCTGCCCTGTAAAGCCGCCAACGGATTGGTGACCGGCGCATTGTTCAATTCCTTCCCGGATACTTTGGTGATGTTACTGGTGCTTACCCTCCTGGAAGTAATGCCATAGGCCTGCACCACGGCTTCATCCAGTACAGAGTTAGCAGGCGCCAGCATAATGATACCTGCCTGGGCCGCCGTGATCTTTATTTCTTTGGATTGAAAACCTACATAGGAGATGACCAATACATCGCCTGCCTTGGCGGGTATGGAAAAAGCGCCATTCTTATCGGTCACCACAAATGTTTGCGTTCCTTTAATGAGCACGGTAGCGCGGAACAAAGGCTCCCGGGTATCTGCATGCAGCAACACTCCTTTGATCTCCTGTGGCAAGGCGGGCTGCTGGTCCATACCGGCGGTTTTAGCCGCATCAGCCGCTACTATTTTCTTACGTACAACGATTGTCTGGCTCTCAATAAAGTAATCCAACTGCTGCCCATTCAATACCTGGTCCATAAATTTCTCCAGCGGTAACTGACGGGCAACTATGGTGACCGGCCTGGCCTGTTGCAGATCGGCAGGTTTATAAAAGAACACATAACCGGTTTGCTGTTTCACTGCTTCAAATACCTGCTGCAGGGAAGTATTGGAAGCCGTATAGGTAACTGTTTGCGACAGGCTGTTGGCGCTGACGTGCAGGAAACCTGTGAGGAGGAGAAAAGCAGTTAATTTCATCATGCGCAGTGTCTTTTTCACCTGCTGCCTTACAGAAGCGCACAGCCAGGTTGGTTGAGTCCCGCCTTCCTGAAAACCCAGGCGGGCAATGCCCTTAATTTGCATAAATTCGTAACAGTTTTGGTTAAACAAGAGTATATAATGCCCGCCCCTTGCTTCAACATCGTGGCGGGTAAAAGTTTACCAGGCTATTTGCCGGGCTCCGCCTGCCAGCGGAACCCGGTTTTTTATGCCCGGTAAACCAGGTCACAAAACATTTATGGTATCAGGGCGTAACGATCACCCGTTTCCCTGCTTCTATCCTGAAATGCACCTGCATGTTTTCGAGGATCTTAAGTACCTGTGATAGTTTCAGGGTGCGCTGCATTTCTCCCTGAAAAACTTCCTGCACCGGCGCGCCCTTTTCAAATACCACCTCCACATCGTACCAGCGGGCCAATTGGCGCATGACTGTATGCAGGTCGGCATGGTCAAACCGGAATAAACCATTTTTCCAGGCCATTACCGCCGCGATATCTACATTATTGATTATTGATAATTTATTATTGATTATTTGGGCTTGCTGACCAAGAGCAAGCAGCTTTGAGCTGTGAGCCGCGAGCTGCGAGCCTACAACCGGTGTTACTTTCACTTTTCCTTCCAGCAACGTTGTTCTAATTGCGTCTTCATCATCATAGGCATTGATGTTGAAATGCGTTCCCAGCACTTCCACTTCCATATTTTTTACTGTTACCTGGAAAGGCATGGAGGGATCTTTTGCTATTTCAAAATAGGCTTCACCCGTCAGTTCCACTACACGTTCATTACCGGTAAAAGCAGTGGGATAGCGCAGGGAGCTGGCAGCATTGAGCCAGACCATCGACCCATCGGGCAGCATAAGACTGAACTGCCGGCCTCTTGGTGTAGTGATGGTGTTGTACCCCACTGCGGTGGCACTTTCAGGATGGTAAGCCAATTGCCCATCTTTCAACGATACCCGGGCGCCGGGTTCCTGTGCAATCATTCCATGGCGCAGTGTATCCAATACCAGGGAGGAACCGTTGGCCAGGGTAAGTATGGCCCCCTGTGTTCCGGGCAATACATCATTGCCTGTTCCTGTGGACTGCTGCACGGTAGCCCCCTCCTGCTTCGGTAGCCTCAAAAAAAAGATGAGTCCGGATATGATGATAACCACTGCCGCCGCCGTTGCCCAACGCAGCAGATGCATTCGCTTTACAGGCGCCTGTGTTGCTTTTTGTTCTTTGACCCGTTGCATCACCTGGCTGAATAACCGGTCCCTCAGCTCAACATTGCCCAATCCTGCCACCGTTTGTTGCTCCAGCAAGTGCTGGATCAGTTCCGGCAAATGGGTCTCCTCCCTGTCCAGCAGGGCCAGCAATTCTTTCAGTTCTGCTTCAGAAAGGTTATCGCTCAGGTAACCTTCCAGTAAGTGTTCGAGTTTATTCATGTTATTGATGCAGGCTTAATGGAGTTATGAATGGTAAAGTAAAGACTCCCGGCTAAACCGGGACAACTACCTGTTCCTAAAAAAAATCAGTTTATAAAAAAGCCTGTAATAAGGCTATCGGCAGGAGGATGCCTGTTGCATGGTCCTGCAGGTACTCCCGGATACTGCGCAATGCCCTGATCATGTGGTTGCGAACGGTGTGGTGGGAAATACCTAATTCGGCAGCAACGCGTTCATGGGAATAACCTTTCTCCCGGATGAGGCGATAGACCTGCTCCTGCTGGGCAGGGAGGCGGCTGACCGCTTTTTCGATGAGGCCGGAAGACTCTTTGTACAACAACTGGTCTTCGGGTGTGAGGTACCTGCCTGAGAAGTAAGCTTTTAACTGATCAATGTAATCCTGCCGTACTTTCAGCTTTTTGAGTTCAGAGAAGATATGGTTGCGCGCTATGATAAAAAGATAGCTGTCTATTTTTTCAACCGTAACCAGCTCTTCCCGCTTCATCCACACTTTCAGGAATACATCCTGCACCATGTCTTCGGCAAGGGCAGCCGACTTGGACAATACGAGGGCTACACTGTAGATGTTATCCCAATACCGGTTGAAGAGTTCCCGAAAAGCTACTTCATCCCCCTCTGCCACCAGGGCAAGCAGTTGCTTTTCAGTATGTAATGACTGTATTGACACGAATGGCTACCGGTTGGCTTTGAGCTTAAAAATGATGGCAAGGATAGTTGACAGGAAAGGCTTAGTATGAGGCTAAGGGATAAAAGTACAAAAAAACGTAGATTTGCTGTATACACAGGAAATGGTGTCTTCCTGCTCCGAACCGCTCACCTGCCGGTGATGCTGATGGCGCCTACAAATGAAGCAATGGCATAATTGCCAGGTATAAATATTTGTAGGTATGAAACAATCAATCCTTTCTTTTGAGCCATTCCACATCGTTCGCCACCTGCTGAAGTGGACCGTTATTACAATCCCCGTGGCCCTTATTACGGGTTCACTGGTTGCTTTGTTCTTATGGCTGTTGGATGAAGTGACCCACTTGCAATGGCAACACGCGTGGTTACTGTTCCTGCTGCCGGTAGCCGGCATCGGTATTCATTTCCTATATAAGTTATGGGGCAAAAATGCGGAAGCCGGTAATAACCTCATCGTAGATGAGATCCATGAGCCTGGTGCGGGCGTACCGGCGCGGATGGCCCCGCTGGTATTGATCACTACGCTTGTTACGCACTTGTTTGGCGGTTCTGCCGGGCGGGAAGGAACGGCTGTGCAGATGGGCGGCAGTATGGCCAACCTGCTGGGGAAATGGTTCCGGCTTTCCAAAGAAGATATCCGCATTATCCTGATGACGGGCATTGCCGCGGGCTTTGGCGCTGTTTTCGGCACGCCGCTTACAGGAGCCATTTTTGCACTGGAGGTGCTGGCCATTGGCAGGATAAAATATGATGCGCTGATCCCCTGCCTGATGGCCTCTGTATTTGGACATATCGTATGCAGCGCCTGGGGTATTGCGCACACGCCTTATCATATCGCCGGTTTTACCACCACCGTTCCCCGTCCCTACGATTTTCTACCTGCCGATGTATTCCTGCTGGCCAAAGTGATCCTGGCAGGTATTGCATTTGGGTTGGTAGGTTACCTGTTTGTATGGTTATCACATACGATTAAAGACCAGTCCAAGCGCCTCATCCCTGCTCATCAATGGCTGATACCGGTGGCAGGCGGCTGCCTGATCATCCTACTCACGGTTGTATTGGGCACACGTGATTACCTGGGCCTGGGAGTACTGTCGAAAGAACCAGGCGGTGTTTCCATTACGAATGCTTTTCACGCGCAAGGTGTTACGCACTGGAGCTGGTGGTGGAAGCTGTTGTTTACCGCCATTACCCTGGGCACCGGCTTCAAAGGCGGCGAGGTAACGCCTTTATTTTTTATAGGCGCTGCATTGGGCAATACCATCGCCACCCTAACGGGCGCGCCTGTTGATCTTTTTGCCGGCCTTGGTTTTATTGCGGTATTTGCAGGCGCTACCAATACACCCCTGGCCTGCGTCCTGATGGGCGTAGAGTTGTTTGGAACAGACCATGTATTGTATTATGCCATTGCCTGTTTCACGGCCTATTACTTCAGCGGGCATGCCGGCATTTATACCTCCCAGCGCATCGCTGTATCAAAATCATGGTACCGCAATAAAAGTTAACCGTCACCTGCCTCCTTATTTTTTTATCAGTAATGGCTGCCGCTCTTTCTCAGTACCGCTGATAATCTCAACAAAATAAGTACCATTGTTCAATCCTGTTATATTAATGGTGGCCGACTTCGCCTTGTTGTATTTTTTCTGCAGCTTGAGGTTGCCCTGGAAATCATAGATCCTGACAACATCAAAAGTGGTGGCATTACCGGAAGTGATCACCACATTACTGGCAGCGGGATTGGGCGTGAGGGCAATCCTTCCCCTGTCGCATCCACCTGTTCTTCTAACACTATTACTAAATCCTGAAGTACCGTACCAGTTGGTTACTGTACACTTTACGGTGGCCGCCATACCGCAGGGGATATATGTCTCGTAATAATTATCCAGCGTACTTGCCTGTAACACGTTATTTCTATACCAGTTATACGTAACACAGGTCATGGGTGTGGCAGTAAAACCATAAACGGTGGGTTCACCCGGCCCTGAAGCCAGGGACGCGGTAACAGAAGCCGTGGCAGGACCAGCCGGTGCAGGCAGATTGGCTACAGGCGTGGTATTGGTGGTAAGCAGAAAACGCCAATAAGGGTCAAGCCAGTTGCGTAACCCGGTGGCGTTGGTACCGCCACCTGCCCAGGAAAGATCGAACCGTCCTCCAAACTTGGTTAGATCTACACAGGCATCGGGGTGATTGTTGGCGGTACCAAGATGTTGCGCAATGATCCGGTGGTCCTGGTTAAAATAAGGGGCGCCGGAGCTGCCGCCATTGGTAGTCCCTTCATCCAGCACCACTTGCCAGGCTTGTACGCCTACATTAACTGCAGTAGGGGCATTGTTGTCTCTTGATATTTTCATCACATCACCCGCCGGGTGGTGAATGATGGTAGTTTGGGTAATGCCTGTTGTATTCCTTGACCAGCCGGCATAAGCCAACCCCGAATTGGCATCGGGCGCATTGTTCAATTCCAGCAGCGCAAAGTCAGTAGCGGCAGAATTGGCCCTGAGTGTGGAACCATTAAACAGTAAACTGGTAAAATCATCCTGGCTGGGTGCGCAGGTGGCGCTCCAATACTGAAAGATAAACCGCCACTGGGTAACATCTCCCACAAGGCAATGATTGGCTGTTAAAAAATAAGGAAGGTTCAGGTCGCAGGTGTTGGCGACCAGGGCCCCTGAACACAAAATGGTACCCAATCCATCCAGGATCAACGCTACTGCATTCCGCTCCTGCTCCCATCCGGTTCCCTGCGGACAGAGCACATTAATGTTACAGGCGGCTGAATTACCAAATCCGAATATTTCCTTATATCCATACGCCACATTATTCACGTTCAACCTTATATCGCTTTTCGTGATCAGCGGCGTTTTCACCTCTACGATCAGCACTTCTCCTTTATACACGGCACTACCCCATACTGCCTTCTTTGTGTTCTCTTTTTCCGTTACCGGTCCCGTGATCATGCTGCCGTCTTCGTTATAAATAAACAGCTCTGTGCCTTCCGGCAGATAGAAATCGTTGAAGTTAATGCTCAACGATCTGGCGCCTTTGGCACTGATGGAAAACCGGCCAAAGGCAAATTTCCCGTCCTCATTCCACTGTATAAGTTTAGCCACATTGATGTTGACGGGAACAGGCTCTGCAAAACGGAATGGTTTTACCACCGCCCCCTTTTTGTCCTGTAATTCACGCTGTTTGATCGCATTGGTGTCGGGCGGTGCAATACGGTATACCGCCATTTTATAATCCCGGCCATACTTTCCTTTTCCCGTAATTAATGTACTGTTCCTGAAGTTTGTTTTTACCTGTGCAGATAGCTCTAGGAAACATAAAGCGCAGAAAATGGTCAACAAGAGTAGACTCTTTCTCATAAGCTAAGGTTTTAAGTGGTGCTAAAATGATAACATAATAATATACACGAAATACTGACGACTACAAAGAAATGTGAATAAGTTAAACGTAGTAAAACCTGAACTTTTTCGGAAACTACGATTATCCATATCAGTGCTAAATATTATATTTGATCATACACTACGCATTTCACAGTTAGCAAACACTCTCCATGATTAGTGGTCCCCTCTTCCCGCACTGGTAACAGTGCCGGATCTCTTATTGCTATTACCTGGTGGAGTTTCCCGAAAATCCATTAAAGAGTAGGGCGCGATGCCTGACTGCGTCAATGAAGGCCACCATTAACAACCTTGTATATGAAAAGCATCCAACTTGCCATCGTAGGAGCAGGACTGCTATTACTGGCAGCCTGTACAAAACAAACAACCGATGACAAAGGTCAGTCACCAGAAGTAACTTCTTTAACAACAACAAACGCGGTAGCTGCACCGGCAGCCTGCCTGCCAGGCATGTACAATTTGTCCGTTGACCCAGCTACCGGTTTCAGCTATCTGTGGAGGGTAACCGGTTCACCTTCGGCAGGCCCCGTAACCGTTACCCCCGTCATAGGTTCTGCCGGCACCAACCGGCTCACTACCTGCGGAGGTGTCCCTATCCTCTTTGCCACCGGCCTGTCGTACGACATCGGCACCGGCACTTTTTATGGCACTACCGGTGTGGCGCCCAGTTCGCCCGTTAACCATATCCTGAAGTTTGTGGACCCCAACTGCGTGACTACGGCAGCCGCCGTAAGTACCTGTGGTATTCCATTGAACTTAAGCGATGTGGAAAGACATCCCACTACAGGCGTTTATTATGCCATCAATCGCGGTACCGTGAATCCTAATAACCGGGTGGTACGGTTAGGACTGCCGGGCACCACCAATGTGTTCTGCCTGCCCAACCCGCTTTCCCCCAGCCTGTTCCTCCGCGGGCTGACGATCACCCTTAGTGGTAAACTGTATGTGATGGCCGTGAGTGGTACATCGGGCAGGCTGCTGGAAATCAGCACAGCTTCCGGCCTTATGACAGCCGCTTATACCTATCCCGGCCCCATTACGCCTGGCCCCGGTGTGAATATCCCGGAAATGGGATTGCACCATGATTCGCTGTGCATCAACCGCTTTATTACCGGCAATTATGATCCTGTAGGCCCGGCCACCCTGATGACCGATGGCATACCACTTGGGCTGCCCGGCGGACCGGTGTACAATTCATTAGCCGGTGTGCTTCCCCGCACCGTAGATTTTGCACGGCCGTAGGAGAGGAAACGGGTGAATGCGTAAATGTATAAAGCATAAAGGGATACTTATTGCTGTCATGAATAAGTATCCCCTTTTCTTTTATTCCCAATGCTGAGTAAAAGTTGTAAATTAGCAATACTGGTATCCTTACCAGGAATCCCTCTCACAACAACATACGAAGTCTTCCTAAAAATCTTCAAAATTCCTTAAAAGCTATAGAGCTCTTATAGAGCTTTTATAGAGCAGCTATAGAGCTCCTATGGAGGGTGCACTCCGGGGATAAAGTAGAGATACTCCGGGGGCGATAGTAGGGCAAGTAAAGGTAAGGCCATATACGTCCACCCCCAACCTCAGCAATCCCCCTAAATAAAAGCGGCCCCTGGAAAGAGGCCGCTATCATCTGTCTATTGCTTGCTGCGATACTACTGTCCATGTTAAACACATTTTCTCTTCCGGCCCCCACCACCTTCAGTGGGGAACCGGAAAGAGAAATGTAACCTTTACAAGAAAACCTGGCATTATTCACTGTACCTGTAGGAATAACTACCTATTTTAAGCTGAGGCCGGGAGACCAGGTATCCCCCAATTGCACCTGCGTCTCCCTCCGCCATCAGCACGATCTATCTGCTGATCATGAATTTGACCGCCTGCACAGAACCATCTTCCGCAATGACTTTGGCGATGTACATGCCCGACGGATATCCTGCCACATTACAACTAAACCGCGTTGTTACAGCTTGCATGTTGATACCTCTTTCTACCCGGTACAGTTTACCGGCCATGTCGGTGATCACTACCTGGGCCGTTTGTTTTTTGGCCGACTGCAATTCTAAGTTCAACTGATCTCTTACCGGGTTGGGTTTTACCACTACGGTAAAGTATTGCTCACCTGTTAATAGGGCAGTGGCAATGGCCGAATGCCGTATCCGTCCGTCAAAGTCTGTTTGTTTGATGCGGTAGTAGTATTTAACGCCGGCTGTCACTTGCTCATCGCGAATGGAGTAATAAGAAGGCGTACTGGCATTACCATTGCCGGGCACCGATGCTATAGCCTGCCAGGTACGGCCGCCGTCATCACTTCTTTCCACTGCAAAACCTGCATTGTTCTGTTCGGTCGCCGTAGCCCATTTTACTTCAATCCACTTATTGTCTTTCGGTTCCGCTTTCACATATAGCCAGGCCACCGGCAGGGGCGCCATATTGGTTACCAGGTTCAGCACGTCTACATTGAGTCCGCCATTGTGTATGAAAGAGGTAGTGCTGATGCCGGCCAGCGTCATGAGCTCGGGTATATCGGTAGTCAATACCTCCACACAATTGGGGCAGGACCAGGACGACGGTACTTTGAATTCATACACGAGCACTGTTCCTCCGCTAGGAATGTTCTGCACGGTATTGGCCGTACCGGTTACCTGGAAGTACCAGTAACCATCATCGATGCCACCGAAAGTGGTAAGGTCAAAGATGGCCAGGTCCGTGCCGCCGGTAAAAACATCTTCCGGCGCCGTGCCGGTAAATGCCGTACTCTCCAATGTTACCTCTGGTGTGGCAGCAGGCGGTGTGGGCGGCGCCGGTGGTGGCGTAGGAGGCGCCGGCAGGGCCGCGGCCTTGGGTATGCGCCAGGTCAGGTTCATATCCCCCCAGGCATTATTAGGCGCGGTGGCAAAACCGGCTCCCGTAGCCGTACCCATAAACTGTATTTTATTGCCCCCCACATTCGTAACTGTCACATCCAGTCGCTGCGCCTGCAGCAATAAGGAGACCGATAACAGGAAAACAATGATCAGTATGTCTCTTAAAACTCTTTTCATGGTTATCTTTTTATGGTAAGCCACTGCTTATGGTAATTGTTGCATGATCACGTACGATGCCAGCCCGAATACATTGGCCGGATGCGTGGTCACATTGGTTACAATGATAGCACGGTCCGAAGGCGCCGCCGTATAGTACACCCTTCCATCCAGGTTCACATCAAAAGGACTATAGGCATTGATAAAGCCGGTATAGCCAGGATCAGCCGATGTATTGCCCGAATGGGTAAGTACGGCGCTGATCACACCCGATGCATCGGAAGGCTTGGCCGAATGGCGTATGGCCTGATCGCCATCCACGTTACCCGCCCACAGGCCCATCACCCCACTGCCCAGGTCTTTGCGGGCATTGTTGCCATAGGTAGCCGTACCAGCCAGCGTGAAATCGACCGTACCCACACCGGTACTAAAGTCAACTACATTCAGCGACATAGCACCCAAATGATTACGGTGACGTATGGCTACTTTATAATTGGCTGCCCCTATGTTGGTAAAGGCCAGGGGTTGTAAGTAACCGGTATCTACAATATTGCCGTTGCTCAATACCAATGCAGCCCTCGATGCTACCACAGTAGATGGGTTGGTGCTGTCGCGCAATTCCACCAGCACCCAGTCTACCACCGCTGCGGCTGCCGCATTCGGGCTTACGGCAGGCGTGGTATTTTGTCCGTAAGGATCGGTAGCCGGTATCACCCCTGCTGTTTTGAGGTCGGTCCTCATAGCCGTTCCGTTCCAGGCGCCCTGCAGAATAACTTTCGCCATTAACCGCAGCGACTGCTGGCCGATGGCCAGGGTGAATACAGTGCCGTTTGCCAGGGCAGTTACCCCATTAAAGGTGACCTTACCACCGGTATAATCTGTAGCAGGAATTTGTGATACGGTACCGGTGGTGAAATTGCCATCACCATCTGTATCAATCAGCAGGTTGAAGTCTGCCGCAGTGGTGCCATTATGCGTAACACCCGCCAGGTTAAACTCCAGGAACACCGGAGCGAGCTGGTTATTAAAGTTGCTGCTGCTTACTTTCCACTCCTGGGTGAGGCGCTGGCTGAACAAGGCAGGGATATCTGTATTGCTGGTAGTGAGTGCTGTTGCATTGCTGCCCCACAGGAAATAAGCGGTATCATTGGCAAAAGCATGGGGATTGGCCAGGTTATCCGTTGCCAGCGTACCTAAACCAACAGCGAGGATCGCGCCACTGTTAATGCTCTTTGACTGTCGCTGGTCAAGTCCTTCTATATCATCCCGGCCAATACCGGCAATGTTATTCTTATACACTGCATTGGCTGTAGCATCCCAGATCACTGTACTATTGGTGTTCAGGTAATTGCTATAAGGCGTTGTCTGGTCGATGGTATAACCATTCCTGATAGCGAGGTAAGTACTTACCCGTTGACGTTCGGTATTGTTCAATGCCCTGTCGAAGGCGATCACTTCACTGATGGGACCACTCCAGTATTCTGCCCCCCAGGGGCTGTTACCAATGCGTGCACCTGCAGCAGTACCAGTATTCCAGGGTTTGCTGGCAGGAGTGGCTACTGTAGTCATTTTACTATACAGGTTTGCCTGTCCTCCCGCACCGGCCCAGGTGCCAAACAGTTCGTTCGGCACATTCACTTGCCAGAAACCAGCAGCCGTAGTAACATCATTAGCGTATCCTATTATACTACCTGCACCTCCAAGGCTGATTATACCAGCCCCCAGGTTAGTACTGGCTGTACCATAGCCCAGTATATAACCATTGCCGGCAATATTGCTCAGACGTCCCACACCGATAAGTGTTCTCGCTGTTGTACCTAGCGGCAACTTGGTCACATCAAGATTCATAAACTGGGTAGAGCCATTGAACTTCACTACCGGATTATAGTTGATATTATCAGTAACATTATTCTGAAATACGGGTTGTATGGCAGTGTTCGCCTGGCTGGCATTGTTTACTTCATTGCCATAATCCACCCATACATCTACGGCTGTACCATCCGTATTATTCAGGATACCATGATCTGCACGCACCCACAGGTTGGTAGCTCCTACCCCGCCCGGCGATTTGATGAAGGCAGCTACAGTGAAATACTGACCGGTGGTAAAGTCGGTTTTAGCGGCCCAATGGCGTTTGCCATTGATCGTGATATCATATAATGGTATATAAGTATCAGCATTATCTATTGTAGCATCGCTGCTCACTACCAGGTATGACTGGCGTGGGTTAGGCAAAGCATCATAAGGGAATGCTACTTCTACCTGTCCTACGGTGCCTGTTTCCTGCACGGTCCATAACCTGGTCATGCGGTAATTGACATTGGGATTACCAGTCATGACTGTTTTAAAGGTCGTAACAGCATTATCATCACCCCAGATGAGATAGGATCTATCTGCTGCAAAGCTGTTCGTATTGCCAATATTGGTTTCAGCTACTGAACCCAGCCCGATCGCTATCCGCAAGCGGGTAGTATCACTGTTACGGCTCTGTTTCTGGTTCAGGCCTTCGAGGTCATCACGACCAATACCGGTGATGCTGTTTTTATAAGCAACGTTGGTTGTTGCATTCCATATTACTGTACTATCTGTAGAGAGGTAATTGTTAGGCGTGGTTTGATCTATGACATAACCATATTTGAGTGCCAGGTAGGAAGATACTTTTAACCGTTGACCAGCATTCAATTCATAATCATATACGATTATATCACCCATTGATCCGTTCCAGTATTCTGCTCCCCAGGCCGCAGTACCAATCCTGGCAACAGTACCTGTAGTATTCCAGGCTTTATTACCTGCCCCCACGGCGCCAATAGCGCTCATTTTGCTGTACAAATTGGCTGCTCCGCCATTGCCAGCCCAGGTACCCGTCATCTCATTGACCATATTCGCCTGCCAGAACGTTGGGTTAGTATATACATCATTAGCATACCCAACAAAATAACCCCTGCCATTGGGTGGGTCGCCCATAGCAAGCCCCATTCCCTGACTGGTAGCAGCACTTCCCCAGCTTATTAAATATTTAGCCCCCGCTGTGGCTGGATTCACCAGGGTACCTGTTCCGAACAGGGTCCTGGCCGTAGTACCCATTGGCAGTTTGCTGATGTTGAGGTCCATGAAATTGCTGGTGCCATTGAAACTCACAACAGGGTTGAAGTTAACATTGTTGCCTGCTATGTTTCTATACAGCGGCTGGTTGGCAACTGTAGCCTGTGTGGCATGGTTGATATCCGCGCCAAAATCATCCCACTCATTGATAGCTGTACCATCTACTGTAGAAGAAGTACCAAAATCAGCACGCACCCACAGTACAGGAGCTGCTACACCACCCGGTATTTTCAGGTCTGTAGCAAACGTAAAGAACTGGTTGGTGTTGAAATCCTTTGTGGCCACGAGATGGTTAACACCATTTATAACAAGCGGTGTTAACGCGATGTATTCATCCGTAGCATCGAATACGTTATCGTTACTTACTACTAAATAAGATTTAGCAGGATTGGACAATGCATTGGCCGGAACCGCCACCTGCACATCGCCCACTGTACCGGTTTCCTGTACTTTCCAGATGCGGGCCATGCGGTAGCCTGCATCAGCAAAGCCGGTGGATGTACGGAAAGTAACTGCAGCACCGTCATCGCTCCACACCAGGTAGCTTCTGTCAGCGGCAAAAGTATTGGTGTTGGCAATATTAGTTGAATCAATACTACCCAAACCAATGGTTACCTGTAAACCGGTATTGATACTGCGGCTTTGTTTTTGTTGCAGCGCTTCCTCATCATCACGGCCGATACCAGCAATGTTATTTTTATACGCTGCATTAGCAGTAGCATCCCACACAGTGGTAGTGCCGTCAGTGGCCAAATAATTAGTATTACCATTGTTCAGCGTAATACCATATTTCAACGCCATGTACGTATTCACCTGTTGTTGTTGAACAGGAGTCAGCGCATTGGTATAGATAATGACCTCTGCTATACGGCCATTATAATTATAAGCACCAGCGTTCCAGCCAAGCTGGAATGTGCCGTTGTTGCCGGTATATTGGCTGGTATTATTGCCATTGTTCACATTCAACCCATTTTTGAAAATAGACTGACGGTTGGCGGCCAATGAAATATCGCTGGTAGCAGTCCAGAGAATGGATTGATTGTTGACATCGCCGGCATTGTAGGTTAACCGGTTGGAAGTATAAGGCGGGTCCCAGTATACAATATTATCGCCCCAGGTGGCATGCAGGGAAAACTGCGTGCCCACACCAGTATTTTCTGTCCAGACAAGCGCGTTGGTGGGCGCCACCTGGCTGTTTACCACAAAAGTAGCAGCGCCATTATAGGTTCCCGTTTTCAGGATGGAGGCGGCCGTCATTCCAGTGGTGCTGCCATTGAAACGGACAACGGGGTTGAAGTTAATATTGGAGAGATTGTTGTTCAGGAATGTTGGCTGATTAGCAACAGTAGCCTGTTTGGCATTATTTGCAAATGCGCTGAAATCACTCCATTCGCCGATAGCTGTATTGTTTACAGTAGAAGAAGTACCAATATCTGCACGTACCCACATGGCATGACCTGGTACCCCACCCGGCGACTTCAATGGCCCGCCGAAAGTGTAATAGATATCAGTGCCGGTAAACAGGGCTGAAGAGAAGGTGATGGTGCCATCTGCAGCTACCGGTATTTCCTGGCTGAAGGTAGCAAAAGTGGGATCGCTGCCGATGAGCAGGTAATTGTCAATACCGATGGGCTTTACTTTGAACGTAATGTTCTGATCGGCCCAATTGGTCTTTTGTACTTTCCATACACGGGCCATACGGCGGGTGACATTGTTGGCGCTGCCGGCAACGGTTACGGTGAAGTTGGAAGCAGACAATCCATTATCACCAAATACCAGGAATGAGCGGTCATTGGTGATGGTATTGCTGTTGGTTTCGTTGGTGATCGGAATACCTGTACCCAATGCCAGTGTCACAAAGCCGGTATCTACACTCAGTGATTGTTTTGTATTCAGTGCTGTACTATCATCACGGCCAATACCGGTAATACGAACTTTATAAGTAGCATCAGCGGTCCAGTACGTTGTATTATCCGATGCAAGGTAATTGGTAGCGCCATTATTCAGTGTAATACCGTATTTCAAGCCCAGGTAAGAATCTACCGACTGGCGCTCTGCATCTGTAAGTACCCGGTTGTAAACGATCACCTCACTGATGTTGCCCATCCAGAATATCCCCCTGCCCGCGTTGATCCTTGACCCAATGGAAACAAAGTTGGCCGTAGCAGGACTAAGCGTGACGGAACCCTGGTTATCCAACTTGTAATTCTGGTACAGTTTAGCGCCGTTGGCAAGGTTGGATTGTGTGCCGCTAAAAATATAGGGCCTGTTATCAACATATGTACTTAATCCGTTTACAGCCTCTATTGCAGAGCCATTGGCTTCCAGGAACTGCGTGATTGACGGCGACACTACTCTAAATTCCGCACCATTGGCGGCTGCCAGGCCACCGCTGGTTACCAGTGCTCTGCCGGTAGCGAATCCCGATCCGGAAGCGGCTACAAATATGGTAGAGCTATCCGGATGCACCCGGGTAGTATTGATATCGAGGAAATCATCGGTACCGTCAAACTTCAATCCATAGTTGAAGTTGATGGCTTTGGCATCGGTGGCTGGCTGACCCGCCACTACACCTTGCAAAGCCTGGTGACCATGTCCCGCATAATCCTTCCAGGCAGCACCGCTGGTGTTACCATCATCGGCACGCAGCCAGAAGTTAATGCCCCTGTTAACGCCATTAGGGCCTTTAATATCTGTAGCAAAGGTGAAGTAAACGCCATCGGCCAGGTTGCTGGTGTTCAGGGTAACCGTGCTATCGGCATTCAACACATATCTTGTATCGCTTCCATTAAACACGGCATCCGTGCTCACCAGTAAATAAGTCTGTGCGTTGCCGCCCTTTAATTTGAGCGTAATATTCTGATCGGTCCAATTGGCCGTCTTGTCTACTTTGAAGATCCTCGTCATCCGGTTAGTGAGGCCGCTGAAACCAGTGATTGGTGTTACAAAAGCAGTGCTGACGCCATCATCACCGAATACAAAGAAAGATTTATCGTTGGTAATAATGCCTGTATTCGCTGCATTGCTGGCGGTTACAGTATTGCCCAAAGCAATAGTTACTACTCCTGTATCTATACTTAATGACTGCTTTTGGTTCAGGGCGGTAATGCTATCACGGCCAATACCGGTGATGTGCTTTAAGTAACCGGCATTGGCAGCAGCATCAAAATAATTGGAACCATCACTGGCCAGGTAGCCGGGCACTCCTGCAAGATTCAGGGTAAGGCCGTATTTCAATGCCAGGTAAGATTGTATTTTCTGGCGATCGGTGGCCGTCATGGCAGATGAATTGTTGTACACTACAAATTCTGCTATACGGCCATTGAAGTAATCAGCGAAATGGAACACGCCCAAAGAGAAAGGCTGGTTATTACCAGTAATGCCGGTGAATGTACCATTGGTGGTACCCACATTGGTATTGTTGAAATAGATATTGAGCTGTGAAGGCGTTTTGGTGAAACCATATAAGTTGTACCGTGGGTTGGCATAAGCAACCGGCTGTGTGGGGAGTGCGGTGGTATTCACGGCCCAACCTAAAGGCGGATAAAAGTAAACATGGCCATTACCATACGGCGCCCAGGCAGCAACACGTTCGTTATTGCTTACATATTCAGCGAAAAGACCGCTACCTTGGTTCTGGGAGCCTGCTCCATCAGCAGCAGTTACGGCAAATACTGCAATGTTATCGATAGAAGCAGTACCAAACAACGAGGCAGAGTTCATAACGTCTACGTTCCCGAATTTTAAAGCAGGTTGATAGTTGATGTTAACCGGCAGCAGTTCTGGTTGCTGGGGCACATTAAGTTGTGTAAGCGTTTTACCATTGCCGCTGTAATCGCTCCAAAGGGTAGCAGCAGCATCATAATCAGCCCGCCACCAGGCAGCGATGCCGGCTATGACATTTCCGGGCGCTTTTAAAGCGTTAGCAAAAGTAAAGTAAGCGCCATTGGGGAGCTGACTGGTGTTCAGGGTCACAGTGCGGTTGGTGAGCGACAATACCAGGTCGCCTGCACCAAAGCTGGCATCGGTACTGATGATGATGAATTGCGGCGCGGCCAGTGTCGTATCTGTACGGAAAGTAATGTCCTGGTCGGCCCAGTTTGTCTTCTGCACTTTCCAGGTCCTTGCCAGTGCAACATTGACACCAGTGAGACCTGTAACCGATACCGAAAATACTTTTGCGCCGCCGTTATCACCTGTGACGAAGAAAGATTTGTCATTGGCAATGGTACCGGCATTTGCCGCATTGCTGATGGCAATGGTGCTGCCCAGCGCCATGGTGAGGTAACCGGCATCTACGCTCAGCGACTGTTTTTGCAATAAGGCTGAAGTAGTATCCCGGCCAATACCGGTGATGCGTTGGGAGTAAGCCGCATTAGCAGCAGCATCCCAGAATTTGGTAGTACCATCACTGGCGAGGTAATCTACCGGAATGGTGAGACCATATTTTATGGCCAGGTAAGATTCTATCTGCTGACGTTGTGTAGTGGTGGTAGCGGCTGAATTATTGTATACGATTAATTCGGCAATCTTACCATTGAACGGTTGTACGCCGGTGCTGGTAGTGCTGCCGACATTAAACGGACTATTAGCGCCTGCAATATTACCCATCGCTGCATTGTACACGGCCACCTGTGTTCTGTTGCGGAAAGCGCCCATCGTTGAAGGCGAACGGAGGAATGACCATAAATAAGGTGCTCCCAGCGTTCCGCCCCAGGCGCCTTGCGCCCGGTAACCATAAGGGGCATCCCAATACAATACGCCATCGCTCCATGGCAAATGCGCATGCACATACTGACCATTGGAAACCAATTCCCCGAACAGGTCCTGGTTCTGCGCATTATCTGTTATGGCTACTGCATATACCTGTGCGTTATTAACGCCGGTACTGGTAAACAAACTCGGGCTGCGGAGGAAGTCATTGCTGCCGTCGAATTTCAGCATCGGGTTGAAGTTAACCCCGCCGGGCACTACAATAGCCTGACTGGCAGCAGCAGGTTGCGCTGCACCATTGCCATTACCACTGAAATCGTTCCATACAGCACCATTGGCGCTGCCATCATCGGCCCGCAGCCACAAGGCTACGCCTGTATTTACGTTAGCAGGTCCTTTGATCTTTGCTCCTACGGTGAAATAAATACCATTGGCCAGCAGGGAGGAGCTAAAGCTCACCGCACCATTGGCATCCAGTTGTAATTCCTGGCTGATGGTCCCGAATGCGGGATCGGAACTGATGAGCAGGTAGTTGCTGGTGCCTGCTCCCTTTATTGTAAAGGTGATCAGTTGATCGGTCCAGGTGGCAGACTTCTGCACTTTAAATACCCTGGCCATCCGCTGTGTTGCCGTAGCGCCTGTTACCGCTGTTGCATAAGCTACAGCAGCACCGTTATCACCAAATACCAGGAAGGTTTTATCAGTGGTCACCGCGTTGGTATTGGCGGCATTGGAAACAGCCACCGTATTACCCAGTGCAATAGTTACCAACCCGGTGTCGGCACTGACCGATTGTTTCTGATGCAGCAGCGTACAATCGTCCTTCCCGATACCCGTGATATGTTTTCCATAGGCGCTATTCGTTGAAGCGCTCCACATGATGGTAGTGCCATCAGAGGCTATATAATCCGTAGTTCCATTGTTTAATGTAATGCCGTATTTCAACGCCATATAAGATTCGAGGCGTTGTATTTCGGCCGGTGTCAGGTCACGGTTGTAGATAAAGACTTCCGGTACGAACACCTTTGTATACTCATTATTAAAAGCGCCGCCTATATCCAGGGTCCAAACGCTGCCGTTTGAGGAAGCGCCGGAGCTCAACAGCATGCCATTACCCTTGAACTCATAAGGCCCGCTACCGCTATTGGCGCGTTTTAATGAATACAATTTGGTATAGCTGGTAATGGGAGTAGTATTTTTAAGCCAGGCCTCATTGTGGTAGCCGTTCTCTCCATTGGCCCACCAGCCAAACAGTTTGTTGCCAGTAGAGCTGGTAAACACCCTTCCATTCTGTGTGCCTTCCAGCCGGCCCAGGCCCATCATAGTGTAGGCGGTGGTAACACCTGCACCGGCAGGTACCCGGTGCGCATCATTGCCATCATAATAAAAAGCAGGGTTGAAGTTTACTGATCCGGTACTGGTATCAGGATCGCCGACCACAGTGGTATGGTTGGCATTGCCACTGATATCGCCCCAGTTGATGCCATTTACGCCCATATCCGCCCGGTACCAGGCTACGATGCCATTGGTAATACAGGCAGGCGCTTTGATGCCAATACTTAGCTTATCACTGAATTCTGAGGTGCCGCAATTATTAGCGGGGATGCGTAAGGTAGCTGTCCAAAAACCGACCCCGGTAGCGCCGGGGCCGGTATTATAGGTAACCGTCCGTGTATTATTGCCACTATTCAGACCCGTTAAGCTGGTCACAAAGTATTGACCGCTGGCAGCCGAAGTAGCGGGATCATTGGCATAGATATCTACCGTATAGCCGGAGGGAACAATCGCCGGCAGGTTGATGACCAGTTCGTATTGTCCGCCTCCAAGCGGTGTGGACGACACCAGCACGGGCCGGTTGGCCCCTTCATAGCCGCAGTTGCCTGCATTGGTCAGGTCAATCCCTAAACCCGTATTATCATAGATTGCATTTTGTGTAATAAGTACCTTATCTGGCTGGTCAATCACAATCCCCGCCCCTCCATTGTCATGCACCACACAACCGGTAATGGATGCATCCGTTACGGCCTGACCGCCATAATACCAGATACCGTTGTTGACATGCCCTGTCACCGTATCGCCCACAAGGTCTATGTCGGAAACGGCATTGGCCGCACCAACTACAATGCCACTGCGCCCACCGGCCGCGCCCCTGAAGGAGGAGTTGATAATGTCTACATTACTGCGGGGAACATTGTTATAGAACTCTATACCATCATAGTTATTGGTGAAGGTGGAATTGGTGAGCTGGAAGTTGGTATTGGCCGCCAATATATGGATACCATCTACATCAAATTCATTAAGGGTAAGGTGGTCCAACGTAATATCTGTTGTAGCGCCGATAAATACAATTCCGTAATCAGCATCATCCGCATTGGCAGGCTTATCGCCATTCAGTACAGTATTACTGATATTGACATTATTGACAGTACTTTCAAAACGGATAAACTGACCACCGCCATACAGGCCGGGTATGGTATTCTCCATGACGGAATGGTTAATGGTTACATTGCTGGCCGCGCCATTAAACCATATAAAATAAACATCGCTTTCATGCAGGCGTACGGTATCGATCGTAACGCCATTGGTGGTATTGTCGAACCGGATGGGATAATCGCCATCATCATCGGCGCCAAGCGTGTTCAGGTCAATGACCGTATTTTTGATCTGGATATTGGTATTTACAAAATCCGAGTAAAAACCAACCGACACGCCGGTGATGAGCGAGTCGAGGGTAACATTGCGTAATAAAACATTATTGGCGGTCTCTACAGGGCCACCGGTATTATCCAGCACAATGCCATTCTGGAAACCACTGATACTGGTATTGGTCAATGTAAGCCCGTTAATGGCAGCATCGCGGAATACGATGCCTTCGCATCCTCTGGTATTGCCCTGAGTATTGAGTGTAACACTATCTATAATGAGGTTGGTTTGCAGTCCACCAACAATAAGAATCCCTCTTCCAAAGTAGGTGCTTCCGCAGGGCTGCAGGTCCGTCGACCGGATATTCCTGAGCGTTAAATTAGTAGAAGCTCCCTCTACATAGATCAGCGCATTCAGCCAATTGCCGGTAGTACTGCTGGCAGAGATCCCATCAATCACTACGCCGGTGGTATTGGCGGCAATGATGATGTCAATATCACCATTGTTGGTCAGTTTAAAATTCCTGACAATTACATTATTCGCCCTGATGTTAAACGGATTACAGATCGGATCGGAGCCATTGGAGTTAATAGTGATCTTGTTCTGCCCGTCAATGGTAACATCACTTTGGGTGATGGCCGGAAGTGAAGACAGGATGGTGATCTGGCCATATACATTAAATTCAATACTGTGCGGTCCTGCTCCCGCTGCATTCACATCCACGATGGCCTGCCGGAAGGAACCCGGCCCGGAATCATATGTATTGGTAACAGGAAAAGAAGTAGCCACAGCGCCGCTGCTGATCAACAGACCAACAATCAATGGCAACAGGAACCTGGCGGATGGGCACGTGGTCTTTGCAAGGAAAGAAGGACGTTTAGTTCTCATAGCACGATATTGTAAAGGAAAAAACATTCCGTCACCCTTTGTCATAGACAAAAGGTTATACATAATTTGGTTAATTGCTACTATACCAGGATGCTTAAAAAGCATCAGACCAAAACCGGATCAAAGATTACAGAGAATAAAATCACTACTGCGGGGTAAAATGATGGTGAATAGCTACTGCTCTTTCACGTCATCAAATGTATTATAAGTCCATTTGCTGATTTGTAATACTACTCCAATTCTTTTGTAGTACTATTTCTACAAACCGTTAATATTGTCAACAACTTATCAAAATCAGAAGTCGGAAGCCGGAATAACCATCCCGTACTTCCGTCCTTCTGTTCCGTCCTGACCTTCAAAAGAAATTCATGCCTGCCTGTTGGTCTTACTGCCTGTTTATATTGTTAATAGGTAAGCTTCAGTTCAACTCTTCTGTTCAGGGTTCTGCCTTTGGCTGTTTTGTTATCGGCCACAGGACGTGATGAACCATAACCGGCCGATTGCATCCGGCTTTCCTCAACACCTTTGCTTTTCAGGTAATCCAGTACAGCCCTGGCCCTTTTTTCGCTCAGCGGCTGGTTTACCTTATCGGATCCGGTATTATCCGTATGTCCTTCAATAGACAGCTTCAGATCGGTATCCTTTTTCAGTTCTGCAGCCACGCCATCCAACGACTTAAAGGATTTGGCCAGCAGTTTGGCGCTTCCGCTCACAAAGAAGATGTTGCCGGCCGCTACGTTCACTCTTTTCACCACTTCTTCTTTTACGACAGGGCATCCCTGGTTTTCCTTTACACCCGCCAATGCCGGGCATTTATCTTCCTCATCATTCACGCCATCTTTATCCGTATCGGGTATAGGACAACCGTTATACCGTTCCACACCGGCTACAGCAGGGCATTTGTCCAGCTCATCATTTACGCCATCCCCGTCTGTATCCGGTATGGGACAACCGTTGTACCTGGCTATACCCTTTATGGTGGGACATTTATCATCTTTATCCGCAATACCATCGCCATCCCCGTCGGGGCAACCATTCAAATGGGCCAGCCCTTTTACATCGGGGCAGGCATCCACACTATCCACAATGCCATCATCATCCTGGTCTTTCCGTTCTACTACCGGGAAGGGTACCGTTACAGGAGGCGGGGGTGTTTTAGGAGAAGAAAGGCTCTCTGTAAAGCCAAGCGACCAGAAGAGGTTATCATCCAATGCCGACTTATCCAGCGATACCCGGTAATGTATCTGCAGGAAAACATAAGTAGTGCTTTCCAGGTTCAATTGCAGTCCAAGCCCCAGTGGTACATAAGGCGCCCAGGTCTTGCCGTAGTCGCCCACACCGATGCCCGCCGTAAGAAAGGGATTCAGCGTATGGTCATCTGTCAATGCCCGGGCATGCAGGGCCGCCTCAAATTCATTGGAATATTCATTGTCATAGCTGCTGCGGGTGAAGTCGGTAAACACCCCATTATAACGGGCCGAGAGGTCGAGCCGGTTGCTCAATCCCTGCCAGTATAGGAGTGAGAATCCCCAGCCCATCTCTGACATTTTGTGCCAGTCGCCCTTTTTCAAGGCATCCTTCAGCGAAGTGGCTTTGATCTCACTGGGGGTTTTAAAATCGGTGAAATTGACGCTAAAGCCGATGAGGCTGCCTTTCTTTTTGGAAAGGAATCCCTGGGCCATAGCACTGCCGGCGCCTATCAGGGCCGCCACAGTGAGTACAAGTAATTTTTTAATCATGGTCATATTTTTGGTTAATGAGTCGTGCATAATGATGTGGGCCATCCCTTTCCGGTAGCTGCTCATGCCCTTCGACAATCCTTCGACAAGCTCAGGATGACATAGCTCTCCGCAGGAGTCCTTTGGACAGGGTGACATTTAATGAAGTGGGGAATTTTTAGTATTCTTTCCTTTGCCCCGCCTGGAAAGGCAGGGCGGTAAGGAAAGAATTAAGCTTACTGGAAACCAGGGACTCGTTCACTGCGTCATTGAACGATATCCCCCCTTGTACCATGACCCGGAGACTGCTTGCACAGTATTTTTAGTAGTATAACTGAATGATCGGAGTAGACCTGTAACGGAACCGGTAAAGCGGTAGAGAAAAAATGCCAGGTCGTTATGAACCTGATATACAGGACCTGGCATATTGCCGGCACGGTTTCGCATAGGTATGGCTGGTTTTAAATAGGGCATTTGGGTAGAATTGATATTTCTCAAACAAATTGATATTAGCGGCTAACCCCCTCAGTATCTGTTCCTTTCTTGCTATACCAGCAAAACTATTATACCTACAGGTAATCCTCTATACTATAATTTCCATAAGTATGTAGTAGAAGTTTGATATTAGTATAGAAGAAATCGTATATTACATTCAGTTTCAATAAGGCTCTCTTCCCAAACCAATAATCTGATACTCACTAATGAAAGATGCAAAGTACCAAGTCCTGATTGCTGATGATCACTCTATTGTACGCTATGGAACCGCTCTTGTAATTAAGGAAATGTTGCCCGCCGGCACGATCCGGGAGGCCAACAACTTCGATCAGGCCCTCAAATTACTGGACACAGACAGATTTGACCTGCTGGTCCTGGACATCAACATCCCCGGGGGGAATAACCTGCAAATGATTGATGTCGTAAAGCTTCGACAGCCCCATGTTAAGATTCTCATTTTCTCCGGCTATGACGAACAGTTATACGCCCTTCGCTACCTGCAGGCCGGAGCCGACGGTTACGTCGTAAAGCAGGCGCCGGAAGGAGAACTAAAAGCCGCCATCCAGACCATTCAAAACAATGACAAGTACATCAGCCCCACGGTGAAGCAGCACCTGATCAACGGGCTCACTACCAAAAAGGCATCTGCCCGCAATCCCCTTACCGGTCTTTCCAACCGGGAAATGGAAGTGATGCAATTGCTGGTGAAAGGCGCCAGTGTGGCAGAGATCGGGGTAACGCTCAGCCTGCAGATATCTACGGTGAGCACTTACAAGAGCCGCATTTTTGAGAAAATGGAGGTCTCTAACATCGTAGAGCTGGTAGAGAAAGTAAAGTTATACGACACTTCTTCCATCGTCAACTACGAGTAAAAAGAAAAAGGGGGCTGATCACCAGCCCCCCTTACAGTAGTCGCCCTTTCCTAATTATTTTGTTGCAACCAATAGTATACTGACTGCAAAGCTATAAAACACCTGCAGCGCTGCATAAGACTGATGCGTAGTTGGTACTAATAGTTGAGTAAACGGCGGGAAATGAAGTGTAAAAAGCAACCCGGCAGCCAAACTCTGACCGCTAACAGCTACTGCCTAAAAGCTAACACCTCCTTATACCTGCCAGTCCCGGAACAGCAGTTCTATGGTGGTTCCTTTTTCGTGGCTGCTGCTTACCTGCAGCTTTCCATCCATGAGCGCCAGCAATTCTTTGATAATGATCAACCCGAAACCGGCATGCCCGGCAAAAGAAGTATTGGGCTGGTTGGTGCGTGCAAGTTCACTGTTACACCAGTTCACAATATCGGGATGCATGCCAATACCGGAATCTACTATTACAATGCGGAGTATATCGCCGGGCACCACGTATACTTTAACCTGCCCTTCATAGGTTACCTTCACTGCATTATCCAGGAGGTTGTGAATGATAACGCCCAGCAGGTTAAAATTGCTGCGTATAATTATACCTGGTTGTACCTCATTCACAATAACCGTTTGCTGGGCAGCAGCTATATCCCGGAAGATCTCCACTTTTTCACCCACCAGGACACCGAGGTCTACTTCTTCCGGCACCACCTGCCTGTCGCGGCCCGAGAATTTGATATACTGCAGCAGGTTATCGGTGAGGTGGTACATGCGATAGCCTGCTTCATACAGCATTTGCGCATTTTTATGCACGTCGGAGGGGTCATTGCCACCTGCAGCCGTATTCTCGGTAAGGCGTTTTGCCGCCAGCATCATGTAGCGCAGCGGGCTTTTAATGTCGTGCGCAATGGCCGTCATCAGGCGTTCCTGTATATGCGTTTGCTTACGCAAGGCTTCCTCCGAGACCTGCAGGTCATTCAAGATGGCTTTCAGAGCAGTTGTGCGCTCATCAATACGTGATTCCAGTACCTTGTTCTTATGCTTTATGTACTGCAGGCGAAAGCGGGTATATCCCCAGATGCCCAACAGGCCCAACACGATGATGCACACTTTAAACCACCAGGTTTCATACCAGGCCAGGGGTAACACCAGCACGATGCTTTTATAAGAATAATTATTATCCCCAAAGCCATTCAGTTTACGGATCTTCAACTGGTAGGTGCCGGATGACAGGGAGGAGAGGGAAACGCTGCCATCACTGCCTACCTTGTTCCATACTTCTTTTTCTGTATTCCTGTTCAGGGCAAATTCCAGCCGCAGGTTGTAAGGGTTGCCCCAATAAGGGGTAGAAACGTATAATTTAAACAGGTCAAAATCTTTCGAAAAAACAAAGGTATCCCGGCTGGCTAGCTGTTTCCCATCCACCTCTACCCTGTCAATAAAAATAGCTTTATCGGGCAGCTCTATATCATCCTGACCTGGTTTGAACATGACCAGCCCATTCATGGATGGAAAGGAGAAATGACCATCCGGTAATTGAATGCCACAAGGCTGACATCCGCCATTAAACTCATTGATATTAAACCCCGCATACTTGTCATAATAATGATAATAAATAGCAGTGGTTTTACCATCCGCATAATTCAGCAGGTCTTTTTTAGCAGCCCGGAATAACCCTTTGTTGGTGGTGATCCAACAATAGCCATAAGCATCTTCCATCATACAGTGGGCAGCATTCAGGTAGTGCCCCTGGTCAAGCGGGAACTTTACAATCCTGCTGTTCTTATACAGGAAGAATCCATCGCCTGCCGTAGTAATCCACACTTCGCCAGGTCTGGGAATATAAAAGCTGCGAATTTGTATACCCTTCAGGCTATCTATTGCCTGTATTTTGTGACTGGAAAGCGTCAGTTTATATACTCCTTTGCCGGTACCCAGCCACAGTATATCATCTGTTTCACGCTGTATATAGGTAATATCCTGCACACGGTCTGTAAAAAATTCAGGCGTAGCATTATTCACGAACAGGTTCATTACATACAATCCCTTTGGGGTACCGACCCATAACTGCCCGTTGCTGCCTTCGTACACCGTATGGATGCCTGTCGTAAATGTCCACTTATCCAGTAAATGTTGCCCGTCTTTGGAGAACTTATACAGTTGATTCCATTGTTTGACCCATATATAACCATTGGCATCCGTCAGCAAGCTGTAATGGTCAACAAAATTCAGCCGGTTTATAGCAGGTAAGAGCCTGCTGGTACCGGAAGCTTCCATTATTTCTCCCCTTGCCGTAAGCACTGCGCTATTGCCAAAAACAGTTTGCGCATAAAACACTTCACCCGCACCAGGTTGTTTTGAATTAACTGTATTGAATTGCTTGCGGGTAAAAACAAATAATCCCCTCGTTTCACTGCCCAAAAAAAGCCGTTTGTGGGGCTCATCATAATAGGCAGATACAATCCTGTTAGCATTCAGGTCGAAATCAGTGAGTAATAATTGAGTTGATAATTCACCAGTGGGTAGTTTTTTTACCAGGTAAAGCGATTGATCAAGATAAACAAAAACATCTTTTGAAGAAAGGTTCCAAAATAATTGCAGTTTTTTCTCTTTGCGGCCATAAGCCGGGCTATGTACGATATCTCCCTTGAGCTGCCCTTTCTTTTCCACAACACCCCGGGATATACTATACACTTCCTGATCATCCACATAATACAATACACTGTCTATATTAAAGAAATGCCAGTAATTGGCGTGCCCGAAACTGGTCCAGAACTGCCGTTGCTTATTTTTATAGAACGATACGCCTCCCTTGTTCGCTATGAAAAAGTCGCTATCGTTGACCGGCATAACATAATTATCAAACCGGACGATGTCCTTGTAAAGATTAGGCAGGCCTAATGCCGGGAAAATAGCAAAGTGTCCGTCTTTACCGGTAGCATCCGTCCAATCAGGGGGCCGGTTACTATCATCCACGCTTGCCTCCCCATTGTGAAATTGAATAATTTGTCTGCCGTCAGTAGCGGCGTACAGGTTCTGTGTACCAGGGCGCGTTAATAAAATATAGATGCGGCTGGAAGCGAGCCGGAGATTTTCCTTATTGAAGGTCCTGAAATGCTGACCATCAAAGCGTACTACACCATTCTCAGTGGCCAGCCACACAAATCCATTGGTATCGGGGGCAATAAATTTAATGCTGTTCTGGGGTAATCCGTTTTCATCAGTATAGTGATGACGGGCATATTGCAACGTATCTGTTGCCATTAAACGGGCGGACAATAAGAGGGTACATGCCAATACGGACAGGTCTCTCATGATGGGGGATCCTGAAAGGAATTAAGTTTACAATAAGCTACATGGAGGAGTTGCGATCATTCCTGCATCCCGTTAAAAAACAGGGAGTGATCTATGATTGTCAAAAATACAGAAATAATGACAACTAAGTGGAAACCTTTAAAATAAAATAGAGGTTTTTTAGTACGGTTGGAGGTTTAGGCATGTAATTAATACACGTTGATTATCATTGCTTAATTGATTAAGCAATGACCTGGTATTGCCCTACCCTTCCCACCCCGGATTCAGGCTCCGGAAGCTTCCTTCACATTTCAGGCTGCCGGTCTTAATCTACCTTATGCAGGTACTCATTTAAAAATTTCTTGGGGGGCTGGCCGGTGATCTTCTTGAATACCCGGTTAAAAGTAACAGCATTGGTAAAACCGGTTTGATAGGCCACCGTGGCAATACTGTCAAAGTCCTGCGCCACGATCTTTTTACAGGCCTCATTCACCCGCACCTCGTTCAGGAAGGTAATATAAGTTTTCCGTGTATGTTTCTTAAAATAGCGGCAAAAGGCTTGTGGGGTCAGGTGCGCTACGGAGGCTATCTGGTGAAGACTGATGTTCTCGGTATAATGTGTCATCGTATATTGATACACATCATTCATACGCAAACCTTCAGATTCACTAATGGAATATTCTGAGCCGGAGCTGGAAAGTGTTTTATATTTTTTGATCGTTGTCATGATCTGCAGCAACTGGATAAAGGTAGCCAACCGCATGCCATTCCTCGCTTCTTTTACCTGTAACATTTTGTCCATCACCTGCGCTTTGTAGGCATTCGGTATCTGCATGCCTGCAGCCGTTACCTCCAGGAATTTCTTCACACCCTTCATTTCGGGCAGGTGAAGGATGTTGCTGAACAGTCCACCCGGATCTACAAACATGGTCAACGCATGTATCTCCTTTTTACTGCGCTTCTCAAAATAAGCCGGATCACTCTTGAATAAGTGGGGCTGGTTGGCGCCAATGATGTAAATGTCGCCGGGCTTAAAACGCTGCATGCAATTCCCCGCAATTAACGTTCCTTCACCTTTGATAACCCAGGTGATCTGTATTTCATTATGACGGTGCAAATGATTGTAGAAGTAGGGCAATACATCTTCCTGCACGATAATGGAATACTCTGTAGCAACAGGTATTGTAAACTGTACAACTTTCATACTTAACCAATATTAGCACATTTTTTTGTAAACAAATCATCAAAGGTTAATATTGGTAAATAAGTGATTAATTCATGCCTGTCCGGTTACGGGTTCCGGGTTTGGTGTTCCGGGTTCTTTCAGGGTTACAGGCCGAATAAATGCTGAAATCAATATTGGTATATTGCACAAACGCCGCCAGACGTTTTAGCCGGCCACAGCAATGCCGCCATCCGGCACCGCGGAGCAACCCGAAACCTCAAACCCGGAACCCGGAACGCCCACCTCGAAACTCACAAATCATTAGCGAATCTTAACCCTTTTATAAATGGTAGTTTAGGAACCAATATTTTACTGACTTTCGTTCCATCAACCCAAATCAACACATTTCCTGCTATGAACCAAGCCGCCCGATTAAGCATTGCTTTTATCTTTTGCCTTGTATTTACTGCCACGCAGGGCTGGTCGCAAACAGCCGCTCTTTATCAGCACACGAGTGAAGTGAATAATATCATGGTGCAGTATGATGCTGACCGCGGCAGCCTTAGTCGCTTTTATGCAGTAGAAAGCTCTCCCGAGCGCCGCCAGCGTTTACAGCAACTGCAAAACGATTATTTAAAACAACTGCAGCAACTGAAGTTTGAGTCCCTGCCCACCGGCTCCAAAGTAGATTATCTTCTTTTTAAAAGGAACCTGGATGAACAATTGCGCCTGCTGGGGGAAGAAGAACAGGAGTATAACCAGGTAGTCGCCTGGTTCCCTTTTGCCGAAAAGATCTATGCCATAGAAAAGATACGCCGCAGGGGTACGCAGCAGGATGCGCCGCAACTGGCTGCAACTATGAATGCACTGGCCACTGAGATCAACAGTACCACTAAAAAACTGGATAAGGAGGGTGGCATTGACATCAGCCTTAGCCGTCGGGCAGGCAGTATGATACGCGGCTTACAGTATGCGGTTAAAAGTGTAAATGATTTCTATACCGGTTATGACCCTGCTTATACCTGGTGGATTCCCGAACCCTTGAAACGCCTGGAAAGCGCACTCAGCGATTATGCCAAAGGCTGGCAGCAAAAAGAAAAGTCTGCCCCCGGCGGTAAAGATGATGGCAGTGGTATAATAGGCTATCCCATTGGAGAAAAAGAGCTGATACGCCAGTTGCAGGCAGAAATGATCCCTTATACACCGCAGGAGCTGATCGATATTGCCAATAAGGAATTTGCCTGGTGCGATGCCGAAATGCTGAGGGCTTCCCGCGACATGGGCTTTGGTGACGACTGGAAAAAGGCGATTGAAAAGGTAAAGAATAGTTATGTGCCGCCCGGCAAACAACCGGAGGCGATTATGAAGCTCTACAATGAGTCTATTGACTTCCTGAAAAAGAATAACCTTGTTACCATTCCCCCGGTTGCTGAAGAGACCTGGCGTATGAGCATGATGCCGCCGGCACGCCAGCTCGTGAGCCCCTTCTTCCTCGGTGGTGAGATGCTGATCATCTCTTACCCTACCAATACGATGGCTGAAGAAGATAAGCTGATGAGCATGCGCGGCAATAACCCGCACTTCTCCCGCGCCACCGTACACCATGAGCTCATTGCCGGCCACCACCTGCAGGGCTTTATGAATGACCGTTATAAATCGTACCGCAATTTCCGCACCCCTTTCTGGACAGAAGGATGGGCCTTGTACTGGGAGCTGATCCTGTGGGATATGAAGTTTCCCCAGTCGCCGGAAGACCGCATTGGTATGCTGTTCTGGCGTATGCACCGTTGCGCCCGCATTATTTTCTCCCTCAATTACCACCTGGGTAAATGGACGCCGCAACAATGCATTGATTTCCTGGTAGACCGTGTGGGCCATGAAAGGGCCAATGCAGAAGGAGAAGTACGCCGTTCGTTCACCGGAGGTTATGGCCCCTTGTACCAGTTGGCCTATATGATCGGCGGTATGCAATTCTATGCGATGAAGAAGGAACTGGTAGACGGTGGCAAGATGAGTTATAAACAATACCACGATGCCGTATTGCACGAGAATGCCATGCCCATCGAAATGCTGCGGGTGATACTCACCAACCAGCCGGTATCTAAAGATTTTAAAACCAATTGGAGATTTTATTCGAAATAAGTTATGTGTGCAAATAAACTCATACTCACCTCCGCGCTGCTGGTGACAGGTATACTGACGGTGATGGCTCAACCCCAAAAGCCTGTTGCCTACCTGCCTTCCCATGAAGAGGTCGTTCAACGTTACCGTGATGCGGCCGAACTGGACAGCCTGGCCCGCAACAGTGTTTTCAAAACAACGGTACAGGCTTTCTGGCAGCCCGATAATAAAGGTTTCTGGTACCGGAATAACCTCAAAGACAGTGTGCAGGAATATATGTATGTAGATGCCGTAAGCGGCAAAAAAGCACCTGCCTTTGATCATACCCAACTGGCTGCTGCCCTTGGCCAGGCCACAGGCAAAACGGTAAGCGCCCAGCGGCTTGGTATCAATTCCCTGGTATTCGATAACCCTAAGCAACTAATCACCTTCCGGCACCAAAACACCTGGTGGCAATATGATGTGGTGAAACAAACCTGCACCAGTACATCGCCTGCCGATACAGCGTCTATCAATGCTCCCAATCCCCGCCGGCGTCCGCGCTGGGACCGGGATGGCAGAAGGGACAGCACATCACCCGACAAGCAATGGGTGTCTTTCATCAAAGATTACAATGTGTATATCCGGGCCGCCAATGGCAGTGAAACCATCCAGTTCACGACTGATGGCACCAAAGAAAAACCTTATGGCCAGTTGGTATGGTCGCCCGACAGTAAATATGCCATCGGGTATAAGATTGATGTGCGTGAACAAAAGGAAGTATATTATATCCTTACTTCCCAGCCCAATACCATGCGGGGACAACTGCGCTCGCAACGTTATGCGCAGCCCGGCGATGAATTTACCAGTTATGAAATGCATGTATTCAGCCTCCTCAGTAAAAAAGCAGTGAAGGTGAATACAGAAAAGTATGATTTCCTCGGATCGCCGTATATACGCTGGCGAAAAGATAGCCGCTATTTTACGTATGAAAAAGCGGACCGCGGCCACCAGCGCTTCCGGATCATTGAAGTGGACAGTGAGACCGGTAATACGCGCAATGTTATTGACGAACAAACCAATACTTTCATTTATGAACAACGCATTTTTACCCACTACCTGCCGGAGACCGGTGAGATCATCTGGAGCAGTGAGAAAGACGGATGGCGGCACCTGTACCTGGTAGATGCTGTAAAAGGCGTTGTAAAGAATGCCATCACTACCGGCCCCTGGGTGGTGCGTGAAATTGACAGCGTGGATGAAAAGAAACGGGAGATATGGTTCCGCGCCAGCGGCATACAGGCAGGTGAAGACCCTTACAATATCCATTTTTACCGCATCAGTTTTGATGGCAAAAAGCTGGTATCGCTTACGCCGGCCGCCGGCAATCATACCGTTAACTTTTCTCCCGACAGGAAGTTCTTTACCGATACTTACTCAGCCCCCAACGTGCCACCCGTCACCAACCTGCACCGCACAGCCGATAACAAGCTGGTCATGGAACTGGAAAAAGCAGACATCTCCGCTTACCTCGCGCTGGGTGTGCGGATGCCGGAAGTGTTTGTAGCCAAAGCCAGGGATGGCGTTACCGATATATGGGGTGTAGTATGCAGGCCGCGCAATTTTGATCCCAACAAACGCTATCCTGTGATTGAAAACATTTACGCTGGACCGCAGGATGCTTTTGTGCCCAAGAACTTCATGACGCATGGCGAAATGCAGAGCATGGCCGAACTGGGATTTATCGTAGTGCAATGCGATGGCATGGGTACTGCCAACCGCTCCAAAGCCTTCCATGATGTATGCTGGAAAAACCTGGCTGATGCGGGATTACCTGACCGTATTTTATGGATCAAAGCCCTGGCCGCTAAATATCCCTATATAGATGACTCACGGGTAGGCGTGTATGGTACTTCTGCCGGTGGACAAAATTCGGCCGGCGCGCTGCTCTTCCATCCTGAATTTTACAAAGCGGCCGTATCTGCCTGTGGCTGTCATGACAACCGCGTGGACAAGCAATGGTGGAATGAGCAATGGATGGGCTATCCCATTGGCAAACATTATGAAGAGCAATCCAATATCACCAATGCCCATAAATTACAAGGCAAACTGTTGCTGATTGTAGGGGAAGCAGACACCAATGTACCACCGGAATCCACGTACCGGCTGGCAGATGCCCTTATCAAATCCAACAAGATGTTTGATTTCCTGACCGTACCCGGTATGGGACATAGTGACGGCGGCCCTTACGGACGCAAGAAGAAAAGGGATTTCTTTGTTAAGCAATTATTGGGCGTTGATCCTCCTGACCGGAATACGGGAGAAATAAAATAGACTTGTAAGCATACACATCAAAGGGAGCTTTGCAACAAAAAAGCAAAACATTTATGCAGTATACCATCCGTAAAACCAGTATCCTTATCTGCCTGCTGCTAACAGGAACGCTCGTAATGTCCCAGCAGCTCAGCTTCACCGTTTCCATGGAACAGCCTGCCAGCCACTATTTCCATGTGGAGCTGCACTGTGCAAAGGTGAAAGGCGCTGCTACTGATTTTAAGATGCCGGTATGGACGCCCGGTTATTACCAGCGAATGGATTATGCGCAAAACGTAGAGAACTTCAAGGTCAAATCCCCCGCCGGCGATACGCTGGTATGGGAAAAGAATACAGGCAATAACTGGCACATCACCCACCCCAAACAATCAACCTTTACCATCAGCTACGATGTAAAGACCACACGGCTGTTTGTAGGCACACCGTATATTGATGAAGAAAGAGCATTCCTCTTGCCGGCAGGGGTATTTGTACATCCTGCAGGTAAGATCAACCTCCCGGTGACCGTTCAGATCAAACCATGGAGCGGCTGGCGGAATGTAGCTACCGGACTCGATAGCATAGCGGGAAAGCTATTTACCTATACAGCACCGGATTTTGATATCCTGTATGATTGCCCTTTCCTGATCGGCAACCTCGAAGAACTGCCATCCTTCCCTGTACGGGGTATCACCCATCGCTTCATCGGATACAAACCGGGCGTAGCTAACGCACCCGCATTCACCAGCGACCTGCAAAAGATAGTCACCACCGCATCTGACATTATCGGAGATATCCCTTACAAACATTACACGTTCATTTCCATCGGCCCCAGGGGCATGGGCGGTATTGAACATTTGAACAATACCACCATCAGCTTTGGAGGAAACGCCCTCGAAGATCCCAAAGGACGCATCCGGGCGCTTAATTTCATCGCCCATGAATATTTTCATCATTACAACGTAAAACGTATTCGTCCCATAGAACTGGGGCCCTTTGATTATGACAAGGGAAGCCGTACCAACCTCCTGTGGGTATCTGAAGGGCTGACTGTTTATTATGAATACCTAATCCTGAAACGGGCAGGTATCAGTACGGAAGAAGACATGCTTAGTTCCTTCCGCAATAATATTATGGCCTTTCAAACCCAACCCGGTCGCTTGTATCAGTCGCTGCAGCAAGCCAGTTACAACACCTGGTCTGACGGTCCTTTTGGCCGCCGCGATGAGAAGGAGAACAAGACCATTTCCTATTATGATAAGGGGCCTGTCGTGGGTTTGTTGTTTGATTTTGCCATCCGGCATAATACCGGCAACAAGAAATCACTGGACGATGTGATGCGCACACTCTACCGGGAATATTACCAAAAGAAGAAAAGAGGCTTTACAGAGGAAGAGCTGCGCAAAGTGATTGAACAAACAGCCGGCGGACCACTGAATGAATTGTTTGATTATATCTATACCACCAAAGAGCTGGATTATAACAAGTACCTGGGCTATGCCGGATTAACCATTGACAACAGTGGCCAGGCACCAACTTATAAGATCACGCGGATAGCCAATCCGGATGGGTTGCAGCAAGAGATATTGGAAAGCTGGTTGGGGAAATAATGTACTGGTTCGTGGGGGACACGAACCAAGGCGATTTGGGACACGAACCAAGGCAGTTTACCATTCTAGTTTCAGTAATACCACGCCCTGCCGTTGCAGGCTTACATTCACGGTGAGTTTGCCATCCTGTACCCTTTCGGAAGAAGTGCCGGTTTGGTCCAACTGTCCTGCCTTTTCCAACTGGCTGATCTGCTCAGGCGTGGGCTGCTGTGGGGATCCCATCTGCTTCCACACTTCATAAGAATTGCTGTGTTGTTTGTCTACTGCATATTGTGTGAGCTTTACTTTTTTAGCAGGCAGGCCGTCAATTCTTACTTCTACATTCTCCGGCTGCCCTTCCAGGTCATCATCATGGTAATTCCACACCATCACGGTAGCCATCTTTTTATCTTTGGCAGCCAGTCCGCCAATATCGGTCGTCACTTTGCGTACTCCCGAATCACGGATGGTCAATAAAGGATACATACGATCACTGGCCACTGCCACCCGCTTGCCTTTCATCATGCCAAACATCCTGAAGATGTTCAGCACCGGTTTATCCACCCCATTCGTAGCCAGGTCCCTGAAACCATAGAACCAGGGTTGGTCCTCAAACTCAAAAGACCAGGATACCGCGCCAAGGAAGTTGACGCCATAATGATCGGCCAGTAAATATTTGCGGGCAAAGGAAGCAGCCGTATAAGAAGAATACATAGTGCCATTGCGGTAAGCATTCTCCGGATTGGTGGCCATGCCACAGGCAGCACAGCCTTCAGGATCAGATTCACCAATCACAATGGGCAGGTGTTTGAAAGCAGGTGTAGAAGCGACAATATCAAAACCCTTGCTGATATCCCTCAATTGATTGGCAATACCCATGCGCACATGTCCTTCCACTACCCTCGGCGCGCCCTTGGCATGGAAGGCAATAAAATCGAGGGGGGCGCCAATTTTGCCGGTGGCATAGTTGGTATCGCTTTCACAATGTTTGAGAAACGTACGCAGGAACTTTTCCGCCACATCCCAGGAGGGGCCTGTAGAATGAGGACCGCCAATCCGCGCGGAGGGAAGCGCCCGCCTCAGCCCATCGGCTGCATAATCATACATCTTGCAATAGTCCTGCACCTTCCCCTTGAAGTAACCGATATTGGGTTCATTCCACACTTCCCAATACCAGCTTTCCACTTCTTTTTTACCGTACCGTGCCACACAATGCTTTACCCATTCATATACCAGGTTTCCCCACTTTACATAGTTGTTGGGAGGATAGGCCCAGCCTGTGAAAATTTCACCATAAGGATTTCCCGGTTTCCAGTAATGACGATAAGGCTGCGGTTTGGAAGAGAGCGCTTCCGGCATAAAACCGATCTGCGCCAGGGGCTTCATGCCCCGCTGCACATAAGTATCAAAGATACTGTCTACAATACGCCAGTTATAAATGGGATTGCCCTGTGCATCTTCTGTATAGGCATTGGTGGAGCCCCATTTCAAAGCAGCCACGCCATCGCCTGTGGTGAGCAGGTTATGCGCCCGTACGTATACAGGCACCGGGCTGAGCGCTGCCAGCTCCGATAATAGTTTCTTCCCATCTTTCATGTAAGTATAATTGGGCTCATCATAGCCAAACCATGCCCATACGGGCTTCATATCACCGGTAGTTTTGGAAAGATCAACCTGGATGGTAACAGGAATATTTTGTGCATCCATTTGCACGGAGAGGAAGGTAATGGCCAGCAAAAACGCCACCCTGATAAGGTGTTTCATATTCGTTAGTGTTTTAGCCCGATCTCAATTAACCACCCTTTATCCTATATTAACCTTTGCATACGTGATATAAAGAATGGCAATAACTCATCGGTTCAAGTGTCAATTTAACACTTAAGCGTTAACTTAATCAACAAATGAAAAAGAATATTTTTCTCCTGCTTGTTGCCTTCATGCCTTGATGCTTCATTGCCTCAATGCCTTGATGCCTCGTTCCCTTTTCTTACCTTTGCGCCCTATGAAAGCATTTTTGTTCGACCTGAATGGAACGATGATCGATGATATGGGGTATCACATAAAAGCCTGGCACACCCTCCTCAATAGTTTAGGCGCCAATATCTCCCTGGAGCGTACCAAAGAAGAATGTTATGGCAAGAACGGGGAACTGCTGGAACGCGTTTTCCCCGGTCGTTTCTCTGAAGAAGAAAAAAACAAGATTGGCTATGCCAAAGAAGAACAATACCAGCGGGAGTTCAGGCCCCACCTTCAACTGATCAAAGGGCTCGATCAGTTCCTGGCCGCTGCTCACCGGCAACACATCAAAATGGCCATTGGTTCTGCTGCCATTACTTTCAACATTGATTTTGTGCTGGACGGGCTCAACATCCGGCATTACTTCAGCAGCATTGTAAGTGCCGACCATGTAATAAAAAGCAAGCCCGATCCGGAGACGTATCTTACATGTGCCGCCGAACTGGGTATAGCACCGGAGAATTGTATTGTTTTTGAAGACGCCCCCAAAGGCGTGGAAGCTGCCCAAAATGCCGGTATGCAATCAGTAGTCATTACCACCATGCATACTAAAGAAGAGTTTGGCGCTTACACCAACATCATCGGGTTTATAGAAGACTATACTGCCCCCTGGTTGCAGGAAACCGTGCTTACAGCGCCCGTATAGCGCAGCCTTCCGCCCCTCATAGCGGTATTACAGCATAGTTATAGCACCCTTATAGCGAGGTTATAGTGTGACCTTACAGCCTACTTCGCTGTCAGTAATAGATAGGATAATCCAGAGATAATCCACATATAACATAGAGATATTCCAGAGATATACCACCTCTAAAAGGTCTGGAATATCTCTGAAATATTTGTCTATTAATTATTTTATATTACTGTAATAATTGATGGATATAATACTGACAACAAGCTATTATTCTGCGGTTAGGCCCGGATTTACCCCTTTTCCTGACGTAAATATGCAGCCCGGCTGCGTGCGTTAGCATACCGGTATCCCCAAATAACAACAGCAGGCTTCTCAGCCTGCTGTCATTCAAATGAAAGTATTTATTAATTACTGATTACCAGAACTTTGCATACAAGCCAATCAGTATCATCAGCGTAACCACGATCAGCACCAGGGTAGCCGGCTTCACTTTGAACATAGAGCCATCAATTTCAAAGGCTTTTGGATTCACCTTGGGGCCTCTCAGACTGATACCAATCATAGTGAGTACGGTAAAGAAGAAGGACCAGCCCATATTGATCAGGAACGGAATTTCTGTAATGGTCTTCACTTCGCCACCTTCCATTTTCTCGTAGGTATAGGCCGTGTACAGCCATGTTTCCTTGCCGAAAATACTTACCGCATAATTATTGAAGAAGATAGCCAGTGCAAAACCAAGGATTACCCCTACCAGGGCAGCAGCACCGGTGGTACGCTTCCAGAACATACCCAGGATGAACATGGCGAATACGCCGGGACTGATAAAGCCGGTATATTTCTGGATAAAGGTAAAGCCACCTTCGCCACCAATACCCAGCAGGTCTTCCCAAGTAAAGATCAGGGAGATAATAATAGCCGCCACTACGGTCATACGGCCAATCCATACCATCTTCTTTTCGTCCACATCCTTATTCACATATTTCTTATGGATATCCAGCGTGTAGATCGTGGAGATACTGTTCAGCTTACCGGCCAGGGAGGCCACAATAGCAGCCGTTAAGGCGGCAATAGACAAGCCTTTCAGGCCATTGGGCAGGAAGCCGAGGATGGCAGAATAAGCGCCGTCCTTGCTTTCCAGTTGCGGCAGGTGACCATTTTTATACAATACCCAGGCAGCAATACCGGGCAGCATTACGATCACTGGCATCAGGAGCTTCAGGAAGCCGGCAAACAGGATACCGGTACGTGCAGTCTGCAGGTCGGCGCCCAGTGCCCGTTGTGTAATGTATTGATTACAGCCCCAGTAGTTCAGGTTTACGATCCACTGACCGGCAAAATACATGGCAATGCCGGGCAATACCACATACTTCTGTATCGACAAATTCAGGGGGCCATTTTCAAGCGTACTGGAAGTAGCGGCGGGCTTATCCAGGATCATCTTAAAGTGATCCGGAGAATCCTTCAACAGCGCTTTAAAACCAGCAATAGCATCCGGACCTACACCCATTTTTTCACCAACAATCGTTAATGCTAAGTAAGTAGTGGCCAGACCACCTATGATCAGTACAGCTACCTGTATTACGTCAGTATAACCAATAACCTTCATACCACCCAGGGTGATGATCAGGGCGCACACCGCCAGCGCCAGCATGATGGCATGCAGGTACTCACCGCCCAATAAACCATTGATGGCCACTGCACCCAGGTACAGGATAGAAGTAAGGTTTACGAATACATACAGGAATAACCAGAATACCGCCATGATCAAAGCCACGGTTTCATTGTACCGTGTTTTGAGGAATTGCGGCATGGTATAGATCTTATTCTTGAGGTAGATCGGGATAAACCAGATGGCAATAATGATCAGCGCCAGGGCAGCAATCCACTCATACGCAGCTACCGCAGTCCCCACAAAAAATCCCTCACCACTCATACCAATAAACTGCTCAGCAGAAATATTGGAGGCGATCAGGGAAGCGCCAATGGCCCACCAGGTCAGCGACCCTTCGGCCAGGAAGAAATCCTTTGTATCCATCGCGGCTTTTTTCTTCCGGCGATAGATCCAGTAACCATAAGAGCCTACCAGGATAAAGTAGAATACAATGATCAGGTAATCGTAATACTCCAGTTTGTTATTCATATGTAGTAACCGTTTAGAAGGTTGTTTTAGAAGATGATTAGAAAATGGGTGAAAGGCTTATACGGCTGCAGAGAATAACGACTGTTAGCATGACCAGTACTGACTGTATTTATTTTCATATGCAAAGCACTTTTCAAACGTGAAAAATAACGATTATTTTTTTAAAACTACTCTGTAAAAAGTCAATCTTTCCACCGGGATTATCATTTTTTAATCCCCACTATCTGCAACTGGCAAAAAATATCAGAACAAAATGAAAGCACCTGCTCAATGCAAGGTGCCTTCTTCTCTATTATAAACTAATATTATATTAGCTATTTATTATGTACAAGCTGCCTCCAGGGCAGCTATTCCAGACCCCTTACTTATAATACGCTTCATTCCAGCGCAATTCATTCTTAAGCTGGTACAGGTTGGTGTCCTTGCCGATCAACACAAACTCCACCCCTGCTATTTCAGCAAAGTCCTGCAGGTACTCCGAAGTGAGGTTCTGGCTATAACCGGTATGGTGTGCACCACCGGCCAGTATCCAGGCGGCACAGGCAGTTTTCATATCGGGCAATGGCTTCCATAATACCCTTGCCACCGGCAGTTTAGGCAGGTCCTGTTCAGGTTTTACGGCCTCCACTTCATTGACCAGGATCCGGAAACGGTTGCCCATATCAATCAGGGAAGCATTCAGTGCTTTACCCGGTGCGCTGTTGAATACCAGCCTTACAGGATCGGCCTTGCCGCCAATGCCCAGCGGATGTATCTCGCAGGAAGGCTTGCCATCTGCAATAGACTCGCAGATCTCGAGCATGTGCGCTCCCAGCACCTGGGGATTGGATGGGTTGAAATGGTAAGTATAGTCTTCCATGAAAGAATTACCACCAGGCAGCCCCTGTCCCATCACCTTCATAGCCCGCACCAGTGCGGCCGTCTTCCAGTCGCCTTCACCGGCAAAGCCGTAGCCGCTGCCCATCAAACGTTGTGCAGCGATACCAGGCAGTTGGATCATGCCGTGCAGGTCTTCAAACGTATCGGAGAACCCTTTGAAATTACCCTGCTCCAGGAAAGTGCGTAAACCCAGTTCAATCTTAGCGGCATCGCGCAGGGAAGCATAACTGTTGCCTCCTTTCTTCAATACATCGGCTATTTTATATTGGTCGTTGTACTCCTGCACTTGCTTGTCTACAGCAGTATCGCTCACCTCATTGATCACCTTCACCAGGTCGCCAACGCCATAAGTATTTACAGAAAAACCAAATTTATATTCAGCTTCTACCTTATCGCCATCTGTAACGGCCACAAAGCGCATGTTGTCACCAAAGCGCACAAAGCGGGCGCCCTGCCAGTCGTGCCATCCTGCCGCTACGCGTGTCCACACATTAATGCGTTCCAGCACCTCTTCATCCTGCCAGTGGCCTACCACTACTTTGCGGTTCAGGCGCATGCGGGTCATGATAAAACCAAACTCGCGGTCGCCATGCGCACTCTGGTTCAGGTTCATGAAATCCATGTCAATCTCGCCCCAGGGAATATCCCGGTTAAACTGTGTATGCAAATGCAACAACGGCTTTTGCAGGATCTTCAGTCCACCGATCCACATCTTGGCAGGGGAAAAAGTATGCATCCAGGCAATAATACCAATACAGTTGGGTGTTGAATTGGCCTCCAGGCACACCTGGTAAATTTCTTCCGGTGTTTTAACAGTGGGTTTCCACTGTACAGTAACGGGTATTTGGGCAGCAGCGTTTAAGGCTTTAGCAATAGTCTGAGCGTGATCAGCTACCTGCTTTAATGTTTCCGGGCCATACAAATGCTGACTACCGGTTACAAACCAAACTTCCAATGTCTTTAAATTGATCATCTATCGTTTTTTTACTGATTTTATATTCACGATTGTCCGTAGTATGAATCGGGTCCATGTTTCCTTTCAAAATGCTTCCTGATCAACGCCTCCTTCAGCCGCGGCGCCTGGGGATTGATCTGCTCTGTGAGCAGGGCCATCTGGGCAACGTTTTCCAGTACGGCGCTGTTATAGACCGCTTTGGCGGCCGTTTTGCCCCAGGTGAAAGGAGCATGATTACCTACCAGCACCATCTCCACCTCTTCATAGCTCAATCCTTTTGATTGCAGGCAATTGATGATCTGGAAACCGGTCTCATGTTCATAATCGCCTTTGATCATCGCATCGTCCATAGGAGGCGCACAGGGAATATCCACGGTATTATGATCGGCATGGGTAGTACCGAAAATAGGTATATCACGCTGGGATTGGGCCCAGGCAGTGGCATAGGTGGAATGGGTATGTACAATGCCGCCGATCTTATCCCAGTGTTTATACAATACGGCATGTGTTTTTGTGTCGGATGAAGGACGCATGGTTCCTTCTACCACTTTGGCATCAAAATCAACGATCACCATATTATCCGGGGAAAGGGAAGCATAGGGAACACCGCTTGGCTTAATGGCAAATACGCCGGCGTTACGGTCTACCGCACTTACATTACCAAACGTGAACAGCACCAGGCCCAGGGCCGGCAACTGCATATTAGCCTCATACGCTTCCTCACGAATATGTTTATATGCACTCATGTTAATTGCTAAATATGATCTTCTATAAAATTGCCCAGCGAATGGTACTGTTGGTAACGCTTCGCATAGAGCGCTACCTTTTGCTGGTCGGGATAGTATTCTGCATCAAATCCCTGTCCCATAGCCGCCATCGCCGCTTCTACTTTCGGATAAATACCGGCAGCAGTGGCGGCAAACATGGCGGCACCGGCAGCACAGGTTTGCTCAGAACGGTGAATGCGGATAGGCATATTCATGACATCGGCCATCATTTGCATGATGAAGGGCGACTTACGCGCTACACCGCCCAGGCCAATCAACCCTTTTACCGGTACTCCCTCCTGATTGAAACGGTCTACAATACTTTTAGCGCCAAAGCAGGTAGCTTCCACTACAGCCCTGAATACGCGGGGCGCATCGCTGCCCAGCCCCAGGTTGGTGATGGCGCCTTTTAATAACTGGTTGGCATCCGGTGTACGGCGGCCATTGAACCAATCTACTGCCAGCTCGCTATGGTCATCAAAAGGCAGTTGCTCCGCCTGCTGACTCAGGGTGGGGATGATCTTTGCCAGTGTTTCTTCTGCCACCTTCGCAGCAGTATCCTTATCTATGATAGCTGATTGGGAAAGCAATTGTTGTACAGGCCAGGCCAGCATATTCCTGAACCAGGCATAGGCATCACCAAAAGCCGACTGTCCGGCTTCCAGGCCAATCATGCCGGGGATCACGGAACCATCTACCTGTCCGCAAATACCTTTTACCAGCTTACCTTCCATATCGGCTTTGGGGGCTACCAGCATATCGCAGGTAGAAGTACCCATCACCTTGCTGAGGTGGTAAGGTTCTATCTGTCCGCCCACAGCGCCCATGTGCGCATCAAAAGCACCTACGCCTATCACCACATCGGTAGCAAGGCCCAGGCGTTCAGCCCATTCGGCAGAGAGCCTGCCGGCAGGTTTATCGGCGGTATAGGTATCTTTAAAAAGGCGGGTAGTAAATCCTTTTAGCAGCGGATCGAGGGAGGTAAAGAATTCATCCGGCGGCAGGCCTCCGAATTCGGCAGCCCACAATGATTTATGGCCGGCTGAACATACGCCCCGGCGGATGTCCGTAGCCCGGCGGCCACCGGTAAGCAGGAAAGGGATCCAGTCGCAATGCTCTACCCAGGAATAACAGGCTTTACGCACCTGTTCATCGGCCCGCAGCACATGCAGCAGCTTTGCCCAGAACCATTCTGACGAATAAATGCCTCCTACATACTGCAGGTAGTTGACGTCAAAACGTTCTGCATGGGCATTGATCTCCGCCGCTTCTTTTACCGACGTATGATCTTTCCACAGCACAAACATGGCATTGGGATTCTGTTCAAAACCCGGCAGCAGGGCCAGGGGGGTACCGCTCTCATCTACCGCTACCGGCGTGGAACCGGTGGTATCAATGGAAATGGCTTTTACCTTCGAGGCTACAGCAGCGCCGGCCAGATGCAGGCAACTCTTAATGCTCTGCTCCAGGCCTTCCACATAATCGAGCGGGTGCTGGCGGAATTGATTGGCCGCAGCCTTGCAATACAGCCCCTCTTTCCAGCGGGGATAGGGAAATACGGCAGCAGCAATCTCTTTTCCGTTGGCAGCATCTACTATAATGGAGCGTACAGAATCTGTTCCGTAATCAACTCCTATAACATATTGTTCACTTTTCATGCGGCAATTCGTGTCAAGGTAACACTTATAAATTTATGTGCAAAAGAATTAACAAAAAATGACTTTACCAAATAGCTCTGTAAGGCTTGCTTATCCACCGACCTGTGCGGCTTATCACGCTGCGATGCTTGCAGCCTCGCAGCACTATTTTGTCGCTTTCAGCGACCTTACCCGCTCTACTTACCTCTTTCAGCGATCTACCCTGTCCGGAACAGCCTACCGGCACAAATCTAATAAAGTAAACTTATTGGCAGGGTTCAAAATATGATTTACCATATACGGATAATAACCAATTCTCTATGCGCCTGCTCCTGCATTTTTCCCCGGCTTATGCCACCGGCAAAGTATGACCACTGAAAAAAATAAATGTAGTTATGACAATTATTTAAAGAATTATTATAATTTGCCATGACTTGTAACTGCTATATGAAACGAACCATCCTTTTTAACAGGGCGATCGCCCTGCCTGCTTTATGCCTCCGCCATCCCCTGTTCCGGCTGGCTCTTTCATTACAGCAATTCATTACCGGCTATTTTTTACAAAAGCTCCATTGCTATTTTACTAACACCAAGATGCACAGGGAATGCCTGATGACCACCATCCTGCATATCCCCCACCCTACCCCTAAACCTGGTGAAACCATTATTAAAATCATAGAATACGACTTATGGTGAGCTAAGCAATCACATATCATTTCATGATGTTAGTTAATGCTGCACGCCTGCAGGCATGAACAGGGGAAGCCTGCATGCATACAGGAAAGGGGATGTTTTGTGCCTGGTCAATTCATTTGTGTAACAATTCTTGCTAATAAAAAACCAAATCTGCTATTATGAGCATCACTACCTTACGATTGTGGGAGCGAGGACGGTCCGTCTCACTCCTCATTGCCTTTCTGTTGTTTGCCTCCCTCGCTGCCATGGCCCGGGATCCCCTGAAGGGAACCATCCTTGATAAAAATGGTAACCCCATTATTTCCGCCACCATCAATGTGAAAGGGAAAAAGATCAGTACCACTTCCGGCCCCGATGGCAGTTTTACCATTGAAGCGGCACCCGGCGATGTACTGGAGATCACGAGTGTTGGTTTTAAAACCCAGACACATACCATCAGTGCAGACCAGGTCATTCGCATTGTGCTGACGGAAAGCGCCAGCTCGCTCGAAGATGTGGTCGTGGTGGGCTATGGCACTTCGAAAAAAAGAGTGCTCACCGGTGCGGTCAGTGAGATCAAATCGGCCGACCTCGTGCGCACACCCGCAGTGGCCGCTACGGCCGCCCTGGTAGGCAAGTTGCCCGGTATCACTTTCCGCGCCACCGATGCCCGCCCCGGTAATGGCACCAATATTCAGATCAGGAACCTGGGCAATCCCCTGTACGTCATTGACGGCGTGCCCTACAGCAACAACGATGGTACTACTGCTTTTGGCTTTAATACCGGCGTATCGGGCACCAATATTTTTAACCAGATCGGTATGGAAGATATTGAAAGCATCTCCATCCTGAAAGATGGCGCTGCTGCCATTTATGGTTTACGGGCGGCCAATGGCGTCGTACTCGTGACTACCAAAAAGGGTAAGAAAAATGAAAGCACCAGCATCAATATCAGCGGTTATTATGGATTGCAGAATTTTACCCGCTTCCCCCAACCGGGTAATGCCGGCCAGTATGTACGGGGCCTGCTGGAAGCGGAACAAAATGCCGGTAATGATCCCAACAAACTCTATACTCCGCAGGAACTGGCCAAATGGGAAACTGGTACAGAAAAAGGGTACAAAAGTTATGATTACATGGATATCGTAACCCGTCCCAACGTACCACAATATTACCTCAATGCCAGCGCTTCCGGCGGCTCGGCCAAATCGAATTACTATTTCTCCATCGGCCACCTCAACCAGGATGCCATCCTGCGGGACTTCAACTTCAAACGCACCAATATGCAGGCCAACCTCAATGCCAGCATTGCCAAAGGTCTGCAGATAGGCACCCAGATCCGTGGCCGCATTGAATCCCGCCACAACGTGGGAGTACCCGGCCTGGATGACTACTTCAATCCGCTGCTCAGTATCTCCAGTATGTGGCCCATTGAACCGCCTTATGCCAATGACAACCCTAATTACATTAACCAGGGTCACAGCGTAAACATCAACCCCGCCACCTATAAAAATAACGTGACCGGCTATATTGATGAGGTATTCCGTTCGATGGATGTGAACCTTTCGGCACAGTACGATTTCAAGTTTGGGTTAACGGCCAAAGCTTTATTTTCCTATGGTTATACCAATGAAGATTTTGATGGATTTGAGTTTACCTACAATGCTTATACGTACAACCCGTCTACCGATGTATACGAATTAAGGACCGGCAACCAGAATCCCTGGCGCGAAAGACACAAACGCAATATCTGGTCCCGGTTTGGACAGTTCCAATTGAACTATGCCAAACAATTGGGTGATCACAGCATTACGGCCCTGGCCGCCTATGAAAGATCGGATATGGAAAACTCCTATCTCGCACTCCACTCCATTCCGCCGAATAACTATATCCCCACCATGTTCTTTGCCAACCAGGATTATCTCGGCGACGAATGGAGCACAGAAGCAAGGGCAGGTTATACCGGCAGGATCAGTTACAACTACCAGCAGAAATACATCCTCGATGCCTTCCTGCGCTATGAAGGTTCCTATCTCTATATCAAGGACAAACGCTGGGGCTTGTTTCCCGGGTTCGCCGTAGGCTGGCGCATCTCGGAAGAGTCCTTCCTCAAGAACAAACTGCCTTTCCTGAATGAACTGAAGCTCAGGGGCTCCTATGGTGAAACAGGCAGTGAAGTAGGCATCAGCGCCTTTGGTTACCTCGGTGGTTATAACTTTTCACAAGGCAGTGCCGTATTGGATGGCACCTATGTCATCGGCCTGCGGCCAAGAGGGTTGCCTATTACCAATCTTTCCTGGGTTAATAACCAGTCTACCAATATCGGTATCGACTTTATCATGTTCGACAACACCTTCTCCGGCTCATTTGATATATGGCAACGTAAACGCACAGGCCTGCCGGCCGGCCGCTACGATGTATTACTGCCCAGTGAAGTAGGTTATTCACTGCCCAATGAAAACCTCACTTCTGAAGCTAACCTTGGTATAGATGGTATGCTGACGTACAGCAAAAAGTCACGTGAAATAGATTGGTCTGTTTCCGTGAACGGCACCCTGGCACGCCGGAAAGACCTGCATTTCTATAAACCCCGCTTCGGCAATTCCTGGGACCTGTACCGCAACGCCTGGGAAGAACGCTGGGGCAATATCAACTGGGGATACCAGGTAATAGGCCGCTTCCAAAGCCAGGAAGAGATAGACAACTATACCATCAACAACGATGGCCAGGGCAACCGCTCCCAATTGCCTGGCGACTTTAAGTTCAAAGATGTGAACGGCGACGGTGTCATTAATGGCATGGATGAAAGGCCCATCGGCTATGCCGAAGGCGCGCAACCTTACCTCAGCTTCGGCTTTAATGGCAAGATCGCTTATAAAGGCTTCAGTCTCGCTGTTGATTTCGCAGGCTCTTCCATGCAAAGCTTTTTCAGGAACTGGGAACTCAGGAATCCTTTCCAGAATAATGGTAACTCACCGGAATATATGCTCACCGACCGCTGGCATCGGGAAGACCCCTATGATCCCAACAGTAAGTGGATAGCCGGCACTTATCCTGCCCTGCGCAAAGACTACAACCATGTAAACTTCTCACGCAAGAATGATTTCTGGCTTACCAATGTACGTTATATCCGGCTCAAGAATATGGAACTGGCTTACACCTTCAATCCAAAACTCACCAAACGGTTTGGTGTATCCAACCTCAGGGTATATGTAAACGGTACGAATCTCTTCTCCTTCGACAACGTGCGGGAGTTTGAGATAGACCCCGAGATCAGTTCCTCCAATGGCCTTGTATATCCTCAGCAGAAGCTGGTAAACTTTGGTTTTAATGTATCATTCAACTAATACGATCATGAAACGCCTAATTAAAAATATTGAGACACAAAGGAAATTATCAGGCGTTCCATCTGGCCTAATTAAAAAAATAAAAAAGACACAGATGAAAACAATATATAACATCCTTATTATAAGCAGCCTGCTCACCCTGATGGCCGGGTGCAGAAAAGACTGGCTGGAAAGAACGCCGCAGACCATTATTCTTGAAGAGCAGGTATGGAATGACCCCAAAATGATCCTGGGCCTGCTGGCCAACTATTATGACCGCCTGCCCACTGATATGGGCGTAGATGGCAACTGGCGTAATATGGCCGATTATGATGACGCCATGTGGAGTGGTTATACCGGTGAAGACGGCCGGAACAATATTATCTCTTATGCCTATTCACGCTGGTTTTTCTGGGATTATGGTCTTATCCGCGACATTAACCTGGCGCTGGAAAGCATCGATAAATACAGCACTAAGCTCACTGATGTGCAGAAAAAGCAATTCGCTGCTGAGTTGCGGTTCGTAAGGGCCAATGTATATTTTGAGCTGGTAAAAAGAATGGGTGGCGTACCCCTGATAACCAAGCAGCTCATTTATGATTTCAGTGGCGATCCTACTCCGCTGCAATTCCCACGGGCCAAAGAAGCAGAAGTATATGATTTCATCGCCAGTGAAATGGATGCTATTAAAGAAGACCTGCAGAATATTGCCAACGGCACCCCCAGCAATACCCGCGCCAACAAATACACGGCGCTGGCGCTCAAAAGCAGGGCCATGCTGTATGCCGGCTCCATTGCCAAGTACAACAACCTCATGGCTTCTCCCATCACCCTGCCTGGCGGCGAAGTAGGCATTCCTGCCGAAAAGGCCAATGAGTACTTTACCAAAGCGCTCGAAGCTTCCAAAGAGATCATCACCAGCGGTGCGTTTGCTTTGTACAAAGTCAATACCGGCAACCTGGGCGAGAACTTCTATGAAGCAGTAGTGAAGAAGATCGGCAACAAAGAAGCCATCTTTGTGCGTGACTTCCTGTCGGCCAAGAACAAAAGACATGGCTTCTCTTATGATAATATTCCGCTTGGTATCCGGGAAGACAACCTTTCTTCTTCCTGCATTACCCCATCCCTCAACCTGGTGGAAAGCTATGAGTACCTCGATGGTTCCAATGGCGCCCTGAAGACCCGCCTGCCGGATAATAGTGATTTCATTTATTATGACAACCTGCAGGACATCTTCGCCAACAAAGACGCTCGCCTGTACGGTACTGTTATTTATCCCGGCAGCACTTTTAAAGGTCTGCCTGTGCAGATACAGGCCGGTGTGATGAAATGGAATGGCGCTGCTTATCAAACTATTGAAGGCAGCCAACTCGGCGCTATATATGGAGGCACGGCTTACCCGGATGGCGATGGGAAATTATTGGTGGGTAGTTCCGGTCCGCACCGGTCAATCCAGGAAGTGACCAACAGTGGCTTTTATATGCGTAAGTTCCTGGATGCAGGCGCTGGCACCAGCACCCGCGGTATCCTCAGCGATATATGGTGGGTACGGTTCAGGCTGGCTGAAATATACCTGAATGCGGCAGAAGCTGCTTTTGAATTGAACCAGAAAGCGGATGCAGCCACCTGGATCAGCGCCCTGCGGGAAAGGGCCGGCTTTGGCGCCAATAGTGTTACCGATGCCACGCTCACCATGGACAGGATCAGGAATGAACGGCGCGTGGAACTGGCTTTCGAAGATCACCGCGTATGGGACCTCAAACGCTGGCGCATTGCCGACCAGGTATGGAACGGACAAACCGGTAATCCGGACAATGTAGTATATGCTTTGTATCCTTACCGCATCATCCGCCCCGGTGATGCAGCCCGCGATGGTAAATACGTTTTTGTAAAAATGGTAGCGCCACGCTTCAAAGCGCCACGCTTTTTCCAGATGGGCAACTATTATTCTGCCATTGACCAGGGCGTTCTCAACAACAATCCGAAACTTGTAAGAAATCCTTTCCACTAATAATAAGATGGTTATGAAAATAAAAGCATTCTTCTATATAACATCGGCGGCCATCATTATGCTGACTGCCTGCAAAAAAGACAACTATGCACCGCCTTCTTCCCTGCTCACCGGAAAAGTGGTTTACCAGGGGCAACCAGTAGGCGTACGCTCCAATGGTGTTCAACTGGAACTATGGCAGCGCGGTTACCAGTTGTTTACCAAAATACCGGTGTACATAGACCAGGACGGTTCCTTTTCAGCTTCGCTCTTCGACGGCAAGTATAAGCTGGTACGCTTAAAAGGTAATGGCCCCTGGGCTGATAATACAGACTCTATAGATGTAACAGTAAGCGGCAATACAGTAATAGATGTACCCGTAGATCCTTATTTCATCATTAAAAATGAGGCCTTTCAAAAGAATGGCAGCAACATAGATGCTACATTTACTGTACAGGCTGTTAATACCAGCAAATCACTGGAAGCGGTAAGGTTGTACCTTGGTCTGACGACGATCACCGATCAGAGCAACAACGCCGCCAATGCTTCGAAAGCCGCGGCCGCTATAGACATCACCCAGCCGGTAACGCTGAGCGCCGCCATACCCGCTGCAGCCACCACCAAGGGTTATGTTTTTGTAAGGCTGGGGGTAAAAACGGCAGGTGTGCAGGAACTGTATTATACAGCGCCTCAAAAGGTTTCACTGAAATAAAGTGACGAGATTAGCGTAGCAGTAGTTTTGATTATTACAAACAAGCCTGCTGTTTCTACGGCAGGCTTATTATATTTGAATAACCGTACCTATTACACTTAATCAATGTTGATGCAATTAATAAAATACAGGATTATGAAACGATTGTTTTTCCTTCCTTTGGTACTATCCGGTGGACTTACTGCTTTTGCGCAGAATGAGATCACTGTCAATGCCGATGCGGCCAAACTCACTATCAGCAAACAGATCTACGGTCATTTTGCCGAACACCTGGGTCGCTGTGTATATGGCGGTTTTTATGTGGGCGAAAACAGTAAGATACCCAACACGGCCGGCGTACGTAATGATGTAGTAGCAGCCTTAAAGAAATTAAAGATCGCCAACCTGCGCTGGCCGGGCGGTTGTTTTGCCGATACCTATCACTGGAAAGATGGCATTGGACCTAAAGACAAACGCCCTTCCATCGTGAATACCTGGTGGGGCGGCGTTACCGAAAACAATAGCTTCGGTACCCATGACTTTCTCAATATGTGCGAGCTCATCGGCACAGATCCTTACCTCGCCGGCAATGTAGGCAGCGGTACCGTACAGGAACTGACCGACTGGGTACAGTATGTAAACTTTGCGGGAGAAAGTCCCATGTCGAACCTGCGCAAACAAAATGGCCGTGAAAAACCCTGGAATGTAAAATACTGGGGCGTAGGCAATGAAGCCTGGGGCTGCGGCGGCAATATGCGTCCAGAATATTATGCAGACATCTATCGCAAATATGCCACTTTCATGACCGGCTGGACGGAAGGCGGTATCTTCCGCATTGCTTCCGGCGCCAGCTCCGACGATTATAACTGGACAGAAGTGCTGATGAAGAATATTCCCCGCAACATGGTGGCTGGCCTGGCCCTCCACCACTATTCTGTTATAGAATGGAGCCGCAAGGGACCTGCTACCGGCTTTACAGAAGAGCAATATTTCACTACCATGCAGCGCGCCCTGCAGATGGATTCGCTGGTGATCAAACACTCCGCCATCATGGACAAATATGATCCCAATAAGCGCGTGGCGCTCGTGGTGGATGAATGGGGCGGCTGGTATGATGTGGAACCCGGCACCAACCCTGGTTTCCTGTACCAGCAAAATACCATGCGCGATGCGATGATTGCCGGCGTGACCCTCAACATTTTCCACAACCATTGCGACCGTGTGCGCATGGCCAACCTGGCGCAAACGATCAATGTACTGCAGGCTGTGCTGCTCACCAATGAAGAAAAAATGATCCTCACGCCTACCTACCACGTGATGGAAATGTACAATGTGCACCAGGATGCCAAACTGCTGCCCATCGCCATCAAAACAAAAGACTACATGCTGGGTAATAAGAAACTGCCGGCCGTTTCTTGCTCCGCTTCCAAAGATTCATTGGGCGCCACCCATATATCACTGGTAAACATTGACGCCAAGAACGCGCAGGAGATTACCCTGAACCTGAAAGGCGGCAAATACAGCGGTGTTACCGGCAGGATATTGGCTTCCGGAAAGATACAGGATCACAATACCTTTGAAAATCCTGAGCAGGTAAAACCGGCAGCTTTCAGCGGCGCCTCCCTCAAAGGAAGCACCCTCTCTGTAAAGCTGCCACCCTGTTCTGTAGTAGTGCTGGAATTAAAATAAACAATGATCACAACACAGTATATGAAAACAATCACCGCCTGGCTCACAGGCGCCTGTCTTAGCGCCGGCACCCTTACTGCCCAAACAACGCAGGTATTTACCGTCAAAGCCAACCAGCTCAAAACGCCCGTGCAGAAGACCATGTGGGGCATCTTTTTCGAAGACATCAACTTTGGCGCTGATGGCGGCATTTATGCCGAACTGGTAAAGAACAGGTCATTTGAATTTGCCACCCCGCTCATGGGATGGAAAGAACAAAAGCAGAACAATGCCAACGGTTCCATCCTCATCATTAACCGTGGTGAGCAAGTACCTAACCCACGCTTTGCCCGTTTTACCGTACGCTCAGCTTCGGGTTATGGCATCAGCAATGAAGGTTTCCGCGGCATGGGCATTACCGCCAATAACCAATACGACCTCTCCCTGCTGGCCCGTGTGCCTGAAGGCAATGTTCAACTGCGAATAGAACTGGTGAATGCCGCCAATGAGAAGATCGGTGAGACCAGTCTTACGCTGAGCGGCAAGGATTGGAAAAAATATACAGCCTCCATCACCGCAAAGGCCACTGAGGCCAAAGCCAAACTCAATATCTGGTTTGAAGGCACCGGCGTGGTAGATGCAGATATGATCTCCCTGTTTCCCAAAAATACCTGGAAGAACAGACCGGGCGGCCTTCGTGCCGACCTGGTGCAGTTACTGGCAGATATGAAACCCGGCTTCCTGCGTTTTCCCGGCGGCTGTATTGTAGAAGGCAAGGAACTGACTAACCGCTATCAATGGAAGAAAACGGTGGGCGCCATTAATGAGCGTGAGGTGATCGTGAATCGTTGGAATACGGAATTCCGTCACAAGCTTACTCCTGATTATTATCAATCCTTCGGTCTTGGTTTTTATGAGTACTTCCTGTTGTCTGAAGACATTGGCGCAGAGCCGCTGCCCATCCTTAACTGCGGCATGGCCTGCCAGTTCAATACAGCCGAAGTAGTACCCACTGAAGAACTGGACCCCTATATACAGGATGCGCTGGACCTGATAGAATTTGCCAATGGCCCTGCAGATAGTAAATGGGGTAAACTACGCGCACAGATGGGACACCCCGCTCCTTTCAACCTCAAGCTGATGGGCGTAGGCAATGAACAATGGGGCGAGCAATACATAGAACGTTACAAGCTGTTTGCCAAAGCCATCAAGGAAAAATATCCTGCCGTTCAACTCGTGAGCAGTGTAGGCCCCAATCCGGACGGTCCCCTTTTTGATTACCTCAATCCTACTCTCCGTGGACTGAAAGCGGACCTACTGGATGAACACTATTACCGGTCGCCAGACTGGTTCCTGAAAAATGCCAAACGCTATGATGACTATGACCGTAATGGCCCGAAGATCTTTGCCGGTGAATATGCCTCTCACAGCAAAGGGGTTGGTAATTCAGAGAACATCAACAACTGGCAATCCGCTTTATCAGAAGCAGCTTTTATGACCGGCCTGGAGCGCAATGCCGATGTAGTGCACATGGCGTCCTATGCACCCCTCTTTGCCCATGCAGAAGGATGGCAGTGGACACCCGACCTGATCTGGTTCAATAGCCTGCAGGCTTACGGCACACCCAACTACTATGTACAAAAGCTGTATTCTCTTAACAAGGGAACCCATGTAGTGCCTATGACCCTGAATAATGAGATCGCCGCGGGGCAAAATGGCCTGTATGCCAATGCCTGCATTGATAGCGTGGCCAAAGAAGTGATCATTAAAATAGTAAACACCGGCGCTACACCGCAAACCAGTGAAGTAGCTATTGAAGGGGTGAAGAAACTGGCCGCCAACGCCACTGCGGAGGTATTGAAAAACGGCGACCTGCAGCAGGCCAACACATTTGCACAGCCTGCCGGTATCAGCCCGCAACAGGAAACCATTAAACTGAAAGGAAAGAAAGTGCCGGTAACGTTGGCGCCATATTCCTTCCAGGTGATTAAGGTAAAGATGTTGTAAAAAGTGAGTTGTGAGTGGTGAATGGTGAGTTGCAAGCGCACTCCGGTCATCACTCACAACTGACTACTCACCACTCACAACCCTTCCTATGCGCCCGCCTGCTTTGTTCTTCCTGGTATTGCTGTTTATAACTACACACACATCCGCCCAAACCAACATCCCTGTTCATGATCCCGTCATGATCAAACAGGACAGCGTTTACTACCTCTTCTGTACAGGGCGGGGCATCTCTGTATGGTCATCGAAGGACAGGAAAACATGGCAACGGGAAAAGCCCGTATTCGATACCCTACCCTGGGGCGTGAAGGCGGTGAAGGGTTTCAGGAACCATATCTGGGCGCCGGACATTTCCTACCATAATGGCCTGTATTACCTCTTCTATTCTGTATCTGCCTTTGGCAAAAACACCTCCTGCATTGGCATGGCCACTAATACCACCCTCCATCCTGCAGACCCCGCTTTCAAATGGATTGACCACGGTAAAGTGATTGAATCTGTTCCCGGCAGGGATATGTGGAATGCCATTGATCCCAATATTATATGGGATGAGCAGGGCCAGCCCTGGATGGCTTTCGGCTCCTTCTGGAACGGACTGAAGCTGGTGAAGCTGAATGCTACCCTTACGGCCATTGATACGCCCCAGCAATGGCATTCCATTGCCAGCCGCAAACTAAACTATTATGCGCCTGATTCATCTGCGGGCGATGGGGCTATTGAAGCGCCTTTCATTATAAAAAAAGGGAATTACTACTATCTCTTTGCCTCCGTTGATTACTGTTGTAAAGGGGAACAAAGCACCTATAAAATGATCGTAGGCCGTGCGGAACAGCTTACGGGTCCTTATACCGACCAGGCAGGGATCCCCCTCCTGAAAAGCGGTGGAACCATTTTGTTGCAGGGCGATAAGGACTGGCATGGCGTGGGCCATAATGCCGTATGCACCTTTGATGGGGTCGACTACCTCATATTTCATGGTTATGACGCCAAAGACCGTGGCCGCTCAAAACTGCGCATCGAACCACTTACCTGGAACAATGGCTGGCCGGAAGTGACGCATTAACGAAGCGACTGTATTCACCACTCAACCGGCTTTATTATTTTATACCCATCAGTCTTTTCAATTTCATGAGGCAACTGATGGGAAGTAAGTTTCTTCCTACCTAAGATCATTGAACCCTTAGCTACGACAGCAACAGAATTATTATGACGTGAAGGAGGGAAAAAAACCGAAACCGCCTTGGATGGGAAGTTATTATGAACAGATTTTATGGGAGGAACTAAATCACTATCACCAGAAATAAGAATAGCAGTATCGTATTTGTCTTGGAAAGCATCAATTAGCAAATGTGTCGCAATATTTACATCAGTCATCTTTTCATTTGAAATCTGCCATACATGCCCACAGTTGTTACATTCAATGTCTTTGGCCTTGTAAAGACCGTAAATAATTTTCACACCTGTCGATTCTATAGCTTCCAGATAAAGAGTTTGACGTCGTTGTTTACCTGGATCGTTTGTTACCCGGCTCGTAAAGTACTTAATTCCGGCAAGTTGTTGGTTAGCAGAAAGGCTACTCTTAATCAACATATTAATATCCAGCCACTTGCAATAAGCATAACCGCCGTCTACCATACCAAAATAGAGGTTAAAGCCATCTACGTAAGCTATCACCCTGTTAATTTTCAGGTTCATTATTTGTTCTTTTCCAATTTACATATACATTTGCATTGTACACCCCCATAGATAGTATCTATGGGCCGACGCTCCCCTAAGGAGCGTTTACTTTTTATACACGCTCTCTGTAAATGTTTGGTTGGAAAATCACAAATGCATAATTCCTGCCATCCGACCTATATCAGATTATGCGCGTTCGGAATAATATTCAGGAAGTTATGGAACTTGGAGTTATACTTACGTTTGTCCAGCTTATAATAAAACGCGCCACGCTTGGAACTTTCCTTCTCCTTCTCTTTCTGCTTCACCAGTAAGCCGGTAGACAATACCTTACGGCTGAAGTTCCGCTTGTCTATCTCCGCATCATAAATGCCTTCATACAGGGTTTGCAACTGGGGAAGGGTAAACTTATCGGGCAACAGCTCAAAAAGGATGGGGTGCAGCGCCGCCTTATACTGAAGCCGGTCCTTGGCCAGTTCAATCATATCCTCATGGTCAAAGATCAAACGGGGATGCTTACGGATGGGGAACCATTCGGCATGGTATTCATCATTGATCTGCTGCTGGTACTTCCGGATATCAATCAGGCTGAAGTAAGTAATAGAGGCAGTACGCTCCATCGGGTCGCGGTTGGGATCGCCGAAGGCGTGCAACTGTTCCATATAAACGCCGCTAAGCCCTGTCAGCTCTTTCAATACACGGGCTGCCGCTTCTTCAAAACTTTCCGTTGGCTTTACAAAGCCCCCCATCAGGCTCCATTTTCCCCTTTCCGGTTCAAAGCCACGCTGTATTAATAACAGTTTCAGTTCTTGTCCGTCAAAGCCAAAAATGATGCAATCCACGGCCACAAGCAATCGGGTTTGTTGAGAGTAACGTTTCATGTGCAGTTAAATATTGATAAAAATAATAAAGATTACAGTCTGACAAAGTTTTTATATACCAGCATAGCCCATTTTCCCTATTTTAGTTCATTAACCGCAATCGTATGCTTTACCGATTATCCCCGGCTTTACTTATATTGATCACTTTTATCCTGGCCTCCTGTCAATCAACCATGACACCCGCACAATTAAAGCAAGCGATTACCAGTACCCTGGCCCAAAGTGAAGGGCAGTATGCAGTAGCTTTCAAGGACCTGGGTCCGGGCACTGCGCTGGAGGTCAATGGTGACACATCGTTCCATGCCGCCAGTACCATGAAGACGCCTATACTCATAGAAGTGTACAAGCAGGCTGCAGCCGGTAAGTTGTCCCTGTCCGACTCTATATTGGTCAAAAATGAATTCCACAGCATCGTAGACAGCAGCACCTACAGCCTTAACCCGGAAGACGACAGTGAGAAGGACCTGTACACCCGCATCGGCACCAAAAGAACCTTGTACGAGCTGGTCTATGACATGATCATCATGAGCAGCAACCTGGCCACCAACATCGTGATAGAATATGTAGACGCCAAAAAAGTAACCCAAACCATGCGCGACCTGGGCGCCAGGGATATACAGGTATTAAGGGGTGTGGAAGACAGCAAGGCGTATCAAAAGAAGCTGAACAATACCAGCACAGCCCATGACCTGATGGTGATCTTCGACAAGATAGCCACCGGGCAGGCCGTTGATTCCGCCGCTGACCAGGCCATGATCAACATACTGCTGGACCAAAAATTCAATGAGATCATTCCCGCCAAACTACCTAAAGACGTTAAAGTAGCCCACAAAACCGGCAATATTACCGGCGTACAGCATGATTCCGGTATTGTATTCCTGCCCGACGGACGGAAATATGTACTGGTTATATTATCAAAAGGCATTAAGGATGAAAAGGCCGCTATAGAAAACATGGCGCGGGTATCGGAAATGATCTATCAATACGTGATTAGCCAATAAAAAAGACCGGTATTAACCGGCCTGCTAAGTTGAATGTTGTAGGGAACATCCAATATGCCTTAGCGCTGTTTCATTAATGCTTCCTTCCATTGTCGTAGTTCCTGCACCTCTTTTTTCAACTGCTCAATCAACGCCTGCTGCTCCTGCACGGCTTTTACCAGCGGCACTACAAATTCGGCATACTCCAGGCTGTAATGATCCTTTTTGCTTGCTGGTTTATGCACGCCGCTGAAGTCATATTGCACAGCCGCAGCCGCTGCTTCCACCTGCTGGGCACTGAAGCCGGAATACAGGATGGCTTCTTTACGACGTACTTCGCTATCTGCTGAGCCAGCCAGTGAAGCCTCCTGTTTGTTGATGCCCAGGAAGCTGTTCAGCTTACGCACATCAATATGATAAGTGATCGGCTCCAGCCGCATAATAAAATCAAGTCCATGTACCTGCGGCTGAATATCGGTTTTAAAGCGTACATCACTCAATACACTCCAGCCAACAGCACCACCAATCTGGGTCACATTGGCATCTCCGATACGCACCATATTGCTGCCCGTAACCACCGCATCGTATCCTATAGCAGTGGCATTTGTGTAAGTGGGATCTGACAGCCTCGCGTTGTACCCCAGCGCCGTATTCATGCTGCCGGTAGCTTCATATAAAGCCTTCCGGCCTACCGCCGTATTATAGCTACCGCTTACATTTTCCTGCAATGCTTCCGCACCTACAGCAGTATTCTCACCGCCACCAACAGTAGAAGACATGGCGCCGGCTCCGACTGCCGTATTGTAATTGGCGTTGTCATTGAGAAACAGTGCTGATTTTCCCACCGCCACATTACTATGGCCAACATTATTCATAGCTAACGCATTGCCGCCAAATGCGGTATTATTGCTACCACTCGTATTATAGCGCAAGGCATTATGCCCACCCGCCGCATTCTCCAGGCCTGTTGTGTTAGACGTTAAAGCGAAAGAGCCAATGCCCATGTTAAAAAATCCGCTGGTATTTACCTGTAAAACGGCATGCCCTATAGCTACGTTATAGTTAGCCGTATTTACAGACAATGCATTATAACCAAAAGCTGTACAATGGCTTCCCGTGTTACTTTTACCTGCCTGGTAACCCAGTATGGTTCCATAATATGGATCATAACTAAGTATGCCAGACGGTTGATTATTTACCCTTATCCGCAAAGGTGAAGCATCGGTAGTACCCAGGAAAGAAGTAGACACACTGCTATTCCCGGTCAGCGCCCAGCCGCCGCCGCTCCCGGCCAGCGCTTGCCAGGCGCTGCCATTGTAGAAATAATAACCAGGTGTATTATCTGTCTGGTAGATCAGCAACCCGGTAGCCGGTGAAGCCGGCCGGTTGGCCAATGTAACACGTGGCGGCAGTAATCCTTTATTGATAGCAGTAATATCAAGCTGTGCGCTGGCATGGGGCGTGGCCGTACCAATACCTACCTGTGCCAGCAGTGAAGTGGGCAACATGCCTATACAGGCATAAACAATGGCTCTTTTCATACAATGGATTTGAATATTCAGGGGTTAGTAATAATTATTGCTTCATGACCGGGTACCACAGCACCCTGCCATTGGCCAGCGTCAGCCGTAGGCGGTAATAACCAGGTAATAATACCTGTGTGTCAAAAGAATAAAAGGACACATTACCCGGCGCAACGCTATGTACCAGCTTTCCGGCAGCATCGTACACCTGTATCCTACTTATACCTGCCACAGAAGATTGCAGGGTCAGCTTGTCTTTTACCGGGTTGGGATAAACCGTTACCTGCCCATCCTTGATGGCAGGCACCATGGTCATGCGCATACCGCCGGTATTACCATTACCATATACCAGCTTAATGCGGTAAAAACTTTGTGCATCCGGCGCCTGATCGTCCTCTATGCTATAAGTATGATGACCCGGTGTTGTAATGGCAGGTACAGGCTCACCAACCGGCTGCCAATCGGCACCAGTGCTGCTTCTTTCCACTATAAAATGATCGCCTGGCTCTGCGTCATAAGCACTCCATTGCACAATAGCCTTGCCATCCTTGCGGAAAGCCCTGACAGCACCCCATTCCAGAGGCAGTACAGTAAGCTCATCGGTTAAAGTGAGTTCATTCAGTGCATAATTATTCACCAACGTATTCACCAGGTTACTGCCGGTATTCCTCGACAGGTTGCTAGTAAAAGCGCGCCATTTGACGCCAGTATGTAGCTGTAATATCAGCGTGGTTTCGGATAGTCCATTCAATTCCGCATCGGCATAATAAAAACCAACAGTGCCATTAAAGGCACTCAGTGTATTATCCCATTTATATACGCTGGAAATATAAATACCATCCATGGCGCCGTTGGTAAGCGTAGTGTTTTTATTCAGCGCATTGGGAGCATCAATAGAAAAACCGGCAGCAGGCGTTAATACCAGCCCATTCATCGAAACCGGTGTCCCGGCAAGAATAGTCAAAGAGGTAGTACCGTTTAGGGTAAGAGAAGGCTGGGCTGCAACGGAAATAGCACACAGCAGGCCTGCTACCGGCAAGAGAAATGGTTTCATCATAGAACGTTGGATTCAAATAGCCATGAATTAGGAAAACAGGTAATTCCTGTATTCATCTAAAATAACTATTAAAGCCTGGCCGTAGAAGCCAACATGCATGAAACAGCGAAACGGCTGCATCAACATCACGGAGGCGTCAGGGAATTGTTGGGCCTGTCTGTGCTCAGGCCTCTTTTGCAGCATTCTTCTGCCACCTCTTGTGACGGATGATCGTTACCACGGGAATAAATACCCAGATGATATTCACCGCCATGGAAGGATAAGCATGGTGATAGGCAGTATTGATGATCAGCAGGGCGCTACCCAATATATTCAGCAGGTAATAGGTCAGGGAATCAGCACGCAGCTTTTTATTCATATTCAGGGCGTAGGCTATCAGCACCAACAAAGAACCTGCCCAGCCAAGGATTTCAATCAGCATAATCATTGTATTAAAACAGGTACGACATCATGACTTCATCCAGAAAGCGGTTGTCACTTTTAAGCCAGGTATAATTCCGCAACACACCCTCCCGCTGAAAACCGGCTTTTTCATACAACCGTATGGCCTGTTCATTGACCGTAGCCGTACTTAGTTCTATCCGTAAGAATCCTTGTTGGCGGCACAGCTCAATAATCTCCTGTAGCATGGCCGTTCCACGACCAGCACCGGCTTTATCCGGATCAATAGCCAGTCCGCCCAGGTATACAATATGGGAGGTGCGGTACGTGAGGGGCAATAGCTTAAACATACCCACTGGGACCCCGCCGCTTTCATATACATAAATGATCTGCTTCTGCAGCAGATCCGCAAAGATGGGCTCAAATGAAGCCTCATCCATCACCTCATACAACAGGTAAGGATTCGTGGCCGGATGCATATACAAGGCATATATAAAAGCAAAATCCTCCCGGAGCATAGCCCTTGTCATCAGTAGTATTTTTATAAACTAACAATAGAATTCACTTCCCTACCGGCTCACCACCGCCTTTGCCACTCCCCGTTTCTTCTGATAACCCAATCCCCAGTCAGACATACTTTTCAACACCGGTTTCAGGGAGATACCGGCTTCTGTTAATTCATACTCCACACGCGGCGGCACTTCTGCATATACCAAACGCCTAACCAGTCCATCATTCTCCAACTCCCTCAACTGCAATACCAGCATCCGCTCCGATACATCGGGCAGTTGTTTACGCAACTCACTGTAACGCAGCTTACCGCGCACCAACCGGCACAGGATGCTGGGTTTCCACCGGCCGCCGATCATTGAAAGCGTAAAGACCATGCCACAATGTTCCCTGAGGGCATTCCTGTTTAAGCTGTTTGTAGACGACTCTTTCCTCATTACTTACTTTTTTGTTAGTACTTAACAATTTTATCGGTACTGGCAAATGTACGGTCAGGCTGGTAGTTTTGCAAAACAATAAAATACATACAGTATGAAACGTCTTGAAAACAAAGTGGCATTGGTTACCGGTGGCAGCCGGGGCATTGGAGCAGGTATTGTTAAACGTTTGGCAGCCGAAGGCGCCACCGTTGCCTTCACTTATGCGCAGGCCGCCGAAGCAGCAGCGACCATTGTATCGGAAATAACAGCAGCAGGTGGTAAAGCATTAAAGATCGCTGCCGACAACCATTCGCCCGAAGCAGTAACGCAGGCAGTAGAACAAACCGTAAAAGCCTTTGGCCATATTGATATACTCGTGAACAATGCCGGTATCTATGTAATGAACATACTGCAGGAGTATACCCTGCAGGAGTATGATGATATCATGGCTGTCAACGTACGCGCCGTATTCCTGGCATCACAGGCTGCAGCACGGCATATGCAACCGGGCAGCCGCATCATCACTATTGGCAGCAATATGGCCGACAGGGTAATCGATTCACATGGCGCCTTGTATGCCATGAGCAAATCAGCCCTTATTGGTCTCAACAAAGGCATGGCCCGTGATCTTGGCCCCAAAGGCATTACCGCCAACCTCGTACAGCCGGGACCTGTAGATACCGATATGAACCCGGCCACCTCCAACTTCGCCGATGCTGCCCGCAGCCGCATGGCCATTCCGCAATATGGTACCCCGGCACAGATTGCAGGGCTCGTAGCCTACCTCGCCAGTGAAGAAAGCGCCTTCATGACCGGCGCTTCCCTCACCATGGATGGAGGCTATAGTGCTTAAATACAACAGCCGGAACGATGATCTGTGTTATCATCGTTCCGGCCTGCTTGCGATAGGCGGTTATTTTATCTTAATGCCGCTCAGCTCCTATTGGTATGTACCATCCGACCGATTGTTGCAATCAATACAAATCTAGTCTTTCCTGGTCATACGATACTTCTTGGGGCTCATACCAATAATCTTGCGGAACCGTTTGGAGAAATAATAAGGATCATCAAAGCCCATGCTCATGGCGATAGACTTTACACTCTTATCCGTAAAATCCAGTTGCTGGGTAGCCTTCTGCATCTTCAACTGGATAAAATAATCAATGGGCGCATACCCCGTCTTCTGCTTGAAGAGGCTGGAAAAACGGGAAGCAGAATAATTATAATGTTTGCAAAGCTCGGTGAGCGTAATATTTTCACTGATATGCTGGTGCATATACAGGATAGCGCTGTCAATGCTGTCCAGCTTATCCTGCGTATGCTGGGGATAGTGCCGGGGATTATAAATGAACAGGGAAATAAAATGCGAGAGGCACATATTGGTAAATACCAGGTTGTCCAGGCTATAACCCAGCTCCAGCGATTTATAGATCTTGGTAAACAAGCCCGTCACCTCCTCACTGATCTTCACATAGCTGGGCTTAAAATGCTTTTGCACCACCTGCATATTATTAAACTCCGGTAGGCTGTCTCCACCAAAATGGATCCAGTAAATCGTCCAGGGATCATCGTCACTGCTGCCATAGGCATGCTCTGTATGCTGGGGAAGGATAAAGAACTCATTGGCGCTTACTTCATACTTCTTGTCTTCCAACTGGTACCAGCCCTTGCCATCCACACAATAAAACAGGAAATTCTCCGGCAACCCTTTTTTGCGATACGTATAATGCTTCTCCGCCTTGGGATAATAGCCCAGGCTGCACACATACAACTTAGATAAAATAGGATTGTTTTGCACCTTCGACTTGATCACCGTTTTCGGTATCTCAATCCGCTGCCTGCCCAGCCCGTGCCAGATATTTTTATGAGAGCCTATTTTATTTGCCACATTCATAGTCAGACAAGTTATCGTCGTTGATGATACTGCTAATTTAACATATTCACTACATCCGCCCTGCGGCTTTCCGGCAGCACGGTTAAGTTTAACAATTTCCCATCTTTCAGTTCGGCTTCCACGACCGTGTTATAAGGCGCCAGTAACCTGAAATGTACATCTTTATCTTTTGGCCAGGCGGGGAAAAGCAGGATCTTACGGTCATCAACCTGCAGCAGCATTTCCTGTATGCCAATCATGCCGCTGCCACCCCAGTTATGATCAGGTACCCAGTCAAAGCCCGGCCCCCAGAAGGCCGGGAAACGCCTGCCGGAGCTTTGCAGCTTGAGGCTGTTCAGTGTCCAGGCCTCCTCCCGCAAACCCAGGCGGGCCGCAAAAATATTGTCCTGTTTCCAGCCGATATGACTCCTGAACTTCAAAGCAAACGTATCATAGCGCCAGGTATTGAGCGCCGTATCCAGTCCGGGTTTACCTACACCAAAAATACCCCACGGATATACCGGGTATAGTTGTGGTGATTCTACATTATTCACCCGCTCCCATAATCGTGCAGGGGCAATCGTAGTATGGCCATTAAATTGCGTATAGCTGATGGGGGGAATACGTTTGGACAGAGCCAGCCACCAGGCGCGTCGTTCTGCAGTACCATATTGAGCGGGCAGTTGCAGTAATCTATCGGTGATTACCGTGAGTGCAGCAATGGTAGAACTGGCATTATAAGCCATCTTAAAAGTCTCTGCACCGGAACCGGGATATAATACCAGTTTACCCGCTTCATCGAGCGCCCTGGCGCCTCTTTGCCGGGCGAGGTATTGATAATGCTCATCAAAAAATCGCAGGCAGCTTTCTATAAAAGGTACATACCGGCTAATGTCTTTTCCTGTGTAGCGTTGCTCTTCCAGCATCATCAGGCAAAACTCCAGCACGGTATCCCATTCATATTCCAGCCAGGCATTATACTCTACCCCTTTGTCAAAGCCAGGCGGGCGCTTTTGTCCATATTCTGCATAATTGGGCAATCCATAATTCTCCATCTGCTCGGTAAAGCAGGCGCCGCCATGGCCCCAATATACTTTACTGCGCAGCTCTGCATTGTGCAGAATACGCCTATAAAAATCCAGTTGCGCCTGCAACATATCCCAATCGCCATTCTTGATCATGGGGAAATACACCAGCCGCTGGTTCTGCATCGTGTGCACACCTCCACCCCAGTTGCGGTAGTCGGGTGTAGCCTTATGCGCAGTATCGGTATAAATAGGATCAACCGTCAGCAAGCCACCGTTGAACTTGGTAGGCCATATTCCTCTTGCATTGCAGGCCAGCATATACCGGAAAAGCTGGTAATTGCGCCCCATCTCCCAGGCAGCATTATTCTTTTTTGCTTTATTAATCAGTACAAAGCTTCTTTGCCAGAACTGTTTCCACCAATCCTGTGTAGCCGGGAAAGTACTGGCAGCATTGGTTTTAGTGGCCGCTTTCAATGAATCCAGCGATTGCAGCCATCGTTGCAGGGAAGGTTCCTGCGCTGTATGCAATTGCAGGGTGAGCGTATGCCTGGATGCCGCCTTTTTACTTCTCAGCTTCCAGCCTTTATAATCAGTATTGGCATACATGCCCTGTGTATTGCCCGCTGCTATAAAACCGCTACCGGAGAAACTGCCGCCGGATACCAGGTATTGCAAAGGATTGTACAATTCATGCTTTACGCTGTCCATTCCCTGCTGCGCAACCGTATGGTCAAAAATGGTAGGCGATTGATTCTGGTGATAAAACAATACTTCATCACTACGGAAAGCAATACTGTCCCGGCGCGTGAAATTACCTTTGGGCGCGGCCCACTTCCAGGAATTACCAAAGTTGGCGCGACTTGTTAGTGGCCTGTCGGTATAACGCCAGCTCTCATACACCGCTTCAACAGCCATCTTTTTACTGCTGCTTACCTCCACATGCACCACCGGGCTGAACACTTCTGTCCAGATACGTATGGTACCGGATTGCTTACCCGATTGGCCGGATACCGTAACATAACCTTCCTGCAAGTGCAGCTCCTGCCTGAAACCGGTACCCGCCAGAATATTGGGGAATAACTTTACCCGCAGCCTGCCTGCCTTCATCAGTCCGTTATGCTCATCAAAACTACCGCTGCGCGCCGCGTAGATCAGCAGCTCTCCGTTCTCTACCCACACATTCAAACCAATATCACCACCTCCGCAAGGCATGGATTCCGATGCATTTCTACTCTGCGTAGTCCATACAATGTTATAGGAATTAATACCAGTCTGCTGTGCCTGTGTAAAACAACAGTTCAATAAACAATACAGCAAGATAGCGACAAAGGCAATTTTCATAAGCTTGTCCCGCTCTGCGGAATTATCAGGTTTTCAAATTATCTCGCTATGATTACGCTGCCTATCAGTCCCGCCGGCAATAAAGGCTTGCCTTGCAAACGGAACGGCGCTGTAGTCCAGGTAATACGTTTATCAGCCGGCAACCTTTCATCACCGATCAGCCGGTTGGCCCAGGTATTGGTAACCTCAATCTGCAATTCATTGTTACCATTGCGCAAAGCCCTGGCAATATTTACCTGGTAGGGGCGTGTCCATACCGTACCGCAATCCACCCCATTCACTTTAACCCTTGCAATGTTATATACACTGTCCAGGAACAAAGTTGTATTACCCGCAGGATCGGCATTTTCCCATTGGAAAGATTTGGTATAAATAGCTGTGCCGGAATAATAACGGATACTTGTATCCGCCTGCTCTGTCCAACTGGTCAATGATTCAAATACTACCGGGGTAGCAGGCCCTACTTTTGTCTTATCAAAGCTTACCTGCCAGGGACCTGTGAGGGAATATGCTTCTGTATCTTTATAGGAGGTTCTTTTAAAAATATGGTTACCGGCACTTTTACGGAATACCAGGAATTTGGATTGATATGGTTCCAGCGATACCGCGGTCATTGTACGGCTGCCTTTATTCTCCCACTCCTCATTCTTTTCAATAGATCCATCCACTGGGTCCCACCATTCCGGTTCTTTACCCGTAAGCCTTACCGATACATTTACCATGCGCCTGCTATCCAGTTGGTTCGAAATAAAATAAATATCAAAATCTTTTCCTTTCCTGTGCGTCCACGCGATGCCCGGTATATGATTACCGCGTGCATCGGTCACTTCAACATCCCTTTCAATGCCCAGCGCTGCAAAAGATTCATCTGTATAAATTCCCGTGATCAGGTTGCCTTTTGCTTCCACTCTTTTTTGACCACCACTTACCCTACTCGTCAACACTTTCTTTTCCAGAACATCTTCCAGCGAGGGCGACTGCACAGGCTTTTCGGTCATCAATACCGTAGCGCCTGCCTGTACCAGTTGCACAATCTTTTGTTTCATGGCTGTCGTCATATACTGTTTCCCAGGGTTCAGCCTGTCGGCCCCTGGTATTACCAGCACACCATAGCTGGCCCCACCGGGCAATACAATGCGTTTATTTTTTACAGTAGCCAGCCGCAACAAGGCATCCGGGTTAATAGCATCATACGCATAACCGCGCAACGGATCAATCCAGTCTTCCGGATCAGCCATATTGGCCGAATGGGTTACACCGGCCGGCAATTGACGCAGCGGCGTACCGGCATTCTCCAGTCGTTGCTGCTCTCTTGCCACTCTTTCTTTGCCAATGATACCCGACAGTGTAGTGACCAGCCTGTGTGGCAGTACAGCACGGCGGGGCAGCTCCTCTCCGGTAAATACGGCTACATCGGTTACGGGTTGTCCCAGTTGCAGCAGGGCCTGGCAGCGTTGTAAATATTCGATCCAGGCCTTACCGGGCTTCCACCAGGTTTGATCTCGCTGAAAATACAGGCCCACACCATCCAGCGTCATGCCGGGCTTACGGTCCAGCCAGGGATTGTGCGTGAATACATGTAATACCAGCTTATTGGCGCCCAGCGCAAAATTCCGGTCGCCCAGGGCTTTCAGCATGCCCGGATGTTCGCCCCAGGTCATGCGTAACGTAGTAAAACTTTCAGCCTGTACAATACGCTTGCCATACACATGCGCCCCGGAAACAGCATCCAGCATATCATTGGGCTTATCGTGGGTCGGACTGTTGAGCCAGAACTCGCCCATCGGTATATCGGCATAACGGTAATGCAGCATGCCATCGCTCATCATTGTGGGCGCTACACTTTCTGCGCTGAACTGCGTGCCTTTCTCATGCGCCAGCCTGGCCAGCGTACCATAAAAATTATCCGCTATCAGCGAAGCAATGGTTTGCCGCATATCATACAAAAATCCTTCTGAAGTAGCAGCACTCTGCACAGGCGTGCCCGTCATGGCCAGCAGGTAAGGCATCAGGTCATACCCCCGGCGTTTCTTAAACTCCTCCGGGAACACCGGGCTCCAGTTCTGGCTGCCGCATTCCCAGCTATCTACATGAAATATCTTGATCACTTCCTTCGCCAGTTCAGGCCCGGCCACTTTCACTGCTTCACCGAACCATTTATCAAATTGCAACTTTATAGCCACCGGGTTGAACTTATCGCATTCAAGGCCTTTGCCGGCGCCACCTGTAGCATTGGTATGGCCGGTACTGGTATGCCCTATCCGTACGATCACCCAGTTGCCGGGAGGCGCCTGCCATTTCAACCGGCCATTCATTGTCAGTTCGGTGAGTATCTTCATTTGTTCCATCGGTACACACACCGAGTCGGGCACCTGCTCCGGCGTCGTTTTCCGGCTCACCCGCCACATGGAACCATTCTTGCTTTCATACTGGTTCAATACCGGTTCATCAGAAAGGTAAATGCCGGCCACCTTCAGGGAAGGTTTCCACTTCGCCGCATCGAGGTCTTCAGCACCGGGCTCTGATCCTGCCTTATCATACACAAAACGGTAAAAAAGCGCCGTAACAGCCGGTATGGCATGCGTTACATCCTCATCCGTATCCTGCCAGCCATGGCGCGGCGGCTCCAGCCGGGTGACCGTGGTAAAGTCATACCCATCATTGCTCACCTGCACCAGCAGGCGGTGGGCCTGGTAATTATTGCTGCCGGTATGGATCCGGATAGAACGGCAAGTAAAAGGCTGGGGGTATTTGTATTGGATCCAGCATACGGAATCACTTTTAAAACTTTCCTTGCCGTCATTGTCGAAGGCGAGGAATTGTGCTTTTGCACCGGGCACACTGGTGGTTACCTTGGGTATCAGCACCGTATCACTGAAAGCCTGGGTACTCCTGGCCGGGTAGGCTATTACAGCGATGTCCTTATAATAATTTTCCCTGATCTCCGGCTCCGGCAGGGTAATATCGATCATTTCCCCACCCTTCACGTATTCCTTGCTCCATACCAACTTTTGCATGGACAGTTCGGGCGTGATCCAGGGACCGCCGGCCAGGGCAAAGCCATCGCTTACATGCATGGCCAGTTGCAGGTTCAGCCTTTTGGCTTCCTCCATGGCAAAACGCACCATGCCCCACCATTCCGGGGTCAACTGGCGTACCGGCGGGTTGATCAACGGCGGTGAGGTAGTATCCTTAATACTCATCAGGTAAGCGCCGCCAATGCCGGCCTGTTGCATTGCCTCCAGGTCGGCCGTAATGCCGGCTTTGGAAATACCGGCCTGCATCCAGTACCAGAATACCCAGGGTTTGGCGCCGGCAGGGGGATGGCGGAACAGCTCCTCAGTAGGCCGGTCAATCGTATCGCCAGCCACTGGCGGTAAAGCATATTTAGGAAGATTTTCCTGTAAAGACATGGTGGAAGCCTCCCGTATAGGAGAACCTGCATACAGGGAGGAAGAAACAGGGGGAACGGAGGTACTATTGTCGGGCAACCACCAACCAGTTAACGAAAAGGACAGCAAGCCCGCTACCAAAATTGTACTCTTGTGCATCATCATATGAAAGCCTTATCGCGTGTGAAGTTAGGGTAACTACCGGTTTCCTGTAAAAAAAACGGGGCCAACGGAGAACCGTTACCCCAACTTGCTTGCTTTTTGCTATATGAAACGCTTGACTGCCCGGGAGCAGATAATATCATTTGATAGGTTAAAATTACAGGGGTAACCCGGCCTGGTAAATGGCATATCCGGGCAAGATGATGGAATATTTGACTATTTCTCCCCGGCAAGGCTTCATTTTATCACCCTGACTGGTACAGGAAGTGCTTTTTTACAGCTATGCCTTTACCAGTTTTTCCAGCTCATGGGCATAACCCGGCCCCACCGGCAGCTCCGTTTTCCCGATCCATATATTGTTCTTGTCCAATTTGCTGACATGCTGTTTGGCAATAATATACGACCGGTGTATGCGCACAAACGCAGCAGCCGGCAGTAAGGCTTCCGCTTCGGCCATGGTAAGGCGCGACAGGATCTTCCGGTCTTCCAGCACAAACTGTACATAATTACCGCTGCTTTCCACATATAAAATATCACCTGGCTCCACTCGTATCTGTTCATAGCCGCTCTTAATAAAAAGAGGGTGTGTAGCAGGTCCGCCAGACCCCATATTCTTCTTCAACTCAAATTGCTGGATCGCTTTATTACAGGCTTTCAAAAACCGGGCTTGCGAAAAAGGCTTCAGCAGGTAATCAATAGCATCCAGCTCAAAACTCTGCACCGCATGCTCGCTATAGGCGGTAGTAAAAATCACCATCGGCGGATCGGGGAGCGACTTCAGGAAATCAATACCCGATATATCAGGCATCTTGATATCGAGAAACAACAGGTCTACCTTTTCTTTCCGCAAATAATCCATGGCCTCAAAAGCGCTGGTAAAGCAGCCGGCGAGGTTGATGAAAGGTATCTTTTCCGAAAGGTTCTTCACCACTTCCAGCGCTATGGGTTCATCATCTATTACGATTGCTTTAAGCATACAATATCATCAATCAGTTATTTGATCTTGGTAGCGGGCTTGGGTTCTCCGTCCGGGTTAATCATCATACGCACAATATTGCCCCTTTCATCCGCTTCAAAGCTTATTTTGAACTCATGGTCATTACTAAGAAAGAAATGGGTGTCATCCAAAGCCAGTAATTCCGAAGGTGGCCCGTTATGTGGCCTGGCCATCAGTCGTCCGTTCTCCAGCACTACATTCACCAGCACGCCATTCCTTTCAATCTTATAAGTACCCGTATACTTACTCAGGACTTCCTCCCGTACGGGCACCCCTTTCAGGTGTACAGGTATCGAATAGGGCTTTCCGTAAACGATTGCCAATAGCCGCCTGGTAATTTGATCCCGGCTATCGGTCTCCATATTACTCAGCAATACAATACATACATCATCCTCCGGCACCCGGGCGAAGTCGGTCCGGAAACCAAAGATACCACCACTGTGCGATACCATCAGCCTGCCGTTCAGGGAATCGGTGATCCAGCCATACCCGTAGTTATTTCTCCGCTGCAGTCTCTCCCGTTCAGGGCTGTGTGAGGGGGGAGGACTCAGCGGAAAGGGCGTATACGCCTTTTGTAGCAGTGGCCGGCCAATAATCTTATACGACTGCAGTCCACGGTGCCATTTGTACAGGTCTCCTACCGTAGAGTAAATAGCCCCTGCCGCATAAGCCCCTGAGGAATCAGCAACGGGGGCTGGCTTTGTGGGCTTTTCCGTGGTATCGGCATAATGCCCTACTGCTTTATCAAGGCTTGCCAAATGCGTGAAATCAAAACCGCTATGGTTCATACCCAGGGGCTTAAAAATATATTGTCTTATTGCCTTTTCATAAGGCATACCAGTCACTTGTTGGATGATATAGCCCAGCAGGTAATAGCCTGAGTTACTATAGCTCCAGCCGGTACCAGGTGGAAAATCAAGTGGTTTATCCTTAAAAAAATTGATTGTTTCCATAATGGGTATAGACCGGTGGATCGGTGCGAGTCTGAAATCATTGTCACGGGTATAATCCCAGATGCCCGATGTATGTGTTAATAAATGTTCAACAGTAATGCTATCGCCATGCGGATAGCCGGGATAGAATTTATTCACCTTATCAGTCAGGGACAGCTTCTTCAATTCCACCAGTTTCAGTATCATAGCCGATGTAAATGTCTTGGTAATGGATGCAATCTCAAAAACAGTATGGGCGTCATTGAGCGTACTGTCTTTATAGTTTTTAATACCATAGCCTTTTTCCAGCAGTACCTTTCCCTGCCGGGCTACCAGTACTGTTCCGCTGAACCTGTCCAGGTTAGTGTAAGCCTGCATCAGTTCATCTAACTTTTTTACCGTGCTGTCTTGCGCCAGGGCAAATTGGGTCATGCCAATCGCCCATAGCATGGCGAGTGTTCGCTTCACACAATATGTTTGAGGTTTGATTAAATTGTAATGATTGCTCAGGATTGAATGGACAACTTATTTCTCCGCAGTGTCTCTCTGTGCCAGGCGCTGTGTGCAGACAGAGGACGCTGCGGTATACTCAGGGTTGAATGGACAACTCTATCAAAAACTCCCGCTCATTATTACTGATGTTAATGGTGTGCCTGCCAGGATATACCAAGGCGAGTCTGTCCAGCACATTTTGCAACCCGATTCCCGATTGTCCTGTTTCCGGATCATGTTGCGGGCGTGGATGTACACTGTTGCGCAGGGCAAACCGGATGTGTTTTTCTTCACAAATGAGTGATATATGGATCCATGATTGCTCCCGCAGACTGATCCCATGCTTAAAAGCATTCTCCACGAAAGGAATTAGCAGCATGGGCGCGATCTGATGATGACAGGATTGCTCCCCGATATTGTGTTCGATCACAATGTCCGGGGAAGCCTGTATGCGCAGCTTTTGCAGGGCAATATAATGCTGCAGGTATTCGATCTCCTTACTCATGGGTATGAAGTCAAGGTTATTCTCATGCAGCATAAAGCGCATCATATCCCCCAGTTGCTGTATACCCGTAGCGGTATCCGACGCTTTTTCCCGCAGGGCTGTTCCATACAACGTATTCAGGGCATTAAAAAGGAAATGGGGATTGATCTGTGAACGGAGGAACTGCAGGTTCGCTTTAGATTTGCTCAACTCCTCCTCTACCCCTCTTAATTGCAGTATCCTGTCTCTTCGTTGTTGGTAAATAAGCCAGGAAATGGGTGTGGTAACAAACAATTGTATACCCCAGCAGATCATGGAAAAAATGAACGTTTTGGATGGCATGGCGGCAAATCCATCAAATAAAAAGCACAAAAACGTACATAGAAAGGTAGACAGCAACAGTTGTATAAGCGTTTTAAAACTGAATAAAGCCCTACCTTCCTTTTGTGGAAATAACCAATAGGTATTGACCATGAATACGAGGAAGGTAGCAGGAATAAAACCAGCATAAGTGATCCTGAAAACAGCTCCGGAAAAAACATTGAACAGCAATATAACAGCCAGCAGGGAACAATACACTACAGCAGCTATCGTAATTTGCTTCAACACTAACACCCGGTAAGCCTTTCCAGGGCCAGGTCTTTCTACATAATGAACGATCACCTCCCGGATACCTGCAACCAGGCTAAGCAGGCCCAGCAACCATAATGCCCGGTCAAAACCTGTCCACAAATTTTCCAGCGGATGATCATTGTATCCCAACAGGGCTAAAAGCTGGAAATCTCTATAGTTAAAAAGCCAGGGATGCGCATAATACGTTGCTGCATTAATACCCAGCGCCAGCAGCCAGCTTAATACACAAAAGACAACAACGGCCCCAATAATTTGCCGTAAAATGACAACGGTTTCGCCCTTTAAGGATATTTTCTTCAGGACAGGAATAACAATCCAGTTAATACCGTAATAAGCAAGACATAGCAACAGTGCTGTTCCCACCTGTGGCAGTAATACCTGTTTAGTATAGCTAAAAGCAACCTGTTGGGCGGGTATTACATAATCACTTTCCAGTTGTTGGGCATCTGGTTTCAACATCTTCCATATACAACCGGTCACATACGTGAGTAGCAGAATGGCTACAAGGATGGACTCATATTCTCTCCACCGCACCTTTCCCTGACTGGCCATTGTTTTTTCGTGTAATCCGTTCACCTGCGTTACCATGCGTCATTATTTTCAACAAGATTAGCCCATAATCAACAACGCTTGTTGCAAATGTGACGAAACAGGGGGAAAATGGGACGGGAATGAGATCAATGTGGCAGGGATGAATGAAAATTTATTTAACTTACATAGAGAGTACTACAACGCTCATGCATCAACCTTCCCTGATAAAGCATCTTCGTGATATCCTCATACTACCATTCACGGTCACAGTAATAGCACCCTGGTTCATTTATAATCCCCAACAGGATACTATTCCAGCCAATATGCTTACAAAAGTGATGGGGTTACTATTCCTGGCGCCCGGCGTCCTATTATTCTTTTATACAGTCTTTCTCTTTAGAAAAAAGGGTAAAGGGACTTTAGCCCCGTGGACACCTACACAGAAACTGGTAATAACCGGCCCCTACAGGTATTGCCGCAACCCAATGATAACCGGTGTGTTTTTTATACTGATTGGGGAGGCATTATTCTTCCATTCCCTCAACATATTGATTTGGGCATTTATCTTCTTTACCATCAATACTGTTTATTTCATAGTAAAAGAAGAGCCGGATTTATATAAGCGTTTCGGAGAAGAATATAAAGACTACAAAGAGAAGGTACCAAGATGGATACCCAAAATGAAGCCGTATCAGAAAGACAGCTAAATCCCTGCAAAAAACCTATTCACCGTTAAAATCCCTTACCTTATCACCGGCATCCACACCGTCATATCAGTCTTACCCCGGTTAGCCCAGGCATAATAGGGAATCAGTTTAATAGCCACGGGTTTGGTTTTCGTATTGATTGCCCGGTACAGGCTGCCGGTAGTATTGGTATTTTGTAACAGCCGGGCCGTTCCCGTCAACGCCATCAGGTTACCCTTATTTACCTGCATGGGCTGCGGCTTCAGTTTGATATTCGCCCGCAGGGCAATATCAAATACGGGCGCGCCGGCAGGCAGGTCGGCCGACTCCAGGCAATACACTACCGGGCCACGCTTTACCGCCACCTGGTTACGCGTTTCCTCTACCAACGGATGCGTTTCCAGTAATGTAGCGGGCATGTCCATATCCAATATAATTACATCATTAGTACCATTCCACTTATGCTTTATGACCGCATAGCCATTGTCCATGGTATAATACTTAGTACCACCAGACTTAATACTGAATCGCTTGCACCAACCGGGAATACGTACCCGTACCGCAATACCATAAGGCGGTAAGCCATTGATACTGATCTTTACCCTGCCGCTCCACGGATAATCGGTTTCTTGTTTTATGGTAATGGAATGACCATTACGCAATGTTGTATGCAATTCACTACCTCCATACAAATTCACCTGCACAAAAGAATCGGCCAGACTATATACATAATTACTCACCTCCGCCATGGTACGTACTGTATTGGGCGGACAACAATTTGACAAAGCAATATAAGATTGCCGCCCTCCCATCCATCGTAACTGGTAAGGATAATCCTGCGACAAAGCCAGCGGGTTGGTATAAAAGAATCGATTGCCGTCCATGCTTACGCCGGAGAGCACACTGTTGTACAATGCCAGCTCTACGATGTCGGCATACTTCGCCTCGCCGGTCAGTTGCAGCATACGCCAGTTCCACAATACATTTCCGATATTGGCGCAGGTCTCATTGTGGGCGCTCAGGTTGGGCAACTGGTAATCCTTCCCATAAGCCTGGTGCACCTTCTGCACCGTATCCGGGTTATAAGAAGTGCCATCCACCGACACCCCATCGTACAGGGAACCGCAGCCGCCGGTTACATACATCTTATGGTTCACCACATTGTCCCACATACGGTAAAGCGCCGGCAATAAAGTGCTATCACCGGTCTCGGCATACACATCCGCCACACCGGCAAACAGGTAATTGGCCCGTACCGCATGCCCCACCACTTTTTGCATATTCCGGAAAGCCGTACGGTCCGAATTATCATCTGTTCCTTCTGTGAGTCCGCGTATATCAATGAGTTTTTGGGCCAATGATAAATAGCGCGCTTCACGGGTAGCCCGGTACAATTCTATAATGCCCATATAATGGGAAGGGCAAATAGCATTGCGCGCCTGCTCAGGCGTAGCGCGGGTATAAAACCCGATCAGGAAATCACCTGCTTTCTTTGCCACGTCCAGCAAACTGGTTTTACCGGTAGCCCGGTAATGCACACAGGCGGCCGTCAACAGGTGACCAACATTATAGGCTTCAAAACTGAGGCGGTCATCAAACTGTTTACGCTCACCGGTACGCTTTTGTTCTATAACCGATTTGGTATAGATATAGCCATCTTCCCGCTGTCCTTTCGCAATCACTGCAATGGCTTTATCCATCATGGCATCCAACCCCGGATCTTTGGTCGCCGCATACATCGCCGCCACTGCTTCCAATGTTTTATAGAAATCACCATCATGAAAAGAGGGTCCTTTATGGGAACCGGTATCTAACCCCGCTGCTATTTCAAAATTCTTAAAGGCATGACTGATGCGCGCATCCATATAGGTATTCCACAGGTGCGGCACCATGGAATCCCGGCACACGGCAAAGCGCTCTGCCCAGAACCCGGTCGTCCACCGCACTTCATCCAGCCCCGGCGCATACAGCTTCGCATATTTGCTCCCGCTGGTATTCACCAGTGCTTTTGATTGCGCCTGCCCGGCGGTGGTAGCCGCTACCAACAGGGCGACCGCTATTATTTGTCTGATCATACTTACAGGGCTTTATAGGCAACTACGTAATCCATTCCGGCCTGCACGGTCATTTCATACTGGTTATTACCCAGTGCGGTGATCACAGCCGTTTTACATACCGGTTTGGTTTTGCTGCTGAAGCGCAGCGCCCCCACCCCCGCAGCCCCGGTCGCTTTTATTTGCGTGGTGCTGCAATACAGTTTTACTTCCCCACCCGGCACCGGCACCTTACCCTCCATCCATTGCAATCCTCCCAATACCGGTGTAATGGTGTACGTTTTATAACCCGGCGAAGTGGGCTGCACACCGAGGTAATACCGGCCCAGCAGGTAGAGCGGACTGGCGCCCCAGGCATGACACAGACTCTTGCCAAACGGCCTGCCATACATGGCATAGTGCTCCACGCCTTTCTTATTGGGGTTATATTCTTCCCAGAAAGAAGTAGCGCCCAGGTTGAGCATACCGCCCCAGTAATCCTTCATTTCCTTCAGCACGTACTGCTGCTCTCCCATCGCACACAGCGCCTCCAGTTCATAGAAACGCATATAAGGGGTAGTGATCTTTTGGATATTGTCGTTTAGTAATACGTTCTTCTTAACGCCTTGCTTTTGCTGTTCATTGAAGTAATTAAAGAAGATACCAAACATATTGGCATAGCGGGTCACGTTATCAGTAGGCGTACCATTTACCCGGCTGTGCACCAGCGCCTGTTTCGATTCATTCCAGTAAAGGGAAAACAATTTCTGTCTTAACTCAGCAGCCAGCTTCTGATATCGTGCTGCACCTGCAGTATCATTGGCCATAGGCGCGCACAAGGCCATTGTTTCCAGGCTGCGGCATAGCAGCATTTGCTCAAAGCTCACTTCTCCCTTTTTACTCAGGCCATCTGCCCAATCAATAAATACCCAGTCGCCGGACAGCCCCTCCATCAATCCATCCTTATTGCGCCGGCCCAGGCAATATTCCATCAGACTTTGCATGCGGGGATACAATTGCTGCAGGAATGCTTTATCACCCGTATAGGTATAATAATCATAGATGCCCAGGAACCAGTAAAAGGTATAATCCATGATCGTATTGATATGGCTGCTGATAGGATCTTTTCCCCGCAGGGCATACAGGGTCCTGCGCACCGCTGCTTCATCAAAATAGAGATAATAATTCATGAGGTAGCTTTGGTAAGCATCTCCGCTCCATACCCACCGGTCGCGCTTAATGCCATCAATAAAGAACTCGCGGGTATTGAGGTGGAACGTGTACTTAGCCACCTCGTAGATCTTGTTCAACTGTTCATCAGAACAACGGAAGCCACCCCGCTCCTGCACCGGCAGGAATTCATACCACATGGATACCGAGTCAATGTTCACAGCGGGATCATACTGAATGTTCACATACCGGAATGCTTTGGAGAGTGTGGTCACCACCGGCCCCTTAGCAGCATTGTTGATGTCCAGCTTGTCCATTGTTTCACATCCTTCCGGCGACAGTGCTTCTTCTTTCGACTCTCCGTAATAAATGGTCACAGGTCCCTTGCCACTTACTCCGTTCAATTGTATGCAACCAAAAGTCTCTTTGCCAAAATCAATTAACAGGCTGTTGCCTTTTATTTCTGTATGCACCGGCTGTTGCAAGGTTGTGCTCAGAACGAAAGCGGAAGGTTTTGTCTGCGGGTCATTGAAATGCCAGCTACCGGCCTGCAGCCAGGTAGTACCGCTTTGGTCACTCACCTTGCCGGTTTCATCAATCCATTCTTTGTCTTCATAAGTTACCAGCCAGGAAGCGTCCGATACAATCGTGCGGCCCTTCACATAAATAGCCGGCACCTTCTCCTGGTTATGCACTTTAATATTGATCTTATGTTTTCCTGCCGGCACCGTGATCTTAGTGGGTGTACCGGGCAGCATCTTCGCATCCAGCTTCACATTATAACTTCCCTCTGCAACTATTTCCACTTCTTCTGGGGCAGCCAGGTCAAATGTCTTGTGAAAGTCCATCAATACATAATGGGCATCCATACGCCAGAAGGGTGGAAAGAAAGCGCCTTTCTCCGTACGGCGGTTCTGCATCTTATTGCCCAGCCATATTTCATAATCACCGGGATACCAGATCCAGGTGGCTTGCTGGGCATAAGTACTCAAAGCACAGGAAACAATAAACAGGATAGTCAGCAATCTATATTTCATAGATATAATTGTTAATGATGACCATTAAAGAAAATATACAGGCTGATCATAACAATGATCAGTAATATCCATAACGTCCACACCCGCCGGGTAGGCTTAGGTAATTCGCCCTCTGCATGCCCGTTGGTCACCGGTTGCCTGTCCAGCAAGGTGATCAATACCGCAATGATGAACAACACGGCAAAAATGTAAAAGGACAACAACAGGTAATGCGGCCAGAAATGATATTTATCCGGCGTAAGCACCCACAGGTACAATACGCCCACACCCAAACTAAAAGCAGAACCCACCGACAAAGTAAAGTTGACCGCCTTACGCGTAGTACGTTTCCAGAAAACAGACAGCAGGAATACCACCGACAACGGCGGCGCAATAAAACCCAGTACCGACTGGAATACATCAAAAAGGTTGAGTCCTTTAATATTGTCAATGGCCAATGCCATCACAATAGCAAATAAACATCCACCGGCTACCGTCATCCTCCCCACGCGTATCAGTTGCTGGTTGGTGGCAGCGGGATTGATCTTCTTGCGGTAAATATCCATCGTAAACACTGTACTCAGGGAATTCAGGGAAGAACCAATGGTACCTACCAGTACAGCGATCAGCACCACGATCACCAAACCATTTAAACCGGGCGGGAATAAATTGGTCACCATCGTCATATACGCTTCATTGGGATTGGCCAGGTTGGGAAACAACTCAAAGCACAGGATACCGGGCACAATAAACAAAGGCAGCGACAGGATCTTCAGCCAACCGATAAAATTCACGCCCAACTGTCCCTGCTCCAGGTTGCGGGCGCCCAATACAGATTGCACCATGGCCTGATCCGTACAAAAGAAGGCCACGGCCGCTACCGGATACCCCAATAAAATAGCAGGCCAGGGATAATTTTTATCATCGGCAGCATGAATAAGATTCCAGTACTCCGGTGGCGCTTTGTGAAACAGCACCTCAATACCGCCTACTTTTTGTACCCCGATAATAGTGAGCAGTAACGATACCACAATCAGCAGGATCATCTGGAATACATTCACCCTGGCGATGGCTTTCAATCCACCGGCAAAAGCAAACAGTCCGGCAAACGATACCAACACAATCACCGATTGCCACATGGGAATATTCAATATCTGCCGCACCAGGAAGCCGCCGGCAAACAAACCCAGCGACAGCCAGGAGATCAGTATCTTGATCAGTGCGTACCAGGCCAGCATATTGCGGGTGGAATCGCCATAGCGGTTACCCATAAACTCTGGCATGGTAGATACTCTGGCGGCCAGGTAGCGCGGCGCAAACACCATGCACAGCAGGAAGAGGAATACAAAGGCATACCATTCAAAGTTGCCTGCTACAATACCTGTACTATACCCAATGCTGGCAAAAGCCAGTAACATGGAAGGCCCCACATTGGTGCCCCACATATTGAAGCCGATACTGGCCCAGCCCAGTGAATTACCAGCTAGGAAAAGCGTTTCATCCTGTTTACGCTTCCCAAAACTGGCTTTGTAGCCAATGATCAGCAGGATAAGGAGGTACACGCCTACAATGATGAAATCAATGGGTTGAAGCTTGTCTAAAATATTACTCATGCAATCGTTAGTTTATATCATGACTTCCAGATGGAAGATATCTTCACAGGAAGTCCCGTCTCCAAAGACTGCTCCATCGCCTTCAGCACCGCAATCGTCCCAATCCCTTCCTGCAGATCAGGATAGGCTGTAAAACCCTGCTCAATGGAATCAGCAAAATATTCCAGGTAGTTCTGGTATTCACCGGCATGGTGGCTCTTGCCTTCAAACCGGAAATAATGTTTCAGCTTGTGTTCCCAGGTAACGATCTTCTCTTCACCCATTTTATCGGTAATGGCATAGCGCAGGTCCATGTAATCACCCTGACTGCAACCTTCTGTCCCCCGCAGGATACAGCTCATCTCACTGTCGCGGATCACCGGTTGCACGGGGCCGCTGTACACGCCGCTCACCCGGGCAATGCGTCCATCTTTTGCCTTAAAAATAAAGTGCATGGTATCTTCATTCTGCAGGCCACCGGCCTTGCCATTGGGGCTCAGCATACCATAGCCCATCACGGCTTCAATCTCCGGCAGGTACCAGCGTATAAAATCTACCGGGTGACTCAGTCCGCCATACAACCATTTGAATGCTTTTTCCAGCGACCATCCCTTGCCCAGGAACCACCGGTGATCGGCATGATAATAGGCCTCTACGGTTACCAGCTCGCCGATGGCGCCGGCTTCATAATCTGCCCGCTGACGCTTCATCGGTTCAAAGAAGCGGGAGCTTTGTCCTACAAATACGCGCTTACCAGTCTGCTTTTGTAAAGCCAGTAATGCTGCCGCCTTCGACAGGTCATCTATCAGCGGCTTGGTACACACTACGTGCTTATTATGCAACAGGGCCTGCTTAATATGTTCGGCATGAAACTTATCCGGCGTATAAATAGCGATCACATCAATGGAGGGATCATTGAGCATATCTTCATAGCGCAGAGTATAATGAGGAAAGTCAAATTCCTTGCTGCGTTGAAGACACAGCTCCTCCTTTACATCACAGATCTTTTTCAATATCCATTTCTTACTTTGCAGGGCTGCCGACATGGTGCTGCGCCCTTCTCCCAATCCGAGAATACCAAGGTTTAACATGATGATGAATTACAAATATTATAGTGTTATATTTAATCAGGTCGTTACCACTGCCTTTCTAAGATTACCCACGTCTCCCCTTTTGCGGTTCCTTCTATTCCCTCCTGGTACTTTTTCATCAATGCGTTCCACTCATCTACCCGGGGATTGTTTTCCGTTGTTTTAGGATTCAGGGTATCCAGACTAGCTCCTTTGGGAATACTGATCACCAGCATAAGCTGACGTCCATTCCTGAATAACAGCAATTGCTGAAACTGTGCATTACAAAACCCCTTACTCACTTCGGGCCATTGCTGGTATTGCGTGGCATGGTACTGAATATACTCCTGTTGTAATTGTTCATCTGCCACCAGGTTGGCAGTGAGTATTATATGATCCCATTCCGGGGCAGTGACCGCATCGGCACATTTAGTACGATTAAAAACATAAAAAGGATTATCGTACGTCTTTACTCTAACACCGGCAAAAAGATGCTGAAGAGATAATTGCCACAAGCGCGGCGGCATGGTATTTTCTGTAAAGATGATCCAATGATTTTTCCATTTGTATACAGTCATGGACATATGGGTTAAACTCAACAATTCCTTCAACTTCCCGGGGGTGATCTGGTGCGCCGAATCGGTCACCATCTCGATAATTATTTGTTGCGATGAATCCCTATTGATGGATTGCCAGCTAAACGTGGCAGGTATCTCATTAAGCAAATGCTTATAAGCGGCCTGCAAACCTGCTGACTCCTTAATACTGTCCTGTACCAGGGGGCCGTTGTTCACCCACTCATTACCCGGACCATTGGCATTCTGTAAAAACTTCTCTGCCGGGCACCAGTTATCCTTCACCGTATAGTAAGCAGTGCCTTCATCGGTATACAGGTAAAACCAATGCGAGGGAATATGTGCGTAGGGGGCTTTATAAATACTGTCTATCCGGTTGTTCGTAATCTGCGATCCGGGTTGTGCCGACAAAGTATAAATGCCTGCCACATCATACATGTGCTTTGCGTAATGGTGGATATAGTTGGCATGAATGCGGTTGTTGCGCATAGCATTGGGAGTCTTTGTCCACCCCCACCCTACACAGATGCCGGAATAAGGGAGTTCGCACAGTTCATTGTGATGGATATTGATGTCCCGTACGTAACCAGCACTAATGCCCGGGCAGCCCCAGTCTTCATTGGCAGTACTACTGATCAGGTTATTACCAATCGTGAGGTTCCTGCACAATTCCCTTTCATCGGAAGGCTTATACGGCAGGTGTGTTTCAAAAGGCTCTTCCGAAAAAGTGCCGGCTTGTATGGCAGTACCACTGATATCGGTAAACAGGCAGCCGGTAATGCTATCCCTGTCCGTTCCCTTTACATAATCAATACCGATAGCGCCCAACCGGGCAAAACGGCAACCATTAAAAGAAGTATTGTTTACAAATGCCAGTCGTACTGCTGCCGGCTGCCGCCCTATCCAGGCCTGATTTTCCAGTCCTTTCTTATCTGGCGTGCCGGGTATTTTCAGTTTATAGGCATCCAGCAAATACATGCCTGCCTGTAAGGGTACATGCCCCTGCTGCGAAGGCCGCAGCCAGGTGCTGTGCTGAAAAGAAAGCCCTTTGATATGCACGTGGGATACTGTATTGCCGGCTGTTCCTTCTACCCTTAGCAGCGTTTCCAGGTAAGGAACTGTTACTTGTGCAGTAGTCATGTCCTCACCGGATAATGGCCAGTAATACAGCTTGCGTTGCTGCTTATCCAGGAACCACTCGCCCGGCGTATTGAGGAACTGTATAGCATTGGCAAGATAAAAAGCAGAGTTGCCACTTTGTTTGGAGATCCAGGGCGCCGGCCAGGGATGCTCACTTTGCACACGACTTTCGGGCTGATAAAAACTCAGCCGGGTACTATCGCCCCTCACTTCCATCTTGCTGATGCGCAATACGGCGATGGCCCACCATTGATGAATAACCATTTCTGTACCCGCTGCAGTAAGCAGTGCAGGCGTTTTTGGGGTAGGTATCCAACACTGTTCATTGATAGGGTCCCAGGAAAGGATACGGTTCATGCTATCTGTATCCCGGTCACGGGCGCGTATAGCTTTTTTATCATTTACATACAACTGGCGGAAATCTATTATTGCATCCCCATTCTGCGGCGCATCAGCCACCCATACCTTGCCCTTGGCCGCAGCCGGCAAGCCCGGCAGATTACCCGTCGCTTTTTTCCATCCACTCACGGTAATACCTCCACTCAAAATGGGTTGTTCGCCGGGTGCTCCTTCTATGAATAGCGGACTGGCAGCAGAACCCGCATCTTCAGGCCTGATGAATACCGGTTCCTGCAGACGGTATACGCCTCCTTTCAGGATAATACGAATGCCATTACCAATAGCAGGATCCTGCAGGCGACGCAATTCCCTGGCCTGCCGCAAAGCGGCCTGCAGCGACGCCTTGGGTTGCGTGGCTGTACCGGGATTCCTGTCTGATCCATCTACTGCCACCCATATCTGAGTAATACCCTTGAAAGGCAGTAATGCAATCAACAGTAAGACTAATAATATGCTGAGGTGTTTCATTGAAAGATTGTCTTCAAATAGCGTGTATTCGCACCATAATTCGCCTTCACATTGGTAGCCTGCTTCGCATCGCGGCTGCGCTCTACCACCAGCCAGCCACGCCACTTCATTTTATCAAGGGTGGCCTTCATCTTCTTCATATCCACCTGCGGATCATTTTCCAGCCATACCCCATCCTTATTGGTACAATGTATCTGGCAAATACGGGTACGCCCCAGTATTTGCAGTTCTTTGTACAGGTCGCGCCCAGCGCCCAGGGCATCCGCTACATTGAAATAGATCTTGATAGCCGGTGAACCAATCTCCTTCAGCAGCTTTACCTGTTCCTTCGCGGATAAAGGCGTTTCAATCCCGATCACTACACCCGCCGCTTGCGCCATCTTACCAGCCTCTCTCAAACGCTCCACTACTTTACTACGCAGGTCGGGGCGCTTGATCAGGTCACATTGTACGCCCATCGGCAGGAAAGCGATCTTCACGTTCATCAACTGCATGGTTTTAATGCAGTCTGCAATGCTTTGCTTGTACTCTTCCCTTTCGCAAAATGACTGGGCATAATAGCCTGTCATAGCCAGGGAAGGAATTTCAATATTGAGTGCTGCGATCTTATCCAGGTAAAGCTGACGTACAGAATCATTCAGCAGTTGGTTATCAAACGTAGAGCGCTTACCCAGTCCGCCCATATCCACTTCCACACCATCAGCTCCCAGGTCTTTGGTAAGCTGCAGCGCGCCTAACTTCTGGCGTTTCAGCAACATCAGGTCAATCAACGCAATCTTATATCGTTTATCGGTCTTCTCCTGTGCAGATAACACCGAAGGCAACAACACAATAAGCAACAGAGATCTGCATACAATGGCAGCTATTCCGTACTTACGGCTCGAAGCTCGCAGCCCACAGCTCGAAGCTTGCTTCCTAATCCTCACTCGCATTAAGCTGACCCGATTTAACGCCCGGCCATATTTCATTGACAATAGGTTTTAGTTCAAGTTTGGTTGGATCTACCTGTATATACTTTATCCGTTCCCGCCGCCAGGTATACACAATGTGCACCATGCCATCGGCTGATTGTATGACGGAGGGATAAGAATACTGACTGATGGGTGAATCTTCCAGCACCAGCGCTGCCGACCAGATCTTACCATCTTCAGAGATAGCAACATTCAACGGTGTACGCGCCCCCTTACCATTGGGCAGACTGGCTGCCGGCTTCACGTGATTATACACGATCAACTGCCGGCCATCTTTCAATGTTACGGCATCCGTACCCGAGTTATTATTGGGTAAGGCAGTAGCTGCTACCGGCGACCATGTTTTACCACCATCAGCCGACCAGGATTCTATCACTGATCTGTTCTTGCTTCTGCATAATACCTGCAGGCGGCCATCTTTATAGGTGAGTATGCTGGGTTGTATGGCATTGATGGTTTTCCCATCATTGATAGGACCGATCTTTCGCCAGGTCTTTCCCCAATCGGACGTCACTTCAAAATGTACTTTCCATCCATTGCCTTCGGTACTGGAAGCGCAGAACAGTTCATTACCGATCAGGATGGACTTATTCTTCACAGGCCCCAGGAACCCTTCGGGCAGGTCTTCCCTTTCGCCCCAGGTGAGGCCATTATCGGTTGACCGTTTCATATACCCTTTCCAGGTAGCCACGCGGGAACCTATTTTATAAAATAATAACAAATCGCCATTGGGCACCTGGTATAGTACAGGATTGTAACAGGGATAACGGGTTGTGTCATTTATTACACCATCAGCCACTTTTACCGGCTCCGTCCATTGACCATTCACCAGGCGGCTGGTCCAGATACACACATCTTTATTCCCCTCTTTGGTGCCGCCAAACCAGGCCGTGATCAATCCTTTGGGTGTCTCCACAATCGTGGCAGCATGGCTTTCAGGGAAACCGGCACGTTCAAAAATGAACTGATCTTTTACAATACCTTTTTTAAAGGGCGCCTGTGCAACAAACTCATAAGTACCGGATGCAATTTCAAACACCAGGTACCTGCCTGCTACTTTTATGAATCGCACCCCCTCACTTTGTACAGCAGGCCGGCCGTTTTCCGTCACATTACTGACCGTATCAGCCGGAATATAGATCAGGGCCTTTGTATTGGCCGGCACAGTAACTTCCCAATGAAAGCTGGCATTCACGCTGTCTTTCTTCCAAACGCTGATAATATGTCCATAAGGACCGCAGTAAACACCAGCCACCAGGTTAATCCCGTCAATGATCTCCGGTTTCATAATGATCTTCTTAAAGCCAACTTCCGTATCATCAGAGCGGATACCCGCCAGGTTTTCATAATACCAGGTGAGCAGGTCTCCCAGTAACATCACATGGTTCTGGGAATTCATCTGCGGATTGGCCGTATTGCCATTCCACAATTCCCAGATGGTGGTAGCGCCATTGGCCGCCATGTATCCCCAACTGGGATAAGTAGTGTTAGATGCCAATGTATAAGCAATATCAGAACGCCCAAAATCCGACAATCCCCGCATCAGCCACTGCGTACCAATGACACCCGTACTGATATGCATATGGTGCTCGATCCTGATCTTATTGTAAATATGATTGAACACCTGTTCCCTGGCACTATCGGGCGTAATGCCGAAATACAAAGGCAACAGGTTAGCGGTTACCGTATTATTGTCGTAGTTCCTTGTCTTGACGTTATAGAAACGGCTGTTGAAAGCATCTTTGATCTTTCCGGCCAGTGCAGCAAACGCTTGCACATCGGCTTCCCGGCCAGCCAGTTTCGCAAATTGCTGCATATGCTGTAGCAGACGATAGTAATAAGCGGTGGCAATCAACTCTCCTTTGGTGGTACGCATACTATCGCGCGATTTGATCAACTCCAGTGATTCCGGCGGTACGCACCAGTCGCCATACTTGTCTTTGGTAAGGATGAATTCTTTCAGGTATTTCTTTTGCATGTACCCCATCCATTTCTTCATGGAAGGATAGTGCTTAATAATGGGTTGTTTATCTCCATACTGGCGATACAACATATCAGCTACCAGTATATAGGTGCCCGGCCAGGTTACATTGTCGCTGTAATAATTCCAGAAAGCAGGGGCCACATCGGGAATAGCGCCTTCTGCTGTTTGCGATTGCTCAATATCATTCAGCCATTTGGTATAGAGTGCGGCATTATCAAACAGGAAGCTCTCGCCCAAAGCACCGGTAGCCCTATCGCCCAGCCAGGGCTGCCGTTCATTGCGCTGCGGGCAATCCACCGGTATGCCTTTATAATTGGAAGCAATACCCCACCAGGCATTCTGCCAGATGCGGTTCAAGGTTGCATTAGATGAATTGAATGATCCGGTAGTGGCAATGGCATCATATACTACCTGCCCTTCAAAATCTCTAAAGGTAGGCTCACCGGGGTAACCACTTACTTCCACGTACCGGAAACCATGGTATACAAAAGAAGGCTTCCAGGTTTCAACGCCTTCTCCTTTTAAGGTATAGACATCTGTTACTTTCGCATCACGCAGATTGGCCACATACAGCTCTCCATTGGGTTGCAGGCTTTCTGCAAAACGCAGTTGCACGGTGGAACCACGCTTACCGGATACCCTCATCTTTATCCAGCCAGCAAAATTCTGGCCCATGTCCAGGATGTAGTTCCCATTCCCCGCTTTTTTAACAGCTACCGGCCGGATGGTTTTCATCACCCGCATTGGCTCACTCATCTGCGCCACTATCTTTCCTTCAGGCGCTTTCACCAGTTGCGGTTTCCTCCAACTGGCATCATTATAATTCACCCTGTTCCAGTTGGGAAGCTCTTTGGCAGCATCATATTCTTCTCCATCATACTCGTTATTAGTCCTGATAGGACCATCTACCTGCAGCTTCCAGCTTTCATCGCTCACGATCGTTTTGCGCGTACCATCCGTGTATTCTATTTCCAGTTGCAACAGCATTTTGGGATAGCCAAATGTGTTGATCTTTTTGGGTTTGTAATCCTGCCGCATGGTGAAATAACGGCCGTTGCCCAATACCGTAGCCACTACATTCGCTCCTTTTGTAAGCTGCCTGGTTACATCATGCGTATTATACAACACCGACTTCCGGTAGTCGGTAGGATTGGGCGCCAGCACCTGATCACCGATCTTCTGTCCGTTAATATACAGTTCATACAGACCCAGGCCAGCTATATATACTGTGGCCCTTTTTACAGCAGCCCGTGATGTGAACGCTTTCCTGAAATAACGGGCCGAAAGCCGGGAGAACTGGGTAACACTATCCCAAGGGGATGCTTTATCATATCCTATCCATTTGGCCTTCCAGTCTGTAGGTTTCAACAATCCCATTGTCCACTGCGCCGGTTCACTCCATGCAGTGGTTCCTTTATTGGTAAATACTTTTACTTTCCAGTAGCAGGCTGTGCGGCTGGTTAATGGCCTACCGCCGTAAGGAACGTGAATAGATTGATCAGATGATACTTTACCACTGTTCCAGATATCACCGGTATTGGCCGCCAGCTTTTCCGGGGTGGAAGCCACGATGATCTCGTATGCAGTTTGTACCACCTGGCGCTGATAATGAGCTATTGTTATCCAGCTCAGGCGGGGTGTGGTAACATCAATGCCCTGCGGATCGGTCAGCATCTCACAACGCAGGCTATCTACTTTAATTTCCTGCGCCTGCACGGACATGATCCCTGTACAAAGCAGGAACAAAGTTAGTAACCTATATAGATGTTTGTTATTCATTATTGTGCTTCATTAAAATTGAAATACAACACCAGTTCCTTTGCCCGGCTCCTGTCTTTCTCATAATCGTAGTAGATATGTCGAGTACCCATTGGTCCGGTCGTTTCATTCCTTTGTGTTTTGGTGCCAATGCCGGCAATGCCCTGCATAAAAGAGATATCGCCCGAAGGGAAGTACAGCATATAATTCTTCCACTGGTCTTCTTTCCAGGCAGGGGTAAACAAGCGAAGGAACATATCTTCATTTTCCGTCACCACTGTAAAGGGTTGCGTACTGGTAATGAACTTACACCAGTATAGATTGGCATGATAGCCTTTGAACTCCGGGTATTTCCAGGGCGCTTCGCCTGTTTCTGTATTGTTATAGTCTTTACGCCACACGCCAAACTGCGTGCCCTTCATACGGTTCTTCCATACACGGTAAGGACCGCTGCCCATGTACTCTACTGCTTTCATATCGCTTTCAGGGAAAGAAAAGTTGACACCTGCCAATGTGGTAAAGTATGCTTCGGGGAAATAGTTCACCTGCATTTTCACCCAGCCGGATGGATAGATAGTCCATTCCAGCGTATTGAAGCTGTTCTTTCTATCGAAGGTGGAAGTAATAACCAATTGCTGTCCCTCAAAACGATGCGTATAACCATTAAAATTATTAACGCCTTCCTGTAATACCGGTCCATTATTGAAAGGGATGACGCCTTTGGCGTTGCGTACACTGGTAAGTAGTCCTGTGCGCTGGTGAATGACAAGCTGAATACCATTGGCAGTCACCTGGTACAAAGAGTCAGCTATAGTGATAGTGACGGCGCCGTTCCCTGTTGTATCAACCAATGCAGCAGCTACAGCAGCGGGACGTACAATGGGAAAGCTCCAGGTAAACAATGCTCTTTTGTAGGGATCAAAGGCCGTGAGGTATAATACATCGTATTGCTTCCAGTTAACAGGCAGCGCCACACTCAATATGCCTTTCCCCGCAGGTTTTATATTGGGGGCTACGGCGGTGCCCTTTACATCCACTCGTTTACCTCCCTCCCATTTTGCCAATGTCCATTGAAAAGAACACTGGTTGATATTGGTATAGAAATAACGGTTCTCCAGGCGGAACTTACCATCAAAGGCCGGCGTAATCTCCCGGCGCTCTACATATACGGGGCTCCATACTTCTTTAATGGTAAAAAAGCTGCCCTCTTTTTCGTGGTAAGGCCCCAGGATACCATCGGCGCCGCGGTTCTTATCCGTATCCAGTTCACCGTTCTTATCCGTTCTTACAACACCCTGATCGGCGAAATCCCAGAGGAAACCACCGGCCGACAAGGGATCATGCCACATGGCTTCCCAGTAATCCTGCAGGCCTGCACCATGGCCACCATCGTACCAGCCATGCAGGAACTCGGTGGGCATGACGATCTCACGGCCATTGTTGTAATTACCGATGCCGTAATTATATTCCCGGTAATGTTGTGTATCAAAACCACCAAATAACTGCCAGGGATGTACAACAGGACGCAATTGTATATCACCTTTTACAAAAAGAGAATCCAGTTCAAAGTTGTGCCCTCCTTCATTACCATTGGCCCAGAAAATAATGGAAGGGTGGTTCACATCATGCGCCAGCATTTCCTCTACCAGCTTTTTACCCGTAGGCGTATCATAATGACCATGCCAACCGGCCAGTTCATCCATCACAAATAAACCCAGTGAATCACATACATCCAGGAAATGATCATCGGGCGGATAATGGCTCATGCGCACGGCATTCATGTTCATCTCCTTCATCAGCAATACATCCTGGATACTGATGGCCTTACTGGTTGTTCTGCCGGAGGTGGGCCAGAAGGAATGACGATTCACCCCTTTCATTTTCACCTTCACGTCATTTACATAAATGCCATCCCGCTCCTTTACCTCTACCGTACGGAAACCAAAGCGCTGTTTCACCGTGTGCACCGGTTTGCCATTTTTCCATAGCGTGAATACAGCATCATACAGATTGGGAAACTCGGGTGACCACAGCCTTGGATTTACAAAAGCTGTATCAATCCAGGTAAGACCAAATCTAATATTAAACGGCGCATTGATAGCAGGGCCAAATTTCTTTCCATCAATAGTATACAACTGTAATATTAACTTATCAGCCTGCTGTGGCCGGAATATATTCAGGAAAGCAAAAAACCTTCCGTTGGCCCTTGCATCTATTTCAACCTCTTCCATGCGGCATTCCGGATATGCTTCCAGATATACCGGCCGGAAGATGCCGCCGAATAGCCAGAAGTCGGCCTTGCGCTCCGCTTCATTCACAGAAGCATTGGCCGAATGCTTGGCCACCGTTACTTCCAGCAGGTTATCTGCATCGGGCTTCAGCAACGCTGTAATATCATATTTGAAAGCATAGAAAGCACCCTCATGTACAGGTCCGGCCAACTGACCATTGATCTTTACCTCTGTATCGGTCATGCTCCCTTCAAAAACAATCTTAATGATCTTGTCTTTCCATCGGGCAGGCACCCGGAAGGAATACTTGTACAGTCCTTTTTCTTTTCCCCGCACACTGTCCTTATCAAATCCATAATTGTATTTACCAAAGCCCTGTAATTCCCAGCAGGAGGGCACCGGGATAGTGGTCCACTTGCCGGCATTGCGTCCTTCCGTGCAAAAGAAGTCCCAGTTTACGGTATGGTCATTGCCCGTGCCGGATAAATATAGTTTCTCTGTTTGCTGGGCAAACGATCCTATGCTGGCCAGCGCCGTTAATAAAAGCAGTAATATTTTATGATCTATATACTTCATTCAAACCTTCTGGATTCTGAATTCTGGATTCTTTATTCTACAATGATCTTCTCAAGTTTATCAGCAGCACCTTTCTTCACTCCGTTTACCCACACACTCAGCCCCTTCCCTCTTTTGTATTTCGTTCCGTCCTTATCCCAAATGATGGTAATGATCTTCCCCCTGTACAGCACATTATCCAGGCAAAACCAGTCCCATTTACCGGCCGGCAGCAAGGGACGTACTTCAATTGTATTATCGGCCCGCGGACGCAAACCTGCCAGCCCGGTAATGATCAGATCATTGAAAGTGGAATGATTGTAATAGCGACTGCGCTCCTCATCCCCCTTCAGCCAGTAACCTGTTTTTTCATCGAGGTATTCCCCGATATAAGGACGGCCACGGTAGTATTGCGACTCCACATAGGTATTCAGTAATTTGAACCAGGAGGAATCAGCAATGATGTTCTGCTGGTAGTTATTCAACACATTGGCCAGTGCTGTCAGTGTTTGCGAAGTAGCAAAAGGCCATACAGCACCATCCCACTCACATTTACAGCAGCCATGGGTGCGGAAGCCCGGATGACTCCGATCGGCCGTGGTAAGGCCAAAGGGTGCACAGAATGTCTTTTCATCCGTTACTGCTTTCCAGGCCGTTTCATAACCGGCATCCGGCAGGTTGAAATACCAGGGAATAAAACCCACTGCTTCTTTTACATTGGCCAGGGTATCGCCTCCTTCCTTGCGCACCTCGAAAAATTGCTGCTGGTCGTTCCACAGTTTTCCCTGGATCAGTTGTTTCAGGGTATCGGCCTTACGTAAATACAAAGCGGCCGTAGTGAGATCCCTTTTCATAGACGCGATCCGGACTAATGCCAGCGCATTGCCATACATGTAACTATTGATAGTAGGCCGCGCATTCTTTTCCCGGCGTCCGCCACTGATGGTTTCTTCCATACCATCCTTCACATCGCTTTGCCAGAACAGGCCACTGGGTAAACGCCTTTCTGCTTCCCATGCTGTATAGTCATTCACCAGATCGGGCAGCAGGTCTACCAGATACTGCCAATCACCAGTCACGAAGTAACGGTTGTAGAGCGCGTATATCGCCCAACTGCTGAAACCATGCAGCTTTTTCATGGGCTTGCCACTATCGCCCCGGTACCATACGTGTACATATTGGTCAAGGTACTGCTGATCGTGCAGCCAGCGGCCTTCATAGAGGTGATGCCCCAGGGCGCAACTGATGAGGTTGTATTTGTCAGCATAGGAACGGTTCACCAGGAACTCGGTAAAAGCATAACCCACGGGTGTTTTTTTGATGTGCTTGCGCAAGGTCCACCAGCGGTAATAAAAGATCTCTTCCACATTCTGCTGCGGGCATTCAAACAGGGGAATATTCCGTTGCATCCATTGCCAGGCGTTGTCATTCGGAATCGCCTGCACAATATTCTCCTCCTCCATCTTGTTGAAGTAGTCCACATAATGTTTAAAGCTACCTGCTTTCAGCACAGTACCTTTTCCCTGCTGCGCATTTTTAGATGTAGCGCAGCCTACTACGATCACCAACCCCGCAAACGCTATATATTTAATAATCTCCATTGTCTTATTTTACTTTTTAGCTATTGCCAACCACTGATGCCTGTATTTTGCTCGCGGCTCGTAGCTCAAAGCTCGCAGCACTTATTGTGCTTTCGCCTTCAGGTACCCAATACTATACACCGCTTCCGGCACCCGCTTTCCGGCATCCGGCAGGTCGGTGAAATTGTCAGCCGGTGTATCCGGCGTGGGAAACCGCCGCACTTCTCCCGTACGGAATACGATCCGCTCCACTGTATGCAGGGGAGCAAACAATAGCTGCGGGTTAATATCCTTGCCGTTGATGTTCATGGTATACATACGCGCGGCTGTATTGATATTTACCCGGATGTGATAGGTAGTGCCCGGCGTATACTTCAGCAAGGTCCGGTACCGCGCACCTGATTTAGATTGCAGGGTACTATCTGCCCCAAACGTAAACCGAACGCCCGCCTCCCCCAGTGCATCCTGTAGTTCAATATCCAATTGACCATGATTGGCCTGTGTAGGGGTAACCGAAAATTCCAGTTGCATTTTTGCAGCAGCCGGCAATAATCTTTCCGCCCTGGCATAATCATGTGCATCACCATCTTTAAGCACCAGGGCTTCCCCAGCAATTGTTTGTTCTACCGATACAGGCGCCCACACCGGGCTATAAATATTCCAGTATTGCAGTTCCTCCCCTGCCGGCAATTGGGCAAAGGTCTCCTCCACCGCCTTTGTTTCTTTATCCCTTACAGGCACCGGTACGGAAGCAATCCAGATATCTTCTTTATTCATGCTGTAGGTAACCCACAGTTTACCATCGGGCGGAATGCCATCCCCTTCCTGTATACCCCGCACATACTGCGGGCCATAGGACTTATAATTACCGCCATAGCGCATGGGCGAAATCTCCCCATTCACCAGCAGCAGGTTGTTGTAATGCAGTCCGTCATCACTCAGAGAAAGGGCCAGGGGCCAACGGAATTCTGAAGGATTGTATACAGTCGCATATTTGCCATCGCTGGTCCGCTGTCCCCATATCTTGGCATTGCTGTTCACAAATCCCGGCGCCCGGAGTGGATTATACAACCAGCTTTTTCCATCATTGGTGCTGATGGACGTAAGCGCATGCTTCCATAATCCTACTGCACGACCATCGGGCAGGTGATAGAAACTCAGGGCCTTGTATTCTTTCTTTACGGGTATCAGCGGATCATTCCTGTCAGCTTCCTCATTCCATTGCTGCATCATCAATGGCTTGGACAGCAACTCATCACAGGCTGCTACAAAAGCTTTGTCTTTGCTGCTTTTATAAAAGGGGTAAGTACTGTTCTTTTCATTGAAGTCGTGGTTGTACCGGATAAAATAAATGGGGCCATAACTGCCATCGGCTTTTATTTCCCGTACTACCCGGCCGATACCATTGCCATCATTGGGATCATCTTTATTATCCATAGCAATGCCATAATAGGCCAGCGCCAGTAATTTTTTATTGAAGGCAGTATAGAAGCCCATACGCTGGTGCATCACCGCATACAGGTTGTTGGCTACTCCTTTCCGCTCCGGTTTCTTAAATCCATCGGGGACTTTATAGGGAGGAAAAATAATAACGGGATCACTCCAGCGATAGCCATCTTTGGAGGTCACCAGCAAGGTTTGTCCCGGAGGCACATGCTCGCCCACCGGGTTGCTGAGGTATTCCAGGTAAAATGTATTATTCCAGTAAGCCAGCATGGGCGCATGGTTATAGGTCCAGCCAAAGCTATGCCTGGCTTCTTTCAGGTCGCGGTGCGCCCGCACTACCTGTATATTGTGCACGCCCATTGCCAACGGCAACCGGCCATCATGGTAATCCACCTTCACCAGCGTACTGCCGGTATAACGCACCGTATCCTGCTGCGCCTGGCCTGCCACAGCGCAACCCATCAATAACAGCAACAGTAGCTTATGTTTTGTGATCATAATTAATGCAATATTTTCTTCAGCACTTGCTGCTTCACTTTGAATATCGTTCCATGTTTATGTCCTTCCGGCACACTGATCTCCTCCTTCAGCGGCGTGAAGGTTTTAAAGTCGGTAGTTTTCACAGCATCATATTTCTTCTCGCGGTAGGTATCAAAATAGATCAGCCATTCCTTACCTGTCTTTACTACAGACGGCCCTTCGGTAAAGGAATCTGTAAAAGCAGCCGTCACGTTGGTATAGGGACCCAGGGCACTGCTGCCATAGGCTACTTTAATATTCCTGTTGGGACGGGTATTGTCTTTCAGCACCAGTACATAGTCATGATCAGCTTTCTTTACGATCACCGCATCAATCACACTGAAACCGGGATCAAGGAAAAGTTTGGTGGGACTGAATGTTTTAAAATCAGGCGTGGCAGTCACATATAGGCGGTGGTTATTGCTGTCTTCTTCAATACCCCGGTCGAACCGGCCCGGTATGGCCGATGCCCAGATGATGATAAACTGTTTACTGTCCGCATCATAAAACAATTCAGGCGCCCATACATTCACCGTGGAAGGTTCTGTTTCCATCACCGGGATGAAACGTTGCTCACTCCAGTGCACCAGGTCTTTGGAAGATGCATAACCAAACCCTTTATCTCCCCGCCAGCTACTGGTCCACACGAGATGAAAGGTACCGTCGGGTCCCTGAGCGATAGAAGGATCGCGCATCACCTTTTGCAGTCCGGTCTCCGGTTTCAGGAATGTTTTACCCGCCTCCTTCCAGTGATAACCATCCTGGCTGTACAGGAAGCGCAGCCCTTCATTGGCCGGCTCATGGAAGGAGGTGAACATATATACTTCTTTCTGTGTACCACAGGAAGCCAGGAGCAAACCAAGTATGTATAGATAGTTCTTCATGCAATTCAATTAAACAGCTAGTGGTAAATGGCGAGTAGCGAGTGGACTATCCCCACTAGCCACTTGCTACTTACCACTAGCTCCCTCCAATATCAGCACCCAGTCATTCCCCTCCTTTTTCCCGCCCGGCGGATCAAATTCTTTCACGCCGGTATTATCTGTGGTACCGGCAGGCTGTGTAGTACCATCTTTAGGATTAAACCAGTAAGCCCGCACTTTGGCGCCACTGATCTTTCCCATTACTACTTTAAACTTATTACCGGTATAGGTATACAACAAAGCATAGTTATTACCGCGCGAAGCCACTACCCTTTCATACCATTCACCATTATCAGCCACCAGCGATTGATCGGGAATTCTTTCCAAATAAGGTTTTGACAATAGCAGCTCTTTCACATATTTCATTTGTAGCGCACCGGGGTCCTGCATAGCAGGCTGCCAGTATTTTTCAGCACCGTAAGCGCTGCCCGCATCACCGGCATGGAAGAACTGCATTACCGCATTATGACCATAGGTAAAACCAGCCCCACCGGCCAGCACACTCCAGTAAGCATAGCGGCGCACATCATTGTCATTCCAGTAAGGCTGGGTAGTATCATGTAATCCCTGTGGAATGCCTTCATAGGAAGGCTCTCCATCGAACGTAGGTTTTACAGGTCTTTTGGCATAATCTTCATCAACGTACTTCCAGTTGTCTTCCCCGTAATGCGTTTCGCCCTTGCTGGTATCCTGCACATAATTGCGGTGGCCCGATTGGAACATATTAAAGTCAAGCCACGACTCCTGGTGAAACCAGCGGGAAGAAGTGGTACGGCCACGCGGGTGGAAGGTAATGAGGTGGTTCTTATCGGTGGCGCGGAGTGTTCTGCCGATCTGCTTCCAGGTATTGATGGAATCACTACCCGGAATATCACCACCATTGAGCCAGATAATATTCGATTTGTTTTTATAGCGGTTACCCAGGAAACTGGCATACTGTTTAGCAGCAGCTACCGGTACCCATCCATTCTTGACATTGGTACCCCATACCGGCACCAGCGCCATGTACAGGCCCCGCTGCGCTGCCTGGTCAATCACATAATCCACATGGTCCCAGAAATCATATTGGGCAGCATCGCTGAAATTATTGCCTTTGGTAATGGCAGGCGTTGCGACGTTCTGGTGGAGAAGGGCCGAATCGCCATATACATTCACGGCTTTGCGCACATCGTGCAATACCATTACCTGTATCACATTAAATCCTTGTTGTTTCCGCTGTTCGAGGTATTGTACCGCTTCTTCCCGTGTGAGCTTAATAAACAATAACCAGCCGGTATCACCCAGCCAGAAGAAAGGTTGACCCGATTGCGTAGTGAAATACCTTCCATTGGATGATACCTTCAGCTTAGGCAAGGGTTTTACCTGTGCCTGCAGGCCCATTGTTACCACTAATAATGCTATGACAATTTGTATGCGCTTCATCCAGTTTATCTTTTCTTCAACCATAATATCCAGTTACCGCGATCAGGTTTTGCAACCTTGACCCCCTTCCCTCCTTTCACCGTTTCTTTTGTAGTACGTACAGTACCATTATGTCCATTGATCCATGCTACTGTATAACTACCTGCATCAACGGATGCTTCCACCGTTCCCTTATCTTTTGCCAGGTCATATACAACATAACCGGTTTGTGCATTGTGTAATACCCATGCTCTTACCAGCGCCTCTTTTGATACCAATGGCTGCATGGTAGCCACCGCGCGCAGGAAATTGGTATCACCAATAGTAAGGTCAGGCATGGAACCACCGGCCATTAGTACCGCCCATCCGCTGAGGTTATACCCATCGCCATTATAAATGACTGCTTTATCCGGGTAGCGTTGTTTGTATTCAGCTACTGCCCTGTATACCGTAGCAGGTGAACCGGATTCGGGTTTCAGCAGCCGGGCATGCTGCCGCGGCGCCAGGTTTTGCCCACCCAGTGGTGCATACGCTTTTCCATCCTGCTGGTAATACCAGTAACGGATATCAATGACATCCACTACGGCCGCACGCACAGGATCGGCCAGGATGGCATCCTGCACATCTTTGGTAGTGCTTAAGCCAATGATCGCTTGCTTACCGGTCTCTTTTTCCCAGGCCGCAATTTCATCCAGCCAGAACTGCACGAAGTGTAAAGGGCCGGTAAACTCTGCGCCTATGAGATGAATGACGCCGTTGTTATTGACAAAGTTGTTCAGGCATTGGCGGATATAGGTTTTGTGTAAAGCACGGCGCACGGGGTGACTGGTATCATAGAACTGTTCGGCCATGAAAATACGCTTATCACCCGCATATGGCGGCGGCTCGGGGAAACCGGTATTGTTGATGTTATTGGCAGGCCGCCAGGGGAAGTCGGCATAATGCGCGCCTGCTTCAATGATATTGTGCTGGAAATAATGCTGGTTCACCAGCACCAGCCCTTTTTGGTCGGCCAGTGTGGCAAATTGTTGCAGGCGGTTCCAGTACCAGTAATTGTATTTAGTAAGATCGTATTTGCTCAATCCATCCCAGGCGGTTTCCTCACCACTGCGGGCAAAGGGCAGCTCGTAGAAAGGCGCCCATACATCTCCGTCCATACGGCGGATGCGTTCATGGTCATCCCGCCTGCGCTCATACCACAACCCATAATTGTGTTCCAGCGAAAGAATATTAGCCTCCTTCATGGAATCGGTCAGGGCATCCAGGTCATCTGTTAAGCCCTCTCCTGTTCTGCCGGGCACAAAACGGGTAATCGCAGGCTTGGCTTTGTCTACACCATAGGGCCGGGCGCTGCCTGTCCACCAGGGCACTTCAGTTTTACCACCGGTTATGAGTTGTGCGCCACGCAACAGCCAGCCATTCTGCACATGCAGGGCGCCGGCAAAAGCTGCTGCGGAGGGTTGCTTATGAACAATCTCCTGAATGGTCTTCACTCCTTTGGGATCGGTATTGACCGGTTGCCGCTGCGCCGCTTCATCGATAAATGATAATAAGGTTTTGGCAGGCGACACTGATTGTTTGGTGAGTTGTAAAGCTACTTCCACGGAGGGACTGCTGGAAGCTTCTGTTTCTATGGGCATTACCTGTACACGCTCCCTGGCTGCGTCTCCTATACGTTGCTGTAACTGCCTGTAATATAAACTGCGTGGTTCTATGCTGTTGTTAGATTCGCCCCAGTAACCATCACCGGCAAACTGGCTCCAGGAACCAAAGGCCCAGTTATTGGCCGTAGGAGGTTTATAGCAATCAATACGCGAGGCACTGCAATTCCACAACACACTGTTGGCAATATTCCATCCGGCGCCCTGCCCGTCCTGTCCACGGTTCATAAAACTGATGGCTTGTCCGTCTACCTGTACCACATCAAACAGCACGCCGGCGCTCCAACTGTCAATACCACCGCTGAATCTGTAGGGCAGGTGTGATTCACACTGTACAAAAGCATTGGGACCAGCCGCACAAAACCCCGTAGCAAAATCATGCATACCATATTCCGCATAGCAACGCTGAAACAGGGTTTGCTGCCCTGCTGTAAAAAAGGTATTGCGTCTTTCGCCGCCAATCTCTGAAACAGGCTGCAGTGATTGGCAATCTTCCACCGTAATGCGGGTCGCCTTTTCATAGATCGCTACCGCCGATCCGGCAAAATGCCGGAAGCTTACCTGCCGCACCCAGGCATCCTGTGTATTGTTGATAGTGATGGCCATCCAGCGATGGTCTTCATCTTTTGGATTATTGGTATCATAAGCAGATACCAGTTGCACATTTTCAATGCCGGTATGCGTGATCTTTCCCGGCCAGGTATAAGCGGCAATGGTAGCGCCACCATATTGCCGATCCAATGCCGTAGTAAGTGGCACATCCAGCACGATGGTATTCCCATTCACCGATACAATGTTCCGGTACCATTGCAATTCCCGCTGCCCGGACTTCCATCCAAGGGCGGTGATACCGCCGCCAAAATGACCAGTACCTAAGGCCGCAATCCATGCGGCGGTACAAGGTCGGGTGACCATTACCTGGTCGCCTGCTTTAAAAGTATGGGGAGTAGCTACACGAATAGCAGTGGCATTCACAGGTACATATTCATCCGTTATAGCTACCGGCGTTTGTAATACAATGTCTTTCTTCCCCCCTATCTTAATCAGTGTTTCCCGGTCTTTACCATCGCCGGCAATAATGGATCCCTTCTCACCATAACCGCTTCCCCGCAATACTACGCCCGAAGCACGCAGGAGCAAGCTTCCATTTACATGATATACGCCCTGCTGTAACAATACAGCGCCCCGGATACCGGCTTTATCCACCGGCAAACCACTTACATGATCAAGGGCAGATTGTATGGCTGCCGTGGCATCGCCATTGACAGGTGGTACTACTATCTTAACAGGCGCCTCCGGAATGGCTTTTTCCCCGGAAGCATAACCGCAGTAAGAAAAATCAAGCACCCGGTTACCCAGGGAGTCTGGCGTATACTGCAATTGCCTGTTGGCATCTGTAAATACCGGCGCCGGTGGAGGCTTGACGCCTTTCTGGGCCAGGGCTGCCTGGTGAAGCAGGAAAAAACTGCTTATAACAAGGATATTATGACGTTTGCCGCTCAATGTTCAATCTGTTTTATACCCGAATTTAACTGGTTCCGGCGTCCTGCTTAAAAAGACTTTGCCCCCATCAATAGCAGGGGCAAAGCAGCAAGTAATTATGTTGTTGTCGTCCGCAGCGTCCCTTTCAGGAGACACTGCGGGGAAGAAGATTCATGACTTCACGCTTAAAAAGCTCTTTTCGCTGTTACTACCGGCTGTACATTTTTGGCCGGCACCACACTATTCAGGTATTCTTCAATATTGGTATAACCGCTTTTGCTCTTAGCATACTGGGCAGCATCCGCCGCATTATTGGCATTTAATCCATGTTGCTTTTCATAAGCATCAGGAATGCCATCATTATCGCTGTCTTTGTAAGGCGTGCCTTTGTATTCGGGATAACCGCCTACCTGGCTCACATCGGTAATGATACCCTGCTTATAGGAATCCAGCGGCAACCGGCGGTGCTTGAATTGTGTTTCCGGCAGCTTAACATCTTCTTTATACGCGATCTTACCCGTTCTTACCTGTTCTGTAACCCTGCTATCCACAGGGTCCCTTTTAGGCAATATAGCGCCTGCATTGGCCAGTACATATTCCCGCGCCTGTTTGGTTTCTACAATTGTAATAGCGGGCATGGGCAATGGCTTGTCCCATTTCATATAGGCTTTATGCTCACCTGTGTTGGGCTCATCTTCTACCTGCACGCCACCATCCCAATTGTCTTTGGTAATAGCATCATAGCCTTCCATGATATTGCCATTTACATAGGCACGGCCATATACATGGTATTTGAGCTTGCTGCGACCGCTCTCTGGCTTGAGAATACGATGACCTACCAGTGAGGTCTTTGGCGTAGCAGGGCCTGGCTGGTAATAGTTATTGATAATATTGAACAGCCCGCGGTAATCACTGCCATCCATAGAACGGTGCACCCAGTTGAACACCACATTGTTCACAAAATTGAACGTACCATACCAGCCGATGGAAGGATTACGGCCTGTATTGTTGGCCCACAGGTTGCGCATGAACGTACAGTTCTCCCCGCCCAGCGTACTGCCGAATGAGTGGTTCCAGGTATCCAGCGCTTCTGCAAAGATGGAATTCTGAATGGTAATATTCACGGTAGGCAGCTTTTGTTCAATAGCGCCGGTACTGTCATTGTACATATGGCGGTACATACTCATGTTCTCATCCAATCCCCAACTGGCCGATACGTGGTCAATCATAATATTACCAATGGGATTACCACCAATAGCATCATCCCTTCTGCCCACCCATGTTTCACCACGGCGGAAACGCATAAAGCGGATGATCACATCATGGGTGTTGATCCATACTGTTTCACCAGCCACACAAACCCCATCGCCCGGCGCTGTTTGCCCGGCAATAGTAATATACGGTGCACGGATGATCAATGGTGTTTTTAACCGGATGATACCCGCTACATTAAATACGATGGTACGCGCACCACCCTGTTCACAGGCCCAGCGTAAACTACCGGGGCCATCATCATCCAGGTTGGTCACCACCAGCACCTTACCGCCACGTCCTCCGAAAGTATATTTACCACCACCTTCCGCACCGGGAAAAGCAGGTATGGATGCCTGGGGCAGGTCATCAGCTTTGCCCGCCCAGGGTATATAAGGCTTTCCCTTTGTCGCTTCTTCTTTGATAATGGGTAATGCTTTTGCCCATGCTTCATCCGAACGTACACGTGCGGCATTCAGCAGGGAGTCAGAAGCTTTTTGTACATCTTGAGGTATGGTAGGATATTGGGCACTTGCCTGATGACATAGGACTACAAGACCTAAAACGGAAATAGTTTTCACAAGTGTTCGCTTCATCGAGTATTATAGTTAAATCAGTTGATTAATCCACGCTGTTATTATTTCAATGGGTCAAAAGGACCACCCCATGTATCGGTTTGGGTAATACCGGGATTGTTATTCATAGTATTCAGCGGAATGCCAAAGAAATAATATTCTGGTTTCCAGTTGATCGTATATTTTGTATCCAGGTTACCAGTTACAAGCTGGAAATAATTGGTATAGGCCACATCCAGGTCTACTTTATCACGATAATTGGGACTGGCAGGGTTGGCAAAATCTGCCGCAGTAGGAATGCCGGCGCCTGTTTTCAGGTTAATGGTTACTTTTTGCCGGCGTGTGCCATTTAACACAGCTTCAATTTTCCGCCAACGGCGCAGGTCCCAGAAACGTTTGCCTTCAAAAGTAAACTCTATCCTTCTTTCAAATAAGATAGCATCAAAAAGTTCTGCCCTGCTCATACCTGCTTTCAGACCATACAAGTTACCCCCTCCGGCTTCGAGGCCGGCCCTTTTCCGTACAGCTACCATGCCTGCATACGCTTCTTCTGCTGCAGCGATCCTGTTAATACCTGCTGCGCTTTCCGCCAGGTTCAGCAGTACTTCCGCGTAACGTATCTCCATCCAATCGGTGCCGGAATACTGAACATTGCTGATGTCAACAGTAGTATTGATCGCCTTACGGGTATAGAAACCGGTATTGGAGGCTTTGTTTTCTATAGTTACATCTTTGTTTTGAGAATTTTTATAGTAATATGTCCACAACCTGTAATTGGCGTTGGCATTAATATGCCAGGTACAACCATTATATCCAATGGTCTTGTCAAAGCGCGGGTCCCTGTTCTTATAAAATAACTGATCGGAGTAAGTATAGGCAGAAGTAGCATCTCCCGGCATCTTGCCATCTTTCATGGGATAAGCCTTCACCAGGTCCCAGGTAGGCTGATTAGAACCGCCTCCTGTTCCCAGGTAGGAAGGGCGGGTGCTATTGTCATAACCATTGTTCTTTTTCACCTGGTCGCCGGTAGATGTATTGTACCCGGTGATCATGATGGCCTCCGGGTTATTTACTTCCGCAAACCACATACCATCATAGGAGCTATGCAAACCAAAATTATTGGCATCGAGGAGCGTCTTTGCCTGCAGGTTGGCATCATAAGCCTTTTGCCACCTGTCTGCCAGGTCACCGGGATTGAACTGTGGGCTCGCATACGTCAGCAATACCCTTCCTTTGAAAGCGGCCGCTGCACCACTGGTAATACGACCCCAATCGCCGTTAGCAGTCCATTTACCAGGCAGGTAAGCAATAGCGCTGTCCAGGTCTTGCACAATTTGCGCAATACATTCCGAGGTAGCGTTACGGGGCAACAAAGCGTCCCGCTTAGCCTGCTCTCCTACAGCGTCCATAGCTGTTAATACGATAGGAACGCCGCCATACAATCTTACCAGGTCAAAATAACGGTAGGCCCTGAAAAAGAATGCCTGCGCCTTGAAACGGTTCTTGGTACCTTCGGGCAGTGTACCGGCATTCACGTCCCTGATGAACATATTGATGATGCGGATCCTTCCATAGTTGTTGTTGGCGGCTAAAGCAGTACCAATATCGCCCACATCGGAAGCCGTGAGGGTTCCTTCAAAATACTTGCTTTCACCGTAAGTATCGTCCGACAGGCTGTTGGCCGAAGCGGAAATACTTCCTGAAAGGTTGCTGTTACCTGCCCAGGCCGGTAAGTTGTTCTCATAGAGATAATCCACGTTCATCTTTACCAGCACAGAATCATTATAGATCAGGCTGCCGGGAATGGTCTTAAGATCATACTTATCAAGCACCTTGTTACAGGCAGCGAGGGTAAACAAGGCAGCAAGGCCGGCTGCTATATGGTATTTATTGATATTAATCGTTTTCATTGTTGCAATCATTTTGAATTAAAACCCAATGTTTAAACCCAGGGAGAAAGTCCTGATAGCAGGATAGGTGTCATAATTGCTGGTGTTATCCCTGTAAGAATAAGGGTTGTATAAGTTAAGTGGATTGGTACCTACCAGGAACGCACGTACACTTCCAAAACCAGCTTTATTGGCCCAGCGGGAGGGAAGCGTATAGCTCAGGTTAAAGTTCGAGATGCGCCAGGTAAAGGAACTGACAAACCAGAAGGAAGAAGTCCTGTCGTAGTTATTACTATAGTAAGGATTGGGATAGGCCGCATTGGGATTATCAGGCGTCCAGACATCTTTCCAGAATTCCGGCCGGTTGGAAGTGGCAGAACCTTTTTTAACAGCGGCGCTTTCCATAACATTCTGTCCGCCCCACGACATACCACTCACTACCTGTAAGCTCAAAGATTTGTAAGCGACGCCAAAGTTGAAACCCAGTCCATAATGGTTGCTCGATTTAGGTGTCAGGTAATCCTGGTCTTCTTCTGTGATCTTTCCGTCGGGGCCGGTGTATTTGCCGGAAATATCCTTGGGGCCACGTACATCCTGGTAATACAACATGCCAGGCTTGGGCGCATCGCCCATGATGGTATAACCCGGATTCTTAGCGAGATAATCATCTACCTGCTGCTGTGAGCGGAACATGCCAAGATAATGGAAGCCATACACCCCCCTATCGTTGGACCTGCCAATGGCATCGAGATAGGTACCTACATTACCTACCGGCTGGTCCACAATGATCATCTTATTATCGCTCCAGGAGAGAAAGCTATTAATAGTATAGCTCCAGTTGCCGTTAATATTATCTTTCCAGCCTACTGATAACTCATAGCCAAAGCTCTTTGTTTCAGAAAAATTCTCAGGAGGCAAGGTGGCTCCTATCAACAGGGAAACAGAAGAGGTTAAAGTCGTTAACTGGTTTTTGCGGTGGTCCAGGAAGGCATCTGCCGTTACAGATAAGCGGCTATTGAGAAACTGCATGTCAATACCCGCATTGTATTTGATAGCATCATCCCAGCGCAGGTCATAATTGGCAATGGATACGTTGGGAAGAATAACATACCCCCGGTCGCCATTACCGCCAAATATCGGCGCCCTGCCTGTTTGTGCAGCATAGTTGGTAAGGTACTGGTACCCCTTGGTATTGTCACTACCCAGTGCACCAACGGATCCTCTTATCTTCAGGAAATCTATAAAACTGACATTCCTTCTGAAAAACTCTTCCTGTGAAGCCACCCAACCCAATGACATGGAAGGGAAATATCCCCACCTGTATTCAGGAGCGAAGTTCACGTTGGCATCGGCCCGTATGGTGAACTCTGCCAGGTACTTATTGTCATAATTATAATTGATGCGGCCGATATAGGCAAGCCGGCCAAATTCAGTTTGTACCTCATCTGTAGTATTCGTTCCCAGCGCATAGTTCATATTATCCAATCCACCAATAATAGCCCCTTCACGCATCGCATTCACCAGGTCCGTCTCTGCCTCATATTGTTCATACCCTGCAAACAACGAGATCTGGTGTTTGCCGAATGTGCGGTCATACATGGCAGTAGCATTCAACTGGTAGTTATCAGAATAGGAAGGGCTGATCCGTACCCGGTCGCCATTGCTGAGGGTAATGGCGCTGACAACATCACCTCCGTAAATATGCTTTTTATCGCCCAGCATTGAAAACCGGTACACAACATATTTGGTACCATATTGCTTACCGAAAGCGTTTTCGAGGTTCTTATTGTAGTTAAGACCAAACTTTAAACCTTTAACAAAAGGCACTTCATAATTTAAGGTCGCCTGCACATTGAGGCCGGTATTCCTGGCAACAGTCGTATTATTGGATTTCTGTATTTCGAAAAAGTGGAAATTCTCTACCTGGCTATTCGTAGCGGAGGTCAACAATACAGGTAACCCATTTACATAATAGGGATTGAACATGGGTGTTCCCACCAGTGTTTTCACATCATTATCCACGCTCTCACTGCCCTGCTTATTGTAATAGCGCTTGTTTTTAGACACATCACCGCTTACCGACAATCCCAGCTTAAGGCCCATGGTCAGTTTAAGGTCCGTGCTGGCCCTGAAGGTCCACTTATCCGTATTGATATTATCAAAGTTGGCCGTTTGGTTGGTATAGGAAACGCCGGCAAAATAAGTAGCCTTGTCCGATCCGCCGCTTACGTTCAAGGCATGACGCATAGTGATAGCAGGCTGCCAGGCAACCTGCAGCCAGTCGGTGCTGTTCTTTTTAAAGTGTTCCAGTTCATCATCTGAGTACCAATCAGCGTCAGCCTTATAGCCGTCAGTTCCATCAGCAATGAATTTCTTTTCGGCCATGAGCATATTGTTCAGGTAGGTGGCCTGCTGGAAACCATTCATCATCTTAGGCAATTCAGTAGCTTCCGCCACACCATAAGATACACTGTAATTTATTTTAGGCGTACCCGCTTTGCCCCGTTTTGTTCTCACCACAATTACACCATTGGCGCCTTGTATGCCATAGATAGCGGCGGCGGCATCCTTCAGGATGGAGATATTTTCTATTTCAGAAGCATCCAGTACATTAAAGTCGGCAGAAGTCCTGATGATATCATCTATTACATATAATGGCTCTGTAGAACCGCCATCTTTGGAGAAAAAGATCGGATTGCGGATCGTAATGGTGGCATTATCACCGGGCCTGCTATAACCACCGCTTACCGATACGCCAGGCATTTGCCCCCTTAAAGCGGCCGACAGGCTTCCTACCGGAAGGTCCTGTATCTGTTTCATATCCACGGTGGCTACAGCGCCTGTTAAGTGTATCTTTTTTTGTGTGCCATAACCTACCACCACCACATCGTCCATTTGTTTATTGTCCTTGACCATCGAGATGTCCAGCACTTTTTTCTCCCCTACTATGATCTCCTGGTAGGCCATTCCGATATAGGTAAACTTCACTACGCTTTCATTTCCCGAAACCACTATGGAAAACTCACCTTTTTCATTGGTTAAAGTGGTACGGTCAGTTCCTTTTACACCTACCGTTACACCCACTAATGGCTCGTGGGTTTCCTGGTTTTGTACAATACCGGTGACAGTTCTTTGCTGCGCCGATAATGGCAGGCAGCTCAGAAATAGCAGTAACAGCAGCAGGCCGCATTTCGTTAGTTGTTGGGGCATATGACACACTTTTTATTAAGTATAAAATTACAATCGTTAGCGTAGTACGTGAATTTTTCTAACCCGGTGAACCTGTTTTTGTTGCATTCCTTCTTTTCGCCCAATCCTCATTCGCTTTCTTTAGATCGTATCCTTCAGATGAAAGGTAGTTGTTAATCCTTCCTTTGTATTTTCCAAACCACCAGTGTTTCTTTTCAGATGATTCTGCATCCATGGCATGGTCGCGCGCTTCTGTAAGCCAGGCATATATTTGTTGCTTTTGTGCATCCGTGAGCTGGGGTATCATATCCTGGTAAGCGGCATAGGTGATGGGGAGCACACGATACGTCATACCATCTTTTACTTTTTCTACCTGTTCAGGAGACAGATCGTTGCTTAAAAGAGCGATATAAGCAGTATGTTGCTGCTTCAGCTTTGCCTCTTTTTCTTCTTCTTGCTTTTTTACCGCTTCAGCAATGGCCTCCTTTGTTAAAGTCGTGGACTTCTTTATTCCGGCAACTACCGCTTTACTGCTTTCATGTAGCTGATTGAGTGCACGGTATTGTTGCGCGATAATAGCTTGTACCTGTTTCAGCTTCGATGCATCGGTAATGCCCAGCATACCTGCAATTTTATTGGCCCGCTCATTCACGGCATTGATATAAGCAGTGTCTTCAGCAACAACAGACTGTTGCGCCTGTACACTGCCGGCATTTATAACCAGTAAACAGATAACGACTGCTTTAAAGATTGGGGAATAGGTAGGATAAAAAAGTTCAGCCACTCTGTGCCCATGGGCAACAGCCACATTGATGACAAGCAAATACCGTTTCATGCAAGAATCTTTTTATCGTTAGGACGAATGGCCATCAGCCAAATACCTGTACCATTCAGGTAAGCTAAAGGTACTGGCGAGGTGTACCGGAAACAATGTAAGGTTTCACTATAATGATGGAATATTTTACTATTCAGCAGACTATACCGCTATAGCTGAACCGGCTATTTCAAGGGACCATCCGGAGGGTAACAGCAGCTCCCTGCAGGCCATCGGCCAGGGCTTCTATTTTTACATCACCGGTTGTATGCCCGGCCTGCACAATGGCAAGGCACAACCCGTTGTAAGCCTTGTGTGCACCAGCTTTAAAGGATTCAGGATTTGCCTGGTAGCCATTATCCATCCCTGCCAGTAAAGCCTTCCCTGCAATTTTAATACGAATCAGGTGATCTGCATCCTGTACTATGCTGCCCTTTGCATCCAGCACACGAATGGCAATAAAAGACAGGTCTTTGCCATTAGCATGGATAATCTTCCTGTCGGGCACTAACTCGAGGCGATAAGCCGCACCGGCTGTTTTGATCTCTTTTGTCAATACTATCTTACCGTTTTTGAGGGATACCGCTTTCAGCGTACCGGGTTCAAAAGGCACCCGCCACATTACATGTAGTTCATCGCCCTGTTTCTGCTTTGTGCCCAATGAACGGCCATTCAGGAACAACTCCACTTCATCGGCCTGGTTATAATAAGCCCATACATCCACTACCCTGCCCGGCTGCCAATTCCAATGCGGGAATACATGCAATACCGGTTTGGTAGTCCACTCACTCTGGTACATATAATAAGCATCTTTGGGGAAACCGGCAAGGTCTACAATACCATAATAGGAACTTCTGGCCGGCCAGGGATAAGGCACCGGCTCACCCAGGTAATCAAAACCCGTCCACACAAACAGGCCCGATAGAAAGTCATATTTCTTAATGATCTTCCAGGTGGTTTCATGCGTAGAGCCCCAATAGGCAGCCACCTGGTCATACGCCGATACGGTATAATCAGGATTACCGCCCTCTACATATTTCATGGGCGAACGTTGCGGCCAGAATTTCAGGGTATCGGAAGGCTGGTCATAATGCCCGCGCGTGGCAAGGGCCGACATGTTCTCCGTGCCAATGAATGCCTTACCGGGATAATGCTTTTGGAAATCGGCATACACTTCATGATGATAGTTCAATCCTACCACATCCAATGCGCCGGACTGGTACATGAAATTCTTGGCAGGATTCCATTCACTGAGGGCCGCCGTTACCGGCCGGGTCGTATCCAGGCTTTTCACAACGCCCACCAGTTCACGGGTGATGCTGATACCGGTACTGTCAAACTGTTCCCGGATCTCATTGCCAATGCTCCACATAAAAACGGAAGGATGGTTACGGTCACGTTTTACCTGGTCTTCCAGGTCGCGCTGATGCCAGGCTGGAAAATCAGCATAATAGTCAAACTTGTTTTTCTTCTTCCGCCACATATCAAAGGCCTCATCCATTACCAGCAATCCCATCTGGTCGCAAAGGTCCAGCAGCTCAGGCGCCGGTGGATTGTGTGCCGTACGGATCGCATTGGCGCCCATGGCCTTCATAATTTCCAATTGCCTTTGCATGGCCCGCACATTGATGGCTGCACCCAGCGCGCCCAGGTCATGGTGCATACACACGCCCAGTATCTTTAACGGCTTTCCATTGAGGAAAAAACCTTTGTCTACATCAAAATGAAAATAACGGATACCAAAGGGAGTAGTATACTCATCAATGGTCTTTCCCTGGTGAACAATATTGGTCACCGCCTTGTACAGGTAGGGCCTGTCTACCGACCACAATTGCGGCATGGGTACCTGCAATTGTTGTGCGGCCTCGTTGATGCTATCCGTCAGCAATACATCACCAGAAGTTTGTGCCGCCACTACCTTACCGGCCGCATCCAGCACTTTGGTAACCAGCCGCACGGTTTGTTGTTGATTGGCTGACTTACTAATGGACAGGGCAATATTTACCGTAGCGACTTCCGGTTTTATGACCGGCGTAGTTACAAAACTGCCCCATTGCTCAATGGCCACCGGGCTGGTGATCACCAGCCTTACGTTCCTGTAAATCCCTGAACCGGTGTACCAGCGTGAATTGGGTTGCTGGCTATTGTCCACCTTCACTGCCAGTACATTCTTTTGTGGTGCCTTATGCAGGTAAGGAGTAAGCTCATAACCAAAGGAGATATATCCATTGGGCCGCTTGCCCAGGTAATGGCCATTGATCCATACTTCACTATTGCGATAGATGCCATCAAACTCGATGAAGGTCCTTTTATTTTGTGAGCCTGCCGGCAGACTGAATGTTTTACGGTACCAGCCAATACCACCCGGCAGGGCGCCACCCTGCGTAGTGGCGGGATGCTTCTCCTCAAAACTACCTTCTATGCTCCAGTCATGCGGCAGCGTGAGCACGCGCCATTTGGTATCATTGTACCCGGCTTCAATAGCGGTACTGTCATTGCCCAGGTAAAATTTCCAGTCTTTGTTAAAATCAATCACTGTGCGTGTTTGACCGTAAGATTTCAACAGCGGTAAGCTTAGCGCCAGAGAGATGATATATCTTTTCAATCGAAGCATATAATTGCGAGTGGCAAGTGGCGAGTGGCAAGTACTCGCTACTCGCCACTCACCACTCGCCTTTTAAAATTACTTTACAAATGACAGGGAACTCTTCCCCTTATCTACCGAAGTAGCTACTGCAATACCTCGCTGGTCTTTCTTATTCACCGCGCAATAAAAATGGTACACTACCCCATCATGTTTTACCACAAATGATTTATGGGCAAAACGATCATCATAAGGCTCCGTTGAATTAATGAGGTCGTCACCGGTCCAATCCGTCCAGTGTACCAGGTCATAGGAACCCGCAAATCGGTTAAAGGCATCCTTACGTCCTGTCCAGAAAGCGCCAAAATAGAACATCACCCATACGTCATTGATCTTTTGGATCACTGCATCGCCGGTAATGCCTACGGGGTGATGCATGACGGGTTCTGCCCCAAAACGTTTCCAGTGTACCATGTCATTAGATACGGCCATACCGATGCGTTCAAACCACCTTGTTTTAATATTGTTGACAGCAGAATCACCATTTGCGTTGTAATACATCACAAAAGGATAACCGGTTGTTTGCTGTTTATCCCAGATCACCGTACTCTTAAATTGTTTTTTATTTTCCCACCAGCGCACATCGGCATCTTTGGAAGTAAGTATGGGCTTATCCAAACGCTTCCATTCATGGGGCTTCCAGGGCGTTTTGGCAGTGTACGCCATGCCCAGCGACAGTAGCCCAGCTTCATACCCTTTTTCCTGGCCGCCAAAGTACGACATCCAGTATTTGCCTTTATACGGTTGCAAGGCGTAACTGCCTCCCCAGGTATAATCCTGTAAGACGGGATAACCCGCTTTCTGGTTGCCATCCCATTGTGTAGTATCGGAAAATGACAACAAGCGTCCTTTGGTTGTCCACTGCAGCAGGTCATTGCTTTCAGCCAGCCAGGTTTCATAACCCCGGCCGTCAAATACGAGATAGGTCATGTACCATTTATTGCCTTTGCGGAACACCGTAGGACAATCCATCTTCTTTGCATCGCTCTCCGGCGCCAGCACCAGGCCATACTTATAAGGCGTTTTTACTTCCGCATAAATGCGCTGCATTACTGTATCGGGCACGGGCTTTTGCGCCTGTACAGCTACAACACTAACCGCACAAAGCAATACACCTGCTATGCTGGATCGTATGTTCAACATGATAGTAAGTTACTGACTGCTAAAGCCGTCTATTTTCAGTCCTTGCACATTTTCTGTCACCAGGGGGCTTCCCCGCTTTATATGGATACGCACCTTATGCAATTCAATGTCTTTCGCTTTGCGTATCGTAATACCATTCTCCGCCTGGAAATATACATCATGCAGGCTAATTTCCTGCACAGGCATTTCCTCCAGACCATTGATGTACATAGCGGTTTTGGCATAGGCCGTAATATTGCTCAGCCTGATGTTCCTGAATTGCGGCGTACGCTCGCTGACGGGTTCCACCGGTACCCGGGCATACTCCATATCCAGCACAATGGCCTGGTCGCGGATATTTTTCATAATGATATTATCCACCCGTATATCTTCCACCACACCGCCCCGGCCACGGGCGGTTTTAATGCGGATGCCCCTGTCGGTACCATCAAATATACAATTGCTGATGACGATATTCTTTACACCGCCACTCATTTCACTGCCAATGACCACGCCGCCATGACCACTGAGCATGGTACAGTTGGTAATGGTATAATTCTGTGCCGGCGCTGCTTTCGTTCTGCCGGGTACATCCTTGCCCGATTTGATGGTAATGCAATCGTCGCCTACACTGATATGGCAATTGCTGATGTGCACGTATTTGCACGATTCCGGGTTAATGCCATCGGTGTTGGGCGAAGGCGGATTGTTGATCGTAACACCGGTTACTGTTACATTTTCGCAGAACTCAGGGTTTACGGTCCAGAAAGGCGAATTTCGGATCAAAATACCTTCTATCAGTACATTCTTACAATACATGGGTTGTATAAAAGGCGGACGCAGGAAGCCTCTTTTCATCTGCTTCGGATCATCAGGCAGCAGGATATTTTTATTGAGGCTGTCAAAGAGGAACTGCCATTTCGTGCGCGGCCGTTTCTCATCGTAGCCTTCTACAAAGTCCCACCATTTTTTCCCATGCCCATCAATAATACCGCGCCCTTTAATAGCAATGTTCTCTGCCTTATACGCATAGAACAGCGGGGAAAAACTGGTCACATCCACGCCCTCATAGCGACTTTCCACCATGGGCAGGTAATCATCAAAGTCATCACTGAAATGCAGTTCCGCACCGACATCGATCAGGATGGTAATATTGCTTTTGAGGTGTATGGGACCGGTCAGGTATTTGCCGGCCGGGAAATAGATGGTACCCCCACCCGCCTTTGCCGCAGCAGCAATGGCTTTGGCAATAGCGGCCGTGACTTTCCGGCTGCTGTCGTTCTTAGCGCCGTATTTTACTACATTATAATATTGCTGTGCATAAACCGCAGCGTCCTCGCCACCCACCGGGCCTGCGCCGGAGAGACACTGCGGAGAATAAGCAGAAAAGAGGAGTAATAGAAAGATAGCATACCGCCTGTAGCGTGTGCTTTTCATATGGCGCCTGTTATTTAGTAAATAAAATTACAGGCCCTGTCAGGCACAACAATGGCCTGAACTACTGAAATGATGTACTATTTTACTACAGGGATTAAAAATAGGTAGAGATACCAATTTGAAAACCAGCCACCCTGGTGGCAGGATTGCCCAGCAGGTCCCTATGCCATTCATGCCTGTAATTGGCCCTGAATACCATTTGTGCAGTGGGACGGAAACTGATGGCAGGAACGATGGCTGCCACATGATCATAAATATTACCGCCTGTTTGTTTGAATTTACCTACGTTATAATCTGCATATTCAGCCCGTAAAGCGATGTTGATCACGGCATTGTCCCAATCAAAGATCCTTTTGCGTACTATTGGTTGCACAATGTCTATAAATCCGCCACGCTGCTTGCTGCCAAACTGCTCCGTATAATTATCGGGCAAGTCTACAAAAGTCCAGGACCATTCCCCATTGATGAAAGTTTTCAGCACAGGTAAGGTGCTATTGAAGTCGACAGCTACTACATCTACCCGCCGCTTTTTATCCAGCACGATCCCATCTTCTTTAAACTTATTGTACACACCGCCCATATAGGACAGGCCCACCTCTCCCACTTTCCTGTGGCGTACGGCAAATTTACCGGTGAGCAAAGGACTGCCATTAAAGCTTTCTTCAAAACGCTCTTTGTTTTCCTTGCTGGCCGGTAAAGAAGTCCTGTTCTCCGTATTGGCAATGATCTTGTCATCAAAACCATTGGTGAGGTACACTTCATAACCGTATACCCAATCAGTAGTAAATTTTTTGCCGTATAAGCCAAAGCCCACATTGCTCCAGGTAGCAGGCAATAACTGCGTAGCGGAAATGGGTCTGTCTACAAACTCCCATTTAGGGCCATCATGGTTTTGGTTGAATGAACCGATCGGGTTCATCACGATCCCTCCCCTGAAGTTGAACAGCGGTGCAAATTCAACATCTACAGAAGCAAACTCAATGTTTATTTCTTTGGTGCCGTCTTCAAACTCCAGCTCGGTCAGGAACTTTATTCTCCTGGATATGGAAGAAGATAAAAACAGTGTTACCCTTCTCATTTGAAACTGGTGCCCTTCACTCACGCCGTTCTCACTTAAATACTGGTAGTTGGCTTCTGCATAGCCACCGATGGCTACCGGCAGTTTCCCCACCTGTAAAAAAGGCCGGTTATACACCGCATCCATATTCATTTGCAGGGAATCATTTTTGACAGGTATCCTGCGCAACAGTTCAGGGTCTATCTGGGCCAACAGAGAGGAGGTGATTAAGCAGCAGCAAGTGATGAGTAGTGATCGTTTCATTGTTTCCTTAAGTCTATAAATAATTGGTCATTGTTCAGGGTTACCGGGAAAGTCCTTAGATCCCGTTCGGCAGGGCCATTGGTAACGCGGCCCTTATTGTCATATTCACTTCCATGGGCAGGACAATGAAGGTGTGTACCGGATACCTGCAGTTCAGCCCCCTGGTGGGCGCATTGCATCCAGATGGCGGTATAATCCGTATCGCTGAAGCGGTATACGCAAATGGGAAATTTCAGTTCTTCATTTCTTATCACCACATAAGAACGATACTCAGTTTGAGCATTCTTTTTTACCTTAAAATCATTGAGGTCTATCAACACGCCGTCTTTGTTTAATTGGCCACTTACAAGATGGGTGGCCTTACAGGATGATAAGGCGGCCAGGCCGGTCATGGACAGGCAGGCGGTACAACTACTGACGATAAACTCCCGTCGTTTCATGTATGGAATAGCTTTATAAGGATTCAAGAAATTTGATCAACCTGGCTTTATCGGCGGCACTTAGCTGCTGGAAATGGTCCTTGCTCTGGTGTGCTTCGCCGCCATGCAACAGGATGGCTTCTTCTATACTTTTGGCGCGGCCATCATGCAGTAAAAAATACTGGCCGCCCTGTGAGTTCCTGGAAAGGCCCAGCCCCCATAAGGGTGGCGTGCGCCATTCAGCGGTAGTGGCGGTACCTTCTGTATAGCCATCATCAAGCCCAGTGCCCATGTCATGCAACAGCAGATCGGTATAAGGAGCAAATGTTTTATTGGATAAGGCATTGATCGAAGAAGCGCCGGTTTTCATTTCAGGTATATGACATTTGGCGCAACCAATCTGTGTAAATAGCTTTTTACCGGCCTGTACATCCGGGTTACCCGGTGTACGCTGAATAGGCGCTTTAAGTGTTTTGAGGTAGACTACTACATCTATTACTGTTTGGTTGCTGACTTCCGGATCAACTTCCTGGTGGTTATAGGTATCATACGGTTCGTAGGCAGAAGCAATACCCATATCCTGGTTGTAGGCATTCACGGTTTGGTGGAGCAGGTCGTAGGCGGCCGCTTTTTTACCAAACCGCCCGATGTATTTCCCGTTTTGTATAGCGGCATTGGCGCGTATAGCGAGGTAATCCGGAATTGTTATCCAGTTGGGTTTACCGGAAATGCCATCCCCATTTAAGTCCTGCGGATCGGCCAGGGCCAACAGGTCAGCATCGGTCACGGCATCGAGGAAGCCCAGGCCCGTATTGGCAGGGGGCATAAATTTTGAGAAGGTGGCGCCTGCGGGTATTTGTTCAGGTTGGTAATTGTAAATAGCACGATGCTGTAATTGGGGGCCACCGGCATCCAGGAATTTATTGCCGGTACTGTCGGTTTGTCCAAACCTGGTTAAAGTGGTAAAGGGATGGCCTTTTCCATCACCGGCATGACAGGTGCCGCAGGAAGTGGCTACAAAAAGCGGCCCCAGTCCTGTTTCAGGGGTAAACACTTCATCATTGAAGGCTACATCGCCGCGCAGGAATTGCACCGACTGTTCCGGTGTTAAGCCTTCTACCGGCCCATCCAGTATGCTATCGTCTGCCGGCGCTTTGGGCATTAACTTTTCACAGGCAATCAGCAGGGAGATGATAGCAATAATGCTTCCGGTAACAATTCCCTTTTTAGATATATAAACCATTATTTTTTAGGCTTGTCTAAACTTTTAGTTTTACAAGTCTAATCAAATTTTATGACTTATCAAAATATAAACAAGGAATTGGTGGACCCTGGAGTCTATAAGACGCTGGTTTATAATAGCAACAGGGCTGCCTGAACGGGCAGCCCTGCTAAGAGAACGGGACAGGAGTACGGATTAATGGAATTAATTATAATCAGGATTTTGATCTGCGTTTTCGTTGGCATTGCGTACGCTTTCAGGGATCGGCAATGCCCACTCGCGATCTGTAGGGGAAAGGGTGCAATCACCGGCAGGAGAAACGGCTGTGTTACCACAGGTGCTACCCCGTACAATGGAGCGGGTAGTCCTTTTAAGATCAAAGAAGCGGTGGCCTTCTGCTACCAGTTCTCTTCTTCTTTCATTCGCAATAGCTTCGAGCAACAGGTTGCCGGTCAACCCCACCGCTGGTACATATCCGCTGATACGGGCCGCACGCAGCGCATTGAGGTCATCTAAGGCAAGCGCTTCCTGGGAGTTCCTGGCCCTTGCTTCGGCCCTGATAAGGTACATTTCGCCAGTACGGAATACCGGGAAGTTGGCCGCCCCATCAGACAGACCACTTTTACCTTTGTATTTGGTAAGGGCCAGCCTGCCATCATTTTCTTTGGTGAAAAAAGCAGCATAGCGGATATCGCCTTTTTGTATTAAACCGCTGGTGCTGTCGCCCGTAGCGATTTCCAATGCCGGCCTGAAATAACTGCGCCCGTTGGTAGCAAAATAAGCAAGGAAGGAGGGGCCGCTCTGCCCTGACTCAAACTGTATATTCCAGATGATCTCTCCCCGGTTAGTTTGGTTGTACATACCAGAAAAAGCGCTTTGACTAAGATTTACCAGCGGTCGTGCATTGATGGCATTGGTAGCCGCCGTGACAGCTTCACTCCACATGCCTGCATACAGATATATCCGTGCCTGCAATGCGTATACTGCCGGCAGGTCGATGTAAGGACGAATCAATCCCGACTCGGCATTGATGGGCTTGTCAATGTTTGACAATAAAGTAACCGCAGCGGAAAGATCGGCAAACAGGGAGTCATAATATTGCTTGTTGGGCAAACGGGCAGGTTTGACACCGGGTGTCAGGATCAGTTGGGTGGAATAAGCCAGCGCCAGGTCGGTAGTACTGTTCCTGTCATACTTGTACGCGAAGTAGCGAAACAGGTCGAAGTGCGCCATGGCGCGAATGGCATAAGCCTGCCCCTTGATGCGGTTGGCCAGCAACTGGTTTTCGGTAGTCGTGAATTTGCCAACATCACGCAATACAATATTCGCATTGGCAATAACGCCATAAGGCGCACTGTACAAACTGGTCACTTGTCCTGTATTGGGTTGATAGATCCAGTCCGCCATGGCGCGGGAATTCGCCAGCGTTTCAATCGCTTCGTACAGGTTATCGCTCATCACATCCGGCATGATCGCCCAACCCGCACCGGTACCACTGCCCGAACTGTAATAATTCGCATTGCGGAAACCGGCATAGGCTCCCCCCAATACTTCTTCCACCTGCTTCATGCTGGAAGGATTGCTAAGGGCATCAAGACTAAACTCCGGGTATAGATCAACCAGTTCCTCTTTGGAGCAGGCCTGCAAAGCAACCACTCCCATAGATACTGCAACAATAGATTTCAATATTTTCAACATACTATAGAGCTTTATAGGTATTATGAGTTAGGTTTAGAATCCGATGGACAGGCCAATGGTGGTTTGTATCAGTGCAGGATATTGCGCACCGGTTAATGATGTACCTGTCATTTCGGGATCAAAGCTCCTGTAATCGGTAGCAGTCCACCAATTCTGCCCCTGCACAAATATTCTGGCGCTACGGAGGCCAGCGCTACGCAACCATACTGCAGGCAATGTATAACCCAGCGTTACATTCCTTAAACGCCAGAAGCTGGCATCTTCCAGGAAACGGGTAGTTTGAGTTTGGTAACTGTTGCCACCGCTGCTGCTCGGCCTGGGCACATCCGTTTTATCACCCGCCTGCTTCCATTCCCTTAAAACATCCGGAGTCATATTATCGTAGAAATAAGTTGGATTGGTAATGTTATTCCGGTCATTATTGTACATATACCTGTCGAGGAAAAAGTTGACCTGCGCACTAAAGTCAATACCCTTCCAGGATAAAGTAGTAGAGATACCGCCAAACCAGGGCGCATCAGAAGTACCGAGGATCACCTTATCGTTTACACTAAATGCCTGGGTAGTTGATTTATCACGCTTGGTATACAAGGCATTGCCATTATCCGGGTTTACACCAGCATATTCTACGAGGTAAAAACTGTTAATTGGTTTTCCGATAGACAGGACCGTAAGGCCGGTAATGGTAGAGTCGCGCCTCAACTCCACCACCTCGTTGCGGTTATAAGCAATATTACCCTGAACGGTCCAGCGAAAATCGCGGGTCTGGATCACATCCCCCCGCAATGAAAGTTCAAAACCACGGTTCCTCAGCTTGCCCAAATTGGCATCAATACTGGGGAAACCATTCAATGCATAATCAATGGGATCACCGTAAAACAGGTCCCGCGTTTCACGGTCATACAACTCGACCGTACCACCCAGCCTGTTATTCAGCACCGCAAAGTCTATCCCAAAGTTGATCGTACGATTGGTTTCCCAGCGCAGGTTAAGATTACCGGGACTACTGAGCGCCCAACCGCTAACACCCGCATAGGTGCTCCTGCCCAACAAGGGAAGAGCATAGTCAACACTTGCATTATTCGCCGTGGTGCCAATACTGGCACGCACTTTAAGTTCATTGATGAAACTAATATTCTTAATGAATGCTTCTTCCGAAGCTATCCAGGTCAAACCTATCGAGCCGAAATTGGCAAAACGGTTATTAAACCCAAAGCGCGAAGAGCCATCGCGCCTTCCTACCAGGTTCACATAATACTTATTGTCGTACCCATAGTTGGCTACAAAGAAGTACGATTGTAAACCACTCTCAGTGCCACTGCCGCCAACAGCCGGAATGTAGTTGGCATTACTTACACTACCGGCAGTGATGCCGGCTTCGTTTTCAAAGCCATTGGTAAACCCATAACCCGTGAAGCTGAAGTTGCGTGCATTATTCTTCACGGCTTCAAAGAACACACCTCCCTCTACTTCATGTTTGCCAAATGCTTTTTTGTAATTCAAAGAAGTGGTGCCTGTATACCGGAGGTTCCTGGAAAAGCCTCTCGTAAGTGCTCCCTGCCGGGCCAGGCCTGCTGAAACGCGCGGACTGGTATATGCTTCTGTCTCAGTTTGGCCATAGTCTATACCCCAATTGGTACGGGCATAGAGCCCATCCAGGAATGGAAAATAATATTCCAGGTAGCTGGAGCCAATCGCTTTGAGCTGTAAGCTATAATTATGGTTCAGGAATAATTCCATCGCGCCATTGGGCTGGCCGGAAGTAAGCCTTCCGCCTTTATTGGCGAAAGTTTCCTGGTATTCGCCTGTTCTTGGATCAATATCCCGTTCATAAGGATTCGCCCAGCGAATAGCATTCAATGGTGACGCAAGCGTTGTATTGGCTTCCGGAGTATTCACTCTTTTTGAATACCCACCTTGCGTACTGATCCCAAAGCGCCAGTTTTTTACATTGTAATCAACGTTCACGCGAAGGGTGTACCGCTTCAGGCCCGTTGTTTTTACAATACCTTCCTGATCAAGGTATGACAAGGAACCAAATACACGGGTGGCCTGGCTACCACCGCTGGCACTGATCTGGTGTTGATGGGTAACACCGGTTTGGAAAAGCGCATCCTGCCAGTTGAAATTTACTTTTCTTAAACTATCGGCCTGTGCAGTTGTCCATCCGTAAGGATTACCCCGCTGCAATTCATAATCGATCTTCTGTGAGCTGTTCATCACTTCGAGGCGGTCTTTCGGCATTTTGCTGAATCCAACCTGCCCGTCATAGTTCAACTGCAACTGACCGGATTTACCACGGCGTGTATTGATCACAATAACGCCATTGGCGCCCCTGGAGCCGTACAAGGCAGTAGCTACGGCATCTTTCAATACCTCTATCCGGTCAAAGTCGGCCTGGTTGACAGTAGCGAAATCAGCGGCCGACACTTCAATCCCGTCTATAATATATAAAGGCACATTGCTGCCATTGATGGAACCATTGCCACGGATGCGCACCACAGCATTGGCGCCCGGCTGTCCGCTGTTGGCAGCAACCGATACACCGGCAGCCTGTCCCTGCAGGGCCTGATCGAAGGATGCCATTGGCTGCCTGCGCACTTCTGCAGCCGCCACAACAGCACTTGCGCCTGCAAACTTTTTACGTTGTACAGTGGTATAGCCTGTGACCACTACTTCATCAATCAGGGCGCTTTCAACTTCCATTTCCACATTGATGGGAGTAGTGCGTACTGGAATCACCAAACGCCTGTAACCTACAACAGATATTACGAGGTTTTTTGTAGCCGGGGGTACATCGATCGTAAAAGAACCATCAGCCTCAGCCTTCACAGCCTGGCTGCCTTTTTCCACGCTCACCGTAGCGCCGGGAATTGGCGAACCGCTCTTGCTGTCAAGGATCTTACCGGTTACTTTTTGTGTTTGTGCGAAAGAAGAATAAAAGAGAAGAAGAGAAAGTACAGACAATACAATAGTTAGCCCATGGCGTTTACTCATGTGACAGTAGTTTTGATTGTTAATAAAAAAACAGTGTTACAGTACGGACAAAGCAATCGTTAATAAGCAGTAAAATCATTGATGCAACATCCGGCCGCCTACAAATGCGGCAGATAGTTGACAAATATCAAATAGCAAGCAATCGGTAAGAACGTATGCAAGACAGCGGGTATAGCAAGAATAGATAAGGTAAATGGAGTATTGGGTATAACAGCAATCTCATTGATGCATGTCAACAACGAAGGCTGTATTCAACCGGAAAGTAAATATATTAAAAAAACGAACGCCGCCAACAGACGCACTTATTTCTTTCACTGAAGCAACTACCCATCCCAGTCTGAAGGGAACTATAGTGAAGACAACCAAAATTTGGGTTTGCTGCTTGATCAGCAGGATTTTTTCGCCACCATTACGTCATTACATACTCTCCCCAGGGATAAGTAGCAATCGTTTCATTGTACCGTCGCCGGTAGGCCCGGTCCCGGTCTCGCCAGTCAAGCAAGTGGTGGGATAGTTTCTTTGCCGGTTTTGTTTCCAGCAAATCAAGTATTGTACGCCTGATGCGCCGTGAGCGGCGGCGGTGCGGCGCTTTCAGTATCGTTACGGCAGGTTCCTGCGCAGGTATTTCTTTACCAGTGTATTGTTTGGCCAGGTAAGCGATGATGTCTTCTTCCTTCCACTGGTACTTCAGCCAGGTCATGGCTTCACCAGTAAGCTTGCGATAAAGTGCATGCTCTTTTCGTTCTGCCGGCACTAAAGCATACACCGCTGAACCGATGCGGGAAGCCTTGGCCAGCAGGGCGGCATATTGCATCGTTTTGCGGAAAGCGGGATCTTTCTTCACCCGATCACCGGTGAGCGAGCTACGGGAACGCAAAAAGTACCTCCCATACATCTTATAGATGCAGATGGGACCAATGGTACCCGTTACCGGTGGTATGGTGTCGTAGCGCGCCATGTTTATTTACTTTAAAATTAGCAAATAAACTAATATAACAGACATCCGATAATCCTTCTGTCATCCTAGTTCCAACCTTGTGTCATCCTCGTAGGTTAAAGCGCACTTAACACATAGATGGTACAAGGATGACAGAACTTTTAAAGAAGTATAACACTATTATGATCAATCTATTATGGGCATTTTGGGCAGAAACTCACTCAAATATCCAATCCACCTCCTTTTTTCCATCCGCCGCCTGCAAAGCGGCATCATATACCCGTAATGGCTCCTTGTCGTCAATAAAACCCAGGAGCAGGCAGGCGCCTTTGGCCAGGCTCAGGGAATGAGTACCTGCTTTAAAACTATAGGTATGAATATTCACGGGAGGCAGCCCCTCCAGGATCAATGCATTGGCAATCTTTACGTCGGCCTGCCCATAATCATTGGCGGTGGCGTTGGTTTCCAGTTCAGGCGCCGGGAGAAAACCGGGCGCTTTGGTTTGGAAGAAGCCCACCAATAATTTCGCCGGCCGGGCCGTGTAGAAGATAATATGGGAACCCCGCTGCGCCTGTGCGTTCCAACGGGTGGTGATGCCCGATAAGCCCTGCAATTCAGGCGCCATGTTCGTAATAACATAAGTACTGTCGGCAAAAGGCCGCGCGCCTTTCATAAGCTGGTAAGGTGATGAATAGGTATTGCTGGTGCGTGTTACTGTTGCCGGTTTGAGCGCTGCATTCACTGCTGTAGTGGTATTCGCCTTTGCAGCGCCCAGCGAATCAATACGCTTTTTCAACTGGCTCAACTCTTTTTCAAATTCGGGCAATATTTCCCACCAGTTCTTATAAGTAGCATTCACACCGCGAAAAGGGATCTTGCGCTGCTGCGTTTGCATACTGTTGGCATAGCGGTAAGTGCCCTTGGTATAATCAGTCAGTTTTCTATACCACTGCACGCTTTGCTCCAGCGGGGCTACTACTTTCTCCAGGTCGGTCAACTGGTTACTGTATTTGTAACGCAGTGCATCCAGCGCAGCCTGCGCTTTCCAGGCATAATGATTGGCCAGCGCCTGGTAACAAAGCATGTCATTTTTCAATTGGAGGAAATCTTCTTTGTTGCGGGTAATATGTTGCTCTACGGCTGAGATGGCATCCAGCGCTTTTTGTCCATGCACTTTTACTTCTGCCATTACCTGCACCGGTGTTTCGCCCGTATGTGGCTGACGCTGCCATTCTTTGGCGGCATATTCCGACAACATCTCCCCTTCCGGTCCTTCTGAATTGTACAGCAGAGTAAACAAGCCAAACCGGTTAGGATTCACCAGTTGCGGCATGGTCATGCCGAGCGTAAGCGTTTGCCGGTTGCCATCTGTGATGCCGAAGCGGCGCAATAGTTTGGGAGCGATCTCCCCTGATTCTTCATACGCTTCCAATATTTTTTTACCGTCGTTAATAGAACAACCATAACGGCCGGCCAGCAAGCCCGCCCAATAATTGATTTCCTGTGTACGGTCGCGGTTACTATTCCAGGCATAACGCGCCCATTCGCGATACCAGAGCCAGTCACGCTCTACCTGTAATAATTTAGGTTGTGCACTGTCGGCTGCATAAGGCCAGTCCCAGTAGGAAGCCTGCGGATATAAATGCAGGCCATTGGCTTCATAAACGGCATGCATGGCCTGTACGCTTTTTTGTATAAAGTTGGCCGAGCCATAGCGAAAAGGTTCCAGGTTGGCCAATATATGCACGTTCTCTATCTGTACGGTGCCAATGCGGCTGAGGGTGCGGTGCAGTTCGGCCCAGGGGCCTCTTGGCGTATAAGTGGTCAATGCTTCACCGTTGTATTTTGCCTCGGTATATAAATTCTTATACAAGGGCAATGCTTCCTTCATCACCGCCGGGGCATCCGTATCATGCGCCCGCAATACGATCGGCGGCTCATCTTTCCGGCCCAATGCCTGCAGACCATCCCGCACACCAGGAATGATGGTCTTGGTAAACCACTCTATGTCATCCCTGCCTACGCCTTCCATGGCCTCTCCGAGGCAAACCAGCAACCCTACATTCGGGTATTTCTCCACAAAGGCAGCAATAGACTTACGGGTATAATCGGCAATGAGCGGCATGATGGGGCGCTCCCTGTCCTGTGTTTTAATACCGTGCTTCTCTGCGAAAGGTTTTGATACAATGATGTTGTAGAACATCTGGATCACCCAGATACCACGCTTGTCCGCTTCAGTAGTCAGAAAGCGGTACATCTCTTCATTCTTTTTAAAGGTAGCATCATCCACCTCCACGGCATACGGATAATCTTTCAGCCGTACCAAGGAAGCAAAGGGATGGCCATTCCAGAGGTATAAGGAGTTGTAGCGGTTAGCCGCCAGCGTGTCGAGGTATTGCAGCCACAATTGTTTATCATACAGCCAGGGAAAGGTTTCGGGCGTATAAGGATATTCATACACCGTTCTGCCGGGCAGGTAATAAGGCTTCTGAATGCCTATACAAGTACCCCGCAATACCATTTGGGGTTTATCGCTGATATGAATGTCGGCCGGCAATGCTTTTAATTGTCGTACCTGTTCAGCCAGTTCCAGGCAGCCATACAAAACACCGGAAGCATCACCACCGGCAATAAGGGTAATATTGCCCTCCCGTTTGATCACAAACCCTTCTTTACCGATCGCTGTAAAGTCTATCTGGAACTGTTTACCGAAAGCCTTTATGGTATCCTCTGTAATAACACCCGCAACAATCCTATGCACCGGTCCATTTTTTGTTGCATTGTGCTTTTGGGCAGGAGCCCCATAACCAGCCACCTGCAATACATCGCTCAACTGTTTTGCCCCATATTCTATTCTGGGTGACATGGTAGTACGAACAATTACTACCTTATCTTTTTGAGCCTGGGCATTGATGGCATTCGCTATGATCACCAGCATCGCCAGCAAACAAACAGATCGTTTCGTCATTATTCAATTATTTGCAGATGTCCTTTAATAAAATACGGTGACGACCTTCAGACAGGTAAGCTGCTTCCACACAAGCCATGGTGTCAATAACATCTTCTACGCTATTATCGGGTGCTGACTTTATTCCCTGCGCCACATCCATCACCTGCTGCATACTGCCGATAAAGGCATGGGGAAACCAGGAACCCTGTAAGGGAAGTGTTTTCCAGGCGGGCGCTTTACCTTCCTCCAATACCACATATTCAAATTGATCCGCCACGCCCTGCGGGTAATTCATCAACACCCCCATGGTAATGCGTATAGCGCCTTTGGTGCCTTCCAGCTTTATATAGGAATGCTGGTGTTGTAAACCATAAATATGACAATGATTGGTAAGTATATTGGCCCGCAGCAGTTCGCCATAGTCCATGATAATATTGCTGCGCACGGAAGCCAGCTCATGCATGAGCGGATGCTTTACTGTTTTGGCAAATACCCCCACAGGATTACCTGCCAACCAGCGTATGAGATCAATATAATGGATGCTGTGGTACAGTATTTCCACACGCGGTGATTCATAAAGGAATTTCCACAGGTCCCAGGGCGTATGCACATTGACATTCACTTCTATGTCACAGAGCTCACCGATCACACCGTCATCAATCAGTTTACGTGCCGCCGTGATAAAAGGCGCATAGCGTAACTGGAAGTTTACGGCAGCCGTCATTTTCTTGGTACGGGTAATGGACAGTATTTCGGTTGCCTGCGCATAATCCATGCCCATGGGTTTTTGCATGAGCACCCGGGCATTGGCAGGTAATACCTGCAATACAGCAGTCAGGTGATCGGCCGGCACAGCGATGTCAAAAATGCCGGTATCACCGGCGGCCAGCACCATGGCGGGCAGTTCATTGTATACAGCCGCAATACCAAAGCGTGCAGCCGTAGCCTGCGCTTTAGCAGTATCCATATCATAGATACCCGCTACGGTATATCCTGCCAGTTGATAAGCAGGCAGGTGTGCATCGTTGACAATACCACCGGCGCCAATCATGTAAACTGGTATGGATGACCTGTTGCTTTGCATTACGCTGATTTTGGTTAAAATTGCCTCCCCCCGAGGCGGTTGCCATAAGTAATCACGATCACTGCTGCCGTCAACACCACCAATGCTATTGACAGTTTTAGCCTGGTATCCCTGCTGGTGTTTCTCCATTCTTTCAATAATAAGCCGGCAACCGAACTGAACAGCACCAGCATGATCATGTGTATGGCCCAACTGCTGAAACTATAACTACCCATGCGCACATGCCCCAATCCATAAAAGAAGAACTGGCCATACCACAGTATGCCGGTGAGGGCTGCCATGATGAAATTCAGGAACAAGGAAGAAGACTGTCCCCGCATGGGTACAGTAGTATACTCTTTAAATGTTTTTTCTTTGATGTGCAGGTAAATACAATATAGCAAGGTGGTAAGAAATGCGCCGGCGTTGGAAAATATATACACTGCGTTGCCCTGGAAATTGCCAGCCCCATAACGTGCAGCAATGACTGCTATGGGTCTGCCCCGATCGAGCGAGAATCCATAGAACGCCGATAAGATGCCGGCGAGCAGGCAAAGGGGTAATCCTTTTGCCAGTGAGAACCCGGTTTTGGAAGCAGGTGCTTCTTTCAGGTCTTTCTCTTTACCGCGCCCTGCCACGCCACAGATGGCAATGCCTGCCGCTCCCAGTACAATGCCGGCAATGATCCATTCTGCACCTTTGGAGGAGAAAAAATTGTTGTATTCTCCTCCTATAATCGGCGGTATCAGCGTGCCCAGCACACAGGAAATACCAACGGCAATAGCATAGGTCAATGAAAAGCCCACATACCGGATGGCCATACCGAAAGCCGTACCGCCAATGCCATAGGCCATGCCCAATACAAAGGTTTTCCAAAGGGCATCGGTTGGAGCCTCTTTCAATACGGCCGATAACTGCGGAATGGTGAGCCAGGCTACCAGCACCGGCATCAGCAGCCAGCACACCAGCGCCTGCGCCAGCCAATAGGTTTGCCACGACCAGCCCTTCACCTTTTTCTGGGGCGTATAACACAAGGCAGCGCTGGAAGCCCCTACTGAATGATACATGACACCGGTTAATACTTCCATAGTATAATATTAGCATACAGCATCCTGAATTCAGCATCCAGAAGCGTTTGCGGTTATTGATTCAACTTATAAAACCTTTCAGCATTTTTATAAAATACTTTCTTTTGCCCCTCCGCATCCAATAATTGCGTTAATACTTCCTTATAATTTTTCCAGGCATCTACATAAGCCCCTGCCAGCAGGCATACCGGCCAATCGCCGCCGCCGCAGGCACGGTCTTCCCCAAAATGCTCCAGTACAAAAGCTACATAAGGCGCTATATCATCGCCTGTCCAACCAGCTCCTTTTTGTGCCGTGACGCCCAGTCCGGATATTTTAACATGAAACTTCGGATGCGCTGCCGCCGCTTTCATCAATACGCCCCACCGGCCATATCGTTCCCCCGTGGCAATAGGCGGCTGGTTGCAATGATCAAAGATCATGGACAGTTCCGGTACCCGCTCTGCTACTTCCAGGACTGTTTCTATGTGCTCCGGTTTTACGCCCACTACATCATATACGATATGATGGGCAGCCAGTATACGCAGGCTGTCAATAACCGCCGGCTGCAACAACCATTGCGCATCGGGCTCATCATGTATGAGGTGACGTACACCTTTGAAGTAAGGGTTAGCGGCGTATTTCTCCTGCAGTAGTTGTTGTGTGCGGGCCGGATCGGTGAGCGGCAACCAGCCTACCACGCCCTGCAACCAGGGAGTGGCCACCGCTGTTTCCAGCATGTAATCGGTATCTTCTGTATTGTTGGCCGCCTGCACCAACACGCCACCGGTAATACCGGCTTCCACACGGGCAGGGGCTAATTCGTCTATTTCATACTGCCTGTTGAGCAGGGTGGTATTATGCTCCAGCCATTGGTACCGGGCTTTGGTAAAATTCCAGATATGAATATGCGTGTCTATAATGTTCATATGGCAATATAATGCAATGTAGCCAGTAGTCGCTTCAAACACTCACACATTCAGGGCTTCCTGCGCCAGGCCAAATTGCCGTTCTATTTCTTCATTGTGCTCGCCCAATACAGGCGCTCCTATATCAGAAGATAATATGTGCCCATCAATCCGCAGCGGGCAACGGGTAGTGGTGACAGACAAACCATTGCTGGTTTTCACCACCATTTCCATGTTCAATACCCTGTACCCTTCTTCCTGCATCAGCTCTTCATAGTTCAATACGCGGGCGCACCATATATCAGCAGGTTCCAGTATGCCCAGCCAATGAGCTGTTGTTTGAGTCAATAAATGAGCTGCCAGCAGCGACTTGATCTCATCCCGGCGGGTAAACCAATCCTGCGGATCGGCAAACTGCTCCAGGGGTTTACAACCCAGCAGGCCGGCCAATGTAAGGATATTACCCATAGCCAGTGAAAGATAACCATCGGCTGTTTTGTATACGCCATAAGGCGCCGCGATGTATGCATGCGCTGCATTCACCGCGCTGCGTACCGGCAACTGCCGGCCATCATTGTAGTAAGCAGTCAGTACTTCAAACTGGAAATCAAGAATGCTTTCCAGCATACTTACCTGTACCAGGGCGCCTTCGCCACTGATGGTACGGCGGTAAAGACAGGCCAGTATGCCCTGTGCTATATGAGTGCCGGCAAAAATATCTACCACGGCCACTCCCATCGGAGTAGGGTTTTCATTGTCATTATTGCTAAGCCAGGTAAGTCCCGAAACGGCCTGCAACAACAGGTCCTGTCCCGGCAGGTGGTTCCAGGGTCCTTCTGCTCCATAGCCATTTACCTCTGCATAAATGATAGAGGGATTGAAGCGCTTTACCGTCTCATAATCCAGCCCTATCCTTTCCATCACACCCGGCCTGAAATTGTGCATCATCACATCGGCCTTTGCGATCAATAGTTTTACTTTCTCCAGGTCTTCCGCGTTCTTGAGATCGGCAGCATAACTCTGTTTGTTGCGGTTGATGGCATGAAAGATGGTAGACTCCCCTTCCATCATCACATCCGATACATAGAGGTTACGGCAGATATCGCCGGTACCTGGTTTTTCAATCTTGATCACCTGCGCACCCATATCGGCCAGTCTCAGTGCCGCGGAAGGGCCCGAGAGGAACTGGCTGAAATCAAGCACTATAATATCCTGCAATAATTGCATGTGTCAGTTTTCGTTGAGTAAGTTATTGGTAATTTCCTCATTATGCGCTCCCAGTGCAGGCGCCGCTTTTCCGGAAGTTAATATTTTACCATTGATACGGATAGGGCAACGGGTAGTGCGTATCTCTTTGTGGTTGGCTGCATAAATGGATTGTTCCATGTGCAGGCTCTGGTAGCCGGTATGACTGGTCAGCTTCTTCCAGTCCAGCACTTCAATGGCCCACAAATGATGTTCATGCAGTTTGGCCAGCCATACCTGCGAGCTGTGCTGCAGTAAATGGGAAGAGATGATCTGTTTGATCTCATCCCTGTTCACAAAAGCATGCGCTGCTGTATAACGGGAAAGTGCTGTACAATGCAGGGCTGTAGCCAGGGTAGTAAGATCGGCCATAGCAATGGCAATAAAGCCATTGGCCGTAGCATACAGGCCATAAGGCGCGCTTAATAAAGGATGCCCGTTATTAACGCTGCTGCGCCTGGGCAGCAGTCCGCCGTTATGATACGTCGTAAGCAGCTCAAACTGGAAATCCAGCAGGGACTCCAGCAAGCTGATCTCCACCAGTGCGCCTTTTCCTGTTTTATGCCGCCTGATGAGCGCCGCCAGGATGCCCTGCACCAATTGAGCCCCGCAGAGACTATCGGCAATGGACAATCCAAAAGGCACGGGATCACTTTCATCATTGCCGGTGGTATACATCAATCCTGCCAGCGATTGCACCAGCAGGTCCTGTCCGGGTTTATCCTTCCAGGGGCCGGCAGTGCCATAACCAGTGATTTCCCCATACACAATACGGGGATTGATCTGTTGAACCCCTTTATAATCCAGCCCGATGCGTTGCATAACACCCGGCCTGAAGTTATGGGTGATGACATCTGCTTTTTGTATCAGCCGCTTTACCAGTTCCAGGTCTTCCTGTTTGCGGAGATCGGCCGTAAAGCTTTCTTTATTGCGGTTGATGGTATGGAACAACAGGGAATTATCATCTGCCCACAGGTTTTTGATAGATAGCTTGCGGCAGGCGTCGCCCCCCTGGGGACGTTCTATTTTGATCACCCGGGCGCCCAGGTCGGCCAGCCTTAATCCGGCAGAAGGTCCGGAAAGGTATTGACTCAGTTCAAGCACGATCAGCCCCTCTAAGGGAAGTATTTTCATATTGCCACGGTTTCATGTTGAGCCAGGCTTTGCCTGTACAGTTTATTCATGGATTCCAGTACGGATACAGGGTTGCCACCCTCCCGGAGGTATTGATGCAAAGGATCACCCGCGTGGTCCTGGAAATACAGGTAACCGTTATAGCGCGGCCGCATATAGCCCCGTTGCATCGCGGGCAGCACATTCCGGAAGAACCGGTTTGTAAGCTGGTTGGCCTGTTCATCCTGCCAGGCCAGTAAATGCCCCGGCTGTCCCCCATGCTGCACATATAGGGTCGATTGCCAGGAAGGGGATACGGTCATTTCCGCAAAGCGGATGGCCTCCTCCCGGTGCTCACTGAATGCCGATACCGCCAGACCTGTTCCCCCAATGGTCGTACGCAGTTTCTCCCCCAGCCCGAATTGCACCACATCGGTATACTGCAATAAGTGATTGGCATAGCCGGTACGGGCATAGTTGGAGTAGCAGTAGGCAAACGGGCAGTACCAGTAATCATGGGTACGGCTCATCAGCTCAGCTACGGCAATGGGATTACTGGAGAAAAACACCGGGTTCACCTGGCTGTACAGTTGCTGCATCACGGCCAACGCCTGCAGGCCGGTGGCTTTATCAATCACTGCATCCTCCTGCTGAAAGGGAACCTGTCCACAGGCGATGCAGAAGGTATAAAAGTTCATGAGCAGGTCAATAGGAATGGCCGGTACAGCTACCCTGCCCTTTGCCGCCAGGGCAATTACTTCCTGCCAGGTTTGCGGTACCGGTACACCATGAGCGGCCAGCAGGTCGGCCCGGTAGCTGGCGGCTGGTGTAGCAGCATCTATGGCCAGCGCCCATTGGTGGCCTTCATAGTTATAACTGACATGGGAAAGCCCTACGCTATGGCGGGCCTGCTCATCGAGATAGTCTTTGGAGAGGTACTCATCCAGTGGCAGCACACAACCGGTAGCAGCAGCGCAGCCCACCCAGGGATGGTCAATGATCAACAGGTCATAATGACCAGTGAGTTTTTCCAAAGGATAATCAGCAAAATGTTGCAGGCTTCTTTTCTCCCACACAATCTCCGTATCCGGGAATAGTTCATTATAACGCTGTGCGGCCGCCAGTAAGGGGGTAATACCCCGGCTGTGCGCCCATGTAATACCTTTCAGCGTTTTCCTTGCCATACTGTTTATTTTACTTCTTTTTCTACCAATAATAGATGCTCACAAACCATCACCAGCTCATTGTGCTGGTTGAATACTTCTACCAGTTCCGTCACCAGTCCATAAGCCGGCTTCTTGTGATCGCCTTTGGCTTTGATGGAGACCCTTGCAGTAATGGTATCACCAATAAAAACAGGCCGCGTAAAACGGAGCCGCTCGTAACCATAGGTCATAGACACTTCATTGATCACCTGCGCCGTGAGCCCGATAGCTACGGTAAAGATGAGGGTGCCATGCGCGATCCTTTTTTTAAAGGGCTGGGTTTTGCACCACTCTTCATCCATGTGGTGCGGAAAGAAATCGCCGGACTGACCGGCATGCAATACGATATCAGTTTCAGTAATGGTTCTGCCAAAGGTTTTACGCAGCTCACCAATTTCAAACGCTTCAAAGTATTTTTTCAGGAACATATTGGGGTGTGTACGAAAAGGTGTTTAAATGAATGCAATCGTTTAGCCGTACATGCCGGCTCCAAAGGGCTGCAAAACGCCCGTTTTCCGGCACAATGAAGTTAGCAGCACATGGCCCGGCAGCCAATGTCAGGTCTTACTGAAATGATGGAATATTTTACTATATGGGGTAGTTAATGGGTAACAACCAATGGGTTAAAAATAAAAAAAGACCGCCTCAAAAGTAATTGAGACGGTCTTTTTTATGCCTGAACGTTTATATCTATACACTAAAACGGAACACCCGCATAACCAGCGGAGATCGAATTGGTCCCCATAAAGGTATTGGACAATATATCGTAGCGGGCATAATCATTGCCGCTGAACAGGTATAATTGAGGCGTACTATAGTGCCAGGTATCCACGTAAGTGGCATCGATGGAGCTAAAGGGAACACCAGCATAACCGGCAGCGATCGAATTGGTCCCCATAAACGTGTTGGTTAGAATATCATAACGGGCATACTGGCTGCCCTTGAACAGGTATAGCTGGGGTGTGCTATAGTGCCAGGTATCCACATAAGCCGCATCGATGGAGCTAAAGGGCACGCCAGTATAAGCGGAGAGCGGACCGGTCCCCATAAAGGTGTTGGTTAAAATATCATAACGGGCATACTGATTGCCGCTGAACAGGTACAACTGGGGTGTGCTGTAATGCCAGGTATCCACATAAGCGGCATCAATGGTAGCAAACGGAACACCGGCGTAACCGGCAGCGATCGTATTGGTACCCATGAAGGTGTTGGTCAAAATATCATAACGTGCGTACAGGCTGTCCTTAAAAATATACAATTGAGGCGTGCTATAGTGCCAGGTATCAACATACGTACCGTTAAAACGGCCTTGCGTTACTGATCTGTTTGCATTCTTTGTAGGTGTTTCACGGGCGGCTTCTGCTGCCTGGGGAGCGGCCAGGTCGCTTTTTTTGCAGGAAAATGTCAACAGCAATAGAGAACCAAAGAATAAGGTTGTGAGATGCTTGTTCATAAAAATGGTTTTGATTTGACAGCAATTTAATCGCAAAGAATACGCACGATAGCTCTATTTGATAACTGCAGCCAGTTACCAATAATTGATAGCGTACAGGCAATAAGTGCTGCCCTAAAGACCTACTCTAAAAGGGGAAGCTTCTCGAGAAAGAGATTTTTACGGCGCTGTGCGATCTCCAATTCAGTACCATCCGACATAATCACAGAGCCCGCTTTTCCTTTCCGGTAGCTTTTCAGGTGACGCATATGGATAATAGTGCCATGATGAATACGGCAGCAATTGTGGTTATTCAACAGGTCTTCATAAAAACCAATATTACGGGAGGAAACAACCTTTGATTTACCAACCAGGTAGAAGATGGTATAAGATCCTTCTGACTGGCACCAGATGATGTCATTAAGTGGTACGAACTCATACCCGTTAATAGTGGGAATACTTATTTTCTTATCCTGTCCTCCCTGCTGTCCTACATTGTGCAATAATGTTTCTATGGTATGGTGGCGTACTTTCAGGGAAAGCATTTTCCTGGCCCTCCCAAGCGCTTCCTCAAAAGGGGGAATGCCTATAGGTTTCAGCAAATAATCAATGGCAGAGAACCGGATAGCATCCAGTGCATAGCTATCATAGGCCGTAACAATGATCAATGCAAAATTGCGGTACGACAATTTCCGCAGCACATCAAAACTGGTGCCATCGGCAATACGCACATCCATAAATACCAGGTCGGGCTCTGTCTCTTCCAATAATTGTACAGCTTCCTGCACATGACCGGCAGAACCTGTAATGTCCAGGTCATCAGCCAGCCGTTTGATAAGTCCGGTTAACACCGATAAGCTTTTTTCTTCGTCTTCAATGATAACGGTTTTAATACGCATGGTTATTCATTTTGGCCTGGAAATATTATTTGAACAAGGGTACCTGTGGTTGATGCATTCATCGTTTGCCTGTCGGTAATGTGCAGTATAATCTTATTTTCCCGGATGCTGTTGATGGCCTGGATACGGCTTTCTGTAATATTACTGCCCATCGAAATATGCTGGTAGTTCCCGGCATGCTTATGCTGCAAAGCCGTATTGATGCCGATGCCATTATCTTCAATGAAACATTCCAGGTTATCGCCGTTTAGGCTGAACTCAACAGTGATCATTCCTTTCCTGTCGCGCAGGGGAGCAATGCCATGTTTAATGGCGTTCTCAACATAAGGCTGGATGATCATGGAAGGAATAAAAATATCATCGGGATTCAGGTTACCGGACATCTTAATCCGGTATTGCATCCGGTCTTCCAGGCGCATCTGTTCCAGTTCAAGGTACAATTCCAGCATTTCAATCTCTTCCCGCAGGGAGATCGTAGAAGAAGGGCTCAATTGCAATATTTTCCGGATGAGCAGGGAAAACCGGTGCAGGTACAGGTTGGCATTGACCACATCGGCCTGCAGAATATAATGCTGTATCGAGTTGAGACAATTGAAAATGAAATGCGGGTTCATCTGCGCCCGCAAAGCCATTACCTCCAGCTCGTGCACCTTCTTGTTTACCTGATAGAGTTGTTCTTTCTTTCGTTGCCGCCTGCGGTAATATAGATAGAAGGACAACGCTACTAATAAAATACTGCCCATATAAGCAAGCACCATAAACCAGGTGGATTTCCAGATGGGCGGTTCATTAATGATGACCATTTTCCTGGCAGCACCTATCAAATTGCATTCTTTATTAAAAGCCCCGATCTCCAATACATACTCCCCATAAGGCAAAGCAGAAAAAGAGATCGTATTATTGATGGCAGGATACCAGGTACTGTCTACGCCGTTTAACCGGTATTGATAATGCATGTTCCTGGCATTGTGGAAAGCAACACCGGAAATCTCAACAGTGAGGTTATTTTTATGATAATCCAGGTATACGGTATCCGATGAGGGCATCATGATGTTTCCTGCCCTCACACTGTTAATTGCGATGAAAGGAGGTATCATGGAATATCCATTATAGGACACAGGAAAAAAAGAAATGCCCCGGTTGGTAGCAGCCCAGATATAAGCTCCTCCCTTTGCCACCTGGTTCACATCATCCGAAATAAGACCATCATTTTCTGTAATATTCAACACCGTATACACCAGCTTTTCCCCTTGCCAGTGATAGTTTATCCTGGCAATGCCTTTATCAGTCGACACCCAGACCCTGTTACTTTCCACCAAAACATGACGACAATTATTACTTGGCAGTCCGTTTTCCTCTTTTATGACATTAGTAACGTTATGCTTAAGAACAGCTACTCCCTGCTGGGTAGCGACCCATAAAGCAGTATCGGGCGACAGGATTAGATAATTAATGATCCCTGATAAAGCAGGATAATATTTGCCCAGCCCGGTCACGGAATCGCCTGTATAACTGAACACGCCCTGCAATGAACCCCAGAAGTATTGCCCATGGCTACCGGTTATACTGGTGGCCCGGTTTGTATAAATATCTATTACCTTTTCTGTGCCCGGGTTAAGTTTATGTACGCCTGTAGCTGACGCGATAATAAAAGAAGAGTCGGATTCTATTATAAATCCTTTGATACCGACAGCCTTGGGTATTTTTTTATATGACTCATTGGGTGAAATAGCATACAGTCCACCATCTGTGACAGCCAATATTTCCTTGCCCCGGCGTTTAATATTCAACACACGATTGTATTTGTTTTGGGAACTCCAGGTCGATAAAATCGCCGGTTTTGCTGTAGCATGATTAATTTTTGCAATAGTCCCGTCTGTAAATCCGGCAATGAGTGTTTGGTCGTCAAAAGCGTCTATACACCTGACATCTTTTGTTCCAATATCCTTATAGTCTGACAAGGTATAAAAGTTAAGATTGGGCAGGTAATAGATTCCCTCATAGGTAGTTATCCAATAGCCTGCTTCCGCATCTTTGAGGATAGAGGTACAATAGCTATTGGGAAAGAAACGCTGGCAGATCTTCTCCGGTTTCATAAAACCGGCCACTTTTATAAGCCCTTTATCACGCGCACATAGCCATAAAATGCTATCACTTTCACAATAGACATAATTCATATCTGTGACCCTGCTTACATTGACTCCTATTTTTTTCAACGAAAGCAATGTTTGTATACCATTGGAATCCGCATAATACAAGTAATTCAGGTCATAAAATACAATAGCCTTTTTACCGGGTATTACTGACACGAAAGACCGGGACTTGAATGGTGCAAGATCAATTAAGTCGCCATGGTCAAACAAGTTTATTTTATATCCATGTGTTGTTTTTATATGGAGTGCGCTTTGCTGACGATTTACTACAGCGTAATAAAACCGGGTTTCAGCAACCGAAGCCCGTAATACAGGAAGGTTAAAGCTCCCTTCTATATAGGTCGCCTTCCTGAAACAATTAACAAAATCCCATTTACCAGGCACGTTCGCGGCTTTATAATATCCGTACCAATGTTCATTGTTCTTTCCATAACGTCCTATCAGGTATATGGAGTCTGCCACCTTATCTTCCGAAATAGAAGATACGCCCTGGCAATTCAGACTCCTGATAACACCCTTATAATAAACAGCCGGCACACCGGATAATGAAATAAACCAGATGGTATTGTGCTTGTCAATATACAGCTTGAAAACATCGTTATCAGGCAGCCCATCCTTTTTGGTAAAGTTTTTAAAAGACCGGCCATCAAAACGGCTTACCCCCTGGTTGGTGGCAAACCAGATAAAGCCGTCTTTATCCTGTACACTATGGTATACAACAGCGCCGGGCAGTCCATCTTTAATGGTATATTGCCGGTAAGAGAGATCCTGGGCGCGGGTAGATAATGATAAAAAGCATGACAGGAAACAGATCAGCCAACAACAGGGATGGAAATAGAGCTGGCACAAAAAACATTGCCTGTAGCGGTTAATCATGCCCTAAATATAACGAGATTATGCTTTTCTGCCGTACTTACTGTACAGGCACCGGTATCTCCCTGATGCGCACAAAGCCACCTCCCACATGGTCAACTTTCATATAAAACAGTGCATCGTGGCCAGAAGAGGCCAGCAACCCACCAATGATACCAAAGAAAAAGCTGGCCATCATAATATCACCACTATTGGCATTCACTTTGGCCTTGCCTGTAAAATAAAAATCATCCTCTTTTTTCTCCAGCGGGTAATACCCATAATCTGTAGCGATATAAGGTTTACCCTGGTACACCAGTGCATACAGTTCTTTTGATTTTATCTTTTCCTGCTTACCTGCTTCATTCATTATTTTCACCGTTGCAGGGACAGCTTCTTTGTTTACCTTGATGGCTGCATTCGTGATCTCCGGTTGTTGTTGTAAAAAAGCAGCAAAACTTTTATAAACCCCTTCTGTATAAGTAACGGTATTGTAAACAGGCAACTGGCGCTTCTCCAAACTGTCCAGGGCCATTACTTCTGCCAGGTTATACAATAGTCCGCTGTCAGGCGTCTGCACCATATGCTGGCCGATGAACTCAGTAATGGCTTTACTTCCCCGCCTGAACATAGCACGGGTAACATCGAATGACTTCACCAAAACAACGGTATCTATCCTGCCCAGAGGCTTGTACCCTTCAGCGGTTTGGGCAAATGCATTTGCCCGCAGGTAAACATAGCCTTTTTCGCTGGTGGCCTTCGTCACTTCGGCAAAGCTCAGGTTGCGCAGTAAAAAAACGAACTCCCCTTCTTTCGCAGACGAATCAATAAGCTGGTCAAAAACAGTTTGTACCTGCTGACCAATGGGCTTCTCCGGCTGCACCCTGGCCTTCCTGTTAAAAGCGCCCAGTTGTACGATGCCCATATCAGCAGTATCCCTCCGGCCGTCAATAAACCGGCAATGATTGTACAGGCTATTGGCCACTTTTTGCTCGGGCGGCACAATGGAAAAGTCTTCTTTATGACGTTGGGAATTGGCAGCTAAAGTGCAGAGCAGACATATAGCAACAGCCATCAATTTGCAGGATAAGTACATATCAATCGTTTTAGGGGTCTACCTTAGGGATACCTGTTAAAGACGAAAATAATGTACCGGCCGTATAATTACAAATCTATCGGAAATAGAGTCAGGCAACAGATCTATTTCTTATTTTGTACATTCGCTATTCACTTGTAAAATACAGGTGGTTTAATTTATGAAAAGAGTCGTGATTACCGGCCTGGGCGCCCTTACTCCCCTGGGCAATGATGTGGCCACCTTTGGCCGTAATTTATTTGATGGAAAGAGTGGCGCAGGAGGCATTACCCGCTTCGATCCTACGCTCTTCAAAACGAAATTTGCCTGTGAGCTCAAGGGCTTTAACGCCGCTGACTTCCTGGACAAAGCAGACATTCGTAAAACAGACCCTTTTACCCAATATGCCCTGGTGGCAGCCGACCAGGCAATCAAGGATGCCGGCATTGATTTCAGCAAGATGGACCCTTTTGCCACCGGCGTTATCTGGGGTTCCGGGAATGGCGGCATGCAAACATTCGAAGAGCAGGTGAAGGAATATGCAACCGGCAATTTCACACCCCGTTTCAGTCCTTATTTCTGTCCCAAGATCATTGTGAACATAGCAGCCGGGCTCATCTCCATGAAATACGGGTTAATGGGCATCAATTATGCCACCGTATCGGCCTGCGCCACTTCCAATACAGCGATCATGGATGCTTTTAATTATATCCGCTGGGGCAAAGCCAAAGTGATGATCACCGGTGGTTCAGAAGCGCCCATTACCGAAGCCTCCATAGGTGGGTTCAGTTCCATGAAAGCATTGTCTACCCGCAATGATGATCCTTCTGCGGCCTCGCGTCCTTTTGATGTGAACAGGGATGGATTTGTAATGGGTGAAGGCGCCGGCGCCCTGGTGCTGGAAGAATATGAGCATGCCAAACAAAGAGGCGCCACCATCCATGCAGAGCTGGCCGGCGCTGCCATGACAGCCGATGCTTATCACATGACAGCCACTCACCCCGAAGGGCTGGGCGCCTATATGGCCATGAAATTCGCGCTGGAAGATGCGGAGTTGAATACTGGCGATGTGGACTACCTCAACACGCATGCAACGTCTACTCCTGTAGGCGACCTGAGTGAAGTAGCAGCCGTTGCCCGTTTGTTTACCGATAAAGACAATTTATCCATCAGCGCCACCAAGTCTATGACCGGACATTTGCTGGGAGGCGCCGGTGCCATAGAAGCTATTGCCGCTATCCTGAGCATTAAGAATTCCCTGGTGCCGCCTACGATCAATCTTACTGATCCGGATCCTGCCATACCTGGCTGGATGCAGATTGTGAGTGGTAAGGCCATCGAAAAGAAGGTGGATGTAGCCATGAGCAACACCTTTGGCTTCGGCGGCCATAATGGGATCGTGGTATTTAAGAAAATATAATCAATCTCCTTCTGTAGCTTTAATACCGGTGGAGGTAAACTCAATCTTGCGTTGTTTGTACAGTCCACCGGTAGTCATTTTAAAGGTCTTCTTGCTCATACCGAAGAAGCTGTATATCTCATCGGGCGATGACTTATCATTATACGGCAGGTAACCATTGTTTTCTTTCAGCAGGCGCATTACTTTGGTCGCCTCATCTTCCACCCGCTGGTAGCCGGGCTTGCCAATTACCACATCAATCTTATTATCCGCAGAGATTTGCTTGATATATCCTTTGAAAACATAGCCTTCCGAAATGTGGCGGTAGATCTCATTGAAGTGCAATACACCGGTATGCCGGTGGTTAATGATCATCACATAGCCAATATCCGTACGCCGCCATACCGTAAGGTCAACCATATCCATTTCCTTCACGGTAAGTTCCTCATTACTGAGAAAGGGTTCCAGTTTCTCCGTGGCAGCCACACGGCCTGTTTGTTCATCAATGTATATTTTCACCAGGTACCTGCCACCGGGCCGCATGCCCATCAGTTGCTTGGATTTGGGAACGAAGATGTCTTTCATCAGTCCCCAGTCCATAAAGGCGCCCTGGGGTGTAACAGATACTACTTCCAGCATCACGATATCGCCTACTACCCCCAAAGGTTTTTGCGTGGTGGCGATCAACCGCTGCTCTGAATCATGGTACACAAATACCTCCAATTCATCTCCCTCTTTGGTACCCCGTGGCACAAAACGTTTGGGCAGCAGGATGCCATCGCCCCCATCTTCGAGGTACACGCCAAAATCAACTGTCCGGATTACTTTTAATGTATTATACTCCCCTACCTTTATCATATTCTGTTAACTGTTACAATGTAATCTTCAATACTGGTCAAAGGTAATTCTTATTCATCAGCAGCATATTTTATTCCGGCCGCCTGCCGGATGGCATCCAGCACCTCCATCAATGCCAGTGTATCATCCAGGCTCCTGACAGGACTTTCGGTAAGCCCTTTTTGCAGGCATTCATTCACATGCCTGGCTTCATACTGGTAGCCAAAACCTTCTTCTTTGGGTACTTCTATCACTTCAAGGGTATCCAGTCTGCCCGGGTAAAACTCGATACGGGCAGCGGTATCAAAAAAGCGGGTAGTCAGCTTCAGGCGTCCTGCAGTGCCGCAAATGTCTGCTTCTGTGGCCAGGTCGGTAGCAAAAGTGGAGAACAACTGGGCCATGGCGCCATCCTTGTATTTGAACAATACAGCACATTGTTCATCCACCCCGGTAGCCGCAGGCGTCATACTGGCTTCTATAACATCCGGCCTGCCCAGCACACTCATAGCCATGAAAACATTGTAGATGCCAATATCCAGCAACGAACCACCCCCTAATGCAGGATCATACAGCCGTGCGTTGGGAGATGTACCGGGCCTGAAGCCAAAGCTGGCCAATACACTCTTTACTGTGCCCAATTTACCTGCACGCAGCAACTCCTGCACTTTGATGTACTGCGGCAGGAAGGCAGACCACAGGGCCTCCATCAGGAATACTTTCTTTTCCCTCGCCAGCTCAATCATGGCCCTGGTTTGCCGGCTGTTGAGGGCAAAAGGTTTCTCACACAATACAGCCTTGCCATGCTGCAGGCACAATAAAACATTTTCATAATGCAGGCTATGCGGCGTAGCAATGTATATAACATCCACTTCGGGGTCGGCTGCCAGCGCCTCATAACTATCGTGCTGATGATCTACCGGGAAAGCGTCTGCAAAAGCAGTGGCTTTTACCATGCTCCTGGAGCCCACAGCCACCAGCCGGGCATCTTTTACCAGCATAAGATCGGCAGCAAATTTTTTAGCGATATGTCCACTACCCAATATTCCCCAGCGTATAACCTTGCCCATTGTAATTGTTTTAGTACAAGCCCTAAAAATAGGAAAGAAGTCATGAATGCAACAGGGAGTTTTTCAGGGTCCCGGCCGCAAGCTGCCGGAACATTATCTTTGCGCCCATGCACACACCAGCACGCAAGCACATTCTCATCCTGGGCGCCAATTCCGATGTGGCGAAACAAGCTATAAAGTTATACGTAGCGCAAGGCCATACAGTAGTAGCCGCCTCCCGCAGTACCGGTGAGCTGGAGCGTTTTGTCAGGGACAATATTACCGCCGGGGAACAGGTGCAGGTTCGGCATTTTGATGCAGTAGCCTTTGATACACACCAGGCATTTTATGATAGCCTGCCGGCCAAGCCACACATCGTTGTGTATGCCGCCGGCTTCCAGGTTACCAATGAGGAAGCGTTGGTGAACTGGAAAGGCGCTTATCAAATGATGCAGGTGCATTATTGTGGTGCGGTATCTATTTTGAACATCATTGCTATGGATGCCTCCAATCATCACCTGGAAAGGATCATTGGCCTTAGTTCCTTATCGGGTGTACGTGGCAGGAAAAGCAATTTTGTATATGGCAGCACCAAAGCTGCGTTTACTACTTACCTGGCCGGACTGCGCCAACATCTCTCCACCCGCAAGATTAGGGTCAATGCCATTGTAGCCGGTTATATCCGCAGCAAAATGACTGCCCACCTCGATCTTCCTCAATCCCTGATGCTGGAACCCATCTTTATTGCAAAGACCATTGTACAGCCGCCCAACCGCTTTACCATAGTACCCGGCTTCAAATGGAAGATCATTTACAATATCCTGCGCTTGCTGCCGGAAGGATTGGTAGCGAAATTGCCATAAAACATGGCAACTGGTAGTCGTGAACACTTGGCTTTAAAATATATTGCTTTCAAACATCTACACACGTCCATATAACGTTTATTACCTCCGGATACATTATTTAACTGGCTCTGATTGATCCGATAGTAGCATGGTATTGAACCAATCTAACTATTGCGAAAATCAGCGTATGAGAAAACCAGCGTATCCGTATCGTAAATGCGGTGAGTCAACCTACGAATTTGTAAGTATAGGCAATAACAACATTGTAAAACGTGTAGAATTCATTCAAACAGAAATAAAGAATATTGTCGCCCTTGGCTTTGGTGATTTATTAGCGGATGGAACTCTTAGTGATCAGGCAAACTCCAATAATGGAGATATGGGCATGGTGATGTCCACAATAATAAAAATCATAGAGGAATACACGCTTTCCCGCCCCAATATCAAAATTTTCTTTGAAGGCAGCACCGAAGGAAGGACAAGACTCTATGGAAGAATCTTAAAAAATTATTACCATGAGTTCTCTAACCACTTCAAAATCACAGGCTTTAGAATAGATTCGTTAGTAGAAGAGCCGTTTAATCCAAACGAGCTCTACATATACAATCTTTACTTTATTCAAAGAATTACTTAACTTTACGTATGCCAATGAAGAAAAAGAAAATAACATCTTTTGCAAAACGCATTCATCTTACGGATGAGGAAAAGATCGTTTTTAAAGGCATTTTAGATGACGCCACGTACAACTTTCCCCAGAAACTCGCCAGGGCTAATGAAATTCTGAAAAAAGCAAAGTTGCTTCCTCCTGTAACAAAAAAATAAAGAGCATTCTGTATTAAATATTGAGGGTTTAGCCCGGCACAACAGCCAGGCTAAACCCTCAAAGTTTATAGACACTTGTACAGGAACTATTGTATCACCAGGTTCTGCACCACATCTGATTTTGTTCCATTGTTCACGGATATGAAGTACACACCCGCCTTCAATCCTTTATAGGAGATTGGCAGGTAATGAACACCCGCTGCAAATAACCTGTTGACCAGTTGCTGCACCATACGGCCATCAGTCGCATAGATGTTCACTCGTATTTGCTGCTGCGTAGCCAACGTGAGCTTCAGGGATGATTGTCCACGGGATGGGTTGGGCAATACTACCGGCGCTTCATCCACCAGCGGAATAGTCGCCCCCTGTGAAGCAACTCTGCTGCCTACTCCACCACTACACAAAGCTTCCGTAGGATTGTTACCAACGATCTCAATCCAGTCTATATTGGCAAATTCTGCGGCAACCGTTGTTTCCAGTCTTATTTTATTGGTACCGGCTACCAAGCTTACTGTTACATCAGCCGTATTTACCCAGGTACTCCAGGTAGTGGTTTTGGGGAAGGCAACACTGGCAATGACCTGCGCACCATTCACCAATACCCGTGCAACAGTAGCACTGGCTGAACCGGCATTGGCATAACGCCAACGCAAGGTATACGTACCCGCTGCGCCGGCCCTTACGGCCCAGGTAATGCCTTTACCACTGGAATTGCTGAGATTTACATAATAACCGCCATCGGCGCCCGTATAGGTATTTTGCCTTGATCCATCGGCACTGCAATAACCGGTGCCGGTGCCGGATTTATCATTGATGCGCAAAGTAGTACCGCCAGAGCTGGTGCCGAAGTTAGCCGTCACACTGGTATTGGCATTCATGGTAACGGTAGTGGTAGTGCTGGTGCCACTGGCTCCCCCACTCCAATTGCTGAAGGAGTAACCACTGGCAGGTGTAGCTGTTAAAGTCACTACCGTACCCGCTGTATAAGAACTCGCATTGGGGCTACGGGTAATGGTGCCACCGGCAGCCGGATTGGCAGTGGTAGTTAAGGTATAAGTGCCACCTGTGCTGTTGGTAAAGTTGGCAGTTACGCTGGTATTGGCATTCATGGTAACCGTAGTCGTAGTACTGGTGCCACTGGCGCCACCACTCCAGTTAACGAAAGTATAACCACTCGCCGGAACAGCCGTAAGTGTTACCACAGTGCCGGCATTATAAGTAGTGGCATTCGGACTGCGGGTAATGCTACCACCTGCTGACGGGTTGGCTGTAGTGGTCAATGTATAAGTGGTAGGATTCGTACCACAACCACAGGTAGTGGGTGATGGCAAAGTAGCACCGGCGCCACAACTGGCCGTAACGGCTGCTTTCACCTCTGCAGCAGGAGCAATGGTCAGGGAATAAGGAGGCGTAAAGGAAGTGCCGCTGCCGGCCGTATTGCCTGTAGTGTTATTAAATACATTGTTCCGGGCGGTAATAGCCGTAAAATCATTTTCAAAAAAGTCAATGGGCTGATTAACGCCATCAAAATAATTACTCTCCACCAGCAGGTTGGCCTCTATGCCTGCCCGCACACAATAATCGGCCTGCGGACTATCGAATAAATTATTGACCACATGTACTTCACCAAAACGAACACGGGGCATGCGTTCCACGCAGCCTGTTGTCCACCAGTTGTACATCATCGTCACCTTGAGGCGGCCACGGTCACTGGTCTTGCTGTCTGAATTACCGATCAGGTTACAGAACTGGTGATTACTGGAAGCGCCGGTATAATGGAATTTTGTCCAGGTGACACTAATATAGCTGGCGCCATTGGTGATATCCAGGTTACCATCCTGCCCATCATAGATATCACAGTGATCGATCCACACATTGGTCGTGCCCGAACCATCAATATTGATGCAATCCACGCCATCCACATCCACTGCACCGGGACCGCGAACGATCATGTTCCTGATGATCACATTGTTTCCTCTTACATCAAAACCGCCGTACAAAGTAGCACCTGGCAACCCGATAATGGTGGTATTCGCTGCTACACGTACACGCGTTCCCACGCCTGCACCCAGGGTACCACTTACATAGATCACCCTTGACCCGGAACCATTGGCCTGGGAAGTAAGGTTGGCAAGCGTGCTCACAGTAACCGGTGTAGCATTGCCACCGCCGGTAGTGCCCCCATTCTGGGTAGCCCAGCCAACAGGAGCGCATGCGTCGGCGGCTGCCAGCAAGGCATTTTCCGGCGCCTCATTCGCTACCATCAGCTTGCTACCCACGGCGCCACTACACAAAGCTTCTGTAGGATTGTTACCAACGATCTCAATCCAATCAATATTGGCAAATTCTGCAGCGACGGTTGTTTCCAATCGTATTTTATTGGTACCGGCTACTAAGGTTATTGTTACATCAGCCGTATTGACCCAGGTACTCCAGGTGGTTGTTTTGGGGAAGGCAACACTGGCAATGACCTGTACGCCATTCACCAATACCCGTGCGGAAGTTGCACTGGCTGAACCGGCATTGGCATAACGCCAGCGCAAGGTGTAGGTACCTGCTGCTCCGGCCCTCACGGCCCAGGTAATACCCTTGCCGCTGGAATTGCTGAGGTTCACATAATAACCACCATCGGCGCCTGTATAGGTATTTTGCCTGGAGCCATCCGCACTGCAATAACCAGTACCCGTGCCAGACTTATCATTGATACGCAAAGTAGTACCGCCAGAGTTGGTGCTGAAATTAGCCGTTACACTGGTATTGGCATTCATAGTAACTGTGGTAGTAGTGCTGGTGCCACTGGCTCCCCCACTCCAGTTGCTGAAGGAGTAACCACTGGCGGGTGTAGCTGTTAAAGTCACCACCGTACCTGCTGCATAAGAACTCGTATTGGGACTACGGGCAATGGTACCACCGGCAGCCGGATTGGCAGTAGTGGTTAAGGTATAGGTACCACCGGTACTGTTGGTGAAATTGGCAGTAACCGTTTTATTACTGTTCATGGTAACTGTTACCGAAGTGGATGTGCCCGTAGCATCACCACTCCAACCGGTAAAGGTATAGCCGGAAGCCGCAGCAGCGGTTAAGGTTACTACGGTGCCGGAATTATAGGTAGTGGCATTGGGACTACGGGTTACGCTGCCACCTGCTGCAGGTGAGGCGCTGGTAGTAAGGGTATAGGTAGTGGTGGTAGCGCCGGATTCTATAGCGCCAAGATCAGGAGCAGCACCATTGTAGGTAATGCCAGTAGAAGTTACACCACTGTTGATGAGGTCACTGCCATTGGCCAGGTTGAGAAACCCACTGCTTACAGGGCTGGCATTAGCACCTGGCGACAAGCTTACAAAATCGGCTGCCGTTACAGTGAAGGAGCCGGAAGCCCCCTGGAAAGCATTGGGCGCTGTAGCGGTGCCAATGATCCTGTCGTTGGAACCGCTGAGGTACGACAGGTTATTTTTAAATACACTGGTACCTCCGTCAAAATTAAAGTTGCGCTCTGTATTGTTGTAACCGGTATTGTTGGTTACTTCAATAGTACCCAGGTTTCTATTGTACGTAAAGCCATGCTTCCCGTTATTGAAAGCAATGCACCGCCGCACAATGTGATTCACGGAGATATCCTCTCCACCCAGCTTGAATCCGTTCTTATCACCATTGCCGGAAGAAGAGCCATCTGTAAGTACACCATTGGAGTGGGCAATACATCCTTCCAGCGTGACAGCGCCGATAGGACCGGTATCCGATTTAGTGTAGAGGTCCCACCCGTCATCAATATTGTGGTGGGATACACAGTTGCGGAACACATTGCCATTACCGCTGGTAAGCTTGGCGGCAAAGCCATCCGCATCCTCATTGTCCGGGTCTTTGTTGTCATACGCCTCACAATTCAGGATGAGGTTATTGGAAGGCCACTGACTGATAGAATTGTACGACGTGTTGTAACGGCTTAACTGCAAGCCGCTGTCGGCATTCCTCCGGAAAATGCAGCTTTCAATAGTATTGTTATCCCCCGAAAGCAACAGGCCGTTATCGCCGGCGCTTTCAATAATGATACCTCTAAAATGCCAGTAGCTGCCATCCAATACAATCCCTCTGTTGGAAGTGGAGATGGCCATACCGGCAAAACTGATCACCGGTACTTCTCCATTATAAGCAAAGATCTTTTTCGTAGCGCCGGAAGTGCCGCTGTTGGATTCTGCAATAACAATGGTGGAAGTAATGTTATAAGTGCCCCCCCGCATATAAATAGTACCACCGGCAGCAATCGTAGCAATGGCATTCTGTAAGGTGGTGGGAGCAGAAATGGAAGTACCGCTGTTGGAAGCGCTTCCCGAAGGAGATACATAAAGTGTTTGCCGGGCAAATGAAGCCATGACGGCAAACAACAGGCATGACAAGAGACATAGATTTTTTTTCATGCGACAAGCTGTTTTAAGGTTAAGAAAATAAGTATACAGGCAGCCTGTCTGCATGAGCATCCAAGGGCAAAATGTTCTGCAAAACAGTTTGCTGCTGGTATTTCAATGCCAGTAAAAAATGCGGCTCAATAGCGGGAAACAAATAAGAGGATTAATCCTGTTCCGGATGGAACGGGACAAGCAATCGCTATGAGACCATAAACCGGATGGAGGGGTTTGCTATCGGGTTCCTGTCGCGTTTACCTGATAAGATACACCGCTTACCAGGCAATGCCGGCAGGAAATAAAAACGAATATTAAGTTAGACAGAAACAACACCGGAATACGGAATTGCCAGTTCTTTATTTACGCAATCGTTCCCGGCAACCCATAGCCTAAATAGTAATAAGGTGGGTCGCCCTGCAGCGTGGCAAAAGCAGCGCAGGAGGGCGGCTCACCTTAGTTTGTAACAGGATCCCAATAAAAAAGCCATCCGGCAATGGCGGGATGGCTTTCCTGACCCCTTGGTCAGCAGATATTTTGATGGATCATACCCCGGTTAGACGATACCAACCTGGAGTGTCCATGAATGATCTGTAGATTTCATGAATACCTCCTTTTCTTTGGTGAGTGGGAAATATAAAGTTAGGGAAAAACAACTATGCGCTTCGTTGCTTTGGAATTTTTTAACTTTAGGTAATGGCGAAACAGAGCGCGGGCATCCTGCTGTACAGGAAAGTCCACAAAGCGACAGAAGTGCTCCTGGTATATCCTGGCGGTCCTTTCTTCTCCGGGAAAAATGATGCAGGCAAATGGACAATACCCAAAGGTGAATTTACCGAAGAAGAAGAAGAGCCTTTACAGGCGGCCATACGGGAAATGGAGGAAGAAACAGGCTTTCGCCCGGAAGGGGAATTCATTTCCCTGACCCCGATTAAACAAAAAAGCGGTAAGATTGTTCATTGTTGGGTAGTAGAAGGTGACCTGGATATCACCACCATTGTAAGCAATACCTTTGAGCTGGAATGGCCGCCCAAATCGGGTAAAAAGAAAACATTCCCCGAAATAGCCAAAGCGGCCTGGTTCTCCATCCAGGCGGCCAAAGAAAAGATCAATGAACGGCAGATCGCCTTACTGGATGAACTACAACAGCTAATGCATGCTTAACCTTGTTTAATTTTAGTAATTTACCGGCAGGTTATGAAAGAAATAGAAGACATTATACAATCCTGGAAAAAGGCGCAGGAGGCCGGCAAAAAAACTGCCCTGGCTACCGTAGTGCATGTGGAAGGCTCCTCTTACCGCAGGCCGGGCGCCCGGATGCTGGTAACAGAAGATGGTGAGCTTACCGGCGCTATCAGTGGCGGCTGCCTGGAAGGTGATGCGCTCCGGAAAGCATTACTGGCCATCTCACAACAGCAGAACAAACTCGTTACCTACGATACCACCGATGAAGATGATATACAGTTCGGCGTACAGTTGGGCTGTAATGGTATTGTACACATCCTCTTTGAGCCTATTGATCCGGCGATCACCAATCACCCGGTAGCGTTGCTGGAAAAAGCGATGTCAACAGGAAAGGAGACTGTCATAGTAACGCTGTTCTCCCTCGCCGCTTATGATGGTATTCAACCCGGCACCTGTTTACTGCATGCCAATGGCGTTGTTCACAGCAGCCTGGCTAATCCTGTTTGGGAAAAAGTTACCGGCAACGATATACAGGAAGTGTTACATACCAACACCTCCCTATTGCGTGAATACAAGCTGGATGAAAATATTACCAGCGGGCTGATTGAGTTAGTAAAGCCACCGGTATCGCTCATCATTGTGGGCGCGGGAAATGATGCCTTACCCCTGGTAAAAATGGCCAACACACTTGGGTGGCATACTACCATCGTGGATGGCAGGCCGGGACATGCCAACCGGCAGCGGTTTCCCGATGCACGGTATATCATTACCGGCAAGCCTGCCGTTGCTATGGAACAAATACGGCCAGGCGCTCAAACAGCCTTTGTGCTCATGACGCACAACTACAACTACGATAAGTCCATGCTGCAATTACTGCTCGGGCAGCCTTACGATTATATAGGTGTATTGGGGCCGGGCAGAAAACTGGAGCGTATGCTCAAAGAACTGGAAGAAGAAACAGGCATCGCCGTCACCGATGCTATGCTCAGCAACATTTATGGCCCCACCGGACTTGATATTGGCTCAGAGACTGCCGAAGAGATCGCTTTATCCATCATGGCCGAAATAAAAATGGTGTTGTCTGCCAGGGTTGGCAATTCCCTGCGTGATAAAAAAGGTTCTATCCATCAACATGAGCAATACCTGTTGCAGCATCCTAAAGCTACCAATCCTACTACTGACCCGGTAAGCTGCACCATCACGGAACAACTATCCAATAACAATACATCTACTGTATGACCACTGCCCTGCTATTACTGGCGGCGGGCGCTTCCTCGCGCATGGGACAGCCCAAGATGTTCCTGACCTGGCAGGGCAAAACTTTCCTGGAGCATACGGTATCGGCTGCGGCTGCCATCAGCAAACCTGTTTTTGTGGTCACCGGCGAACATACCCGCGCTATTGCAACAGCCTTACAACACTACGAAGTACAGTTAATACCCAATGAACAATGGCAGGAAGGCATGGGCACCTCTGTGGCTGCAGGTGTAACCGGCATGACACAGGCAGGATTTACGCCGGATGCCCTTATCATTGCGGTGTGCGATCAGCCTTTTATTACTACTGAACTGTTGCAGCAAATGATCGCTGAAAAAGAAAGGTCGGGCAAAGGAATAGTAGGCTGCAGCTATGACAATACGATTGGCACGCCGGTACTATTTGATAAGCAGTACTTTCCGGCCTTGCAACAACTGAATGGACAACAAGGCGCTAAACGCCTCCTACAACAATTCCCGGAAGAAGTGGCCACCATTCCCTTTCCCCTGGGAAGTATAGACATTGATACGCCGGAAGATTATGAGCGGCTGAAGAATTTGTCACCCTGAGCTTGTCGAGGGAGCTTTTATAAATGCTTATTTGAAATGTTTAATAACCCGTTGCTTGTCTTCACACTCTTTTTCGCCTTTATGGTAGAGCTCTATGAAGACGATCTTCTGTTCTTCTTTGAATAATGCATAGATCAATCGCATTCCGGAGTTAACGCCCCGCCCTTTTAATGACCTGCAGGCAATCTTTTTTACTTTTATGATGCAGGTTTCAATACCCAGGTTATCAATCCGGAAACTGAAGGGAGGACGCTCATCCGGTGATATACGCAGTACTTTTTTCACTACTTCCATGTCCTCTGCCAGGGTGCGGTATTTCTTAAGCAGGTTTTTCAGGTCTTTCTTATACTCCGGCAACTCATCAAAATTCATGGTTCCTCTATTTCGTTACCATAATTCCGTACTGTAAACGGCGCTTCCCGGTAAAAGGCCAGCTCATAGTCAATATCTTCTCCTTCTTTGGAGGCAAGCCAGGGCATGTCTTTATGTGACCAGGCACTGATAGCAGCAGCAGACCAATCGGAAAACTGGGCGATCACTTTATCAATTACTTCTTTCTCACTCGCTTTTAGTAGTGTAAGATCGGGCTTTTCGAGGGGGATATAGCGGGTTTGAGGATAGCCATGATAATCCGTTTTGATCCGCTGTAACTGGTTTTGATCTACCATCTGATTTACAATGGTATCCAGCTTTTGTGGCACCGGACCGTAAGGCAACTTGCGGTACCTGGCCCCGGTCAGATGCTCTTCATATAATTCATAATAATTAAAATCTGCGAAATAGAGCAGCTTGTATAATACGGTTTCACCAACATTCGGTTTTCCGGCACAACGTTCCAGGACGTATAACAATACATGCCTGAATTTATCCACCTGCAGGGCAGGAATGGAAACACGCATGGTAGTTTGTTGCGGATCAATTGTCATCATTTCTTCAGGTTGTTCAGTGGTAGAAAAATCTTTGGATACAAAATCATCTAATGAAAAACCAAGTACCTCAGCAAATTTTTGCAGCTCCAGTACATCTACACTCCTGTTACCCAATTCAATCTGGGCAAGAGAGGGCCTGGATAGCTGTACTCTTTTGGCAAGGTCTTCCTGTGATAATCCCTTTAATTTCCTGAGTGCTGTAAGGCGTTGGCCAATCAGCTTTTGTGACAGTTTTGATCTCATAACTCCCCACAAATATACAAAGTTTTATAATAAAACAAACAATTGTTCTAAATAACAACAATTAATATAAGCCTAAAACCAATAAATAATCTCCTGAATTGCTTAGCATTGTATTCTCAAATGCCGCCATCATGATCATCAACCGCTCCTTTTTGCTACTTGTATCAATAAGTTGCGCCCTGTGTTCTGTCTCTTGCAGCACCGCGGGAAAAGCCTCCGCTCCTCTTGTTACAGATACACTATCACCGGTATATGAAAATGCCAGTCCAACGTTGATTGCCCGTCAATTCAGTTTTACAGAAGGGCCTGCTGTAGATAAACAGGGTAATATCTTTTTCACCGATCAGCCCAATGATAAGATCTGGAAATATGATACAGAGGGAAAGCTCTCCCTGTTCCTGGATAAAACAGGAAGGTCGAATGGGTTATCCTTTGATAAAAAGGGAAATCTCATTGCCTGTGCTGATGCGGAAAATGAATTATGGTCCATTGCACCTGATGGTAAAGTCACCGTGCTCATGAGTAATTACGAAGGAAAGAAAATGAATGGCCCCAACGATCTGTGGCTTGACCGCAAGGGAGGTATCTACTTTACAGATCCTTATTATCAACGTAAATACTGGACCCGCCAGAAGGCAGAGTTGGATAAACAACAGGTATATTACCTGGCCCCCGGAACAAAAGACCCTGTAATGGTAGCCGGCGATTTCACCCGGCCCAATGGCATTGTAGGCAGCAAGGATGGTAAAACCCTGTATGTAGCGGATATAGGCGCAGGCAAGATCTATAAATACCAGGTCAATAAAGATGCTACGCTGAGCAACCGCGAGCTCTTTGCCTCCCAGGCAGCAGATGGTATGACGCTGGACCAGGAAGGGCATCTGTATGCTGCCGGCAATGGCGTAACCGTGTACAACTCCCAGGGAAAGCAGATTGCGCATGTTGATATACCGGAAAAGTGGACTGCCAATCTTTGTTTTGGTGGTAAGAACAGGGATCAATTGTTCATCACTGCATCTACTGCCATCTATACTTTGCGTATGCGTGTGAAAGGAATAGAATAAAACATATTCACCCTATTTTTATCAATTATTAATCATTCTTGTAAAAATGCTCCGATCATTCAGGCTCCGTTTACTGCACCTCTCCTGCCTGTTGTTGCCGGCAGGATTATTGGCACAAACCACTAAAGTAGCTCCTCCTGCGCCGGTATTGCCCCTCCCTACCCCACAGCAACTGGCCTGGCATGAGATGGAGATGAATGCATTTGTGCATTTTACTACCAACACTTTTACCGATCTTGAATGGGGCTATGGCGATGAGCAGCCTGCTATTTTCAATCCCACGCAAACAGATGCGGGACAATGGGCAAGAACCCTGAAGGAAACAGGTTTCAAGACAATGATCTTGACCTGTAAGCACCACGATGGATTTTGCCTGTGGCCCAGTAAATACACAGAACACTCCATTAAACACAGTCCTTATAAAAACGGAAAGGGCGATATTGTAAGAGAAGCCAGCGATGCCTGTAAGAAATATGGATTGAAGTTTGGCGTGTATTTATCCCCCTGGGACAGGAACCGGGCCGATTATGGTTCTCCCTCGTATGTTACTTACTACCGTAACCAGTTGAAGGAACTGTTCACCCAATATGGTCCTGTTTTTGAAATGTGGTTTGATGGCGCCAATGGCGGTGACGGTTACTATGGCGGCGCGCGGGAAAGAAGAAGGATCAATGGCGCTACCTATTACGACTGGCCCACTACGTTACAGATGGTGCGTGGTATACAACCCAATGTTATTTTCTTCAGCGATGCAGGACCCGGTGTACGCTGGGTAGGTAATGAACGCGGTGTGGCAGGAGAAACCAACTGGAATACCATTTCCACTGATACTTTATATGCCGGCAAACCCAATATCAATACATTACTGAATACCGGTTCACCCGATGGCAAGCAATGGGTGCCTGCTGAAGTGGATGTGTCTATCAGGCCCGGCTGGTTCTATCATGCCAAAGAAGACAGCGAGGTAAAAACACCGGAGGAATTGTTTGATATCTATTTGACCTCCGTAGGACGTGGTTCTACCTTGTTGCTGAATGTTCCTCCTGACCGCCGCGGACTGTTTCATGAGAATGATGTGAAAGCATTGCGCGGATTTGCGGCCCTGCTGAAGAAGGAATTTGCAAAGAACCTGGCACTGAAAGCACCGGTAAAAGCAGACAGCTACCGGGGTAAACAGCCGGCCTTTGCTGCCCGCAATCTTACTGATGGCAACAAAGCAACTTATTGGGCTACTGATGATGATAAAACTACCGGCAACTTTGAAATTACACTGCCTGCCAATTCCACGGTACAATACATTGTATTGCAGGAATACATTAAGCTGGGACAACGTGTGAAGACATTTACAGTAGAAGCCTGGCAGGATGGTGACTGGAAAAAGATAACAGAAGGTACTACCATCGGATACAAACGCATATTAAAAATCGCTCCCACAAAAACCAATAAGATCAGGGTAAACATAACAGATGCCAAGGCCTGCCCGGTCATCTCGAACGTAGAAATATATTAATATTCCCTGCCGGCTCCTGACATAAGGCTGTCAGGGGGTGGTATTAGGTTTGTAGCACATTAATCATCTAAAAGTAAGAAAATGGCTACAACACACTCATTCCGCGGATTTGCCACTATTAATTTCTTTGCCGGCGATATGAAGGCGGCAGGGAAATGGTATTCCGAACTTTTTGGCGTGGAACCCTATTTCCAGCGTCCGGATGCCGATAACCCGGCTTATATAGAATGGCGCCTTGGCGACTACCAGCATGAATTTGGCATTATAGACAGTAAATTCATGCCGGGCGGTCCGGCGGCCAATCCGGGTGGCGCCGTATTATACTGGCATGTGGATGACCTCGAAGGCACGCTTGAAAGACTGAAAGCCATGGGCGCCAAAGAACACCAGCCCATCATTCCCCGGGGAGCAGGTTTCATTACAGCCTCCGTGATAGATCCCTTTGGTAATATCCTGGGCATCATGACGAACCCGCACTACCTGGAAATACTGAATAAAGACAAGCTCGATGTTTTTGCCTAGCTCCTCGGAGGGCTGCCAGAAAGATTGCCTGGGAATGGTAGTGATAGGGGATGTGAAAAAGCGTTAATTTGGAGCAAACCTGTCATCGGAACATGAAGACGAACCTGCTGCCCCATAAAACATTCATTTGCTGCGTCCTAAGCCTTAGCCTTTTACTGAATGGCCTGGCGCAGAACAGCACCTCCCCGTTTAAAGTCATTGGGTTTTATACCGCCAAAAACGATCCCGCACACATCAGTTATGTGCAGGAGGCCAATAAATGGCTGGCCAAAGCAGCCGTGGACAATCATTTTGTCTACGACTCCACCAACAACTGGGATAATATGAATGCCCGGTTCCTGGCGCAATACCAGGTCGTGCTTTTTTTAGATACGCGGCCCGATTCACCAGCCCAGCGGACTGCCTTTCAGCAATACATGGAACAGGATGGCGCCTGGATAGGATTTCATTTTGCCGGCTTTGCGCTCACTCCCTCTGCTTTTCCGCAAAACTGGGACTGGTACCACAATCAGTTCCTCGGCTGCGGAGAATACAAGGGTAATACCTGGCGGCCAACAGCAGCCGTGCTGCGGGTGGAAGATGGCAAGCATCCTTTCACCAAACATTTACCGGCCACTTTTAAATCGGCTCCCAATGAATGGTATAGCTGGCAGAAAGACCTGCGCAAAAATCCCGCTATAAAGATCCTGTTGTCTATTGATTCCACCAGCTTTCCCCTGGGCACTGGTCCCAAGCAACATGAAATATGGCACAGTGGTTATTATCCCGTTGCCTGGACCAATACCCGGTACAGGATGCTGTATGTGAACATGGGACACAATGATATCGACTATGAGAACAAGACCAATAAGGAGTTGTCATTCACCTTCGCCAATGAAACACAAAACAGGTTTATCCTCGATGCATTGTTATGGCTGGGCAGGAGTAAAACGGCCGTCATAAAAAATAATTAACCCATATAAACCTGCAATCCCCGGCCTTAGGGCCAGGGATTGCAGGTTGGTCGCTTGCCGGGTTAACGATTCCTAATTACTGATCTTGTGTACGGACAGGTTATCGTAATAGATATACCCAACAGTGGGTGACATCCAATAACTTTGGCTGCCGCCACGGAAGGTATGGAAGGTCACTTTCTTAATTAAGCGTTGTGCATCATTGGTAGTCCATCGTATGGGAATATCCAGCAGCGTATTGCCATCTACCAGTATCTGCGCCCGGCCATTGGTACTGCTGCCGGTATTGCTCTTAATATACATGTGTACATTATAGGTTTGTCCCTTGACAAGGCTTCCTGAAGAAGGGTAAGACTTACCAAAATTATCTCCATACTCATCAATCTGGTCCCTGTGATACACATAAGGATGGAAATAAACGCGGCCATTGTTATTGTACCACATCAGGCGCAGGGTACCGCCATTACCATCCCAGGCAGGATCGCCGCCGGCATTGCCTTCACCAATGGCAAAGCCGAAGCCAACTTTTCCTCCCCGGCTCCAGTCGAACTGGCTGTGAAAACGAATGGAAAAATCCAGCTCATAAGCAGAGCCGTCAGAAACATCAATATTGCTCACAATCCCGCCGGCCCCTGAAAGGGCATTGGGCTCAAGCGTTACCCGCAGGTTGCCATTGGAGATCATAGAACGGGATTCATTCCACCCGCTGATATTTCCAAAATCGCCTGATGCCTGCGCGGTAGTATAAGTACTGCCGTGGGCATAACCGTCCCAGTTTTCAGAGAAAGTGCTGTTAATGGCATCCAGGCCCGTTTCTTCCGGTGTAGCGCCGATAGTGGGCGTTTCATTGGTAACCGGTTCCTGAACAGGTTGCTTTTTACAGGATAGAGTGGCCATGCCCAGAAATAGGAGTAGCATAGCTGCATAATGTGCATTGATTTTGATTTGCATTTCTTTTCATTTAATTGGATAGAAAATATAAAATAAGGACAAGCGATCATCAACAGATCGGTGGTCTTGACCACGCCCAGGCAGGCGTTTTAGCAGCAAATCACTTGGAGAAAAAGAAGATCATGGGGTGCCAATGAGGCATTCAGTCACACGATCTTAGGGAAGATACACAACTACTACTTGCCAATGATAACACCAGTTGGCATTTTAGTAAGCTGTATATTCCTATAGCCTGAATTAAAGAGCCGCCATTACCGGGTTATTTGTTATTTTTACCGCCATTACTCTATAAAAGAAGTGTAGAAATGTCCGCGAAAGTTTTAGTGGTTAAGCTGGGAACAGCGGTGATCAGCAACCAGGAAGGGAATATAGACACAGGTATTATCAAAAAAGTAGCCGATGAGATAGCCCTGCTGAGCCGTAAATACCGGTTGGTACTGGTTTCCAGTGGTGCAGTGGGCAGCGGTAAGAAATTTCTGCAGGATTATAAAGGCACTTTATCCGAACGCAAGGCAGCAGCAGCGGTGGGCAATCCCATTCTCATACAACTATATGCCCGGTATTTTAGTCAGCATGGCATTACGGTGGCCCAGGCCCTTTGTGAGCGCGTGCACTTTTCCAATCGCAACCAGTTCCTGCAGTTAAAAGAAACATTTATTACTTTCTGGAAAAACGGGATTATACCCGTCGTGAATGAGAATGACCTGGTGAGCAATGTGGAGATCAAGTTTTCTGACAATGATGAACTGGCTACCCTGATAGCAATTGGCTTCGATGCCAGTTCTCTTATTTTATGCACTTCCACCGGTGGTTTGCTGGACGATCAGAAACAGATCATTCCTCGTATCGAGAAGGTAACATCCGTCATGAAATATGTAAGCACAGAGACCAGTGGCGTGGGCCTGGGCGGTATGCTTTCCAAACTCACCTTTACCCGGCTGGCCACTTCATTGGGCATACGGGTGATCATTTGTGGTTTGAAGGGAGAAGCGCCGCTTACAGCAGCACTGGAAGAGCGCAACGGGTCTTGTTTTGTACCACAATCCTCTACCCTTGGCGCCCGCCAGAAATGGCTGGCCAGTGGCTCTATTACCCTGGGAACAATTTATGTAGATAAAGGTGCGGCTAAAGCCTTACTGTCCAGGAAAAGTCTGCTCACAGTAGGTATTACCTCCGTGGCCGGTAAATTTGCAACCGGAGAGGTGGTGCAATTGATTGATGAGGAAGGCAATCTGCTTGGCGTAGCCAAAACCAAAGCTGATGCGAAAGCCATCAATACCCAGCTTACCGTGAAGAATGTAATTGCAGCGCATGCTGATGACATCGTTTTATTTTAATGATCGCAGGAAATGAAAACAGTATTACCCTTACTGATAAAAACACACCGGGCAGCAACCAGTCTGCAGGCACTATCCAACCAGCAATTACAGCAGTTGTTGCGGGCATTGGGCGATGAACTCGTATTGCAAACAAAGGCCTTACTGAAAGCCAATGCGAAAGACCTGGCCCGGCAGGCCCCTGATAATCCCCGTAACGACCGGCTGCTCTTAACGGAACAACGGATAAAGAACATTGCCAACAGTATAAAAAAGGTAGCCAAACTACCCGACCCTACGGGCAAAGTATTGGAGAAAAGAACGTTGCCCAATGGCTTGCAGCTACAAAAAATAAGTGTGCCATTGGGTGTGGTAGGCGCTATTTATGAATCAAGGCCCAATGTAACCTTTGACATTGCCGCCCTTTGCCTGCGCAGCCGCAATGCCAGCGTACTCAAAGGCAGCAGTGAAGCAGCCGATACCAATGAACTGGGCGTTAAGCTCATTAAAAAAGTATTGAAAGAACACGGCGTTAACCCCGATGTAGTAACCTTGTTGCCTCCTGCAAGGGAAGTAGTGGACCAGCTTTTTACCGCCACCAAATACATTGATGTATTAATACCTCGTGGTTCCGACAGCCTGATACAATATGTGCGTAAGAACAGCCTGGTGCCGGTTATTGAAACAGGCGCCGGTGTATGCCATGTATACGTAGAAGGTAAAGCCAACCTGAAGAAGGCAGTGGATATTGTAGTCAATGCGAAAACATCCCGGCCATCAGTATGTAATTCCGCAGATGCCATACTGGTAGATAAGAAGATCGCCAGGACCTTCCTGCAACAATTACAACCAGCTTTTAAAGCGCATGCCGTAGAAATATTTGCAGACAAGACCGCTTATGACCTGCTGAAAGGTTATCCTCATTTACAGCCCGCAAAAACAGCCGATTTTGGCCGCGAATTCCTGAGCCTGAAATGCGCCATTAAAGTAGTGGAAGGAATAGAGGAAGCACTGGACCATATAGCCACCTACTCTACCAAACATTCCGAAGCCATTGTATCGGAAGATAAAAAAACCTGTGAGCGTTTCATCCGCGACGTGGATGCCGCTGCTGTGTATACCAATGCTTCCACCCGCTTTACGGATGGAGAAGAGTTTGGCCTCGGTGCAGAAATTGGTATCTCCACGCAAAAGCTGCATGCCCGCGGCCCCTTTGCCCTGGAAAAACTGGTCACAGAAAAATGGGTAGTACGGGGTAATGGGCAGGTAAGATGACAATTAATATACCGTAATCTTCCAGATACACCTGTAACCATCATCGGAGACATAAATTAGTCCATCATTTCGTGCGGCTACCCCACCAACAATGTCCATGCGGATAGCGCGGGCAGCTTCTTCAAAATAATCGGGTCCTACCAGCGCCACGGATACCGGCATCCAATACGATCCTTCCACGGGAGGCAATCCTCCGGGAGGGCAACCACCAGCACATTGGGAATTGGTATTGCGATGACCAACTCCCGCCAATGTAATCACCTGACCAGATGAGTTATTAATACGTCTCAATGCTCCATTGGATCCATCAGCCACATATAAATACGTACCATAAGAAGCGATTGCCTTGGGATAAGAAAATTGTGCAACAGCACCGGTGCCATCGTTTAAACTTTCAGCATGTACTAAACCAGCCAGGGAGGAACGCGTACCATCAGGGGCGATACGGGTAATACCCTGGAAAACGCCGGAGAACCCGCTTACATAAAATAGATCATTAGTGCTGGAAACCGTCAAACCGGCAGGTATTCGCACCTCCGCATCACCAGTGGGACTGGTCCGGCTTCCGGGAAGCGTTGAAACAATACCTTCAGGAGTAATTTTTCTGATCTGGGAAGCATTCGGGTCAGTTCTATACACCTCTCCTACATAGATATTGCCCGTTGCGTCCAATGCCAATCCCTGCCCTTTATCATTGCCTCCCGGCTGATAAGCCCGCTCGCTGCCAAATTTAAAGCTGGCCGCCGTACCTGTACCATCTGTATTGCCAGGCATACCGCTTCCTGCCAGTACATTAATTGTTGCGGGTGCTCCTATATCTATTTTCAGGATGCGCTGTACGGTGGCATCCGCAACATATAAACAATTCCGGCTGCGGTCAAGCCCGATGCCCACCAGTCTCCCGAATTCACCGCCCGATCCCGCAAACGGTGTAACTGCTCCCGCGGGCGTAACTTTCAATATAACATCATGCGAGGCATCCTGGTCAATAACATATATATTTCCATCTCCATCCAGCGTCATCTCAGCAGGCTCCCGGAAAGTGCCGTCCGGCATACCTTTCGCATACCCGGCAAGGATTTGGCCTCTTACAGTAGGTCTGTAAGTAAAATTGCACCTCGGACATAGCCTCAGTAATTGATTGCCGATTAACAGGTTTATGGATACATTAATAGAAAGCGTATACAACATGATCGGTACTCGGGTAAGGATATAGTTCTTTTCTGCCTTTAGGATGGGAACCTTTATGGTATCAAACTGTATAAACCCTTCTTTAACCAGATCACCCGCCTGGTTAAGGGCAATAAATTTATCGGATACAAGCCTGATCAGCCGGCCGGCATAAAAATCCTTGATAGCCTTTCCCAATGAATCATACATCGTAACATCTTCTATAGTGGCAGAGGGAGCATCCTCTTTTGAAAAAGGCCATTTGACACAGGAAGTGAGCAACAACAGGAAAAGGCCGGTTGATACGATCAAACGTTTCATACAATAATCATTTATTGGAAGTAATAAAAACGGAAACGTTTACATAAGGAGGGTCCTTCAAAGATAGGTGGGTTATAAGAACAGGGAGCTACATGATGATGTAGTTCTCTCGTTCACCTACAAAATCCCGTCGTTCACATACATCCTTATCATCCGGCCGCCATAGATCATACTTTTAACATTTATATAAATGTTCCCTTATGCGACTGAGATTATTCCTGATCACCGGCTGCCTCTTTTTATCAACTGCGGCCTTTACCCAGGTAGGCATTAATACCGATGGAAGCGTACCGGAGGCCAGCGCCATGCTGGATATTAAAAGCACCACCAAAGGATTGCTCATCCCATCGATGACAGCGGCACAGAAAGCCGCTATCACTGCTCCCGCTACTGGGCTGCTTGTCTTTCAAACCGATGCCCCCGTTGGTTTTTATTACAACAGCGGTACGCCCGGCACGCCCAACTGGATAGCCTTGACCACCACCAATGCCACCTGGCAAACTGCAGGCAATAGCGGCACCGTGCCAGGAACTCATTTTATTGGCACTACTGATGCACAGGACCTGATCACCAAAACCAACAACACAGAGCGTGTGCGGACAAGGGCTGGTGGGCAGGTGATAATCAACGGAACTATTCTGAGATCATCATCGGATGCGCTGGAAGTATTCGGAACAGGCGCCAATGGTGCTATCAGTAACTTTGGTTATCCCATCAATGGTTACAGTGCAGGCGCTTTTGCCGGTGTTTATGGAGAAAATCAAGGCACGGGTCAGGGAGTATGGGGAGCTAATAACAGTACGGGATCCGGTGTTTACGGCAGTAATAGTGCTGGCGGAGCCGGCGTGATGGGCACCGCGACGAACGGAATTGGAGTAGACGGACGAACCAGCGCTGCAACCAATCCGGGTGTTCACGGCACGAACTTCCAAATGTCTGGTACAGGCGTACTGGGATCGGGTAATAACATGACGGCTATGACGCTCCATCCTACCGGTTCAGGCCTGGCAGCTAATGGAAGCTATGCCGGCACTTATTCTACCGGTTTGGATGCCGGCAATGGTATCGGTGTTATCGGTCTGGGCAATGGCATAACAAGTTATAACAATGTAGGCGGCGGGGCAGGTGTAGTAGCACAGGGTGAAAATTTTGGCCTGACAGCTTATGCCAGTTCACCAGGTGCAGCAGTAACGAACGGAAAATGGGCTGGTTATTTTGATTACCTGCCATCAGGTAATGGTTTTGCGTATATAGGCGGACGCACCGGAAATACGGATTATGCTATTTTGTCCAGCGGTACAAAATCGACCATGGTAAAGGATGAGCAGGACAGGAACCGCATCATGTATTGTACAGAAGCACCGGAAGTATTATTTCAGGATATTGGCACGGCACAACTGGTGAATGGTAAAGCCCACGTAACTATTGATCCTATTTTAGCCCGCAATATTTCTGTTAGTAAGGAAAGGCCCTTAAAAGTATTCATACAACTGGAAGGCGATTGCAAAGGCGTGTATGTTACCAATAAATCGGCTTCGGGCTTTGATGTTATCGAACTGCAAGGTGGCACTTCCAATACTTCTTTCAGCTACCAGATTATTGCCAACCGGGCCGACACCAAAGAAGCCAATGGCAGGGTGAACTCCCGCTTTGCGGATATGCGTTTTCCCATAGGTCCTGAAAGAGAGGCAGGAAAACTGATCGAAGCAGTAAAGATAACAACGGCGGCCTCAGAAAATATAATTCCGGCAAGAATGGCAAATCCTTCAAAACCTTAAAGCCCCAACTGCTTCAGGAAATCGTCTTTGTAATTACTGCCGATGGGGATCTCTGTTTTACCAATGTATACCCTGTTGCCTTCTATATGGGAAATGGCCGCTTTGTTCACGATGAAGGAGCGGTGCACCCGGATGAATAAGGAACGAGGTAATTGTTGCTCAATAGCGGAGAATGTCATGCCCGGCATCAGCGTATGTTGCAGCATCACAATTTTGGTATAATTGCCATTAGCTTCCGCATAAAGAATATGGCTGTATAAAACTTTATAGATCTTACTATCGGTCCTGATAAACGTAAAGTCCTCTCCTCTGACCTCTACCGGACCGCCAATAGAAGGCGGAACAGGTTTGTTCAACTGATTGATAGCTTTATCTACTGCTACAATAAACCGGTCGAGGGAAAACGGCTTCAGCAGGTAATCGCAGGCTGCCAGGTCGAAAGCGTTCAAGGCATATTCCTTATAGGCAGTGGTAAATATTACCTGCGGAGGGTCTTTGACTGTTTTCAGAAAAGCAATGCCATCCAGTACCGGCATATTGATATCCAGGAAGAGAATATCAATAGGTTGCTCTTGCAGTACTGCTTTGGCTTCAAGGGCATTGGCGCAGGCAGCCACTACGTTCAGCACAGGTAAATGATTACAATAACCCTGGATTATTTCCCGGGCGATGGGCTCATCATCCGCAATGAGGCAATTAAACCTGTTCATTTCACTTCACTTTTAACTGCAGCATGACACTATAAAACCCATCTTCCTCTATTATTTGCAGGTCATGCTCTCTGGGGTATAACAGCTCCAGCCTTTTTGTAACATTGTCCAGACCAAAGCCGCTATTATTACCCAAGATACTCTTTTCATCCCGCACACCGTTACTTGAATTTTTAACAGCAAACAATATCTTTTTACCCCATATCTTCAGTTTAATATCTATGAAAACCTCCTGTTCCGTGGTGTTCTTCGCATGCTTGAAGGCGTTCTCAATGAACACGATCAACAACAGTGGCGCTATCTTTATTTTCGGATCAATATGATATTCCAATTCAGTAACCAACTGCAACTTCTCCCCGATCCGTATTTTCTCAAAGTCTATATAATTGTGCATGTACTCCAGTTCATTCACCAGCGGCACAAACTGCTCCCGTGCGTCATATACTGAATAACGAAGCAGGTCAGACAGCTTTAACAATAAAGGGGGCACATTTTCGTGCCGCGATAAGGAAATACCATAAATATTATTCAGTGTATTGAACAGGAAATGCGGACTCAACTGGCTTTGCAGCAACTTAAGTTCACTCTGGCTTTGTTCGGCAGTAACCCGGGCATCCTGCAACTGGTTCTTGACAGTGGTACGCACCAGTTTAATAAGAATGCCTGTTGAAATACTTAATATCAACAACGGCAATCCTAAAAATAAAAAGCCCATAAAATGCTTGCTACCGGTGATCGTAAGCCCGGCAACTATGAACACGATGATCGTACAGGCAAGCATGAGCACAATAAATAGTATAAAAATCCACCGGGGAACCACGCGGTATTTGTTGATCCATATCTGGGATACGTAACGTCCTATATAAACACCTATCAGGATATAAATGGTGATGAGAAAAGCAATCTGCTCTGAGTTCCTGTTCATAAGCGCACTTACATAGAAATCGGCGGTCAGGAAGATGGGAATGCCTGCCGCAAGGATCAACCACAGGTGCTGTGTATTCGAATCAGACCGCCCATTTCCTGCTTTATTCCAAACCTTCATATTAGTTATTTTTTAGCTGATGTATTACCTGCAAAGCTGATCATCGAAATTTATGTAGGAAAACTTTCCTGATGAACCGGGCCGCACTTGTGACAGACTCCCCCTGTCAACTGATGAATATTTTTGTCCTTCCCAAACGGCCTTCTGTCATGGATTTACCGGCATACAACATGATTATTTCAAAGGGCCCTATCCCTGGGCCAAATTTGCCCTAAACCTGCATCCATCCTAAATAATACGCCATGAAATCATTTATTACTATCCTTTGCACTGTATTCCTTACGGTGCATGCACTGGCTCAGTCAACCGGCAAGACCATCAGCGGCCAGGTCAAAGATATACAAAATGAACCCGTAGCAGGCGCCACCCTCCAACTACGGAACGCCGGCGACTCTGCCCTTATCCAAACAAAAACAGCGAAGGATAATGGCCGTTTTGAATTTGCCAACCTGCCTGATGGTATGTATATCCTTACCATCACAGCCACCGGCACCCAACAATATACCAGTACCCCGCTTACCCTTGCAGGAGATCGTGCCCGGTTGGTGCTTCCTGCTATCATTTTATTGCCCCAAAAGAAAATCGACCTGAAGGAAGTGGTGGTGACCGCCAAAAAGCCATTGATAGAACAGGACATTGACAAAACAATTGTGAATGTGGAGGCTATGATCAGCAGCGCCACCAGCAATACCCTGGAAGTGCTGGAAAAAACACCCGGCATAACGGTGGATGCCAATGGGGAGATCAGCCTGAACGGCGCCACCGGTGTAAATGTGCTCATTGATGGAAGACCCACGTATATGAGCGGCCGCGACCTCGCCGCTTACCTAAGGTCTTTACCCGGCAGCATGCTGGACAAAATTGAATTGATGACCAATCCGCCGGCAAAGTATGATGCCAATGGCGGGGCCATTATCAACATCCGCCTCAAAAGGAAAAGAACACAAGGTTATGCCGGCAGCGCCACCATCAATTACAACCAGGGTAAATTGGCCAGAAGCTACAATTCACTCAACCTGAATTACCTCAACAGAAAAGTCAACCTGTTTGGTAATTTCAGCTACGGCAGGTATGCAGGTTATAATGACGACATCACCAACAGGTCATTCTATACAGGTAGTACACAAAAAATTGCAGCCGTAACATTACAGAACTATTCTTCTTCAGGCAGTAATGAATGGAACGGCAGGCTCGGCATGGATTACACCCTATCGTCCAAAACTACCATCGGTTTTATCGGAACTACCGCTTCCCGCCGCAGAAAAGAATTATCGGATTACATCAGCAACAGCTACAGCACAGGTAATATACCCGACTCCATAGGCTGGGGAAATACGGATAGCAGAAGTACCTGGCGGGAGTTGGGCGGCAATATCAACCTGCAGCACAGGTTCGACAATGCAGGTAAAGAACTGACAGCCGATATCAATTACATCAACTACAACAACAAAGGCAATCAGGTATTACAGAATTTTGTGAGCCAGTCGTCCGGACAGCTCAGCCATAATGAGTTTTTGTACAACCTGCCTTCCAATATGGATATATATACGGCCAAGGCCGATTATTCGCACCCGTTAAAAAACAAGGCTTCCCTGGCCGGTGGTCTTAAAACCAGTATAGTGGAGAACGATAATCAATCAGATTATTTTGGGGTGGATGGCAGCACCGCTGTTCCCGATTACGGCAGATCGAACCACTTTATTTACCGGGAGAACATCAATGCGGCCTATATCAATGGGCGGAAAGACTGGAAGCGGTTCGGTATGCAGCTTGGCCTGCGGTTGGAAAACACCCAAACCAAAGGCCGCCAACTGGGCAATGCCATGGTACCTGCCAGCACCTTTACCAATGATTATACGAGCCTGTTCCCTACGGCCTTCTTTTCGTATAAACTGGATAGCCCGGGCCGGCATACTTTGACGTTGAACTATGCCAGGAGAATTAACAGGCCCGGCTACCAGCAACTCAATCCCTTCCTGTTTTTTGTAGACCAATACTCCTACACCACCGGCAACCCTTACCTGCAACCCTCTTATGGCAATCGCATAGAGGTAAACTACCGGTACAAGCAGTTGACGAATACCATATTCATGTTTGAGCGCAATACCGACGGTGTTTATGGTGCTACCCGGATGGAGGAGAATATCCTGATCACCCGGTCGGAAAACATTGCCGCCCGGCAGATGATGGCCCTGCTCTTTTACCTGAATTTAAAACCCACCAAATGGTGGACCCTCAATTATCATATTGCCGGCGCCCGGTTTTCAACAACCGGACAGGTATATACAGAGAGGCTTGACCTGCACATATATACCTGGCGCACCAACTTCCTCAGCCAGTTCAGGTTTCCTAAAGACTGGAGTGCGGAGATCTATGCGGCCTATAACGCACCCAATATTAACTGGCAGCGTATTGTGAAAGCCAGGTATTGGGTCAATGCTGCTGTACAAAAGAAAGTGCTGAAAGGCAAAGGTTCCTTGAAGGTCAATGTAGAAGACATCTTCTATACCCTCCGGTGGAAAGAGGAAACCAAAGGTTTAAAACAGGCGATGTCCTATCGCACCAGCATTAATGATACCCGCAGGGTGGGTATTGCTTTCAGTTATAGTTTTGGTAAAGAAACTTTCGCCCGCAAACGCAGGTACAACGATAATACGGCCGATGATGTAAAAGAACGGGCACAATAACCCCTCTTATTTTATATCCGGCACTGCCAGCAATATGCCGCCAAAGAGCAGCCAGGCCCATAATAAGGTCCAAATAATATTAAAGAGCTGGGCGCCGATAAAGGCAATGGCCGGGCGCCCGCCTTCGATCTTCACCAGGTCAGTAAACCTTGCTTCCAGGCCGATGGCCACAAAAGCCAGGGCAAACCACACCGTACGCAGGCTGTTGAGAATACCCCCCACCGATTTGGCCGTATCAGGGGGTATCCAGAAAGAGAACAGAAGGGAGGCTGCAATAAAGCCCAATACGAATTTGGGAAAGCGCTCCCATACCACTCCAAGACCCGGCGTTTCTGCAGGGGATTGTTTATCGGCGTTGGCACCCTTCCGGTATGTCCACCAGATGGCAATGAAAAAAGCAGCTACACCAATTAATACGTTTTGGGAGAACTTAATAATCACGCCCGCTTTTAATGCAGCAGGACCTACCAATGCAGCAGCGGCCGTTACAGAAGCCGTAGTGTCGAGCGTACCACCCAGCCAGGCGCCGCCCACCACTTCGGGTATGTGCAGTATTTTTACCAGCCAGGGCTGCAGCACCATCATAGGAATGGCCACCAGCAATACCAGTGTAGTAATATAAGAGAGTTTCTTTTTATCACCTTTAATAGCGCCACTGGCTACAATAGCGGCCGATACACCACAGATAGCCACTGCAGAGGCCAGGATCACCCCAAACTCATCGTCAACCTTCAGCCTGCGGCTAAGCCACAGCGCAAAGAACCATACCACGCTTACCACCAGCACCGCCTGCAGGATGCCCGGCACCCCGGCTTTTACAATATCGGTAAACAATACATTGGTACCCAGAATTACCAATCCCGTTTTAATAAAGAACTCAGAACGAGCAGCTTCCCGCAGCCAGTTGGGGACTGTAGTAAGGTTGCCAATGAGCAGACCAATGATCAAAGCGAATATGACATATTCAATACCATAGTAGTTGATCGTTTTATTACCGGCAATGATGATGGAAATTATACCTAAGATGAATACAAGGCCAAACCCTTTAAGGTATCGCCGCACACTACCACCTGATAGTGCAATGGCTACAGAAGACAAGACGGCAAAAAGGATTCCAATACCGGCAATCAATAATAGATTAGACCCCGTCAATACCTTGCTTAACAGATCATCCTTAGTGGCCCATTGGTAAACAGGCACGCTGAATTTAAAGCCTGTAGCAGCAAACGCAATGATTAAGGCAGCAATGATAATCGTACCGCCAATCAGCACTGCCCACCAGTCTTCAGTGAGGGAGGAAAAAAAGGATTTTTTGGTTGATGGCTGCAGTGCTGCACTATTCCGGGAAGCTGCAACTATATTCTCGTATGACATCGTAATATTAATAGTCTATTATTCAGGAATGGGGATCATTTCATGGAAAGAATACATTGCATCATTTTTTTCGCATCGGCTGCTGACAGATCGGGATGAGGGGTCATAGGTACCGGCCCCCATACGCCAGAACCTCCTTCAATGGTTCTTTTAACAAGCAGGCTGATATTTGCCTGGGTGGGTTTGTATTTCCCGGCAATCGCTTTATAAGAGGGGCCAATGAAATTCTCTTCTACCTTGTGACAAGTGGTGCAATCCGAAGTACCTATCAATTCAAGGCCTTCGCTTATAGTTGCAGAGTCTGCCTTCACGATGGCTTCAGTTTTCCTGGCTGAATTTTTCTTCGGCGCTTTGGCCTGTTTTGCATGGACGGGCGTGGTATCCGTCTGCATAGCTGTTATATTACAGACTTGTTGCTGTCTAATCGATTTACCATTGACTGCCATAATAAACATCAACAGGATAAGTGTTCCGGCAACTATTTTCATGAATTATTTGATTAGCGTTCCAGAAAAATACAAATCTTTGGTCAAATTGCTGAGGCATTTTATGGAGAGGCATTAATTTTATCTATTCTTTAAGGAAAGCAATTCCTACGCGCAGGGCACGCAGGCCAGTAACACCTTGCAGGTCTTCCAGTTCCAGTTCTTCGATATTGGGCATCAGGACGCCCGTTTCCTGGAGGTATTGCAGGTAGGGCATGTAATCATCGAGGTCACTGCGATGGAAATAAATAATGGCCAGTGTATCGGGCTGTGTTAACCGTTCACGGGTATGCCGTATATGGACTTTATCAATCCTTTTTTTGATCACCTGGTAACGGATATTATAAGCGCCTTCCACATCAAACCGTCTTTCATCAGCGCGGAAGCTGATATCAATGGTTTGATCATGTACGAAGATCAGTTGCGTAGTGTGTAACGGCACCGGCATTTCGGCTAACAGAGAGCGGGTAAGCCGTGCAATAGCGGCCATGGAGGAAAGCTGCCACAACCGCAGGCTTTTGAGGTGGAAATGATTGAAGTGTTTGCCGGGAGCGATGGACTGGCCTATATAGCAATCATATTCTACGCCGTCGGTTCTGAACTTCTCAAAATAACAGGGATATTGCTGCTGCAACTGGGCATTTTCTGTATCGAGGTAATTGCTCACCCTGTTAGTGATCAGTTGCATGGAGGTTTCCAACGCACGCCTGTTGGCAAAGACCACACTTTCATTATCCTGGATAACCTGCCGGTAATGTTCAATCGCCTTACGCGACTCCATATGCTGCTCCGCCAGGTGATCGAGCCACGCACTTACTTCCCGGGCAAGAAAATCATTGAGGCTGGCCTCCTCCGTAGCAGACAATATGCCCTGCGTCAGTGCCTGCTGCCACTTCTGGATGGTATAGCGCATTTGCTCCATCAGCATGGAAGGATGCAAAAGCTGCAGGTTGTCGAGGGTATTGTGCAGCAACTGCAGGTGGGCGCCGAGGTCGGCTATAATGGCTTTATTTCTTTCTACGCTGGAATTCCTGATATCAACGGCCCCATACAAAGGATAAAGTTCGCTGAACTGGATAGGATACCTCGCCGGCGGCAGTTGTTTTTTAACATGGTACAGGTGTTGCCAGGCGGCTTCCCTGAATTTCCATTGCACAGCAGGTTGTACAGAAGTATATTTTTCGCGGATAATGTCTTCTATTTCCAGGTTGAACTCATCAATGAATACCTGCAGTATTTGCCCGATGGCAGGCATCGCCGTTTCCAGTAAGGCAAAGCGCTGTTCATCAAATGTTTCTTCCCCCAGTGTGTACATACAAAGGGTGCCTACCATTTTTTGCGCATAAAATACCGGCATGGTAGCGAGGGAACATACACCGGCATTAATAAAATGTATCAGCCACTTGTCGACTTCCAGGCTTTCCTTCCGTACATCGGGCGAGAAGAAGGATTTCGGATGCGCGGCATAGGCTGCAGCCTGCTGCTCAAACTCCTCGGGGGTGAGTGTCCGGTCGCCCCACACGGAATATAAAATACCGGTTCCCCCTACTTCATAGCCATATACGTAGCGCCCATTCACCAATACCAACGGGAAAAGATCAAACTGGATCTTATTATTGCGCACGAGTGTTTTAAGAGAGCGGATCACATGCTGGTAAGCGGTTTCCCGTTCGCCCGGATCACGGGTAAACCGCACCTGCCGCAGGTTATCGAGTGCGTGGTGGGCAGTAATATCGGTGATGGTGGATACAGAGATGCCCCTGAAACGGAACAAATGCAGGGGAAGTATATTTTCCAGTGCCTCATAACCAGCCCCTTCCTGCAAGAGATTGCTCAGCTTTTGCAGGTCAAGCTCCGGCAGCGGACCAATGGGCGTAACATCAATAAAATCGGCGTTAATGTCAATCGTATAATATTGAAGCAGGTCAGTAGCAGGATTTAGATAGGCATGCGCATATTCATTCTGCCGCGGTGAAAACTGGTAAAGCTTTTTAAGAATAAAGGAATATACCATCTGCAGTTGCTCCCGGCGGAAATCTTCCGGCGTACGGTGGCGAAGGTCTATCTTATACGATTGGATCAGCTCATAAAAAATATCTGTACCATAGAACATGATGGGCAGCACCGGCGTCCATAGGCCCCACATAATGTCCTGTTCCGGTTCGGCAGCCGGGGTTAGACAGGCATACATCCATTCCAGCAGTTCCTCATAGTCGTAAATATTTTCCACCGGGATATCGCCCTGGGCGGCAGGACAGGCCTCTAAGCGTTCCAGCACCATCCGGTAGAAATGCACTTTGACAGAAGACTCCTCCGCCACCCTTTTTTTCAACCAATTAAGAAAGGGCTGGAATGAAAGGATGCAGGTAAGTTCCTGGGCGCGCCAGGCATCGCCCGAATAATCAATAACCTGTTTCTTCATGGCATGGATTCAAATTATGTTTTGTGTAGTAATTACACAGACGAGTATAAACAGGTGCGAAGTTACCCCCTAAAAAATGCACCTGCCTATTTATGAATACTTTAGTTATGAACAGGCGGATTGGTAATTGTCCCGGTCATGTGCTAAAAAAAATAAATCCGGTTTTCTTTTAGTATCAAATGCCGGAAAACTTGTTATTATATTAAAGGATAAGGTTTAATGGTTAACGAATTTGATTAGTGTTCGCCCTGCATTTCCATGCGGGGCTTCTTTTTTTATCACCATACCTGTATCCATTCTTCTGGCTATTTCCCAGCATCGGAAAACGTGCATAACATATCCAGCAGATTGCTTAATTCCGCTCCTCTTGCCGTTAAACTATATTCCACCCGCGGCGGCGCTTCATCGAAATGTTGTTTGCTGATAAACCCTTCCTTCTCCAGCAGCTTCAGCCGGTCGGCCAGGATATGATCACTGATATTGCCCAGTTCCTGACTGATAGCCGTGAAGCGGTTATGTCCTTCTTCAATGGCAAAGAGTACTTCCGTGATCCAGCGCTTGCTGAGCAGGTACAATAGCTCATTGAGTGAGCACTTTTCTTCCAGGAATGCCTGGTTAAGGTAATTCGTGGAGTTTACTTTTCTTCCCATCATGTCTGTTAAATTAATGAGCGACTATTAAAATGATCTATTTAGACTGATTAAACCGATGACCTTGCTTCGATCCTCATGATCTCAGCAACTGGTTTATATCAGCATAAGAAGTTGTTGCCTGTGTAAAGTTAAAGGTTCCTTTTCCATGGATCTCTTCCGCAGCACGCAGAAAGGCGCTGTAGGCAGTACGGGCCAGCGAGGACCCCAGGCTCACCCTTTTCACCCCGAGCCGGCCCAATTCTTCCAGGGAAAAACCGGTAATACCAAGTCCTACTACTATATTGACAGGCTTAGGCGCTACCGCCTTCACCACGGTTGTTATTTCCTCCCTGGTTGTTAAACCAGGCGCAAAGAGCACATCAGCCCCCGCTTCGGCATAGGCTTCCAGGCGACGCACGGTATCTGCCAGATCCGGACGCCCGTAAATAAGGTTTTCCGCCCTGGCGGTGAGCGTGAACGGAAAGGGCAGGCTACGCGCAGCCTGTACAGCCGCTTTTACCCGCTCCACAGCCAGCTCAAAAGGATAAATGGGGTCCTGGGGCCGGCCGGTGGAATCTTCGATAGAACCACCCACTAAACCGGCCTGTGCGGCCAGCAGAATAGTGTCTGCACAGGCCGCGGGTTCATCGCCATACCCATTTTCCAGGTCGGCCGCTACGGGCAGCGGCGTAGCATCAACAATAGCCCGGGCATTGGCCAATGTTTCCGCCCGGGTGAGCGCTCCTTCCCCATCGGGTTTTCCCAGCGAAAAAGCCAGCCCCGCACTGGTGGTGGCCAGGGCTTCAAATCCGAGCGCCGTGAGCATTTTTGCCGATCCTGCATCCCACGGGTTGGGAAACGCGAATATACCAGCACGTTCATGCAGGGCTTTAAATGTCACGGCTTTGTTAACCTGTAACGCTGTATAAATGGCTTCCATTTTTCAATAGCTATTTTGAGTGAAACTTCTTTTCTCCGCAGCGTCCCCTTTATTTTCCCCGCAGAGTCTCCCGTAGAGCTTGTCCCGCTTTGCGGGAGGACTCTGCGGAGAAGGCAACAGGAAAGTTACAGAATAACTCCGGACGGCCATCTTAAAATCCGTTAAGTCAGATGAACGTTTTATTAACCATTGCCTGTATTTTGTGCCGCAGCCATTAATTTTACGCCTCCTATTACCCGATAGCAGCAACGTAAACAGATTGTATGGCCAAATCAGTACCAGAATTAGCAGACCTTCAGCAACGCGTGGAAGCCCTCGAACGGGAAAATGCCCTGCTCAGGCGCGACCTTAGCCTGCTGCCTGCCGCACCTTCCGTAACCGTACCCAACGACATGCGCCCGCTGTTCGACGTGGCGCAGCAAACCGTACGGGAATATTTTAAAGATCTCCGGATGGACCCCTCCCATGGCACCATCGAGATCAATGAGCAACGGTATGTGCTGGTAAGGGCCTCCGCTTTTTCCAAAGGTTTCCTGGAAACCATTCAGCGGCTGTATGCCGATAAAGGGGAAAGCGAAGCTTTTGCTATTGGCCGCAATTTCCTGTTTGATTATGCGCATGTGATAGGCAGGGATGATGCCCGGGTATTTCACCATAAGATGAACTTAACAGATCCCATCGCCAAACTATCAGCCGGCCCTGTTCACTTTGCCTGGTCGGGGTGGGCTTTTGTAGATATATCACCCGAGAGCCATCCCTCTCCCGACGAAAACTTTTGCCTTATTTATGACCACCCTTATTCTTTCGAGGCTGATTCCTGGAAACGGGGAGGGATTCCATCGAAGGAACCCGTTTGCATCATGAATGCCGGCTATTCATCCGGCTGGTGCGGGGAAAGCTTCGGCCTCGATTTGACCGCTGTAGAAGTAAGCTGTACCGCCAAAGGCGATGCACGCTGCACCTTCATCATGGCGCCCCCGCATAAAATACAGGAACACCTGGAACGGTTCAATGCCACGCACCATCAGCAATATCAGTCGGGCAGCAAATACAATATTCCCACCTTCTTTGAGCGTAAAAAGGTAGAGGAAGAAATGGAAAGGTCGAGGATACTGGCAGAGGAATCGGCCAATGCCAAAGCCGATTTTGTGGCCAATATGAGCCATGAGTTACGTACCCCCCTGGGCGCTATCCTGGGCTTTACCGACCTGCTGCAGAAAACAGCGCTCGATGCTGTACAACAGGATTACCTCGAAGCCATCCATACTTCCGGCAAAAGCCTGCTGTCCATCATCAATGATATTCTCGACCTGTCGAAACTGGATGCCGGCAAGTTCCTTACAGAGACGATCCCTTTCAGCATACCGGAACTGATGCATTCCCTGCAGGTGATGTTTTCTACCAAAGCCACCGGGAAAGACCTGCGCCTGAGCTGCAGTGTAGACATGGCCATCAACTTTCCGGTACTGGGCGATCCGATGCGGCTGACGCAGATCCTCGTTAACCTCATGGGCAATGCTGTTAAATTCACCGAGTCGGGCGGCGTATATGTGAACTGTATTATACAACGCGAGACAGAAGAGGAAGTGGAATTATGCTTCAGTGTAAGGGATACCGGCATTGGCATTCCGGAAGACAAGATCGCCACCATTTTCGAAAGGTTTACCCAGGTAGATACCCATATCACCCGCAAGTATGGCGGTACGGGACTGGGACTGGCCATCACCAAACAACTGGTAGAATTGCTGGGCGGCACGATCTCCATCATCAGTAAGGAAGGAAAAGGAACCGAGTGCACCTTCATCATTCCTTACCGCAAAGCACAGGAACAACAACAATCCTCCACCAAAAAGGAAAACCAGCACCGGCAATTCTTTTCGCTTAAAAAGGTACTGGTGGTGGAAGACAACCTGATGAACCAGAAATTAACGTCCATCATTTTACAGAATGAGGGATTTGAGGTAACAATAGCCCGGAATGGCAAGAAAGCGTTGGAGTACTTAAAAGAAAAGCCGGCCGATCTCATCCTCATGGATATCCAGATGCCGGTGATGGATGGTTATAAGACCACCCAACTCATCAGGGATGAACTGCACCTTGCCACACCCATTATTGCCATGACAGCGCATGCTTTATCGGGCGAAAGGGAAAAATGCCTGCAGGCAGGCATGAATGATTACCTGGCCAAACCTTTTAAAGAGTCCGACCTATTGGATAAGATAGCTTACTGGGCCCTGCAACTGAACGGTAATGGCGCCTCACATACAGCGGACAGTCCGGTACCGCGTATTGACCTTTCTTTCCTGAAGCAGCAAACCAGGAATAACAGCGCTTTCATTCATGAGATGATCAATATTTTCAGGAAACAAAATCCCCGCGACCTTGCCCGCCTGAAGACGGCTATTGCCAAAGAAGATTTTAAAACGATCTATAAAACCACGCACTCCCTGCGCAACACAATTGGCTTTTTCGGACTGACGCCTGCCATTGGAGGTGAACTTTTGACTATGGAGAAGCTGGCCATGGCTGCAGAAGATCCGGAGCGGATAAAACAGCTATTTGAGAAAGTGAGCGTAGTATGCAAACAGGCAGTGGCTGACCTGAAGAGCTTTTAGCTGTTAGCGTTGGCGAAGCAAAAGTGCTAACAGCTAATACCTAATTGCTAATACCTACACAAGCCTTTGGGCCATCAAAGACAGGAATTCATCCTTTTTCTTGGGAGAGATCGCAATCATCGCATCATCATTCATCACAGCATATCCCCCATCGGCCTTGATCATTTTCTTTACTTCTTTCATATTGACCATATAGGAGTTGTGCAAGCGGAAAAAACCATACTCCGTTAACAACAGCTCATATTCCTTGAGGTTCTTGCACACCATGAGGTTGGCGCCACTCTTCATAAAAAAGGTAGTATAGGGACCTTTGGCCTCTAACCGGATGATCTGGCTGAGCGGTACAAACTCCACCCCTTCCGACGTGGAGAGGCTAATGGAAAAATCTTCTCCTGCCGGCCTGCGCACGTTCCTGATGAGCAGTTCCAGCTTATTCTCTTTTTCTTTTACCTGTAAGCTTTCGATAGCCTTGTTAACCGCCTCTTGCAACTCTTCAAAACTGATAGGCTTCAGCAGGTAGTCTATGGCGCTGAATTTAATGGCCTTAATGGCATAATGATCATAAGCGGTGGTAAAGATGACTTCAAAGTCGCGGTACTGTACCTGTTGCAGTACATCAAAACCGGTAGATGTTTGCAGTTCAATGTCCATGAAAACGATCTGTGGCTGCTGCCCGTTGATAGCCGCTACTGCCTCTTCGAGGTTCGTGGCGGCGGCGGCCACTTCAATGTTGGGGCAAAACTCCTGCAGCAGGTGACGGAGAAAATCACTGTTCATTACTTCGTCTTCAACGATTACGGCTTTGTATTTCATAGTAGTGGTTATGACGGTTAATATATTTTAAAATTGGACCTGTTCAAACAAAGGCTGTGGAATCTCAAGGGTGGCCATATTGAGCGTTGTGCCATTCTCCTGAACCACTGCTTTGTGCCTCGTTATTTTCCTTTTACTCTGTGCATTGAACAGGTCAATCCGGTGAAGCAGCATCGTATCATCACCATTCAACATGCCTTTCCTTCTTTCCAGCTTATCCGCCTCGCTGCGGGTGATGCCGTTATCCGTTACTTTTACTACCAGGACATCCTGTTCTGCCAGGAACTCAATGCACAGCTTTCCCCTTTGCCCGGCTTCCATATTCAGCACGCCCCTGTACAAAGCTTCTTCTACCAGGCCAAGCGTAAGCAAAGGCAAAGTAGTGGCTTCCTGCACACCGGGCGCCACTTTGATCTCATACTCAAATTTATCGTGGAAGCGGCAATGTTCCAACCAGAGGTATTCCGTCAACAGCGCCGCCTCATCTTTAACGTTGATGAACAGTTCATCACCAAAGTTGATCACTTTACGCAGGAAGGCGGAGAAGCGGCCAATGTATTGCAAAGTGGCTTTTTTATCATCGCCGGTGATGAAATACTGGATAGAGTTGAGTGAGTTGAACAGGAAATGCGGGTTCATCCGCGCCTGTAATATCTTTAACTTCAGCAACTGGTTCATTTGCTCTATCTGGTTATTCTTGCTGCTCAGTTGCCGGTTTAATTTTTGCTTGGTCTGAAAACGGTTGTACAGCAACAGGGATAACAGGACCACTGAGACAAACAATACCAGCATGATATTCCTGAACGAACGGTGCTTCTGTACTTCTACCGCCGTATCCATCAGCCTTTTGGTAACGATCTCTTTCTCCAGCGAAACCAGGTCCAGTGCCGGGGCGCTTTCCTGCACGTTCTCAAAAACCAGGTCCTTCACTTCTGATCCGAGGTACTTGGTAACGATAACGCCAGCCTTCGCCCGGAAGAGGTCCGACGCAAAATATTCATCTACCACATTCTTCCAGTCGGTATGCAAAGGCATGATCGCCGCAAATCCCTGCCGGCGGCTGGGAAGCACCTGCTGCCTTTTTACTTTTATCCCTTTTTGTAAAGCCACGATGTAAACCGAGAGCGGCACATAACCAAAGCCTTTATTGTCGGCCGCAATATGCTTCATGACATCATAATCCTGCTCTTTATAAATGACCGGCAGGCCGGGAAAGAAATTACTTTTTAACGACTGGACGTCTTCCGTCATGGTGGTATTGGCCATTGTATAGGCCTTCATCTCCTTTATTTTCGCCGTAAACTCCTGTGAGCTGGCATACATAGGTTCCAGGTTATTGGTCACCAGCACATTTAGGTCGGGCATATAGGGAGGACTGAATTGCACCTCTTTCTGCCGGGTCGGCGTTATAGAAAAGTAAGACCAACCGAATATGCCGGGCTGCACACTGTTCCTCACCTTATAATAAATACTGTCGAAAGAGCCGGCGGGTTCCCATTCAATGGTAAGATCAATACCATATTTAAGTTTCAGGTACGATTTCATGGACTCCATGATCTCATATTCCACCCCTTCCAGCACCCCTTCCTTGTTTACATAAATAAACGGCTCAATATCATCCCATAAGGCGGTAACAGTGCCTTTTTTATTCTTAAAGACCTCCTGCCAGGAATCGCCCATGCCCCTGATTGACTGGGCCACGGCAGCCGTGGCCATTGTCAATAACAGCACTACTACACTTAACCTTCTTACAATTCCCGGGCTCCTCATCGTATTGGGTTGATTTTGAGCAAAGATGGGGAAAGAACCATAAAACCGGCCCTTCATTTAACGAAACCGGGGTTTCACTTAACCGATTGGTGGCGTACCTGGCCGGGAATGTAGGGGAAGGCTCTGCAATAGCACTAAGATAGCCCTGGGGGTAGCAGCAAGCGCCCTTATAGATAATCAAGGGGTTATAATAGGATACAGCATAGATGCAGCATATATACAGTATAGATTCAGCATAGATACAACTTCCCTATATAGGTATGCTGTATCTATGCTAAATGATAGTTTAAGGAAAGCAGTAAAGAAGGTTAAATATGTAATAAGGCTCTTATATCCCTAACCTGAAGTACCTGGCTGCCACTTCCAGTGCATTCCCTTACCATCCGTTAAGCCATAGGCTGGTTTCATTAACTCTCGCTTCCGCCAGCCCTCCCCCGCTAATAATTTAGCCGCATCAATCAAAAAACGAGCAATATGAAACATGTAGGTATTATAGGCGCGGGCATCAGCGGACTGGCTACCGCAAAGGCTTTTATAGAAAGGGGGTACCGGGTAACGGTGCTGGAGAAGGGAGCCGACCTGGGCGGTGTATGGGAAAAAAGCCGTTCTTATGTAGGCGTGGCCACCCAAACCACGCGGGATGAGTATGCGTTTTCCGATTTCCCCATGCCCAAGGATTATCCCTTATGGCCTTCCGGTGTACAGGTGCAGACTTACCTGAACCGGTATGCCATTGCCTTTAATGTACGACCCTATATATGGTTCAATGTACAGGTGAATAACCTGCAGTATAAACAACCGGCCTGGGAAGCGGAGATTACCGATCTCACCAATAATACCCGGCAGACCCTGGTTTTTGATTTCGTAGCGGTCTGTACAGGCACTTTTCATAAACCCTATATGCCCGACTTCCCCGGCAGTGACAGTTTTATACGGGCCGGCGGACAGATACTACATTCCAGCCAGGTAAAAGATATGTCGTTGCTGGCAGGCAAGCAGGTGGCGGTAGTAGGTTTTGCCAAATCGGCCACAGATATCGCCACCCTCGCTGCCGACCTTAGCAAGAGCGCTACCCTGCTCTATCGCAAAGCACAATGGAAAGTGCCGCGTTATTTTGGCAATAAGGTGAATATGCGGTACCTGTTGTTCTCCCGCCTGTCGGAAGCCTTCTTTAATGCGCCGCATAAATCCGGCTTCCAGAAAATACTGCATTCTGCCGGTAAACCGCTGGTATGGGCGCAATGGCGCGGACTGGAAGCACTGTTGAAGATGCAGTTCAAGCTCAAAGACTGTGGCATGGTGCCGGAACACCGCATAGAAGACCAGATCAGTTGCAGCCTGGGCGTAGCGCCTGAAGGCTTTTACGAGAAAGTAAGAAGCGGGCGGATACAGGCGAAAAAAACGGAGATCCTGCGGATGGAAGGCAGGCAGGTCATTTTAAACAATGGCGAAACAATTACACCCGACGTATTGATTTTCGGAACAGGCTTTACACAGGAACTTCCTTTCCTGGAAGAAGGTTACCGCAAGCTGATCGTATCCTCACACGGACCTTACCGCCTGTTCCGGAATATCATCCATCCACTGGTGCCCCAACTGGGCTTTGTAGGTTTTAATTCCAGCCTGTTCACCACGCTTACCTCCGAAGTGGCCGCCAACTGGCTGGTGCGGTATATGGAAAACAGGTTACCGTTACCATCTGTAAAAGCTAGTAACGAAGAGATGGAATACATGCATCAATGGCGCCGGCATGGAAGGCCGATTGCCGCAGAGTTTAGCGGCACCTGTATTGCTCCGTTCAATTACATGCACCTGGATAGGCTGATGAAGGATATGGGACTGCCCACGAAGTGCACCCGCTGGCCGCATGAATACCTGAAGCCTATCAACCCGGCCGATTACCATCAATTGTTGCGCCGCAGTAAAAAGGAAGCGACTGTAAAACCGGTGCCCACGCCGGGATACCAGTTCTTTTAAAGTATTTGCATCCCAGCGGAACCAGCAACCAGTAACAACGCCGGTTCTGCTGTCGAAGCAAACGCCCACTCACCACTAACCACTCACTACTCACTATTCCGTTAAGTCAACCACGGCATTCATTAAACAACTATTCTTTTCGCCCTGGCATCATCACATCTTTGTATCGTAATCAATAACAATAATCATTTTTAAACAACCCGAATTATGAAAAAGCTAAGTTTAATCCTTTCGATGCTTGTATTTGCTGTAACCGGCAACCTGATGGCCCAGTCACATGGAACAGGCGCCGGTGCTGGAAAAGTTAATTATCAGGATTTCCATTTTAAATCCACTGAAGGTAAGAATACAGTGCGCGTGCCCAATGACAATGGCACCCTTACATTCGTAAAAAGAGGCGATCGTTTCAGCGATGTAGTATACACCGATGCAGCCGGAAAGGCTACCCGTCTCTCCCCCATTCAGCCCGGTACCGGCACTGCACCCAAGCCATCCTGTAAGTACCCCATACCGGATGCCTGCTTTGGTATTCCCAACAATCAGTCTATTGGTATGTGCATCTGCAAGCCTACCGATCTGAGCAGCGGCGAAGATTTTAATATATCATTGTTGTTACCTGCTGTACAAAAAGTACGCGAAGCAGCCGCAAGAAATAAATAAGAGGACCAAAAGGACGATGACTGATAAAGCCGGGGTAACCCGGCTTTTTTTAGCTACTTCTTTACCTGTACTTCTAACAACTCAACGATAGACTTTGGTTTATCACCAAACAGGTCATGCGGCCAATCAGGTTTGGTCAGCTTGTCCAGGATCAAAAACATAGCCAGCCCTTCTTCCTGCGACCATTGGTTGCGTTTCCTGCGCATCCCTTCTACCGCCTGACTAAAAGGTATTTTGGCCCCTGAAGGATGCTGCAGCCAATAAAAACCAGCAAACTGTCCCAAGCCTTCCATGGTAAGAAAAATATCGTCCAGCGGTTTCAGTATGGTCTTATCCTTTGTGAAATACGTAGCCTGCCGCTTCTTTAACATCGCTAATGCTTCCCGGGTGAGCTTTTTTGTTGCCTGCGTGTCTTTGGCAAATGCCGCCTGGTAAAATTTATTGGCCTCTGCCCGGAAGCTCCTGACGTAGTTACTGTCCTTTTGAAAAGTATGCTGTACAATATCATCGCTGAGTTCAGGGTCTTTGAACGTATGACTTTTCTCAATGGCATTCACCATCGCACCCATACCTGTTTGTTGACGGGTATGGGTGAACTCATGTAAGAAAACAGCCGTTACCAGTTTATCCAATCCCAGCTCTTTACTTTCAACACCGGCAGTTTTCCAGAATGCGGGAGCAGCCATCACAAAAAAAGGATGACCATTTGAATCAGATGCTGCAAATGACATTAATCCCACCGGCACTTTTTTACCATCAGGAATGGTCAGCTCTCCGGAAAGCCTGTTCCATTTCCAGGGCAAGGGCCGTCCCAATAAGGCAGGGCCTTCAAAAGAGGTGGCTGTATCAGCAGCACTTACCGTCGACGTTGTATACAGGAATTGATCATCATACAACAATATGGCAGGTGCTGCCGCGGGTGGCAGTTCAAATTTATGGGTGCAGACAAACTCCCAGGCGGAGAACCATTTGTCCACTCCTTCCATACCAGCGGGATATGCGACTTCCTCCACATTATTAATTATGGTTTTCTCCTTTTCTCCCTTTCCCTTACAGGCATACAGGAACAACATACCTAACAGAACAATGGATGCTTTCATTTTTCAATTTATTGAAAAAGTGTTAATAACTTACCATACAAGCCCCAAAAGACGCCGGTTAAAGAAACGTCCCATAAAATACCTGGCGAATAACCAGACTTTTGTTATTTTAAGCCCACATGAGAAAACACTATTATTCATAAACTTATCATCCAATGAGTTGGACAAAACGCTGCTTTACGTTTGCACTGATCTTTATGCTCACAACCGCCCTGTCCCGGGCCCAATCCATCCCCTCTCCTAAAGAACATTTCGGATTTAATATTGGAGATGATTACCAGCTTACTACCTACACACAGGCAGAAGCTTATTTCAAAAAGCTGGATGCGGCCTCCGACCGGGTGAAAATGGTGGACATGGGCCTTACCGAAGAAGGACGCACCCAATGGATGCTGATTGTCACTTCGCCGGAAAACCATAAGAACCTGGACCGGTATAAAACCATTTCGCAAAAGCTGGCCCATGCAGAAGACCTGACCGATGAACAGGCCCGTGCACTGACAGCAGAAGGTAAAGCGATCATTTGGATTGATGGCGGCTTGCATGCCACCGAAACAGTAGGCGCGCACCAGTTGATTGAAACCGCGTACCAGCTTACCAGTCGAAAAGACCCGGAAACAATACGCATCCTCGACAATGCCATCATCCTGCTGGTACATGCCAATCCCGACGGCCAGGAGCTGGTGAGCAATTGGTATATGCGGGAATCAGATACTAAGAAACGTACGTTACAGGGAGTGCCACGCCTGTATGAGAAATATGCCGGCCATGATAACAACCGCGATTTCTTCATGATGAACCTGAAGGAAACACAGAACATGAACCGCCAGTTGTACATTGAATGGTTGCCCCAGATCATGTATAACCACCACCAGGCTGGCCCGGCCGGCTCCGTAGTAGCAGGCGCTCCTTACCGCGATCCGTTCAATTATGTGTTTGATCCTTTATTGATGACCAGCCTTGATGCAGTTGGTGCGGCCATGATCAACCGGCTGAATGCAGAAGGGAAACCCGGCTACACACAACGTACCGGCTCTACCTTCTCCACCTGGTATAATGGCGGCCTGCGCACCACCACTTATTTTCATAATATTATTGGTCTGCTTACCGAGATCATTGGCAGCCCTACGCCTTCAGAAGTTCCCCTGGTGCCTCAGCGCCTGATCCCTGATGGCGCTACGCCTTTCCCTGTAACCCCACAGAAATGGCATTTCCGCCAGTCTATTGACTATTCTATTTCCCTCAATTACGCGGTATTGAATTATGCCGTACGGTACCGTGATGAGTTGCTGTATAATTTTTACAAGATGGGCAAGAACTCCATTGAGCGTGGCAGCAAGGATTTTTGGGGCCTTTCACCTAAGCGCATTAATGCCATTAATACAGCCTATCAAAATGACCAAAAGAGAAATGCCAGCAGCAGCCGTGGCCCAAGCGCCACTCCGGAAGCCGCCGGCGGTGGCGGACCCAGGGGAGCAGGTATGCCGGTACGTTATTTTGATTCTGTGATGAAAGATCCGGCCACCCGTGATCCACGTGGTTTTATCCTGCCTGCCGACCAGGCCGATTTTCCTACTGCTACCAAATTCATTAATGCCCTGATCAAAACAGGCGTACTGGTGCATAAGGCTACTGCCGATTTCACGGTGAAAGGAAAGAAATACCCGGCGGGCTCGTATATCGTAAAAACCAACCAAGCCTTCCGTCCGCACGTGCTGGACATGTTTGAACCACAGGACCACCCCAATGATTTCCGTTATCCGGGCGGTCCTCCCGTAGCACCTTATGATGCAGCCGGCTGGACACTCGCTTACCAGATGGGCGTACAGTTTGACCGCTTTACGGAAGACTTCGATGGCCCTTTTCAGCGTATACCCTATGGCGAAGCCCAGTTGCCCAAAGGATGGACTACCAAGGCCTCCGCCGGTTATGTATTGAACAGCGCCGCCAATAATTCCTTCCTCGTTGTGAACGATTTATTGAAAGCAGGTGTACCGGTATTCCGCATGAAAGAAGGCGTTACTGGTTTTGCGGCAGGCTCTTTCTTCGTACCGGCATCGGCCAAAGCCAAAGCAATTATAGATAAGAGTGTTACAGATTATGGGGGTTCTACAGGCACTGTCACCAAACGCCCCGCCGGCCTTAGTGTGGTAAAGCGTTTGCGCATTGCCTTATGGGATACGTACGGCGGCTCCATGCCATCCGGCTGGCTGCGCTTCCTGTTTGAACAATTCCATTTTGAGGCTGAGGTGATCTATCCTCCTACCATTGATTCCGGTAACCTGCGTTCAAAGTATGATGTGATCGTGTTTGTAGGCGGCGCTATTCCGGGCCTTACTGCTGAAGGGGGTGGCCGCGGAGGATTTGGCGGCGGTGGTTTTGGCAATCAACCTGCCGACAGCACTATTCCCGCCGAATACAAGGGACGCCGGGGCAGGATCACGCCGGAAAAGTCGGTCCCGGAGCTGAAGAAATTCCTCGAAGCCGGCGGCCATATTGTAACCATTGGTTCCAGCACCAGCCTGGCCTATCATCTCCAGTTGCCGGTACGCAATGCCCTGGTGGAGATGAACAACGGCGAAGAACAAAGGCTGCCCAATGAGAAGTATTATATTCCCGGCAGCATTTTGCAGGTAAGCCTCGACTCTACCCGGCAAGCCACTTATGGATTGCCGGCAGCCTGTGATGTATATTTCGATGCTAGCCCGGTATTCAACCTGGCGCCCGAAGCAGTAGCAAAAGGTACGGTAAAGCCCCTCCTATGGTTCTCCAATGGCAAGCCCCTGCGCAGCGGCTGGGCCTGGGGACAAGCTTATTTACAAGGCGGCGTAACAGCTTTTGAAGCTACTGTAGGCTCCGGCAAATTGTATGCTTTCGGTCCGGAGATCACTTTCCGCGCACAAACACATGGCACCTTCAAGATGCTGTTTAACCAGTTGCTGGGCACTGCCAATTAATAGAAATAATATATCCCCCAAAGAGACCGTACCTTCCTGGAGCGGTCTCTTTTTGCTTATACCCCTCATACTCACTGCCTTCTTCGCCCGCCGGAGCCTTGGCGAAGGTGGGTTCCCTCGTTGCCTTGCGGCCTTAATGCCTCATTGCCTTACTTTGTCGGTTTTGTTCTATTTACCCGCTTGCCCCGTCTATAGTTTTGTGGTAAATAATACAATATGAAACGATCATTAATATTTATCGCGGGCCTGGCAGGGATGCTGACCTTCTTTTCCTTTACCCCTTTTGAGCAAAAACCCCGGGCGGAGAAAACAGGCCAGGAACTGTTTGAACGCTATTGCAAACAATGCCATGGTAAAGATGGCACCCGGGGCTTATTTGGCGCCAAAAACTTACAAACAAGCCAGTTGTCTGATGAGGCTTTGTATACCACCATCGCCAAAGGGCGGAAGGTAATGCCGGCCTGGGAGAAAAAGCTGGATGCCAATCAACTGGGCCTCGTAGTTACTTATGTGAAAACTTTGCGTAAATAAATTTAAACGACATTTGATTAAACCATGAAAAATAAACCAATGACTCACCTTGTATTTGCCATAGCCACCTTATCAACGGGCCTGATAGCCGGCCTGTTCTACGCCTACTCTTGTTCTGTAAACCCCGGCCTGGGCCGGCTGGCAGATGCAGAGTACCTGAAAGCCATGCAGTCCATTAACAGGGCCATTCTGAATCCTGTATTCTTTATGACCTTCATGGGTACCGTCATATTATTACCGTTGGCCGCATGGTTCAGCTACCATGAACAACCTTCTATCCGGTTCTGGTATTTCCTCGCCGCCGCCGTTGTTTACATCGTGGGCGTATTTGGGGTAACCATAGGCGGTAATGTGCCGCTTAATGAAGCATTAGATAAATTCAATCTAGCAGGCGCCTCAGCTGAACAGTTGTCACAGTTCCGGTTGCAGTTTGAAGCAAAGTGGAACATGTTCCATACTGTTCGCACCATCGCCAATATCGTAAGTGCGTTGCTAGCCATACTGGGTTGCCTGGCAAAGGTCAAATAAAGCACCTGTCAAAACCTCCTATTGCAACACCAATTCAATCACCGGGACCTCAAATCCCGGTTTTTTATTGGGCAGGCTGAGGACCAGATCATTGCTGTTTGATTCCGCTGTTTTAAAACGTATTTCCGAATTGTCGTGCAGGAAATGGGCATACTTTATTTTTCCTTTATAACCTGGCAGCGTAAGTGTATTACCGGGGTATTCAAACAGATGAACGTACAAGCGCTTTGTCTGTGGATTATAGGAAACCATCGTATTGGCGGGCGTCTCAAAACCGGTGGGCGGATACGTACAACCATACACAGATTTGTTGTTGTATTTCATCCAGTGGCTGACACTGTCCAACGCCTTTGAGGCTCTTGCATCAAATACGCCCCTGGCAGTGGGACCTACATTCAGGATCAGGTTACCTCCTTTGCTCACAGCGCCAATCAATAAAGCCAGTAATTGTTTATGTGTTTTCCAGGTATCCTCGTCCCTGAAATAGCCCCATGACCCGGAGAATGTCTGGCAGGTTTCCCATGTTTTTCCTCTGAACTGGTCAAGCTCCTCTACCTTCACCTGCTCCGGCGTCAGGAAATCTTCCCCATCTTCATAAGCGCCCAGGTCTAACCGGTTATCTACAATAATCCCTGGCTGCAGTTTCCTGATCAGTTTTAATAATTCCACCGAACCCCAGTCGGTATGATCCTTACCATGACCTTTGTTGCCGGGATAAGAGAAGTCCAGCCACATAATATCTATTTTGCCATACCTGGTAAGCAATTCCGTTACCTGGTTGCGCATGTATTGCCGGTATTTTTCCATATCCCTGCCTTTGTTCAACCGGGCATAGGCAGTATCCGCCTCATTGGCCGGTTGCTGCGGATGCAATACATCAATCGTGAAATCAGGATGACGCCAGTCTAACAGGGAATAATAAAACCCGACCTTGATCCCCTCTGCCCGGAACGCTTCTACAAACTCCTTTACCAGGTCGCGTTTTGCCGGTGTATTGGTAGCTTTATAATCCGTGTATTTGGAATCAAACAAACAAAAACCTTCATGGTGTTTGGTGGTGAGCACAGCATACTTCATACCAGCAGCTTTGGCAGCTTTTGCCCAGGCTTTGGCATCAAACATATCGGGATTGAACAGTTCGAAGTAAGGCTGGTACTGCGTATCATTCAACCTTTCCCATCTTTTTACCCATTCATGCCTGGCGGGCAAGGCGTAAAGCCCCCAGTGGATGAACATGCCAAAGCGGTCATGTACCCACCAGGCCATACGTTTTTCTTTTTGTTGTGCCGTTTCGTTGAATATCCTTTTTTGCGCCTGTAAAGTGGCTGCTGATAATACAACGAAAAGAAATATTAAACTGATTGTTCTATACATATTATTACTTGATTGATGAATAGGCATTGCTTCGACAGCAGATTTCTCACCCACATTATTTGCTGACAGCGACAAAACGTATGGTGGGTTCGAAATGACAATGTAGGTTATTGGTTAATTGATGATTCAGATAATCGGTTTAACACTGTCTTTGCGTGCTGCAATTGTTCCGCGGCGGTTGTCTTTTCCAACGCCGCTATTTCAAACATACTGGTCAACTGTTGTAACTGTTGCAATTGGTGTTGCTGATTTGTTTGGGTAAACAATTCCTTCAGCAGGCGGACCTTTTCATAATCCTGTATACCTTCTATCAGTCGCTCAAAACGGATAGAGCTGCCCGGACCAGGATATACTAAATACGTATCACCGGCCGACCAGGTACTAAACCGTGCATCCTGCAAAGGATCCCGGGGCCAGCAGTTATAGGCCCAGCGCAGGTAACCGCTATAATTTTTATTTGCTGCATACCAGCCCAGCCAGGCAGCTTCTGCCGGCGGTGAACTGGTGAATGTATTGGGATGCCCTTCCCAGCAATAGGTATAATAGGTAGTGGGCAATCCTGTATGCAGGCGTTTGGCCAGCACCACTGTATCAAATTTTTCGGCGGAGGCAACGCAGTAGTCAAATATGTCATGGGCTATTTCGGTATGATAGCTTCCTGCCAGGGATATCTTCAGCGCTTTATCTACACTTCTTACCAGGGCAATGACTTTTTGCATGTCTTCCAACGGACGCTCATCCATGGCAATGGCCGTTTTGTGATACCAGCCTTTTTGCTTCAGGTGCTGTACAAAGTCAGTAAGCATGGGACGCCAGTGAGCGGTATATTCCGGCGTTCCCGTTTTAGCGATCAGCAGGGTATCCTTTCCCAGTGCTTCATCATAATAATAAAACTTATTGTTCCAGGGCACCATGGTGTAACAGTTAATGAGCTTGTCTATTCCCAACCCCATCATAAAACTTACCCATTGATCAAAAATGGTATAGTCATACTTCCAGGTACCGTCTTTCTCCCTGATCCATTTGATCATGGAGCCATAAACATCATAGGTCTGCCCACGCCAGGGATCATAGATCATACTCACGGTAATGGTTTTCTGTCCCGCGTTGGCCAACATTTGCATATAGGGTTTCATCGCCTCAAAATGCGCTGCCGACCATACTTTGGCATTGTGTATTCTTGCCACTGCATACGGATTTTGCCAGAGGTCCAAATGAAAGCGCCAGGCAGCCGGAGTAGGCAGCGTATGGGACTGCACTTTTACAGTATATGCAAGGCGCCGGGTCAGCCCCTGCGCTATGATCTGCAGGCTACCTGTATATTCTCCCGGAGGAATAGTAGCAGGTATGTTGATGCTTAACCACAAAGGTTGGGCGGTATTAGCAGCCACTTCTTTGGGTGCCATGAAGTCTATGCCGTCTGCCACCAGGAATGAATCGCTGCCGGGTTCTATGCCACATCCATGTCCTTCTTTATTGAGGCCGTTGGATAGTACATAACGCACAAAACCGGCGGTGATGCGCGAAGCAGGTATCACAGTGCCTTTACTATGGCGTAATGGACCTGGCTGTATCTGTAGCCCTTTAAGGGATTGAGCACTCCAGACCAACAGTTGTGTATGTATCTTTTCCCCTTTCCAGGCAGTGGTTGTCCATTGTGTTTTTATATCCGTTACAGCAGGAGCGATTGTCTTTTCATAGCGCTTATCCGGACTCGCAAATCCTATTATGGCATCTGCTGTTCCATACAAAATGCTCTGTACCATCTTTTCAAGGCTTGTAGGGGCAGGGCCTTTTTGAATAACGAGGTTCCTGTTAACCCAATCCCTTTCCCACGCAAAGAAATCCGGCGCTGTGGCGGCTTGTCCCCTCAACTGTTTGCGTAAATAGTCAAAGTATAATTCCCATCGCCTGCGGTAAAAACTTTGCATCAGACCTCCCCATTCTTTATAGGCATATTCGTGCAGGTAATCTTCTTTCGGATTGTGTTCGCCCCAATAAGTGATCAGCATCATCGCATTCAGCAGGTTGTTCTTCTTTTCCCGCTCCGTATTGCCCGCCAGCATGGCCTGTTGCTGATAAGTACTCAGACGGTACCAGGCATCCGTATTTAACAAGGAATCTGTTGTTGCAGCCAATGCTAAAAACTGTCGGGCTGCTTCTTCAAACCCGGTTATATCTTTTTTCTGGTAAGCGCCTACAAACTGTGCAAATACTTTATCTGCCCGGTTCGACAATACCTGGCGGACAAGGTTGATCAGGTCTATCTTATACGTTTTGCTCCCTGCAAACAAAGGTGCTGCTTTAGCAAAACTTTTTACGGCCTGTAAAAACACAGTGGTATTGTATCCTTTCTTCAAATTGCCCCAACTGGATACAGACTTTATCTGTAAAGCCGGGCGGGCGCATAAGATATTTTCGGGAGGGCCTTCCTGGTATCCGGGGTTACTGTAGGTGGTTTGCAGTAGTAACTTCCAGGCCTGATTAATGTCTTCATTGTATTTTCCATACCGCGCAACTGCATAGTCCTTTAACCATTCATTGACGTTCAATGGCTGCTGATGCCAGCCCGTTTCCAGCAATAGTTCATAGGTTAGCGGGTTATTATTGATCCCTTCCGGCATAATGCCCACTCCCTTCATATACGAATTGTAGGGGCTATTATATATGCGGGGAACTTCGCTGGCAAAACGCTCCAGCTTGCCCTGCAGGCCCGGTCTTTCACCAAAATTGTTCACTATACACCAAATGAAGGGCGTGCCTTCATAGCCTTTCCTGGTCTCCCAGTTGTTGGTATTCTCTCCAAACAATTCCTGTATCAGAACAGTTGACCGGTCAACATTGGCCAGTAATTCTTTTTTGGGATTATCCTGCCATCCCTGCAATACCCATATAGCGCCGGGAAAGTGCTGTTGCATGACCTGCTGGATAGCAGCACCGGCTTTTCCCAGGTCTACACCTGCTGTAATACCACCCTCATGAAAAGGATCGCCGGAAAAGAAACGGATTTGCTTACCATACAATCTTTTCGTTTCCTCATAAAAGATACCGGCAATGCGCTTAAAAGCGGTATCTGTCGGATCGAGTATATCGGGCCTTGTAAAAGCGCCCCAGTTACCTTGTGTTATAATATGGGCCTTTGTTTTATTCTTTAACGTGGAAGGCACCATACCATAAAAGCCCGGCATTACTGGTTCTATACCCAATGACTCCATGCGGGCGATCATTTTTTGCACCAGCACTTTACGACTATCAATCTGGCTTTGCGGCATAGGCCCGCCCCAGCCTTGAATATTGCCCATCAGCCACCAGGCATTGTAAGCAGGCCCGGTTATAAAATCACTGATCTCTTTTTCCGTATAATTCAATCGCTTTAATACGTTTTGCCACACAGCTTCTTCCCCATTGGCTACCAGCATTACATTTACCCCATTCAGCGCCATCCAGTCCAGCTCATGCTCCCAGTCTTTCCAGGTATAAAAGCTCATGGTATAGTTATAGGTACAATAGTTTAATGCATAGCGGTATAAAGCGCTGGCATTTACTTTTACGGGTTGCGGCACCACCGGCAAGGGGGACACCGGGGAAAGATTGTCGCCCATATGAGAGAGGGAACGATGACAATATTGTTTCAGGTACCAGTTAAGCCCTACTGCCGCGGCATTGGGCCCTGAAGCCGCTATATGTACTTTATTGGCTTTGGTGGAGACCTCAAACACGTCATTACCCTTTTCCCTGGCCATTACACTGAAGGTAACATGAGGAGCCAGCCAGGGCACACGGCGTGCGGCCAATTGTTGTACGCCAGGGTATGATTGTGCCATCGCACCCATCATCATGAATGCACTAAACACAAAGCTTACAATGATCTTTCTTTTACCCGTTAAAATCATATACTTTCCTTATTATAATTACCATTTCGGATAGCTGTTAAAAAAACGTATTGATCACCACCGGTAAAATGGCAATGCAGTCTTCTCTTGCTTTATCACTTACCGTGTAGGGTTGTTCTGTCCACTTCTTTTCGAAAGAAAAGAAATCGGGCCATGCTGCCCGCGTCCCTTTAAACCTGGCTGTTGCATATTCAAAGAAATGCAGCCACCTGGGCAGGTAATAAGCATTTAACAAGCCGCTCCATTCTTTATGGGCATAATCATGTACCAGGGTAGCCGGGTTGGTAGCAGGCCCCCAATAAGTGACTTGCACTTTTGCATTCCATTCAGCCATTGCTTTATCAGTTGCATCAGGCAACAGATCTCTTGCCTGCTGTACCCAGGTATCCATACTAAAATCCGGATGGGTGGCAGTCCACCTGTCCTGCAGTTTCAACAAGGCTATAAACTGTTCTTTGTTTGTTTCAAAACCCCTGAAGTCTTTGTTGTAATACGCATTCATAAAGCCTGCGTAAGATTGCCGCGCTTTTAATGCAATAACCTGCCGCCATATATCCACCAGGTCATAACGGTAAGTGTTGGAACCGGTAAACCGGGAAGCCGCTTTGGCAAAACACCCAGCAGCCTTGTAAAATACGACGGAGTCATAAGCTAATTTCTTAGACCCCCAGGTAGATACGCTCGTGATGAAATTGGTATCGGGCCTTGCGCAAAAAATGGATTCGTAAGCACCTGTCAGCTCATTGGTATGCGATATATAGGCCGACTGCAACAGCAACTGCCATGCATCATAGATATCGGGATCATATTTTCCATAACGGGCAACGATATAATGCCGCAAAAATGCATCAATGGAAAAAGTATCCGCCTGCCAGGCTGACTGCAACAGGGAAGTGTACATGATATCATTGTTGGCAATGCCTTCCGGCACAATACCTATTCCTACCATTGACCGGCCGGCCATGGTGGTTGCTGCCCGGGCAGGCTCTGTGAGTACACGTGTCAAACGCCCCTCCATGCCCAGCGTTCCACCTCCATTAACCATGGAACACCATATCCATGGATAACCGGAAAACCCATTGGTGCGCTCCCAGTTATTATCAGCATCTCCCCTAAGATCAAGTATCAGTGTATGACTGCTATCCAGTCCCGCTAAGAAATCTTTTTTAGGATTATCCTGCCACGCCTGCAATATCCACGTGCTACGCGGATAATATTGCTGCATGTTCGCCTGTATCAAAGCCGCTGTTTTCCCCAGGTCAATATTGCCGGTAGTGCCACCTTCATGAAAAAGATCGCCCCCCAGGAAATACGCCTCTCCATATAATTGGCGCAAGTGTTTATAATACAAGGCAGCTATTTTATTGAACAGTGTATCCTGCGGCAGCAAAAAGACAGGGCGCTTAAACCCATCGCCCCAATTACCCTGGTCCACGATCTGCGCATGCGGAAAATATTGCCGGATGGAGGATGGGACCATACCACAAAAACCCTGTAATACCGGTTGTATACCCAGCTCCTTCATTTGCCCGAGCATTTTTTGTTGCAGCGTGGTCCAGTGATGGATCATCGCATTACTTGCCGGTCCGCCCCATCCCTGCACATTGCCCATCAGCCACCAGGCATTGAAGGCAGGACCGGGAATGTATCGTTGTATATCGGCCGGGGTAAAATGCAATGCTGTTAGTACCTGTTGCCATACTTCTTCTGTTCCCATGGGCGCCAGCATGAGGTTAACGCCCTGCAATGCCATCCAATCCAGTTCATGCTCCCATTCTTCCCATCCCCAAAAGCTCATGGTATAATTATACGTGCAATAGTTCAATGCATATCTATATACGGCATTGGTTGTTATTTTTACGGGCGCTTTTACCATTGGTAATGGTGATACGGGGGAAAGATTATCACCCGTATGCGACATGGAACGGTGGCAATAATATTTCAGGTACCAGTTTAAACCCACCGCTGCCGCATTAGGGCCATTGGCTTCAATGATCACTTTACCAGCCTGTGACCGCAATACAAAGCAGTCTTTCTTACCAGCCATTTCCAGCTTTTTGAATACCAGGGAACTGCTTAACCAGGGTACCCGCCTTTTAGCCAATGCCCGAATACCTTCAAAGTCTCCAGCTATCAGGCTCTGGGGAAAGAACAATAATAAAAGTAAAAGACGTTTATTCATTACTGAATTATGTTTTTGACAAGGCATGTGCTTCGGTCGCAGTACTTGTCCCCCCTTTGCGGGGTTTCCCGCGACGCCGCCTATTCGTAATATTTGATGTCACTAATACCTCAGTCGAAATGTGGCAGCGGAAAGTAACGTTTTCAATTGTACTCCCAACTTTCGGTACCCCCTTTCGTTCAGGTGCAATCCATCACTGAACAATGACTCGTCAATCTTCTGCCTGCCGTTCAGCAATGCTACACCCGGATTGATATAGCGTACCTTTTCTGCTTTAGCTAATTTTTCGATACGGCTATTCAATACCAGAATACGGTTTTCCAGATCTCTTCGCGGCAATATTCCCGACAACAGGATGACTGCTTTGGGCTGACGAAATTGTATGGCCTCCACCAGCCTGGTTAGCCCGTCAACTATTTCATGATCGCTGTTATCGGATAAATTATTCGTTCCAATCATTAGCAGTACCTGTTTTGCATCAAAGCCGTCCAGTTCATCATGATATACCCGCCACAGCACATTCTCTATTTTATCCCACCCAAAAGCAAAATTGCCAACACCGGCAGGCGCCAGGTATTCATTCCATGAGTCTGCACCACGAACCAGCGGGGCTTTTGGATTTCCTCCCCAATAATGCAGAATGGAGTTGCCCAGAAAAACAACGGCCGGCGCATCAGTTTTATTCAATATTAATATTTCCCGGTGTCTGCTTCGCCAGTCATAATACCCATCCCTGCTTTGTACTACAGGCATTGTTGTAGCATGCTTCCCTGCAGGCTCATGAATAATGGTCCTGATGATCTTTTCATAAGCATTGGCATATTCCATCATACCCACATCATTGGGATGCAGACCGTCTACTGTTGAGTAGATGGAGAACCCTATATCCCTGTTCGACAAGTAATAAACACCTTTTACACCTTCCGCTTTCAATGTTGAATATGCCTGTTGCAGTGTATTGTTTGCTTCGGCATATTCCTTGTTTTTTGCAGCATCCATGATACCGATTTCCGGACTGATACAATGCTCTGCTAACAGTACCGGTATATGCGGCTGCTTTGCTTTCAATTGCTTTACTGCTGCCAGTATCCTTCTTTCCAGTTCCGCTCCTGTAATGCCGGCTCCAGCTGTTAAGTTGGGAATACAGTCCAACACATACAGTTTGGCATCTGTTTCAGCCATCAGGTCAATGACCGATGCTTCCAATTTACCGCTACCAGAAAAGCCGAGGTTAATAACAGGACGATCCAGTCGCTGTTGCAGGATATTTGTCCAGGCCATGCCGGGCCTTGAAGCACAAGCACCCTGTGCAATGGAAGTGCCGTATACCACAATGGGTTTCTCCAACGACAAAGGCATGGGAATGAATGAGGCCGTTGAAGGAACACCTATTTGCAACCATTCTGTTGCCTTGTATAAAGGAAGGTATAGCCTGTATTCATAATCACGGCCAGTGAATATCTTACTTACCACCAGGTTTTGAAACCTGTATTCAATGGTATCACCGTACGAACGGTTACCCGGCGCCCAGCCCCATATACCATTGGGATCAATGCTATACAGGTCAATACCGCTTACGCCGGTAGCCGGCATATGCGACATTGCCAACTCCCCTTTCACTACATAGCGAACAATAATGGCAGGAGCGTTGGTCTTAAACTTTACATACAGGCCTGCACTGCTGCGCGAAATATTCCAAACATTTGGAGGGAGTGTTTTTTGCGCCCGTGCGGGAAACCGATCATAAGAAGCAGCGACTTCAGCGGGCCATGCTTGTCCTTCAATGACGGGAAAGTTATTAGCAGCAGGGTTCCACCACTTCCAGGTTTCTGTCGTTTGTGCTGCAGTATGTACTGACAAACTCCACAAGAGAAAAACCAGCATTATATATTTACACCTTTTCTGAACCATGTTCTATTGTCTATTTTTTCTGATCTACAACACCGGTATTCAGTAGGTCCGCCCGGCTTGCCAAACAGACCGTTCAGCATGTGCATGTAACGGCCCAGCTACCCCAACTGCCAGCCAATGCGTATTACCGGTCTAATGTAATTCGTTATTCTTACAGAATGACACGCAACCGGTTGCCTGAAATCTCCACAGGCTATCATACAAATCAATTCCAGGTATAAGCGGTCTATACCCGGAATTGACCGGCTTTAAAAGGGACATCTTTGATCACCTGCCGGAACTACGGCTGAACATTGAAGGTAACAGAGTTGGCCCCACTGACATTTTCATACCCCTGGTTGTATAGGGTAGCCTTCATGATCTCATTGCCCACATGAACATAGTCGGTGTCATACACGTTGCTGGCATTGCTGTTTGAGGTTACATAGTAAGTGCGGGCGGTTCCTGCAATCGGGAAGCCATTGAGATCGTATTTTCTCACTACAATTGCCAATGGACGTGTTGAAATACCATAAGTAGCCAGGTTAATTTCATTCCACTGTACTGTTACAATTAACGGGCTGCCGTGACGGACAGCGCCTCCGCTAAAGGGTAAGGGATAATCCGGTAGCCGTTTGTGTACTTCTTTTGCATTGCTTACCGGTACAGTAAATGCGGAAGTTAAGAACAGCGTTCCTGTGGTAACGCATAATAAAGCGAATAGGATCCATTTCTTTTTCATAGACTTTTATTTAAGGTTAAGAAAAAACGCAGTTAGCTGCTCACTGTTGCGCACCTTTACTGATCTTGCCATTCACGATACGTGGTTTACCATCTATATCCATGCTCCCATGTATCTCTGTGTTAATAATTATGCCTGTATTCTTCGCAGGGGAAGAGGATTGAATATGTAAATCGGGCAAAGAGGTGTTCACCAATAAAGGGTCTGTACCGATGGTGGAACCAGCATCGCCCCCACAGGCAGTTTTCCAGTCTGCATAACTGGTGTACGCTGTACCATTCCATATCCATTTGGCAGTACCGGTGGTATAATACAGGTTGTTGTCAATTACATTATGACTGCCTGTTGCCGTGTACTTATGTACAAACACATCGTCGGGCCGGGCATATACAATATTGTTCCTGATCACATTGCTGTCACAATTTTCCGTTAACCGGATCTCCCCTTCTATTTCACCAAAGGCGCCCACCACCCGGTCATTCTGGTATAAGGTGTTATTCACCACATAACAATTTTTAGTTCCTCCTTTGGTATAGTTTAAATAGTCGCCCATGTAAATACCGGTACGCCAACAGTTATATACAAAGTTGTTTCTTACAATAGTGGTCCTGGTTGCATAGATATTGCTTTCGCTGACCAGGCCGATACCCCGGTCACTGTCATGCACGATGTTTCTTTCTATAATGGTCCCGGCGCCGCCGCATACATAAATGGAAATAGCGCCATACCTGTCTGGTCCCCATACATCGGGTGTCCTGGTCATGGTATTGTGGTGAAATTCATTATCGCTGATGGTCCCGTTGCGGGCATAGTTGGTAGCCACATTCCCGCCGGGGTGCAGGTTATCGCCACCGGCAACAATGATCCCGATATTTTCAGTATCATATACCTTGTTGTGGCTAAACACAAAGCCATCTATATTCCCTGCCAGCGTAACATTTTCACTGGTGCCTGTTTGTGTATCATGAATGGTGCAGCCGGTGATGGTAAGGTTGGTGATGGCACTTGTTCCATTACCGATCACCAGGATAGCATGGGCGCTTCGCCAGTCATTTAAGCTGGCATTGCTTTTTATATTGTAGATGTTGCAATCCTTTATGGTTATATGATGGGAATTCCCATTGATCAATATTCCTTCCGGATCAGCATTAAAGGCAGCCGTAGAAAGATTGCAGATATCAAACCCCTCCATGGATATAAACCGTACGTTGCTGAAGGTGACCATTGCCATCCACCCGCTTACAGAGAGATGGCTGCCATCTATAACCGGCCTTTCGCCGGGGTATGCTTTTAGGGTGATGTTCTTATCCAGCAGGCCGGACCTGGTGAAGCTGATCTGTTCATAGTAAGTTCCTGCTCTCACGAAAACCGTATCGCCGGATAGTACCTTACTTAAGGCGGCATTAATACTTTTGAATGGAGCATTGATGGTGCCCGCATTGGCATCGTTGCCGGTGGCAGATACATACCAGACGTTTGTATTATTTTCTGAAGATGTAGTGGCGCCCTTACTCTTTGAACAGCCGATACCTGCACCAACCAATAAGAGGAAGGTCATTAAGTGTGTGAACATGGGTTTGTTGTATAATTATATTTTATTGCTGTGCCCCCTTGCTGATCTTGCCATTCACAATACGCGGTTTGCCATCTATATCCGTACTCCCATGTACATCTGCATTAATTACGATCCCTGTATTCTTTGCAGGAGAAGAGGACTGAATATGTAAATCAGGCAATGTTGTATTGATCAGTAAAGGATCAATTCCATTAGAGGAATTGGCATCGCCACCGCAGGCAGTTTTCCAGGCTTCATAGCTGGTATATTCCGTACCATTCCATATCCATTTAGGGGTGCCGGTAGTGTAGTAGAGGTTATGATCTATGATGTTATTGGTCCCTGTTGCCGTGTACTTATGCACCAACACATCCACCGGCCTGCCATAGACAATATTGTTTTTGATCACATTGTTATTGCAGCGTTCGGTGAGCCTGATCTCTCCTTCTATCTCACCAAAATGGCCCAATACCTTATTATTGAAATACAGGGTGTTGTTGATCACATAACAATCATTGGTACCACCACTGGTATAATTGAGGTAGCCCCCCAGGTAGATGCCGGTGCGCCAGCAATTGGCTACAAAATTGTTGCGCACAAGGCAGTTGCTGGTAGGATAAGCATCATTTTCGCTAACAATACCAATGCCCCGGTCGCACTCGTGCACATTATTTCTTTCCACGGTAATATTTCTTGCCCCATCTACATAAATACCAATAGCGCCATGACCGGTGCTGCCGCCGATTGGGCCGGTGGTCATATCAATATTGTACAGTTCATTATCACTGATAATACCATTGCGGGCATAATTGAATGCAGGTGTTGGGTTGGCCCAGTAACCACCTGCTGCATCAATACCAATATTCTCCGCATTGTATATTTTGTTTTTCCTGATCACAAAGCCATCCACGTAGCCATTGATCGTGAGGTTTTCGCTGTACCCTGTGTTGCAGTCATGGATCTCATTCTCTTCTACCAAAATGTTTTTCATGGCCACACTGGTATTGCCAATGATCTCAATGCCATGACCGCTTCTTCCGTCTTCAGGTTTTACATTGTGCTCTATATTATATATCTTATTTTTCCGCAGGGTGATATTGCCCGATCCTTCATTCACCAGTATGCCGTTGATATTTACCCAGGGTATGGTGCTTTTATAATTGCATACATCGAAGCCTTCGAATATAATATAGCTCACATTACTAATAGTAACCAATGCTTCCTTACCAGTAATAGGCAACCCTTCCCCGCTGATCACAGGATGTTCACCGGGATAGGCTTTCAGGGTGATACATTTATCTAACCGGCCTGATTTGGGGAATTTTACTTTTTCATAGTAGGTACCTGCCCTTACCATTACCGTATCACCGGAAAGCACTTTGCCCAATGCCATATTGATGCTTTGCAGGGGCGCATTGATCGTTCCGGCATTGCTGTCGTTTCCACCGGGTGATACATACAAGGTTTTGGAGGAGGTAGCCTGCGTTGGGGTATCTACCTTTTTACTGCCACATGCCGGTATTAAAAACAGGCATACCAATAAGTTCCTGATGCTATTAAAAATTATACTTGTTTTCATGGGGGCTATTCGGATACTATTTTTCTTATGCGATTATTGTTCTTGTCCAGCACATACACAGTACCATTTTTATCAACCGTCACACCGGTAGGTGCGCTGAAGGCGGCAGCAGCGCCAATGGCATCGGCAAAACCGGCCACACCACTGCCTGCAAAAGTGCTTACCTTCCAGGTGTTGGCTTCTATGAATCGTATGCTTTGGTCGGGATTATAAGTACCGCCGTCCCAGGTGCCATTGCCCGCTACATACAAATTATCATCAGCATCAGAAGCCATGTACCAGGGGCTTGAAAACCTGGCAGCAGTACCCACACCATTCTGGTAACCTGCAGATCCCTGCTGACCTGCTATAATGCTTCCGTCCCAGGCGCCGGCAGTAAACTTGCTGATCACCTGATCGCCGTTAACAGATACATATAAATTGCCGGTTTTGTCAAACACAATACCGGCCGGGTAGTTAAGCCCCGTAACAACTTCGCCGGCCGTCCATTGCCCGGTAATCTGGTATATATTGCCGGGATTACTGCAACTGGAATAGTACATATAGCCGGTTGCTTTATCAAAAGCTATACTCCATGGCGCCTGTGCGCCCCATAACCAGGTGGTAGCGATACCATCGGGCGTTATTTTACGGATGTCCCAGTTGCCGGGATCGGCCGACCATATATTGCCGTCGTTATCAATGGCAAGCGCATAAGGCAGACTAAACAACGCAGCCGTTCCCTGTCCATCTGCATAGCCGGAAACATTTGGATTACCGGCCAGGGTGGTTACTTTTCCGGTACTGTCAATTTTGCGGATACAGTGATTGCCGGGATCGGCAATATATACGTTCAGGTTATCATCTACCGTGATACCGCCACTGCGATACCAGGCTTCCCCGTTGAAATTGAACATGGCATCTGTACCCTGTCCATTGGCAAAACCGGCTGTTCCATTACCTGCCAGCGTAGTGACGGTCCTGGTAAACATATAATTGTAGATGCCGGTACTTACTACACTATCATTGCCAATCTTTACGACCACATGTCCCGATCCGCATTTTTTAGGGACCACTGCCATTACCTGGTTGCCATTGGCGCCCACGAGCGCCAACTGTTTACCGTTGATGAATACTTTGATCTCGGAAGTGTCTGTAGAAAAATTACTGCCGGTAATCAATATCTCGGTAGTGCCACCTCCTTCGGTAGGTGTAAAGTCATCAATGGTCATGGGTGTTCCGGCTGCATGTTTATAGCCGCTATCTTTTTTACAGCCTGCCAGTGCTATGAACAAAAACAGGCAGCCGATCAATGTATAGTGAATGATTTGCTTTATCATAATAGTTAGTTGAAAGCATTGTCAAATAGATTTACCATCCCGTGTTTTGCACCAGCGCATTGTCCTTATCAATATCGTCCTGCGAAATAGGGAACAAATACATCTTATCGTCCCAATACCTGGTCTGGAACAAGGTCCGGGTATAATAACCGGCAAAGGAAAAACCCAGCCCGTTATCATTGGTAATGGTATTCATTCTGTAAATGGCCTTTACTTCGGGATTACCCATCATCAGTCTCCGGATAAGGGTAAAATACCGGTCGCTTTCAAAGCACAGCTCTATCTGTCTTTCACGCAGTATCCATTTCCTCATTTCAACCTGGTTGCCTGCGGCAGTGGGATATACAGTCTCCAGGTTGGGAATGCCCGCACGTTGCCTGATCATGTTCAGGTAAATTAAAATGTCGGCACTGGCAGGATCATATTCATTCAATGCTTCTACATAATTGAGCAATATTTCGGCATAGCGGATGTGTATAAAGGGGCGATAAGCAGCCCGGTCAATCCTGATATTGGTTGCAGGACTTACATTTTTTAATACACTATAACCCGTTATATCTCCATTACTGGTGATACTTACGCCGGATTTACCGCTGTAATAAAATTCAGCCCTGCCACTGTTATCCCTGTTGGCATCCGATGAAAAGTAATTTCTGTCGTCGGTGGTAGGAGCCGGCAATACCGGTTTTCCGTTGTACTGTATGTCTACATAAAAACGGGGCTCACGATTTACATACATATTCGAGTTGCCCGTTACATAGCCCCTGTTCACACCGTCCCTGCTTATTCCATAGTTGGCCGGATCGTTGGATTGTACAAAACCGGTTTCCGTATAACCGGATAAAGGATCATCAATGGTCCTGCCATTGCGCATATAAAAGGCATCTACCACGTTTTGCGTAGCATTTACCATATTGTATCCGCCAGGTTGCGGGGCGCAACGTTTTTCATGCCCCCACTGCCAGGTGTCGGCCATGTGGGTAGAGAATACCAATTCGCTGTTCCAGGGAGTTAAGAACACATTACGGCAGGAGAGATAAGGATCGAACTGCGGATCGCCTTCATCTACATTGGTAAAGAGTTTATAAGCATTCAGATCAATAACTGCTTTGGCTGCATCAGCGGCTATTTTCCATTTGTTGGCATCGTATTGGGCAGGCGCCAGCGCCACACCATCACGATTTTTCAAACCGGCAAAGCGGGAATTGCCATTCCACAAAGGACTGGCAGCCAGCAACGCCAGTTGTGATTTTACTGCCAGACAGGCTCCTTTGGTAGGCCTTCCATAGTTGGCGGAAGAAGACCATATAGCCGGCAAGCCCTGTGCTGCCTGGTCCATGAGCTCATTGATCTGTTGTACACAGGTATCAAATGGAGCGCGGGGATATTTATTATAGTCTTCATTGAGGCTTAATGTACCGGTTAGTTTTACAAAAGGACCATACTGGCGCAATAGCTTCCAATAGAACCAGCCTCTTAAAAAAAGCACTTCCGCTTTATATTGCTGCTTCAGTTCATCGCTTAATGCAGTAGCCGGCACTTTGTCGATGTTGTTCTCAAACACAAACGACTGCCTGATGCCGGAATAATAACCGCCCCAGTTATACCAATACCCGCTTTGTGCATTCCAGTTGCCCACCACCATTTTACGCACATTTACGCCCTGGATGCTGCAGGAGCTTTCATCACTTGCACCCAGCATGGTATAATCATCCATAGAGGTCTGGATATAACCATATACCTGGTATAAGTAAGCTTCTGCATTGGCCCTTGTTTGCCAAAGCATGTCGGAGGTAATGATATTGTCCGGTTTCTTATCCAGGTATTTGCTGCAACCCAATACCAGCAGCAGACAAATAACCAGACTGAAAGAATAAATATTTTTGACTATTGTATTCATATTCTTTTGATTGAAGGATACTAAAATTGAGCTCTTACTCCTACCGTTACCATTCTTGTAACAGGATACTTGGCGCCATTGGAACCCAGTTCGGGATCCCACAGTTTAAACTTGCTGAAGGTTAATAAATTCTGGCCTGAGAGGTAGAAGTAAAGGGCCGTCAGGCCGCCTCTTTTTAATGCAGGTGAGGAGAGTGCATAACCAAGGGACGCCTGTTTCAACCGCACATACGATCCGTCTTTGAGCCACCGGGTGCTACCGAGGTAATTGTTGTCGGAAAGGCTGGCCTGCGTTAAACGGGGATAGTAAGCATCCTGGCGTGGATTGTCGGGCGTCCATCTGTCCTGCACATTCGCCAAGGTGTTGTTGGGATATTGCCCGATCCCTGAGAAAGGCAACACACCTACGCCGCTGGCCCCCATGCCACCTCCGTCAATCCAGGAACCATTGGCCATAATGGCTGCATCCGCGGTACCCTGGAAGAACATGGAGAGATCGAATTTCCGGTAGTTCAATGAAAACCCTGCTCCATATAACCATCCCGGAAACCATGATTTGCCAAGATACTGCCAGTCGTATGTATCGATCACGTCATCGTCTTTTCCATTCAGGTTCCGGTATTTAATATCGCCGGGGTACACCAGGTTAAACTTCTGTTCGGGGTGTCTGTCGATATCATCCTGGTCAACAAACAAACCCTCGTCAATATAACCGGTAAATTCTCCAAACCGGTGCCCGGTCCCGCGCTGATAATCATACTTACGGAGTGGTTCATCCTGGAATACGATCTTGTTGTTGCTATAGGTTACATTACCATATAGCCGTACAGTCAATTTGCCAAAACGATCGTTGTATTCAATATTGGCATCCATGCCCCTGTTATTCATTTCGCCGAGGTTGGCAAATATGGCAGTACCGCCATACCCGGCTATGGGCGCAATGGAAGCACGCTGGATCAGGATATCCTTCCTTCTTTCCTTAAAAAGATCTACTATAATGTTCACCTTATTCCACAGGCCGATCTCGAAGCCGATATCCGTTTTATATGATTTTTCCCAGGTCAGGTTCTCTACGCCTATCTGGGCTTCGGTTAAACCACCTGCCCAATTGCCATTTAAACCGAAACCAGTGGAGTTGCCGCCGGCAATCTGTGTTAAATAAGGAAACCTCCTGCTTCCATTGGCAGTACCGATATTGTCATTACCCACTACCCCATACGAAGCCCTGACCTTTAACAGGCTGAACGTATTGGCCAATGGATCAAAGAAATTCTCTCTCGATATGACCCACCCGGCAGATACCGAAGGGAAAAGGCCAAACTTTTTACCCGGTTCAAAGTTTTCAGAACCTGTATACCCCGCATTCACCTCTGCGAGGTACTTACTATTGAATGCATAGGTGAGCCTGCCTGCCATGGCCTGGTTGCGAAAAGGAATGGAGCCGATCACATCCCCCGCGGTACTCACCAGGCGGTTGCGCATATTGTATAAGGCCATCACCCCTATCTCGTGATCGCCCAGGTGCCTGTTATAGCTAATGTTCCCTTCGAGGTACATGACGCGCTCACCGGAAGAACTCTGACTATATCCTAAAAACTGCTGCCCGGTCCTTGTGGGGGAATATACCAACCCGCCGTCTTCCTTACGCCCGGTTGCGATCCACAGATCATTCCTGCCGCTCCTGATGTTGTTAAACGTTCCGTAACTATCAAATGAAAAACGCCCATATACTTCAAGGCCCTTCACAACAGCATCCAATTTTTGGGTAACGGTGAATACAGATTGAACAGAGGGACGGAACTCAGTAGTGTACCCGTTGTTCTGTACTTCATTCAATGGGTTACTGCCACCATTATTGGTGGGACCTGCCCATTTTCCATCAGGATAACCAATGGGGAAACCTACCGGCGTGGTAGCATAGGACAGGTACCAGAGACTGCCGGCCGATATGCCCGGATACCGTGCATTGGTAAGCATAGCCGCCAGGTTCATTTGCAGCAAGGTGGTCTTGGTGATATTTACATCCACATTGGTCCGGAAGTCGTAGCGTTTGAAATTCAGGTTGGGGTTGAAACCATTTTGTTTTGATACATTATAAGGTCCCTCCTGGTTATAGAAAGAGGCTGACAAATAATATCGAACGGTTTCTCCACCCCCGCTGATATTGAGGTTGGCATTGGTTAGCGAAGCATTCTTTTTATACACCGCATCCATCCAGTTTACATTCGGATAGAGGTAGGGATCGAGGCCACTGGCGGTTTTTTTGATCAGCTCTTCTGAATACAGCGGTTGCAACCCCATGTTAACCCTTGCTTCATTCAGGAGTTTCATATAATTAACGCCGTCCAGCATTTCAGGCGTTTTGGTAAATCCCGTCATCCCTGTTTCCACCTTCAATAAGATCTTAGGCTTACCTGCAACACCTCTTTTAGTAGTGATGAGCAGTACGCCATTGGCTCCTTTGGCCCCATAGATGGCGGTGGAAGAAGCATCCTTGAGCAGGGTAATGCTGGCAACATCTTCGGGATCTATATTATTGAAAGCACCACCATAGGTGCTGTTTACATCATCGCGCTGCACGCCATCCACAATGATCAGCGGCGAAGTATTGCCGGTAAAGGTCCCGATACCCCTGATCGTAAAGGTGGAATTATCATACCCGGGTTCACCGCTGGATTGCACAGAAATAATGCCGGCTACTTTTCCAGCCAGTGCATTGGTAAGACTGGGTACCGGCGTTTTCATGTCTTGCATATTTACGGAAGCCACAGAACCGGTAACAGTAATTTTCTTTTGCTTACCGTAGCCTACCACGACCACATCATTCAGCTTGTCTGTTTTGGCCGATAGCGTAACCTTGAGCACTTTGGCGTTCATGATCCGCAGTTCCTGTGCACTCATACCCACCATGGTAAAAACGAGGGTGTCACCGGCAACAGCTTTGATATAAAAAGTCCCCAATTCATCGGTAGTGGTATAGATTTCTTTATTTTTTACTGCTACCGTAGCCCCTACGATGACCTGGCCATCTTCAGCCAGCACCTGGCCCCTGACAATCTCCTTGTATAGCTCTGTTATTTTATTATCTGCCACCTCACCAGAGCCGGCCGCTGTTGTTTTTCCGGCTGGCGGCTTTTCATTTAATAACAGCTTGTTTTCACGTACCTCATAGCTGATATTCCTGTTTTTGAATAAATGGTCCAGTACTGCTTCCAGCTTTGCCTGCTCAAAGTTGAGGCTTACTTTTTCGTTATCATCCAATAACTGGTTACTGTAAAAAAAGGTGAGCCCTGTTTGCTTTTTTATGGTTTTGAACACCTGCAGGAGCGATATGTTTTTGCCTGTTACGGTAACCGGTTTTTGAAGTACGCTGACTTCTTTCACCTGAGCAACAGCAGTAATGCAATAGAGCATCATTAAAAAACACGGAATGAATACACGGTACACGCTTCGCAGGGAAACCCAACTTTTGGCCAGGAGTTTTTGCATCATAGCAGTTTTAGAATGTTAATGTTTGGTGAGGTACCTGTTCAGGTAGCAGTATTATTGAAGCTACAGGCTGCTGCGAAGAATGGGTGAAGAAAATAATATTTTTTTCCTGTAACGGTTTCGTTACTTCAGATAAAGCTCATTACCGGAAAAGGAATACGTTGTATTTGCCACGGCTTGCAGGTCGTTTAAAAAGTTGATGAGCTTGTTTTTATCCATTACGCCTGTGATGGATTTACCGGCAAATTTGTCTTTGTCCAGAATGATCTTAACACCGTAACAACGGGAGGCCACACGGGCCAGTTCTGTTACCGGCATATTGTGAAAATAATATAAGCCATTGATCCAGGATAGTACTTCCTCTTCATCAAAGCTGCCGGTTGTAAACCCTTTACCGGTAGTATAGCCGGCCTCCATGCCTGGTTCCAGTGCTGCATTTTTACCGTCTTTGCTTTGTGTGGTTACTTTACCTTCTACCAGCGATGTTGTTACATTACCAGCCTGGTAGGTATTTACATTAAATGCAGTGCCTGTTACTTTTACCTGTGTAAGCGGTGTATGCACAATAAAAGGATGCCGGGCATCTTTTGCTACTTTAAAGTAAGCTTCCCCTTCCACATATACCTCCCTTGAGGCCAGGGCAAAACGAAATGGAAACCGCAAGCGGGTCTCTGCATTTAACCATACTTCGGTACCATCGGACAATACGATCTTATAATTTTCTCCGGCCGGTACCGACAAGGTGTTCTGCAGGGTGTCTTCAGATGTGTATTGTAAGGCGCCATTGGCCGCCTGCAGGGTGGCATTGTCCAGCGCTATTGTCTGGTTATGACTGGTTTTATCAAGTCCTATTGATGTTCCATCACCCAGGACAAGGTTTACGGTTTGCTTTTTCTGTTGAATGATCGCTGCTATTTTCTCTTTGCCTGTTATTTCGTCGTTTTTAAAGAAAGTGAGCCAGGCGCCAGACAGGATGACCAGGAGTACAGCGGCCATTGTAAGGGCTTTCCGTATGTTGCGCCTTTTCCTGCGCCGGACTTCGCCGGCGGCAGCAATCTGCGCTTTTAAGGCGTGCAATCCGGCTTCAGCATCGGCCCCTTCCAGGAATTCATTGACTTTGAGCTGCCGGGCCTCGGCTTCCAGTGAACCCCATATTTCCCTAAATGAGGCGTCCTCTGACAGTATTTTCTCCAGCTCTTCATTTTCTTCAGGAGAAAGGTTGCCTGACAGTTTTTCCATGAACAATTGAAATACCTGCTCGTAACTATGCTTCATCTGTTAATGCTACAGCAATTAACCGGAAAAGGGTTAATCTATTCTTGTTTTTATTTCGGTCCGCAAAAAGTTCAACCCGGTTCTGATATGGGTTTTTAAAGAATTGATGCTGATCCCCATGTCGGCGGCAGCTTCCTGGTAACGTTTTCCATGCAGGTACACTATTTGAATGGCTGTCTTTTTCTGTGCAGGCATATTTTCGAGGGCGGTGGTCAGTTGCTGGCCATATTCCGGCTGTATTTCAGCATATTGCCGCTCCTCCGCTTCCTGTAAACCGGCGTATCCTTTTTTGGCCTTCTGCTGTGTTTGCAGTTTCTCCAACTGGTTGAGACAACGATTTTTGATGGCGCGATACAAGTACCCTTTCAGGTCTTCATGAAATTGCAGGTACAGTTTCTTTTCCCAGATATCCAGGAAGAGGTTCTGGACCAGGTCTTTCGATTCCTGTTCATTCTTCAAAAAAAAGTAAGCATTTACACAGAGCAGTTTATAATATTTAAGGTATATGATATCATAGGCCGCCAAATCATGCTCCTTTAACCGTTGAACGAGTTCTATATCCTGTTGACAATACATGCAGCAGTTCCGTATTAGCAGCTTCGTTGTAGAATAATATGGACCTAAATATACCCGCATTTTAGATACAAAAACGCCACAAACGTTTGCGCTATTTTGAATAGAAAACAAGCTAAAATCCGGCCCCGGAAGTCACTTCGAGTTTACGCTATCAAGAAATTCAGTTTCGAATTCGGGTATTTAACCCAGGCGCCCAAACGCAAAGACGTATCTTGGCTGCATTAATTCCTGCTATCAAAGTCTTTGTATCCATGATCATTAAAAGTAAAATCAAAGGGCTGAATGATTGGCTATTTATAGAAGATATCCCGGATGTCTATTCGCCCAATAATACCCTGAACGAGAAACGGGTAGCTATTGAACGCAAACCGGTCAAGATGGCCAATTTCCAGCTCAGCAGCGCCGGGCTGTTCCTGCTGTATTCCGATATGAAGTTTGATGAACCCACACAGGTACATACCGAAGTAATGGGGGAAACCATTACCAGCCACTTTATTTTTTACCGCCCGCAGTCGGTAAAAAAGCTAAGCATACATGGACGCAGCAGGCACAATATCCGGTACATTCCTTCGGCGGTACAGGAATATGACATGAAGGCAGGCATGGAATATGCCTATTTCCTGATGGTGCTTTCCCGGAATTATTATTTCCACCTTATTGACAGGCACTCCTCCCTGCAGGAGGATTTTGTACAGGAGATGGACAAAGGCGTTTTTGTATCCTTTAAGCAGGAAGATATGGTGGTAACGCCGGAGATGCAGCGCATTATCGGAGAACTGAAGGATAACCAGAAAACGGGGGAACTGCGCCGGCTGCATACAGAAGCGAAGATCATGGAACTACTTATCTGCCAGTTAGAGCAGTTCCACGAAACAGGCCCTGATCAAAGGACCGTATTGAGAGGGCCGGATATTGAAAAGCTGGAACAGGCCAGGAGTATCCTTGAAGCCAATTTTGCCAATCCACCCACCCAAAAGGAACTGGCCATTGCGGTAGCCCTGAACGAATCCAAGCTACGCAGGGGCTTTAAGGAATACTTTGCCACTACGATCCATGAATATACGGTACGGGTGCGCATGGAGTGTGCCCGCCGCTTGTTACTGGAAGAGCGAAGGACCATCAATGAAGCAGCAGAGATCACTGGCTTTACCCATCAGAATAATTTCAGCAGCGCCTTCAAAAAGTATTTTGGGATCTCGCCCAGTGATATCAGGGATTAGCATGCTTTACACACTCAATCTTATTTCGCCGGGCACCACATAGGGGTTTAGTGTTTTCGGGTTAATGGCCACCTCGGCTTCAATAGAAAAAACAGTATAAATGTTCAGTGGCGTGAGCACTTCTGAGGGTGTGCCGTCACTCCATCGCCTGCCATTTTTCAACAGGAGGATACGGTCGGCATACTGGGCAGCCAGGTTGATTTCATGCAACACCGTGATGACCATGTATCCCTTACGCGCCAGGGCTTTCACAATGGCCAGCGTTTGCTGCTGGTATAAAATATCCATGGCGGCCACCGGTTCATCCAATAATAACAGGGCGCCGGGCACATCCCATACCTGGCTCAACACACGGGCCAGGTGTATACGCTGCTGCTCCCCGCCGGAAAGCGATAAGAAAGAGCGTTCCACCAGATGGTGTACCCCGCATATCTCCATCGTTTCCTCCACGATCCTGTAATCCTGCGCAGCGGGACTGTTGCGGTAATGCGGGTAGCGACCCATCATTACAATTTCAGCCGCCAGGAACGGCATGCTCACCACATTATGCTGGTGAAGTGTAGCCCGTCTTTTAGCCAGCTCTTCCATGCTGTAAGTATTCAGTGACCGGCCACCCAAATGGATACTGCCACTATCGGGCTTCCGTTCCCCGCACAACATCCGTATCAACGTGGATTTACCGGCGCCATTAGCACCCAGCAATGCCAGCACCTCCCCGGGCCTTACTATAAAGCTGATCTCCTTCACGAGGTGATTATTTTTGACCGTGCAGGTAATGGCATTTACACTGAGCATGGCGGGCATTCTTGTTTTAGTGGAGTAATTTCTTTTTATCTCTTATCAGTATATACAGGAAAACGGGCGTACCCAGCAAAGCAGTCACAACCCCAATGGGCAACTCCATGGGAGCGGTAATCACCCGGGCTATCATATCGGCCAGGGTGAGCACCAACGCCCCCATTAATGCAGAGGCCGGTAATACATAACGGTTATCCACGCCACCCAGTAACCGGATGGTATGTGGCACCAACAGTCCTACAAAACCAATGATGCCGGTTACTGATACCGCACTGCCTACAGCCAGGGTAGAAAGCAATACGATCCTTCTTTTAATATGACTGGTGCGGATGCCCAATTGCTCCGCCTGCGATTCGCCCAGGGCGAATGCATTGAGCATTTTTCCCTGCACGGGAAGTGCAATGAGGGAAAAAATAATGAAGGGAGCTACACAGGCTACTGTTGTCCAGCCGGCCCCTGCCAGGCTGCCCAGCATCCAGAAAGTAATGGTACGAAGTTGTTGTTCATTGGAAGTATAAGTAATGAGTCCTGTGATGGCGCCGGCCAATGCATTGATCGCTATGCCTGCCAGCAGCATGGTGGCCACATTCGGTTTGCCATCCGTTTTGGAAAGCCGGTACACCAGCATCGCAGCAATGCCGGCGCCGGCAAAAGCGCCAAATACCAGCAGGTATTGTCCCAACCACTCACTAAGTCCTGCCAGCAGGCCTACTTCCAGTGCTATGATCAACGCACTCACCAGCGAGGCGCCGGCTGAAATACCTACAAATCCCGGTTCTGCCAGCGGGTTGCGGAAGATGGCTTGTATGGCCGCACCGGAAACACCGAGAGCTGCCCCTACGAGTATGCCCAGCAGCATACGTGGTATGCGCACAATTGTTAATACTGCTTCATATTGTTCATCCACTATCGCATTACTGAATATACCCGCCTTTTTGGCGAGTACCAGCAATACACTGCGCATCGGAATATCCATAGCACCCAGTCCCAATGAAAAAGCTATAACTACCAGCAATCCTGCCGAAAGCACACAATAGATGATCTTTTTTTTCAAGCCTGCCTGTTTAGGGTTGAGGTGTTATTTGTACCAGTTGACGATTCAATTCCCTGATGGCTGTAGCGAGCCTTACGGAGAAGTTGACGAGCAAGGGCCCATCCATTTCTATGACGCATTTATTTTTGCCTGCTTTCGTAGTAGTGATGCCCGGCATTTTTAACAGGGCATTCTTTCCTCCCAGGCTGCTTAATCCAAAATCAAATAGCAATATCGCATCGGGGTTGGCCCTGATCATCGCCTCCGTGCTGTAGGGTTTAAAATCGCTGAACTCCTGCACCACATTTTTCCCACCGGCCAGTTGTATCAACGCATCCATATTACTGCCTTTTCCGGCTACCGACATAGCGCCTGCTCCGCGGGCATAGATAAACAGTACCCCGGGCGTTTTCCGTTTTGCCTGCCTGATCTTCTCCAGCTCTGCGTTCACTTCCTTTTCCGTTTGCAATGCCAGCGATTGCCCTTTTTCAGGGACCTGCAAGGCGGCAGCCACCGTCCGGATAAATTGTAAGGCGCCCTTTACAGAATATTCCTGTTTGATATTGACAAGCGTGATGCCCGCTGCTTTCAACTGCGATTGAATGGCCTTTGAAATATCCCCCTCAGGGGCCAGTACAATATCGGGCCGGTAAGCCATCAGCCCCTCTACCGAGAGGGAACGGTTCCTGCTTACTTTAGGTAGTTGTTTTACGTAAGCGGGAAATTCACTGGTAACGTCAACGGCCACTATATTTTTCCCAAACCCAAGGGCGTCCGCAACTTCTGTAAGTGCCCCACTCAGGGTGATGATGCGCTGAGGGGCATCCGTTGCCAGCAAAGACATTGAACGAAGTACCAATAGTGTGATGAAGATGAATCGTATCATAAGGGATGCAAAAAAAAGATTTATTCTATTTAATTCCTTTCCCTACAGACATTTGAAAGTATGCAAATACAGGTGTTTCCATAATTCGTAAACAGTAAATACCAAAGCAGTAAAACAGTTATTACCAACCGATTATACATTCCCGTCAATAGCAGGAAGTTTATTTCTTATCTCATTTCTGCTATCAATCCTTCACTTTTTCATATAAAAAAAACCGGATTTGATATAACTGAAACCGGATTTCGTAAATACAAAAAGCAAATCCCGTTGAACATTTGCATCCATAAAATAATTGAATGCAAATGCTGCACGCCGGCCAAAGAATAAACCTTATTACTGTTATGATCATGGCATTGCTCTCCCTCAATGCCTGCAAGAAAGAAAAAGAAGAACCTCCCCTTGAAGATGGCAAAAGTACTGTGATCTATGACCTGGCCGGCGATACCGGCGCCTCGATGGGCGATGGCGTAGACGGCAAAGAGAAACGTCCTTTCTTCCCCTTCCTCTTCCGCTTCAGCGATAAACAACAGATATGGGTGAAAACGGCGGCTGACTCCGCTGCCTGGCTGAAAACAACGGGCTGGGATATTTGCTTTAGTGGTATCTATAACTCACTCGTGTCCTGCAACAGTGGTACGCTGGTTGCTAATCCCGGCTATGGTGGCCCCGGCCAATCAACCGGTATAGTAATGATAGACAAGCCTTACCGCCAGGTAACAGAAGCGCCTTCGGATGAACTATTTGCTACCCAGGCCTACAGTGGAACAGGTTGGGATAGTGGCAATGGATTTGGCTGGTTTTTCTATACACTGTCCAACCACATTGCGGTACCCATTAAAAACAGAACATTCGTATTAAAAACCGCCACGGGAAAGTTTGCCAAACTGGAGATCCTCAATGTGTACCAGGGCAATCCCCCAACGGTGACGGACCTGCACTGGCCGGCCCCTTATTTCACTTTCCGGTATTATGTTCAGCAGGATGGAAGCCGCAACCTTTCCACACAATAGTTTTTCATTTACAAGCAATATAACAACACTATCATGGTAACCTGCCCTAATCACATTAAACGCACATTACTGTTCTGCTTTGTACTAACTAGCACCCTATCACTGATCTCCTGTAAAAAAGAAACTGAGGAAACGCCTGATCCCGAAGAAGAAAAGCCTGTTGTAACCGGCGTCTATTTTCTGCGCAACCTGGTGGCCGATTCGGCAGCCACCTTCGCCAGCGGCGCCAAGCCTTTTTATTATAGCCTGGAAGAAGGAAAGATCATTCCCTCCTCACAGGCGCAAACAGCCAACTGGGACATCTGTTTTAACGGCACTTACAACAGTAACGTATGCGCCAATAGCGGCACCATCACCAGTTCGCCGGGATATGGCGGCCCCGGAAAAGGCGGCATTTATATGGTGGTGCATAATGACCTCGATGCCATTTATTATAAAGCGCCCGGTCAGCCGATCAAAAGCGTGCCTACCCGCAGCCTTTTTGATCAGGCATTTACCAAGGTAACCACGGCCAGTATAGCAGAAGGCAAATGGGAAACCGATGCTATAGTAGGCCTGGATTATTTCCAGAACACTACTCCCGGATGGGCCTGGTATGATTTCTATGGCGAGTTGTTCCCTTCCCGGCCGACAGATTCTGTAGCGCATGTAGCTTATGCGCTGCCCAGGTCGTTCGTTGTGAAAACAGCCAAGGGCAATTATGCCAAGATACAGATCTATAGCTTTTATAAGGACGCCCCTGAAACGCCCACCCGCTCCAACAAGCCGGGCTTTATAACGATGAAGTACGCCATACAAAAAGATGGCAGCCAGAACCTGGCCATCACTGAGTGAGCTATCAACATTGGGTATGCTGAATTGACAATAAAAAAAGCGCAGGACATTTCTTCTTGTACAAGAGTGCCCTGCGCCGGACGGTATTTTTCTAACCCGCCCTGTTTTTAACACCGAATGGGGCAAATTTAAACACATTAACTATGTTAAAAAAAATCAGTCTTGTTGCTGCAATAGCCATCGCTGCTGCTGCAACAATTACATCCTGTAAAAAATCAGACAGCCTGGCCACACTGCCCGCACCAACTGGCACCGCTGTAGCTCTTCCTGCCGAAGGCGACTCCGTTGATTTTGAAGACGCTGAAACCAAAGGCTACCTGAAAGGACTGGCCGACGGTGCGTATGGCGCCCGCAATTTTCACCAGGGTACTGTACAGGACCTGACCGATACCAACCAATGGGCTACCAAAGCAGGTACCTATTATTACAGCTTTGACGATAACGATGGTTTGTCTGGCGCCGGTATATCCAGCTATAGCTTCAAGTTTACCGGTTCTGCCACCGCCGACCTGACAGTAGATACCAGCCGGTTCACCCTGCGCTATATCAACACGGCCTTTGGAAGTGTGACCAGCACAACAGGTTCTACCCTTATTGCCAGCGGTGTTGCCAGTTATAATTCAATCACCGGTGTTGGCAATCCTGCCGCCGCAGGTTGGTATGTTTATTCACTCGTGAATCATACCGTAGTTGCTTATACACCCCGGACTTACCTGCTCACCAAAAAATCAACCAACGAAGTGTGGAAGTTACGCATCAACAGTATTTATTATAACGCAACACCGGTAGGTTCACCGTACCCGACCAATTACCCGTATTTCAGCTTTGATTATAAGCATCTATAATATAAGCTGCCATTAGCATTAAACCTCCGTCCTTTTGTCGATCTTTTTACCGTTATAACCTGCTACCGGCTATGTCCGGTAGCAGGTTTATCTCAACTCTTCAGAACATGATAAACAGCAACTGCTCCATACAATACCAACGCTCTATTTTTCTTATTGCAGGCTTTTTATGGCTTCTGACCGCCTGCACCAAAACCACCACCAATCCCTATCCCCCGCAATCACAAAGCCGGATACTCAGTTATAAAATTGTCAACACCACCACACCCATTACCGGCGTGGTAGATGATAATGACCATACCATTACGGTGTACCTCGGCCCCACCCTGTTCCTCTCCATCCTGGAACCACAAATAACCGTGTCTGAAGGAGCCAGCATAAGCCCGGCAAGCGGCACTTTCATTGAAAACCTGGCCGATTATTTTGCCAAGGGACGTACTATACAATATACAGTAACCGGGAAAGACAAATCCGTCTCCACCTATAGCCTGCATATTATATCACAGCAGCCGCCTTTAAGCTTTCAGGAAGTTACTACCGACCCGGCCGATCCGGTTACCTATAACCATAGCATAAGCTGGTATGCCAATAGCATTCCCATTTACACAACTACTCCTTACCTGTTTTCCCCTTCGAATATCGTGTCGCAGGCAGTAGGAAGGGTAAGTCTTGTAGCAGAAAATGGTACGGAATACCCGATGACGGCCGATGGGGCCGGCGCCCCTGCTTTTGCCGGTGCGGGCGTTACTTCTTATTCACATGTAATTGTAAACCTGTCGGGAGTAATTGGGTATGATCTTCTTACCGGCGGCGCCAACCAAACCTCGCCTCCTCCCGGGTTGTACCGGATCAAGGTACAGTATTACAGCAGGACTACCACGCTGAAGAACCCGATCAGGATCATCTACGAATAACAGTCATCAATCACCAACTATAAACTATCAATAATAGAATGAGTCAATCAATCAATAAATGGATGGCAGCAGGCGCTTCACTGCTGCTGGTGTTGGGTAGTTGCAAAAGAGAGTATGTGGATGCGCCACACCCCTACAATGAAATAACATCATTTAAGATCGCTTATGATACAGGCAGTCTGAAAGCTGCCGTTACCAATGATAGCATAGTCGTTTATTGGTCGGGATTCAAAGCCGTTCCCGACTCGGTTGCTCCCGTTATTACCATTTCGGAAAATGCTACCATATATCCTGCATCCGGGCAAAAGATCGCCTTGAAAAGCGGCGTAAAATATACAGTTACTGCGCAGGACAGCAGCAAGGCCACCTATACCCTTTACCTGAAAGTGTACCAGGATGAACCTGTGACAACCAGCAACAAATTCAGTTTTAATGTAAAATCGGCCTGGCGCATAGATGGTTTTGCCAACCTGATACCGGATACTTCCCTCACCCGCCTGTACGCCATCAATGCTGCCGGACAGGAGGTGAACCTTCCCATCGCATCAATGGATGCAACTACCATCTATGCAAAACCGGTACCTATAGCGCTAGCCGATACCGGTTACTATAAAATAAAGCTGGTCAATAATATCTATACAATATATAGCAGTGATTCAGCAGTAAAGGTGTATGCCCGCCCGGTCATTACCACTTTCAGTCCTGATAAAGGAGCGGCCGGCGACGAAGTAACGCTGACGGGAGAATATTTTGGTACTACGCCTGCCGACAACACAGTAACCTTCAATGGAGTAGCGGCTACCGTAACAGCAGCCAGCTCCACCCAGCTGAAAGTGTTGGTACCTGTTGGAGCAAGCACCGGCAATATAACCGTAACAGTAGGACAATACAGCCGTACCGCTGCAACACCCTTTACGGTGCTCAGTGCCGCCGCTACTACCGTAACTACCCTTGCAGGTGATGGCGCCAATGCTTCGGTGGATGGTATTGGCACAGCCGCCTCGTTCCGTACCATTACAGGATTGGCTATTGATCCTGCAGGCAACTTATATGTAGTAGAGAATACCCATAAGATACGGAAGGTAGATGCCGCTACAGCAGTCACCACTTTTGCCGGTTCCGGTGCAAGAGCCTATGCTGATGGCACTGGTACAGCCGCCTCCTTCGATTCTCCGGTAGGTATCGCTATAGGTACAGATGGTAATTTATACCTGCCCGATTACTGGAACCAGCGTATCCGCAAAATAAGCCCTGGCGCCGTGGCAACTACTTTGGCGGGCAGTGGCACAAGAGGTTTTGCAGATGGAACGGCGACAACTGCTATGTTCTCCCTTCCAAGAGATGTGGCCGTGGATGCTAATGGCAATGTGTACATCACTGATCTTACCAATAACCGCATCCGCAAAATAAGTCCGGCAGGCGATGTAACTACCCTGGCCGGTAATGGCACCGCCGGGTTTGCAGATGGTCCGGGCGCCACTGCTATGTTCAAATCGCCCTATGGTATAGCCGTAGATGGTAGTGGCAATGTATATGTAGCCGATAATGGTAACCACCGCATCCGTAAGATAAGCCCGTCTGGCAATGTGACTACGCTGGCTGGCACGGGCACTGCCGGGTTTGCAGATGGCGCAGGTACTGCCGCACAGTTCAATACCCCCAACGGTCTGGCCATGGATGCACAAGGGTATTTATACGTGGCCGATGGCAACAACCACCGTATCCGCCGTATAAGCCCCGATGGTACAGTGATCACCTGGGCCGGTAGCGGTGAGAATAGCTTTGCTGACGGTTCCGGTTCCGAAGCAAAATTCAGCACCCCGAGAGGTATCGCTATAGATGCTGCCGGTATTTTGTATGTAACTGCAGGTAACCGCATCCGTAAGATCACGCCACCATAATCAAAATGGCAACAGACAAATAAATTATATGGCGAACCATAAACAGGGTATTCCTTTATTGCTGGCAGGATGGCTATCACTCGCTGCCTGCCGCAAAAACCAGGCAGGTGATGGCGGTACGCCATTGCCTGCCGGTACCCGTTTAGAGCTAAGCCTGGACTCCCTTTACCTATATGCCCGGGAAACGTATCTGTGGTATCCATCACTCCCGGCATATGCTGCTTTTGCGCCCCGCCAATATGCAACAGCGGCCACATTGGATATGGCTGCCCTGCAATCGGCCTTACAGGCTATTACCAACCAGGCCATCAATCCTGCTACCAATCAGCCTTATGAATACCGGCCCGGCTATCACCAGCCCTTGTATTCCTATATCGCCAAAGGGAATATTATCACCGGCCGTTCCGCTTCGGTAGGACTGGATGGCGCCGGCAATGATATGGGTCTGGGTATTGCAGTAGTCAACAACACGCAGGTATATATCCGTTATGTAGAACAGGGATCTCCGGCTGCCGCCGCCGGTCTCGAAAGAGGGATGCAGCTATTACAGGTAAACGGCGCCCCCGTTTCCACCAATCCCTTCGTGCTGAAAGACATGCTGGAATCATCCTCCCTCTCGTTGCTATTGCAAAAGCAGGATGGTGATACGCTGGAGGTAATACTCAATCGCGCTGCTTATACAGCCTCTCCTGTATTAAAGACAACCATCCTGGATGCCGGCAGTAAAAAAGTAGCTTATATAGCGCTTGCCAGGTTCAGTCATCCCGATAATGCACAGGCAGCATTGAAAGCAGCCTTCGACGCCTTTTCCGGCAAGGACATTACCAATATGGTGATTGACCTCCGGTATAATGCAGGAGGCTATGTGGAAACTGCTGAATATATGACCAATCTGATAGCGCCCGCTGCCATCAACGGCGCCGTTATGTATGCAGAGCATTATAATACCTTACTGCAGCAGGGCAAAGCCCCTATCCTTAAACAGATCCCTTACCTCGATGAAAACCGGCAGCCGGTATATGTGAATGGCAGGCCGGCCACGTATGCCGATGCAGATTACTCCGTAAAAGGCAATACCCATCACTTTGAGAAGAAGGGTGCGCTTACCGGTATAAAAAGTGTTGTCTTCCTGGTGAGTGGCAGCACAGCATCCGCCGGTGAGTTACTGATCAACTGCCTGAAGCCTTATGTGGATGTGAAGCTGGTGGGCAGCACTACCTATGGTAAACCGGTAGGCTTTTTCGGTATTGGCATTGACGTGTTTACTGTTTACCTGTCGCAGTTCCGGATCCTCAATACCTCCGGTGAAGGCGATTACTATGCAGGATTGAACCCTGACTTCCCGGCAACCGATGATGTAACCAGGGATTTTGGCGACCCGGAAGAAGCCTGCCTGCAGCAGGCATTGGCATACATCAGCAAGAGCCCGTTCCGGACCGGCGGGCAGGAGGCTTTGCCAGTTACTGTTAAAACGATCGTTACAGAAGAAGCTACCTTTACAGGTATGATAGAAAGACGCCGGCCCTTAAAATAAACCGGATTTGATATAAATGAAACCGGATTTCATCACCAGGAACATTGATCTTGTTCCAATATTTGCGACAATTAAAAATTAAAAACCAAACGTATGCTCAGCACCAATATTAAAGAAGCTACCAAAACAGCACACCAGCAATTAGAGAAAAAAGTGGTACTGCAACTCAAGGCCATCCGCAGTAATGCGGATTATGCAGCGCTGCTCAAAAATTTCTATGCCTATTTCAGCCAGGTAGAAAAAGCCATTGCACCGTTCATCACCCCGGAGTTGTTACCTGACTATAAAGACCGTCGCAATTCATCTTACCTGAAGAAAGATATAGAAGAACTGGGCTTTACGGTTGATGATCTGCCCGCGGCCACTGCTCCTGAAATTTCCGGCACATTATCCGCATTGGGGGCACTATATGTAATGGAAGGCTCAATCATGGGCGGCAGCATTATTGTGCAGATGCTGGCCAAAGGCGGTATTACACAAGGTGTTTCTTTCTTTTCAGGATACGGGCCTGCTACCGGTGAAATGTGGGGGAAGTTTATTGCAGTGCTCAACCAGCAGGCAGTAACAGCAGGAGATGAGTCAGCAGCCATCGAAGCGGCGAATGCCACCTTCAACCGTTTTGGTGACGTATTTGAACCCGCTAAAGCATTATAAGAATGCTCCGCACACTCACCGTATTTTTTGTAGTGACCTTTATACACACCGGGTTGTTTGCTCAGCAAGGCATACTCAAAGGAATTATTGTTAATGAAAAGGGAACAATACTTCCGGGCGCTACCATCCGCCTGGAGCCTGACCGCCATTTGAAACAGGCAGATGCCAAAGGCGCTTTTGTGTTCAGAGGGCTGTATGAGGGTACCTACACGATGTATGTGAGTAATGTAGGTTTTATTACCGATACGCAGGAAGTAGCCATTCAGGCGGGCGTCACTACCGCTGTCGTCATCCGGCTAAAGCCGGGCGTGGGTGAAATGCAGGAAGTAATTGTAGCGGCTGATATTAAATCTTATACTCCCGACAACCTGCTCAATATTCAGCAATCGGCCATGCCGGTAACGGTCATCACGCGCGAGACCATCGAGCGGATGGGCAGTCGCAGGCTGGACGAATTGCTGAAAGAGCAAACAGGCCTGGCCGTGGTAAGTGATATCAGCGGCGGCGCCCGGGCCACCGGCATACAAATGCAGGGATTCGGATCGGAATATGTAATGGTACTGATAGATGGTCAGCCTATGGTAGGCCGGAATTCAGGGAACTTTGATCTTTCCCGGATCAGCATCACCAATATTGAAAGAATAGAGATCATTAAAGGCGCATCCTCCTGCCTGTTCGGTAGTGAGGCGCTGGGCGGCGCCATCAATATTGTTACCCGTTACGGCGCTATACAACCGCAGGCACAGGCCTCCCTGCAATATGGCAGCCTGAATATTGTAGATGCGACGCTGGAAGGAGAAACTCCCTTTGCCCATAAGCGTGGATCGGCCAACCTGTCGGCCAACTATTACCACAGCGATGGTTTCAATACCGATAAACAATATATTTCACAAGGCACCACCGCCCCACCCTATGACGATTACAGCGTACAGGGGCGCGCCCGCTATCGCCTCAGCAAGAACGGAACTGTAGGTATGACAGGACGATATGCCCTCCGCCGGTCGTTCATGTCAAAAATATTCACTGGGTCAGGAGGAGGTCAGGCCAATACTTCAGGAGATAACCAGGACGTAACAGATATCAATCTCTCCGGTTATTATAATCACAACTTCAACAATGGACTGCGCAGCATGAGCCGGTATTATTTCACCCGCTATGTATCTGACATGAGCGTGTTGTGGCAACAGGGCAGTACAGCCAGTGCTGAACAATTTGCCCAAACCCTGCACCGTTTTGAACAACAGTTTGCTTATGCACCCTGGCAGGCAGTGAAATTAACAGGTGGGTTAGGTGGCAGCCTGGAGATGATGGATAATAATGCCTATACCCATGCCGCTGATATGACGGCAGGTTTTGCTTACCTGCAAGCCAACTGGCTACTGCATTCAACCACGGAACTAACAGGCGGACTGCGGTACGACAGGCATAATAATTACGGCGGACGATTCAATCCCAGCCTCGGCCTGCAACAAAAGATCACTTCCTGGCTTACCGGTAAACTGGCAGCAGGAACAGGTTTTAAAACACCCGACTTCAAGAATCGTTACCAGGTATTCCTGAACCCGCTCAGCAATTATATGGTGGTGGGTACTGAGGTATTGGGTGAGACATTGAAGCAACTGGAAGCAGCAGGACAGATATCTGAGATCCGCCAGCACCTGTTGCAACAACTGGATGGCAACCTGCAGGCTGAAAAATCCACCTCCCTCAATATGAGCCTGCTGTTCAAGCTGAACAATACTTTCAAACTAGAAGCCGGTGTTTTCTATCATGATATCCGTAACCAGATCAACAGCATACAGGTGGCTACCGGCAGCAATAACCGGCAGATATTTACTTACCAGAATTTACCGAAGTCTGTCAATAAGGGCGTAGAAGCCTCCTGCTCCTGGACTCCAATAACAGGCCTGGAGATCAATGGCGGTTACCAGTATTTAATAGCCAAAGACAGAAGTGTGGAAGTCAGTATCCGGGCTGCCAACTGGCCCTGGAATAAAGTACGCAATAATGAAACAGGAGAAACGCGTAGTTCCATTCCCTCAGATTACTGGGGCATTGAAAACCGCTCACGCCATATGGCCAACCTGCGGGTATTTTATTCCTGGCGTGCAGCAGGTATCAACGCTTCCTTTAGAGTGAATTACCGCGGTAAGTATCCTTTTGGCGATGCCAATAACAATGCCTTCATTGACCGTTATGATACTTTTGTAGAGGGCTTCTTCCTGCTGAATGCATCTATTGAAAAAAGGTTGCTGAAAGATCATCTCAGCCTACGAATCACTGCCGATAATATCACAGATTATACCGACAGGCTTATGCCTGCACAACCAGGCCGAATCGTGCTGCTGGGCGCGGTTTATCGCTGGCATATGGATTAGTTATGCCTGTGCTTCCGCAGCGTCCCCTGCGGGAGACACTGCGGGGAAAGTAAAGTAATGGGAGACTCTGCGAAGAAAAAGTTACAACCAGGTAAATGGATCACCGGATGCAATATGAGTGATCTTGAGCTGCGGCAGTTTAGGTTGCAACCAATCTACGAAGTATTCCATGCCAGGTTCTTCACTTACACTATGTCCCAATATCAGTAAGGCAGTCTTTCCACCCATCAGGCGGTGATCTCTTATGTATTCTGCTGTTTCCCATTCCGCCACCTCCCCCACGATCAATACATCAGGCTTTTCTGCTTCTGCTGTGGACACCTGCCGTTGTCCGCCCCAGGCGCCGGGCAATAAAGCAATGCGCGAACAGGATTGTTCCGGGTTGCCGATGATGCGCACGTGTGCAATGCCCAGCGATACTTTGAGGTGCTGCACCAGTTGCTGCAGGGATAGAACGGGAATGGTGAGCATCACCTCTCCTGTTTTATAGTAAGAAAGCCAGTTGGCTTTTTGGGCTACGCCATAACTGATGGCATCCGGGCTCAGGGCATGGCAATAATCATGAAACCGCCAGACGACCATATTGTGTTTTGCCAGCAGCTCCTGTTTTTGTTTTACGACTGTATTGTCTTTCACCCAGGCCGTATCATCCCGGTGATTGTAGAAGGTAGGTTCATGTACTATAATGAAATTGGCTTTCAGCCGGGCAGCTTCTTCGATGACGTTGGTGGTGGCAAACATGGTAGTAACAATACCCGTGACGACCTGGTTGGCTTTACCCGCCTTGATGGTATCCACTGTATTGCTGAGGGGCGATAGTCCACCTTCTTTTAAAATGAGGTTGATGATGTCCTGTACCGTGAATGATTGTTGGTTGGATGGATTATCCGCAGCACCACAGGCAAGTGGTGTTGCCAGCAATGCCAGGCTTCCGGCGGCAGCAGCGGCCTGGTTAAGAAATGCGCGCCTGTTTACAGCGTCGTGCCAGGGGAAGGAGGAAGTGGTCATATAACTTGATTGTATGTATAAATATAAAACATTGTGGCGGGCAGGAAGCCGGAGGTTATAGTTCAACTACAAGGCAATATTAAATCATTTTCATTCTTGACATAAGTCAATCAACTATCCTATACAGTGGAGTTACATAGGGAAACCACAGATTTAATACACTTTGTATAATTTATTTTATCCATGTCTTTGCACGAAACAAATAAAGATTGTACTTTAGTGACGTTCGTCAACCCTACCTTCTTGCCAGTTTTCCCCAAACCTATGTAAATCTTCCCAGGGCTCAATTACGGCATTGATACCATTCCCCCTTTATAAATTGGGATAGTAGCTATTTCATGACTGAATCACTTTAACCCTAACTGCCACCCAGTTTATGCATGCATTTTTTTTACGCTCCTGTTTGCGATCGAAGAAACCTGTTTTACTCATTTTCTATAGTACCATTTCTTTACTGCTCGGAAGCTTTGTCTCAGTCCGGGCGCAGGCGCCAACCGTTACCTCTTTTTCTCCTTTAACGGTATGCCAGGGACAATCTGTTACGATAACCGGCAGCAATTTCATAAACGTTACCAATGTAAAATTAGGCAGTAGTAATGCTGCTAACTTTACTGTCAACAGCCCTACCAGCATCACTGCCACGGTGGCTGATGCTGCTGCAAACGGAACGGTGACAGTAACCAACCCTGACGGTACCGGCACTGATAATGTTACCTTAACAGTCCTGCCTTCTCCCAAGCCTGCCCTGACAGATGTGGGTACGCGCGATGCACCTTTTACCAATTGCGACGGCAATGCCATCTACCAGCTTATAGTAAGTAACAACTCTGTAACAACGGGAACAGGCAATGCATATCAAATTGACTGGGGAGATAATACGCCATTTTTTACACAAACAGATTGGCCGGCAGGTTCGCAAACCACCCACACTTATACCAATCAGGGGTATTATAATATAGTCCTTACCATTACGCCTCCTAACAATTGTAAAAGAAGCGTGACCTACCGGTTTTATAATGGCCAGAACCCTTTAGCCAGTTTTACTACCACTACCTCCACTACCGGCTTATGTGTTCCCGCTTCTATTGAATTCCAGATCGGCAATTGGTACAATAATTCAGCAGGCACCACTTACCAGGTAAATTTTGGCGATGGAAGTCCCAACGTTACTTTATCACACCCTTTGAATGGAAGCAATACCATTCAGTTATTGTCCCATCCTTACACCACGTCTTCCTGCCCTAATCCCGATTTTACGGCAACACTAAAAGCCAGCAACGGATGTTTTACCACTACCTATACGCTCAATCAGATCATCATAAGGAAGAAGCCTATTGCGGACTTTACAACCCCGACCACCCCATTGTGTATTAATACGTCTGTTTGTTTTACCAATCAGACAACGAATGGCTACAGTGGTAATAGTTGTAATACCGCCACTACTTTTCTCTGGGATTTTGGTGACGGCACTACGTCAACCGCTGCTAATCCTCCCTGCCATGCCTATGCATCACCAGGTGTTTACACGGTTACGCTCACAGCTTCTAATACAGCGTGCGGGAATGACCTAAAAACAAAGCAGATCACCGTACTCACCACATCTCAGCCGCCTGTTGTTGCTGCTACTCCTGTAGTGTATTGCCAGGGGCAGCCAGCCGTTCCGCTTACAGCCACCGGTACCGGATTGTTGTGGTACTCAACCGCCACCGGCGGAACAGGCTCCGCCACTCCTCCCACACCATCCACTAATACACCGGGCACTACCATTTACTACGTAAGTCAGACAGAGCCTAATCATTGTGTAAGTCCAAGGGTTCCTGTTACTGTCACTGTCAATGCGCGTCCCGGCGCTCCTGTTGTAACTACTCCTGTGCAACTTTGTCAAAACCAGGCTGCCGCTCCGCTTACTGCCACGGGAACGGGATTGTTATGGTATACCAGCGCTACAGGCGGTACGGGTTCATCCACAGCGCCCACTCCATCTACTGCCGTCATTGGTAACACCACTTATTATGTAAGTCAAACAAGCAATGGTTGTGAAGGGCCGCGCGCAGCTATCGTAGTAACGGTTAATTCATTGGCCGGCGCTCCTGTTGTTACCTCACCCATTACTTACTGCCAGAACCAACCGGCTGTTCCTTTAACAGCAGCGGGAACTGGCTTATTGTGGTACACCAGCGCCACAGGTGGTACAGGTTCACCTACTGCCCCCACCCCATCAACAAGCGCCGCCGGTACTACTGTATATTATGTAAGCCAGACTACAGGATGCGGAGAGAGTCCCAGGGCATCCATAACAGTAACTGTAAATCCAGGTCCATCGGCCTCCATTAGTTATACGCCTGCAACACTTTGTAATACGGTCAGCACCCCCACTGCTCCTAACCCACCGGTAACTGTAAGCCACACGGGCACACCGGGTGGTACTTATTCCACTTCCCCTTCAAGTGGTTTACCCATCAATGCCACAACAGGCGAGATCAATCCTTCTGGTGCTACAGCAGGTACTTATACAATAAGATATACGATCGCCGGTACAGGTGGCTGTGCTACCTACACTGCTACGACCACTGTTACTGTAAACAGTTCTCCAACTGCTACTATCACTTATCCGGCTATTTGCACTTCAGATGGCGCCACCCCAGTAAATCTTACAGGAACTTCCGGAGGCGTATTTACATCAACGGCAGGTTTAACAATAAACCCAACCACCGGAATGATTACACCGTCCACCAGTACGCCCGGCACTTATACAGTAACGTATACTATTCCACCCGCTGCGCCTTGTCCCGGCTTTGTGGCCACCACCACTGTTACTATAACACTGGCGCCGGTGGCTACTATTGTTTATACGCCTGCAACGCTTTGTAATGTGGTAAATACCGCCACTACTCCCAACCCGCCGGTAGTAGTGCAACATACGGGTACACCGGGCGGTAGTTATTCCGTTTCTCCTTCCACCGGCTTATCCATCAATACAGCTACAGGCGAGATCAATCCTTCCGGCGCTACAGCAGGTACCTATACAATAAGATACGCTATCGCAGGTACAGGTGGTTGTGCTACCTACACCACTACAACAACTGTTACTGTAAATAGCTCTCCCACTGCCACTATCACTTATCCGGCTATTTGCACTTCAGATGGCGCCACCCCAGTAAATCTTACAGGCACTTCCGGAGGCGTATTTACATCAACGACAGGTTTAACAATCGCCCCAGCCACCGGAATGATTACACCGTCCACCAGTACACCCGGCACTTATACAGTAACATATACTGTTCCACCCGCTGCGCCTTGTCCCGGCTTTGTGACCACCACCACTGTTACTATAACACTGGCGCCGGTGGCTACCATTGCTTATACTCCCGCAACGCTTTGTAATGTGGTAAATACCGCCAATACTCCCAATCCGCCGGTAGTAGTGCAACATACGGGTACACCGGGCGGTGGTTATTCCATTTCTCCTTCCACCGGTTTACCCATCAATGCAGCAACAGGCGAGATCAATCCTTCCGGCGCTACAGCAGGTACTTACACAATAAAATATACGATTGCTGGTACAGGTGGTTGCTCAATGTATACTGCTACAACTGTTGTTACGGTAAATAGCGCCCCTACGGCCACTATTCATTACCAGAGTTCTCCGTATTGTGGCGGCACAAACGTTCCACAACAGGTTTCATTGTCAGGAACTCTGGGTGGAGTTTTCAGTTCCAGCCAGGGATTATCTATTAATTCCGCAACAGGCGCTATTAATCCGGCGTTAAGCATACCCGGTACGTATACCGTAACTTATACCATTGCAGCTTCACCACCCTGTCCCGGCTATGTAGCAACAGCTAGTGTACAGGTAAATGAAAGTCCTGTATTGAGCTTCCCTGTTGCTACCCGAACCATTTGTTCCGGTGGCACGGCTGCTTTTGTACCTTCTTCCACTGTTGTGAACAGTACATATACGTGGTCAGTAACTGGTCAAATTCCTGCTACTGTTTCCGGCATAAGTTCGGGAACAGCATCAGGGCCCAATCCGGTTATATCCTTGTCTTTTACAAACACCGGCAGTATTAGTGAATCACTTACCATACAGGTAATACCTGTTAACCCCACTCAAAATCCTTGTCCCGGCGCCCCTTATGCTTTAACGTTGATCGTAAATCCCGTACCTCCTGCACCGGTTACAGATACTGCCAATTTCTGTTTGGGTACACCTCCGGCTGCTTTGCAGGTAAATCCATTACCGGGTACTGCCATTAAATGGTATGATGAAAACATGGTTTTATTAAGTAATGCCCCCGTTATAAACACCGCAGCCCCTGCGAGATTCAGGTATTTTGTAACCCAGACGAACAGTTATGGTTGTGAAAGTCCTGCTGCCCCCATCGTAGCATTCGTTCATCCTACGCCCAAAATAGTAAGTTCCTCTTATACTAACCCAACAACCTGTGGGGTGCCATCAGGCTCCATTGTATTAGATGTGCTTGACCTGAATAATAATGCAATGCCTGGTGTTCCGGTATTGGTTCATTACGATAAGTTTCAAACGGCTTATACCGTTGCGGCCAGTACAGATGCCTCCGGGAAAATTACGGTACCGCTGACAGCGGGAACTTATTCGGGCATATATGTAGAAACAAGGAATGGTTGTACCTCGCAAAAAATACCAGACATATTTGTTTTACGGGACCCTTCTCCTCCCGCACAACCGGTTGCAGGATATAATCCGCCGATCTGTAGTGAGCAATTATTAACGCTGACCGCTCTTACGCCGACAAGTACACAGGCAGGCCCCATTGATTATGTATGGGTCGGCCCGGCCTTTGGGCCTTTTGCAGACACTACCAGGAATACCGTTGTATCATTCCCCTCCGCGGCCATGTCGTATGCCGGTACTTATGTTGTTTATGCCATTCAAAATAATTGTATTTCATTGCCCACGAGTTTTGAAGTAACGATCAAACAATCGCCTTCCAAGCCCGTAATTGCTACAAGAACTCCTTTATGCGTAGGAGACCACCTGCTTTTGCAGGCATATAGCTCCATGCCAGGCAATGCAACCTTGAATTATTCATGGAATGGTCCCGGACCAAGATTCCCGGTAAACACACCGAGTGTAACGATAGATCACGTAAAGATTGAAGATGCAGGTATATACTCCATCACTGTAAGCTCACCGCAAACGGGATGCAGCTCTACTACCGATACCCTAATACAGGTGGGAGATTACCCCATTGTACAATTTGCACAGGACACGCTCACCTTACCAACAGGATACCGTTTGAACCTGGCGCCTGTAATTACGAATGCAGCACAACCAGGTATTTTGCCCATGAAAAATTATACCTGGACGCCCTCACAGGATATTGACTGCAACGACGCCGCCTGTTCTTCTCCTGTGGCCACTATTAAAAACAATGTTTGTTATACAGTAAAGGCCACGAATGTATATGGCTGCAGTGGAAGCGATGTTATATGTGTGAAGGTATTTTGCCAAAACTCGCAGGTATTTGTTCCAAACGCTTTTGTTCCGCTTGGCAATGTTCCGGAGAACAGGATACTGATGGTAAGGGCTTCGGGTATTGCTTCGGTTAAATCATTCCGGGTATTTAACCGCTGGGGGAAGGTCGTATTTGAAAGAACCAATTTTGCCCCGAACATTCCGGGCATGGGATGGGATGGCCGGGTGAATGGGAAGATGGCAGATACCGGCGTATATATTTATACGGTGGATGTAATTTGTGAAAACGGGGTTCCTTATACTTATAAAGGCAATGTAACGTTGCTCTAAAATATTTACTTATGAGGCTGTATTATAAATCACTTTCGTTACTATTTATAGCATGCCAATGGGTGTTTACTGCTTTTTCGCAGGATGTTGGCTTTTCTCAATTTTATGATCAGCCACTTTTACGCAACCCTGCTTTGGCAGGCATTTTCACCGGCGATATACGCCTTACAGCATCGTACAGGAACCAGTGGCAAAGCGTTACTATCCCTTACAGGACTTTTGGGCTAAGCTCAGAAGTTAAGCTGCCTGCCAATATCGCACCTGATGACAATGTCACGATCGGATTACAGTTAATCAGGGATGTTGCCGGCACTTCTGAATTCAGCACTTTGCAGATCCTGCCTGCGGTTAATTACAGCCTGCCTTTGAGTGCAGAAAGCAATTCTTATTTGTCTATTGCATTTATGGGCGGCCTGATGCAACAGCGGTTTGACCCAACGAAGCTGGTACTGAACGATCAGTTTATTTCCGCCAGCAATGGCAGTTTCAATATCATGTCGTCTTCACGCCAGGTGTTTAACAATACAAATGTTAATTATTTCGACCTCTCCGCAGGCTTAAGCTATAATGGCGTTATCAGGGAGGATATAGATTATTTTATCGGGGCCGGCATCTTTCATCTTACCAAACCCAAGGTGGGCTTTTATGAAGGCCATACGATAACGCTTAATAAAAAGCTTGCTTTGAATTTCGGACTGGCGGCCCCCACGAGTGAAACAGATCAGTTTATTTTTTATGCCGATTATTTTAAGCAATTCAAGGAAAGGTTTACACCAGTAGGCATCAGCACTTTGCAAACCGGGTTCATGTTTAGTCATGATCTTTTCGTTTTGGGCGATGTGCAGCAAACCATTACCGGCGGATTGTTGTACCGTTTAAATGATGCGATTATCCCGGTTATACAATTACAGTTATCCAAATTAGTGATAGGCGCCAGCTATGATGTGAATATTGATAAGCTGGCGGCCGCTTCCCGGAACCGGGGCGGATTTGAGCTGGTCATATCCTATAGGGATTTTTTAAACAGCAGCCAGAAAGAGCGACGGCAGGTACTGTGTCCAAAGTTCAGGAGGTAAGGTGCTGATCCGACCACCTTCTTGTTCCGATTTATACAATTTCAGGGGCCTGATTTCCTTAATTTTGTTATAATGAGATACCAGGAGATCAAACCGGCTACTATTTTGAAGCAGTATGTAAAATGCTACTATGTCTATGAATCTGAGGCAAGTGTGGCATTTGATGATACTGTTTTTCCCAGTGGCTGTGTGGAGATCATATTTAACCTGGGTACGGGCAACTGGCAAACAGCCGTGGGGGATGATTTTATTACCACCCCGCCCATTGAGTTGTGGGGACAGATCATCAAGCCCCTGCCTATACGATCCATTGGTAAGAACACAATGCTGGGCATCCGCCTTTTTCCGCATGCTGCCGCTTATTTTCTGAATGATGAAGTGAGCCAGTTCAATAACCAGGTAGTTGATTTCAGCAGCTTATCGGGCAAAACAGTGAAACAACTGTATGCGAGGCTGCAGGAAACAGCAGACTGGCATACAAGGATCGGTTTGATTGAAGGCTTTTTGTTGCAGCAGCTTTCACTTTCCGAAGGTAAACTTCATAAAGTAGCTATCGTGAGTTATGTGATGCAGGAGATACGTCAGGATGATTTCTTCGATAATATAGAGCATGTGGCTTCCCGGTACGGTATCACCTCCCGGTACATGCAAAAGTTATTCTTACAATATACCGGCCTCACGCCTAAATTATACAGTAAGATCAACCGCTTTCAGAACAGCCTGCGACTGGTTACCCGGAAAGATGCTTCTCTCACTTCTATCGCTTACGATTGCGGTTATTTTGATCAATCACATTTCATCAGAGAGTTCAAGTCTTTTACCGGCTTCACCCCTTCCAACTATTTAGTGACACACTCCCCTATTACTTCTGCTACTGCCAATCATTAAGCAGTTCCGTTTTATACAATTTCAGGTTTCACTGCCGTGATAATTTTGTTACAGTAAATCAATCATCATTATAAACAGGAATTATCATGAGTGCTACATTTAAACAATTCAAAGGTCTGCATGAATCGGCCAGCTTATTCGTATTGCCCAATGTATGGGATGCTAAAAGCGCACTGACTTTCCAGGAGAAACAATTCCCCGCTATCGGTACCTCCAGTGCTGCCGTAGCCAGCAGTCTGGGTTATGAAGATGGAGAAAGGATGCCTTTTGCCGATTATCTCTTTGTGATCAAACGGATATTGTCTGCTGTGCAAGTTCCGCTGACTGTGGATATAGAGATGGGGTATGGAAAAACAGACGCTGCTATTTATGCCAATATCCGGCAGCTTGTTGACCTGGGCGCGGCAGGCATCAATATCGAGGATTCGATGCTGCATGGAGCAGGACGGGTGTTGAAGGAGACCAAACAATTTGCCCATACGATTGAAAGTATGAAAGATAAGCTGGCTGCCGATAAGGCCGATCTGTTTATCAATGTGCGTTGTGATACGTATATACTGGGTGTTGCCGACAAACAAGAAGAAACAGTCCGCCGGTTAAGGGCTTATGAGGCGGCGGGAGCAGATGGTATTTTCCTGCCTTGCATTGTTGCAGAAGATGATATTGCCGAAGCGGTTAATCATACCAAACTGCCTCTGAATGTGATGTGTTTCCCTGGTCTTCCCGACTTTGCCACGCTGCAGCAACTGGGCGTAAAAAGGGGGAGTATGGGCCCCTTCTTATTTAACAAGGTGTATGATAATGCCGGGCAACTTTCCCGGGCTGTTACTACACAACAAAGTTTCTCTCCTATCCTATAGTTATTCAAGTATAGCCATGTTTTTCTTTTAAGTAAGGCAGTTCAGCTACGAACTGCCTTTTCTCTGTTGTTATTTCTCATAGATCATTTTGAAGCCTAATTCCCGCACCAGTTTACCGTAATAGAGTTTTACATCCCTTTCAATCAGGTACATTTTCTGGTATTGCTGGCAGAACTGGAAGTAGAGCATATCGAGGAAGGTACTGGGCATGAAGTCGATGGTATTCTCATAACCCGAGATGGCCAATGCCCCAGTCTGTTTCATGAACCGGTTGAGGTCGCGCCGCATGACGTACATGGTTTCACAGCTTCCGAAGTGGATGATCTTATTGGCGGCCTTACCTTCCAGCATTTCGGCAATTTCCTCGAGGCGCATGGTTACGCGCTTGCCCACATGCAGGCGGCCGGCATTGCCATGAAAGGCCAGGTACAGGATGCTGTATTGGCTATATCTTTTTAAGGAAGATTCTTTGAGCAGATTTTCAAACTCCTGTTTGGAGGAGCATTGGCGATGGGTATGCAATACATTTTTCTTGCTGTAGGAATTGTGCTCCAAAAACTCCAATGCCGTTTTAATACTCCGCCTGTCGCGCAGGTCATTGGTCCAGTTGCCTTCTATACAAAAGATGTTCTTGTGTTTGGACTTCGCAATTTTCATGTGGTATTGAATGGGCTGGTTAGTAAATCCATCAAAAATAATATCCCCGGTCCAAATATTATCCTTTAAAACCATTCATATTATGCCCCGTAAAATATACCATTTATAAACAGGCCATAACAAATTCATTATCAACCAACAATCAAACAATCACACCAACCCTTCCCACCGGATTGCATTTAGCTGTATTTTCATGCTGGTGAAATGTTGCAGCCAACATAGCGACTGCGGGTGTTTGGGTATAATTAGCTTCGGTTTACCGCCATGGTTACTTTTAACAACTACCTGTAGTTCCGGATTATTACATTTGATTAGACTTTTACGTCTGCACCGTTTTTCATCAACAAAACCTTCATCACTATTATGAAAAAGATCACCCTCCTGGTAGTTGCATTTCTATGTGCAACCTACTCATTCGCAATCGACACTAAGCCTGAAACAGGCAAACAAGAATTCACGGTTGTCAAAACCTCAGAAGTAAAACCGGATGTACTTAAAAAACAAATGACACTTACATTCACTGATGAATGTGGTACAGAGTGGACAATCACAGCAAGCTGCGGCTCATGTACCGATCAGGCGCTTTTGAATGGCATTAATAACTGGTTGAACGAACACTCCACCGGAGGTGGCTGTTATCAAGACTAATATTTTATAATTAAGACAATACGATGTAGGCGTAAAAGTCTCTTGATAATAGCTGTCCTCAGCAAACAGCACTTACCACCACAAGACAGTTTACCTTCACACGCCACGAAAAGTAGCGTTCATCCAAAAGTTAATTGTATGAAAAAGCTCTTTTTTATTTATTTACTATTACTATCCATCACTCTTCCGGCACAAACCAACCAGGCCATAGCAGGGAGAATTATTTATAAGTTTAGTCATGTAAGGGATACCACCATGCCCACCAGGTCATACAAGGAAGACATGGTGTTGTTTTTTAACAAAGACATCAGTTTATACAAAAGTTACACCAAGCTGGTCAATGATTCGCTCAGAAATATCGAAATGGAAAAAGCATTGGCAGCGGGAGTAAATAAGCTCAATATTGGCCGGGTAAGAGCAACCACCATGGACGAGTATTATACCGATGTTCAAAAGAAACAATTTTGGAGATACAGGCCATTTCTCGGCAACAATTATGTGGTAATGGAAGCCTTATCGAAAATTGATTGGAAGATCCTTGACGAAACCAGGGTAATCAATGGCAATAATTGTCAAAAAGCAACTGGTAAGATCGGGGGCCGTACCTGGTTTGCCTGGTTCTGTATAGATTTCCCTTTCGCTTATGGCCCCTGGAAGTTGAATGGCTTACCGGGTTTAATACTGGAGGCTACTGATGAAAAGAACCGGATCTCATTTGTATTTAGCGGCATTGAATTAAATGGTTCGGGCAATACGGCATTGAACTTTCCCTCCAATATGATGAAGACCACCAACAAGAGCCTGAATGAAATGATCGAGGCCTATAAAAATGATCCAAATGCATTTTCTGCAGAAACAGGGGTTGAATTAAAAGTCACCTCCAGTCAAACAGTAACCAGAGCAGTTATCAATAATCCGCTTGAAATACCTGATAAATAGAAGTAGAAGGACCCTCCTGCCAATAATCCGGGTGGCAATGGCATGCCTGCTTTTTTACACCAGCACTACGGCACAGGTACGGCTGGAAGGAAAGGTACGTGACACCTCCGGAAACCCTATACCCGACGTTAGCGTAAGTATCGTAAAGAAAAGCAATGGAGCTGGGATCCTTTTCACCAAAACTGATCAGGCCGGTAAGTATGTACTGACTGTCGAAAACACGGGCGAGGTTACAGGATTATTTATTAAAGTAACGGCTATCGGTTATCAGAAAGCTGAAAAAAATATTCTTCCCAGCGTCTTATCGTACGACTTCGTGCTGACAATAGATCCCAAGTTACTTAATGAGGTAGTGGTGAAGAATAAAGGTCCCATTGTAACACAAAAAGGAGACACCCTTAATTTCCGGGTAGCAGATTTTGCCGGCAAAAACGACAGGATGATAGCGGATGTACTGCAAAAGATACCCGGCATAGAAGTAGATAAAAACGGGAAGATCAAATACAACGGCAGGTACATCAATAATTTTTTTATTGAGGGAGATGATCTCCTTGCAGACAAATACAACACAGCCACCAGGAATATTCCCTCGGACCTGGTAGATAAGATACAGGTGCTTGAAAACAACCAACCGGTTAAAGTATTAAGCAATATTCAGTCGGGCGGCACCGCCATCAATATTACGCTGAAGGACAAAGCGAAGATTAAGCCGATCAATAACGTGCAGGTTGGGGGTGGGTATAGGGATGTGTATGATATGACGTTCACCTCCCTCCTCTTCAAAAACACGTATAAAAGCATCAATGTATTTAAAAAGAATAATATTGGCATTGATCCGTCTGAACAAGTAACATCGCTTAATTTATCAGAATTCCTGCTTCAATACGAGAATAACAGCAAGACCACTTTCCTGAGCGAAAGTGTAGCCAGTCCACCTGATATCAGCAAACAACGTTACTTATTCAACAATAGCAATTTTCTAAACCTGAACCACCTGTTTAAATTAAATAACGATGTTCAGCTAAGGTTCAATGGCTCTATGCTGATAGACAAGCAGCAACGGAATTACCGGCAAACGACCGATATTTTTCTTTTGGGAGATACTGTCTCGTATGAAGAGATCCAATCCTATACAGACCGTTCGAAAACATTTAACCCGGAGATCAACCTGACGATCAATAAGAACAGGTATTTTTTAACCAATAATACAAGCCTTCGCTTTGAGTACCACGATGGCGGAGGTAAGACCATGGTGAATGGAAATGGTATTCAGCAAGCCTTAACCAATGATCAGCAATCTTTTTCCAACACCCTGAAAGCCCTGTATGCCTTTAAGAACAGAAAGATAATAGAGATCAACTCATATATTACTTATACCAACGAACCTCAATATCTTTCTATCAGACCAGGCCTGTACGAAGACCTGTTTTCCACCGGCGGCGGTTACGAATCACTGCGGCACGTTGTTAAAGCCCCTCTTTTGTTTACCAATAATTTCATTGCAGCAAGGCAAAGGATCGGCAAGACTATTTTGACAGCCAAGACAGGTTTCCTATTGCAGGACCAAACTTTCAGGTCCTTTTTTGAAACCAATAAGTCGGGGAGTTATTTCCCTATCACCAATCCTGATTTCATCAATAACCTGCAATGGAGAAAAACAAAACTGTATGCGGAACCACAGTTACGATATGTACACCAAAGAACAGAAGTAAATTTTTCTGCCCCTGCCAGCATCGTGAGCATTCATGCGAAAGATTCCACCCATCAGTATAAAAATTCGACCAGCCGTTTTTTCATCGAACCAGCACTGCGCTGGCAATATAAAGTAGGGAAAGAGAGCAGCGTTTATTCCAGTTATTCGTATAATAACCGGTTAGGGACAATGGATGATGTTTACCGGGGAAATATATTGCAGAATTACCGGAGCTTTACTTTCAACGATGCTCCTATACAGGAAATCAATAATCATACAGTAGGTGCAGGGTTCATTTATAAGAAAGCCATCAAGATATTCTTTGCCAATTTCTCTGCGTCGTATACCAGCGGAACAAAAAATGTAATTTTCTCGTCAGAGATCCAGGATAATATCACCAAACGGATTGCTTTGCCGGTCAAAAATAATTATAGCTCGGTGTTGATAGCTGGTGCTGTCAGCAAGTACCTGTTCCCACTTAAAAGCACCATCAACCTAAAGTATAATTATCAATTGAATTCGACCAACCAGATCCAGAATAATGTTTTACTAAGATTAAAGGAAAATGTTCATTTTATTAAAGGAGCTATAAGAATAACCAGGATAAAATTCATCACCTTCAATTATGAAGGCTCTTATCTTTATTCTTATACAAAGCAACGCAACCAATTAATTTCCAACCAGGGCATTGGTCAATTCAAACAGCTTGCTGAAGTTGATTTTTTCCCGGCTGATCGCTTATCCATGAAATTGACAGCAGAGCATACTTCTACCAGTCAGTCGTATAACAGCCAGAAGAATTTCTTCTTTTCAGATGTAACAGCGCGGTACCGGTTGGCCAAACCCAATATAGAATTAGAGTTAACGGCCTTTAATATCACCAACCTGAAGTATTATAATGTACTCGCTGTTTCCGAGAACAGTATTTTTAAAAGCGCATACGAATTGCGCCCCCGCTTTATTTTGCTGAAAGCGTCCTTTTCTTTTTAAGGATCCGTATAGCAGTTCCGGTAATTTCTTTTTGTGTTATATTTTTTTTATCTTTATCTGATTAAAGGCTCAGCTCCCTTGATCTTAAACAACCTTTATCTTTTTTTAAGCCTGTCTCCTGCAAGCGGCCTGATGTAGCGCCTGACCTCCTTTTTCAGTTTCGGATCTTATTAAATTAAACCAGGGTGTTGAATTCAATACTTATGATTCACCTGAACTATAAACTGCTTTTTACTGCAGCAATGATCTCTCTTTTTGCGATTGGCTTTATCAGCCCTGTTTACGCCCAGGGAAGGATATGGTTTACGGAATTGGGGGTTGATATCAGGCAGGAGCAAAAAATTCAATATACCGGCGGTGAACTACAAAAAAGCCCGGCTTATGGGTTTTTATTCAATATTCATAATGGAGGCAAGCGGATGGCTATCGGTTTCCAGGTAGATTATTCCTCCGTTAACCTGGAAAAAACACAGCTAACTACCGTTCCCAAAAAGGCAGTGTCATTATGGGAGATGTATGCGGTTTTGCGTTATTACCCGCTTCTACCCACGTTGCGGCTGGGTAAGCAGGGGGCCATCCGTTTTACGGCCGGGGGAATGATCGGTGGCTACGATTTTTATTGGAAGCAAACAGAAGCATACATGAATGGGACCACGCAGAAATGGTCGCCGCTGCAATTCAGCTCCGCCCTATTTGCGGGCATTTGTTTTTCATCCTTCCGGAATACCACCGGACTTTCGGTGAAGCTGAATTATAAACCGCAAACCTATACATTGAATGGTTTTGAGCTTGCAAACTTTACGCTCAGGCAGCCCTATTCCCTTGGGGCTGCATTGTTGATCGGTCCAAGGATCAAATCAAAATAAAAAATGCTTGTTATGAAAAAGTTATTCGCATTCCTGTTCACCTTACTTTCTTTTAAACTGCTTCAAGCCCAGCTTTCCGGAAATCTTTTCGGAACACCTTATAATTTTAGTAAACCCAGCATCAGTGGCAAGGGCGGCGGAGGCAGTAATAGCAATGACTCATGGAGCTCGGGCAATACCAGTTCCACGCCTGCCCCCACTTCAAGTGAAACCATCACAGAAGCCTATGAGGATAAGGCAAGAAAAGACTACAATAAAGGTGTTGAGGCATGGAAAAAAAGGGATTGGAACAGCGCTATCAAATTTTTTAACCGGGCAACGATCTATGATGAGAAGAATCCAGCGTATAAAAAAGCGTTAAAGGATGCCAAAGGATATAAACAGTGGGATGAAGGTGTGGAGCAAGCCAAAGGTAAGTCCTGGGAAAAGGCGATTGAGCATTATAAAAAGGCATTGGAGCTCTTTCCGGACGATACGGTGCTGAAAAATAATATTATTGGTTGTTCGTACAATCAAACTTCAGAGCTGGCCGAAAAGTTCTATACGAAAGGGAATTGGATCAATGCGGCAGTTTATTATCAGGTGCTCTGGAAAAATTTCGGAAATAACAGTATGCTCGTGCAGGAAAGATACACTGAATGCTATACTAAGGTAAGCAGCATGAAAAAGTCAGAGCAAGGGTACGCGAATTTTAACGCGAAGGTCAGTGAAGTAAAGCGTAAGCTGCCGTTTGTAAATAGTGATTGGGGCTTATAACCAAATTCTTTGTCATCATGACCTGCTTTGAATAACTTTGAGCATGATATTATAAATTGCCGGTCTTATGACAAAAATGGAGCAGGCTTTTCATCTTTTTGATGCCTATAACCAACAGGACCCTTCGGTGGTAATATGGAATGGACAGCAGTATCCATCCGAATACTTTTACGCCATTAAGTTGCATGAGTGGGTAAAAAGACTTGACGCAGCAGCCAGTGAACCGCTTTTACTCGCTTCCAGGTGCCAGCATATTGGACGATGGGAAATTGCCAGAAAGACTTACCCTGAAGGCCGGGTGGGCTACCTGACATGGAGAAATGACCTCTCAAAATTCCACGCACAAAAGGCCACAGAGATCTTACAGTCGCTGGGATATGAAATGGACATCATTGCCCGGGTCAATCAAATTGTATTGAAAAAGCAGCTTAAAACAGATACTGAAGTTCAAACGATGGAGAATGCCCTTTGCCTGGTATTCCTGGAATTTCAGTACGATGATTTTATAAAAAAGCACCCGGCAGAAACAATGATCCGCATCCTGCAAAAAACATGGGCTAAAATGAGTGCACCCGGAAGGCAGATGGCCTCCTCACTCACCTATAGTGAGACGGGTAAGCTATTGTTGAACAAAGCCCTGGAGCGTGTTAGCTGAGATTGGAATCTTAGTATTCTTTTTACAGGTATTTTTTGTATCTTCCATTGATATGAATTACAGTGGTTTATATTGCTTTTTTACCCTCTACCAGTCAACTACTGCTGGACTGTCTCCACACGCATTTCCGCGTCCCGCCTGCATTTGAGGCTTGTTCTCTTACTATTGTCTTGCTATTATCTTACTACTGGCTTGTCTCTGGCTTACGACCAGGTGGGAGGACCTTTACCGCATCCTTGCCGGACCTGCGGCGGAGCCCCGGATGAGCCTTTCCGACGGATCACGTCTTTTTTTGCCCTGACAATTCGGACATTTCGGTCATTTTGACCATTTCCGGACAGGGTGATTTGGAAATGGGATATGCGACATTGTAAGTTTGGATAATCAAAGTGGAATTACCTTGTTTTATTGCCAGGAAGCGAAAAAACTTTCCTGCGGCGGCTACCCATTTTCGCATTGTATCGGGTGGCGTGGCTCTTAATTTTCTTTGTCCCCGTTACCATGGTAAGCGCAGTGATATCAAGACGAGTGAATTATTGCCGCTGCACAAGAAAACGCCAGCAGCCATTTGCCTGGAGCACCAGGTGGATGTTGAGGCGGGTGAGGTGCTGGTGCAGGCATTGGGTATTGAGTTTTATAAGGTGGTGGACGAAAAAGAGGTTCTGGTAAAGGGTGGCGCTTTGAGGATTGTGGAGGTGGTGCGGGTGGCAGAAAAAGGCAACGAGGCATTGAGGCAACAAGGCAACGAGGTGGGAAGATATCTTACGGGCACAAGTACCCAACCGTACGAGGCTGGGCTGCATACTTGCGCCAGTGTGGAGCGTCTGATTAAAAGTTATGAGGGCCATTGGTATGATTCGATAGCATTGGCGCTACCGGCTATTGTGCTACAGGAATGAGTGGGTGAACCGCCTGTTATTTTGTCTGAAATTGACAGAATTGTATTATTTTTGCACGCTTAGGTCTGTTGGCCGGGGAAAGCAGGTTATGCGAAGAGCATTACTGATAATCAACCGGTTACAGAAAACAGCACCGACAATTATTTGGGGTCGTATTGGTTTTGACAGCGTAGATCTTTGAAAGTATAAGCATGTCGTGCGTTGGATAATTAGCACGTAAATCTGAATATTCAAAACTCAAATGGCAATACACAGTATGCCATGGCTGCCTAATCAGTGATTAGATAGTCATTAGGGCCGCCGGGCCGGTTGGTCTGTTACCATGCCCCGCCGCCGACTCAAAACAAACACAGATTGCTGCTGCCGAAGGCTGTGCCGGTAGCTTAAGACCATTCAGCTAAGGACCAGGTTGGTTTGTTGATTTCCTGCCTGTTCCCGACAAATAATAATCAAATAAGCATGTAGAAAGCTTTTGAAGGATATGTTTGGACAGGGGTTCGAGTCCCCTCGACTCCACGCCAGGCCCGACTTTTTGAAAATCAATTCAAAAGGTCGGGCTTTGTTTTTCAGGTAGGTTGCCTGAGAAGGAAACGCCACTGAATATGTTTACGGCGAAAAATATTGTTTGCGTTTGCATTGCTTTCTGTTTTGCATTGCTTCCTTATTGTTGTGTGTATGCTCAAATAAACGACTCTACCGGACACGACTTACCCCAAAAAAATAAAACCTTTTCGCAGTTCCTCCTTAATGTAATATCACGACGCAATGTGGATTCATCCATGCAACCGGGTGTGCTCATCAGTAAAAATGAATGGCCGTTTCTACCTCACCAGGGTAAAGGCATCAGACATATACTGATCAAAGAATTCGGGTTTGACAAACCATTTACAGATACGGCAAAAGAAATCAGTTATTTCGGTAAAGATTTTATAAAGCACCTCCATAAAGTCACAAGAGAAAAGGTAATTCGCAATAATCTTTTCATTAAAGAAAAGACTGCACTCAATGCTAATTTAGTGGCAGACAATGAGCGGCATCTTCGTTCATTGGACTATATACATGATGCACGTATATTGGTAGATACGATTGCGAATGAACCTGATTCCATCGATTTGATGGTTGTAACCAAAGACTTCCTTAGCATTACATTTCACCTCAGCCACGCTACCAAAGACCGGTTTAAAGGAAGAATTGGGGATGCCAATATAATGGGCACGGCACAAAAAGTTCAGTTTACAGCATTGTTCGACAAAAAACGCAATCCGCATTTTGGCTATGAAATACTATACAAAAAAAATGGACTCGGCAATACATTTATTAATACAACTATTGGCTATTCAAAGATCAACTCCGATCTGCACGATGGCACTTCAGATGAACACACCTGGTATGTAGCTATCGAAAGGCCCTTGGTATCACAATACCTGCATGTTGCAGGTGCTATAAAGCTTGCTCATAGCCAAACTTATAATAATTATTTAAAGCCTGATAGCCTGTTTTATTATTATCATTACGATACCTATGATGCATGGTTTGGGTATAACCTGGGTGTGCGTAGATTCCTTTTCCTGAAAACTATACTAAGCAGGCAATTCATCAGCATTCGTTATTTTAGAAACAGGTTTAACCGGGTTCCTCACCAGGTAAACGACGGATTCAATTTCAGGTTCAATGACCGGGAAGCCATACTGGCTCAGTTCACTTTTTTCAGGCAAAACTTTTATAAAACCAATTACGTTTTTGGTTTTGGTATCACAGAAGATGTTCCTTATGGTTATAATATTGCTTTAACTACAGGCTGGTATAAACAATTGCACATGGAAAGGCTTTATACCGGAGTTGATGCCAATCTGTATGCTGTAACAGACAGAGGATATGTGAGGCAATACTTTTTACGAGCGGGCACTTTTTTAAACAGAAGAAAAATTCAGGATGCAACCATTTTAATGGGTGCCAGTATCTTCAGCCGTATTTTTAGCTACAGAAACTTAAAAATACGCCATTATCTGAGATTTAGTTATACGAAGCAATTTAACCGCATTGGTCTCGAACCTCTTGGGATTAATAATGTATTTGGACTTCAATATATTTCTTTTGATTCGGCAAGCGGACACCAGCGTTCGAGTGTGCACACAGAAACATTCTTTTTTATAAAATACAAATTGTTGGGGTTTAAGTTTGCACCGTTTGCAACTGCCGATTTTGCACTCTTCACACCTGAAAAGAATAACTTTTCACATTCGGGCTTTTATTTTGGTTTAGGCGGGGGGATACGGGCGCGCAACGAGAATATATTATTTGGCACAGTAGAATTGCGGTTCATGTATTTTCCACGAAAATCACTACAACACAATGCGTTCAAACTCACACTTGCAAGCAACCTGCGTTTCAGATACAATAACAGTTACGTAAAAGAACCAGATATTATTCAGGTAAACAGCGATTATAATAATAATATTTACTAAGCATCACTTATCAAAAAGAAACAGTTTTAAGCACCACTTGCCCGGCAGGGTATTGAATATCAGCCTTATCTTCAGCTGTAATAAAAAAACCGGTAGGCTTAGCGGTAGCTACTGTTTTTAATGAACTCTTAAGCGTTTTGGATAGTAAACTACTTGAAGTTTTTAGCTGTCCGATGTTTTTTGTTCCGGTCTCTCCCGTTTCCATCCAAACTATGTAAGTTTCTTTTGGCGGATCAAGCCTTTTAGGATCTGCCAAATGCATAACAGTTAAATCAATGCTGTAATTGTTATTTTTATCTTTTTTAACTTTTACCGAACCTTCTGCACCAGGCACGACTGACGAATTCGAGAATAACATTTTACTTGCACATGACTGAAGAGATAAAGTAATGAATAGTACTGTAACGATAGAAAAAACACTTCTTGCAAATTTATTAACCTTAATTGCTTTCATTGTAAATGAGATTTATTCTTTGTGGCAGTATGTGTAAGATTCTGCTATATAAAGATTGGTTATTAAATTCAGAAATACATTACACAATTATCGAAAAGAATTACATCATTCACACATTTTAAGGGGCGAATCGTGTGATCTGTTTATGGGAGAGCGTTGTACTAAAATATCCGCGTTCATTCAGGTTGCCCCGGTAGCTGAAGACCATGCAGCTAAGGACCAGGTTGGTCTGATACTGGTTGCCCGGCCGGGCGGCAAATAGTTAAATATTATCTGTATTTGGACTTATTAAGCGTACCTTTTGCTGTTGCCGGTTATACTACCGGCAGGTAAATCAATAATATGTCAAATATCACACAGGTTGTTAACACGGATAAAAACCTGAAAACGTTAAAGAAAGGTGTGCATTCTTCAGACCTGGACCAGTTACTGAGCAGTACGGGGCCTTTCACTTTTTTTGCTCCTTCCGATCTTGCTTTTGAAAAACTGGAAGAAGGGTTCATGAGGGATCTCCTGGAGCCGAAAAATAAACTGAAACTTACCGATCTCCTGAATAATCATATCGTGACCGGAAAGGTCCCTTTCAAAGATCTGAAAGATGGCGATAGATTGAAAACAATAAATGGTAACGAATTAATAGTAGAGGTGAAAAATGGTGCTGTAAATATTGGGGGTGCCGTTATTCTCGGACGTGAAGCTAAAATATCTAATGGAGTTATGCATTCTACAGATACCGTGTTTATCAAATGATAGCCGGCGGTAGAAATTCACTTGCCCCCATTGCTTGAATTGGTGCTATAGGAAAGTGTTAAAAAAATTAAAGGCAGTTCGTAAAAGAGCTGCCTTTTTGGTAGTATTTACAAATGATTACTTAGGAGTACTGTAACCCGAACGTTCATAAGCCTTGGTGAATAAATAATGATTCCCTTCAAATACTGAAAAACTTTAGCACTTCCCTGATTTTGCGTTGCCTCATTATGTGCCTCACCATTTTTAAAGGCTGTTGGCTGATGTTGATAATAACCTTCACCATTTTGCTGTTAAGCAGTTTCATAAAATGCTTATTTTTAGATCAAGACCGGTTAACGGCGTATATTTAAGTGTTAGTGGTAATGTTAACAAAGACACAGATATGACATTTTATCAAAGTGAAATAGATCGAATAAGGAGTATCTGCTATTCCAACCAGGGACAGATTGAAACAGTAATTGGAACACGCCATTACATAAACAATAACTTTGATAAAGAATTGAATTTAGACATGCTTTCGCATATCCGGTTTACCTCAAAATTTCACTTGCTTCGACTGTTTAGAAGGTACTATGGACAAACACCAAAACAGTATCTTACAGATAAACGGATTGAAAAAGCAAAAGAACTTCTGAACAAAGGAACGAATGTAACAGAAACTTGTTTCGCTATTGGATTTGAAAGCCCCAGCTCGTTTAGCACATTGTTTAAATCCCGTGTAGGACTGACGCCGACTGAATTTCAAAAAAGAGCAACTTTCGCAAAGTCGGTTTAATGCTAATTGTGAAACTTTGCAGCATTCATTTAAAAATTTGAAAAATGAAAGTAAAAATAATTAGTATTCCAGTCCAGGACCAGGAAAAAGCATTACAGTTCTACACGAAGAAATTAGGGTTTGTGAAAAAAGTAGATGTGCCATTAAGCGAAGACAGCAGATGGTTAACTGTGGTAAGCAAAGAAGAGCAAGATGGGCCAGAAGTTTTGTTGGAACCAGTACCCAACCATTTTGAACCAGCCAAAACGTATCAAAAAGCACTTTTTGACGCAGGAATTCCTTACACACAATTCAATGCTGACAACGTTCAGCAAGAATATGAGCGACTTGTAGGCCTTGGAGTTGAGTTCAGTGTAAAACCAACTGAAATGGGAACAGTGAAAATTGCTGTTTTTAATGACACTTGCGGAAACAATATTCAGATTGTCGAAATGCTTTGAAATTGAAAACCCTACCGTTAACAGCGATTTGGCAAAAAAGCGGGCTGAGCGAAGAAGAGTAAAAGATTAAAAGGTTCACTGCCCTCCAGTCTCCCCAACTCCAAGAGATAAAGCCCCTGGTTTGCAGGGGCTTTTTTGTTTTCGTTAACCATGCCTGTAGCTTAGAACCTGAATGCTACACTGCCCGAAAATCTTCTGGGCATTTGTTTTTCAACAGTAGTCCAACCTCCAAAGTATTCTTTGTCGGCAATGTTATCGGCCTTGAGGGCAATGCGGAATTTGCTGGCATTATAAAAGAGGGTTGCATTCACCACTGTGTAAGAAGGCAGTGTGAAATCGCCCGTGGCGAGCGTACTGGTAATGATGTTCTCGCCGGCATAGTTGCCACCCACGCCTGCTCCAAAGCCCTGCAGCTTACCAGACCTGAAAGTATAGCTGATCCATGCATTGGCCAGGGAAGAAGGACCGGCCGTATTGGGCCTTCTGTCTTTGGTTGCCGGGGCTGCATTTAATATTTTGCTGTCATTGTATGCATAACCGGCCACGATGTTCAAACCGGGAAGCGGGTTGGCTACGAGGTCAACTTCCACACCACGGCTTCTTTGGTTACCATCCTGAATGGTTACATTCAACATTTTGGCAGGATCGGTACTGTTCGGATCGTCTACACTGATAGAACGGGTAATATTAGTCACTTCAATATTATAGTAGCTGGCAGTAAGGGTAAGTTTGTGGTTGAAAAGGTCGGTCTTCACCCCTGCTTCGTATTGGTTAGCCTGTTGTGGCTCCAGGTTCACCGGGTAGTTGGCGGCCTGGTTAGCAGCTACGGGCGCTACGTTGCGGAAACCATTCATATAGTTGGCAAATACACTCAACTTGTCATCCAATACCTGGTAGTTCATTCCAAACTTGGGGGAAAGGGCTTTCTGATCGTATTTACCGGATTTAGCACCGGTATTGTAGTTGACGCTGGGCTTGGTATCGAAATAGTCGAAACGCAGACTGGCCATGGCAGTCAACTGTGGGGTAATATTGAATACATCAGATACATAAGCGCTGTAGGTATAGGTATTGGTGCCTACTTTGGTAGCGCCAGGCGTAACAGCCAGTTTGGCATCTACCGCTGCGCGTGTCAACTGACCATAGCGTGGATCATTGTTCCTTGTCACATTCACATAGTCGAACAGGGCATAGGCAGAGTTGTCGTTTACTGCCTGTATTTGCATGACATCAATACCTGCCACGACCCTGTTCCGGAACTGGCCGATATAGAAATCACCAATAAAGTTTTGCTGAAGGTCAGTAGTAGTAGTTACCGAGTTTTGGTAATATACAAAGCGGGAGATCAACGTATCGTTGGCAGGAAGGGTTGCAGGCGGGGAGTTAGGGTTACCATCCAGGAACATCACATAAGAATAGTACCCATCACTTTTGCGTACACTCCTGGAGAGGTTGGTCTGTGACGTCCACTTGTCGGAGATCTTGTAGTTCATCTGGCCGAACAGGTTCATCGTAGGGTTCTTATAAGTGATATCATTGCTGGTATACGACCTGTTGAAATCCATGTTCAGCTCCTTAGGTGTTCTGGCGATCAACTGCCGGCTCCTGTTCAGGAACACCATCAGGGTATTGGTCGCTTCGCTGGTATAGAACTCGGTATTCACCAGGAATGAAAGCTTGTCGTTTACTCTATAAGAGAACGAAGGCGCAATGAAAAAGGATTTTTTAAAGCCGGCATCCTGGAAACTGCCTTCGTTATGATAAGCAGCATTTACACGCAACAAGGCATTTTTATCCTTGTCGAGTGGGGTATTGATGTCGGCCGTGATGCGGCTAAGCCCAAAGCCTCCGGTGATATAGCTTACCTCTCCGCCAAAGTGTTCGTAAGGCTTTTTGGTGACGATGTTGAGCAAACCGCCAAAGGAGATCAGGCTGCTGCCAAACAGGGTGCCGGAGGGTCCTTTGATGCTCTCGATCCTTTCAATATTGGCCGGATCGATGCCGCCGTTGGTCAAACCCGGCACACCATTGATCATGGTAGGCTGTACAGAAAAGCCACGCATGGAAAAGAAGCTCGCACCATCGCCAGGGCGGCCTGTAGAAGACCACAGCCTGTTCACACCGGGTGCATTTTTCAGCGCGTCATCCATGGTGGTTATTACCTGCTCTTCGATCAGCGCTTTACCTACTACATTATATACTTGTGGGTTCTCCAGGTTCTTAAGGGGCAGTCTCGCCACATAGTCACTTTCCTTGCGGCCAAATTTATTGGCACCAGCCGACACAACTACTTCCTGCAGTTCATTATCCGATACCTGGATGTTCAGCTCTATCGTCTGCGTTTCATCCTTTATGATTTCTACTGTTTTTTCTTCAGACCTATAGCCTACGAGGGTAACCTGCAGAGTATATTTGCCGGGAAGCAGTTTTTTGAAAGTAAACAATCCGTTTTCATCGGTCATTGTTGCTTTCTTATTTTCTTTTATCTGTATAGTAACCGATGTAGCCGGCTTACCATCTGCAGTAAGTATCTTACCTTTTATACTACCCCCGGGGCCTTCCGTCGCCAAAAGGGGATTTACTATACTTAACAGAAACAATAATAGCATCATAGCCAATACCTTGGACCGCATATATCTTTATTTGGCGCAAAATTGCGCGCCACATGCCTATAACGGTTACGGAATCGGGAAAAAGGGTTTCGCAACTGGTAATATAAAAGTTGCGGAGCTACTTTTCCAGCAAGGCTTTCCCCTCAAAAACCACTCCCGGCCAGCCATGCGCCATAAACTGCCTGATGTTTTGGTGATCAGTACCATCCGGGTTATTTAATACCGATTGATAGTGTTCTGCAAATTCTGATGTCTTACCATTTGTTGTAATTTTGTTGAATATTCAAGTGTAGCATGAAGCTATATGATTGATAATCAATTTTTAAAAAGGTTATCCCGGCGTAGTGGATAATTGATAACTCGCCCCACGTCGCCACATTGTACATTTGAAATGCATTCAATCGCAACTTATTTACCATTATAGTCTTAGTCATGACTCAAATCACCATTCAACAACAAATAGAAGTCATTCGGCAAGCTTCTGCCGAAGCACGCAAGACCAAAGAGTCTGCCCGGCAATTTCTGATTGATGCCGGCATCATTAAAGAAGAGAAAAAAGAAAAAGCGGCAGGAACAAAGAAATAAATTCCTTTGGCTTATCATCAACCCTTTCAAATTACCGGCTTTCATAGTTGTGATCGGGATTTAGGTTTACGCTTGCTAAACGGTTCCGATGAACTAAGGCTTAGTGACAATCCTTGGGATTGGTTAGGACCTGGTGTGTACTTTTGGGAGCAAAATCCTCATCGTGCGTTAACATATGCTGTAGAGGCCGCCCGGAAGAGTCAGAAGTTTAGTGGTAAAATAAAAACGCCTTTTGTGATTGGGGCCATTATTGAGTTAGGCAACTGCTTAAATTTGATTGAGCCCAATTCCATTAACATCGTCAAAGAAGCCCATGTAAATTTGTTAGCAACCGTGCGTGAAAGCGACGAAATAATGCCAGTTAACAAAGGTGCTAATCGGCAGTTGGATTGTGCAGTGATCAAATTTGTGCATCAATCTAATAAAAACAAAGGAGTTCCCCGATATGATACCATTCGTAGCCCTTTTCAGGAAGGAGGTCCCATCTACGATGGCGCCAATTTTACCGATCGTCTGCACATAGAAATATGCGTATTAAATACCGATTTAATCAAAGGCTATTTTCTGCCCCGTCCGGTAGAGGAGTTTAATCCTTATCTGAATAAGGAATTTGAAGAATAAAGCGGCAACCCAATTACCTGACATTGCACCTTATCAGTTACCTTAAAACTCACCAACTTACACCTACTATAGATCACTGGTATTTTTACCTTCTTGGAAAGAAGCCTATTCATTACCATGGAGCATATGGATCATCGTAATGTTAGTGTTGGGCTGAACTATTTCTCCAGCATGGCCTGCCCTTCAAAAACGATCCCCGGCCAGCCATGCGTCATAAATTGCCGGATGTTTTGGTGATCGGTGCCGTCCGGATTGTTTAATACCGATTGATAGTGCTCTGCAAATAGGTAAAGGGTATCTTCTTTGCTCAGGTTATTGAATTGGGCGAAAGCAAAGACTTTGGCACTGCCCTGATTTTGGGTGGCTTCATTGTATGCCGCACCATTTTTAAAGGCGGTTGGCTGATGTTGATAGTAGGTTTCAATAAATTCTATTACCTCTTTAAACGTGCCTGAATTGTCTTTTAATTGTTTAATCAAAGTAGCTAGTTGCTCTCTCATTCAGTATTTCATTAATTACAATCAATGTGAGACTGTGCGAAGCTATGCTTACAGCTTCTGACACCTCATTTAGCAGGCCAAAAATAGAAAATTAAAGACGTAGGTACTATTTATTTTTCCCTATACTCTTTTGGAGTAATGCCCACTTTTGTTTTAAATACACTGGAGAAGTAAGCCGAGGAAGAAAAGCCGGTTTTACTGGCTATTTCTCCAATAGGCGTGTCTTCATTCTTCAAAAAGTATTTTGCTTTCTGCAATCTTGTATTCAGGATATAATCATTCACATTAACATTTAGCAAAGCTTTTACTTTCCTGTATAACTGTACCCTGGATATGCCTATGTGCTTACAAATGGTCTCTACTGTAAAGTCTTCATTGGAAAGGTTACTTTCCACCAATGCCGAAAATTCATTGATGAACTTCCTGTCGGGTTTGCTGATGGTCTGGGTTTTTAGACCAGTGGGCAGCTCCCCTGTAAAGTGTTCTTTTAGCCTGGCCCTGTTATCCAGCAGACTTTTGATGGTTTGCTGCAGTAACAATACGTTGAAGGGCTTTGTAATGTAGGCGTCCGCCCTGTTTTTCATGCCTTCGATCTGCTGCTCCATGGCTGTTTTGGCAGTTAACAACACAACCGGAATATGGGAAGTGCGGACATCATTTTTAAAGATATGAGTAAGCGCCATGCCATCTTTCCCGGGAATCACCACATCGCAAATAATCAGGTCGGGGACATAGTCGAAAGCCTGTTGCAAGGCATACTGACCATTATCCGCTTCCAGTATTTCATATTGACCGCTTAATTTGTTCACCAGGAATTGCCGTAGGTCTGCATTGTCTTCTATAATTAATACCGTATGTGTTTTTTCAGCCGGTGATTCTTCTGTTTCAGTTTTTATAGAGGTTTCAGTTTTAAGATCAGCGGTATATATTTTTTCGTGCTCATATAAAACTGCCTGGCTGGATTCCTGCACAGACTCCGTCATTTCGTCTTTTTCAAGATGGGCATTGCCCAAAGGCAGACTTATTTCAAACCTGGTGCCCTTCCATTTTTCACTCGATACGGTAATGGTGCCTTTATGTAATCCGATGAGTTCTTTGGATAAGGCCAGGCCCAGACCCGATCCTTTGTAGTTTTCATATTCGCCCTGGTAAAATACATCAAAAGCATGGTCAATGGCATCTTTCGACATGCCTACCCCATTGTCTTCAATTTTCATGATCGCCTGGCTGCCGGGCTCATTTTTACTGATGTAAATGTGTACGTATCCATTGTCTTTGGTAAACTTGAATGCATTGGACAACAGATTAAAAATCACTTTATCCAGCATGGTTATATCCATCCATACCAGCAGTTGTCTTTCTTTGGTGATGAGGCGAAGGTCGATATTCCTTTTTTGTGCAATGCTTTTGTACGATTGTATGATCTCGGCTGTAAAAGTGATCAGGTCGGTTTCAGCGGCCCTTAGTTTCATTTTGTCCACTTCTATTTTCCTGAAATCCATCAGTTGGTTCACCAGCCGCAACAGCCGTATAACGTTCTTCTGTATTAAACCAAGGGTTTGGTTGGTATGATAGCTGTTTTTACTGTTGGCCAGTAATTCTTCCATTGGCCCAAGTATAAGTGTTAAAGGTGTTCTGAATTCGTGTGATATGTTGGTAAAGAAGTTGACCTTGGCTTCATTGGCCGCTTTGGCTTTTTCCGACATGGCTACCAGTTGCGCCTGGTGGTCGAGGATCTCCTGGTTTTGCGCCTGCAGTTTTTTACTGATCTTCCTGTTTTCCCGTAAAGAATAGAAAGCCAATCCGCCTAGAATAAGCGACAAGATCAGAGACAGTACCAGGATGTAAACCAGGGTGCGCTGGTTGTTATAGATCCTTTGTTGTTCTTTTAACATGGATTGCTGCCGCTCTATCTGCTGTTGCTGGCTGGCCGTTTTGGCTGCCTGCAGTTGCATGATGCGCACATTGGTAGAATCAATAACCGTGGTCTGCAGGAGGTTTTCCTTAGCAACGTTCTCCTTATTAAGGATTTTCATGGCTATCCTGATGGCTTCTTCGCCACCGGTGGGATATAACATGGTAGCGGTGGTCATTTTGCCCGCCACAAATTTCATCCCCGTAGCCGGCAAACCATCCACGCCAATGATATAGGGCTTTGTCAGCCCGCTGTTTTTATATACTTCGTAAGTCCCCAGCGACATCATATCATTGTGCGCAAAGACCAGATTTACATCCGGGTATTGCGGCGCTATTTTGGCAAGTTCCTGTTGGGCCGTTTGCTGCAGCCACTCCCCGTTTACCTGCCGTATGATCTGCAGACCGGGATAGTTTTTGATCGCATCCGCAAAACCCTGGCGCCGTTCTATGGCAGGTGATGATTTGGGCAACCCAGTTATTTCGATGATCTTTCCTTTGCCGTTAAGCAAATTCACGGCATACTGGCCGGCCATTTTGCCGATCTCATAGTTGTCGCCGCCTACATAGGCCGTATATAAAGGTGTGGCTATTTTCCTGTCGACCACAATGACCGGTATTCCCTTGCGGAAGGCCTCCTCCACTACCGGCGTTAGCGGCGCTGCTTCATTGGGAGAGATGATGAGCAGGTCAATATGCTTTTGCAGTAATTCCTTCACCTGCGCTTCCTGTTGCTGACTATTGCCGTTTGCCTGCCGGTAAATAAACTGTACACCCGGATGGAAAGCCAGCTCCTTTTTCATGCCTTCCAGCATGGTCCTGCGCCAGGCATCCGATTCAATACATTGCGAAAACCCGATGGTATAAGCGGCCTGTTTCTTCTGGCCGGTACAGGCTGGTAAAAGCAACAGCAATAATAGGCCCGAAACCAACAATGGGGCAATACAAGGGCCGGGCAGTCGTGTAAGAAGCAAGCGTTTCGTTAATGATCGTACCATATTATATAGACAGGCAATACAAGGTAAAGAAAATCATCTCCTTCTGTCATAAATATAACTCAATGAAATTCCGGTTGGTATTTTTTGCACAGTGCGGCAGCACTTCCATGATACAGTTTCTAAAAAGCGGGTTACAAATTCTAAAAGCCGCCCCGCCATACAAATTTACAGATATGTACTTATGATTGAATAGCAACCCATTGCACATAACCAGTTATTTCTTACGCCTTACAATTTTTTGAAACAGGATCACTACCCGTTCCGGGGACCGGTACGATATGTTTACAAAAAATTGCTTGTTGTATGAATCAGCGAAAAGTATTCCTGTGGAGTATCGTCGTTGCCCTGGGTGGCTTCTTATTTGGATTTGATACGGCTGTGATCTCCGGCGCAGAACAGTCCATCCAGGCATACTGGTCCTTAAACCCTGTCGAACATGGCCTCACTGTTTCTATTGCTTTAATAGGTACTATTATTGGTTCTTTAACGGGCAGCATTCCTTCCGACAGGCTGGGAAGAAGAAACACTTTAATGATCATTGCCGCCCTGTACCTGGTTTCTTCCCTCGGCACTGCTTTTGCCACCGACTGGCATTTCTTTTTACTGTTCCGGCTGCTGGGTGGCCTGGGTGTGGGCGCTTCCTCCGTAACGGCGCCGGTTTATATTTCAGAAATTGCCCCTGCTGCCAAAAGAGGCCGCCTAGTTGCCCTATTCCAGTTCAATGTAGTGTTTGGCATTTTGTTGTCTTATTTCTCCAATTACCTGATCGGGGAGGATGGAGAAACCGCCTGGCGATGGATGCTGGGGGTACAGGCTTTCCCCTCATTACTGTTCCTGATCCTGCTGCAACTGGTACCTGAAAGTCCAAGATGGCTGATCCTGAAGAAAGGAAAACTGGATGAGGCCAGCACTATTCTAAAAATAGTGAACCCGGATGGTTATGAAACAGAGTTAGAAAATATAATAAACAATAAGTCGCCGGAAAACGCTTCCCCTAATGCCAGCCAGTTGCTCTCCCGCAAATACAGGTTCCCTGTTTTCCTGGCGGTGGCTTTTGCAGTTTTTAACCAGGTATCCGGCATCAATGCGATTATTTATTATGCCCCCCGCATTTTTGAAATGACAGGCCTGGGGAGAACTTCTTCCCTGTTGTCGACAGTGGGTATCGGCGCTGTCAATTTTATTTTTACGCTTATCGCCATCAATTTTATAGACAGGATAGGCAGAAAAACGCTGATGCTGATTGGTTCTATAGGATTGATCGCCACACTGGGGCTGGTTGCACAGGCTTTTTACTCCAATAATTTCAGTGGATGGGCAGTTACGATTTACCTGCTGGTGTATATCGCCTTTTTTGCTTTCAGCCAGGGCGCTGTTATTTGGGTATTCATCGCTGAAATATTTCCCAACCAGGTGAGGGCAAAAGGCCAAACGCTGGGAAGTTTTACCCATTGGGTAATGGCTGCGCTCATTGCTTTTTCCTTTCCTATGCTGGCCGAAAAACTGGGAGGCGGCAATACCTTTTTATTCTTCAGTATTATGATGGTGTTGCAACTGGTTTTTGTCTGGAAGGTGATGCCCGAAACGAAAGGTAAATCACTGGAGCAGATAGAACGCTCGCTGGTACTGCATTAATTATTCTTCATCAAAACCATTGCTTGTATGCGTATACCAACTTCAGGCAAACGGATCGTTTGTTATGGCGAGGTCCTTTGGGATATTCTGCCTGCGGGTGCTTTGCCAGGCGGAGCGCCTATGAATGTAGCCTACCATTTGCATAAGTTAAACCGGGCTATTTCAGTGATCACAAAAGTAGGGGCCGACAGCCATGGCAGGGAACTGTTGGATATTTTCTCAAAATGGGGCATTGGCACTGATCATTTCAGTATAGATCCCATACATCCTACCGGCCTGGTGTATGCCCGGTCTAATGGTCATCACGAAATGGCTTATGATATCGTATACCCATCGGCCTGGGATTTTATTACGTGGGATGATTCTTATACAGCCCTGATGCAGCAGACAGATTACCTGGTGTTTGGCAGTTTAATTTGCAGGAGTCCTGCCTCAAAGAATACCTTGTTCTCTCTGCTTGAATCGGCTACCACTACTACCAAAGTGCTGGATATTAATTTGCGTCCTCCACATTTCAATCGTCCCATCATTGAACAGTTACTTCAAAAGACAGATGTATTAAAACTGAACCTGGCTGAACTGGAATTGATAGCAGGCTGGTATTCACCTGTACCTACTGTAACCGGTAAGATAAAGCTGATACAGGAACGCTTCCTGATCAACACGATCGTGGTAACCATGGGAGGAGATGGCGCAGTACTGTGTTTAAACGGGGATTTTTATGAGCATGCAGGATATAAGGTACAAGTGGCGGACACCGTGGGTAGCGGAGACGCCTTCCTGGCAGCCTTTCTTTCCCAATTGATTGACAGGGCCCCGCCTGCCGAAATGCTCGATTACGCGTGCGCGATGGGGGCCCTTATTGCTTCTTATCCCGGCGCCTGCCCTGATTATGACACCCGGGAGATCGCAACACTTAGCCAATTTTCGAAGACGCAGGTATGACATTCTTTATTATCTAACACTTTCCAAAACCAAAATTAACACTATGCAACGATTGCTGATGGCTATTACAGGACTGCTGTTTTCTGTAATGGTCCTTGCCCAGGAAAAAACAATTACCGGTGTGGTGGTGCATAAAACCAACCGGGCGCCCCTTGCAGGGGCCACTGTTTCAGCCAATCATAAACAGGCAGTGACCGATGCGGCCGGTAAGTTTTCCATCGCAGCAGCTCCAGGCGATGTGCTCAGTATCACTTATGTGGGCATGAAACCCGTGACCATGAAAGTTACCAGCGCTATGCAACCCGTAACGGTTGAAGTAGAAGAAGCGGAGAAGGAACTGGAACAGTTTGTGGTGATCGGCTACCAATCACAACGGAAAAAAGACCTGACCGGCGCTGTTGCCGTGGTAGACCTGGCGCCCGTAAAGAATAATAGCTCCGGTAACGCTATGCAGGCGCTGCAGGGGCGGGTGGCCGGTTTGTATATTGAAAGGAATGGCGGTTCTCCCAATGGCAGCAATTCCCGGATACTGATCAGGGGCTCCAATACGCTGGGCGTTAATGATCCACTGTATGTCATAGATGGGATACCCACCACAAGACCGGAGGTATTTCAAAACCTGGACCCGGCGGTGATCGCTTCGGTGCAGGTATTAAAAGATGCTTCCGCTGCTTCTGTGTATGGCTCCCGCGCCTCCAACGGCGTTATTATCGTTACGACCAAAAACGGGGGTAATACGAATGGGAAAGTAAATATCCAGTTTAATTCCAGCCTTTCGGCCCAGACAGAGAAACCGGTCAGGTTTAAGATGCTAAATGCGGTGGACAGGGGAAGGGCTTTATGGCAGGCTTCTGTAAACGACAGGCAGGACCCTGCTGCTGCCTATGGCGAGATCTATGATTTCAACTGGAACAATGATTTTGATAACCCTGTTTTAAACAGCGTAACCGTTAAGCCCTTAGTAGGCGGCGATCCCAATACGCCTGCCGGCAATACCGACTGGCAGGACGTAATGTATAAAACGGGGCTTGTGACCAACAGCAGTTTAACCGCTTCTGCCGGCAACAAAAACTCATCGCTCGAAATCAATGTGGGTTATATTAAGAATACCGGTATGTTGCGGTATACCGGGTACGAGCGCATGAGTGGTAGTATCAATGCTATCACGAGGGCTTTTGACAATAAAGCTACGTTTGGCATGAATATACGGGTGGCCAACTCCAATGAAACACTCACTACGCGGGATATCGGTGGCGCCTCCACTACTTTCCTGGCAGTTACTTTGGCGCCTACTATTCCTGTATATCAAAAAGACGGTACCACGTTTGCAGGTGCCTCCGGAGGCGGTTACTCCGACCGAAATAATCCTTTGCACATGCAGTATTTGTCCAGGTGGGATAATGCCAACCGGCTCACTTCCTTTGGCAGTGTGTTCGTTGAAATTCAGCCGGTCAAAAACCTGTTTTTCAAATCAACGCTTGGTGCAGATTATGCTACGTACCTGAACAAAACCATTCTGCCAACATTCAGGGAAGGCGCTTTTAACAGAACTACCAATAGCCTTACTTTAGATCAGAACAAGTACCTGAGTTATACTTTCTCCAACACCGTACGGTATAGCTGGAATATCAATACTGAACATAGTTTAAAGTTCCTGGCAGGCACTGAATATATCAGAACGGACCTTACTTTTCAGAATACCAAGAAAGAAGGCTTTGCCATTCAAACAGAAGACTATTTTACTTTAAGTGCAGGAACCGGTAATACGTATGTATCGGGTGGGTCAACCGGTAATCGCCTGTTCTCCCTGTTTGGACGTATTGATTATAATTTTTCAGACAAGTATTTAGCTGCTGTTACCCTTCGCCGGGATGGCTCTTCCCGTTTCGGGGCTAATAACCGCTTTGGCGTTTTCCCGGCAGCTTCTATAGGCTGGAGAGTAGACAAAGAAAGTTTTATGCAGACCCAGGACTTTCTCTCTGAGTTAAAATTAAGAGCCGGCATTGGCCGCGTAGGGAACCAGCAAATTGGCGACCTGGCCCGTTTTGGGCTCTTTGATACCAGGTATGGTACAGCGCTGAGTCAATTGGTGGGCGGCTTTTGGGAACAGTATATGAATATCGGTACAGCTTACTCCTTGTCGGGCGCTAATACCGGCACCTTACCTTCAGGATTCGTGCAAACGCAGGCCGCCAACCCGGACCTTAAATGGGAGACAACCGATGAGATCAATGCAGGTATTGATTTCACGCTGTATAAAAACAGGATATATGGGTCGTTCGATTATTTCTCCCGGAAAACCACCGGTATACTGATCACGCCACCGGTGGCTTCCGCGTTGGGAGAAGGTCAATCCAAAGCCGTGAATGGCGCTTCCAAGACCAATAAAGGATGGGAACTGGTCATAGGCTACCAGGGTGAAAAGAAGGGCGATCTGGGCTATGATGTAAAACTGAATTTTGCCCATTTCAGGGATAAGATAACCGAACTGCCCGAAAGTGTTCGTCCCGCCTACCCCGGCAATCTGGTGAACACAATCATCGGCCATTCGCAGTTTGATATTTTCGGTTATAAAACAATGGGCCTCTTTCAGTCGCAGGAAGAAGTCAATAAAGCTCCGACACAAATAGGTGCAGGCCCCGGAAGGATCCGTTATGCAGACATCAACACCGATGGCGTTATTAATGATCTTGACAGGACCTGGATAGGCACCACGCTTCCGGACATTGAATATGGTATACGCATTGACCTGACTTATAAAAAGTTCGACCTGTCTGTTTTCGGTTCCGGTGTAGCCGGCAGAGAAGGGTTTGATGTGTATACCGTTTTCAATAACCTGATGAAAAGCAGGGAAAATGTAGGCCCTGGCGTATTCAACGGCTGGACACCTCAACATACCAATACCAGCGTACCTGCCCTAACGCTTAAAGACAATAATAATGAAGGCCGCACCTCGGATTATTTTATGGTGAGCACTTCTTATTTCAAGATGCGTAACATCCAGCTTGGGTATAGTATGAAACCCAAAACCATCTTTACCGGGTTACGCTTTTATGCTATGGCCGAGAACCTGTTCTGGTTTAAAAGCAAAAGCTATCAGAGTCCCGATCCTGAAAGGATTGACCTCGATCCCATTCCGGTACCGAAAACTTTCACCTTCGGTATTAATGCCTCCTTTTAATTCATCATCAAATGAGATTCAACATGAAAAAGATATATATACCGGCTTTGATTGTTTCAGGCCTATTGCTGTACGGCTCCTGTAAAAGACAATTAGAATACACACCCACCGGCGTATTGTCGTCCGACGCACTGACCTCCCCTACTGCAGTTGAGGGCCTGGTGACGGCTGCCTATGCCGCCATCGGTAATGGCGATATGATCGGCCCGATATACAGTATGTGGGCCTATGGCAGTGTAAGATCGGACGATTCGTACAAAGGCGGCGGCGGTACCGGTGATGTGGGAGAAATAGACGCCATGGAACATTATAACCTGGTAACCCCTACTATGGACGCTTTTGTTTCCCGTACCTGGAAGAATTTGTTTAAGTCTGTTTCCAGGGCCAATGTAGCGCTGCGTGCAGTGAATAATTTGTCAGAGGCCGACTTCCCGCAAAAGAAATCCAGGCTGGCAGAACTGAAGTTTTTAAGGGCACATAGCTATTTCACCATGAAGATCCTGTACAAGAATATTCCTCTATTCGATGAGACTGCTTCTTCAGACGACATTTTAAAGGTGTCGAATGGCCTTTCCTGGGAAGAATCCTGGAATAAGATTGCTGCCGACCTGGAGTTTGCCGTGGCTAACCTGCCGGAAACACAAACGGAAATCGGCCGGCCGAATAAGTTTGCCGCCCAGGCTTACCTGGCCAAACTGCGGTTATTCCAGGCGTATGAACAGGATGCCACCCACCAGGTGATCAATATTAATCAAACACGATTGCAGGAAGTAGTGGCTTTATGCCAGTCTGTTATTGCATCAGGAAAGTATGCCTTAAGCGCTGATATTGCTGATAATTTTCTACCTGAAACAGAGAACGGACGGGAATCCCTGTTTGCCATCCAGTTTACGATCAACGATGGCACCACTGCCGGCAGGCTGAATTATGAGGATGGCTTAAATTATCCGCATGGCGCTCCCCAGTATGGATGCTGTGGCTTTCATGCTGCCAGCCAAAACCTGGTGAATGCCCATACGACCGATGCCAACGGCCTCCCTAATTTTACTACGTTCAACAACAGCAATGCCAATTTAAGCACCGCTACTGTTGATGTGCGGCTGGATCATACCGTAGGCATCGATGGACATGTGTACAAGTATGATAACACCAAGTTGTTCAGCAATAGCTGGGTACGCGATCCCGGTGTGTATGGCAATTTTCATACGATGCGTAACCAGCAACTGGCCACCAGCTCCTCTTATTTCAAAAACGGTCCTTTTATGGGCGTTGCCAAGAATTATGATATCCTGCGGTATGATGACGTGTTGTTGATGCAGGCAGAAGCCTATATTGAGCTGGGGCAGCCAGATAAGGCCCTGCCACTTATTAACCAGATCAGGACCAGGGCAGCAGCCAGTACTGGCAAGCTGAAGAAGTTGGATGGCACTTTTGCTTCCAACTATAACGTTCAACCTTATCCTGCCGCCGGTTGGACACAGGCTTACGCGCGTACTGCCTTGCAGTGGGAAAGGCGACTCGAATTTGCCACCGAAGGACAACGATTTTTTGACCTGGTAAGATGGGGCATTGCCGCGCAGGTTTTAAATAATTATATAGCGGTTGAAAAGAACAGGCGGACTTTTTTATCCACCGCCGTATTTACAGCCGGCAGGGATGAATATTTACCGATCCCGCAATCTGAAATTACCTTTACCAAAGGGCTGTATACGCAAAACCCGCGTTATTGAAAAGGCAACAAGGCATAAAGGCACAGAGGCAACGAGGTAACTACCTTGTTGCCTTCATTCAAAAAAACTTGTTTTATGAATAAAAAGAAATCGGTTCTTGTAGCAGCCATCTTTATATCCGCTGTATTGGCAAAGTCTTCCAATGCTCAACAGTTGTATCGTGAAAAGCACCGTCCACAGGTCCATTTCTCGCCTAAAGAAAAATGGACCAATGATCCCAATGGAATGGTGTATCATAACGGAATTTATCACCTGTTCTTCCAGTATTATCCTGGTAGTACTATCTGGGGGCCCATGCACTGGGGACATGCTACCAGTACCGATCTGGTCCACTGGCAGGAACAGCCTATTGCCCTGTATCCCGATAGCCTGGGCTATATTTTTTCCGGCAGTGCGGTAGTGGACAAAAACAACACATCGGGTTTTGGTAAAAACGGGCAGGTCCCATTGGTAGCCATCTTTACGCATCACGATCCCAAAGGGGAAAAGGAAGGCAGGAACAATTTCCAGCATCAAAGTATTGCCTATAGTCTTGATAATGGCAAAACCTGGACAAAGTATGCCGGTAACCCGGTATTGAAGAATCCCGGCATCACCGACTTCCGCGATCCCAAGGTAATGTGGTATGAGCCACAAAAAAAGTGGGTTATGACATTGGCCACCAAAGACCATATCACCTTTTATTCTTCTCCTGATCTGAAGAACTGGACCAAAGAAAGCGAGTTTGGAAAAGAGCTGGGCGCCCATGGCGGCGTATGGGAATGTCCTGACTTATTTACCTTGAATGATCATGGAAAGCAGGTTTGGGTATTGATCGTCAACCTGAATCCCGGCGGTCCCAATGGCGGTTCTGCTACCCAATATTTCCTGGGAGCTTTTGACGGCAAGCAGTTTACGCCTTTTGATACAACTACCAAGTGGCTGGATTATGGGCCTGATGAATATGCTGGTATTAGCTGGGCGAATACGGGCAACCGGAAAGTGTTTTTAGGCTGGATGAGTAACTGGCAATATGCTAATGTGGTGCCCACCGAAACCTGGCGAAATGCCATGACCATTCCCCGTGAATTAAAGCTAAAGCGGATAGGTAAGGAAATGTATGTGGCTTCTGAGCCGGTTGCGGAGCTCAATAAAATCCGGTCGAAACCGGTCACGCTTCAAAATATACCCGTAAAAAACTCCTTTGATGTAGTTGCCAAAACAGGAAAGGTGTCCTTGCCTGCCCGTGTTGACCTGAACCTGGAACAGCTCAGGGGTTTTTCGATCCTACTTTCCAATGATGCAGGGGAAGAGGTGGTGATTGGGTATGATGAACAACAACAACAGTATTTTATTGACCGGACTAAATCGGGAAAGACAGATTTTCACAAAGACTTTGCAGGAAGGCATGTAGCGCCACGCTTAACCTCATCGGGCAAGCTGGATTGTTCCCTGATCATAGATGTCAGCTCCCTTGAACTATTTGCAGATGGTGGCTTAACGGTTATGACGGAAACGTTCTTTCCGACTGAGCCATTTAAGCATATCCGGATTCAATCGCCCGGTAATACCACGATTAAAAAATTAACTATTAGTAGTTTCAGGAGTATCTGGTAACTAATAAAAAAGGCAGTTCGTTATGAGCTGCCTTTTTTGTTATTACAGCCTCTTCTACCTTAGCTGGGGTTTGTGTTTAATATTATTATTTAATAAGGTCCAGGTCATTCGCTATCAATTTTAGCCAAATAATGAAGGAGCTGTTGAATCGCTGATGCAAAAACGCGCAGGTTTACCACCCAGACTTTTAACATTTGGATTACTTTTCAGAAAGTTGCTGAGTTTTTTTCCTTCCCAATCCAATTTTAAGGTGAGCATAATTTCCTTGGCACTAAAGCTGCCTTTTTTCAATAAGTCCAATATTTCACGTTCAATGTTTTTACTTTTGTCAGCCACTTCATAAATACCAGCCGGCTCGTTTACAATATTCAGTTCCTGATCCCTTATAGAATATTGTAAGGGATTTTTTGTATTCGCTATTTCCCCATTCATATCTACCGGAATGCCTCCCATATCAATCAAAACCTTATTGGCATTTTTTTCATTTTGTTTAGGCATTCTTACATAAATTCTCCTTTTCCTTTTTAACCCATCTATAGCTCCTTCCCAGGTACCGCCTTTATTATCAGATTCTGCTACATAAATTTCCTTTGCAAGGCCATAGATGTATACATTTCTCGCCATGGCAAGTCCTACTTCCCAGCCCGCTTTTGGGAAAAAGGTACTCAGTACTAATACATCGCCATTAATAATTGGTTGATAATACTTTTTAAACCCTGCTTGAAATGTTAAAATACCCTGAGGCAGCACTATGATGCTTTTGCCATTATACTTTATGGAACTATCCAAAGCCTGTTTATCCACCCCTTTTGCAAAGCCACTCACCACTACTTTATGTTCCTGCACAGTCTTTTTAGCCACATGATCTGTAAATTCCAGAGCCAGGTTTCCAGATTTACGGGCTCCTACTATGGCTACTGCTTCTTCCTGCAACAACCCTTTTCTGCCCTTTATGTATATAACAGGCGGGCTGCTTTTTACTTTTAGATTGTCTTTTAGCACGGTTGGGTAATCCGGGGAGTTGACTGGAATAACCTGAAAACCTTCGCTGTCCAATTGTTCTGCAATAAAAGCAAGTCGTGGCAGGTCATTTCTTGCCACTTCTACATCATTTATTTCTTTATCCGAAAAGCCAAATGTCTCTTTCCACACTTTACTATCCAGTTCAAAAAAATCAGCCCAGGTCATTTTGTGTTCATGCACTACCTGGATAATAAAACGATTAATCCGTTCTGTTGGCCACCTTGGTAAATGAGCCACGGCTATCCAATACGTATTATCTATCAAACTTTTCATCTGTCTTTATTTAAATATCACCTCCTACAGTTCTTGCAATGACCAAAGGAGCAATAACAGACGCTCCTTTATTAGTCAGGTATTGTCCTATTTCTTTGACAGTATAGCCGCTGTCGAAAATATCATCTATCAATAAGATCTTTTTGCCGGCTATTTCCGCAGGATCTACATAAGCAAATTTACCATGAACATTGTCTTTTTTCGAAATACCACTTTCAAATCTTTTTTGTGGATCGGTAGGGCTGGTCTTAACAAGCTTATGCGACACCGATATTTTTAAAACACTACCTATTTTCCCGGCAAAGTTTTTAACGAGATCGCCCGATTCAGTAGGTGGTACATATAGAATTAAGTCGAAGGTTTCTTTTCCGTAATGTTTTCTGAAAGCTTTTAAAGTTAGCTTTACTAACCAGTCCGGAAAATCACCCCCTCCATCATATTTTGAATGATGCAGGGCCGCCCCCACGTTTGAAACGCCATAATAAGATGCAGCGACACCATTTATAATGTTGCTTTTCTTCGCTTCTACGTCCAGCACAGGAAAAAAGGTTTCCCTGAATTCCTGTAACTGCTCTTTTAATTTCGTTGTTTCTGTTATTATTCTCTTTTCTCCTTTATCGTTATCACAAATGCCACAGGAGTTTTCCAACTTATCACCCAAATAATCACACAAGTAATGCATTCTACATGAGTCTATACCAATATAAGCTACCATTTGTTCCAATTCCTTTTGCTGGGCAACTCTTAAAAGCTCAAATCCAGCAGGATCGAATACGGGCGCCTCAGGATTATAGGCATATTTTTTACTCCCATTTTGCATCTCATGCAGGATCTTCTGATCAACAAGGTCTGCCAATATTATCTCTACCTGTTTTTGTTTAAGATTAGTATCTTTTATGATCTGGTTACGCCCTTTTAGTGACACTTTGGTAGTGTCTATTACCAATTGATATTTTTCAATAGCTGGTTTAGTCCCTTCAATAAAATTCCGGGGCAAGGCCAGATCAGCAGAAGGATGATACAAGAGAATTGCCTCCGCAGGCTGCCCATCCCTACCTGCCCTGCCTATTTCCTGGTAGTAGTGTATGGGCGATTGAGGCACTTGTGTATGGATAATAAAGCGGATATCAGGCTTGTCAATCCCCATGCCCAGCGCATTGGTTGAAACAACTGCATCATATTGATTGGAAATGAAGGCTTCTTCTACCCGTTTACGGGTTTCTGCATCCAGTCGACCGCTATAAGCAGTTGAATTAAAGCCAAGAAATTGCAGCCAATTGGCATAAATGTCTGTATTGGCCTGTGTACCCGTATAAATGATACCTGTACCGGACAGTTTGGCAAAGTTCTCCGCCAACCAATAAAATTTTTCATCCTCGCTTTGCACCGTTATTACCGACAAGCTGATATTCGAACGGAGTAACTGACCGCGAATAGGAATCAAACCAGCCCCCACTTGCTCTACAATATCATCCTGTACCCGCACAGTGGCTGTAGCGGTAGTAGCTAAAACAGGAAAATTTTTGGGTAATAGGTTCACCAGGTTTACAATTCTCCTGTAATTGGGACGAAAGCTTTGGCCCCACATGGAAATGCAATGTGCTTCATCAATGACAACCATAGCAATTTTCATGTTATGAGCAGCGCCAATCCATTCAGCATTTTCCATTCTTTCGGGCGCTATATACAGAATATCAAGTTCATTATTTCGTGCCTGCTCTATTATGGCATCATTTTCTTCGTCGGTTTGATTAGAATTAATAGCTGCTGCCCTGATCCCTTTTTGGTGCATGCTGCGCACCTGGTCACGCATTAGGGCAATTAACGGAGAAAACACGATGGTAATACCTTGTAATTGCGTAGCCGGAAATTGGTAGCATAGGGATTTTCCAAAACCAGTTTTTTCAATGAAAAGCACTTTTTTTCCAGCTAATAGTTGTTGGATCACTGTCCACTGCAAATCGTGGAATTGTGAAAAGCCAAAAAGGTGATTGAGCTGTATTTCGGCATCTTTTCTTGTCATGCTGTGTAAGTGTAGGTTACAAAAATTGTTACTGCTACTAATGAACCTTACCGAAAACATGTGGAAACCTCCCAATTTTGCCAATCCGTCAAATATACGTTACCTACCCCCAGCCTCAAAAGCAGAATATAAACAACTAACAATCAGCCCTGTGGATAATTACAAAAGCTCCGGTTCCTACACGGCGCGCGATATCGAGAGAAGGTAAAGAGGTTACGAGGTAAAAAGGCATTGAAGTAATCTACCTGCACTGAGAGGGTTGCGGCGAGTGGCTTTTTTATTCGTGCTTACAGCAGCTCCTTCTTCATTTCCATAAAGGAAAAGTCGGCCCGGGCGGCGGAGGATTTGTTGGAGAAAGGTTCCAGTTTGCCGGTGGGTACAAAACCTTTGCGCCGGTACCAGTCAATGAGTTCATGCCGCAGGTTGATCACGGTGATGGTGACAGAATGGTACTGGTGCTCCCGGGCAAAGGCTTCGCCTTGTTGTAATAGCTTGCTGCCAATGCCTAAAGCCTGTGCCTGCGGAGAAACAGACAACATACCCAGGTATAAGGTACCGTCTTTTTGTTCAAGTAGAACGCAGCCCAGCACCTCCCCCTGCTCATTAGTATATTTCAACATAGTGACCGGTGGCTGTGCAATGAGATCCCGCAAAATATTTTCGGTGGTCCGCTGCCCTGCTACCAGGTGACTTTCGGATGTCCAGCTTCTGCTGCCCGGCTCTCCCTGGTAAGCACTGTTCACCACCTGCGTTACGGCTGGTATATCGTTTTCTGTAACTACTGATATGCTGAATATTTCGTCCATGTTTTGCAGGACGCAAGATACGAACTGGCGACGGGCTTTTTATCCCTCTGTCCAGAGATCAACCATCCGGTTATATCCCCTTTGAAAATACCACTAAGTGGGTATTAGGGTTTGCTGTTTCCTCCATCCATCGCCCATTTACCACACTTTACTAACTAAAACAGGCAATTCGTCCAAAACCGTTTCCGGAACGGGGAGAGATAGCCTTACTTTGTGTCATCAAGCAAACGCACTTAAAGTACTTAGTAAGTTTTATAGAGTTTTCTCATAGCAGTTAGTTTTGGTTAACCCCCCGTTATTCTTATCGGGGGTTCTTTTTTTGTGGCCAGATTGACCCATTCATAGATATTTTGGGTATCTTTAATTTATATGAATGGTGGTTTGTTTATATCTCCTTTTTGCGCCTCTCCGGCCAGCAACCGTTCAACTGCCTACGAACGGTTTTCCGCTTCCCGCCCTGATTTGAGCCCTGTTCTCTTACTATTGTCTTACTATTCCCTTATTACCAGTTTACCTGCGGCTTATGTGCATACCAGGTATCAGTAAAGGTATCTTAAGGTTATCTATGGAGTATCTATAGCGTATCTTAAGCGTTACCGGAGCGTTGCTTTCACTTGTCCCTATCCCTGCATTATTTCATGAATAGTGATTTTTCGCTGTTCATGGAAAACCATTTTTCTGCTATTTTTTCTCTAGTCGCCAAGTGGCTTTTCTCCTGGCAAAAACCAAATTGAGTCATCTTAGACTTATGAAAAATTATCATTTTTTTCAAAAGTGATCATTTATGAACAGGTGATTTGGAAAGATGATGTTGGTTGCTGTAAGTTTAGGTAAAGGCAGCAAGGAATTGAGGCTACAAGGCAAGGAGGGAAATGCATTAACGTTTATTAACTATTAAATCGGTTTTTATGGCAAAAGTCATTAGTCTATTCAAGATCCGCGGAACGATCGGTGGTGTGACATTCCGCCAAACTCAGGACGGGATGGTGGCTGGTGAAAAGCCAGGCCCCACGCGGGAACAAGTGCTGACGAGTGATCGCTTTGCCGGTACGCGCCGCCATGCCAACGAATTTAAAACAGCGATCAGGGATGCCACTTTACTTCGCCGGAGCCTTGGTAACACGCTTAATGGTGTACATCATTCTAAGCTAAATGGCATGATGCATAAGCTGCTGTATGCTGCCAGCCAGCGGGATAAGCATAGCCCTATGGGCTTCCGTCATGCTGCTGCTGGTGATATTGGTTTGCTGGAAGGCTTTGAATTTAATCCTGACCTATCGCTGGATGATGCCTTGCGGGTGCGGTTTGAGCACAGTATGGATATAACGACAGGTGTTCTATATGTAACAGTGCCTGGTTTTGTTGCCCGAAAGAAGAAGGTATTTCCTGCCGACGCTACTCATTTCCGCCTGGTATCATGCGGGGCGGTGATCAACTTCACGGAGAACCGCTGCACCCAAGATATTGAAGCAAGCAGGTTGATGCCGCTGGGCAAGAAAACACCCGGCGTGATTCACCTGAAGCATGCGGTAAAAGCTGGTGAGGGTGATGTGATAGTACAAGCGATGGGGATTGAGTTTTATAAAATGGTGCATGGGAAAAAGGTCTTGCTGAAGTTTGGTGCGCTACGGATATTGCGGGTAGGGCGGATTGGGTAAGATGATACACTTTTTCACCATTCCTTCTTATTTATTATCCAAAACGGTCAGCGGTAGGCCAGGCTCTTTTAAATCTTCCTATTTTAAGCGGGTAAAACAAACACCTGCCACATGATAGTGAATACGTACATCAGAAATATGGTAGTAGCCCTGCCGATGTTTTGGGCTGCGCATACTAACGAAAATGGTATAACACACCCCTTGCCGGTAGTAGCAGACTCTACAGGGAAAGAGCTGTATGTACCGGCGAAAGTATACCGTATCCCTGAAAACAATGATTACAACAACAACGAAAGTGAATACAGCTATAAGCGTATGGTGCAGTCGGACAACATTGCCATCTTCTGGAACAAAGAATTTGGCGATGACCCAACAACCAATACGGATGTGACAAAGCGCTTCAATGCACAGGAAGCATTGAAAGAGCTCGATAGGTTCTATAACTATTATGTGAATGACCTGAAACTTGTACAAAAGGGCAAGTCCATTTCAGACAAATACAAGATCATCCTCTATGTTATTGGTGGTACCGAAGGAACAGCCTTTGGCGGAGGTATAGAGGACAAGGTCGGCGGATTGTGGACGCCCGCCAAAAGAATGAACAAAGCGCCTTATGGCGCCCTGGCGCATGAGCTGGGACATTCCTTCCAGTTCCTGGCCCGTATAGATAATAAGACCGGCCCGCGCGGCGCTATCATGGAAATGTCGGCCCAGTACATGCTATGGCAGGTATATCCCGAATGGATGACCTTTGAAAACTACCACCTGGTCGATTTCATGAAAAAAACGCATTACGCGTTCCTCCACCCTACCAACATGTACCATTCTCCGTACGTGCTGGAGTACTGGTCGAACAAACACGGGATAGAGTTCTTCGGCAACCTCTGTCGCGCCACACAGGATGGGGAAGATCCTGTGATGACCTACAAACGGATCACCAACCTGAACCAGGAGCAATTCAATGATGAAATATTTGATGCCTGCCGCCGGTTCATTACCTGGGATATGAAACGGATTGAAAAGGTGGCCAGTCAATATGCCAACCAGCACATTACTAAAATGGAAGCGGCCGGCGATGGCTGGTACAAAATAGCAGCGACGCATGCGCCACAGAACTATGGCTATAATGGTATCAAACTTAAAGTACCTGTGGCCGGCACTAAAGTGAAACTGGACTTTAAAGGCATTGCCGGCACAGCAGGCTATAGTACTACCAAAACAGATAAGGCAGGATGGCGTTATGGCTTTGTAGCTTATAAAAAAGATGGTATTCGCGAGTACGGAAAAATGTACAACGATGTCAATGGAAAGGCCACTTTTAAAGTACCCAAGAACACCGAATACCTGTGGCTGGTAGTGAGCGGAGCGCCGACGGAGCATTGGCCCGTAACGATGGGCAGGCCAAGGTCACAAAATGCCGCCAACGCGCAACCAGCACCGCCTGCAGAAGAGCAATGGCCATACCAGATCAAATTGTCCGGGACTACCGTGGATGATCCGGTGATCAAATAGATGAATAGGCACCCGGCCCTAAAAACAACGATCCCGCAGAAGTTTCTGCGGGATCGTAGCTTAAAGCTTAAAGTTCTTATTTAAACAGGTAGCGCCAGAAATCGAGCCCGATGGCATAGGCCATGAGCGCCAGCAGGAGCACCATACCCACCATCTGGGCATACTCCATGAATTTATCGCCGGGTTTGCGCCCTGTAATGATCTCGTATAAAGTGAATAGTACGTGGCCGCCATCCAGCGCCGGTATCGGCAGCATGTTCATAAAGGCGAGTACCACACTGAGCAAAGCGGTCATGCTCCAGAAGAGCTCCCAATCCCACTTTGAGCCAAACATGTTACCAATACTGAGGAAGCTGCCCAGTGACTCACTGGCCTTTACTTCTTCGGAGGTAAACAGCAGTTTGAAGTTCTTTATGTTCATGACCATGTTTTCCCATCCCTTGCTTACGCCGGCCGGGAAAGCAGGCAGGAAGTCGAATTTTTGCTTGTAGGAGCCCGACAGTTTTTCAGCATCTACATACATGCCAATTCTGCCCAGGGAATCTGTTTTGGCCTTCACGGTTATGGTATCCTTGTGCCTTAATACGGTAAGCGTTATTTCCTGGCTCTTGTATTTCACGGTTTCTGTACGGTACTGGTCATAAAAGGTAATGGGCGTATTGTTCAAAGTCAGTACATGGTCGCCCTTCAGCAGGGTATCCTGCGTAAAGGTGGCAATGCCGGGGAACAGCGTATCTACAATAGGATAAACCCGTGGTGAAATGAATTGAATTTTACCCTTAATGAGGCTGCGGATGGTGCCTTTGGGCAAGGGTACATCCACCATCTTTCCGTCGCGCTGCACCTGTACTACCTGTGCTTCATCGAGGATGATATTGCGGGTGAGGTCATAATAATCTGTTATGGGTTTGCCATCTATACTTACGATCTGGTCACCATTCCTGATACCTGCTTTTTCACTGATGGGATTTACTGCCACCCCATATTTCATGTTGGTCATGGGCAGCCTGCTCTCGCCCCATATCCAGAGGATCATGGCAAAAAGGAAGAAGCCAAGCAGCAGGTTAACAGTTACCCCGCCAATCATGATGATGAGGCGCTGCCAGGCCGGTTTGCTCCGGAACTCCCAGGGCTGGGCGGGCTGCTTCATTTGCTCCTTGTCCATGCTTTCGTCGATCATACCACTGATCTTTACATAACCACCCAGCGGCAGCCAGCCGATACCATAGACGGTTTCGCCAATTTTCTTTTTAAAGAGGGAAAACCAGGGATCGAAGAAGAGGTAGAATTTTTCCACGCGGCACTTAAACCATTTGGCGGGCAGAAAGTGTCCCATTTCATGCAATATCACCAATATGGACAGGGAAAGAATTAATTGTAATGCTTTGATACCTACAACAGCCCAGTCAATGGCTAAGAATGTGATCATAATTGTGAATAGTGAGTAGTGAGTAGTGAGTGGGTCGCTGAGTTCTTAGGAACCTCCCTGACTACAGACTTCCTGCTTTGATATTTTTAAAAATTATACATACCTGTTGAATGAAGGACACAGTATGTCCGAAATCTACATCCTCAAATATCCAATAATATACGGGATATCCATACCACTCACAAAATTTCGTCATTTATTAACGGAAAAAGAGCATGAATATGATGCAAAGGGTACTGGGAATCAGAGCTTAATTACGGAAGCAGCAAAATTACGGGCCTCCGCATCGCTCTCAAAATATTCTTCCAGCGTGGGTTTTTCGATCCAGGGCACCTGTTGCATGGTCCTTTCTATGAGGTCGGTCATGTCCAGGAAACCAATGCGGTTACGCAGGAAAGCGAAAACGGCTATCTCATTGGCGGCATTCAACACACAGGGCAGGTTACCCCCCTTAAAAAGGGCATCGGTAGCCAGTACAAGGTTCCGGAAGGTCCTGGTATCCGGTTCCTCAAAGGTGAGCTGGGCCGGTTTCCGGAAGTTGTAACGGGGAAAATCATTGGGTATCCGCTGGGGAAAGGTCAGCGCATACTGGATAGGCAGTTTCATATCGGGCAATCCCATCTGCGCCTTGATGCTGCCATCTTCAAATTGTACCATGCTATGGATGATGCTCTGCGGGTGCACCAGTACGGATACCTGATCGGGCTGCAGGTTAAAAAGCCAGCGGGCCTCGATCATTTCCAGCCCCTTATTCATGAGGGTGGCCGAGTCAATGGTGATCTTGGCGCCCATATTCCAGTTGGGATGCTGCAGGGCATGATCCCGTTTAACATTTACCAGGTAATTAGGCTTTTTGCCAAGGAAAGGTCCGCCGGAAGCGGTAAGGATGATCTTTTCAATGCGGTTGCGGGTTTCGCCTACCAGGCATTGAAAGATGGCGGAGTGTTCCGAGTCTACCGGTATGATGGGGGCGCGGTGCTCCACTGCTTTCTGCATCACGATGTCGCCGGCCACCACCAGGGTTTCTTTATTGGCCAGCGCAATGGCTTTCCCCTGCTCTACCGCCCGCAAGGTGGGGCGCAGACCGGCAAATCCTACAATTGCTGCCAGCATCACGTCGTATACATTCATTGCGGCCACTTCCTCCAGCGCCTGCTCACCGGCAAATACTTTGGTATCGGTATTGGCCAGGGCAGCCTTCACATGCGGGTATTTGCGTTCATCGCCAATGACCACGATATTGGGCTTAAAACGCATGGCCTGCTCTACCAGCAATTCATCATTGCTTTGGGCCGTAAGCACCTCTGCCGTGAATTTATCAGGATTTGAAGCAATCACTTCCAACGCCTGGGTGCCAATGGAACCCGTGGACCCGAATAAAGCGATACGTTTTTGAGGGAAAGTTTTTGACATGAACCGGTTTTTGAAAGCAGCAATAATACGAAGGATTTAGCTGTTAGCGGTTAGCTTTTAGCCTTTAGCTGTTAGCGCTTTCGCTTCGCCAATGGCCAATGGCTAACAGCTAATGGCTAATACCTGTTTTATTCTACGTATTTTTCCAGCGCAACAGCAATTTTGCGGTCATTGCTCAGCCGGGGTACTTTATTTTGTCCGCCCAGTTTACCGATAGACTTCATGTAATCAATGAAGCCATTCTTTTTAACGGTGCGGATGTGCAGTGGCATTAGTATGTTACCGGTTATAAGGTCATCATAATAGATGTTCTTCTTACGCAGGTTATGGTCCACTTTGGTGGCAAAGCGGTTCATATCAGGCGGCTTGTTCTCAAATTCAATGAACCATTCGTGATAGGATTGGCCTTTCCCCTGTGTGATCATGGGCGCCACGGTAAATTCCGTAATGTGTACCCCTTCTTCTTCTGCTGCCTTAATAAGGCTGTATTCCACTTCCTCGCCAATGACATGCTCCCCAAAAGCGGAGATGAAATGTTTGATACGGCCTGTAACTACCAGCCGGTAAGGGTTGGTGGAAACAAATTTAACGGTATCACCGATGTTATATCCCCACAGCCCTGCATTGTTGTTGATGATAAGGGCATAGTTCTCTCCCACTTTCACGTCTTTCAGACTAAGGCGGGTGGGATTGTTGGAGAAGATCTCACCGGCCGGTATGAATTCAAAGAAGATACCACTATTGGTATTAAGCAGGAGCCCTTCGGCCTTCTGGGAATCCTGGAAAGCCATAAAACCTTCTGAAGCGGGGAAGGTTTCAATAGCAGCGATCTGTTGGCCGATGCTTTCAAATAATTTATTACGATAGGGCTCAAAGTTCACCCCTCCATGCACCAGTACGGAGAAGTTGGGGAAGATGTCTTTGATCTTTTTACCGGTCTTTTCATGCAGCCGGTCGAAGTACATCTGCATCCAGGGCGGAATGCCACTGATGAGGGTCATATCCTGTTCCAGGGTCTCCCCTACAATTTTATCCAGCTTGGTTTCCCAGTCATCAATGCAATTGGTTTCGTAGGAAGGCAACTGGTTACTGCGCAGGTAACTGGGCACATGGTGGTTCACGATACCGCTCAATCGCCCGGTAGGTATCCCTCCTACCCTGTCCAGCTCGGGAGAACCTGACAGAAAGATCATTTTCCCGTTGGTGAACTGACTATTGCCCGACTCGGCAATGTAACAAAGCAAGGCATTCCGGGCGCTGTTGATGTGGTTGGAAATAGACTCTTTGGAGATGGGGATGTACTTTACCCCGCTGGTGGTACCCGATGTTTTGGCCAGGTAAATGGGTTTACCTTTCCATAATATATTATGGCGTCCTTCCTTTATTTTTTCAATATAAGGTTTGAACTGCTCATAATCCCGGATGGGCACAGCCTGCAGGTATTCTTCATATACGGAAACCTGCTGTAACTGATGTTCTTTGCCAAACTCGGTTATCTTTCCTGTTTTCAGCAGTTCCTTCAGAATGTTCTCCTGGTCTTCCACGGCAGTAGCCATCCCTTTCCTGACACCCTTGTATACATAGTTGGCAAATGGTTTTGCCAGTAATGATTTAATCTGCATAAGTTTTATCTATGGCGCAATCACACGAAATTAAGGCTAATTTGATAACTTTTTACTCAATTTCGTCATTGTAGCAATATTAATCTATGATTATCAATTCGATAACAAACAATACGTCCAATCCTTCCCATCCGGCAGGTCTTGCTCGCCAGGCCTATAAAGCCTAAATTTGCTCCGTTTCCCCGGGAAAGCGGGCGATGTTTAAAAAAAGTAGTTAAAAGCCCGTGGAATCTGCTATAAACCTATTACCTTTGCACTCCTAATTTTTGGAAAGTTATGTTAGCAATTGTTAAAATAGCCGGTCAGCAATTCAAGGTTCAGAAGGACCAAACTTTATATGTTCCGCATGTAGACGGCAATGCCGGAGACAAGGTGGAGTTTGCCGAAGTATTGCTGGTAAGCGCTGATGGAAAGTTATCTGTTGGCAGCAGTGTAAAAGCAACCGTTAAGGCGGAAATCGTTGGCCAGGTACAAGGCGATAAGGTTATTGCCTTTAAAATGAAAAGAAGGAAAGGTTTCCGTAAGAAACATGGTCACCGCACCCATTACACAAAAATTAAAGTAACAGACATCGCTTAATAACGAAGTCGGAAGTCTGAGGTAAGAGGTCTGAAACTCCTGCTTCGACTTTTCAGCTACTCAAATTTTCAAATCTTCAAATTAATTCATCATGGCACATAAAAAAGGGGAAGGTAGTGTAAAGAACGGCCGCGACTCACAAAGCAAACGCTTAGGGGTTAAGATCTACGGCGGTCAGCCTGCTATTTCCGGCAACATTATCGTTCGTCAACGTGGTACTACTTACCATCCTGGTAAGAATGTTGGTGTAGGAAAAGACTTCACACTGTTTGCATTAAACGACGGTGTAGTGGAGTTCAAGAAGACGAAGAACGATAAAACAGTAGTCAGCGTAGTTCCCGTTGCATAATAATTTTTTTACAAAACGTAAAAAAATTTTGGCGGTTTCAAATTAGTTTCTATTTTTATGGTTGTAAATTTATTTACTAACCATTTTAAATTCACAAAAACATGGCAACTAAGAAAAAAGCCGCTAAGAAAGCTGCAAAAAAAGCCGCTCCAAAAAAGAAAGCTGCTAAGAAAGCTGCAAAAAAGAAATAACTTCTTTGGAACGCAGAACATATCAAAGTCCCGGATTTTATCCGGGACTTTTTTTGTGCGTACAAATGAGCAATGAAATAGTGCTGCGAGACTGCAAGCCTCTCAAAGCCGCTCCACACAAGGCTTTCATGAGAAGAACAAGTAATCTGACATCTGTTTTCCCAGCTTCCCTACTTCTGTTTACTTTTGTTCCATGACCATTGACAATACCTATATAGCCGACCAGTTTGATCTGCTGTCCAAGCTGATGGACATCCACGGAGAAAACAGTTTTAAGTCCAAGACTTACTCCGTAGCAGCCTTCAATATTGAAAAGATGCCGCAATCGCTGGCCACTACCCCAGCCTCCGAATTGTTCTCCATTAAAGGTATTGGCGACTCGGTAGGCAAAAAGATCCTGGAAATGGTACAGCAGGATGGCCGGCTGCAGGTACTGGAAGAGTATATTGAAAAAACACCGCCGGGTGTTATAGAGATGCTGCGTATTAAAGGCATCGGCCCTAAAAAGATTGCCACGATCTGGAAAGAGATGGGTATTGAAACGATCGGCGAGTTGTTGTATGCCTGCAATGAAAACCGCCTGATGCTGTATAAAGGTTTTGGAGAGAAGACCCAGAAGAATGTACAGGAGTCCATTGAGTTTTATATGCGCAGCCAGGGCAGCCATCTGTATGCAGACACAGAAACGTATGCGCTGACAGTGAATAAGACCCTGGCCGAACAATTTCCCGGTAATCTTTTTGCTATTACAGGAGCATTCCGCCGTCAACTGGAAATTATTGACCAACTGGCCTGGGTAACCACCGTTCCTGTACAGGACCTGCAATCCTTTTTTGAAGCCAACCAGTTTAGTACGGTAGAAAGCGCCGATACTATACTGACGGTAAAAGGTCAGGAGAATATACCCCTGAAGTTTTATCATGCTAATAACGAGGTTTTCTATAAGGTATTGTTCACTACCAGTTGCAGTGAAGACTTCGCCCAGGCCTGGCAGGCATTATCCGGTTGGGATACCAATGCCACGTATACTTCGGAAGAAGCCATTTTCACGACTACCAATATCCCCTATATAGCTCCTGCCCTGCGCGAAAAGGGGGCTGTGCTGGCAGCCAACCGTGCACCCGGCACACTGATACAACCGGAAGACATCAGGGCCATTATTCACAGCCATAGCGACTGGAGCGACGGCTCGAATACGATCGAGGAAATGGCCAATGCTGCCATTAATAAAGGATATGAATACCTGGTGATCAGCGACCACAGTAAGAGCGCCTTTTATGCCAAAGGGCTGTCGGAAGAAAGGATCAAGGAGCAACACTATTATATTGATGAGCTGAATAAAAAGCTGGCCCCGTTCAGGATCTTTAAAAGTATTGAGTGCGATATCCTCAATGACGGGACGCTGGATTACTCCAATGCTATCTTATCCACCTTCGACCTGGTGATCGCTTCCGTACATTCCAACCTGAAGATGACGGAAGATAAAGCCATGATGCGTGTAATGAACGCCATTCAAAATCCCTATACAACGATCCTGGGGCATATGACCGGCCGGTTGTTATTGAGCCGTCCCGGCTATCCGCTGGACCATAAAACGATTATTGATACCTGTGCCGCACAAGAGGTAGTGGTAGAGCTGAATGCACACCCCCGCAGGCTGGATATTGACTGGCGTTGGATTGATTATGCCCTGGAGAAAAATGTACTGCTCTCTGTAGATCCTGATGCGCATTCGATAGAAGGTTATGACGATTGCCGTTATGGCGTATTGGCCGCACAGAAAGGAGGCCTTACACCCGACCGTAACCTGAGCAGTTTTTCACTAGCCGCGTTTGAAGCATTCCTGGCAAAGCGAAAAGCCACGAAAGGCATTTAAGCGGAAGTCGTGAATCAAATTCTACAACTCGCTATAAATTAGCGTATTTATACGATTTACTTTATAAAGAAAATTAGATACTTTTATTACCCATTCCCCTCAAACCATCTCCTACCCACTGAATATAGCACGTTAAACCGCTACCCATTTTCATTACTGCCGCGACTGCTCAGGTACCCGCTTGTGTATATGCCCGTATACGTAGGGCAACACTGTGCCCTGTTACAACTGCATTTACCGAAATAACCAGTTTCCTCATGAAGGACTTTCATGCCCATACTGCATGGTCCTTACCCACATCGGCAATCAAAATCTAATCACAAACGCTAAACAAACTGGTCTATGAAAAAAATTGTAGGGTGCGCATTAGTATGGCTAATGCTGCTACAGCAGGGCTATGCCCAGAATCTTGCTATTAATGCAGATGGATCGCTGCCCAACGCGAATGCCATACTGGATATTAAATCGGGCAATAAAGGGGTGCTCATTCCCCGCATGAGCACCACAGCCCGCCAACTGATCCCGCCTACACAAGGCCTGCTGGTGTATGATACTACCACCCACTCCTTCTGGTACCATACCGGTGTGCAATGGCAAAGCATTGCCACTTCAGCAGCAGCATTGGCTGCCACCGATGCCTGGCTGTTAAATGGCAACAGCGGCACCGACAGCACCAACTTTTTAGGAACCCTGGACAATGTTCCTTTGCGTATCCGCGTGAATAACCTGCCTTCCGGGTATATTCACCCTACCACGAATAATGTGGCCTGGGGATATATTGCCGGCAAATCCCTTACTACCGGTATTAATAATACGGCGCTGGGCAATAAGTCGCTTGAAAACAATACCACCGGCTTTTCCAATACGGCCACCGGTTTTCTATCCTTGTTTTCCAATACAGAAGGTACAGCCAATACTGCCGTGGGTAAGGCCAGCTTATATAATAACCTGAATGGGTTTCACAATACGGCCATTGGTGGCGATGCCCTGCATGATAATACCGGCGGCTACAACAATACCGGCATTGGGCATATATCCCTGTACCGAAATACTACCGGCAACAGGAATGCAGCCCTGGGTGCAGGTTCTTTGTACACCAACACGACAGGCGCCAGGAATACAGCTAGCGGTTATCAATCACTTTACCAGAATACCACCGGATCGGAGAATGTGGCCAATGGTTACCAGACACTGTATTCGAATACCACTGGCAGCGGCAGCACCGCTACAGGATACCAGGCACTGTATGCCAATACGATGGGTAATAACAGCACTGCCACCGGCTTCCGGTCTTTGCAGGCCAATACTACCGGCAGCAATAATACAGCTACCGGGCATCAATCTTTACAGGCCAATGAGAGTGGTAGCAGCAATACAGCTCATGGGGCTTTCTCTTTGTGGGCCAATACAACAGGGGTTGACAATACCGCCAACGGTTACCGGGCGCTTTACAACAATTCGATAGGCCACAGCAATACCGCCATCGGCACCGGGGCTATGCAGACCAATACCGACGGGCAACAAAATACTGCGCTGGGGCTGCATGCCCTGCATTCCAATGACAGGGGACACTTTAATACAGCCACCGGCATTTATTCGCTTTTCTCCAACACAACCGGACAGGCCAATACAGCCAGCGGGATAACAGCCTTGTATTCCAATACAACCGGTGACCATAATACGGCGTTTGGCGGAGGCGCGCTGTATGCCAATATTTCGGGAGAAAATAATACCGGGATTGGTATATACGCCCTGCAGTTTAATACCCTCGGCAGTGACAACGCAGCTATGGGAGCACAGGCCTTACAATATAATACGATTGGCAAAAAGAATACAGCCAATGGTGCTCAGGCATTGGGGTCTAATATTTCCGGAGAACAGAATACTGCTTCAGGTTATCAGGCTATGTTTTCCAACACCACCGGATCGGAAAATGTGGCCATTGGATATGGGGCTATGTTTTCAAACACGACTGCTAAAAGCAGTACGGCCGTCGGTTACCAGGCTTTGTATAAAAATACTGTCAGTGAAGGCAACACTGCCATAGGTTATCAATCAATGGCTGAAGCGTCGACAGGCTCGTACAACACAGCACAAGGAAGTATGACCTTACGTACCAATCAAGGATTTGGCAATACAGCCACCGGTTACACGTCGCTACAAAAAAATATTACCGGGAATGCCAATACAGCTATGGGGTTCCAGTCGCTGTACTTCAATTCCACAGGCACCGAGAATACAGCCCTTGGCTTCGACGCCATACAGCATAATACTACAGGCTCGAAAAATACGGCGATTGGCTCTAACGCCCTATTCGGCAATACGGAAGCTGAATATAATACCGGAACCGGCTGGCAAGCATTAATGACCAATTCAACGGGATCCTTTAATACCGCCATGGGTAGCATGGCGCTATGGGGCACTACTTCAGGAGGTGAAAATACAGCAGTAGGCTTCATGGCTTTAGGGTTCAATTCTACAGGCTATCGCAATACCGCCGTTGGTAACGAAACCCTGCTCGGCAATGTTTTTCAAGGCTCAGGTAGTTATAATACGGCAATCGGCTACCAGGCAGGTGTACCCAGTAATACTGTACTCACCAATGCCACCGCTATTGGCGCCGGCGCCATTGTAAATGCTTCCAACAAAGTACGCATCGGCAATGCGGCCGTTACCGTGATTGAAGGGCAGGTGCCCTTTACCACCCCATCCGACATGCGTTTCAAGTTCGGCATCCGGGAAGATGTGAAAGGACTCGATTTTATTATGCAGTTGCGCCCCGTAAGCTACCATTTTGACGTAAAGCGGTTTGATGCGCTGCAGACAGCCAGTATTACCCCGGAAAACCAGGCAGCTTATGAGGCAGCCAGCCAAATCAGGCGCAGTGGTTTCCTGGCCCAGGAAGTTGAACAGGCAGCTATTGCCAGTGATTATGACTTCAGCGGTATTATAAAACCCAAAACAGCACAGGAACATTACAGCCTCAGTTATGATGCATTTGTAGTACCCCTCGTAAAAGCTGTACAGGAACAACAAAAGGTCATTGAACAGCAAAAGAAGGAGAATGATGTGCAAAACCAAAAGATAGCACAACTGGAAAGACAGGTAGCTGAACTGCTGCAATTGCTGAAGACAGCCAAATAATTATTAGCTCACCAATTAATAACTGGTCAATGAAAAAGGTATACCTCTTCACGATAATCTGGCTTATGCTGTTACAGCAGGGCCTGTCACAAAACCTTGCCATCAATGCAGACGGCTCATTACCCAACGCCAATGCCATACTGGATATTAAATCGGGCAATAAGGGAGTACTGATCCCCCGTATGAGCACCACAGCCCGTAAGCTCATCCCTCCCACACAGGGACTTCTGGTGTATGATACCACTACCCACTCCTTCTGGTACCATACCGGTGTGCAATGGCAAAGCATTGCCACATCGGCAGCAGCATTGGCCACCGCCGATGCCTGGCTGTTGAATGGCAACAGCGGTACCGACAGCACCCATTTTTTAGGCACCCTGGATAATGTTCCCCTGCGCATTCGCGTGAATAACCTGCCTTCCGGGTATATTCATCCCACTACTAATAATGTGGCCTGGGGGTATGTTGCCGGCAAGTCCATTACTACTGGTATTAATAATACTGCACTGGGCAATAAGTCGCTTGAAAATACCACCACCGGCTTTTCCAATACGGCCACCGGTTTTCTATCCTTGTTTTCCAATACAGAAGGTATAGCCAATACGGCGGTGGGCAAAGCCAGTTTGTACAACAACCTGAATGGGTTTCACAATACCGCTATTGGAGGTGATGCCCTGCATGATAATACCGGCGGTTATAATAATACCGGTATCGGTCATATATCCTTGTACCGCAATACCACCGGCAGGTGGAATACAGCTCTTGGTGCGGGCTCTCTTTACACCAATACTACAGGCGCCAGGAATACAACCGGCGGTTATCAGTCGCTTTACCAGAATACGACCGGATCGGAGCATGTAGTGTATGGATACCAGGCGCTGTATTCTAATACTACGGGGCATAACAGCACTGCCATCGGCTATCAGGCGCTGTATGCCAATACCACCGGGGAAGGCAATACCGCTACGGGTTACCAGGCATTGCAGGAAAACATACAGGGGGGATCCAATACAGCCAATGGCTACAAGGCATTGCAGCTCAATGGCAGTTTTGCCAATACCGCTATGGGATATGAAGCAATGTCGAACAATGGCGGCGCCGGCAATGTTGCCATTGGTCTTTTTGCCTTACAGCATGGCAATGGCAGTTACAATACCGGCATTGGTGCAAATACCTTGCAGCAAAACATTGGCGGGAACAATACAGCCGTGGGCGGTATGGCATTGCAGGCCAGTACGTTTGCTAATTACAATACGGCTGTTGGATACAGTAGTATGGTAGCCACTACGCAAGGCTCTTACAATACAGCGACTGGTACGTTTTCTTTAACCAACAATACGCTTGGCAGCAGTAATACCGCGGCAGGGTTCGCTGCATTAATAAGCAATACCACAGGCTCCGGCAATGTGGCAATAGGCAGGGAAACACTTAACTCCAATAGTACCGGCGGCAGTAATACAGCCGTAGGCGCCTATGCCATGCAACAAGGCAGTGGGAATAATAATGTAGCCATTGGCAGTCAGACACTGTCGAACAATACCAGTGATTCCAATACAGCCATTGGCAGTAATGCCATGATGGTGCATGAAACAGGGAAAGGAAATACGGCCGCCGGTGCATCTGCCCTTTTCAATAATATAAATGGTGAATACAACTCCGCTTTTGGCGCCAGCTCTATGGGCGTCGGTAGTTTCGGCAATTATAATACAGGCCATGGTTACCAGACATTAATATTCAATTTTGGAAATTATAATACAGCCATTGGCGCAAAGGCCATCTCTGGCAATAGCCTGGGAAGTTATAATACCGCTATCGGGTATGAGTCAGGCATATTATCTGCTTTTATTTCCAATTCCACCGCCATCGGCAATGGCGCTAAAGTGGATGCTTCCAACAAAGTACGCATTGGCAATGCAGCCGTTACCGTCATTGAAGGTCAGGTCCCTTTTACCACTCCTTCCGACGGGCGGTTTAAGTTCAAGGTACAGGATGATGTGAAGGGACTTGATTTTATCCTGCAACTGCATCCGGTGACCTACCAGTTTGATGTAAAACGATTTGATGCCCGCAACGGAGAATCCACTTTCACCAATATGCAAGCCTCTTACGACGAAGCCAGCCAGATCCGCCGCAGCGGGTTCATTGCCCAGGAAGTAGAAAAAGCGGCGAAGACCAGCGGATATGATTTTAGCGGCATTATTACGCCTAAAACAAGTAACGATCATTACAGCCTCAGCTATGATGCGTTTGTAGTGCCCCTGGTAAAAGGCATGCAGGAACAGCAGGCTATTATAGAACAACTGCAGGCAAAGATCACCCGGCTGGAAGAAAAAGCTGCCAATAACGACCAGGGCAGGAAGATAGCCCAGTTAGAAAAACAGGTAGCCGAACTGATCCAATTGTTGAAGACATCTAAATAAATTAATCATTCAATATTATTACAATGAGACCAATACAAATATGCTACAGCCTGCTCCTGCTTCTGTTATGCGGGGCATTGTGCGCCGGCGCGCAACAGGTAAGGGTATCACCGGGGCTCCATATAGTAGCCAGCGGTTCGCCCCAATTGGTATTCCACAACCTCGGATTTAGTAACAATGGTTATTTTAAAGCCGCCAACAGTACAGTGGTCTTTACCGATAGCACCAGCGCACTACCTGTTACTATTGGCGGCGCCAGTAAAACGTCCTTTCATCAGCTCACTATCCACCGGGATGTTCAATTGACCAATAACATACAGATTACCGGCAATATTGCCCTGCATAAGGGCAACCTGCAACTGGACCGCTATACGCTCGACCTGGGCAACTCGGGCAATATCACCGGGGAAAGCAATGAAAGCAGGATCATGGGAAAGCCCGGAGGCACTGTTACCAGGACAGCCGTACTGCAATCGCCCAATGGGGTCAACCCGGGCAATATCGGCGTATCCATCACCAGCACGGCCAACCTGGGCACCACCCTGATCACCCGTGGGCATGAATCGCCTTTGCACACTGCCGGAGCTGCCGCTACGGCACGGTATTTTGATATTGCGCCTGCCTTTAATCAAAACCTGGATGCCACCCTGCAGTTCCATTACCTGGATGCAGAGCTTTCCGGCAATGAAGCCGAGCTTACACTTTTCTCTTCTGATGGATATGGCTGGAAGGTAAGCGGCAAAGACAATAGCAATACTTCCTATAACTGGCTTACTAAAAATAGGCTTGGTCAATTGCATCGCTACACGCTGGCCGGCAGCAAGCCGCAAGGATTGAAAGGAAGCAGCACCAACACAGTGCAGGTATATCCCAATCCTGTGCGCGACAAGCTGACGGTGGTGCTACCTGTAAGCAGTAAGCAGGAGGTTGTATTGCTCCTGGTTGATCAGTCGGGCCAGGTAGTGGAGCGCAGAAAAGTGGTGTGCAGCGCAGGCACGAATACCATTGAATGGAATGTACAACGCTATGCTGCCGGCAATTATCACCTGGCTTTTGAAGGCATGGATGCCGGTGCTGTAAAAATCATTAAAGAATAAAGCCTAATATACTGATCGTATGAAAAAGAAATATTTGATGGCCATCGTCTTGTTAATGCTGCTGCAGCAGGGCTATGCCCAGAATCTTGCTATCAATGCAGATGGTTCACTGCCCAACGCCAATGCCATACTGGATATTAAATCGGGCAATAAAGGGGTGCTCATTCCCCGCATGAGTTCAGCAGCCCGCAAACTGATCCCGCCTACACAGGGCCTGCTGGTATATGATACCACTACCCACTCCTTCTGGTACCATACCGGTAGGCAATGGCAAAGTATGGCCACTTCAGCAGCAGCATTGGCGGCCACCGATGCCTGGCTGTTAAATGGCAACAGTGGCACCGATAGTGCTAATTTTTTAGGTACCCTTGATAATGTGCCTTTGCGCATCCGCGTCAACAACCTGCCTTCCGGGTACATTCACCCCGCCACGAATAATGTGGCCTGGGGACTTATTGCCGGCAAGTCCATGACTACCGGTAGTAACAATACTGCACTGGGTAATAAGGCGCTGGAGAACAATACCACCGGTTTTTCCAATACAGCCTCTGGTTTTCTATCCCTGTTCTCCAATACAGAAGGCGCTGCCAATACAGCGATGGGCCAGGCCAGCTTATACCATAACCTCACTGGTTTTCACAATACCGCCATTGGCGGCGACGCCCTGCATGATAATACAGGCGGCTATAACAATACCGGCATTGGTCATATCTCGCTGTACCGGAATACTACCGGCACGTGGAACACAGCCCTGGGCGCCGCATCGCTGTATACCAATACTACAGGGGTGATGAATACGGCGAATGGATATCAATCTCTTTACACTAATACCACGGGCAACCGCAATACTGCTTCCGGCTACCAGTCACTTTATCAAAATACTACAGGCTCTGAAAATGTAGTGTTGGGATACCAGGCGCTGCATTCGAATACCACCGGCAATGGCAGCACGGCTTTGGGATACGAGGCCTTGCGTGAAGATATCAGTGGCGAAGGCAATACAGCTACCGGCTATCAGTCATTGCGCTTCAACAGCGAGGGACAACGTAATACTGCCAATGGTTATAAATCTTTATACGCCAATACCGGGAGTGCGAATACAGCTATGGGATATGAAGCGCTTTATCATGGAGGATTCACCAGTACAGCCATGGGCTACCGGGCATTGTACAATGGCGGCGGCGAATGTACCGCCGTAGGAATAGAAGCCTTGCATTCCAATGGGGGCATGCACAATACGGCTGTGGGAGGATACGCATTACGCGAAAATACTACGGGCGCTTATAATACAGGCATAGGCTGGCAGTCATTAAACAACACGACTACCGGCATGCTTAATACGGCCATTGGCGCCATGACTTTAAGGTCCAATACCACCGGCAGTGAGAATACGGCAACCGGTTTTTTGGCCTTGGGATACAATGCATCAGGAAGCCATAATGTGAGTAGTGGTTTCCAGTCATTATACTCCAATATCACCGGATCGGATAATGTAGCCACCGGATACCAGGCGCTTTATTCCAATACGGCCAGTAATGGCAGTACCGCCATCGGTTACCAGGCTTTATACAGCAATGAAGGCGGTGAGGGAAATACAGGAACCGGCTACCGCGCCTTGTATGAAAACCAGGCAGGCGCTTATAATACCGCGAATGGCTTTGAAGCGCTGAGGGCCAATAAAGGGTATGTCAATACCGGCATTGGCTATCAGGCCCTTCATTATAATTTCCTGGGAAGTGCCAATACAGCCGTAGGTTACCAGGTACTGTATAATAATTATAACGGCACCAACAATACCGCCCTTGGCATTTGGGCCCTGCATAACAATACCAGTGGTTCCTACAACACCGCTGTAGGCCAGCATGCATTGGTCAATAGCACTTCTGCCCAATACAATACAGCCATTGGCACCGAATCCATGAATGCCAATGAAAATGGTTCTTTCAATACAGCTATTGGCATGGTGTCTTTGCGAACCAATACGTCGGGAGAAGAAAATACAGCCATAGGTTTTTGGGCATTACCCTGGAATTCCACAGGATCGCGTAATGTAGCGGTGGGTTATGAATCCCTTACCGGTAACACTACCGGCAGTAATAATACAGCCGTAGGTTATCGTGCGGGAGTGGCAGCAGGCTCTTCTTTCACCAATGCCACCGCCCTTGGTAATGGCGCTATCGTGGATGCCTCCAATAAAGTACGTATCGGCAATGCGGCCGTTACGGTGATTGAAGGACAGGTGCCCTTTACCACTCCTTCCGATATGCGCTTCAAGTTTGGTATACAGGAAGACGTAAAAGGACTTGATTTTATTATGCAGTTGCGACCGGTAAGCTACCATTTTGATGTGAAGCGGTTTGATGCGCTGCCGGCAACCGGCATTACCCCGGAAACCCAGGCAGCCTATGAGGCAGCCAGCCAGATCCGGCGCAGTGGTTTCCTGGCCCAGGAAGTAGAGCAGGCCGCTATGAATAGCGGATATGATTTCAGCGGAATTATAAAACCAAAAACAGATAAAGACCATTACAGCCTGAGCTATGATGCCTTTGTAGTACCCCTGGTGAAAGGCATGCAGGAACAACAGCAGTTGATTGAAGCGCAGAACAGGAAGATTGAAAAGCTGGAACAACAATTAGCGGAACTGATGAAAATATTGAAGACTGAACGGCAATAGTACGGTGAGTAGCGAATGGTGAGTGGACGTCTGTACAGACAACTTACTCACCACTCACCATTCACTTATTATATAATGGCTTTGCCTACTTTAATATCATACACCGCAAGGTTCTTGCGGGCCGGGCCGGTCAATACATCGCCTGTATAAGAAAAGCGGGAACCGTGGCAGGGACAATCCCAGGTTTTCTCTGCCCCATTCCATTGCACGGTGCATTTGATATGGGTACAGCCCGGATCAATAGCATATATTTTTCCCAGGGGGTCTTTATAAATCCCCATTTTCTTTCCTTCAAATTCTACTATGCGGGCTTCGTCCAATGCAATATCGGCCAGTTCATGCAGCTTCCCTTCCGGGAAGAGGCCACCTGCTAACTTACCCACCACATCAGCCGCTTCTTTTACAAAGTTGGCAAATCCTGCCACCGGCTTAATGCGATTGGGGTCCAGCAATTCTTCCCAGGGACTGGTTTCTTTCACCAGCATGTCATGCAAGATGATGGCAGAGAGGGTGCCATAGATCATACCATTACCACCAAAGCCCGTGGCTACATAGATGTTCCCCGGGTGTCCCGGTAAATGGCCAATATAGGGAAGTCCGTCTACGGGTTCAAAGTACTGCGATGACCATTTGTAGCCTACTTCCTGTACCTCAAAGAAACTCCTCACATGACTTTCCAGCCTGCGGAAACAGGCTTCTGTATTCTCCTCATGGCCTGTTTTATGGTCCTCGCCTCCCACAATAAGGTATTGTTTGCCGTTCACTTCCTGCGTACGGTAGTAATGATAGGGATCATTCATATCATAGGCTACTGCATCGGGGTATTCTCCATTCTTTAACTGCACCGCAATGGCGTAGCTGCGATAAGGAGCGCAACGGAAATGCAGGAGGTTCACACCCGGTGGTATATGGGTGGCGTAAATGAGTTGCCGGCATTTAATATTCCCTTTGGTAGTAATGACATCAATGGTCTCATTGTCGTCCGCGTGCAACATGCGGCAGTTTTGCAACAATATGCCGCCGGCGTCTTCAAATGCTTTTGCCAGGCCATAGAGGTACTGCAGGGGATTGAACTGGGCCTGGTTATCGAATAAAGCTACTTTCAGGTAAGGCACGGGCAATACAGAGGAAGTAACAAAACCGGTTTGCACACCGGCTTTTTGGGAAGCCGTTACAATCTCGTCCAGTTCAGCGCTTTGTTTTTCATTGACAGAGAACAGGTAACCCGGCAATTCCTTGTAGCTGCAATGAATGCCATAGGTTTCAATCTGTTGTTTGATAAGGGTGATGGCCTGTTTGGCGCCCGTGGCCATGAGGGTTGCATCTTCTGCAGAAAAATTCCTGGTAATCTGTGCATAAGACGAATCCATAAAGGTATTCAGGTGGGCAGTCGTACCACCGGTAGTACCAAAACCGATGTTATTGGCCTCTACCAGCACACATCGCTTACCCGATTGCTGTAAGAGCAAGGCTGTGCTCACCCCTGTGATGCCGCCGCCCACGATTACCACATCCTGCACCCCAACAGGAATATAAGTGGCCCGCGCCTTGTAATCGGGCAGGGATGATTGCCATATGCTTTGACAGGCTCCGTCTCGTTGCATATAATCTATTTATTTATTCTGTTATAAACTTAATGCCACAAAAAAGACGGCCTCCCGGCCGTCCTTTTACTCAAACTTCAATAGCTATTGAAGTTTGGTTCTGCATGTTTCCAATTGCTGCTGATGCGTTTTCATAACAGGCAGGGCGTCATCTGCCAGTTTCCTGATATCCTTGTTTTTGGCAGCGGCTGCTTCGGCTTCATAGCGGCTGATGGCTGCTTCATTCCGGGTCACCATTTTTTCAATCCATTGCCGGTCAAAAGCAGCACCAGACAGCTTTTCAAGCGCTTCCCGGCTGCCATCCGTAAATTTTTTCAGGCTATCACTGTCCGCCTTCCGCTGCTCCTGCTTTTGCCTCAGTAAAGAGGCATACAATTGCCGGTAATAACGGGCCATGGTTTGCGCTATTTCGTGCACGCTGGCATGGGTGGCTTTCTGAACGGCCAGATCGGTCAGGGCGATCGTTTCCCAGGCAGATTGGATAGCATTGTCCACAAAAGCCCTGTCTATTTGTAAAGTATCTGTTTCCACCAGTTGTTGCGGGAATTTGGTGCTGGGGTCCACATGCTCAGCTACCATTTGAGAATCGGCAGGCCGCTCATCGGATTGCCCGCCGCCGCCACAGGACACCCATCCTGCCAGGCTACACAGTAGGATCAATATAGAAAGAGAACGTTTCATGTTAGGTAATGATCTCATCCAGTATAAATGGTATTTTCTGGATATACATTTCATCATAATCCCATCCACTACCCGGTATTTTAAATAATTGCCACACATGTGTTTGCAACTTTACCAGGGTAAACATATACCGGCGGTTGGGTGCAAATATCTCATATACCAGGTACCCGGCCGTATTGTCGGCATGATACCCGAATTGAATATGCCTGCCACCATCTTCCTCCTCAAACCAGGTAACGTCCTTCCTGGCCCATTCAACGTAGTAGATGCTTTCTATTTTTTTACCGATCATATCTGCCAGGCTGGTGAACCCAATATCCTGCTCTACCCATCTTCCACTTTCCACATCGGCAAAGAAGATGTTTTCATACCCGTCCTCAAACCGTGCATGGAACATACAGTGAATCGGATGTACCATTTCGTTCAATTTTACCAACTGGCTCTGACCATCAACGTTTAGTTTTACGGCATGTTCCATAAAAGCAATGTTCATAGTGATTAATAAATTAGCTGGCCGCACCTTCTGAATACCTGGCCATAAGTTCATTTTTTAATTGATAATGATGGTTTCCTGGTACGCGGGGCCCTCCACCGGCAGCCGGCGTACCCCACCTTTGGTAAGGTGAATAAATAGTATGCCTTCCTCAAAACAGGCGGAAGCCTTGTCCACATCTTCGGGCAACAGGAAGCTGCGGGCAAAAGATTCAACAGCAAATTCTCTTTTGTAAAACCGTTGTACTTCTTCATATTGCGCAGGTACACAGGAAGCTCTGCCCTGGATGATCAGCGTATCATTTTCTATACTCACCTGAAGATCACTTTTCCGGTAACCGGGCAAAGCCAGCTCCAACCGGTAAGCGGTAGCTGTTTCCGCTATGTTGATGGCTGGTTTTGCAAGGGGCCTGCTTTCAGCATGCAGCTCTTCCTCAAGGTGGTCCATATCGGAAAAGCAACCGCAAAAAGTACGGACGATAGCGTGATCTTCTGCTTTTAAACTGATTAGTGTTTTCATACCGGCAAGTTGCATTTACTATATAGTTATAAAAATCTATGCCATCTGCGCCGCCGGGTATGTTGAGTTATCGCCATCATTTATAACCATCCGCCCAGGGTATCGAGGAAGTCCTTCTACAAATCAACAGGCGCCGCAGCGGGCAGGTTCAGTGGTATTGTTTTTTTGCATATTACCTCATCTGTAAACCATTAAAATGATTGTTATGCAACATAATAATGAAGAATTGGTTGAAGTATTAAATGACCTGATCCGCATCAACAATGACCGCATTGAAGGCTATGAAAAAGCAATGAATGAAACAAAGGACATAGACGCAGACCTGCGCACGTTGTTCCGCCGCATGGCCGATCAAAGCCGGCAAAATAAAGCTGAGTTAGTACAGGAAGTGCAAAAAAGGGGTGGCGGCGCCGATACGAAGAGCACCACCAACGCTGGCAAGATCTACCGTGCCTGGATGGGCGTAAAAGCAACTTTCTCCGGTAAAGACCGCAAATCCGTATTGGCAGCCTGTGAGTATGGAGAAGATGCAGCCCAGAAAGCTTACCAGCAAGCGACGGAATCTGAAGCTACGATGGATGCAGACGTTCGCCAATTGATCACCAAAGAGAAAGCATCACTGAAAGAATCGCATGATCTTATTAAAAGACACCGGGATATGCAAACAACAAAAACAACAAAATGATGACCCCGGTTTAAAAATAGTTTTTCATAAGGCACATTGGACTTTACAAGGGCTGGTTTCTACCGGCCTTTTTTGTTGGGTGCTGGTTACTGGTTGCTGGGTGCTGGTTAGTTGCTGGTTATTGGGTACTGGTTGCGGGCAGGAATAAAAAAATGAGATTGGTTCACTGTTGATGCTGAACCAATCTCATCGGGTCGTTGTGAGCCATGTTATCCTTTTTATCCTCAGGTACTCCTGATCAAACCGAGCAGCAGGGATATGATGGCTAAGATGATCAGGATATGAATAAGGCCAGAAGCGCTATATACAAAGAATCCCAATATCCACCCGATAACCAGTATTACTGCAATAAGATATAAGATGCTTCTCATGTTATTACGTTTTAATGTAACAGGTAAAAATATCAAGCCTGATCCGGCACTATAGGCACTTCACCCCAGTTTGTAGATAGTTTTCCCCACGCTGATGCTTTCTCCGGTATTTCATCCTGTATACATGCCTGTCTGCGCAGGGGCATGCTTATTTCTCCCGGTATTGCATGCGTTCAATACGTTCATTTTTCAGGATCCTGAAAAAAGCAGGTATGGCCTTTTTAGAAGACAATGCTTTCAAGCTAAGCGCTTCCCTGTCGTATTATACCATTTTCTCGATGGGCCCCATACTGATCATTGTTATATCCCTGGCCGGTATATTTTATGGCCGCGAGGCCGTTCAGGGAAGGGTGTATGGCCAGGTAAGTGGCTTTATTGGCAGTAAAGCGGCCATCCAGTTGCAGGAGATCATCAAGAATATTGAGCATTCCCAGTTTAAAACTACCGGCATCATTATCGGCGTGGTAATGTTGCTGTTTGGCGCCAGTGGTGTTTTTACAGAGATACAGGATTCGATCAACACCATCTGGTCGGTAAAAGCAAAACCGAAAAAAGGATGGCTGAAGTTTATCATCAACCGGCTATTGTCCTTTTCCCTCGTGGTTGGTCTGGGGTTCGTCATGCTGGTGTCTTTATTGATCAGCACGCTCCTGGATGTGCTGAGTGAACGGCTGTCCAGGTTATTTTCGGAAGACATTATTGTGCTGTTCTATATATTGAACCTGCTGATCGTGCTGGCGGTGATCACCACGCTCTTTGCTGTTATCTTTAAAGTGTTGCCCGATGCCGTTATCCATTGGCATGATGTGATGAAGGGCGCCCTCTTTACAGCCATCCTGTTCATGGGCGGTAAGTTCCTGATCAGTTTTTATATCAGCAGATCCAACGTGGGTATTACGTATGGTGCAGCCGCCACCATCGTGATTATTCTACTCTGGGTGTTTTATTCCTCCCTGATCCTGTATTTCGGGGCAGAATACACTAAATGTTATGCGGTAGAGGCCGGCAGTGGAATCCGGCCAAAGGAAACTGCCGTATTTGTAATAAAGCAGGAAGCCAAAGAGATCCCTCCCTCGTACCTCGATACATAAATTAGCATATACTATGGATCTCCGGTCAGACAAACCATATGCATTGTTACGACATGGGCTGGGCTATGTATATCCGTCCCTCCGCAAAAACCTGCAGGCTGATGTGGCCATTATCGGCGCAGGCATTACCGGTGCACTGGTAGGCTGGCACCTGATCCAAAAGGGCATACAGGCAGTAGTGATTGATCGCCGGCATGCGGGGATGGGCAGCACGGCCGCCAGCACTTCCCTGTTACAATATGAAATTGATACGCCCCTGCATAAGCTGATCGGATTGGTGGGAGAAAAGAATGCCGTGCTTAGTTACCTGCTTTGCCGGCAGTCCATTTATGACCTCCATGATATCTGCAAACAGTTACCCACCAAACCTTCTTTTTTACTGAGGCCCAGCTTCCAGTTCGCTTCTTATAACAACAGCGTGAAAGACCTGGAACGGGAATACGGGCTGCGCAAGCGAGCAGGATTCAACCTGCAGTTGCTATCGGCGCCTGATATTAAGCAACGATTTGGGTTCAATAAACCGGCCGGCCTGTTATCGGCCGACGGGGGACTGGTAGAAGCGTATGAGCTTACCCATGCCCTGCTGAAACATGGTCAGGATAAAGGCATGCTGGTGTATGATAACACGATGGTGACCAATATTGATTATGAAGGGAAGGGCGTAGTGCTCCAAACAGAATGGGGCTATACGGTGGAAGCCAAACAGCTCATCATCGCCTGCGGTTATGAATCCCAGCAATACCTGCCCAAAAAGATAGAAAGGTTGCATTCCACCTATACCATTATCAGTGAGCCCTTGTACGCCACCGAGTTCTGGTACGAGAATGCGTTGATATGGGAAACCGCCAATCCCTATTTGTATATGCGTGCATCCCCCGATCAACGCATTGTGGTAGGTGGCAAGGACGATCTTTTTTATAATCCCGCCCGGCGCGACGCCAACCTGCCCAGAAAATCCAAACAACTGGAACATTCTTTCTGCCGCTTATTCCCGCATATCCCTTTTCGCACTGATTTTGCCTGGGCAGGTACTTTTGCCAGTACCCGGGATGGGTTGCCCTATATAGGCAGTATACCCGAACGGCCAAATACCTGGTTTGCCCTGGGGTTTGGAGGCAATGGCATCACGTTCAGCGTGATTGCCGCCCAGCTCATCAGGGATATGTTATCAGGGAAAAAGAACACCAATAACCAACTCTTTAGTTTCAACCGGTAGCCGCCTGCTCCGAAGGAGTCCTTTGGACCGGCTCAATATCCCAGGTTCTTCAGGCAGCCTTTCAGGTTATTGCCATTTCTGAGTACCATGTAAAATACATCGCCCAGTTTCTTTACCCGCTCTTCTATATTATAGATGGTAAATTGGGAAGGATGCAGCCCGCTTTTTACTTCTTTCCATACTAAAGGGGCCGATACGGTTGCTCCCGGCACCGGGCGTAAGCTATAAGCTGAGGCCAGTGTTTGCCCTTTGGAATTTTGCAGATAATCAACGTAGATCTTATTACCACGCTTGCGCAAAGACCTTTCCAGCGTGGTGATGCCAGGCAATTGTTCCTGCACCAGGGTGGCCACAATGTGGGCAAACTCCCTGGCCACTTCATAGGTATAACGGGCATTGAGCGGCACATACACATGCAATCCCGTAGCGCCGGAAGTTTTGCAAAAACTCACCGCCCCTGCCCTGTTCAGCACTTCCTGCACCGCCTGGGCTACAGATACCACCTGGTCAAACGTGTTCTTTTCAGAAGGGTCAATATCTATCATCAGGTAAGTGGGCTTGTCTGGTGTACGCACAGTAGAGTTCCAGGGATTCATTTCAATACAGCCCAGGTTGGCCAGGTAGATCAGCGTTGCTTTATCATTGCATACAATGTAGTTGACTACTTTCTGGGAAGATTCCGCATACTCGTCAAACGATTTTATCCAGGCAGGGCCTTCATCTGCCGCATCTTTGTGATAAAACCCTTTGTCGGTAATCCCATTGGGATTCCTTTTCAGGGATAAAGGCCGGTCTTTCAGGTAAGGCAGGATGTGATCGGCCATGGTATTGTAGTAGGCGATGACATCCCCCTTGGTGATCTTTTCCTGGGGAAAGTATATTTTGGAAAGGTTGGTAAGGCACAGGGAACGGCGGTTGATCCTTACCAGGGTTTCCTTCGCTGGTGATTCTTTGACGACCATCATGCTTTAATTTAATATCAATAAACTATTACCTTCTTCGCGGCTCAGTTATCGAAACAAACGAATAATTAATAATCAGTAATCAATAATCAACCCTCGTTGCCTCAATGCCTCGCTGCCTTTTAAGACGCTCTGCGTTTTTTAGTTTCCAGGCTGGCTTTGAGTTGAGACATCAGGTCTTTGGCCCTTGAATGAACAACCTTCATGTGCGGTGCAGCCACCTTCTTACCTTTTGCTTTGGCCCTGATGAGCTTCATGAGCTTATCAGAATAGGTATCCTTGTAAGCAGAGATATCAAATTTTTCCGTCAGTTGTTCAATCAGTGATAAAGCCATTTTCAGCTCACCAGGCTTGCTGGTGAGTTTAGGAATATTGAGAGGGCCGATATCCCGGATCTCTTCCTCGAAACGGATCTTTTGTACTACAAGCGCGGCTGCTGTTGCCCGGATGAGGCAGAGGCTTTCTTTGCTGCGCAGTACAAAACTGCCCAGCCCTGCCTTGCCTGTTTTATGCAGCGCACTCCATAATAAGGCGTAGGCGCGGGCGCCTGATTTATCGGGTTCAATGTAATAAGGTGTTTCATACAGCATGGCATCAATTTCCGCTTCTTCCACAAAAGCCATGATGTCAATGCTCTTCGTTTTTTCCGGCATGGCCTTTTGAAAATCGTCGTCGGTAAGTACCACGTAATGTCCATCCAGGTTATAGGCTTTTACTATATTGGCCCAGGCCACTACTTTACCGGTCCGTTCATTAATACGCTGGAATTTAATATTGGCCTGGTCCTTCTTGTCCAGCATGTCCAGGTCAAGACTACTTTCCTGTACGGCACTGTATAGTTTAACCGGTATGTTCACCAGCCCAAAGCCGATGGAACCACTCCAGATTGCACGCATAGTAAATGGTTTTATCAAAATAGGTATAAAAATCCTGCCCTGCCATATCGCCTGCTTTATCCTGAAAGCATTAATTGTTACCCCGCAATGCCTGTCAACTGGCTATAATCGGCTACTATTCAATTACCTCTGTAGATAAGGGTACACAATCACACCTTTTACCACCGCAATTCCACAAGGCAAAAACCGGGGAATATGAATTGAGCAGGTATCCCTGAGCCGCATTAATGACAGGCAACCAGACAATGAAAACAAAAAATACAGTACTAAAAATGAAAACAATGAGAACCACGATTTGCAGCTTACGTAAACTCTTCCTGCCGGCCATGCTTATCTGCTTTATAACAGCAGCCACGGCCCAGGAACAAAAAACTTCCACAGAGAGTACTTTACAGCCTAAGATAGGTTTCAAAGGAGGCATCAACCTCAGCAATTTATATGTTGATGATGTGGAAGATGAGAACATGAAGGTGGGTTTAAACGTAGGTATGTTTGCCAAGTTCCCGGTCACCAATGGTTTTTCCATTCAACCCGAAGTGTTGTATAGCAGCAAAGGCGCTAAGCTGCGTTACAACAATATTTTTGGAGAAGGGGAATACCGCTTTAACCTGAATTATGTAGAAGTGCCCGTATTGGCCGTATTTAACCTGGGGAAGAATTTCAACATTCAGGCAGGTGGTTATGCGGCTTACCTCGCCTCTGCCAATATTAAAAGGCTCGATACCGAAAGCGGCGATGTAGATCATATTGCAGACTTAAACACCGACAATTTCAAACGGTTTGATTATGGCCTGGTAGGTGGTGTTGGAATTGATATACAGCATTTCACCATCGGCGCCCGGTACAATTATGGCCTGAATGAAATTGGTGACGACGATGACGGTATTACCGGAGCGGCCACCAAAAATTCGAAGAACAGCGCCTTCACTTTTTATATTGGCGTAGGATTCTGACGGTTCAATAGGATCCTCAAAAGCAAAGATGACCTGCGTATTACTACCAGGTCATTTTTTTATTTATGCTCAGGATGACAATTTCTTCTCTGCCGCATCTCCTGCAGTAGAGCCCCCGCCTTGCGGGAAAGGCTCCCTGGATTTATGCCTGAACATGATCACAAAGCTGGTACCCACGCCCATGACAGAATGTACATCTACCTGTGCATGGTGCGCCTGCAATATATTGAGCGTGGCGGCCAGGCCAAGGCCAAGCCCATTCCTTTTAGAGGTAAAATAAGGTTCAAAAAGCCGTTGCAGGTTCTCTTCCGAGATACCTGTTCCGTTGTCGGTAATGCGTACTTCACAGGCATGGGGATGATTGATCACGACCACTTCCAGCCGGCCTTGCTCCTCCTCCATGGCTTCCACCGCATTGATGATGATATTGAGAAAGGCAATTTTGAGTTTGTCTTTATCAGCCGGTATAAATAAGATATGCTCCGGGTAGCGGATCTGCAGTTTGATGTTCTTCAGCACAATCCTGTCCATGGCTGCCGTGATGCTTTCATCCAGTATGTCCTGCAGGGAAGTATTTTGCAGGATCATATCGGAAGGCCGGGCTGTATCCAGCAGTTCTGAAATGATGGCGCCGATGCGTTTGGCATTGCGCTGAATGATACCAAAATAATTAAGCTGTGCTTCTGAGATATCGCTGGTACGCAGGTGATCGAGCGAGAGATGGATATTGGTCAGCGGGTTCCTGATCTCATGCGCCAGGGTGCGGGCCAGCCGGCCGGTGGCGGCCAGCTTTTCGGCCATGAGTACCGATTTCTCTGCTTTACGCAAGCCCGTAATATCGTGCAAAATGCCCTGTACATAGTGCGTACCATCAGGCCGTTCAATAATGGTGGCGGAAAAAATACAGGTGCGTTCTTCCCCGTTCTTGTTCAGCAGGTCGGTTTCCACATCATCCACTTCCCCGGTTTTTATTAATTCCCGTAATGACTCAGCCTCCTTTTCTTCCGGCATCAGATCATAAAAGGTCATATTGGATAACTCTTCTGCCGTATACCCCAGCAGACTGGAAGTGGCCATGTTTACAGTAATGAACTGCAGGGAGGTATCTGCCAGGAAGATGGCATCTTTGGAGCGCTCAAAGATATTACGGTATTTAAGCTCATTATCCCGCAAGGCTTTCAGCGACCGCGCTTTCTCCATGGAATAACGGATACACCGCTCCATCTTTTCAACGGTCAGCTCCGGTTTGGTAAGGTAGTCAGCGGCCCCTACACGCATGGCTTCTATATCCAACGCATGATTGCCCTTACCGGTGAGCAGGATCATCGGGGCTTCGCAATCCCGTTCCACCGCTTCCCGCAACAGGTCAAGACCGGTTTTGGCGCCCAGGAAATAATCGATGAAATAAAGGTCGTACCGCTTATGGCAAATATGGTCCAGCGCTTCAGTATACTTGTAACACCAGTGCACAATAAAGTTGCCGCCGCTAATGTCTTTAATAACGCTGTCGGTGATAAAGAAGTCATCTTCATCATCATCTACAATCAGAATACGTATCGGCTCGGCGGTAATAAACATCAGATAAAGTTTACAATGCCTGGGTCTCAGGCAGGATAATGGAGAAAGTAGAGCCATGTCCGGGTGTGCTGGAAGCCATGATCAACCCCTTATGATTATCGGTGATCTTGCGGCAAATGGCCAGTCCCAGGCCCGAGCCAGGGTATTCTGCTTTGCCATGCAGGCGCTGAAATAACTGGAAGATCTTTTCCCGGTAGGTTTCCTCAAAGCCAATACCGTTGTCAGTCACCATGATCTTGTAATACAAATTACCATTGCGCAACTTGAGCTTATCCTTTTCTGTTTTGGTCAGTCTTTCACTTTTGATACTGATCATGGGTACGGTATCCTTGCGGCGGAATTTAAACGCATTACTGAGCAGGTTATTGAAAAGCTGTTTGATCTGCGGTTCTATCATTTCTACAGAAGGCAGGTCCTGCACCAGTACCTCCGTTTTAGGATCTTCTCCATCAAAGTCATGGTCCTGCAATACTTCCTGTACAATCTCATTCAGGTCCTTCCGTTCAAAAAGGTTCTGGGCGCGGGTAACCCTGGAAAACTCCAGCAGGTTATCGATCAGGATGCGCATATTCTCTGCCGAAGCCATCATACGGCCAAGGTATTGGGTACCTTCTTCCGACAATTGATCGGCACACTTATTTTTTAACCGCTCCCCAAAAGTGGTCAGCTTACGCAGGGGCTCCTGCAGGTCATGCGAAGCCACATAAGCAAACTCTTCCAACTCCTGGTTAGAGCGGTTCAGCGCCTGTACTTTTATTTCCAGCTCTTGTTCATATTCCTTGAGCCTGGTCACATCCCTTACCGTGCCCAGTATTTTAGCCGGCTTACCCTGCTGGTCTTTCAGCACTTTACCAAATACTTCTACCGATTTCAACGCCCCCTCCCTGGTAATAAGCGTAGACTGCCGCACATAGGTTTCACCGGTGGTTAACACCTCCTGTATGGCATTATTGGCTTTTTTTACCTCTTCCGGCTGCATGTGCAGGCGGTAAAATTCAAACAGGTCTATTTCATGTTTTTTGTCCTGTGCCCCATATCCCAGCAACTGGAACATACCGTCGGACCAGGTCATTTTATTGGTGGCCAGTTCCAGCTCCCAGTTGCCGACATTGAGAAACTCTTCCTTCTGCCCCATAACACGTTTATAATGCATGAGGTCATGCAGCATCTGCGTTTTTTCTGTTACATCCCGGTTGATAGCTACCCCTTTCACCACTTCTCCCTGATTGTCCAGCACAAACTTCATTTTAATATTAATGATGCGTTGCTGGTGCTGATGGGTAGTAATGCGATAAGTGTATTCAAAAGGAGTTTTCGTGGCAATGGCATTGCTACGTATATGCCGCAGTTCTTCTGCATCGGAAGGGTGCACATGCGACAGGTAGAATTCATCGGATAACTGGGGGGCGGTTTCTCTGTCATATCCCATAATGCGGAACATGCCTTCGGACCAGGATATTTTATCGGTAGCCACATCCCACTGCCAGGTACCAAATTGCAACAACTCCTCCGTATCATTAAACAGCTCCTGGAGCTTACTTATATGGCTGCTTTCTTCAACGATCATGGTTTTGCTTTAGCGGTTATTCAACTCCTGATACAACTTAATTTTATTATACAATGTTTTCCGGTCTATATTCAGCAACCGGGCCGCTTTACTCTTATTGAAATTCGTTTCCTTAAGTGCTTTCAGGATCATTTCGTATTCAAGGTCAATAGAAGCCTCCTTGAGGCTGTTTTCACTGAATGGCCTCCTGGCAGCAGGAGCGGTAGCCATGGTTTCCCGCACAGGCAGGGCAGTGGTAACAGGTTCTGCTACCATTTCATTATTGTGCTCAAATAACAGCTTATGGTAATTGCTGATCTCAAATGGCAGACTGCGGTCTTCCACATAATCACCATCGGTAAGCAGGGCCGCCCTTTTTACCACATTCTTGAGCTCGCGCAGGTTACCATGCCATACATAGTTCTTAAAGATCTCTTCCACTTCGGGCGAAAAACCCCTGATCCTTTTATGCAGGCTTTCATTGGCTTTATGCAGGAAGTGACGGGCAAATACCATAATGTCTTCCCGGCGCTGCCGTAAGGGCGGCACTTCAATGGTAAACTCATTGAAGCGATGGAAAAGGTCTTCCCGGAATTTTCCCTTCTGGGCAGAATCCCACAGCTTTTCATTACTGGCAATCAGGATCCGTACGTCGAGGGGAATGTCTTTGGTGCCGCCTACCCTGCGCATTTTTCTTTCCTGGATCACCCGCAGTAAGGACACCTGTATCTCGTAAGAGAGGTTGGCAATTTCATCGAGGAAGATGGTGCCGCCATTGGCCAGTTCAAAACTGCCGGCCTTCTGGTTGATGGCGCCGGTGAATGCCCCCTTTTCATGGCCAAACAATTCGCTGCCGGCCAGTTCTTTGGAAAGTGCCCCGCAGTCAATAGCGATAAAAGGGTAATTACTGCGCTTGCTGCGTTTGTGGATCTCCTGGGCAATGGCTTCCTTGCCGCTGCCGCTTTCCCCATAAATGATCACACTGTAATCCGTTGGCCCCACCAGGATGATCTGGTCCATGATCTGCTGGAATACAGCGCTGGTGCCAAAGATGTAATCGCCGTTGGCCGTAAAGGATTTCTTTTTGTCATTGTGGTTATCCACTGCAGAAACACCGTTGCCGGAGCTACGTACAGCGGGGGCGACAGGCGGCGGTGTGGCAGTGGTATTCAGCGCGGCCTGTATCGTATTCAATATCTCTTCCGGGAACAAAGGTTTGGTGACATAGTCATAAGCGCCCATCTTCATAACGTCCACAGCCGTCTTCAGGTCGTTATAGCCCGTAATGATGATCACCGGCAGGGAAGGATACTTCTCCTTAATTTTCAGTAGCATGGTTTTGCCATCCACCCCTTCCAGCCTGTAATCGCACAATACCAGGTCGAAGTCGGTTACTTGCTCCAGCAGTTCCAGCGCTTTCTTTGCCGTGTAAGATTCATGGGTCTCATAACCATGCTTGGTAAGAAACTTATTCATCAGGAAGCAGATATCGCGATCGTCATCAATCACTAATATTTTAGGCATATATATGGGTTTAACGTTGGTGGTGTTTAATCGATTTTTTTTAACGTTATCAATAGGGTTTACCGCCACAGGGCCCGCATCTGGGCGGTTGGAATCCTTAATAGTTCCCGGTATTTGGCCACTGTTCTGCGGGCGATCTTATAGCCTTTCCTGGCCAGTACCACCACCAGTTGGTGGTCGGTGAAAGGTGATTTTTTATCTTCCGCGGCAATCGCTTCTTCCAGCGCAAACTGGATGATGCGGTTACTGATGACTTCTCCTTCCACATTGGGCATACCTTCTGAAAACAGGTCTTTCAGCAGGATATTACCAAAAGGCGTTGCAGCGTACTTATTACTGGTAATGCGTGATACCGTAGAAATATCAACGCCTATTTCCTGGGCAATGTTCTTTAAGATCATGGGCCGTAATAAGAGGTGATCGCCTTCCTTGAAAAACTCATACTGCCATTTTACGATGGTCTTCATGATCTTCAGCATAGTACTCTCCCGTTGTTGTATGGCCGATACAAACCATTCTGCCGCCTGCAGCTTGCTCTTCATGTATTGCTCCGCCGCTTTATCCTTTTTAGCGCACTGGCTTTTTACCGTTTCCATCCAGGCATGGTTGATGTGCAGGGAGGCAGAACGTTGCCGGGCCAGTGATACCTCAATATTGTCTCCTTCTACCGTAATAATGAAATCGGGAATAATATAGTTCTTGGCTACCGGCTCTTCCAGGCGTGTGTTAATGGGCTGCAATTGCAGGGAGGCTACCAGTTCCAATACGATCCTGAACTCATCTTCATCCAGCCGCAGGCTTTCCCGTACTTTTTCCAGTTGGCGGTTCTTGAGATCGGTATAATGGTCCCGGATCAGTTTAAGGGCGGCCGCCACGTCGGGCCTTGCCGTATTCATCCGCTCCAGTTGTAACAATAAGCATTCCCGTATATCCCGGGCGCCTACACCCGGCGGGTCCAGGCTCTGGATCGTTTTTAACAGGCCTTCCAGGGCGGGTCCCTCTATCCACTCGCCGTATTTGAACGACATGTCTTCTGCCAGGCCAGGCAGGTCCTGCTCCAGCATACCGTTCTCATTCAGGGAATCAATGATGTAACAGGCGCGTGAAAACTCCTGTTCCTCCAATAAGAGCAGGCGGCACTGCTCCTTCAGTTGCTGCCGGAAATCAGCCGTTTGCACCAGCGGGCGCTCCGGAATGTCCTCTCCTGAAAAATAATTGGCATACTCTGTCTTGTAATCCGGGATATCGTCATAACCAAATTCTTCCCAGTCGGCAAAGTCCTGTACAGCTTCTTTTTCATCTTTTGCCACGCTGTCATCGTTTTTGGTCTCCTCCAGCAAAGGATTTTCTTCAATCTCCTGCTCAATACGATGTTCCAGCTCCAGCGTGTTGAGGTGGAATAGGTTCAACAGTTGGATCTGTTGAGGCAATATGCGCACCTGCTGTTTCTGTGTAAGGTGTTGATGGATCATGTTGAAAAGATTTGTAGGTAGTATACTACAAGCCTTACTCCAAAAAATAATTTTTGATCAAAAACTGCGTAAATGCTGTATTTTACTGTCTCCTGGCAATTTTTTGCCCCCTTTACCCCGCCTGACAACTCCACCAAACTGTAGAACAAATTACACAATTTGAGGAACATCGTCTATGAAATTCAGGTTTCAATATATCTATGCGCTTTTTATTCTGTCCTTCGGTATACTCACCGCATTATCAGTGCTTTTTTACAAACGCTTAATGGATGCTGCCCAGGTATCGAATGAAGTAGAACACAATTATGAAACCATGTTCCTGCTGAGTGAAGTGGATTCCTATTTAAAGGACGCTATTAACAGTGAACAGGGGTTTATGCTTACCCGCGACAGCTCGTACCTGTCCCCTGCCCTTGATCAAATAACCAGGATCCCCGGCATTATAGAGCGTCTCCGGAAGTCGCCTCTTACCAGCAACGATCAGCGGGTAAACCTCATCAGGCTGCAGACCCTGGTGGCCGACCGGTTGAGGTTACTGAAGACGAATATTTCCAAAGCCGCGCTGAAGATAGATGAAGACAATTTACCGCACCGGCTGCTGGAAGCCAAAGTAGTGATGACCGACTACCGGCAGTTGTATGATAAATTGCAGGAAACAGAGGAACGCACCAAGACAGCGCGTGATTCGCTGAAGGAAAGCGGCCAGCGTAATACCCCCAATTTCCTGTATGCCACCTTTGTTTTTGCCGCGGCCTGCCTCATCATTTCCTTTTTCTTCATTATCCGTGAGCTCAGGAAAAGGCTCGAATTCCAGCTACAACTACAACAACAGGTAGGTAGCCTTAACCGCGCCAATGCCGAACTGGAACAATTGACCAATATTGCCTCCCATCACCTGCAGGAACCACTGCGGAAGATCCAGACCTTCTCCAACCAGGTAACCACCCGTTATAAACAACTGCCGGAAGAAGTGAATATGCTGTTGGGCAAAATGGATACGGCCGCCCGGCACATGCATGGCCTTACCCGGGATATGGTCAAATATTCGAGCCTTATCAATACACAGGAAACACTCATGCAGGTAGACCTGAATTATGTATTGCTGAAAGTAGCGGAAAATATGGATGAGAAACTGACGCTCAAACAGGGTAAGCTGATCATCACCAATACCCTTCCCGTTATTAAAGGGATCCCCTCCCAACTGGCGATCTTATTTGAACAGTTGATCGATAACTCCATCAAGTTTTCCCGTAAGGAGGTGGCGCCTGTTATCACCATTACCCATGAAGCCATTACCGGCAATAAGATCAGCAATAAGATACTGTCTGTTTTCGGCGGCACGATGTATTACAAGATCAGCATTGCTGATAACGGCATGGGCTTCGACAATAAGTATGTAGACAAGATGTTCTACCTCTTCCAGAAGTTGGAAGCCCAGCCGGGCTTTTACCAAAGCAAAGGCATCGGTTTGCCCATGGTACAGCGTATCATGATCAACCACGGTGGCAATGTGGTAGCCATGGGCACTGCAGGAGAAGGCGCCGTGTTTCAATTGTATTTTCCCGTACCTGATTAAGCTTGTAGATCAAAATCCACAAAGACCAATGGTATAAGTGTTGTCTTCTGTTACTGATGGACACATTTACCTGGGGTATTATTGGTCCCGGCAATATCGCCACTGAGTTTGCGCACGACCTGGACCTTATCAAAACTGCCCGGCACCGGGTGGGTGCTGTACTTTCGCACAACCTGGATAAGGCAGCAGCCTTTGCCCGGAAAGAAGACGCTCCCCAATATTTTTCAGCCATTAATGACTTTACCAATCAGGCGCATATTGATGCGGTATATATCGCTACGCCTCACCCCTTACACTATTCGGAAACCCTTCATTGCCTTCAACACAGGATGCCTGTACTCTGTGAAAAACCTTTGGCCATGAATAGCCGCCAGGCAAAAGAAATGGTGGAGGCCGCTGCCCAACACCAAACCTTTTTGATGGAAGGTATGTGGATCCGTTTCCTGCCCAGTATCGGGAAGCTGCTATCCCTGATAGAAAGCAATACCATCGGAAAGATCATCTCCGTGAAAGCGGATATGAGCTATAAAGCCCCCTACGATCCCGGAAGCCGCTACTTCAACCCGGTATTAGGCGGCGGATCCCTGCTCGACCTGGGCATCTACCCTGTTTTCCTTACCCATCTCCTGCTGGGCAAACCTGCCACCATACAGGCAACAGCCCGCTTGTCGGATAAACAAATAGATGAAGCCTGTGCAGCCGTACTGAGCTATCATAACGGTAGTTATGCTTTTATAGAATCATCGCTGGTGACCGAAACTGCCCGGAAAGCCACTATTTATGGCGAAACAGGCAGCATCCATATCGGTACGCCCTGGAATGAAAAACCATCCGGCATTCGGGTTACCAGTTATGAAGGAGGCGAACAACAGTACCCTTGTGCCTGGGAAGGCCACGGGTTGCAGTATGAAGCAGAAGAAGTGTACCGCTGCGTGCGGCAACATAAACTGTATAGCAACAAGCATTGTCACCGGTTCAGCCTGGATGTAATGGATACCCTGGATGCCATCAGGCGGCAAACGGGGATTGTATATCCGGCAGATAAAATACTAAGGTGAGTCGCCCTGCAGCGCGGCTTTGCCGGGCTGCAAGGGTGGCCCACCTTTTATTAATGAAAATAAAACACAGTATAGTATATGAACAACCCCACCATGTTCCAGTTCTTTCACTGGAATTATCCGGATGATGGGAATCTCTGGAACCATTGTAAAGAGCAGGCCGCCCGGTTGGCGAAGCTGGGCATTACCCATGTATGGCTTCCCCCCGCTTATAAATCTGCCCGCGGAACCTGGGAACCAGGCTATGCAGTGTATGACCTTTTCGACCTGGGCGAATTTGACCAGCAAGGCACGGTACGCACCCGCCACGGCACCAAAGACCAATATATTGATTGTATCAATGCCTTGCATGAACACCAGCTACAGGCTATAGCCGACATTGTACTGAACCATAAACACGGCGCAGATGAAACAGAAAAAATGGGAGCACGGGAGGTAAACATTGAAAACCGCAAGGAAATGTCGGACAAGATCGTAGAAATTGAAGCCCATACGAAGTTTACTTTCCCCGGCCGGAAAGGTAAATATTCCAATTTTATATGGGACAAGGATTCCTTCACCGGTGTTAGTGAGCAAATGGATAACCGCGAAAGGATCTTTCTTATCCAGCACAATATGGGGGATAACTGGGACCAGATGCTGGATGATGAAATGGGCAATTTTGATTACCTCATGGGCGCCGACATTGACTTCAGGAATCCTTTTGTACGGGAAGAAGTGAAGAAATGGGGAGAGTGGTATATCCAGACAACCAATATTGATGGCTTTCGCCTGGATGCCGTCAAACACATCAATTACCGCTTCTTCCAGGAATGGCTGCATTACCTGAAAGATACATTCAAAAAGGACTTTTTTTGTATAGCGGAATACTGGAGTACTAAAACAGACGCTATTATTAATTATTGCAACGCATTGGGCAAACAATCACTGATGTATGACGTACCGTTGCATTTTAACTTTTGCAATGCAGCGCAAAAGAAAAATGATTATGATATTCGCAGCATCTTTGACAACACGGTGCTGAAGGAACTGCCCGACAGTAGTTTCACTTTTGTCGACAACCATGACAGTCAGCCCGGCCAGTCGCTGGAATCGTATGTCGACTATTGGTTCCAGCCATTGGCGTATGCACTTATCTTATTAAGGGGCAAGGGATTCCCTTGTATCTTTTACCCACATCTGTATGGCGCTAAGTATGATATACAGAAAGGAGAAGAAAAGATCCCTATTGAGATAGTGCCGGTCCCGGGATTGGATAAAATGATGGTGGTACGCCAATTGCTCGCTTATGGTGAGGAGTACGACTATTTTGACCATCCTAATACCGTTGGCTGGATAAGAAGAGGAATAGAAGAGAAAGCGTTTTCCGGTTGCGCCGTATTACTAAGCACCGGAAGTGAGGGGAACAAGGTCATGGAACTGGGAGATCGTTTCGCGCATAAAACATTTACCGATATCACCGGTAACCGGCAAGAAAAGCTCACAGCAGATGAACATGGTAAAGCAACGTTCCTCGTAAATGGCAGTTCCGTTTCCATTTGGATACTGGAAGAAGCGGCCGGCCTTATTCAACAACACCTTAGCGGGTAGTTCTTTTATTGATTGACTGTTTAACATCAATCGGCCACATGCTGCAATTTATTTGTAGAATGGGATACTCATCTTCTATGCCTTTTACGTTAATAAGAACGGGCATTAGTTTTATGATAATAGTCCTACACAACTATTATTATGCGAATGAAAGACGCTGTTCACACCAGGCAGAGGCGGCTTCGTATCCGGCAGTTTATTAAGACCAGTTTTGAACCAGTAAGAAAGTATAAACCAGCAACGGGTCAAAGTACCCTTCCGGCACCCTTGAATAAACCAGCAGTGCTGGAAGAACCAGCAAAAAGAAAGCTGCCATTGTTTCTTATGGAACCGATATTCAAAGCGAAGGAGTTTGATCCATTGTAAACAATTAAATCAAATGAATATGTTACGATGGAGCGGCATTTTTCTCCTGATTGCTGTCATTGCAGGCTTAGTCGGATTTGGCGGTGTTATAGCCGGATTTACGTCTATTGCCAAAATTCTGTTCTTCATCTTTAGTGTTTTGTTCCTGGTATCAGTAATGCCCGGACAAGCAAAGAATGTGGAGTAGCCAATTAAACCTTTTTCATAAAAAAGTACAGTACACCCACTGTACTTTTTTTATTATGTCACCCTGAGCTTGTCGAAGGGGGGCTTCGACAAGCTCAGCCTGACATCAATTCATGACAAAGAAAAACCCGGCAGTGCTTGCTGCCGGGTTAAAACAACCAAATCAACGTCCGCCGCGAAAAAAAAGGTATGGTGTTAAAGCCCACTTTTCATAGGAGGTGTTTGGGGGTTGTTCTGCTCTTCGCTATTGGTAATAGCATTCTCCTGGTTGGTTACCTTAGGTTGTTGCTGTTGTTTACCGCCGGGCTGTTTGGGATTCGTTTCGTCATAACCACTTTGGGCCGTACCGGTTTGTGTATTGGAATTGTTGGAAAGCCCCTGGTCAAAAGCCCTGCTCTTCGGGCTTTGCGGATCAGGCTGCCACCGTTCACCAGGCTTTTCTGTAGCACCTGGCTTGTTGGCTTTATCGGGTTTCACTTTTTTTATTTTTGGATCTTGTGTGCTCATAAAGAAAAATTTAGGTTTAAACATGACAGGCAGGGACTGGTGGTCCCGCAGCCTATTCCAGGGCCTGGAGCCCTGCTTTTTTCAAAGGATCTCTTAGTAAACAGGCTAAAAAACCATACCGCCGCATACCGCTTTGCGGGCCGGGAAAACATTCCCCACGCCATCGCTAAATGAACCGGTAGCTCTACAGAAACCGCCAGGCCGGAATACCCTGGTATGGGTGCAGGTGAAGCGGTAGCCGCCTGTCAAACTGGAAGGACCGTATTTTCCGAAAAGGCCCCGCCCATTCATAAAAATTTGATCAGGAATTTATTGGTTTGTAATGGGTTTAGGGCACCTTTCTCTACATTTGCGTAAAATGTATCGCCAACGCTATGCAGAAACTATTTATCCTCATCGCTGAAGATGATGCAGATGATCGTTTTTTATTACAGACGGCATTCGAGGAAAATGGGTTTACCGACACCCTGGAATTTGTAGAAAATGGGATTGAGCTGATTGAATACCTCTCGGGTATTATGCAGAAAAAGACGTTGGATATCCAGTACCCCGGATTTATCCTGCTCGATCTGAACATGCCCAAAAAGGATGGGCGCGAAGTATTGAAAGAGATCAAGCAACACCCTGAATTAAAAAAGATCCCCGTCATTATTTTTACCACTACCAAGAACGAGAATGAGATCAGGCGCTGTTATGAACTGGGCGCCAACACCTACGTTGTAAAACCGGTAAGCTTTGATGCGCTGGTGCGGGTGATCCAGGAGATCAGGAGTTACTGGTTCAATACAGCCTCTATTCCTGCGTAGCAGGACCCGGGGATTTAGGCGATTTGCGGCTGGCCAGTTTTTTGACCAGCTTGCCTATCAATAACCCCACAGCGCCTCCCACTACCTTGGTAGCTACATTCCGTACCACGAAACTGCCCAGCAAACCGGTTATAAGGCCGCTATTTTTGAATAATTTCTTTTTCAGGAATATATCCACCGCAAGTCCTACGCCTGTTTTTAGCACAGGATTGGCGGCTCCCATAGCCGTAATGCCACCTATGGCAGACAAGATGCTTCCTACCGGCGCCAATTTCTCTTTGAGGTCCCTGATCCTGCCATTCAGTTCAGCTTTCTGCGCATCCAGTTGAATGCGCAAACGTGCTTTTTCCTGCAGCAGGTCATCATACGTTCTGATCATCGGTTTATTCATACACTTTGCGGATAATAAAATTCCGGAAACCGGCCGTAAGCTTTTTGCGGAAGGCCCATATGATTAACATGGCCAGTAAAAAAAGACCAGCTACCAGGAAATAGCCTGCGATAGCACTGTTCAGTAACTGACCCAGCCACACGCCCAGCGCCAGACCAATAAAGAGGATCACAAAAATGCCAATAATAAATATGGCCATAAATGCCACGACCGATGATGCCACCCCTGATACTTTATCAGTGATATTCACTAAGGTAAGCTTGTAGTAAGTTTCAAGGAAGTCTATAACATTATCGGCCAGGTTATCGCTGACGTTGGGGTCTTTCACTTCAGTATATTTTATATCTTCTGTTGATTGCCGCATAGCTGGTCTTTTTATAACTTATCTGCGGGTTTCCTTTACCCTCTATATTTGTTACCGGCTTCTGCAGCCAGGTCATCGACCTTCTCTTTACCCTGATGGAACAGGTCAGACAGTTGACCGGCCCAGTCACTGCAATTATCCTTGATCTTCTTGCGCAGCTCACTACCTTTATCGGGAGCTATCAACATGCCAATTACTACACCTGCGGCGGCGGCGCCTACAATACCTAAGAATACTTTTGTTGTTGTAGTCATTTTAAATAGTTTTAGATGATGGAATGATATTTTAGTTCGTAAAAAGAATGCCGCCCATTGGCCACCGGAATCCGTGGAAAATAATCCACACACTATCCGGTCAAATTTTACGTTACTTGTTAAACCACAATAAACTGGTGTTGACGAACAAAAAAAAGATATTGATCATTGATGACGAGTCCGACCTGTGTTTACTAATGAAGTCTTATTTTGTCCGGAAGAATTATGACGTATACAGCGCCGCTACCCTGCAGGAAGGACTGATCAAAATGGAAGAAGTGTTACCAGATATTTTATTTCTTGATAATAACTTACCCGACGGTATCGGCTGGACCAAAGTAGAAAGCTTCCTGCACGTAAACCCATCCCTGCGCCTCTTTCTCATGAGCGGCTATCCCCCTACCTTCCCCAATATCCCCGGTTTTTCGTACGAAGTACTGATCAAGCCTATTTCATTTGCAGATCTTGAAATACTGTAATACAGTTCCGGGTTTGGCGTTCAGGGTTCCGGGTTCTTTAAGTGCAACAACATGACTATAGGTAACAGATCGCACTGCAGTCATCTGCAACGGAAGCAAAGAGATTGGCATCCGGTAAATATCAGCCATCCCAAAGCGCGGCAGCAACCCGAAACCCAAAACGCGAAACGCGAAACTACTGCAGCGTCCACCTTACACCCAGGAATCCCCGCATCCCCTGGTTGGGAGCATATACATAATTGGGATCAAAAGTAAGTGCATAAGGGTTCTCAGGGGTGGCTATTACCTGCCCGTTATTATCGTAGGTCACCTGTTTATCAAACGGGTCATTGGAACGGGCGATCAGGAAAGGGGTATTCCTGGCCGGTGTCCAGTTCAGCAGGTTCTTGATACCACCATATATTTCTACACCTCCTTTGAGCTTCTTGGTAAGTTGAATATTCTGGATACTCCACACCGGCGATTTAGCACGACGCGGATCGAGGTCCGATAACAGGGGCAGCAACATAGGTCCATAGATGTTACCTGTATAATCTATCACCCAACCACCTGAACGGAATGTATAAGATAATGACCAATTGCCACTCCATTTTTCTGTCAGCAACTGTTGGGTACGTTCCTTTTTCCCGGCAACTTTTTCTACAATCGTTACATCCTGCCGGGTGACGCCAATATGTCCCCGCAGCGAGGATGTAAAGCCAAATTCCGCATTGACACTCGCGCCCTGCGAAACAGAATAGCCTTTCAGGTTACTGTACCGTATTTCATTGGGATTGCTGAGGTAATCGGGCAATATGCGGTTGGTGAAATGGGTATACCATACCGATGCATCGATGTTCAACCAGAAATTGGCCGCATAGATCTTCTTTACATAATTCAGGTTCACATTATAACTGCGTTCCGGCTTCAGTTCACCCTCAATCACCACCGTACGGGCGCCGGTAAGGGCTGCATGGTCTTCCGTAAACAGGTTCACCACCCGGAAGCCGGTGCCGGCATTCAGCCTGATAATATCATTGGCCGTAGGAGAAAACTTCCAGGCGGCGCGCGGCGTAAAAATATGTCCATGCACCGGGTGATAGTCCCACCGGGCCCCCAATAATAACTTTTGCCGGTTATTCAGGGCTATCTCATCCTGCAAAAAGAAACCCGGCAGGGGGGTACGCTCAGGATCGTTCTTGTGGTTCACCGCATCATGGGTAGCCGGGGTATTATCATCATAATACGTATAGCGGAATACAGCCCCGGCCAGCAGGTCGTGCCTGTTCAGGGATCTGTCCCAGGTCAGTTGCCCGAAAGCCACCTGCTGCAAAGCGTTATAATGCGTAGTGCCATATACGGAACGCTGGGTATGGGTATTAAAAGAATAAGAGAACAATAAAGGTTCCTTTACGGGCAACTGGTAATTGCCGATCAGCTCCAGCCGGGAGGTATAAATACTTTCTGCATAAATACTGTCCCCTCCCCGGAAACTTTTATTCCAGCGCATATCCCCGCCCCAGCGGTCCTCATATACATAACGCACGGCTACATTGGCGGCCCGTTTCTCTTTCCGCTGAAAGCTATACTTATTAAACAGCGAGATCCGGTTCTGCAGGGTCACATCCGTGAAGTTGTCATCATTCTTATCAAACCGTTTGGTGAAGTTGAAATAATTAACACCCAGTAAGGCGGTCACCTTCCTGGAAGGCTTGTACTTAACAGCCGCATCTACATTGTATTCATTCCAGGTAGTGGACGATACATCTACCGATACCAGCGGCGCTTTGGCAGGGTTCTTCGTGATCACATTGATCAGTCCGCCAATGGCTTCCGAACCATACAGGGAGGAGGCCGGCCCTTTTACCACTTCGATCCTTTCCACCAGGGAGTTGGGAATACCCGAAAGGCCATAGACCGTAGAAAGGCTGCTCACAATGGGCATGCCATCTATCAGTACCATCGTATAAGGACCTTCCAATCCGTTAATATGAATATCGCCCGTATTACAAACATTGCAGTTCAGTTGCGGCCGTACGCCATTCACCTGCTGCAAGGCATCAAAAAGAGAAGGTGTGGGATTGCGCCGGAAGAATTGCGGGGTATACACTTCCACCGGTACCGGGCTGGATGATTTTGATACCGCCTTCATGGTGCCTGTTATCACCACATCCGTTAGTACGCCGGCCGCTGTTTCCAATAGAACCACGAGGGTTTTGCCGGCATCATACCGATTGATCGTATCTGCTTTATACCCCACCATGGTCACGATCACCGGCCCGGTAAGGCCCTCTGTACCGGCAATAACGAAACGCCCGTCCCTGCCCGTTACCACTTTTTGCCCGGCTGCTACTACCGTAGCCCCGGGCAATATCTCCCCATTGCTTTTATCGCGTACGATGCCGCTAACGCCGCCAGATTGGGCATAGAGCCCGGTAACCAAACAACAACCTATTACTGCGTAAAACCATTTTTTCATGCCTATACTTTTTGCTTGCTATAACTATTATTTTAGACTAGCCTAAATTTATATTTAGTCAAATGTAATAATAATAGTAGCAATAAGCAAAACTTACAACCCGGAAGTGCGGAAAATAAAAAAGGCCTCCCTGCAACAGGAGGCCTAAGTCTTTAATTTTGAAGGAGCTGTACTACGACCGCTCACAGTCGCCAGCGTCCCGCTGGTGACGGGTATTTGCACGCCTCTGGCTTGCTACGACAAGCCAGAGCACTTAGGTTACGACCGCTTCTTCTTCAAAGCATTGAGAAATACATATTCAAAACTCACCTGCCAGCTCTTCTCAGCCATACGGTGCATATCGCTGCCCAACTGAAAACGGTGCCCGATATTTAACTTGGCATTGCTGTTAAAAATGAGCTGTACAGCCGGGGCCAGGTCCACATAATATTGCTTCCGGTCGAGCGTTTGCTGGCCCAGCAATTCTACATACACATTCAGGTTGGTTTGCCCATAGCTGGTGTACTCCCGGGGCAGTACGAGGTAGCCCGCCGATAAACTATAATTAAACGCCTGCCAGGGATACAGGTCCTCAATATATTTAGGCCGTTTCGTCGTTACCTGGGCAAAACCCAGGGTAGAAGACACTGCCAGCTTTTGCCACAATTGCGTCAGGATAATACCGCCCATCACGCCACTCTGGTCGCCATCCAGTGATACTTCCTCATAATAAGCGGGGTTCACACTGTGGGTTGCCTCGCCAAACGCCGCCATCCTGAAATGCTGGTGCACATCATCGATAGAGAGAAAGCGGTACTTGGCATACAGCCGTACACTCTCCCACCGTACGTTCGAAGAATACATATCCGAAAAAGTACCGGCCACATGCACCATCCAGTTCTTGTTGAGCCCAAACATGATTTCGGGCGTATGGCGTTGCTCCACCCGGTCACTGTGCAAAGCCTTCAGCAGTTTGGTATTCCATTTGGCGCTGATGGATTTGGCCGGCATATTCGAAGCAGGCTCTGTATATACATATAATTCCTGGGCATAACCGGCTGCTGCCAGCAGCAGTAACCCTGCCATCGTGATCAATTGTTTCATGGCAACCGGTTTTAAGGTAATAAGGAGGACAGTAAACTTTTCAGTTGCGCTTCTGATGGGTCCACCGCTACGATCTTCCCTTCCTTGTCCAGTAAAAAGGAAGAAGGCAGGTGCTCAATATTCCAGGCTTTGGCCGTAGCGCTTTCCCATCCACCGGGCTCATTCACCTGTATCCAGGTGATCTTATCGGCGCCCATCGCTTTTGTCCAGTCGCCCTTGCGTTCATCCAGACTAATGCCGTATATCTCAAAGCCCTTGCTTTTATTCGCCGCATACAGTTTACGCAGGGCGGGCATCGCCTTGCGGCAGGGACCGCACCAGGAAGCCCAGAAATCGATCAGCACTACTTTTCCTTTCAGGCCGGATAGTTTCACTGTTTTGCCTTCCACATCAGGAATAGCGATCTCAGGCGCTTTCTCTCCCTTTTTGGGTTGCGCATGAGCAGCTACGCTGGTAGCCAATAGTATTAAACAGGCAATAAAAAATTGTTTCATTTCTCCTAAATAGTTACATGATAAATGCGGGTATCGGCGGCAATGCCTTCTTTGGTGCAACAATTTTGCGCCCGGCCGGTCTTCACACAAGCCATACTGGTAGCAGCGCTGTACTTCTTATACTCCTTGGCACTCACAAAATCTTTATCCACCAGCGTAATCGCTTTCTCGCCCTGCAGGGTTTGCTTGCTGATATTGAGGAAGTGAAAAGTTTTGCCATCTATCTGCACATGGGCGTCATTTTGCACCTCCACCTTATCAAAAACACCGGTTACTTTTAATTTGGCTACCGAAAAGCCGGCATCTTCCACTGCCTTCTTCATCACATCAAAATCCACCGTAGCGCCTTCCTTAAAAGCAAGGAGGAAAGAAGAGGTTTTGATATCCACCTTTACACTTTGGATAAAAGCCACCTGCTCCAGCGCCTTATTAATGGCCTTGGTACACATCGCACAGGTAAGTCCTGCCGCCTGCAGCGTGGCATTTTTAAATTGCGCCATCGAGGTGATGCCCATCAGCACCACCAGCAACAGTAGGATCATCTTTTTCATCTTGATAATGTTGAAGGTGATTAATGATGACTGGCAGGTTGTTTTTGCTCTGCGTTGGCAGCGGCCGCCTTGCGATCATACTTGCAGCATTCATGCAGCTTGTCATACGCGGTATGATCGGCGGTGAGGTCGCGGGTATCATAACCGGCGGCAGCAATGCCCTGTTGTATCTTCTGGTTGCTGGTCTTGGTGGTATTGTACGTAACGGTCAGCAGTTTGCTGTCGGTATCCCAGGAAGCGGCCAGGGCGCCGGAATCTTTGGCGGCTTTCTCGATCGTCTTCTTACACATGCCGCATTCACCCCATACCTTGAAAGTTTCTTTTTTCTGGGTGACATCAGCTTTCTTTTGAGCGCTGGCAGTTAAAGCGGAGAAGATTACTAAAGCAAAAGAGAGAATAATAGGTTGCGTTTTCATGATTGTTTATTTGATAGTAAATGAAAATAGATTAGCGCCTGGGGCGCGGAAAAGTCGTATACATAAATAGCGAGTGGTAAACGGCTAGTGGCTATTGGTAAATATGGGCTACTCGCTACTAGCCACTTACCACTTGCCTGTTTTACTATCAAATTCTGAAAACGCAATTAGAAAGATAAACACTATTAAGCCGGGAGTCCGGCGGAGAATGGTATTGAAGGGCCAGATATTGATGGGCCCCGGAAAGCGGTTGCTGAAAAAGAGGCGGCTGCGCAGGAACAATCGCAGGCAAGGCGGAGAAGGCAATGGATGCCTTTACCAGTTGGTGTTCGTCCTGCAGTTTGATCAGTTTGTATTCGGTATGGCAGCAGCCTTTCTTTTGGCTACTCATGCCACACTTGCTACAAACATCGTGGTCATCATACCCATATTCCACGGATGCGATACGCCCCATGCAATAATGTACATTCACCACTACCCCACTGGCAACGGTTACATACAAAATGGCTAATATCGCAATGATGGCCTTTTTCATCTCTGTAGCAAAGATAACTCCCTGTTCTGTAAAAAGAAAGCAAAGCTGCCCCGAAAGGCAGCTTTAACATAAAAACCACATCTTTAAGTTCTTACCGGGAGAAATGATAATTGATATAGATCGTTTTACCCTCAAAATAGATATCATCCTGCAACACCATAGAATTGGCAGTCACCGACTTAACCGTCATCTTAAAGCCATCGGTGATTTTTTGCGGCTTGGCGCCGGGAGGCAGCTTTTTGAACAGGAAAACAGGCGTTCCATTCTCCGTTTGCACACCCCAGAAAATGGTCCTTTCCCCGGCCGCACAACCCGTTGAGGAAGGGATCGTATACGAGCCATTGCCGCTGGCAATCAGGTTCCACTGGCTGCCAATGAAACAGCTATAAGGCGCATCGTCAAAAACAGTCACCTTAAAACCATTCTTTGAAATGCCCTCAAAACTAACGTCCTGAACGGTCCAGGTACCTTTCAGATTTACATTCCCACTGCCATCGGGTGCAGCTACCTTACTGGTAGAGCAGGCAGTAAACAGAAGCACTACTAACAATGATACAGTAACGGATACAATGTGTTTGTTTTTCATATTGATCATTTTTCGCACGTGAAAGTACATAACAATAAGCAGTCTGCCCACCGTTATACCTCAATAATAACAATTCATCTTCCTTTTCCGGCATATTATACCATGCCCGCTTTGGCCGGCCTGGCACAGCGCCTACTTTTAACCTTCAATTTACAGGCCATGGAAAGAAGAATTTTTGAAAACCCGCTTATTAAAGACAAAGTCACCTTACTCAAAAGCAGCCGGGAGACCAATGGCGCTTATACCCTGCTGGAAGTAGAGCTGGAGGCAGGCGGCGGCAATACCTTACATTACCATGTGAGTTTTGAAGAAGAGTTTACAGCCGTGGAAGGGGTGTTGAGCATTGGGCTCAAAACAAGACAATTGCATTTAAAACCCGGCGAAACAGCCGTCGCAGGTGTGAAAGAATTGCACCGCTTTTACAATGCCGGCAAAACGCCCATCCGCTTCCAGGTTAAGCTGACGCCGGGCTCCACCGGTTTTGAAAAAGGGATCGCTATTGGCTATGGCCTGGCAGATGACGGCGAGACCAATAAAAAAGGCATCCCGAAAAAGATGGACCACCTGGCGGTATTGCTGGACCTGACGGATACCCGCCTGCCCGGTTTCTTCTCCTTCATCATGCCCTACCTCCTGCGCCGCTCCAAACGCGCCAAACGCAATGGGGTATTAAAAAACCTGGAAAATAAATATTGGTTATAAAGGGGACGCCTACTGTATTCTGTATTCTGTATTCTAATTCTAATTCTAATTCACAAAGCTCCAAAAGATCCCCACCCGTATCTGCAGGCCGGGATAGGGATAATTAAACGTGGGAATATTATTATTGGAAAATCCGCCCTTGCCAGGATCGAAAGTATTTAAATTCTCCGCCCGTACATACGCATTGAAGCTCTTAATGCGGAAATGCAGGTAAGCGCTGAGATCAGGCATCTTTAATTGGATCGTGGCAGTATCCTGGAAATAATACTGGCCCAGCAGCGGTGAATAACCCGGCGCCTTATAGGCCGTAAAATACCGGCCTTCCAATCCAAAACTGATGTTCAGGTTTTTGAATCCCAGGTTACCATCATACCCGATCGTATTGCGGGTGGTCAATAAAGGCACATTCACCGGCCCGTCGCCCGCGCGTTGCTGCAGGATGATCCAGGTTTTCCAGTTCCAGCCGCGCCTGCCCAGGCGGAATTGCTTTTCGGCCGTTATGCGTAGCAGGTTAAACAAGGTAGGTTCCTGGTTGGGCTGCAGCATGGAGCTGAAATAGGTCAGGTTGGTCACCAGGTAATAGCTGCCCGACAATTTCAGCCGGTACCGCGGCTGATCGAGCGTAGCAAAAATATGGGTGATGTTCTCCTTATTGAAAGTATCCGCCACCGCAGTGGGCAGGTAAAAACTGCTGGCCTGGTCAAATACATAAGAGGGCGTACGGTTGGTATTCTGGAAACCTACCTGCAGGTAACCGACCTGCTGACTGATATACCGCTGCAGACTGATATAGGCATCATAATCGCCGGCATTCAGCCCGTTTACATAAAAACGGCCATTGGCCGATATATCCCATTTCTTATTGCGGGTCCTGTTACGGTATTCGCCATGTACAAAAAAGTTATGCTCCTTCACCGCTACCCTGCCCGAATCAAACTTGCCGCTGAGCATTTGAAAAGCAGCGCCCACCTTTACAAATTGCTGGGCGTTCTTGGCATCGGGAAACTGGTAGATGGAGAAATCATTCGTCAGGTCGGTCCAGTAATCCTGGATGAAAAAAGAATCACGCGGAGTCACCATGTCAAGACCATAGTTGTCCTTATAATACGCACTGTCAACAATTTCATTATCCCGGAAGCGGTATTTATAGGTACTGTAGCTGACGGTATGTTCCAGCCTTAAGCGCGGATAAAACAGCGGGATCACGGTGGAATCTGTCACAATAGAATCCTTTTGCCCCAGGTCATATTGCTGCCGCATCAGGTACGTGGCATTGGTAAAATAAGTGCCCGTACCGATAACCGTTTGAAAGAAATTCCGGTTATTCACCTTCTCGGCGCCCAATTGGGTGGGAATGGTGAAGCGCTCATCAAAACCAGTTGTATCGAGGTAAGGTTGATCCGTTTTAATACCACCGTTCTCACCCGCCTGTAGCTTATTACCCACCAGGATAACGAAATGCTGGTAACGCTTGTTTTTCGACTGGTACCAGGAACTGAAGCGGTAACTGTTGTGGTTGTCATTCATATTCTGGAAAGTACCGGGTGAATTGATCAGCCGGTATTGAATGCCTATATTTAAGAGGGGGCCAATATTCTGCGTATGCACGATATTGATCATCTGCTCGGCCCGCGAGCCCAGCAGATAGTTCATTTCGGTATAAGGTCGTGTAGTGTTATAGAACCTAGTTTCCGCCGCCGTAAAATTGTAATTGTCATAGGCGTGAAAGCCATGGTCCCAGCCCGATTGCATAAGGGGCGTAAACAACAGGCTGCGGGAAGCGCTGCCAAAATTGCCCAGGTGCACGTTGTACCAGGGCATAGGCACCTTCCGGGTAAAATCATAAATGGTGGAATCAAAACCGCGTAGGCGGGTGGAATCCAAAAAGCGGAAATTGATCGTAATGGAATCTTCCAGGCCCGTACGGTGGGTTACGCTATCGCCTTTACCGCTGCCGGCGCTGCCCAGGTTGCCGCCCATGCCCCTGATCCGGTCAATAGCGCCCCGCTGGGCAGATGCAGTGCTTACAAAGCCGGCCGATAACAGCGCTATTCCAAAAAGTATATAAAAAATCCTCAACACGTATGCCTTAAAATTTGGGGAACAAATTACTGATTAATACCGGCCTGCCAATTATACAAAAGTTAATCTTCCTATTAATAACATCCTCTTGGCTGTTGCCAGTCTCTTCAGTCGCTAGCCTCCGGCTAGTGACGCCTATTTCAAAGCCTCCGGCTTTGTCGAAGGGTGCTTCCCGCCTTTCCGCCTTCCCGGCTAAGTCTACAACCCCGCCAGCAACCCTTTAAAAATCGCCGACAGCTTGGGCTCCGCTTTGGCAGCCGCCTCCAGCACCTCTTCATGGGTGATAATATTGTCTTCCTCCCGGATGCCCAGGTCGGTAATAATGCTGATGGCCACCACCGGTAGTCCCATGTGCACGGCAATGATCACCTCCTGCACCGTACTCATGCCCACGGCATCACCGCCCAGTACCTGGATCATTTTATATTCGGCCCTGGTCTCAAACGTCGGACCGGTAACACCGAAATACACGCCTTCCCGCAGGGTAATACCCAGGGAAGCCGCCATGGCTTTTGTTTTTTGTTGCAATGCCTTGCAGTAAGGCTCGCTCATATCGGGAAAACGCGGCCCCAGTTCGGTATGGTTCCTGCCGATCAGGGGGTTCACAATGGCCAGACTGATATGGTCCGTGATCAGCATCAGGTCGCCCACCTTAAAAGCGGGGTTCACGCCACCGGCAGCATTGGATATCAACAGGTGTTGAATACCCAGCAGCTTCATCACCCGGATGGGATAAGTGACCTGTTCGGGCGAGTAGCCTTCATAAAAATGGAAACGGCCGGCCATGGCCACGATCTTCCGGCCACCCAGCTCACCAAAGATCAGCTTGCCGGAATGCCCTTCTACGGTAGATACGGGGAAATGCGGAAGCTCACTGTAAGGGATCTCTTTTTCGATCCTGATCTCAGCGGCAAAATTGCCCAGGCCGCTGCCCAGCACAATACCAGCTTCAGGGGTATGCGGATAAAGTCGTTGAATATAATCGGTGGTCTCGCGTAACTGTTGAATAATTGCCATAATGTGCGCGAAGATAATCGGAAAGCCGGACTTCTAATACTCATACCGGTAGAAGTCGCAATCCTCCTCATCACACAAGAGCTTCTTCAACAGCGGGCTCTTCAACACCTCCTCATAATCCATCCAGCGGCCATCCACTTTCACCCTGCGGTACACCAGCCGGATGCCGTGACTGTAATCCACATACCAATCTACATGCCCGGTATACAGGGGCTGAATGGGCTGCCCGTCCGGTTGGTGCCAGCCATAAATGGCTACCCGGTGGGGCCTGCTATCGCGCGATACTTTACCCGAGATCACCACATCCTTTTTGATCCCCGCTATCAGCCCCCGGCGTTGCTGCCGCTGCCCTTCGATCATCAGGTGGTGGTGCCAGAAGATGAGGGCGCTGTCGCGGTACTGGTACAGGGGAATGGGTTCCAGCTTCACGGTCGATTGCCGGTAAATAGCATTCACCATCTTGCGGGTGGGCAGGAAACAGTTGAGCCCGTCGGCAATCTTCTGGGCGGCCATGGGCGTTAAGGGGATACGGGCAAAATCGGCCTGACTGCCTACCGACAGGTAATCGGGTGCCACAAAATAAACCGCCTGGTGGGCAATGCCCAGCGAGTCGGTCATTTCCGTTTCCACCCGCACAAAATACTTGAGGAAAGGAGGAATATTGCCCGATAACACTTCTTTCACCGTGATGGTCTCCCGCTCCTCGCGGCTGAGGGGAATGACCTGTTTGTAAAAGACCGTGCCGGTCATCCCGTTTACCGGGCGTACCGGAATCGTGATGTATTGGTTGCTCCGGCAGGAGAAGAGAAAGAGCAAACAAATGAAAAATAGTCTCATATGAGGGGATTGTACGTTTTAAAGGTAGTTTAGAATACAGCATTCAGAAGCCGGAATTCAGCTCCCCTGGCCTTAAAAACACCCTATTCCTTCGGAGAATTGGCCAGGTATATGATCTGCCTTTTTTGTATATTTGAGTGTGCAAGCTAATTCTTCCATAACGAAACCTTCATTGTCACGTCGTGCCTTTTGGGATATAGATCTGGCGCGGCTCGACTTCGATCGTTACCCTGAATTTACAATCATCAGGGCGATGGAGCGAGGTACATTAGATGATATTAGAGAAATCATCCGCTATTATGGAAGAAACAGGGTACGCTCAATTGTTACTAATTCCGAACGCCTTCTACCACGGGCCGCGGTAATCTCCCGCAGGCTTTTTCATCTTCACAATAGTGATTTTAAATGCTTCACCGCAAAACCACAGGCAACGAACTATTCAATGTTTTAGTCAGATTGATGGGCATGCCAGTGCTAACTGACTTCAGGTTAGTTGGCGGTACAGCTTTAAGTTTGCTCCGGGGACACAGGGAGTCGGTAGATATTGATATGTTTTGTGATGGTCCTTACGGCGAAATTCCTTTTTACCACATTTTGGAGGCAGTCAAACTGCAATTTCCCTATGTAGAAGAAACCGGGGCGATTACAGGCCCTGCTGATCAAATTAATAATCAGGGACTTTACCTATTTATCGGAGATGATGAAAGAACCAGTGTAAAGACGGATATTCTTTATTGGGATGCTCCGTTTTTAGATCCGCCGATAGAAGAACAAGGAATCAGGTTAGCAACCATTGAGGATATTGCGGCAATGAAGTTGGATACTATATCTCGTGGAGGCCGTAAAAAGGATTTTTGGGACCTGTCTGAAATCCTGGAAACACATCGTCTGGTAGACTTGTTAGCGATTTATCAAAAGAAATATCCCTGGCATGAGATAAAAGATGTTTTTATTGGTCTCACTAATTTCACTGTTGCGGATCAAATGCCGGATCCTGTCTGCTATAAGCATAAGAATTGGGAAGCTATCAAAGCGGAAATGGAAGAAGAAGCCCACATATAGAATGGGTTGCTCCTGCAACCGATGATGAATATTAATAAAATAATGAATCTATACATGAAGATGAAGGTATAGAAGAATTCAGAAGCCAGAATCCGTATCCAGGAATACAAGAAGCCAGTATCCAGAAGCCAGAATTTAAGCGTCGTGAGCCAAAGTATTGCTATTCAAAGCGCGGCAGCAATTCTGAATTCTGGATGCTGAATTCTAAATTCTGGCCTTTCCTTCTTACTTTCGCCCAAAATTATTCCTGCATGAATCTCCACGAATACCAGGCAAAAGAGCTGCTGAAGAAATACAATGTACCGGTACAGGAAGGCATTCCGGTAGACAGGGCTGATGCAGCCGAAGAAGCATACAAGAACCTCAAAGTACAGTTTGGCAATAGTTTCGCCGTTGTAAAAGCCCAGATCCACGCCGGTGGACGCGGTAAGGGTAAGGTCCAGGGCACGGAGCAACGCGGCGTAGCCGTAGGCAAAAGCGCTGAAGAGATCAAGCAGATCGCTTCCAATATACTCGGTGGCACCCTGGTGACCATCCAGACCGGACCTGCCGGCAAACTGGTCAACAAAGTATTGGTAGCCCAGGACGTATACTATCCCGGCCCCAATCCCGTAAAAGAGTTCTACTTATCCATCCTGCTCGACCGTGGCCGTGGCCAGAATGTGATCATGTACAGCACCGAAGGCGGTATGGACATTGAAGAAGTAGCCCACAAAACACCCGAGAAGATCTTCAAGGAGTGGGTACACCCCGGCGGTGGCTTACAGGGTTTCCAGGCGCGTAAAATAGCCTTTAACCTGGGCCTCAAAGGCGAAGCCTTTAAGAATTGCGTGAAGTTCGTTACCAATTTATACAATGCATACGTGGGATTGGATTGCAGCATGCTGGAAATCAACCCCTTGTTTAAGACTGCCGATGAGAAGATCATTGCGGTAGACTGCAAAATGAACCTGGACGATAACTCCCTCATGCGCCATCCCGACCTCGAAGCCATGCGCGATATCAGTGAAGAAGATCCTACAGAAGTAGAAGCCGGTAAATTCAACCTCAACTTCGTAAAGCTGGATGGCAACGTAGGTTGTATGGTAAATGGCGCCGGTCTGGCCATGGCTACCATGGACATGATCAAATTAAGCGGCGGTGAACCTGCCAACTTCCTCGACGTAGGTGGTACAGCCAATGCCACTACCGTAGAAGCCGGTTTCCGCATCATCTTAAAAGACCCTAAAGTAAAGGCGATCCTCATCAACATCTTTGGTGGTATTGTTCGTTGCGACCGGGTAGCGCAAGGTGTTATTGACGCCTACAAATCCATCGGCAACATTAGCGTGCCTATCATCGTACGTTTACAAGGCACCAATGCCGAAGAAGCCAAAAAGCTCATCGAAGAAAGCGGCCTCAAAGTACAATCCGCTATCCTCCTCAGCGAAGCGGCCGCACTGGTCAATAAAGCAGTAGCTTAGGAAATTATTGATTAATAATTATATTCTCCGCAGTGTCTCCCAAAGGGGACGCTGCGGTTTTTACTTCTTCCCCGCCGCCGCATCACTCGCAAACTTCATCAGCAACGAAAGAACCCCGGTAACACTGGTCAGTATCGCCCCTATCCTTTTAAAGGCTTCTTCCTGTGTAATAAACAGGAAAATACCAATCAGCAGGAAGATCACCAGTAAAGGCATACGTATCTGTTGCCATCTGCCACCAGCCATCGTTTTCCGCTTCATTTCCACTTCCTCCGGCTGGTCGATCCGGGTAAGTATATAATACCGGAAAGCCGGACTCATCAGGGCCAGGCGGCCATTGTACACCGTTACCAGCTCATGGCTGATCAGGCGGTAGATCCCTTCCGTGTTTTTATAATTCAGTACACCATACTGGGCCAGGTTCATCAGTAGCAGTTTGTCTTCTTCACTACAGGCAGCCCACACCGCCTCAAAGAACAACCTGCAGTCAGCCACCTGTTTAATAATAAGCGCTTCCTGTTCCTCTGCTGTTGCAAGGGTGATCGTTTCACCAGTAGTACTTGTCTGTTTGAAATAAGCAGCCAGGCAGGCGGTTCCCTGCAGGTCAATGGCTTCCCGGTTCCTGGTAGTCTCATAACATTTCTCCAGGAAATGACCGGGTTGTATCACTGGTTCGCCCGGTATACTTGGTTCGCTCCCGCCCTCCTGCCAATGCACAAAGCGCAGGGAGAAGAAACGGTAGATGGTCGCACGGATCAAGCTGACAAGGCCGATAGCGATCAAGATACCCAGCGCGAACAACAGGAGCACCAGGAGGGGCCTTTTGGTCATCACATAACGGTCGGGCAGGTCCGACACGATCAGCAAGGGCGCCGTACGGACAGCCATATCCCGGGCAAACAATCCTTCCCGCGCCGGATGCCAGGTAAGCTCCATGGTATCACGGCAGCAGCTATCCCAGTGCCAGCGCTTGTCCGACGAGCCGTTGCGCAACGCCGGGTAAAACAGCGGATCATTATAATTGGGAATAACCCGGTTCACTGCCTCCAGGTAAAAATCTTCCGACCGGGTATACAACCGCGCTGCCTGGTGCGCATGCCGGGTATTATTTACGGAAGGCCGCATTACGGTATCTCCATAAATGGTGTAAATGCCCTTGGTATAAGCGATCGTATCTGCATACTGATTGCGGGCAACCGTGGTATCATGGTCTTTTAAAAAGCGTTCAATGCCGCTTTTTCTTTGCTCCAGTTGAGTGGCCAGGTATAGCTGTCCTTTTTTAACCGACTGCCTGATCTCATGATTCTGTGCATACCAGGTAAACAAAGCGGCCGGCAGGGAGCTCAGGCACTGCGTGAGCAGCAAAATAAAGATCGCATGCCAGGTGAGGTAGTGCCACTGTACCCGTTTCCACACGGTCCAGTTGGCGACCTTTTCATACCATTGGCCAACCGTATGCTGCTGCGCTGCCTGCTTTCGCTGCTGCCACCAACGCAATAAGGAATTATCTGTCTTAATAAGTTGATCATAATGAACCATCCACAGTAAGGCGATAAAGAGGGTGCCCTGGAAACCATAAAACAGCCAGCCCTCCCGCCAGGAAACTTCGCCGCATATACCACAGAGTAAGGTAAGCGTGCCTTGCAACAATACCAGCGCCAGCACCCGGCTTCGCCGTATATCCTGCTTTCCCTGCAGGTACGTATCCTCATACAGGCGGAAGGTAGCCAGCGCGCTTAATACATTCAGCGGGGTAAGACAGGTGACCAGTAAAAGCAGGTAAGCATCGTATTCATTCAGCCAAAGCAGTATCAGCAACTGGTACAGGGCCATAAACAGGCTGCCCGATTTGTAGTAAGGCAGCAGGGAACGCTTGGGCAACATCCATTGCGCATAATCGGCCGGGGCAAACGCAGCATGCCGGTTGGGCTTCCAGTACAGCAGCACCATGGCCACTATCACCAGCGTGGCGCAGAGGGTCAGCAGCAGCAGGGCAAATACCAGTATACGCAGGTGCACCGCAAAAAAGAAGCTCTTGTCATAAAAAGTAACCAGGAATAAAGGAGGCTTCTGCAGCGGATGTATATAAATGGAATGCGGTTTACTGTACAGCAGTAGGTTGTTCAATACGGTATCCTGGTGACTGGTCATGGCTTCCTGCACAGCCCGCAGCCTGCCGGTTTCATCCAGGAAATTCTCCTTCAGTCCTTTTCGGATGTCCGAATGCGTGTACACATACCCGGCATTGTCCATCAGGCAATAGCCATAACCGGGCGGCAGAATGGTATTCTGCAGGGAATACAAATGTGTGCTCATCACCGCTGCCCGGCCGGTTACCTTACTGCGCTGGGAAAGGTTGATCTCAAAGTCGCCGCTCGTCCAGCTATTCACCGGTTCCATCACCATCAGGCCCGTATCGGCGCGCCCCGGCATGGTGTCCTTAAACACCTGGTAATAATGCCGGTTACTCACATCAATGAATTTGATCGTTTCAGGATCATCGATCTGCGCTTTCCATTGTTGCTTACCGGTAGCGTCTACCCAGCTCAGCCGGTTAAAATAATAATAAGACGTACCGCTGGCGCTATCCATCCAAGGAATAAAAATGGAGTCCTTACCATTGGTATGCTTTACTTTCAGGCCTGGCAGGATACCCTTTTCCTTACCCACCCTCAAAGACAACTCCTGATCAAAAAAAGTCAATTGGCGGCCGGCCTGCGTCAGCTCCTGCGATACACTGCTTTCTAGCTGCTCCGATAACTTTTTCAGGTTGCTGTTGATCTCCCGGTCGCTCCGGTACAACAACAGCACATGGATAATAATGAGCGTGATCATGGCCACGCCGATGGCTACGGCAATAGCGCCAAACGTAAAGTCCCGGTTGCGCAAGGGTTCCCGGCGACCCATAAAATACAACTTCAGGAAAGGCAGGGCCAGCAAGGTAAGCAGCAGCAGGATGATCACCGGGTACACTACTTTTAACGGGATGGTATGGATGGTGGAATGGTAAACAGACTGCCTCACCACACCGCACAGCACTACCGGCTGACGGTCCAATAAAAAAGACCAGCTAAACAACTTATAGGGCACACCCTTCAGCGTAATATCGGTGGTTTGCGGAAAGCCGCCTCCTTTCTGGCGCAGCAGCAGACTGTCGCCGCTCATCTCCTGGCGCATGCCAAAGGAGTCAGCGCCATACACCACAATACCGGTACCGGCAGACTTATCCATACGTACCAGCAGGTACGATTCAAAGAACTCTTTCCGGTACACGAAGCAGGGTTCCAGCAGCTCTGCCACAGGGATAGATACAGGTACTGTCTTACGGCCGGCATCGGCTATGGGATATACCAGTCGCCAGCCGTCCAGCCAGGCAAAGTGCACGGTAGTATCTGTTAAGGAGGTGGCAGCGGCCCCGGGGGCCGGTGGTTTATCGCGTAAAAAACCCGTCGTATCCAACATCATAAATGCCGGAGCGCTCAGGCGGCCCAGCATTACATCCAGCGCTTCACGGTCCTTATCCTGTACATGCTTCACCACCGTATTCCGGTACAACTGGCCCAGGTCCCGGTTGCGGGCAAGGATATTCGTTTGTATCCGTTCCAGCAGGGAAAAAGCGTATTGGTGCAGACTGTTGCGCTGCGCAGGCACATAATAGAAATAGTAGAGTGAAAAGAAAGCGCCAAACAATAAGAAGATAGCCAGCAAAAAAGCTATGTTACGTTTACCCGGCATAATTAAAATTTATGATCATGGCCGGGCACGGACTAAGTGCATCTGGCAGGTAAACTTAAAACTACACTATAATCACCGTTATATCAATACAACTTTAGTGGTATTTGTCACCCTCCCTGTCCCGCTCTGCGGGAAGCATTGTCACCCTGAGCTTGTCGAAGGGTGGTCGAAGCCTCTGTCACCCTGAGCCTGTCGAAGGGTCGAAGGGATTCACCACATCAGAACTCGCCGCCCATATACCGTTTCAGCAAGCTGATCACGGCGCCCACATACCGGTGTGTCTTCTGCAACAACTGTTCATATACTATGGCATTGACGGCGGGCGGTTTTTGTTCCAGCGGAAACAGGTAACGGCTATCCTTTTTATCGGCTTCCAGGTGACGTACAGAATACCGGTAGCCATTCTTCTTCACGTCAATCTCCAGCTTCAAGGCCACTGGTATTGTAAAGCCTTTGAGCCAGTGATGGATGCGCACCATAATATGTCCTTTGCCGGTATGCACGGCGTCTACAAAAGCGACTGAATCCCAATGCACAATAAAAGGTTGCCTAAAGAAAGTGCGGGCCCTTTGTACCAGTATGGAGTCGGGAGTGGTAAGTGTTATTTCCTGGGTATACTCAAAATGGTCCAGCTCATTCCGGGGCAACTGGGCCATGGCCCCCGTACTCATGATAAGCAGAAAGATAAAGAGGTACTGCATAGGACATACAAGATAGAAAATCAATTGATAATTTTCAGGAATATATTATGCATGGCCGCATCATGGTAAGCTGCGCTGTGCGAGGCTTATTCCCCGCAGTGTCTCCCGGAGGGGACGCTGCGGCCAAAGAGCCTGTCGAAGCAAACGCCTAACAGCTAACCGCTAAAAGCTAACACCTAATTCTCCACACAGGCATTATTTTTATATATACCTGAAAAAGTAGTACTTTTAAAATGTCTCACACTAGTCAGTCACTAACCTGCCGCCTGGCAATCTTACTTCCTTTTTCATTTTTCAAGTTCTACGCCTCTCATCCTTCTAAAACCCCCTGAATCACACGAACCAATATTCTAGGCTGGTATTGTTTTTATAACCGTTATAATCCGTCATGAGAGAGCAAACACCTGGTCATGATTGGATAGAAGAATTTAAGGAAGGCAAGGAGCGAGCATTTAAAAAAGTCTATGAGGAATTCTTTTATCCTTTAAGCTATTTCGCTACGCAGTTGATTCACAGTCAGCCCGAAGCAGAAGAAATAGCTGCTGACTCTTTATATAAACTAATGGAGGGCTACCAGAAATTTGATACCTATCAACACATCCGTTCCTTCCTCTACCGCGTTACCCGCAATCACTGTTATGATGTGCTGCGCAGCCGCCACCGGGCGCCCCGGCAGGATACTTCCCTGGAAGAAGATGCCATTATGGATCATGACGACCTGGTGATCAACCTTATTATTAAGTCGGAGATCATGGAAGAGATCTACCAGGAGATAGAGCACTTGCCCCGCTTGCGGCGTGATGTATTCACCCTCTTTTACCTCGATGGATTAAAAATGGAAGAGATTGCCCACCAGCTCGGCATCAATGTCGATGTCGTACGCAGTACCAAGTCAAAGGCCGCCGCCCAGTTAAGGACCATCCTCGGCCAGCGTAAATTCCTGCTCCCCCTCACCCTCCTCCTCTTCAAAAGCACCGACTAATAACTCCTTCCCGCCTTACCGCCTTCGCTGCTGTGCGAGGCTTGCAGCCTCGCACCCTTATTTCCGGGCCTTTGGCCCGACTACCTCTAAAAGAGCCTATCGAAGCAAACGCCTTGCCTCGTTGCCTATATTAAATAATTATTACCAATCGAGGTTCATTTTTCCATTCCAAACGTATCCAACAATATCCACACATATACTTAACCATCCCTTCTCTTTAATTCAAACGATGTATAATGCTTGAAAAGGCCAGTGAAATACGTGTGCTTATACTCAAACACCTCCGGGGTACTTTAACGCCGGAAGAGAACAATGTCCTGCAGGAATGGAAAGCCGCATCGCGGGAAAACCGCCGGTTGTTCGACACCTTTGAGGATGAAGAGGCACTTACGCAGGAAATGAAGGACTACTTCTCCTTCAGAAAGGAGGCAGCCCGTAGAAGAAAGGAAGTGGTTGTGATGGATAGACGGAATACGCGACATACCTGGTATAAATATGCCGCAGCAGCGGTGTTATTGATCGCCGTATCCCTCATCGCTTTTTTCCTATTCAGGGTCAACCGTGCCCCGTCACTAACGCAAACGGAAAAATGGGATACAGCATTTAATAAGGCCATACAGCCCGGTAAGAACGGCGCCATTCTTACGCTGGGATCCGGCCGGCAGATTGTATTGGACAGTGTGGCCAATGGGCAATTAACCGGCGAAGGCAATGCTACGGTGAGCCGTAAAGAAGGGGTGATCAGTTACCAGGAGAGTAACGGACCCGACAAGAAGGTAGTATACCATACCATGAGCACGCCCAAAGGACGGCAGTATAAATTACTCTTGAGTGATGGCACGGCCATCTGGCTCAATGCAGCTTCCTCGGTTACCTACCCTACCCTGTTTACCGGTAATACGAGAGAGATCAGTATCACCGGGGAAGTATACCTCGAAGTAGCGACGGATAAACAAAAGCCCTTCATTGTGCAGGTGCCCGGTATGGGTAAAGTAGAAGTGCTGGGTACCCACTTCGCCATCAATGCCTACCCCGACGAACTACAGGTAAAGACCACCCTATTGGAAGGCTCGGTGAGGCTGCTGGTCAATGATAACAAAACCTACCTGCTGCAACCTGGTCAGCAGGCAAGATGCAGTAACGATAAGCAGGTAGTAATAAGAAATGGTAATACAGAGGAAGCCACGGCTTTTGTGCATGGGTTCTTCTACTTCGACAAGGCCAATATTAAGGCGGTCATGCGACAGTTGGAAAAGTGGTACGATATCCAGGTATCTTTTGCAGAGCCGGTGAGCAACCGCACCTTTGATGGAGAGATAGAACGCAACCTGACCTTACCGGTGGTGCTGAACATGCTGGAAAAAAATGGTGTCCGGTTCAGGCTGGAAGGCAACCGGGTGCAGGTTCAATAATAAATAGTTTACCATTTTCTGGTAGAGAATACAAGGAGAGCAATACGGGGGGTGTCTACCCCCACCGTATCTTTTTAAAACGATTAGTAGCAAAACGAACAAGCAACCAACCATTCTACATACCATTACCTGTCCATTGATGTCGGGCGATAGGCCCGTTTGATTGCAACGCTCTTGTCTTGCTGTGTCCCGCTCTGCGGGACTTCAGCTTGACACTTCAGCATGACGCTGATGCTTGACACTATACAAAACAATATAGCTACTAACCCATTTCAACTTCCCGTTTGTGCTTACCAGGAACCCATTAGCTAATTTAAAAAATCCAATGAACTTATGACCAGTCTGCTGCTTTACTCCTCCTTTCATCCCATCGAAACCCACAATAACAAACCCTCCTGTGTTAATAAATGCCCTAATGAATTTGTTACGTCCAAGGCGCCTTAGCCTATAAAAAAAACCACCCAGGAACTTCTACTTCCGGAGTGGCTTCAGTTAACAAATTGCTTTATTAACCAACTAACTCCACAAAATTATGGTAGATTTTGCGGGCAACAAAACATTTGTTACGGCGGGAGCCGTAGCAACGTACGCCTCAATATTGCGCGTTATGAAGCTCACGATTGTACTGCTGGTAGCAGGGCTGGTACAGGCCAATGCCTTTACAGGCCATAGTCAGCAACTCACCATGGATGTAAAGGATGAGTCGCTGGTCAGGGTCTTTGCTATTATCAAAAAACAAACCGGTTACGTCTACTTCGGCGCCACGGAGATCCTGGCGAAAGCAAGACCCGTGACCATTCACGTAAAGAATGAGCCACTCATTCGTGTACTGGACCTTTGCTTCAAAGATCAGCCGTTGGAGTATACCATCAATGGGAAGACCATTGCTGTGAGTGAGAAAAAATCCGGCACAAGTGGTGGTGCTAACGGAAATGGTGATATGTCTCCTTTCGCATTGATAGACGTCCGTGGCCTCGTGACCAACGAGGAGAACGATCCTGTCGCTGGAGTCAGCGTGCAAGTGAAAGGAACTAAGATGGGCACCTCCACTAACGGTGATGGGGAGTTTACGCTGAGTAAGGTACCCCATGATGCGGTATTAGTTTTGACAGCCGTGAATATTCAATCTACCGAAGCGTTAGTGAACGGCCGTCGTAACCTGGACCTGAAAGTAAAAGGCAAAACGGGCAAGCTGGATGAGGTGCAGATAATTGCCTATGGAAAGACCTCGCAGCGTTTTAATGTAGGCAATGTCACTACGGTGAAAGCGAGGGATATTGAAAAACAACCTGTGACGAATCCCCTGCTGGCCTTGCAGGGTCGAGTGCCGGGCCTGGAGGTAACGCAATTATCAGGGATGCCAGGTGGAGGGGTAACTGTACGCATACAAGGCCGCAACAGTATCGAAAGCGGTCTGGACCCTCTGATTGTTATTGATGGGGTACCTTTCCCATCACAATTTATAAGTACAGGATTGGAAGGCATTGTGCAAGGAGGCAATCCATTGAATTATGTCAATCCGGCCGATATTGAATCCATTGACGTGCTAAAAGATGCGGATGCTACCGCCATTTATGGCAGCCGGGCAGCCAATGGCGCCATCCTGATTACTACCAAAAAAGGAAAAGCGGGACGTACCAAATTAAACATCAACTTGCAACAGGGCTGGGGAAAAGTGACCCGTAAGTTAGACATGATGAATACCCGTCAGTACCTGGACATGCGTTATGAAGCATTAAGAAATGATGGGATCAACCTTAATTCACAATCTAACACTAATCCGAGGTATTATGATCTGAAATTTTGGGACACCACCCGTTATACAGATTGGCAAAAAACACTGATCGGTGGTACGGCACAATATACCAATATCAGTGCAGGCATTTCCGGAGGAACAACTGCGCTTCAATACCTGATAAGTGGGACTTATAACCGGCAAACTACTGTATTCCCCGGCAATTTCGATAATAAAAGCGGCGGGCTCCACTTTAGTTTTAACGGGGCCTCTCCCAATCAAAAATTTCGTTTTACTTTGTCCGGTAGCTATACTTATGATCAAAATCATCTGGTGAATGTAGACTTAACAAACCAACTTGTTTTAGCGCCGAATGCACCACCTCTCTATAATACCAATGGAACACTGAATTGGGCGCCGAATGCAGCTGGCAATTCTACCTGGAACAATCCCCTCGCATACTTAAACACCAAGTTTAATAATACTACTAAAAACTTAATAAGCAATGCAAGCCTCAGCTACAACATTCTACCAGGCCTGGAGATCCGCAGTTATTTTGGATACAGCAATCAGCAATCCAACTTGTATTCGCCCAATTTCCTGGAAGCATATCGCCCGGAAGATAGGCCCTTTGCCCGGCGAAGTTCAGATTTCGCAAACAGAGATATGCGTACCTGGATTGTAGAGCCTCAACTTCGATATACAGGCAGAGTAGGAAAAGGAAAGATAGAGGGGTTTTTGGGTGCCACCATTAGCCACAATGCTGCTGACCTATTGTCTTTCAACGCCTCGGGATTCAGTAGCGATCTGTTAATGAAATCGCCCTCGGCAGCCACTTCAATAACTATATACAATGGTTCAACATTATTCACGATGTCCAAATACAATGCGCTGTTTGGACGGTTGAATTATAATTGGAATGACAAATATCTTATCAACTTTACCGCCCGCCGAGATGGTAGCAGTAAATTTGGAGATGAAAATAGGTTTCACAATTTCTGGAGCTTGGGTGCTGGATGGGTATTCAGTAATGAGAAATTTATAAAACGTAATTTCTCTTTTCTTAGCTTTGGTAAGCTACGAGCCAGTTATGGAGCTACTGGCAATGACCAAATTGCTGATTACAGCTATCTCAGTCTGTATTATATTAGTAATACTGCTATCCCTTACACAAATACTACAGGTCTGACGGTTGGCAATATTCCCAATCCTCACCTGAAGTGGGAAGAAACCCGGAAATTGCAGGGCGGAGTAGACCTTGGTCTTATAAATGACCGTATCATAATTAATGCAACTTATGCCCGTAACCGCTCTTCCAACCAGTTAATAGCTTATACATTACCGTCCACTTCTGGTTTTACCAGCGTTACCAAAAACTTACCGGCCACTATTCAGAATACCAGTTGGGAGTTTGTGCTCAATACAATCAATGTAAAAGGAAGAAATTTTTATTGGAGCAGCAGTGTCAATCTTACGATTCCCAGGAATAAATTAGTGAATTTTCCGAATATTGAATTGACAAGTTATGCTTCCGGAGATTATAACGTTATTGTTGGTCAGCCGCTCGGTGTAACTAAGGTATTTCGCTATGCAGGTGTTGACCCGGCTACCGGTAAATACCTGGTGCTGGATAAAAATGATAAACCAACATCCAATCCCGACTTCGCTGCAGACAGAACCGCTTTAATCACGCCGCTCACAAAATACTATGGTGGCTTTCAAAACAGTATCAGCCATAAAGGATTTCAATTAAACTTTCTCTTCCAGTTCGTACGGCAAATAGCGTTAAAAGACTTTTATTATTTCAATGGATTAAATAATCCTGGCTTTTTTTCCAGGTTTGCCGGTAATCACCCTGTAACGATATTAAACCATTGGCAAAAGCCTGGAGACAACGCAACTATTGGCCGTTACACTGTTATAAACTTCGGGGTGCCGATGTGGCCTCTCTCCAGTGATGCAGGATATAGCTATGAAGCATCCTATATACGGTTGAAAAACCTTTCCCTTTCATGGCAATTACCATCAGTGTGGCTGCAAAAAGCGCATCTACAAAATGTCCGCTTATATTTTAGTGGACAGAACCTAATGACCATCACGAAATATTCCGGACTGGATCCAGAAACCAGAAGTAGCAGAACTTTGCCGCCATTGCAGTTATGGACCGTGGGTGTCCAAATGGAATTATGATCTTTGAACAGGATACCCACAACATACATCGGGCAAGCAGAATGACTAGTGAATGTCATTAACAAAAAAGATCGGATAAGTAAAAATGGATCTTATCTGTTTAAATTTTAAAAAATGAACACAACGATAATATATCTAAAAAAGATAATACTCAGCATGCGGACAAAGTCCCGCCTTTTCGCTCCTATAGGTATCGGTATCGCATTCAGTATTTCGTCGTGCAAAAAATTAGTAGACGTACCTGCACCTACCAATTCTATTGCAGAAAATAATGTTTATTCAAGCGATGCTACAGCTATATCTGTACTTACGGCATTGTATAGTTCCATGAATGAAAAAACTATCACCAATCCTATTCAGGGAAACGGCAGTATTGCTTTACATACGGGTATGTCTTCAGATGAATTAACCCTGTACAGCGGAGTGACGGATCAAGTTTACCTTGCATATTATCAAAATGCATTGCAGGTGAACATTCCCCCCGGTTCCGGCTACAATCATTGGGCACCTTTGTATCATTATGTGTTCAAATCCAATGCAGCCATAAAAGGATTAAGTGCGTCCAAGAGCCTGACATCAGCCGTGAAGCAGCAATTATTGGGTGAAGCCAAATTTATGCGAGCCTTTTTTTATTATTACCTCGTGAACCTGTATGGTGATGTGCCACTTGCTGTAACCACAGATCCTCAAAATAATTCCATGCTGGCCCGATTGCCCAAAGAACAGGTTTACCTGCAGATCATTGCCGATCTGAAAGATGCACAAGAATTATTAAGTGCTGATTATTTAAATCAAACATTACTCAGCTCTACCACGGAAAGGGTGCGGCCCATTAGATGGGCCGCTGCAGCCTTACTGGCAAGAGTTTATTTGTTTACAGAAGATTATGCCAAAGCAGAAACGCAGGCATCAACTGTTATCAATAATACGGCGCTTTACACCTTACCGGCTTTAAACGATGTCTTTTTGAAAAACAGCCAGGAAGCCATCTGGCAATTGCAGCCCACCGATATAGACTTTAATACGGTAGAAGCTCAAACTTTGATTATCCCGCCTACGGGTCCCAGCCTTGGGACAGTAGATAATCCAGTTTACTTAAGTAACAACCTACTGAGTAGTTTTGAATCGGGAGACCAGCGGGCTGTTCATGGAAATTGGGTGGATACTACTATTTTTAACATTACACCCACCACATATGATACAGTTGCGTATGCTTATAAATACAAAATAAATACATCGCCCGGAATAACATCCGCTGCTGATATGACGGAATATTTTATGATGCTGAGATTGGGTGAGCAATTTTTAATAAGGGCAGAGGCGAGAACGCAACAAAATAATATTGTCGGGGCGCAAAGCGACTTGAATGCCATCCGCGTAAGAGCTGGCCTTCCTAATACGGCGGCGAACGATAAGACATCATTACTTGCAGCAATTCTTCATGAACGCCAAGTGGAATTATTTAGCGAGTGGGGCCATCGTTGGCTTGATCTGAAAAGAACCCGCAATGTAGATAAGGTAATGAATGTGGTAACGCCGCAAAAGGCAAGCGGCGCTCCCTGGAAATCGCATCAGCAATTGTATCCAATACCATTATCTGATTTACAAAGTTCACCTAATCTGGCACAGAATACTGGATACTAAAACAAATAACTTGTTAATAAAAGAATGTTAAAGCCTGTCTGAAAAACAGGAGTGGAAATTATTGCAAAAAAAATTTATACACTTAATATTTAACAAGAAAATCCCAAAAAAATGAATCGATTACTTTGCTTACTTATCATAATTCCCTTTCTGGCACGAGCTCAGGAAAAAGGCATCCAATGGACCGAAGGGCTATCATGGCCACAAGTAAAAGAAAAAGCCAAAAAGGAAAATAAATACATTTTCTTAGACTGTTATACTACTTGGTGTGGGCCCTGTAAAATGATGGACAACCAGGTTTATTCCGATGATTCGGTGGGTATTTTTTTTAACCAGCATTTTATTTCAGTAAAAGTTCAGTTTGATAAAACACAAAAAGACAATGAAGATGTACAACGCTGGTACGATGATGCTGCAGGCATCAGCAGACAATACCATGTAGAAGCCTATCCTACCTATATCTTTTTATCACCCCAGGGAGTTATCGTGCATAAAGACAATGGATATAAAGGGATAAAAGATTTTGTAGCCCTTGCTCAAACCGCCACCATGCCGGGTAAAGTGTATAAAGACCCCTATGAGGAATACTACAAGCTGGTGGAGGCGTATAAACAAGGAGAAACCCAATATGACAGCCTGCCACTTATGATAAACATTGCAATACAATTGAATGATACCGCATTGCAAAGGCAACTGATAAAAACCTATGTAGATTATGTATGCAGCTTACCACCTGAACAACGCTATACTAAGGAAAATATTCAGTTTTGGACTTCCTATTCTCTTGGAAGTAAAACAAGATTATTCGCTTTTTTTTACAAAGATGGGAATAAGATTGATAAGGTAATGAACGAGAAAGGCTATGCCCGTAAGGTGATAGATAATACTATTATGGATGAGATCGTTACACCTTTTTTTGAGGAACAGGCAGCTGGCTCAGGAATCGCGGTGACTGGTGGATATCTTACCGATATTTCTGGCAAGCACCAACAACAGACTCATTCCAACGAGGCCGATTGGATAAAACTGAAAAAAATGATTCGGGAAAAATATACTATTGCTTATGCGAAAAGAAATGTTCTGGCGGCAAAGGCAGAATGGTATAACCGACACATGAATTATCCCAATTTTACAAAATATGCGCTGCTTCATTTAAATAAATATTGCTCCATTGAAACTGAAAATCCTTTCAGGATCAATAATACTGCATTTACAGCTTTTATGTTTTCTACCGACAAAAAGGTAATTAATGGTTATATAAAATGGATGAAGAAAATCGTAATTAACAAACCCGATCAGACAGCCTTATTAGATACTTATGCCAACTTATTGCATAAAGCAGGAAAAAAACAGGAAGCCATTCAATGGGAAGAAAAGGCAATGAATGCAGCAAAAAGTGAATCTAAAAAGGAAGAATATCGGAAAGTAATAGAGAAGATGAAGAAAGGAGAACCGACCTACGGAGCTGTATGGGGATATAAATGAAGAGCTTCCTGGCCATTATCCACGCCAGGGTCGATTTCCGCTTTCTCAACTTTTTCAAAATAGGCTAGTTTTCATAGAAAATTGAGAACTCCTGTTGATAATCATCTATTTATTCTTGTGTAATACATTTATCAATTATGAAACGTTTTTTTTTATTTGCTGTTCTGATTGGTTTTGCGATGAGCACATTGGCGCAGAATACCACCATGATCAGACAAACCGCCGCACCAGCCAAAAGTGAACGTTGGGACCTGGATAAATATGTCTGGAGCCATACTCATCCCCGGCCATCAAAACGTGATAAACCCCTTTTGGATTTCGATGCCATGGACAACTGGATCAACGTGGGGCCTGATGGAAATCTGGCTATCAGCCGTGACGGCAAATATTTTGCGTATGGCATTCAGCATGGCCGTGCATTGGGACTGATCGATTCGATAGTGGTGCAGTCCACGGCTAATTCCTGGCGACAGTCATTTGCGGGCGCCAGCCCGGGTTTTTTTTCCGGTGACAGCAAACAATATATATTCCAGGATAAGCAGGACCTATGTTTTTTACAGGCAGGCAAGGACCACCTCCTTCGTGTAAAGGACGTGGCTTCTTATCAACTACCAGGCAATGGGAAAAATGAGTGGCTGGCATATCAATTAAAGAATTCCGGGTCCGGCCTGGTGTTGCAAAACCTGTTCACCGGAAAGGAGAAACGCTTTACCGGGATTGCCGGCTATGGGTTTGATGAAACCGGAAAATGGCTGGTCTGCCAGCTTAATAATGCAGCAAAGGAGTTGGTGATCCATGACCTGGCCACAGCAAAGGAGCGTCATTTTCAATCAGTAGAAAGTTATTCCTTTGACGCGGATGGAAAAGTATTGGTATTAAAAACGATGGAAAAAACAACCAGTGGAACCCGCACCGCTTTGCAATATGTAAGCCTTCCGGAAGAGGTCGCCAATACAATCTGGTCAACAGCAGATAGCACTACCCTTTTAAGCAGTTATAGTATCGATGGCAGCGGCAAGCAGGTAGTGTTTACGGTTCAGGATGGCCTTGCCGGTAATTGCATCTGGTATTATAAAACCGGTATGAACAAAGCTGTGCTGAAAGTGAATAATCAAACGGGCGGGATAGCTACCGGCTTAATGATCCAGGAGGCTTCCTTATTTACAAATAACGACCGTTATATCGTATTCTCTCTAAAACCGCAGATGGATACCCGCCAGCCGGATCCTGATGCAGTACAGGTAGATGTATGGAGCTATAAGGATACCTTTCTTCAATCCACACAGCCTTACCTGCTGAAAAAGCTTCCAATCTATCAGGCAATCCTTAGTCCTGAAAGCGGCCTGGTAACATTCATAGAAAACGAACAGGAAAAACTGAATCTGCTCAGTAGTGATTTTGCTATAATAAAAAAATCTGGAAAAGCATTCAATGGGGATCGTTTTTGGGAAAAGGATTACCGGAAGGATAGTAACTGGCTGCTGTCACTGAAAGACGGTTCCCGTAATTTATTACCAACAAGGGCAAGGGGGCAAGACTATGCTTTTTGGTTTTCCCCCGGGGGTAAATATTTGGTTTATTATGATGCAGAACGGCAGTGCAATTATTATAGCTATGAACTATTTACAGGAAAACTGGTAAATATCTCCTCCGGAGTGCCCCCCTGCCGGTTAGGCGCTGAAGATCCTTACCTGCGTCCCAGGCAGCAGCCAACGGAAGAACAACCAATTGGAGTGGCAGCTTGGCTGGAGGGAGATCGGGGCGTGTTGGTATATGACAATTATGATATCTGGCAACTGGACCTGTCGGGCAAAAAGCCACCAGTGAACATCACCAATGGTTATGGCCGTTCCCATCAGACCTTATTCAGTTTGATGGGTCACGACCGGGGTCTTCCTACTAATCAACCCGTTTTATCTGGTAAAGACACGCTATTGCTGAGGGCGTTTAACAGGCAGAACAAATACAATGGATTTTACCGGAAGTCATTGGGTTCTGCAGGTGACCCGGCATTACTCTATATGGGACCTTGTTTTATGGCAGTTATGTCGGGGCTAAATGGTTTGGATGCTGGCATGCCTCCGCTAAAAGCCGCCGGTAACAATACCTGGATCGTAAAAAAGCAGACAGCCACCGAAGCGCCCAATTATTTTGCGACCAGCGACTTTAAAACCTATAAAGCTTTAACGGATTTGCAACCTCATAAAAGATACAATTGGCTTACGACAACATTGGTTTCCTTTAAACAATTGGATGGCACGATAAGCCAGGGCGTATTGTATAAACCGGAAAATTTTGACCCGGCCCAAAAATACCCGGTGATCATATCCTTTTATGGAGCCCTGTCTGACCGGCTCTACCAATACCCCAGGCCTGGATATATAGATGCTCCCGATCTTTTTAGCAATCCTGCCTGGATGGTAAGCCATGAATACCTGGTATTTACACCGGATATTTATTTCACCAAAGGTAAATGGGGACCCAGCACCGTGAATACGATAGACGGGGCAGCCCGGCACCTGAGCCAACTGCCCTATGTGGATGGCAAACATATAGGAGCCGTGGGGCATAGTAATTCAGGACGTTTCGGTTATTACCTGCTCACCCATTCCCGTTCTTTTGCTGCCATGTCAATTGGGTCGGGGACGACTAATATAATGAGGATTGCTTTGTCATTGACAACAGGAGGAATAGAAGAAAGTCACTTGGAGTGGGCTGAGGTTTCTGCGTATGGAGCCGGGGGATTAGGAAATCTTTGGCAAAACAAGCATGCATGGGTGGATCACACATCTGTGCTACACGCGGACAAGATAACAAGTCCGGTGCTCATGTATGCATGTAAAAAAAGAGATGTTCCTGTTGAGGAAGCCGTGGAAATGTTTAACGCCCAACGCCGCCTGGAAAATAAAGCATGGTGGCTGCAGTACGATGATGGAGGCCATAGGCTTTGGAAATTGAATGACCTTAGAGATTTTACCATCCGCTATACGCAGTTTTTTGATCATTACCTAAAGGGGGCGCCAGCACCCAGTTGGATGACGGAAGGAATTCCATTTAAGTTAAAGGGAGTGGAGAGCCGCTATGAGCTGGACCCCAGCGGGGAATGCGGTAGTCACTGCCCGGTATGTCAGGCGCATAAGGCGGGGAACCCAGCTAAATAAAAAATGCTCCCTCACATTAGGGTGAAGGGAGCATTGGGATAAGTATCTAACAGTTCTCCATTTCACATTCAAAATCTTAAAGGAGACTATTAGCGATGATTGCCTAACGGGTCAATCATCTACAGATCAATTTTGAGTTTAGTAGAAGCGGCACACCTCAAATTAGCAGGGCAATTACCCGCCGCATCAGGTGTAGTAGTACAAACAAAGTCACCTGTCTCAGTAGTTGTTTGAAAATCAATCTTATTGGGGCAAAACTTATTTGCTTGCCCACAGGTGCCGACTGCTGGTAGTGCTGCGACACAATAAGCAGTTGTATATTTTGCCTTAAACGCCAAAGCGCCACCTACTACTGCCACCAAAGAAAGAGACAATAACATGAATTTTATTCTTTTCATAATAAAAGTGCTTTTTCATTCAAAAAGCTAAAGGTTGATTTTTAAATATTGCCTACTCTGTTTTAGTGGTTTTCGGCTTCGCCACATTGTCCTCAGTAGCTTTAGCGAAGGCGGATCCTGACCTTGGCTTTTTCATCTTTGGACATTTTCGCCAAGACTCTTAATCATGAATAGTTGTTTTGATAATTAAAAGTCAGGGCGATCATTCACTGCCAAAACATTCCCGCAAGCGGGCCCTTGCTGCAGGTTTGTATCAACAGTTATACTGGTTTGTCTGATCAGGACAAACCGGGTGTACTTGCGCAATTCGCTTATTCTTCTGCCACTTTTTTCAACTGGCTGCTATAGATCTTTCCCATAAAGGTTTTATTCAGGGTTTTATTTTTGCTGTAAATCGCTATATAGGGAACACCTGCAATTTCAAAATAATCGTTTACAACCATCCCTGTATCTACACCGGTAGTAATATTGGGGTATTTTACCAATTGGTACTCATTGTAAAACTTTTTTAGATCCATTAATGGGTAATTAGTTACAAAGTAAAATTGAATATTCTTTAACTTGTCCATATCCTCAATGATCTCTGTTGTCTGTGCCTTGCAATAAGGACAGTAAGGATTAAAATAAAAAATGGCGATGGGCTTCCCCGAGGGTATATTCTTTGAATTAAACCAGGTAGCACTATCAGGAAGCAGTAAGCTGAATTCAGGCAATGGCTTTCCTTCCAGTCCTGTTTTTTGAGGATCTGCGCCAAAACACCCAGCCATCGTACTTATTATTATTAGTTGGAAAAGTAATTTCATATTTCATATGTTTTATATCGTGAATGCCTAATATCTCCAAGGCAACCTGGTAGATTAGTTCCCCATTTATACTAAGCGATTGCCTCCTGCGGAAGCTCTTCTGTTAATTTCTGCTGCTCCATCTTCATACTTCGCATCAACTGCGCCATCCAATCTACCAATAACAGGGCAAACGTCGTGGTTAACAATACAGGGAACGACTGAAACCGCAAGGCCGCAGAGGAAGCGCCGATGGTAAAGACAGCGTTTAACAACCAAACCATTCCGCCCATGATCACCATTTTGTTAAATACCCGATTATATTGCCAACCTTTGAGCAGTATATAATATAGTAATCCAAATAGCATCACTACATTGATGATGCCCGACAAAATAGGATAGAAATCAAGTACCCAAACTTTTGGATTTTTCATCCTGATTTTCACTTTTTGGCTTTGGTAGCCAAACCATGCTTTAGCCTGATCAGAAACTCCATCACTTCCGGAATTATAAAATTCCAAAAATTCAACCGGCGGGGCATAATATTTTCGGCCGTTGGGCCACATAAAATACGCTGCAAAATACAAGGGGTATTTCCTGATAATGTACTGGCCATATTCTTTATAAAACGGCCCCATACTGGCCCACTTCTTCAACTCAGTGGCTGTAGTGTCTTTCGCTGCTTTAAACAAGCTATCCCGGTATTGCATCAGTGGCATATTCGGGGACCACATATAAAATGTACTGGCCATCGCTTTTTCTGAAGGGTTTATCCTTAAGTCACGTGTCCTGTCGTAGAACTTTCGGATCATACTATCCAGCGCCTGGAATTTTGGAAGCACAGGCTTCCGATCTGCACTGTCTACATGACGGTAAGCATACATGGCGTTATTGGCCATCAGCCAGCCGCTAAAAGGAGAATATTGCCAATAGCCGGTAAGCTTTTTGTACCGATGCATAGTAAATCCCATAAATAACCCGCATAGCAACAAGCCAAGACCAATGCCTGCTATTTTTTTTCGCAACGGCAATTTTGAAAGCAAGAATGCTGCAGCAGCAATAAAAGGATAGATCATAGCATTGTAACGAACGGTGAAAGCTATGAACAATACCACCGCATGCCAGATGATTATTTTATTGGAAGGCCGATGAATGATCCACAGCAGGAGGGCAAACCAGGTAAGACTCAATGCCAGGAAAAAGCCATCACTACTTACCATATTAGCGAGGTGCAAAAACAAGGGATTAAAAACCATAAAACACAACAACACAATCTGCGTCGCCTTACCTGGTTTATAGAAGTAGAATACGGTAAACAACAAGAACAATTCGCTACATTGAATAAATATATACTGGAAGGTAACGAGCACAAAATCCGGCTTTGCAAATACGCTAAAAAAACGTAGAAATTTGGAATATCCAATCAGGTAGGTATTAATGGTTAAATTTTTGTCTGCCGCATTTATGTACGAAAAAGAATCCCCATGTATATAACTGGCAAACGGATACAAGTACTTAAAAAAAGAAAATTGAATGATTATAAACCCTAAAGCTATCAGCAGTATTTTCCGGTTCCTTTTATCCCTGAATAAGAAATCTTTAAAGGATAAGGACATAGGCAGTGATAAAGTTTCGTTCATTTGCATGGATCATAAATTTTAAGCTATACCAAAATCACATATTCAGCTTTGGCTGTTCCCCAATTGTACCTTTGCGGATGCAGTATCAATCTACAGCCAAATTAAGCTGGCAGAATATCAATATTCTCACAAAACATATCAATATCCGAATTATCTCATGGAGTTTAATAAAGATTGGGAAGGTTGTCAACAATATTGTTGCCTCGTTGCATAAATAAGCCAGGGCTTTTATTTGCTTACACATTCCAAATCCTTTGCAGCTATGACGCTGGGCGAAGGTTATCAATTTCAAAACGTCATAAACTTTGCTTTGACTTTGAAAGAAAGCGAGCAAGGAAGAAGCCTTCTTCAATTAGCCGAAGAGGAAGCCTTCGGTAACTTATGGCAAAACAAGGCATTTTGGCCGGATCACTAACTGAAGGGGCGCCACCACCCCAATTGGATGACGAAAGGAATTCCACTTAAGTTAAAGGGAGTAGAGGGCCGTTATGAACTGGACCCCAGTGGGGAATGCGGTAGTCACTGCCCGGCATGTCAGGTGTATAAGACGGAGTACCCAGGTAAATAAAAAAATGCTCCCCATATTACCGTGCAAGGGGAGCAATTTGGATCATTATCTAACAATTCTCCATTTAATATTCAAAGTCTTAAAGGAGACAATTAGCGATGATTGCCTAACGGGTCAATCATCTACAGATCAATTTTGAATTTAGTAGAAGTATTGGTACACCTTAAATTGGCAGGGCAATTACCATTCGCATCAGGTGTAGTAGTACAAAAAAAGTCACCACCTGCATTAGTCATTGTGACAAAATCAATCTCATTTGGACAAAACTTACCTACTTGCCCACAGGTGCCGACTGCTGGTAGCCCTGCGACACAATAAGAACCATCAAATTTTGCCTTAAACGCTAAAGCGCCACCTACTACTGCTACCAAAGAAAGAGACAATAACATGAATTTTATCTTTTTCATAATAAACGTGCTTTTTCATTCAAAAAGCTAAAGGTTGATTTAAATATTGCCTATCGGATCAATCATCTACAGATCAATTTTGAGTTTAGTAGAAGTATTGGTACATCTTAAAGTGGCAGGGCAATTACCCATCGCATTAGGTGTAGTAGTACAAACAAAGTCACCTGCATTAGTTGTTGTTTGAAATTCAATCTTATTTGTACAAAGCTTACCTACCTGCCCACAGGTGCCGGCTGCTGGTAGCGCTGCGACACAATAAGTATCTAAAAATTTTGCCTTAAACGCCAAAGCGCCACCTACTACTCCTACCAAAGAAAGAGACAATAACATGAATTTTATCTTTTTCATAATAAACGTGCCTTTTCATTCAAAAAGCTAAAGGTTGATTTTTAAATATTGCCTACTCTGTTTTAGTGGTTTTCGGCTTCGCCACATCGTCCTCAGTAGTTTTAGCGAAGGTGGATCCTTGCCTCAGTTCTTTCACCCTTCTACATTTTTAGCCAACGCTCTTAACCATGATAGTTGTTTTGATAATTAGGACCCAGGACAATCATTCACTGCTAAACACTTCCCAAATGGGCCCTTGTTGCCTAACTTAATTGATGCGGCCTTAGATTAATGCAACGGTTTTGGCTTCGTTATAGACTGGAATAATGATGGATACCTTTTTGATAGCTGTTGCCTTTACTGAAGTAATTGAGAAAAGCAATGCCTTTCAATTCTCCAGGCAAAATACTATAATGAAATATCATTATTCTCACAAAACATATCAACTTTAACATTTCTTTCAATGACTGTAGCGATGAATAAAAAATAGGATAGTTTTTAAAGAAGATACTGAACCGTGGCAAGAGGTGTTCTTTTTATATTGTACCATGATGATTTCCCACAGACAGTCAACTATTCTTTTGCTTCTTTTAATGCTGAAAGGGCTGCAGGCAGTGGCTCAGGAAAAGGGTATATTGATCGGGCGGGTGATGCGCGAAAAGGAGCCCTTGGTAGGAGCCACTGTTACGGCCACCCGCCTTAGCGACAGCAGCCGCGCTGCCAACGGAATATCTGGAAATAATGGCAGGTTTGTCTTAGTTGCATTGCCTCTTCATGACAGCCTCCTGATTACTATAAGTTATCGCGGATACACCTCTTTCAAAGGCCTTGTACTATTAACTCAAAAAGAGTCTACAATGCAAACTGTGCAGTTACAACCTGCTGCTCTTGACTTGGATACAGTTGTAGTAAATGCAGAAAGGCCGGTAGTGATCAAAGGCGACACGGTCGAATTCAGGGCTTCAGCCATCAGGGTTCCACCCAATTCTATGGCCCGGGATATACTCAAACGCATACCAGGCTTGGAAATAGACAACTCCGGCAGGTTGATTTTTAATGGAAGACCCGTAAGCAAGGTGTTAGTAGATGGCAAAATTTTCTTTGGAGAAGATGGATCCGTAGCACTGTCGAACATATCCAGTGAAATGGTTGACAAAATTCAATTTGCGAACGATTCCCTTGCTAACCAAAGATCAAATCAACTCATCCAAAGCCAGGTATTGAACCTAAAGCTAAAAGCGGGCAATAAATATTTTGGCAACAGTAGCTTTTTAGGCGGTACAGATAAAAGATATGAAGGATCTGGCTTCGGTTCATTGATGAGAGAAAATAACCGCTTAAGTGCATATGCCGGCAGAAACAATATTAATAAAGCCGGTTCCACTGTTTCACAATTTACCCTGGTAAGCAGCGGATCGGGCATTACTGAAAACACATTCACAGGTCTTGAATATGGTTATCAATTGAATGACAAAAAGCAAATAACCGGATCTTATCAATACAATCACCCTAATACAGTTAGGGAGTTGATAAAAGAAAGAAGGCAAAATATTTTATCCGGTAATCAGCTTATTACCCAATCTCTTTCCGAAGGGAAATACGCGAGCAACAACCATAAAGCCAATGCAAAACTGGAGCATTCGTCAAAATCAAATGCAACCACGTTTGAGACAATGCTTGATGGAACCAACAGCCTAAGCAGTAACAATAATTCAACAATTACAAAAGATGGGCAAGGCAACTTACTGAATCACCTTGAAAACTCTTACCGGTCAAAAGAAATTACAACAAACTGGGCAAATAGCATATACTATAATAAAAACATTGATAGCTGGAATATTCTTATGAGCTTATCTTATAGCTCCTCAAATAAGAGTTCAACGGATTATAGCGATGGGCGCATTGTTTTTTATAAAAATAACCTGGTTGATTCACAGCAACTTTTTCGGCAGCAATTTCAATCGGTTAATAAAACGAATAATTTAGCTGCCGAATTGGGAATTAATAAAAAAAAAGGCAAGGATCTTACTTTAAGCCTAACTAATGTATTTAATGTACAGTGGAACGATATTAGCAGGATCACCCGGAATATAGATAGCCTGGGAGCGCTAAAGGTAGATTCCAGTTACAGCAATCAGTTTCGATCCCGCATCTTTAGCAATACCAGTACATTCAGTGTAATGTATAATAAGAACAATTTTAGTTTTGTAACAGGGATAATGCTCCTCCAAAATAACCAGGCTCAAAAAGATTTAGCCCACAGCAATTCCATCAGTAAAATCGAGGTAAATCTTGTGCCAAGTCTGAGCCTTTCAAAAATTGGTAACCGAAGGTCTTATAATTTAAATTATACAGCCAATGTTATACTGCCTACTCTTGATCAATTGCAACCGGTGCAGAATATATCCAACCCGCTATATATAAACAAAGGTAACCCTACGTTAAGCCGTTCGCTCGCACACAACATTGTATGGACTTTTAACAACCAAGGAGCTGCTGTAATCAAAAAAGCCAAGATGCGTATTTACAACGCTTCTTTGACATTTAACACTGTGCAGAATAAGATTATTCCATCCGTTCAAACCGACAGCCTTGGAAGGCAAACCAGCAGTTTTGAAAATATAAATGGCGTATATACATGGAGAAGCGCTCTTAGTTCGGCTTATATGCTAAAAAGAGGAAAGAACAGTTTTCGCATAACCGGTCATATTGAAATTAATTATTTGCGGGACAAGCTCTATCTGGATGGCATTTTAAATAATACAGATAACATTAGCATGCAGCTAATTTTCAACTTTCGTTATCAATGGACGGATATTATTAATACCTATTTCAGGTATGCACCAACCTGGTCGGATTTAAAATACCAGCAAAACAAAGCCTTGAATCAGCAATATTGGATACATAATGCCGGTTTGGAACTGGAGCTATATTTATTAAAGCGCTTAAAATTAAACCAGTCGGTGTCGTTCAGCTATAATAACCGGCTACCGGCAGGTTTTGATAAAAGTTCTTTGTTGTGGAATATAAAGGGCTCTTATCTCTGCCTGAAAAGCCGCAAGGTTGAAATAACCTTTTCTGCCTTTGATATATTAAAACAGTTCAATAACCTTACAAGAACTACATCAGGAAATTATATAGAAGACAGCCAGGCAAACAACCTGCAGCAATATTTTTTGTTGGGCTTTACCTATCATTTTGGGGCGATAGCAAAAAAGCCGTAAAGTATACATCTTCATAATAATTCATCTTACTTCTAACCTTCGGCAATACCAATAGGTTTTCTTTCGTGGCGTTCCCTACTGAAAACGTTTTCGTTTATTACAAAGTGACATCCCTCTTGAGCTTCAAAAACTGCTTGTTAAGATTGGCCATGGTATTGTTCGCTCGCTCATACAGGCAATTGCAGTTTACCTGTAGAGAATAGGATAGATTGAATCCCCAACCTAAACCTTACAGATATTGACAAGGCCAATAATAGTATCAATCACAGCTATTAAGCGTAATTCCTTCCATACCTTACATCATCGTTGTGATATTTATAAAAACCTTTCAGCAAAACTTCATTTAAACAGGCAAAAAAAGAGAGCTTTTACTTTCATTCGCTGCTGGCAGAAGGCAGATTTACTTACTTCATCCCGAGCTTACCAATGTGACTGTAGAAGCCGTCAAGCTCAATACTATAGCTCTTTTTAAGAAGTTCAGTAGCAGATAGGCTAGTTGCTCAAAACCAAATTTTCGGTTTCGGCTAAATATGCCCCGGGTAGTAACAAACAGCTCTCTTAAAGAGACATCAGAAGCCGTTTGAGTAATATTTTTTTTAACTCACGAATGATTTTTAGGTTTACAGACATAACCACAGTTTTTTTTGCAGACATAAGGAACCGGAGAAACTCCAGTTCCATAAACTGTGGTGAGGATACTTATGTCCTTAACTTAATGACATTGGCATGGAGGCCCTTTCCTTATAGATCAACAAACGCAGTTATTCAAAATGTAGCGTTATGCGCTGGTGTAGTAAATTAAATGCTGTGATCCGGCTGTTTAACAATAGCATGCCAGTAATCCGCTGCCGTCCTCCGCACCTTTCTTTCGAGGATCACCCCAACAATACCCAATACAATAAACACACCATTAAAAACAATATGCTGTCCCCATGATAAAGCTGCCAGCACACCACCACAACTGCAGGGCAGTTGATCATTAAAGCTCATGAGTACAATGATGTAAATAGTAAAAGCGATCATCAATCCTGTAGAGGCATAAAATCCCTTCAATCGCCACCGGGGAACTGCCAGCAATACGACCAGCAAGAATTCCACAATAGGCAGCCCACGCGCTACCAGTGATGCCATAGGCGCCAGGATAGGCGATTCCGCCAATTGTTCCTTGAATACACCATACTCCATGATCTTGCTGATGCCGGTATACAGGAACAGGATGACATACAGCATAACAATGATCTCAATGATAGTCGTCCTTTTCATACAGTTGCTACTTTTGCTTTACTCGACTTCATTACCTGGTTATTAAACAATGCATACTTCAGTATGCAGTAAATAGCTTTCACGCCATCCCTCCAACCTATCTTTTTCCCTTCTGCGAATGTTCGTCCATAATAAGAAATGCCCACCTCATAGATCCTTATCCCCGGCACCATCGCTATCTTGGCCGTCACCTCCGGCTCAAAGCCAAAGCGCTTTTCCTGTAAGCGGATTCGCTGAATAATATCCGTTTTGAACAGTTTGTAACCGGTTTCCATGTCGGTCAGGTTCAGGTTATTGAAGAAATTGGACAAGAAGGTGAGAAACCTGTTACCGATGGTATGCCAGAAGAAAAGGATGCGGTGGGCGTTACCGCCCATGAACCGGGAGCCGTATACTACATCAGCCGCGCCAACCACCACGGGCTTTAGTAAACTGTTGTATTCGCCCGGGTCATATTCAAGGTCAGCATCCTGCACCAGCAGGTATTCTCCGGTGGCATGGGCAATTCCCGTATGAATAGCCGCACCTTTCCCCTGGTTAATGTTATGGGATAAGTATTGAATGGTTGATGCCGGTGTGTTAGACATATATTGATGAATCACCTGCTCCGTATGATCAGTCGAGCAATCATTCACAATGATCACTTCCTTTTCTATATTTTTGATGAGCTTTACTTCATGAATGCGGTCCAGGATCAGCGAAATGGTTTTTGCTTCATTATAGACCGGAATAATGATGGACAACTTTTTAATAGAGACGTCTGATGCAGTGCTATTGTCAGCAACAAGCTGACCAGTTTGCCGGTCATCAACAGACTTTACGGCAGGAGTAGGTCCCGGAGGGTCGAATAGACTAAAACTGATTGGCATATAATAAGATTTGCAGGTTTGAAAAACAAGCCTATTCCATCCCGCTACCAGCAGAGTTTATCTCGCTTGCGGGGCTTTTTATCCGCGCTATAAGTTGTTTGAATTTTTTAGAAGGTAGTGACGTAGTTCACTTCACTAACTGGAGGCAAATTACAGAGTGGGAATATCAATTTTATCACAAAACATACCAACATTCTCATTTTCGTTGGGCTATACTAAGAAGCAGGAACATCTTCCACAATCCCAATATTCCCGCCCCTCTTAATCACCTCCGCCGCAAAATGCTTCCGGTACTGTAAAGGCGTGAATTGTTTGATCTTTAAGAACTGCTTGTGAAAATTGGTCATGGTATTATAACCGCTTTCATAACAAATGTCCAGTACGGTGTTGTTGGTTTCCTGCAGGAGCTGACAGGCATAACCAATCCTCACTTCATTAAGGAAGTCAATATAGGTTTTCTTCGTGCTGCGCTTGAAGTAATTACAAAAGGCGGGCACACTCATGCAGGCAATGGCGGCTACCTGCGGCAACGTAACGGGATCGCGGAAAGAATCAATGGTAAACTGGAATACCCGGTCAATACAATCCTTGTCTTTACTGTTCAGTTGGGTTATTTCTTTCGTAGATACGGTGACATATTCTTTGGTCTCGGCCATCAGGTCCAGGCACTGTAGCAACAACAGCAGGCGCCGGCCATCATGCGCCCATTCCAGTTCTTTGATCATCGGCGCCAGCCGCTGCCGGCAATCGCCCTGTATCTTCAATCCATACTGGGAGGTGTCCAGTAACTGTTTCATGTGCCGGCTTTCCGGTATCCGCAGCAGGTCACTGCCCCAGCAATCATCCCTGAACTGCACCACCACGGCGCTGGTGATTTGGTCGCCGCTCTTTTGAAACGTATGCGGCAGGTTGGAACCGAGGAAATAAATATCCCCGGTGTCAAACTCACCCACCTGGTTGCCGACAAAGCTCATGCCCGAACCTTCGGTAAACAGGATCAGCTCATATTCAATATGCTGGTGCCAGCCCACTTCAAAATGCGGTGTGCGGAATGTTTGGGCGATAAAAGAAGTATCGGCAGTAAGGGGCAGTTTCTGAACGAGCGGCTTCATATATACAAGCTAAACTATCTTATGTAATTTAAGACTTTTATCGCTTCCTCACCATTAAAATTGTGTAGTTATTCAGTCGGGATCACTTGTAATGCATCAGGTATAAATCCAGGCCCCGGTTGTTTTTGCAGGGGATAGCATACATGAACGGAACAAAGGGTATACCGGCATTTCGTTTTTATCATTTGTATCATTTTTTGCAAAACTGATCATTCTTGGTGGGGCTTCTCCCTGGGTAAGTATATTTGTGGGGGTGTAAAGCCCATGCGGTAACAATACGACCCACCCTGTAAAGTTTTTTTAGTACAAAACAAGCATGCGGGAAGCATTGCCTAAGCATGGGGGAAGCATAGCTGAAGCATACCCGAAGCATACCAATAGCATGCTAATAGCGTAAAATAAAATTATCAGCGACTTATGAAAAAGTGGCACGGTAACTTGTGCCCCTGCAACAATATTGCTGTACAGGAAGCAGTGAACAGGCAAATAAGCGGACCCAAAAAGAAGTCAGGAAAATGGAGACATAGTATCGGAATAAGGGAGCAAGGGTTGGGATCACCAATAGATCAGCCGTAGATACAGTATGGATACTCTATACCTGGACTATGGGAACTCTATAGCTCAGCTATACCTAAGCTATACCTAAGCTATAGTTTACCCATTTCACGAAAAGCAGCGGTTTTGAACACAAAACAGCGGGGGATTAGTGTTGTATTCCCCCACTCACCCCACTCAAAATAGTGGAGTAATCCAATCAGGATAAGAAGAAGCAGCGGACCATACCGGAAGACCAAAAAGTACAAAAACGGACAAATGGGACATTTGTGCAGGTTTAGGCAGGAAACGGACATGCAAATTTGGAAACAGGGTATCTTTTACCATAGGTTTGTGTCAGTACCACATACCCGTAAAGTAGCGAGGTTTGAAGCGAGGTTGAAGTAAGGCAAAGGTACAGCAAAGGTATACCAAAGCTATACCAAAGGCATAGTAAGAGTATTCAAATAGCGTACTCGGGTAAAATCAGCGGTTTTCACCAAAAACAGCAGGGGATTGGTGTTGAATAAAGGCGAGTGGGGAATGGCTAGTGGTTAGTGGGCGTTTGCTTTGACAACCTTTTACCGGCACACAGTCGAGCTGATTGCAGCAGCATGTACGGAAAATGAGTGAGGAATGGGTGGTGAATGCTCAGGGAATGGCCTACCTATTGCCTGAACCTTGCACTGGTACACTATAGAAGGGTGCAGTAGTAGAGCACTCCAGTGCGCTTTTCAGGGGCATTCACCGGCCAGGTTTGGAGCACTTCACGCCCGGTAGGGTACCACTTCACCGCAGTAAAATCCCTCTCCACGCCAAACCGCATACGCAGCCCTTTACAACCCTCCACCATCCACCTAAGCAACACCACTACCCCACCCCCAATCCGCCCGCAACAAGGCTATAATCCCCTTTAAACCGCATACCACAAAGCCTTTTCCAAACAAGCCAAGTAAACCACAGTAAGCCTGCCCTTCCTCATCCACTCCAAAACATAAAAGCCTGTAACGTAAATACAAAAAACAAGGAGATACAAAAAAATCAGCAACCCCAGCATAGTAGAAACCCAAAAGCACCAGCCCCTCACCAACAACCATCCACTCCAAAGCATAAAAGCCCATAACCAATAATCAAAGCTACACCTGGGGTGGCGTGGCCGGCAAACCGGCCGGAGGCATTCGGGTTTGCCTTGATTTTTCTTTGGTTACTTTCTTTGCATCAAGGCAAAGAAAGTAACAACAAGCCCCCGCACGCAGTGCGAAACAGTCAAAGGCCTCAAAGCAAAAGAATAATTCAAAGCAAAGGAATTGACAAAAAAGAGGCCGTAAAATAGTTTACTTTTCTCATCAAAAAGTGCACCACCCCGCCCCACCATTGTTTTAGCTTGCCTATCAAACTACTGCAAGTGAATACCTTCAACAAACCGCTTGCCTTCTACAGAAGGATCCCTTTACTGATCATATTACTGGGAGGCACACTGATCATGGGTGCAACAACCGCCCAGGAACTGACGATCAGCTTATCCCCCCACCATACCAATATGGAAAACTATGCCGCCAAAGAACTGGCGCGCTACCTCCATACCCTCACTGGCACCTTACCATCCATTACCACCAATGCAGTAACAAACAACAACAACCTTTTCATCCTCGGCCGCCCCGGTCATCCCATGATCGACCAACTCATCAGCAACAGCCAAATAAAAATAAGCCCCACTAATCCCGGCCCCCAAGGCTATCTCCTTAAAAAGATTCAACGCAACAACCAATCTATCATCGTCATCGCCGCCAATGACACCACCGGCGTCTTATACGGCGTCTACGGCTTCCTCGAAGAACACATGGGCATCAACTTCTCGTTTGACGGAGACGTATTACCCTTGTCCCCCGCGTCTTCAAGTCCCCCTCCACCGGAGAGCTTGTCCCGCTCAAGCGGGAGGGATTTAGGGGGAGGCTTCGGGGGGGCCATCGACGAAGTAAAAACTCCAGCTATGGCCATCCGCGGCTTCCTCCCCTGGACCAACTTCCCCCAATCAGCCACCTCCTACTCCTGGGAAGACTGGACCTTCATCCTCGACCAGATGGCCCGCCTACGCATGAACTTCCTCCACATCCACAACTATACCGGCGAAGAAGGCCACAATGAAATGTTCCACAACTTTGAAGTGGCCGGCAAGCTATCCCGCGTATGGATGGCCACTGCCCGCAGCGGCCATGCCTGGGGCAGCTATCCCGGCTGGGAAGTGAACAAATATCCTTTCGGCTCGGCCGCCCTCTTTGATGATTATGATTTCGGGGCCGACTGCGCCCTGCACAATGAAAAGCTCGATAACAAACAGGTATTCCGCAAGGGCGTCAATGAATTTCAGCGCGTCATTGAGTATGCGCATAAACGTGGTATTAAGATAGGACTGGGCCTCGACATCAACCTCATCCACGAAAGCTACCAGTTGCCCCCCGATGATCCCCGCGTAATAGCCGCCCGGGTACAACAGATCGCCACCGATTACCCCGGACTGGATTACCTGCTTTGCTTCCAGAGTGAATCACTCGTACATGAAGGCGCCGAAAAAGCGCGGGAACAATGGCGCACCATCTTCGATGCTTTTTACCACGGACTGAAAAAAACAATGCCCCGGCTGCGCCTCGCCGTGGCAGGCTGGGGACTGCGCGCTGAAGATGTATCCTCCCTGCCCAAAGACGTCATCTGTGCCCCCATCTCCAAATACTCCGATGCGTTTGAAGATGGCCATATTTACAAAGACCATGAATACTGGGGCTGTCCCTGGCTGGAAAGGGATTTTTACAGCTCCACCTACTACTATCCCTACAACATGCACCTCTCCAACACCATCCGGGCCTGGCAGGAGCGGTCGCCCAATATGAAAGGCTTTTATTCCCTCACCTGGCGCATTACCGATGCCGTGAAAGCCAAGATGTGGTTCATGGCCCGCGCGCCCTGGGATGATCAAAACAAACTCAACAGCGCCACCACCGTGTACCGGCAATTTGCTACCCAACAGTACGGCGCACCCGCCGCCGCGCTGGTAACGCCCATCATCAACCAGAATGAACCCTTTGCCAGCGACTTCAGCGAATGCCGGTGGACACCGCCTTTCTCCCTCGCAGGGGTAGACAGAAGGGCCCAGTACCTCTTCAACCTGCATTCCTTTAAACCGGTAGAGGCGTCCGGCAATGGCACACACCAGATGGCGGTGAACTATGCCAAATACTTCCAGGCCCGCAAAGCGCCCGGTCCGCAGGGACAGGAGATCATCGGTTATGTCGTCAACGGAAGCTGGCTGGCCTATGACAATGTTTCCTTTACGCCTTCCACCCGGCAATACCAGTTCCGTGTGTCCTCCGCCACCGATGGCGGCCGGATAGAATTACGGTTAGATACACCTGATGGCCCCCTCATCGGTGAAAAAGAAATATTACCCACCGGAAGCTGGAATGAATGGAAAGATGTCACCGTGTTCATTGAACCACCCAGTGGTACGCACACCCTCTACCTGCTCTTCAAAGACCGGGAGCCCGTGCAACTGGCGCAGGCGCAACTCAGCAAAGCCAATCAGCAACTAAGTACCATTGATTCGGCCATCAGCCTGACGGCAACACCTGGTCAGCAATACCGCCTCCGCCTGCTCCGGAGTCGCATCGCAGCCACCAGAGACCACATATTGCTCAACCTCTACGCCTCCAATCGCGCCCACGATATAGCGGCCATGGCCCGCTCCTGGGTCAGTAACTTCAACAGCCGCGTGAGTGATATCTCTTCCCTCGGCAATGTGGTGAGTGTGCAGAACCGGTTTATCCAAAACAATTACCGCGACCTCGGCTGGAAACAGCTCAACTCCTACATGGCCATCCCCCCGGAAAACGTGGAAGCAAGAGGCACGCAAACAGGGGCCAGATTGTATTGGCAAACAGACAACCCCAACATTCGAGGCTTCTTTATTTACCGGGATGGAAAGAAGATCAACAATGAGCTGCTACCAGCGCATACCCGGCAATATGAAGACAAAGCTGATGGGCAGCATGCCTATGAAGTGCATCCCGTATGCTGGGGCAATGATGCAGAATTGCCTTCCATCAGCGTGCCTTGCCTGGCCGGCAATGCCGATGCAGCAGCGCCGCAGATCGTAATCATCTCGCCGCCCACTTCCGTATTGGCTGGTCAGTCCGTATGGATCAAAGCCAGGTTGCTTGACAACCGCAGCGATGAATTACTCACCGCCACACTCTATTACCGCAGTGCCGGGACAAAGGAGTGGAAGCAGCTACCCATGACCAGGAGGGTAAAGGCTGTTTTCACTGCTGCGATCCCGGCCACTACTATCACCGAAAAAGGAATAGACTACTACATCAGCGCTACCGATGGCAGCAATACCGCGGTGTTCCCGGCAGATGCACCATCACTTCCGCTCTCATTAGTACAGGAAAAAGCTACCCGCCTTGTTCCTTCACTCAAGGCGCCTGTAGCAACAACAGATAAATACACATTGAAATGGCAACCCGTGAAAGGCGCCTTCTATTACAGGATCTACCGTTCGCAGCAAAAAGAATGTGCAGCAGGTCCGGAAAACAACCTAACTTATATAGCAGCCGATGCAGCATTGACCTATACAGACAATGGACAAGATCTGCGCGCCCAACCACTCACAGGCGCCTGGTATTATCGTATTACGGCGGTTGACAGGCAGGGTTATGAAAGCCTGCCCTCAGCAGCCGTGGCCATCCATCAATTGCAAGGAGACAGAAAACCATCATCACCATGAGCGACGCCACCACCTATACCAAGCCTGCCCCCACGGGCGCCATCGTAGCCATACAACCGGGCCTGAACAAGCCCAACAAATCATTCATCATCCTGGTGAGCGGCGTGGCCGCGCTGGGCGGCTTGTTGTTTGGCTTTGATACGGCCATCATCTCCGGCGCTATTCCGTACATCACTACCTATTTTTCGCTCAATGAATACATGCTGGGGTGGACGGTGAGCTCCATACTCATTGGCTGCGCCGGTGGCGCCATGGTATCGGGTAAACTGGCCGACCGCTATGGCCGGAAATTCATGCTCATCATTTGCGCCATCCTCTTTGCCGTATCGGGCATCGGGGCCGGCATGGCCAACCAACTGTGGGTCTTCATTCTCTTCCGCCTCATCGGCGGACTCGGTGTAGGCGCTGCCGCCATGGTATCACCCATGTACATAGCCGAAATGGCGCCCGCCGCCTGGCGGGGCAGGCTGGTAGCCTTTTACCAACTGGCCATCGTGGCCGGTATCCTGCTGGCTTACTTTTCCAACTTCTTGTTTGATGGCACCGGGGTCAACAACTGGCGGTGGATGTTTGCCTCCCAGGCCGCTCCTTCCCTGCTCTTCCTGGGCCTCTTACTCGCCGTGCCCGAAACACCGCGCTGGCTCATGAAAAAAGGGCGCTCCGAAGCCGCTACCGCCATTGTCATCAAAACATCCGGCTTCTCGGCAACAGCGAAGGAGATCACCGCCATTGAAAACAGCTTTCGCACAGAAGAGCGGGTATCGCTCAAAACACTCTTCAATAAAACCTACCGGCCCGTATTGTTCATCGGCATCCTGGTAGCCGTATTCCAGCAGGTCACCGGCATCAACTCCATCCTGTACTACGCCCCCGTCATCTTTAAAGAAACAGGATTGAATACAGCTTCCTCGCTCCTGCAAACCATTGGCATCGGCGTGGTGAACGTAGTATCCACCTTCATCGCCATTGGCCTGGTAGATAAAGTAGGCCGCAAGAAATTCCTGCTGGCCGGCTGTGTGGTCATGGGCATCTCACTCGTAGCCGTGGCGCTTTGTTTCCGGTACAGTTACTTCGACAACTACATCGTGCTCATCTTCATGCTGCTCTATGTAGGGGCTTTTGGCTGTACGCTGGGCGCCGTTACCTGGGTATACCTTTCCGAGATCTTCCCCAACCGCGTGCGGGGCCTCGCCTTATCAGTAGCCACCCTGGCCTTATGGCTGGCCGATTTCATCGTGACCTATACCTTTCCCGTCATGACCAAGCACCTGGGCACTTCCGTTACCCTCTTATCTTATGCCACCCTTTGCGCCATCGCCTTCGGCTACATGCTGTACAAGGTGAAAGAAACAAAGGGAAGATCGCTCGAAGACATTGAACAATTGTTCATCCATAAACAATAGCACCATGAACAAGGAGCATGCTTACATTCCTGCTGCAGGAATTACCCCCGACAACATTGCCTTCTATACCAATTATGGATACCTCATCGCACCCGGTCTCTTATCGGCCGCTGAAATTGCAGAGCTGAAAAAAGAAACCGCCGCCATCTTCCGCGGCCAGCGTGGCTACCTCGATGGCATCATCCAGGTAGAGGCCGGCGAAAGCGATGCAGCAATACTGCGGAAATACGTGGCCATCCATTTCCCCCATAAGATATCGGCGCTCATTTACGATTACCTCTTTCACCACAAGATCGTCTCGGTACTTACCAAAGTCGTCAGCCCCAACCTCAAGTGCATGCAGTCCATGCTCTTTGTAAAAGGGCCGGGCAAGGCGGGACAAGCCTGGCACCAGGATGAGTTCTACATTCCCACCCGCGATAAAAGTCTGGTAGGCGCCTGGATTGCCATTGATGACGCCAATGTAGAGAACGGCTGCCTCTGGATCATTCCCGGCCGCCCGGGCTACATGATGCCAAGGGTACAAAATGATTCTGCCGAATATGCCGATGTAGACACCATTGATGTATCCCCCTTCAGGGAGCAAATGATACCGGTGGAAGTGAAGAGCGGCTCCGTGGTCTTCTTCAACGGCTATACCCTGCACAGCTCTTTGCGGAATAAGACGGCCGATAATTTCCGTACCGCACTGGTAAATCACTACATGAGTGCAGAATCCATGTTGCCCTGGGACCAGGACGGCAAGCTGCCCGCTACGGAAGACCTGCGGGATATTGTGCTCATCGCCGGCAATGACCCTTATCAATGGAAAGGCACCGTAGACGTGAACAAACCTTACCTTCGTCCTGAAGTATTGAAAATAAAAACAAAACCCCTCTAAATCTCCCTTGATAAAAATATTAATACATGAAGATTGAATTCTATTGTCCCCGCTGGGGAAGTGAGTACCTTTCCTGGGAAGATTTTTGCCGGCAGGTAAAGCAGGAAGGTTATGATGGCATTGAATACGGTATCGCTGCCACCACTACCCGGCAGGAGCTGGATGCCGTATGGGACACCGCCGCGAGATATGAATTGAAGATCATTCCACAGCACTATGATACCTATGAAGCCAACTTCATCCGGCATTATGAGCTGTACCAGGCCTGGCTGGAAAAACTGAAGCCTTATCCCGCCGAAAAGGTCAACTCACAAACCGGGAAGGATTTCTTTAGCTTCAGCCAGAATGAAGTGCTCATTCAGGCAGCAGCCACCAGCGGTCTGCCCATCGTGCACGAAACCCACCGCAATAAATTTCCCTTTGCCGCGCACATCGCTAAAAAATACCTGCAGGCCATACCTGGTTTAAAACTAACGCTGGATGCCTCTCACTGGGTGTGTGTGGCGGAATCTTACCTCGATGACCAGCCGGAGGCCATGCAACTGGCCATAGAAAGAACAGAGCATATCCATGCCAGGGTAGGCTATGCAGAAGGTCCGCAGGTGCCTGATCCCCGGGTGCCGGCCTGGCAGGAAGCCTTGCACAAGCACCTGGCCTGGTGGGATAAAGTAGTAGAACGTAAGAGAAAAGAAAAGGCCACGCTCACCATCACGCCGGAGTTTGGCCCCTTCCCCTACATGGTACACCTGCCGGCCACCAGCGCCCCCATTGCCGATCAGTGGGCCGTGAACAGCTACATGATGCGCTTACTAAAGAAAAGATATGAAACCGCGCCCCATTTAGTAAATGGATTATAACCCTTCTTTTTGAACCTGGCGCAAGGAACTGTCATCCAAATTTTGCTTTCTCCGCAGTGTCTCCCGTAGGGGACGCTGCGGCTTATGAAGCCGTAAACAAAGCCATCTGGTTAAACCCCAGTTGAAACCGCTTTACTTTCTCCGCAGTGTCTCCCGTAGGGGACGCTGCGGCTTATGAAGCCGTAAACAAAGCCATCTGATTAAACCCCAGTTGGAACCGCCTGTATTGCTTTACCGTAAACCCATTCAGGCGGGCCAGCCGGTGAATATCCTCTTTGGTCCAGTAATGCTTATGCTCTTCAATATTGTGCTTGTCCAGCAGGCGCAGGCTGGCCATCAGTTCCAGCACGGGTTTGGCCTGGGGCGTGGGCGTAGTCAGCAACAACACCCCATTGGGCCGTAACCTCGATTTAAACGTGTGGAACACGGCAAACACATCGTTCACATCAATATGCTCTATCACCGCCAGCGCCACAATGGTATCAAAGGTTTTATCTTCCATGGGCGCGTGGTCATAATTCACCAGCGTATAACTGCCGGGCACATAGGGCCGCAGCTCGCCCTCATTACCACCAAAATCAAGCACATCGCCTTGTAAAAAAGGGAGCGCCAGGGCAAACCTTCTCTTTTGCAGGAAGCCTTCAAAGATCCTTGAACTGTTGATCATAACAATTAGCTATTAATAGATGAGGTAAGGCAACAGCGGGAGCGTATTCACGCCACTGTTGCATTGTTACAGGCCCTTTGCAGCGCACGGGCGTTGCGGCATTGTTTACGGTACTGGACAGGGCTCATACCGAATGTCTTCTTAAACACCGAGCCAAACCGGCTGCTGTTGCAATACCCTGTCAGCGCAGCGATCACCTTCACCGATTTATACGTGGTACTCAACAGCAGCTCTGCTTTCTGCATGCGCTGTTGCTCCAGGAAATGGGTGATCGTTTGTCCGTACACATGCTTGAACCCGTAATGCAGCTTATTGCGGTTAATGCCCACTTCCAGCGCCAGGGCTTCATTCGTCATCTTGGGCGGCGGGTCCTTCGACAGGATCGTATGCGCCTGGTGGATACATTGCAGATCATAAGGTTTGAAGACCAGTCCGGACTTGTGCTCGGGCACTTCAACGGCAGGTTGGACCAATGCTTGCTGTGTAGTCATTTGTCAGCGTTTTTCATACATAATAAGGCAGGCAGGCGCCCGGAGGCAACCACCCATTGAACAATCATGAACGGCACGTAGAAGTTTATCGAATATTGACAGCGCGGAAGGGATTAATATTTATACCGCGGCACCGGGTACAGGGTATCCGGGGCCTGACTCACATAACAGGTACGGGACGGATGTTGAATAAAGGACTTGCCGATGGACTGACTTCTCCGGTAATGCGTGGGCTTTATCTTGAACTTCCTCCTGAACACCGCAATAAAATTGGTGGCATAACCATACCCGCACCGGTCGGCAATGTCCTGGATGGGATCATCCGTGGCCGTTAGTAATTGCAGGGCCAGTTCCATGCGTTGGCTTTGCAGGAAATCATAAATAGATTGCCCGTACAGCATCTTGAATCCTTTCTTCAGCTTAAAAGTATTTAATTGGGAAAGTGCTGATAACTGTGGCAGCGTATAATGTACGCGCACATCGCGCAGGATGATCTCCCGCACCAGGCTCAGCTTCTGCACATCGGCCTCTTTCAAACGTATCACCATAGGAAGGGTTTATACTGCAAGCTATTCCGTTAAAACAGTGAAAGCGGGGCGACTTCTGTTCCCTGCGGGGTTTATACTGATCACACTGCTTTCTTCATTTCTTTCCTTCGCCACGTACGGGGTGATTCTTTAAATGCATTGCGGAATGCTTTGCAGAAATTGCTTTCATTTTCATACCCGATCACGTGAATGATCACCTTGATGGGCTTTCCTTCCAATAGCAATGCCTTGGCCTTCTCCATTCGTAGCTGTCGCAGGTAGGTATACAAACCCACACCGTACAGTTTTTTGAATACAGCTTTGAGCCGCTTTTCGGGCAGCATCACTTTTTCGGCCAGTTGCGCAATGGTAAAATGGGATTTGAGCGATTGCTCCATGATTAATGCAGCATGGTGCGCCCGCTCAATGTCGGTTCTGGTGATTTCTATTTCCATACAATGGATATGGTGCTACAAATAAAAATCACGTAATAAAGCACACGTAAGTACCCGCCTGACTGTTGAATGTTGAAGTACAGTCACGGTACATCATGCAGGTAAATTAGGAAACCTAAATGGTCATCGCGGGGTAGTCTACAGTCCTTTCAGGGTAAATATTCTACTTCACGCTCTCCCCTTCCACTCTCTCGGCGATTCGCCCGAAGTTTTACGGAATGCTTTACTGAAGTTGCCTTCACTTTTGTAGCCAATGGTCTTGATAATAGCTTTGATGGGAATATCTTCCAGTAACATTTGTTTGGCCTTTTCCATACGTAGCTCCCGCAGGTAAGTATACAGGCCTTTGCCATGAACTTCCCGGAAAGCTCGCTTAAGCCTTTTCTCAGGCATCCTTAGTTTGGCAGCCCATTGAACGATCGTAAAATGCAGCTTAGGTGATTCCTGCATCATCAGCGCGGCCTGCTTCACGCGCTCAATGTCTGTTTCGTTTAGTTTAAACTTCATACGTAAAAAGGGCAGGCTGAAATGTTTTCAGTCGCCCCGGATAAGTGTTTTATAACAAGGTTGCGGTAGGTGTATACACACCAGTCTATAGTACGAGTTAGTTAATTTTTATAGGAAAGGGTCTTGATTGTTGCACGAATTCAACCGCAAATTAGTCCGGTACATTTGTCCATATTGCACATTTATTTGTTGGATTGGGGCAATTGTTCCTCATTCACAGGCATAAAAAAGCCTCCCGTAAGCGGGAGGCAAATTCTTACTGTGGTGGTAGGCACAGTGGTGACAGAGGTAAATTGGTGTTGGATACCGGAATTACCGTGTTTTTCATGGGATTGGGCATACGTTCAAGGGTACACACAGGTCAATTCATAGGTCCTGGATATTGTTTCTCATCCCTTCGGTGTTGCCGGGGAAGGGGGGATCTGGATTAGGGCTTTTCGGATGAACTTGGATTATCGGACTTGGACTTTTAAGCGTTGCGGCTGTAAAAATGCTGTTAAAATCGCCCCCACCCAACAATAACCGTAAGTATCACCTGCATTTCTGTGATTCACTCTACCCCCGCTAATGGTATTTACCTACGATTCGTAAAACTCCCAATCCCATTATTCGGAAAATACGTATGCAATCCGGAGAGCAGCGCCGGCCGGGAAGGCGGGAAGACGGAAAGTCAGGCCGCTTCAGCAGGTGGCCAGTAATGCAATCGGCTCGCAGCACTTTCTTATCCCCCACAAAATACTGGCACAAATTTTTCGTTATGGGGAATACACCTATTTCTATCCGTTAAAAACATTCGCCACATGAAAAGCCCCGTTAAGATCTTCTTCGCCATCCTCTTCATCAGTTACGTACTCATGTACAGCATCATGGCCCTCATCAGCTAAGAAAAAAAGCGAGTAGTGAATAGCAAGTAGCTAGTGGGCTTTTGCGCAGCTACCACTTGCCATTTACCACTAGCCACTAGCTTTTACCTCATAGATAGGACTAAACAGGTATAATTTCCCCGTCTTGAGCTCCAAACACTGATACCTTTTTCGCAGCTTCTTCCCTTTCCTGAAAATACGGCCCTCGCCGATATCGAACAGTTGTCCTTCGGATAATTCCTCTACCAGTACCAGTCCATTCTGCCGGTCGTACTTCCGCAATACCCGCATCAGGCCTTCGTCTGCGCAACTGCTGGCCGGCAGGTCGTGCAGGGATTCGCGAATGGCTTGCTGGATATCGGCCGGGAAGACAGGCGATTGCAGGAACTCAGCCAGCAGGGTGGCATACAGTGTTTTCCACTCCTTGCCGTGGGCCTGTACGCGGTTGCCATATTGGGTAAACGTGACCAGGTGGGCCAGTTCATGTACCAGGGTGATCAGGAAAGCGTAGGGATTAAGGTTACCGTTTACGCTGATGCGGTGTGTTTTATATTGGGTGGCGTGGCGGTAATCGCCCAGCACCGTTTTACGCTCCTGGGTGATCGTGAGGTGAACATTATACTGGTGCAGGTATTCCAGCACCTTCAATACGGCCGCTTCGGGGATGAAGCGGCGCAGATAATCCAGGGGGGCTTCCTGTTTAGGCATTCTTGTTTTGCTTGCTCAGTTTCATCACAATGGCCGCTTCTGTCAGGGTATATACAAAATACAGGAGCATAAACCCGATTACGCCGGCGGTATTCACGGCCTTGCTGGCAGTAGTGATATAAATGAAGGCGGCTACGCCGCAGACCATCATCTTGATCAGCATGCTGCCTTTCAGCACCCGCAGGAATGCATGTATATTCTTATTGCGCAGGGCGCGGATATGCTGGTAGAATGAAAATACCGTGAGCAGGATCAGCAGGAGATTGCCCATGATCAGCAGGTCGGTGTCGGCCCCCCATTGGGTGAGCAGGGAACGTCCCACAATAAAGAAGGCATTGGTAACCAGAAAGATAATAGTAATGGGTAAAAAGGCCCTGACTGCAGCTTTATTTTCCATGCCGCAAAGGTAAGGAATGCGTATTCAGAATACAGAATTCAGCAACCAGAAGAATACAGGCAAAAGATACCCTCCCTGGCCCCGTAGGGGCCAACGCTTTGTAGAATAATAAACGAACCACGGTATTTTGCCCCGTAGGGGCTACCCTTTGGGCTACCCTTTTATGCCCCTGCCAATACCGGCTTGTCAGCACGTTTATCGGCCTGGCCATTGGAAGCCGCGGATGCCGATGAGCTGTCGCCTCCTGACATATGGCATTGGCCATTGAAATTGGCGCTGGGCTCGATCTGCAGTTTGCCGGCATGGAGATTTCCATTTACCTGGCTGCCGCCTTTCAGTTGGAGTAATTCCTTCACCTTGATAGTGCCGGTTACCTTACCCATAATATCGGCCTGCTGGCCCGCAATATCGCCGTTGACAACTCCATTGGAGCCAATAACCACCTTGGCAGTGCAATGGATATTGCCCTGTAAGGTGCCATCAATACGGATATCGCCGCTGCTGCTGATATCGCCCTTCAGGGTTGTGCCGGCTGCAATAATGCTGGCGCCGCCGGGAGTGGGCGTCTCGGGGAAGGTTTCGGACTTGGACTTCTGGTTGAACATATGACTGGTTTTAAATAAGTTAGGATATTGTTGTTTTACTCATCTATCGTCTCCGGCTTCGGGATCTCCAGTGCGGTCGTATCCAGCTTCACGCTCAGGTTGCCCTGCAGCACATTCTTCACATTGTCAAGATATTGGCCCCGCTGGTACATCACCTGCTCCAGCGAGTCCGTCCTGATCTTCAATTCCCGCAGTTCCCGGGTGGCATTCACGTCGCCATAACCCGGTATATACATCCGCAGGGGCGTAAATACGATCAGGGCTACGGTGAGTCCCGTTAACAGAACGAAAATCGTGCTCAAAACGATATATACACTCAGCCGGGATAATTTAAACGTAACAACTTCTTCGTAAGTATCATCATTCATCACTACCAGGCGGTAGCGGTTTTGTAACCGTCTTAACGTGGAATTGGCATCGAATTTGGCCATACAGAGGATTTCAGCGGTTTAAAGGTAACAAGATAGGGCGAAAAGCCCAGCCTTGTGGATACAAAAAAATATAGCGGGGAATTAAAAATAAATTTCTTGAAATTAAGTTATTAAGAGTTTAGTTTGCGCAGCAAATGACGGTTTTGACGCGGATCATCCTACTTATATTGCTCTCTTACGTTTGGTTGCCGGAAGCCTCCGCACAGCAGCCCCTGGTTTCTTTTGACCTGAAGGGAAAACCCAAGAAATACGAAGAGAAAAAACTACGCTCCGAAAAAACGGGTGATAAGAAGTGGACCGTGGTACGCCGCTTTACCCAGAATGGCGTTACCAAGTTCAACTGGCACTTCAATGCCAATGAAAAGCTGGAAGCGATCATCGAACGCGCTAAAATGGGTTTCAAGGACGACTATACCCAACTGCTCCCCTTTTATAATTACAGTCTGCAACAAACCTCGCAGGACAAGGAGCTGGACTCCGTCATCTACAAGGCCAATGCAGGCATCCTCCTGCACGACCTCCGCAATACCTGGATCGACAACCTGTACATGCTCATGGGCAGGGCGTATTATTATAAGAACATCCTGGACACGGCTTATTTCACTTTCCAATACGTGAACTACGTCTTTTCGCCCCGCGAAAAAGATGGTTATGATGTCCCCATCGGTAGTAATGCCATCGAAGGAGGCAATGCCTTCTCCATTTCTACCAAAGAAAAGACCAACCTGGCCAATAAAATATGGACCACGCCGCCCAGCCGCAACGAAGCATTCATCTGGCAGATCAGGACCTTCCTGGCGCAGGATGCCATGCCCGAAGCAGCCGGCCTCATAGAGACCCTGAAGCATGATCCCAACTTCCCGGCCCGGTTACAAACCGATCTCCTGGAAATGCAGGCCTTATACTTCTATAAACAACAAGGGTACGATAGTGCGGCCTCCTACCTGGAGCAGGCGCTGCCCAATGCCAGGGGCATACAGGAGAAGGCGCGCTGGGAATACCTGATTGCGCAGTTATACGAGCGCGCGAACAACCACCAGCAGGCGCAGGAATTCTATGGCAAGGCCATCAACCATACCCTCGATCCGGTGATGGAAGTATATGCCCGCCTCAACAGCATCCGCCAGAACAAGGGCGATGAAAAAGCCATCCAGGAAAACATTGACGCCCTGGTAAAAATGGCCCGCCGGGATAAATACACCAACTACCGCGATATCATCTTATTTGCTGCCGCCCGGATGGAACTGGAACGCAACAACATCCCCGGCGCCAAAGCCCTCTTGCTGAAGGCTACCCGCTTTGTCAATCCTACGGGCGATAACAGCAACAAGTCGAAAGCATTCCTCCTGCTGGCCAATCTCTCTTTTGAGGAGAAGAAATATGCCGATGCCAAAAACTTTTACGACAGCGTAACCACTGTAGATACCTCCCTGCTGAGCCAGCAACTGTACGAGCAGCGTAAAGGTTCCCTCTCGCGCATCGTGGAGCAACTGGGCGTGATAGAACGGCAGGACAGCCTGCAGCGCATCGCCGGACTGCCCGAAGCAGAAAGGGAGGCCTTCGTAAAAAAGCTGGCCAAACAACTCCGCAAGCAGCAGGGCATCAAAGAGGAAGACCCCTCCTCCCCCAACGACAACAACAATGCTTTCCAGAATAACAATGCGCCCCCGCCCGATCTCTTCGGCGACAAAGCCAAAGGCGATTGGTACTTTGATAATGCCAGCCTCAAGGGCAGAGGCTTTACCGAGTTTAAGAACAAATGGGGCAGCCGGAAAAATGTAGACAACTGGCGCCGCATGGCCGCCGTAAGGCAGGCCGCTAACCAGGTACCAACAGATCCTGCCGCCGGTACCCTCGAAGCAGTGAGAGCGGCTGAAGCCGCCGGTGCAGCCGCTGATCTCAGCTATGAAGGCCTGCTGAAAAACCTGCCGCTCACCGAGACGCAGATGCAGCGCTCCAACGACTCCATCGAAAATGCTAAATTCCAACTGGGCAAGGCCTATATGGAAGGACTGGAAGACTATGCTTCTGCCATCACGGAGTTTGAAGGCTTCCTGGAAAAATTTGGCTACAGCAACCTGCGCCCCGAAGTATTGTTCCACCTCTACTATTGCTACAACAAAATGGGCCTTACCGCCAGCGCCGCCAACGTAGCAAAAGAGCTCAAAGAAAAATATGCCGGCACTTCGTTCGAAAAAACAGTGTCCAACCCCAACGGCAGTCCGGAAGAAAATGCAGCCAAAGCGGCCATGACCAAACAATATGAGCACGTCTATAATCTCTTCATAGAAGGAAGCTTTGACGAGGCGCTGCGGCAAAAGAAACTGGCCGACAGCCTGTATGGAACGAACTACTGGACGCCCCAGTTGCTGTACATACAGTCGGTTTACTTCATCCGCCAGCGCATGGACGATTCGGCCAAAACATCCCTTGGGCATATCGTTGGTATGTATCCGAATACACCCATGGCTGCCAAAGCCAAAAACCTCATTGATGTATTGGGAAGGCGTCAGCAGATTGAAGACTACCTCACCAAACTGAAAATAGAGCGGCCGAAGGAAGACAGCATGGCCATCATTGACGATAGCCCTGTAGCGCCGGTAGCACAAAAACCAACGGAAGCGCCTCCTGTAGTAAAAGAAGAAGAGCAGGCACGCATCAAAGAAACGACCACCAACCCCAGCGCGGTGAAAAAAGATAGCGCCCTCAATGCGCAAAAGCAGCCTATTGTTACGGATAAGATCAAACGTGATGCACTGGTGATCAATCCTACGGCCATACCCAGGCAACCGGTGCCCGATACAGCACAACAGCAGCCGGTAGTGGCGGCCAGGGACAGCGTGGTAAAAGCCAGGGAAGTGATCGTAGCGCCGGGCAAACCAGCCTTCTTCTACGATCCCAATGCGCCGCACATGGTAGGCCTTGTGCTCACCAAAGTAGACCCTGTATACATCACAGAGGCCCGCAATGCCTTTAACCGGTACAACAAGGAAAAATATTACAACAAGCCTTTACAGATAGGTAACCAGGCGCTCACCGATACCCTGCGGATAATGACCATTGCCGGCTTTGAAAATGCGGATGCCGCCATCGCCTACCTGGAAAAGGCCCGTCAATCGGCTCCGGCTGATCTGATACCCTGGCTGCCTGTTGCCAAATATTCTTTTGTGATCCTTACCGAAGCCAACCTCGGCGTGTTGCAGAATACAAAAGATATGGATACCTATAAGGCATTCCTGAAGCAGCTATTCCCGGGTAAATTTTAACAAACCTATCAAGGTCTGGACAGACAGAACAGGATTGAAAAACAATCACTTATAGATACAATGCAATCTGAGCAGGCTTTAAACCAACTTTAAGTATGGTTTTTGCAGTTGATAAAACAACCCTTCATAAACGTTAATTATTAATATGACCCGTCCTGTTAAGATCTTTTGGCGCATATTTCTGTATGGTTTTCTGACCGTAGTACTATTCCTCCTGCTCATCAACTGGGGGGTATTTGGCGGCATGCCTTCCCTGTCCGAACTGGAAAACCCCTCCATTACATTGGCTTCCGAAGTATTTGGCGATGATGGCACGCCCATGGGGAAATACTACCGCGACCGCGGCAACCGCAGCTATGTGAAATACAATGATATCTCCAAACATGTGATCAATGCCCTGGTGGCCACAGAAGACAAACGCTTTTACGAGCATTCCGGAATAGATGGTATCCGCCTTACCAAGGCCATCACCTCTTTTGGCAGTGCCGGCGGCGCCAGCACCATCACCCAGCAGTTGGCCCTGAACATGTTTGATGAGCGGGCTACCAATCCCGTGGCGCGTATGCTGCAAAAGATCAAGGAAAACATCATTGCCATCAAGCTGGAGCGCAACTTTACCAAGCAGGAGATCATTGCCCTCTACCTCAATACCGTTTCCTTCAGTGATAACGTATATGGCATCCGCAATGCTTCCCGCACCTTCTTTTCCAAGGAGCCCGACCGCCTCACCATTGATGAAGCAGCCGTGCTGGTGGGTATGCAAAAAGCGACCGGTACCTACAACCCAAGGACCAACTACAAAGCCGCTTTCGACCGCCGCAATACCGTAATAAGCCTGATGGCCGATAACAAATACATCACAGAGGGGGAAGCTGCCAAACTGAAAAAAGAGCCCATCCGCCTCAACTATAAGAAAGTGGATGAGAACAATGGCATCTCTCCTTACTTCCTCGATGTGATCCGGGAGGAACTGAAAAAATGGGCCAAAGACAACACGAAGGCCGATGGCGAGGAATATGATATCTATGCCGATGGTTTGCGCATCTATACCACCATCAATCCCCGCATGCAGCTATATGCAGAAGAAGCAGTGGCCAAACACATGCCGGTATTACAACGGGCCCTGGCCGCCCAGCGTGGCGTTAAAACCGATGCGGTATGGAAAGGACATGAAAACATCCTCGAAGGCTACATGAAGAGCAGCCAGCGCTGGAAGAACCTGAAAGAAGACGGCCTGAGCGATGCCGAGATCAAAAAGTCCTTCTACCAGAAAACGCCCATGAAAGTATTTGCCTGGAATCCCAAACGCGAGAAAGATACCGTGATGACGCCCATGGACTCCATCAAATACAACCGCGAAATGATGCAGGCCTCTTTCATGGTCATGGACCCTATGAGCGGACAGGTAAAAGCCTGGGTAGGTGGTATTGATTTCAAGAACTATAAATATGACCACGTAAACCTGAAAACCAAAAGGCAGGTAGGTTCTTCCATCAAGCCATTCCTCTATGCACTGGCTATTGAAGAATATGGTTTCACGCCGGAAACACAATGTGAGAACACGCAACAATACTTCCCTGGTTCCGGTTACGTACCTGCCAAGAACAGGGGACGTACCGGCACCCGCACCATGGCCAGCGGATTGGCCTGGTCTATCAATGAAGTAGCCGCCTATATCATTAAGCAAACAACACCACAACGTTTTTCCGAGTTCCTGAAGCAGATCAACATACCCACCAAAGTAGATCCCTACCCTTCTATCAGTCTGGGTAGCTGCGATCTGTCGTTGTTTGAAATGATGTGGGGATATACCATGTTCCCTTCAGGCGGGTTCAGTACCAAGCCCATCTACATCACCCGTATTGAAGACAAGAATGGCAATGTACTGGCGCGCTTTGATACAGAGCGTAAAGAGGTCATCAGTCAGAGTACAGCCTATACCATGGCCCGTATGATGCAGGGCGCTACCGATTATGGTACAGCGGCCGGTTTACGCGGACGCCTGGGCTTGGCCGAGATGGGTGGCAAGACCGGTACTACCAATGATAACTCCGATGCCTGGTTCTTTGGCTTTACGCCCCAGTTGCAGGCCGGCGTATGGATCGGTTGCGATGACCGGTTTATACGGCTCGATAATGGCCTGGGTGAAGGCGGACGGGCTGCCCGTCCTATCTGGGAATACTTCTTCCAGAAAGCACTGGCCGATAAGACCCTCGCCCTGGACAGGCAGGCTAAATTTGTACAGCCCGAAAACATGCGTACGGAATATGATTATGGTGGCCTCGTTGACCGCACACCCGATCCCGGCGCCGAAGGCGACAACGTAGGCAATGGTACCGCCGATGAATACCTGAGCACACCGGATACCCAAAACATTCCTACCGATTCAAAGCAGGCGATAGAAGAGCAGAAAGTATTGGAAGAAGCCACCAAACCCAAGAACCAGGTGCCTGAAAAAAAGGATACCAAAGAAGAAGTAAAATCCGACGATAAGAAGAAAAAGGATGGCCTCTTCCGGCGCATCTTCGGTGGTAAAAAGAAAGACAAGGAAGAAAATTAAAGAATACAGAAGCCAGGATCCAGCATTCAGAATGGGTGCGTAATCTTTTATGTTCGTTGACTACTATTCATCAACAACTTTAAAGCGCGGCAGCCATGCTGGATGCTGGATTCTGCATTTTATTCCGCAGAGTCTCCCGGAGGGGACTCTGCGGCATAAGAAGCCCTACGCTCCTTTCCTTCTAAGCTGAAAAACCAGTAAACCGACTGCAACAACCAGGTAAGCTAAAAAATAGAACCACATAAAACGTGTATAAATGGGGGTTAGTAATTATTCGGATTAACGTTGGCAACAAGTTTTTTATTTCTTTCACCGCGGGGTCTCCCGTAGGGGACCCTGCGGCAGAACCTCACTAACGTTGACAATGAATTATTTATTATACCGGAACTGTGCACCCTCCATCAACGGATGATTCCCGTACAATCCCTTTTCATCTACCGACAGGTTGAAATTGGCAAAAAACACTTCCATTAACCAGGGCTCAAAGCGGAACTCAAAATAATTATGCGTAGTGTCCGCAACAGAAAACGTAGAATACCGCTCGGGGCAAAATTCAAATAACAGCATGATCGTATCCACTGCCTGCTTAGGCAACGCGATCACGCCTTTCTTATCTGTCGTGAGCACACTATCCATATGACCCGGACTGACCTTAGCATTGACGTAAGACAACAACATGGCATTGTTCTCTATAATGCGGATGGTGGTGTAAGTACCGGGCACCACTTTACTGGTGATCAGTGCAAAATCCTTCGCCGGTTGTGGCCGGCTGTTCAGGACCAGCTTGCCCTCTTTAACCTGCCAGTTGCCGGCGCCATAACGGTCCAGTGCACCATAAGAAAAGAAGAATTGAAAAGTAGAATCTGCATTCAGCTTAAACCCCGAGGCCACTTCCGTTACACCCCTCAGATAATACTCACCTGTCATAGATAAAGTTGTTTGCGCCTGTATACTGCTTACAGGCATGAATAAAAGGGCTGTTCCCAGCCACCGTATAACACGGCTTATTATCATTTACAGGCAAAGTAACCGCACGCCGGACAACAATGATTGTCACATTTAGCGGGATGTATGAAAAACCTGATAAACAGTAGGAAATACTAAATAGAATGCAATCATGGTATTTCCGCAGCGTCCCCTGTCAACTCGTTGAAGTTGTAACACGCGATGCGGGAGACACTGCGGAGAAGCTTCCCCTTACCTTGATATCCCCCGCAGGGTCTCCCACCTCATTACTTCCCCGCAGAGTCTCCTGCAAGGGACTCTGCGGCTTAAATCCCGCTTCAGACAACCGAATGGCAGCCTCCACCTCCCCAACAACCTGCTGCATTGATTTTCAGCTACGTATATATAAATCCGACAGCCATTTCCGGGCCATTTACCTTACATCACTGCACCTTTCAACTCATCCCATCCTTTGCACAGCAATCCCAAATTCCTTTATTACCGGCGGCCCCTTCATTAACTTCAGGAACTAAAACTACATACATGAAAAACAAATTACTGACTGCTGCCTGCCTGCTATTCCTGTGCGCCCACACGGTTGCCCAGCTTACCACGGCGCCTGAAGGCGGCAACCGGAAAGCCACGGTGAGTGAGAACATCGGCATTACCAACATCACGATCGATTACAGCCGTCCGGGCGTAAAAGGCCGGGAAGGAAAGATCTGGGGCGAGCTGGTTCACAAAGGCTTTGCCGACTTAGGTTTTGGCACCAGTAAAAATGCGCCCTGGCGGGCAGGCGCCAATGAAAATACCGTCATTGAATTCACCACACCGGTCATGATAGAAGGCAAGTCCCTGCCCGCCGGTAAATACGGTTTATTCATTGCGTATGATCCCCAGGCAGCTACCCTCATTCTCTCTAAAAACCATACTTCCTGGGGCAGCTTCTTTTATGATGATAAGGAAGATGCACTGCGCGTGACCATTAAACCGGTCCCCCTGGACAAAAGTGTGGAATGGCTGAAATATGAATTCCTCAATGAGACCGACTCTTCCGCTACTGTAGCATTGGCATGGGAAAAACTCCTATTCCCTTTCCGGGTGGAGACAGATCATATCAACCTGCAGCTCGAATCTTTCCGCCGGGAATTACGCAGTGAGAAGAGCTTTAATGTAGGCTGGCAAACCTGGAACCAGGCCGCCAATTATTGCATCGTCAACAATGTAAACCTGGAAGAAGCCCTGGCATGGGCTGAGCATGCCGCCAACGGCCCCTTCATTGGGCAAAAGAACTTCAATACGCTTTCTACCAAGGCGCAGCTACTCAACAAGCTCAATCGCCCCGCAGAAGCAGAGGCAGCTATGAAAGAAGCCCTGCCCATGGGAAGTGCCAACCAGATACATGCTTATGCAAGACAATTATTGCAGCAAAAGAAAAGCAAGGAAGCCTTTGACGCCTTTAAGCTCAACTACGATAAAAACCCTAATATCTTCACCACCAATGTGGGTATGATGCGGGGTTACTCAGCCCTCAGTAACTATAAGAAAGCAACAGAATATGGTCAGAAAGCCCTGACACAGGCGCCCGATAACCTGAATAAAAACAATGTGGAACGGATGCTGAAAATGCTGCAGGAAGGGAAAGATGTGAACTAATTACATCCCAATAATTCACAAAGCTTTGTCTGAAGACCTTGCCCTCTTAAGTTCTTCCCAATGATCTTACCAGCCGGGTCTACCAGGAAGTTTTGAGGTATGCCCTCCACTTTGTACAGGCGGGCTACCTCATTGCTCCAGAACTTGAGGTCGCTCACATGAGTCCAGGTGAGGTTGTCATCTTTAATAGCCTGTAACCAGGGCGATTTATCCCTGTCGAGGGACACACCCAGTACGGTGAAGTTCTTATTCTTGAATTTATTGAAGGCTTGTACCACATTGGGATTCTCCATGCGGCAGGGCCTGCACCAGCTTGCCCAGAAATCGATCAATACATACTTGCCGCGGAAAGAAGCCAGTGTTACCGGCGTACCGGTGGTATCATTCTGGGTAAACTCAATGGCCTGACTGCCCACAGCGCCGATCTTACTGTCATCAATACGTTGTTTCAGGATCTTTCCATAAAATCCCTGCTGACCGGCAGCAGCCAATCCGTTATATCGTCTTTCCAGCACCGCGATATCCTGCTCCAGTTCACTGGTCACGACCAGCATAAAAGGAGTTACAGGGGAGCTCTTCTTTTCAGCGGCAAACTTTTCAATAGTCGCCTTTGTCTTCTCTACATGCTTGGTATACGCCACCATGATAGAATCGGTGGGCTGTACATTGGGTATGGCGTACAGCTTCTGGTTCATGTCCGATAAAGTCCTGAACAGGGGGGTAAATGTTTGTTGAAACGCTACAAAATCATCATGTATAGCTGAGCCTTTAACGCTCAGTTGCTGAAGATCTTCTATCGTTCCCTGTACAGTGACATTGTCATTCCCTATAAACAGTACCGCCTTCTTGGCAGAACCGTCAAAATTCAGGTTGTACAGGTTGGCTTCTTTAACGGCTCCTTTCAACTCAAAAACACCGCCGGTTATTATGCCGCGGGCCAGTGTATCGGTAGCATTATTAACATCCGTCAATGTTACTTTGGACGCTTCGGGCAGCCCCGTCACGGAGCCTTTGATCACAAAACCTGTTTGCGCCACCAATCCAATGGGTATCAATAATATACAAACCAATAAGAGTTTCATAGAGAGCTTTTTATTTTGAATGTCGCTGCTTTAAAACGTTTACTACGGACTGTAAATTATGGCCTTTTGCGTTAAGTAAAATCAAATAATGGAAGAGCAGGTCGGCGGCCTCATCCAGGAACAGGTCATCGTTGGAATCCTTCGCTTCGATCACCAGTTCCACGGCTTCTTCGCCTACTTTTTGAGCCATCTTATTAATGCCCTTGCCAAAAAGCTGCCGCACATACGATTTCTCGTCACTGCTCTTCTTACGCAGCTCGATAATATCTTCCAGGTAATACAGGAAATCCTCCTGGTGATTGCGTTCACTCCAGCAGGTATCTGCGCCGGTATGGCAGGTAGGCCCCAGGGGCTGTGCCTTGATCAGCAACGTATCATTGTCACAATCTGATAGTATCTCTTTTACCAGCAGGTGATTACCACTCTCCTCTCCCTTGGTCCATAAACGCTTCTTGCTGCGACTGTAAAACGTCACCTTTCCTTCCGACATCGTTTTCTTCACCGCCTCTTCATTCATAAACCCCAGCATCAACACCTTATGGGTTTTAAAATCCTGTATCACGGCAGGCACCAGGCCATCTGCATATTTGGTATAATCTATTTTCATGTATTTATTCTGAATTCTGGATTCTATATCTCTTTCCCCGCAGCGTCTCCCGCATTGCCCGCCGAAGCTTCATCGAAGGCGGCAGGGGACGCTGCGGAACACAGCTATCACACCGGTCTGATAGCAATTTGTTGGCCCTGCAAATATCCCTTTAATTCCGGAATACTGATCTCCTTAAAATGGAAGATGCTGGCTGCCAACGCCGCATCGGCCTTACCGGCCCCAAACACATCCACAAAATGTTGCATATTGCCACCACCGCCGCTGGCAATCACCGGTACCGGCAAGGCTTCCGCCAGCCGGCGGGTAATATCCAAGGCAAATCCCTGTTTGGTACCATCATGGTTCATGGAAGTGAGCAGGATCTCGCCCGCGCCCAGGTCCACTCCCTGCTTGGCCCAGTCAAAACATTTGGCTTCCGTTTTTACCCGTCCGCCATTCAGGTACACATACCATTCGCCATCAGCCTCCTGCCGGGTATCAATGGCCAGCACCACGCACTGGCTGCCGAATTCATTCGCCAGTTCCCTGATCACCTCCGGGCGCTTAAAGGCGGCTGTATTCACCGATATCTTGTCGGCCCCGTTTTGCAGCAACACCTGTACATCCTCCACACTGCTGATGCCACCACCTACCGTAAAGGGGATATTGATATGATGCGCAATGCGGTTCACCAGTTCGCTTAACGTCTTCCGTTTCTCATTCGTAGCAGTAATATCCAGGAATACCAGTTCATCAGCTCCCTCCCGGGCATACAGGGCGCCCAGTTCTACCGGGTCGCCCGCATCACGCAGGTTCACAAAATTGGTTCCCTTCACCGTACGGCCATCTTTAATATCCAGACAGGGTATAATACGCTTTGTTAACACAGTAATTATTTTTTAGAACTTAATGCTACTTTAATTTTACCAGCTCTTCAACAGTGATACGGCCCTCATAAATAGCTTTACCAATGATCACACCACTGCAACCGATCTCCTGCAACTGCCGCACATCCTCCATATTGCTCACACCGCCACTGGCAATGAAATGTAATTGAGGGAATTGTTTAATAATATTTTGATAGAGCTCAACAGCGGGGCCTTGCAGCAAACCATCCTTGCTCACATCGGTACAGAATATTTGCTGCACACCATGCGCTATGTATTTAGCAATAAAATCATAGATCCATATATCGGTGGTTTCCAGCCAGCCGCCTACCGCTATCTTCTCATCCTTTACATCAGCGCCCAGCAGGAACTTATCAGCGCCATACGTAAGTAACCATTTTACAAATTCCTGCTCATTCTTCACGGCGATGCTGCCCACCGTGGCCAGCGCCGCGCCGGAATTAAACACAATGTCTACATCCTTATCCGTCTTAATCCCACCGCCGAAATCAATCACCAGTTTTGTTTTGCCGGCGATCGTTTCCAGCACCTTCCAGTTCTTCACAGCGCCGGCCTTGGCGCCATCCAGGTCTACCAGGTGCAGGCGTTGCAATCCGGCGGCTTCAAATTCAAGCGCTACCTCCAAAGGGTTTTCGTTGTACACTTTCTTCTGCTGGTAATCGCCCTGTGTAAGCCGCACGCACTTTCCATCAATAATATCAATAGCAGGAATGATCTGCATCGTTCTTTTGCTTTGTAACTGTTTTTCCATCTTAATAAAATCAAGTCCGTACTTCTGCCAGGCATCGCCGGTGGCCTGCATGCCAAACTTCTTATAAATAGCCGTAGCCGTTAACCGGGCATTGCACCAAATGGATTGCTTATTGTGGTGCTTGGCCCAATCCATCACATATTGCAGCAAAGCGGTGCCATATCCTTTTCCCTGCTGATCGGTTTTGGTAGCAAACTTCCTGAACTGTACACGTCCCCGGTCTTCAAATACAGAGATGACAGATACCACCTCTCCGTTTATATATACGCCCAAATGCAAGCCTGCCTCATCTTCTTCCAGCTTCACAAAATCAAGACTTTCGGCAGGATACATCACCGCTTGGCGCATCCTCCATACATCTGCTAATGGTACCGCTTTGATCTCCATATTATAAGCTCAAAAAATTCTTTAATAATTGTTCGCCCACCTGGGCGCTCTTTTCGGGGTGGAACTGCAGGCCATAAAAATTATCACGGTGCAGGCCAGCGCTATAGGGTTGTACATAATCAGCGGTAGCAATCGTATGATCGCCCAGCGCTGCATAATAGCCATGTACAAAATAGCAGTAGCTGTTTTCCGGGGTTCCTTTAAACAGGTTGGTCTTCAGGTTATAAATAGCATTCCAGCCGATCTGGGGCACCTTCAGGGTGCTGCCGGCAGGCGGTTTAAATTGCTTCACGGGCTCCGGGAAAATACCCAGGCAGGGTGTATCATTCTCTTCGCTGTAGGCACACATCAGTTGCATACCCAAACAAATACCTAATACCGGTTGCTGCAGACTTTTCAGTACTTCATCCAGTCCTCTTTCTTTCAGGTAACGCATAGCGCTGCTGGCCTCTCCCACGCCCGGAAAGATCACCTTATTGGCCTTCCTGATCTGCTCATGATCATCCGTCACCACGGCAGTTTCTCCAATCCTTTCCAATGCATACAACACAGACTGTATATTACCCGCATTGTACTTAACGATCACTAAACTCATAATGATTATTGTAAAACCTTATTCATAAATTGTTTCACCACCTGTGGCACATCTTGCTGTTTGTCAAGCGCCTGTATAAAGGCAGTGCCAATAATAGCGCCCTCCGCATATTGGCAGGCAGCTTCAAAGCTGGCTTTGTCCTTAATACCAAAACCCACCAGTACAGGGTTCTGCAGCTTCATGTTCTGCAAGCGCTGCAGGTAAGCGCTCACGCCACTCATGTCCTTGTCTTTCCCGGTAGTGGAAGAAGAAGACACCGCATACAGGAACCCGCTGCTCAAGGCATCGAGGCTTTTAATACGCGCTTCAGAAGTTTCGGGTGTTACCAGGAAAATAAAATCCAGTCCGTACTTTTTAATAATAGCTCCGTATTCAGTTTCAAATTCATATTCGGGAAGGTCAGGCAAAATAAGGCCATCCACGCCTGCGGCGGCAGCATCGGCACAGAACTTTTCAAAGCCATATTGCAATACCGGGTTCATATACCCCATCAGGATCACCGGCACCACAATGCCGCCCCGCACACCCGATCCGCCTTCACCACCAACCACTACTGCTTCCTGCCGCATATCCTTCAATTGCTCAAACAGCTTTTTGATCGTCATGCCATTGGCCAGCGCCACGCTGCTGCTCGCCTGGATAACCGGGCCATCTGCCAGCGGATCACTGTAAGGCATACCCAGCTCGATCAGGTCGGCGCCATTCTCCTGCAAGGCCCGCATCACGGGTAGGGTGCTCTCCAACTGCGGATAACCTGCCGTACAATAAATATTCAGCACATGATCTTTCTTTCGTTTGAATAACTCCTGTATCCTGCTCATATAATCTACTTTTTTTCGTCCATTGCTTTCATGTAGGTTGCCAGATCCTTATCCCCCCTGCCCGACAAACAAAGCACCACCGTATCGGTTGATTTAAAAGAAAGCTGCTTCAACGCCGCCAGGGCATGTGCCGATTCCAATGCAGGAATAATGCCTTCCAGCTTAGCCAGTTCGAAAGCAGCCTGTAAGGCTTCTGCATCCGTAGCGCTTAAAAACTGCGCGCGGCCTGTTTCAAACAAATGGGCATGCATGGGACCGATGCCAGGGTAATCAAGTCCGGCGGAAATACTGTGCGGTTCCACTACCTGTCCATCTTCCGTTTGCATCACCAGGCTCTTGCTGCCATGTAATACCCCTGGCCTACCCAGTTGGGTAGTGGCGGCGCTCAGGCCGCTGTGCACACCATGTCCTGCTGCTTCTACAGCTACCAACTTTACAGAAGATTCATCGAGGAAATGATAGAACATACCGGCTGCATTACTGCCGCCACCCACACAGGCCAATACATGTGTAGGCAGTTCCTTGCCTGTTTTTTCTTTCAACTGCTTACGCGCCTCTTCACTGATCACGCTCTGGAAGCGGGCCACCATATCCGGGTAAGGATGAGGGCCAACCACAGAGCCGATGATATAATGCGTATCGGTGGGGTTATTGATCCAGTCGCGGATGGCTTCATTCGTAGCATCCTTCAATGTCTTACTGCCGCTGGTAGCCGGTATCACCGTAGCGCCCAGCATTTTCATACGTGCCACATTCGGCGCCTGCCTTTCAATATCTTTCTCCCCCATATATACAATACACTCGACGCCTTTCAGGGCACACACGGTAGCCGTAGCCACACCATGTTGTCCGGCGCCGGTCTCCGCAATGATCCTTTTCTTGCCCAGCCGCTGCGCCAGCAATATCTGCCCGATCGTATTATTGATCTTATGCGCACCGGTATGGTTAAGGTCTTCCCGCTTTAAATAAATGCTGGTATTGTATTGTTTACTCAACCGCTCGGCCAGGTACAGCGGCGTTGGCCGTCCTACATAATCGGCAAGCAATGCATTGAACTCCTGCTGAAACGAAGCCTCATACATGATCTGCAGGTACTTCGATTTTAACTCCTCCACATTACGGTGCAGCATTTCAGGAATATAGGCGCCACCGAAATTTCCGTAATACCCGAAAATATTCGGTTGCTGATAAGTTCCCTTGTACTGTCCCAATGGAACTGTTTGATTGATCATTGGTCAAAAATTTATGTATTCTCTTTCTATTCTTATATCTCTACCGGCTTTACCGGCGTCTTCAATATCAACTGCAAGAACTTCAGATCAAGCCAGCGGCCAAACTTATAACCCACCTCTTTGAAATGCGCCACTTCTTCAAATCCAAATCCTGCATGCAGTTTGATACTGGCTTCATTGCTGGCGTCAATACCGGCCAGGATCGTATGCATCTCCAGCCTGGTGGCCGCGTCAATCAGTGGTGGTATCAACAACTTGCCAATGCCCTTACCCCGTACATCTGCTGCCACATATACTGAATTCTCTACCGAATACTTGTAGGCTGCCCAGGCCCGGAAGGGACCAATAGAGCTGAATCCCACAATCCTGCTGTTTTCTTCTGCTACAAACACCGGGAATCCCTGCTGCTGTTTTGTATCCCACCACTGTTTCCGCATGGCAGCCGTGTGCGGCTGATAATCATATACCGCCGTAGTATGTACAATGATATCATTGTAGATCGTCAATATTTCAGGAAGATCTCTTTCTTCCGCAACACGAACAGTTACCATACTATTTACTTTCTTATGCCGCAGCGTCCCTTACAGGAGACACTGCGGGGAATTCTAAAAGGACTTTGCCTCTCGTTGCCTTGATGCCTTGTTGCCTTTATACATTCAACTTCCCAATAAACCCTTTCACCTTCTCCATATCCTTTACACCGGGGCTCACTTCAAACTTGCTGTTGATATCAATGGCAAACAGCGCTTTCGCTACCGGGTCCTGTGAAAAGGCCATAAGCTGTTCTTCATCGCCCGGCTCTATGCCGCCACTCAGGAAAAAAGGCTTGCCGATCGTATTATTCTTTAACACGCTCCAGTCGAACTTCTTGCCGGTACCGCCATACCCGGCGCCCATGGTATCGAACATAAACATATCGCACATATCCATATAGGGCTTTATCATCCATTCCACACTATCATTATCACTGAGCCGGAATGCCTTTACCACAGAAACATAATCCGCGATCTTCTCGCAATACTTGGGTGGTTCATCACCATGTAGCTGTACCATGTGCAGGCGACATTCATCTACCAGGTGCAGCACCTCTTCAATCGTGGCATTCACAAATACGCCCACCTTATTAATATTATTCACCTTGCGGATCTGTGTGGTGGTCATATGCCTGAATACGTACCGCGGACTTTTAGGATAAAAAATAAAGCCGGCAAACATAGCGCCTATACCAGCCAACGCTTCTACCTGGTCCGATTGTGTCATGCCGCATACTTTTACTCTCATGTGCTGTCAGATTTTAAGTGTTAGTTGTGATCTGGCAAGTCAACCGCTTATCCATTGATGGAGTAAACATCAGTGGAGTGCTTTAACGAACTGTTCAAAGGCAGCACCGGGGTTAGGTTCCTTCATAAAATTCTCTCCGATGAGGAAACCCCTGAATCCATGGTCACGGAACAGGCGGATATTCTCCGCAGAAGAGATGCCGCTCTCAGCGATCTTCACCTTATTGGCCGGGATACGCTGCGCCATGGCCAGGCTGCGCTCAATATCCACCACAAAAGTCTTCAGGTTGCGGTTATTGATCCCTACCAACACGGTCTCTTCACAAATATGCGCTAACTCTTCTTCATCATGCAATTCCAGCAATACTTCCAGTTGCAGGCTTTGGGCAAAACGGGCCAGACGCTGTACATCAGCCGGTGTCAGGCAGGCTGCTATCAGCAATATCACATCGGCCCCCATTGCTTTGGCTTCTACAAGCTGGTATTCATCAATGATAAATTCTTTACGCAGGATAGGTATATTATTGACCCTTGCTTTTACAAGGTCTTCTGTGCTGCCGCCAAAAAAAGTGGTATCGGTCAATACCGACAAGCCGGAGGCGCCATGTTGTGCATAGGCGGTTGTTACCGCCACTACATCCGCATCACCATTAATAATTCCTTTGGAGGGTGATTTCCTTTTAAACTCGGCAATAATACCTGTTTTACTATCATCCAGCAAAAACTGCTTCAGTGACAACACAGGGCGGGAGAAAGCAGGGCTTTTTTCCAGGTCAGCAATGCTTGTCGCCGCTTTACGCTCTGCCACTTCTATCTTCTTATGCGCTATGATCTTGTCCAGTATGTTCATGTACCCTTATATTATGAATTGTTACTTTTCGCTCTTCCTCGTTGCCTCAATGCCTTGTTGCCTCGTTGCCTTTACTGCAGCGCTACCAATTTTTCCAACGCCTGCTGCGCCTTCCCGCTTTCCAGGCTTTCCACAGCAGCGGCATAAGCATCATCGTATTTCTTATATTGGCCGGTGCAATGTAAGGCCATAGCTGCATTGGCCAATACCACCGCATTCTGCGACCAGCTACCTTGCCCGCCCAATATCTTCACAAAGATCTTAGCCGCTTCTTCTACCGTATTGCCGCCAAAAATATCCTGCGGCATCACCATGCGCTTGCCCAGTTGTTCCGGCGTCATCACCCGCTCCCCTTCATTCGTGATCACCTTCGTATCATTCGTCAGGGATATCTCATCATAACCATCCAGCCCGTGGATAATGGTGAACGACTTTTCTGTTTGCTGTAACAAATAATTATAAATACGGGCCATCTCCAGGTTATACACCCCTACCAGTTGAAAGGCAGGCGATGCAGGGTTCACCATAGGGCCGAGCATATTGAAGAAAGTACGCACACCCAGGTTCTTCCGGATGGGACCTACCGTTTTCAACGCAGGGTGGAACAGCGGTGCATGCAGGAAACAGATATTGGCATCTTCCACTTCTTTCTTCAGACGCTCTTTATCGTTCTTGAATTGATAGCCCAGTTGCTCCATCACATTCGAAGCGCCGCTGATAGAAGAAGCGCCATAATTACCGTGCTTGGCTACCTTCTGACCGGTGCCGGCTACAATAAAACAGGCCAGCGTGGAAATATTGAACGTATTCTTGCCATCACCGCCGGTGCCTACAATATCAATCGTGGCATGCCCGTTCAGGTCTACCGGCACACAAAGCTCCAGCAAGGCATCGCGGAAGCCCTGTAACTCTTCAATGGTGATACTGCGCATCAGGTACACGGTCATAAAGGAGGTAACCTCATGTTCGTTATAAATACCCTTGCCGATATTCACCAGCACTTCTTTGGCAGCAGCCCTGCTCAGTGTCTTATGTTCAAATAATAGCTGAAGTATCTTTTTCATAATTATTTGTCCATTAGTTTTTCAACCAGTTACGTAATATCTGTTCGCCCATGGGTGTCAGTACACTTTCGGGATGGAACTGTACACCCTGTACATCATATTTTTTATGCTGCAGGGCCATAATGTAATTATTGGCTTCCCGCGCTGTTATTTCCAGGTCTTTGGGGAACCCTTCCTCGCTCACTACCCAGCTATGGTAACGGCCCACTTCTATCTCTGCAGGCAGTCCCGCAAAGAGCGGCGCCTGGGGGTTCACTACCTGGCAGGGAGTGGCCACACCATGGTACACCGTACTCAGGTTGACCAGTTTGCCGCCAAAGGCCTCACCAATGGCCTGATGTCCCAGGCATACGCCCAATATCGATTTCGTGGCAGCATATTCTTTGATCAGTGGCAACAACAAACCCGCTTCTACCGGGATGCCGGGGCCGGGTGATAAAATGATCTTATCATACACCTTTACCTTTTCCAAAGGGAGCTGATCGTTACGGAATACCTCTACCTTCTGGTGCAATATCTTCTCTACCAAATGCACCAGGTTGTAGGTGAATGAATCGTAATTGTCAAAAACTAATATCCTGGTCAATGTAATGAGTTTTATTAGCTGCGAGCTTTGAGCTACGAGCTTCGAGCCAAAACGCTCGCAGCTCGTGGCTCGCGGCTCGAAGCCTATTAAGAAATTTCTTCTGCAAAAACAATCGCCTTCTTCAAAGCGCCTAACTTATTATTCACTTCCTGCAATTCGCTTTCCGGGTTGCTGGCGGCTACCACACCGGCCCCGGCCTGGTAATACAACGTATTCTGCTTACTCAGGAAAGTACGGATCATAATAGCATGTACACAACTGCCGTCAAATCCCATAAAGCCAATAGCGCCGCCATAATAACTGCGGGTGGTAGGCTCATACCCGTCAATCAGTTCCATGGCCCTGAACTTGGGCGCGCCGCTCAGCGTACCGGCGGGGAATGTTTTGGCCATCAGCTCAAAAGGATTGCTGTCAGGCCGTACCTTGCCGGTCACCTCACTTACCAGGTGGATCACATGACTGTAATACTGTACCTGGCGGTAATGCGCTACATCCACTTCATCACATACCCGGCTCAGGTCATTGCGGGCCAGGTCTACCAGCATCACATGCTCGGCATTTTCCTTGGCATCCTTCAGCAGGCGGGCGGCTTCCTGCTTATCGGTTTCATCATCGCCGGTACGTTTAAAAGTGCCGGCAATAGGATGCACCACAGCTTTTCCCTGTTGGATCAGTATCTGTGATTCGGGGGAAGAGCCCATCAGTTTATAATCGCCGTAATCAAAAAAGAATAAATAAGGAGAGGGGTTGATGCTGCGGAGTGCGCGGTATACATTGAATTCATCACCGCGGAAGGATTGCTGGAAGCGGCGGCTCAATACGATCTGGAATACATCGCCGCGGAAACAGCTCTGGATACCTTTGCTCACCATCTCGCGGTAAGCGGCATCGGTCATATTCGATACTTCCTCACCCTGCGCTTTGAAAGGATATACCGGTACATCCCTGCTGCGGATCAGCGACTCTACGACCGATAGGTCACTTTCCAGTCCGCGGATCACATTCTCACAAATGAACAGTTCGTCTTTATAATGATTGATCGCTATGACATATTGGTACAGCCGGTAACGCATCAGGGGTATCTCCGGCGTTGTGCTGCCCGACTTCAACTGTATCGTATCGAAGAACTGCACCGCATCAAAAGTAGTATAGCCATACAGGCCCTGTGCAAAGCGGCTTTCTTTGGAGCCATTACCGCTTACCTCGAAACGCTGCATAAAATCCCAGAGCAGTTGCGGCACTTCCTGCACATCCTTGACAGCGATCTTTTCAGGCGCTTCTCCCGGCCATTTGAATTCAATGCTCCGGGTGGAAGTGATCTCCATACCCGCAATGGCATTGATACAAATAAAGGAGTAACTGTTCTCTGCTGCATGGTGGTCGGTACTTTCCAGCAATACCGTATCCCGGAAGCGGTCCCGTACCCGCAGGTAAATACCCACCGGGGTAAATACATCGGCCAGCATCTTTTTACAGTTCGTCTGAATAGCTATTTTTTTCATGCCTGGTCCCTCTGAAGAGATTTATAATTAATGATAATAAAAAAGCCCCGATAAATCGGGGCCCTGAATATAGTGTCCTAAAACAACAATAGCAGCGTTACAAGCCCCGGATAGAGTTTGTATGCCACCACCACTGATTATTTTGTTTGTTCAGTTCCATTGTAGTGCAAATATGCAGTAGCAATTCCATTCTGCCAAAAAATTTACAAAACAGGCCGGTCCAACAAAATGTTAATATGCCGGTAACCCTATGTAAAACTGTTTATTACTGCATCTACACCCTTAAACTATCAACACCATGAAATCCCTGGCCGTCTCCTCCATCCTGGCTCTTGCCTTGCTGGCAACAGCCTGCAGCTCATCCCGGAAGACCCAATATCCCGAATTAAGGTCTGCTTCTTCCGGCGCTGGTAACCACGCCATGCTGAACGACAATGCTTTTAAATTGACTGCCATAGCAGAAGATTCAACCTATGGCTATACAGAGGCCAATCCCATCAAAGTGGGAGGCGGGCTGCAAAATGGCGCCAGTAATGAAAAACGCTTTCTCAATGCCCTGCTGGGCCCAGACGGAGAAGCCATCAGCTACACAAGAAGGGGAAGCTGCTGCCATTTTAAAACGCCCAATGGTATCATGGGAGGAGGATTGCTGGATGCTTACATCGTTACCTGGAAAGGGCAGGAAAAGCCCATTATCTTATTCATCAATATGTACGATCCCGGTGAGTTAAAAGCGCCCAAAGGTTTTACCTTTAGACAATGAACCCGATCGTTTTTATCCTGCCGGGCCTCAACAACTCCGGTCCGCAACACTGGCAAACCCACTGGGAACAACAATATGGCTTTATCCGCATCCATCAGCAGGACTGGGACACCCCTTATGCCGAAGACTGGATCGATACCATTGACGCTGCAGTAAAGCAACATCCCTTGGAACAAGTGATCCTGGTAGGCCATAGCCTGGCCTGCTGTACCATTGTCTACTGGGCCAGGAAGTTCAACCGTACCATTAAAGGCGCTTTACTGGTAGGTCCCAGTGATGTGGATGCTCCCAGCTATCCGCCCGGCACCTCCGGCTTTATGCCCATGCCCCTTTACAGGCTGCCCTTCCCTTCTATCACCGTAGCCAGCAGCAACGATCAATATGTATCTATAGACAGGGCGCAGCTATTCGCTGAGGCCTGGGGCAGCCGGCTGGTAAACATCGGGAACTGTGGACATATTAATTCGGCTTCTAACCTGGGGCTGTGGCCCGCAGGTATGACGCTGCTGCAGCAATTGTACTAATTTGCAGGCGGCAGCACCATGCCGTCATCACTAATCATATACTTGCAGAATGCTGATACAACACAAACAGGGTAAGACCAAGAGCATGTTCTATGTGGAAGAAGGCGGTAAAATACTGGCCGAAATGGTATACTCCATGCCCAATCCCGATAAAATGCTCATTGAACATACGGAAGTAGATGAATCCCTCTCCGGCAAAGGCATTGGCAAACAATTGGTGTATGCCGCCGTGGAATATGCACGTAGCAACGACATCAAGATTATTCCGCTTTGTCCCTTCGCGAAGTCAGTCTTTGATCGGGTGAAAGAATGGCAGGACGTGCTGGTTTAAAGCACGCCCTTCGTACTCGGCAAATAATTACTCAGCGGGTCGCGCTTCACCGCCATACGGATAGCCTTGGCGAATGCCTTGAAAATAGCTTCTATCTTATGGTGTTCATTGTCGCCATGGCATTCAATGTGCAGGTTGCATTTGGCGGCATCAGAAAATGACTTGAAGAAGTGGAAGAACATCTCGGTAGGCATCTCTCCGATGCGCTCCCTTTTGAACTCCGCATTCCATACGATCCAGTTGCGGCCGCCGAAGTCAATCAGCACTTTGGCATCTGCCTCATCCATCGGTAAGGCAAAACCATAACGCTCCATACCACGCTTATCGGCCAGGGCTTTGGCAAAAGCCTCTCCCAAAGCAATACCGGTATCTTCAATCGTATGGTGTTCATCAATATGCAGGTCACCATTGGCGCGCACCGTCAGGTCCATCTTGCCATGACGGGCTATCTGGTCCAGCATGTGGTCAAAGAAACCAAGACCCGTAATGATCTGCGCCTTACCACTGCCATCTACATTCAGCTCAATCCTGATCTGCGTTTCATTCGTATTGCGTTCATGCACCACCCGGCGCAATCCTAATCGCAGGTATTCATAGATCGTACTCCATTGGGTAGTTTCCAGCGCGATCACCGGGCGCAGCGCAACTACCTGATCACTGATCTCTGCCGCACCCAGGGCAGCATCATTATTCAGCCAGATGGCTTTGCAGCCTAAATTCTTGGCCAGTTGTACGTCCGTAATACGGTCGCCTATTACATAGGAATTCTCCAGGTCGTAGGCCGGGTTATTGATATACTGGGTCAGCATGCCGGTACCGGGCTTGCGGGTAGGTGCATTGTCTTTGGGAAATGACCGGTCAATATAAGTAGCGCTGAAGCGGATGCCTTCACCTTCCAGGCTCTTCATTACCAGGTTATGCAAAGGCCAGAAAGTATCTTCCGGGAAGGCTTCTGTACCCAGGCCATCCTGGTTCGTCACGATCACCAGTTCATAATCAAACTCCCGGGCAATTCTTCCCATGTACTCAAACATGCCCGGGTAAAAAGTAAGCTTATCAAAAGAATCCAGTTGATACGTAGGAGGCGCTTCATTAATCAAGGTACCATCCCGGTCAATAAACAACACACGCTTCATGAAAAAAGAATTTAGAATTCAGTATCCTGAACTCAGCAAATATAATAATCTATGATTTCCTTACTTCGTCTTGGCACGTATCCCTTTCACTTCCGCCGGCGTGATCAAACTCGCCTTATTACCAAAACTGTTGCGAATATAGGTCGTTACGTCCGCAATCTCCTGGTCGGTAAGATAATCATGGGCAGCCATTACATTCTCATACGTTTCACCATCCACTTCCACGCCCTTCATACCTTTCAGGACCACCTGTACCAGCTTTGTTTTATCGCCGGTTACCCAGTTTGTCTTCACCAGGGTGGGCGTCATATTGGGAACACCGCTGCCATCCTGTTGATGACAGGGCAGGCAATACGTATCATATACCTTCTTACCGTTCTCCATCACCTTCTTGGGGACGGGCTTGGGTTTTGTTTGGGCAGCCATCAGTAACAGGGTACCGGCGCATGTGATCAGCAGGAATGTCTTTCGCATAGCAAAGAGTATTTATTTTTTAGTGTACATAACTTTCCAGATCCGTCCTTTCTTGTCGTCCGAAATATACAGGGAACCATCAGGCCCCTGGGCCAGTCCGCAGGGGCGGTACCTTGATTTGGCAGGCTCGCGCGACTCGCCCGCAAAACCATCCGCAAATATCTCATACTTTCCGCTGGGCATACCATCTTTAAATGGAAGGAATACCACAAAATAGCCAGCCTGTGGTTTAGGCGCCCGGTTCCAGGAACCATGAAAAGCAATAAAAGCGCCATTTTTATAACGCTCCGGAAATTGGTTGCCGGTATAGAACATAAAGGCATTGGGAGCCCAGTGCCCGGGAAAAGCATAAATGGGTTTCTTCTTATCAGCGCAACGTCCTTCCTTCTTCTTGTCGCCGCCATATTCAGGCGCCAGCACCTTCTTATTCTGCTGCCAGTCGAAATAACAATAAGGCCAGCCAAAATCATCGCCTTGCTTAATCTGGAACAACTCTTCAGCCGGCAGCTCTGCACTCTCCTCTTCATTGAACATCTCCGGGAATAAAGTATTCAGATTATCCCGGCCATGCTGCATCGCATACAACGTGTTGTTGTTATTGTCCCAGTCGAGGCCCATAATATTGCGGATGCCGGTAGCATAACGGATGCCATCGGCATAAGTCTGGTTCAACTTATCCGCTTTGAACTGCCATACGCCACCTACGGAATCCAGGAGCGGACAAGGATCAGGAGAAGGAGAACCCTTCTTGCGGTCTTCCAGTTGACAGGCATTGGAGGGAGCGCCGATATTTACATAAATATTGCCGGCATTGTCCAGCACCAATGATTTGGTATTGTGCGTGCCCCGGTCAATCAACCCGGTAATGATCTTTTCCGGCTGGTCGGGATGGAGAACTTCCTGTTGATCGTTCAGCTTATAGCGGAACACCTCTTTATTGGAGGAGGTATACAAATAACCATTCTTAATGGTAATGCCTGTGCCGGGATAATTACCAAAAGTACTGGCCTTATCTGCCACGCCATCCTGATTGGTATCCTGCAAACGTAAAATGCCTTTGCCTTGCTGAAGCCTGAACAACATCACATATACATCACCCTTGGAAGTAACCACCAGGTGACGGGCCCGGCCAACCGTATCTGCCAGTACTACAGCCTTAAATCCTGCAGGCAAAGTAATACCTCCATTCTCTTCCACGGGCGTAGCCTTCCATGGTTTGGGTTTTACTTTAGTAGAATCATTACCAGAGACAGTAACCACTGCCAGTAACAGTGCGGGGAGCATGGTGCAAATCCATTTCATGTTGCCGTTTTTCGTTAGAGGATGTTTTTGATTAACTATTTGATCATTACGCCGGTTGCGCGGCGTACTTTTTTAACGATTGAATAAGGGCCTCATTCTCCGCAGCCGTACCAATAGTAATACGCAGACATCCTTCACACAGGGTCACGTTACTGCGGTCCCGCACCACAATGCCTTCCTGCAGCAAATACTGGTAGATCGCTTTGGCATCTGTTACCCGCACCAGCAGGAAATTGGCATCTGATGGATATACCTGCTGCACCACCGGTAAAGCAGGCAACACCTTTTCCAGTTCACCCCGCTGCGCTACGATCTCGCGGATCATATCATTCACCTGCCCTACCTCTTCCAGCGCCTGCAGTACGAGGTCCTGTGAAGCCTGGTTGATATTATAAGGCGGCTTCACCTTATTCATCACCTTAACAATATCCGTGGAAGCAAAGCCAATCCCCACGCGCAGGGCCGCGAGCCCCCAGGCCTTGGATAAGGTTTGCATAATCACCAGGTTGGGGTAATCATTCAGCTCCTGTGTAAAAGACCGGAAGCGGGAAAAATTAATATACGCCTCATCAATTACCACCAGGCCGAAATAATTATTCAGCAATACCTCAATATCGCCCCTGTCGAGGGAGTTACCGGTGGGGTTATTGGGCGAACAGACAAAGATCATCTTGGTATAATCGTCTACCGCTTCTTCAATAGCCGGCAGGTCGAGCTGGAAAGCAGGCGTGAGCGGCACCTTCTTAATGGCCACATCATTGATGTGGGCGCTCACTTCATACATGCCATAGGTAGGCGGACAAATAATGATATTGTCTTTCCCCGGATCGCAGAAGGCGCGGATCAACACATCAATACATTCATCACTGCCATTGCCAAGGAAGATATTCTCTACAGGCACACCTTTTATTTCGCCCAGTTTCTCTTTTACTTTTATTTGCAAGGGGTCAGGATAGCGGTTGTACCATTTCCTGAGCGGTGAGCCCAGGCTATTCTCATTCGCATCCAGGTAAATGCTGGCTTCCCCCTTAAACTCATCACGGGCCGAAGAATAGGGCACCAGTTTCTTGATATTCTCTCTTAATAAATTATTCAGATCAAAACTCATTGCTTAATTTTTTCTGATTCGAAAATCAGCCAACGCCAAAACTACAATTCCCGGGTGGCTTTTTATTACTCACTCTTTACTGAGTGCAACCGCACCCGCACCGCATTCGCATGCGCCTCCAATCCTTCTGCCTCAGCCATCAGCTCTACTGTACGGCCAATATTTCTCAATCCCTGTTCGCTAAGCTGCTGGAACGTGATCTTCTTCACAAAACTATCCACGCTTACGCCGCTATAGGCGCGGGCATATCCATTCGTAGGCAGGGTATGATTGGTACCACTGGCATAATCGCCCACGCTTTCGGGCGAATAATGCCCCAGGAATACTGAACCTGCATTCACTACCCGGCCAGCCAGCGCAAGCGCATTATTACAAGCCAGTATCAGGTGCTCAGCCGCATATTCATTCAGCAGGTCAATGGCTTCCGTCTCATCCTTCACCACAATGATCTTGCTATGCTCCAGTGCCTTCGCCGCTAATTCTTTTCGTGGTAGCAGTACCAGTTGTTTATTCACTTCTTTTATTACGGCATCAACCAGCAGCGAGGAACCAGTAACCAGCAACACCTGGCTATCCACTCCATGTTCCGCCTGGCTCAGCAGGTCGGCAGCTACAAATGCAGGAGAGGCGCTTTCATCCGCATAGACGGCCACTTCACTGGGACCAGCCGGCATATCAATCGCAATGCCTTCCTGCTGTATCAATTGCTTGGCGCAGGTTACATATTGATTACCGGGGCCAAATATCTTTGACACCCTTGGTATCGATTCCGTTCCGTAGGCCATGGCGCCTATCGCCTGTACGCCACCCGCTTTAAACAGCTTGGTGACACCTACTGCCTGCGCCGCAAATAAAATGGCAGGATGCAGCTTGCCGTTCTTGTCCGGCGGGGAACAAAGGATGATCTCTTTACAACCGGCCAGTTTTGCAGGCACGCCCAGCATCAGGATCGTAGAAAACAAGGGCGCTGTGCCGCCGGGAATATACAGACCTACCTTTTCAATGGCTACTGATTTGCGCCAGCATTGTACGCCGGGCATCGTTTCCACTATCTCCGGTTCGCTCAACTGTTTTTTATGGAACGTTTCAATATTGGCCCTGGCAGTTAAGATGGCAGTCTTCAGTTCCGCATCCAGTAATTGGGCGGCTTCCCGGAATTCGGCTTCGCTCACCAGCAGGTTATCCACCACTGCTTTGTCAAATTGCAGGGTCAGTGCTTTCACCGTGTTGTCGCCGCCTGTTCTCACCTGTTGCAGGATGCCGCTCACCACTGCTTCCAGCTTTGCGGCTTCTGCCACCGGTCGCTGCAATAACGTGCTCCATTCGCTTCTGGCCGGGTTATCAAATACTTTCATAAACGCGTAATATTATTGTGCTTTCGCTATGGTTTGATGTGCTGATTTACCGGTGTATTCATTTATATTATCATTTTTTCGATGGGTACTACCAGGATACCTTGTGCACCGGCTGCTTTTAACTGTTCAATAATATCCCAGAAAGTATCTTCACTCAGTACGCTGTGTACACTGCTCCATCCCTGCTCGGCCAGTGGCAGTACGGTCGGACTTTTCATGCCGGGCAGCAGGCTGATGATCTCGTTCAGCTTTTCATTGGGCGCATTCAGCAACACATACTTATTGCGCTTGGCTTTCTTCACCGCCCTGATGCGGAATACCAGTTTATCGAGCAACTGTTGCTGAGCAACATTCAACTGGTTGTTTTTAATGAGCACTGACTGGGATTGCAGAATGGTTTCCACTTCTTTCAGTCCATTCATAAAGAGGGTGGAGCCACTGCTCACCAGGTCGGCCACCACATCGGCCAGGCCGATACCGGGGGCGATCTCTACAGAGCCGCTGATCTCATGGATCTCGGCCTGTACATTATTCCTTTGGAGGAAAGCATTCACGAGGAAGGGATAGCTGGTGGCAATGCGTTTGCCCTGCAGGGAGGCTACGCCATCATATTGCTGGCCGCGGGGAATGGCTACTGCCAGGCGGCATTTGCCAAAGCCCAGCTTTTCTACTACTTCAGCCTGCTTGTTCTTTTCAAACAGTACATTCTCGCCTACAATGCCCACATCGGCCACGCCATCCTCTACGTATTGGGGAATATCATCATCCCGCAGAAAAAATACTTCCAGCGGAAAATTATCTGCTTCCGTCCGCAGGCGGTCCTTCACATTACGCAGGTCAATACCGCACTCTTTCAGTAACTGTACAGAATCATCATACAGGCGTCCTGACTTTTGAATAGCTATTCTGAGCATTGTCTTTTGAATATTATTTTAGTTATCGGATAAACAATAAAAAAGGGCTTACCTGCGGTAAGCCCTTTGAATATGATATGGCACTGAACAAAGCACCACCGGCCTACCTGTGGAGGTAAGTATGATGATGGTGATGTATGTGCGTAAATATGTTCATTTTCGAGTCGCAAAAATAGGACATCCTTTCTTTTATCAAAAAATATTTTTCTGCGGGGACTGTTTTTTCCGCCCCTCCTCCCAATTACCTGTTTACCAACCCTCCTGCAGGCCGCTTCTTCCAGCCATTCCACCGCCCGTCCCATTCATAAAGGGGGAGAAAAAGCGCAATGCTTAACTTGTTAACCTAACTACACACAGGTTTACGGAACCGCTTGCCGTCTAAGTCATTGCATGAACGCTATACATTCAATAAACTGCATCACACATGAGAAAATTACTGTTGCTCCTTAGCTTCTTTGTAGTCAATTACTGTTTTGCCCAGGACGAGGGCTATAAAACACCTCCTGCAGCCATTGCCGACCTGCTGCTCGCCAAGCCAACACCCGGTATCACCATTGATGGAAAAGCGGAATGGATGCTCCTGTCTGAAAGGAACAGCTATCCTTCTGTAGAAGAACTGGCGCAGCCGGAATTCAGGATTGCCGGACAGCGGATCAATCCCAACAACTTTGCGCCCAGCCGCCAGAACTTTATCAACAACTTTATCCTCAAGGATATCAAAGCCGGCAAGGAATACCCTGTTACCGGCCTGCCCGCCAACATGCTGGCCGGCAATGTAAGCTGGAATCCCAGTGAAAAGAAAATTGCCTTCACCAATACGACCAACAAAAGCGTAGACCTGTATGTGATCGATGTGGCTACGCGCAAAGCCGTTAAAGTCAACAAGCAACCCCTCAACGTGATCCTGGGACAGGATTTTGTGTGGATGGATGACAATACCCTGCTGTACAAAACCATTTTACAACCGGCGGCTGCAGCGCCTGTTAAATCGCTCATGCCTTCCGGCCCGGCAGTGCAGCAAAACCTCGGTAAAGTAGCGCCCAGCCGTACTTACCAGGACCTCATCAAATCGCCCTATGATGAACAATTATTTGCTTTTTACTCCACGGTGCAATTGGTGAAGAATGTAAATGGAGCAGAAACGAAGATCGGCAAGCCCGCGATCTATACCATCTTCAGTCTTTCTCCGGATAAGAAATACCTGCTTATCCGCACCATCAATAAGCCCTTCTCTTACCTCGTGCCTGCCAACGGTTTCAATTCCACCGTGAGCATAACCGACCTGACGGGCAAAGTAGTGAAAGTAGTGGCAGAGCTGCCTTCTTCCGAGCTCTCTCCTTCCGGCTACGACAATATATTGAATGCACCGCGTGGGTTCGACTGGCGCGATGATGAGGCAGCCACCCTCACCTGGAGCGCACCACTCGACAGCGGGATCTACAAAAACAGGTCCGATTTCCATGATGCCGTATATGCATTGAGTGCCCCCTTCACCAGCGAACCCAAAGAACTGTTCAAAACAACCTGGCGTTTTGGCGGCATTAGCTGGGGCAATGAAAAGATCGCACTGGTGAGTGAACGCCTGCAAAGCAAACAAAGCACCCGGCTCAGCCGCTACAATCCTGCTACAGGTCAGTTGGAAACATTACAGGAACGCAATATTACCGATGCTTACGGCAACCCCGGCTTCCCGGTCACTATAAAAAATAAATACGGCCGCCAGGTGATCAGGCTGATCGACAACGATACCAAACTGCTGATGAATAATCCTGTTGGTAGTTCGCCCAAAGGTGATCTCCCCTTCATCGCCAAGTTTGATCTCAACACCAAAAAGAATGAGATCATCTGGCGCTGCCAGGAAGGCGCCTTCGAATCTGTGGCCTATGTGCTGGATGCCGACAAACTCGTTTTACTGACCCGTCGCGAGTCACAGAAAGACATGCCGAACTATTACATCAAAAACCTGGTATTGCGGGTAGCCGATCAACCTATTACTAGTTTTACCAATCCTTATCCGCAACTGGAAGGCATCAGCAAACAAAAGATCACGTATAAAAGAGCCGATGGCGTAGACCTTACCGGCGACCTGTACCTGCCCAAAAACTATGATCCTAAAAAAGAAGGCCCTTTACCGGTACTCATGTGGGCCTATCCCCGTGAATTCAACTCTGCCGCCGATGCTGCACAGATCCGTGGTTCCCAGGACCGGTTTACCATGGTGAGCGCTGGCGGCCCCGTTTTCTGGGTCACCCAGGGATATGCTGTGCTGGATAATGCAGAAATGCCGATCGTAGCCACTGACTCCAGTAAAAAGCCCAACGACAATTTTATTGATCAGTTAAAGATGAATGCAGAAGCAGCCATTAATAAGCTGGCAGAAATGGGCGTGGGCGATAAGAACCGGGTAGCTGTTGGCGGTCATAGTTATGGCGCTTTCATGACAGCCAACCTGCTGGCGCATACCAACCTGTTCAAAGCAGGTATTGCCCGCAGCGGCGCCTACAACCGTTCACTCACGCCGTTTGGTTTCCAGAATGAAGACCGCACTTACTGGCAGGCGCCTGAGCTGTACTCGGCCATGAGCCCTTTCAGCTATGCCAACAAGATCAAAACACCACTGCTGCTGATACATGGTGAAATGGATGACAATCCCGGCACCTTCCCCATCCAGAGCGAACGTTTATTCAATGCCGTAAAAGGCCATGGCGGCACGGTGCGTTTTATAAGCCTCCCCTATGAAGCACATGGCTACCGCGGCAAAGAGAACCTGCTGCACATGCTCTACGAACAAAATGCCTGGCTGGAAAAATACGTGAAGCAGGCAGATAAGAATAGCAGCACAGGAGGTAGCAATAAGAAAGCATTTTAATTAATGAAGTCTGAAGCCAGAAAATACAGGTGTTCTTTCAGTCCTCCGACTTCAGACTTCAAAACAAAGGCCCTCTCAGTGTTGTGCTGCCTGAAAGGGCCTTTTTATTCTACAACCAAAAACAACCAATCAACGCGTTATTCTGGATCTTCGTTGTCCCTGTGTAGTTATTAAGTACCTTATTCACCTAAACATTTATCGTGCCGGTAGGCCCTAATTCTGTTAAAGAAATCATAAAGGATTAGTACCTTCCTGCTATTAAATCGTGTACACATGAGATCAATATGTATGCTCCTGGCGATGGCCATTACTACGACTGCTGCTATTGCACAAAAAACCAACACTTTCAATGGCCTGGATGTAAACCTGGGCAATATATACCGGCTCTCTAACGCTAAATCACGCTCTATAAGTCCTGAAAATTTTACCGGTGAGCCGGGTAAGGGAGGCATGGCCACCCTCGAAAACGGATCTGCGAAGAATGAAGCCCGGGAACTGGGACAGGGATGGAAAGTGAGTCCGTATGTAGTGGTGAAAAAAGGCACCACTTTTACCTTGGGCGAGATTACCGGTCCCGGTGCTATCCAGCATATCTGGATGACGCCAACGGGCAACTGGCGCTTTTCCATCCTGCGTTTTTACTGGGATGATGAAAAAGAACCTTCTGTAGAAGTGCCGGTAGGTGATTTCTTTGGCATGGGCTGGGGAGCATTTGCCCCATTGAACTCACTCGCAGTAACTGTCAACCCCGGCAGTGCTTTCAATTGTTACTGGCCAATGCCTTTTCGTAAAAAATGCCGCGTCACCCTGGAGAATATTGCCACAGAAGACATGCGCATTTATTACCAGATTGATTATACGCTTACTGAGGTACCGGACGATGCCGCTTATTTCCATGCACAGTTCCGCAGAAGCAATCCTACACAGGGCGGCCTGTTCACCATGGTAGATAATATAAAAGGCAAGGGCCACTATGTGGGTACTACGATGGCCTGGGGCGTACACAACAATGGCTGGTGGGGTGAAGGAGAGATCAAATTCTTCCTGGATGGCGATACGCAATTCCCTACCATCAATGGCACTGGTACAGAAGACTACTTCTGTGGCTCCTATAACTTTGATGTGAAAGGCAAATACCAGGAGTTCAGTACCGCTTATGCCGGTCTGCACCAGGTGATCAGGCCCGATGGATTGTACAACTCACAGCAGCGCTTTGGCATGTACCGCTGGCATCTTACCGACCCGGTGCGTTTTGAGAAAGACCTCAGGATCACCATACAGGACTTAGGCTGGAAAAGCGGTGGCAGGTATTTACAACAACAATCCGATATCAGCGCTGTCGTATTCTGGTATCAACTGGAGCCCCACGCCTCCTTCCCCAAACTACCCTCCAAAGACCAACTGGAGCAGAATTAAAAAGGGCCTTCACGGCTACAGCCGGAAGACCCTGGAAGAGACTGATTTAACCCCCTAAACCCGTCTTACTAAAAATGTAGCAGAAGACCTGCTAGGATCCTTGACATTGATCAATCAAAGATCGTTGCAGCCACCTGCTTTTTTTATTTAAACCGTACATCCGGTGTACTGAAACCGTACAGTTTTCCGCCCCTCCCGCCCTTTCAACTCCCTGTTTATCAGCCAATAACAGAAATGGCACCTTTTTTACCCTTACACCTCATAGCTTAAACTGATCATTGGTAAATACCTTATAATATGTTCAAAAACCACCTCAAGACTGCCTGGCGTAACCTGGTAAAGAATAAATTCTATTCTTCCATCAACATTGCCGGCCTTACGGCTGGCCTCGCTGTAGGCATCCTGATCTTATTATGGGTACAGGATGAACTGAGCTTTAACCGGTTTCATCAACAGGCCGGTAACATTTACAAACTGGAAAACCAGGTAGGCACCGGCGCCAGTGTGCAGATATGGACAGAAACGGTGGCGCCTATCGGGATGATGGGCAAGCAGCAATTGCCGGAAATCAGGGAAATAGTGCGCTGGTGTTATGGCGGCCTCTATTATTCCATGACCTATAAAGACAAACGGCTGAACATTGAAAGGCCCATCATGGCCGATCCCGCTTTCTTCAGCATGTTCAGCTTCCCGGTCATCAAAGGCAATACCACCAATCCTTTCCCCAACGTCAACAGTATAGTGCTCACGGAAAGTGCCGCGAAGAAATATTTTGGCAACGAAGATCCCATTGGTAAAGTGATCGTAGCCGACAAAACGACCAACTTCACTGTAACGGGTATTACCAAAGATGTACCCAAAAATTCCAGCATACAGTACGATATCGTAATGCCCCTGCAACTGTACGCACAACTGCAGTACAAGGACCGGAAAGACATGACTTTCGATAATGATTTCCACCAGTTCAACTTTGACACTTACCTCCTGCTGCAACCTGGTACCGACCTCAATAAACTGGCCACTCAATTGCGCAATATCCATTTACGGAATAAAGCAGATGATACGGATATCAAATACCAGTTCCTGCACCTGCCCGATATGCACCTGTATCAATCGGATGGCAAAGAAGCGGGCATGGAAACCGTACGCATGTTTACCTGGATAGCCCTCATCATCCTCATCATTGCCTGCATCAATTATGTCAACCTCAGCACCGCCCGCTCCATGCTGCGCGCCAAAGAAGTAAGCATGCGCAAGATCGTAGGCGCTGCCAAATGGCAGTTATTCCTGCAATTCATCGTGGAAACAGCCCTGCTTTTTATATTGGCCGCTATATTGGCTATTGGTGTTATCAAATTACTACTGCCTTTCTTTAATCAGTTGTCGGGCAAAACACTGCAACTTAACCTGGGTGATTATCACCTGTGGTTCCTGTTCCTCATTACCATCATCGGTTCGCTCATCATCTCCAGCATCTACCCGGCCCTGTTGCTTTCTTCCTTTGAGCCGCTGAAAGCACTGAAAGGCAAAATGAATGCGCGCATCAGCGATGCCCTGTTCAGAAAAGCATTGGTAGTTACCCAGTTTGCCTGTTCGGTGGCCCTTATCATCGGCACCCTCATTATCGGCCGACAGTTGGATTACATCCGCACACGTAACCTGGGTTATGATAAAGACCATGTACTGGGTGTCTGGGTACGTGATGGTGGCACCCATTACAATGCCATCAGGACTGCACTTCTCAGTCAGCCCGGTGTACTGGATGTGACCAGGGCCAATGGAAACATCATCAACCTCACCAACCAAACCGGCAACAACTGGTGGGATGGAAAAGGCGCCAATGAAACCATGATGATGTGCCCGGTAGCCATTTCCGAAAACTTCATTCCCTTCTTTAAAATGCAGTTGGTGGCAGGTGCTAACTTTACCGGCACACCGTCCGATTCGGCGCATTTCATCCTCAATGAAACAGCCATACGGCAGGCAGGCATCAAGGACCCGATCGGTAAACGGTTTAAACTATGGGAGACCGCCGGCACCATTACCGGCGTAGTGAAGGATTTCCATTTTGCTTCGATGAAGAGTAAAATAGAACCGGCCATCTTTTATATTCACAAAGCGCAAAATGCATCCCTTTACATTAAGACTACCGCCAGGGATGCTTCCAAAGCCATTGCCGCTGCCGAAAAGATAACGAAGCAATACAATGGAGAAGTGCCTTTTGAATATACTTTCCTCGACGATGCCTTCGATAGATTGTACAAAACCGAAACCCGTACCGGTACTATCTTCAGTATTTTTGCAGCTATTGCCATCGTGATCTGTTGTCTCGGATTACTCGGACTCGCTACCTATACCGCCCAGGTACGTACCCGCGAAATTGGCATCCGCAAGGTATTAGGCGCCAGTGTGGCCGGTATCATCCGGCTACTCGCCAGGGACTTTATTACACTGGTATTGATCTCCATCGTCATAGCAACGCCCATAGCCTGGTATGCCATGAACAAATGGCTGCAGGACTTTGCCTATAAGATCAACATTGGCTGGACGGTATTTGTACTGGCCGGCATCATAGCGATATTGATTGCCATCATTACCATCAGCTTCCAGTCGGTCAAAGCCGCACTCGCCAACCCGGTGAAGACATTACGAAGTGAATAGTGCCTGAACTTATAGCCATGATTACAAAAAAAGGGGAAACATCATTTGACGTTTCCCCTATTCTTTATTTTGTATTCTATATTCTGGATTCTTTTATTTCTTCTTCTTATCCGCCCGTTTCACCAACTCCGCTACCGGGATGGCTATCTGCCGCCCTACTTCCTGTTTGCCTTTATAGGTAATGACCTTAAGGGTTACCGCATCTTTGGGCGGTGTGAGGGCGCCGTTATATTTGGGATAGAAACGGTCGGGGAAGGAATTGTCGAAACTGTAGTAAATATCCAACCCTTCCACTTCGGTGGTTAATGCTACTTTCAACACGCCCGCTGCGTCTTTGGAAGCATCAATGATAGGGTCATACATGCTGGGCGCATACTTTTTCTCCGCCACATCATAGCGCAGGAAATGCTGCTCTACCCTGCCAATGAAATTATTCCAGTCTTTCTTTGTCTTGGGGCTCCATACCGCTTCTGCCACTGCAAAAGCCCGTGGCCAGGTCATATACTGCGCATGGCGCATATTGTACACCTGCTCTGTCCACAAATTGGCTTGTCCGCCTTTGATCAGGGAAGGATTCACGCCCTCTGGCACCGGCTCAAACTGGTAGGCGCTTTTTAACAACACGCTCTTATATACAGGCGGCTCGATAGCAGCATCTCCCTGCATCAGGTCAATATACACGTTCGTATTAGGGCTCATCACTACCTCATGTCCGGCAGCAGCAGCTTCCTTGCCTCCCTTGATGCCTCTCCAACTCATCACGGCAGCGCCGGGGGCCAGTCCGCCTTCCAGTATCTCATCCCAGCCCATCATCTTTTTACCTTTGGCTTCAATGATCTTACCCACCCGCTTTACGAAATAGCTTTGCACCTCATGCATATCTTTCAGCTTCTCTTTCTGCATCAGTTGTTTGATGGCATCGCTTTTTTCCCAGAAATTCTTGGCGCACTCATCACCGCCCATGTGGATATAACCAAAGGGGAACAGCTCTGCTACTTCTGTAAACACCTTATCCAGCACCGTGTACACATTTTCATTGGCCGGGCAAAGGGTATTATCGATCAACGCATAAAAAGTACCATCACCATTCCATTGCATAAACTTCTCGCCGGAATTCACCCGGTAAGTACCTGGTGTGCAGGAAAGCTCCGGGTAAGCGGCCACCATCGCCATGCTATGGCCGGGTATATCAATCTCGGGAAGGATATTCACAAACCGGTCGCCGGCATACTGTACCAGCTCCTTAATATCTTCCTGGGTATAAAATCCGCCATAAGTGCGTGGCTCATTAGGCTCGGGATTGGAGAACGAGCCAAACGTACCGGTTTTATCTACCCTCCAGGCGCCTACTTCTGTCAACTTCGGCAGGCTCTTGATCTCTACGCGCCAGCCCTGGTCGTCTGTCAGGTGCAGGTGCAGCAGGTTGTATTTATACTTTACCATCTCATCAATAAACTGTTTCACCTCCTGCTTGGTGAAAAAATGGCGCGATACATCAAACATCAATCCCCTCCATCCAAAGCGGGGATAATCAGTGATCCGCACAGCCGGTAATGCCCAGCTTTTTTTGCTCACAACCGTTTTTCCTTCAATCTCTTTGGGGAACAATTGCAACAGGCTTTGCATGCCATAGAACAGGCCGGCAACCTTATTGGCCTTCACCGTGGCGCCGGTAGCCCATACCTCCAGTCGATAACCTTCATTGCCCAGGTCGGCTTCCTCTCCTTTATTCAGGGTAAAACTGATCACATTCGTACGGGTGGCGGCAGCCGTGCTTTGTACCACAGCAGCATAACCAGTGGCTTTGCGCACCTGCTCGGCAAAAAAAGTAGCTACCCGGATAGCATCCGGGTTACGGTCGGCAGCTTCAATACGGGTTTGAGCATTGAACAGGAACTGCCCCTCCCGCTTTTCCAGCGATACAGGTTGCGGAATGATCGCAATTTCGGCAGTCTGCCGGGCAAACGTCGTTAGTGCAGCAAGAACAGGAACAATAGCAAGGATCCCTCTTTTCATAAGTCGATAATTTATTACAAACTGGATAATGGTTCTAAAAATAGGGAATTATTGGACAAACCAAAGTCGGCATCGGTCCCGTCAACGGACGGGAGCAATCCGCAATCGGTTGCTGAAATCCTTAAAAGCCAATTAAATGCTGATTCTTAGTCCGGCAGCAGCCAACAGTAGGCCAAAATATTTTATCAGGGACTATTGCCGGTTGCCGATTCACGATTGCCGGGATTCCCGTATCTTTCAAAAAAACTAACGAACACATGAAAAAATTTCTCGTTCCTACTGATTTCTCCGATACTTCAAAAAATGCTGCCAAATTCGCGGCACAGGTGGCGGCAGGAGTAAAGGATGCAAACATCATTCTCTACAATGTGTCCGATAAAATAGCAGCAGGTTCAGACGGTTCCCTGCTCACAGAAACTGATGATGACAGGGCGATAGTACTGGGTACTGCCCTGCAAAACTTAAAAACAGAAATACAACCATTTGCTGGCGGCACATCCATTGATTGTGTGCTGGAAACAGGCTCTTCCCTCGTCGAAAATATGGAACGTTATGTACGGCATTATCATATTGACATGGTGATCATGGGCATTACCGGCGCTACCCGCCTGGAGCAGATCTTCATGGGCAGCAATACCCTTAACATGGTCAATACCGGCCTTTGCCCCGTACTGATCGTTCCGCCTGAATGCACTTTCCGGCAAATCAAAAATGTGGTACTGGCCAGTGACCTCAAAGAGGTAGCTACCACTACGCCTGTAGAGCCTATCAAATCGGTACTGGATATCTTCAAACCTACCCTGCACATTGTGAATGTAGACCATGAACATTATGTAGCAGTGACCGATGAGTACAAAGCAGAGATCAACGTACTGGAAAAGATGCTGGCCGACTATAAGCCGGAGTTCTTCTTCATCAGGCAGTATGACTTCCTGGAAGCCATCAGCCAGTATGCACTGGATAAAAACATTGACCTCATCATCATCGTTCCCAAGAAGAATTCATTCCTGGGCGGACTGTTTAAAACCAGCCACACCAAAAAACTGGCCTACCATAGCCATATTCCTATCGTCGCCATACATGAGTAAAATATATTTGTATTGTATAAAGCGTTCCGTGGCTACGGAACGCTTTTTTGTTGCTTATTTATTGTCAGGCTGAGCTTGTCGAAGCCCTTAAACGACATTGAATCATAATTTGTAATTTCGATTGTTACCACACACATCATGCTCAACTTCGGCCATACCGTTTTTTTCGAGGTAGCTACCCACCTTAGCTTTTCCAAAGCGGCGGAAGCCCTGTACATCAGCCAGCCTGCTATTACCAAGCATATACAAACACTGGAAAAACAGTATAAGGTCAGCCTGTTTGAGCGCAAAGGCAATTCGGTATCACTCACCGCCGAAGGAAAAATATTGCTGGAATATGTGGTAAGGGGCCGGGAACTGGAGCGGCAACTGGAATTTGACATTACCGGGCAAAAAAACCTGCACATTGCCAAAGGCTCCCTCACCTTGGGTACCAGCACCACCATCTCACTGTATGTCATACCGCCTGTTTTCTCTGCTTTCCACCGCCAATACCCCAATTTTGAACTTACCCTGGTAAACCGCAACTCGGAGAATATTCTCAAAGCATTATTAGACCATGAAATAGACCTGGCCATTACCCAGGGCAAGAACAACCTGACCACTGTAAAATACCAGTTCTTCCTCACCGATGAAGTAATACCGGTATGCAGCGCACGAAGTGAGCTGGCAAAAAAGAAAGTCATTATGCCAGACGACCTGAAGCACATGCCCGTGGCCTTGCGGGAGCGCGGGTCGGGTACCCTGGCGGCAGTAACAGAAGCCTTGCTGAAATGCAAACTGAGCATTGCCGACATTAAACAACGGATCGTACTCGGTGGCACAGAGGCGCTGAAAAACTTTCTGCTGGATGATACCTGTCTCGGATTTTTACCACTGCGTTCGGTAGCGCGGCAATTAAAAAACGGGGAGCTGGTAAGGCTCAACATTCCCGGCATCTCTATACAACGTCCCTTCTACTTTGTACAAAGGCGCGGCTCAGAAGCCGACCGGATTAACCAGTTATTCATTAAGCTGGCAACCGGTTATTACAATAAAAACGTGAGTCGCAGCGAGTTAAAAAGTAAACACTAACCCTTCTACGTTATAACCAAAAGTTATAGCGTATAAGTAAACGGTATTGCCAACTGGCGCCGGTAAGAATACTTTTGTATTGTTTAAACGGCCACTATGCAAACGGTACAACAGTTTACGTCCTTATCTCATCTTTCCTGTTCACAGTGCGGGCAAACCTACAGCATGTTTGAAAGCCAAACCTTCGCCCCCTGTTGCAATCAGCCATTAATAGCGGAATACGATCTGCCGGAGGATTTCTCCAAAACAGCTTTGCGTAACCGGGTTAACAGCATGTGGCGCTACCGGGAAGTGATGCCTGTTTTTGAAGCGGCGAATATCGTAAGCCTCGGCGAGGGCATGACGCCCATCCTCACCCCAAAGAACTTACGGGCGCGGTATGAACTGCCGCAGCTCTTTATAAAAGATGAATCGGTCAACCCCACAGGCTCTTTCAAAGCGCGGGGATTGAGTGCAGCCATCTCCAAAGCCAAAGAAGCAGGCGTACATACCTGCATCATTCCTACAGCCGGCAACGCAGGCGGTGCTATGGCAGCTTACTGTGCGGCAGCAGGCATCAAAGCCATTGTAGTCATGCCGCGTCATACGCCAAAAGTATTCAAGGATGAATGCCTGTTGTATGGCGCCGAACTGGTATTGGTAGACGGATTGATCAGCGATTGCGCCAAAAAGGTAGCGCAGCTAAAACAATCCATAGACTGCTTTGATATCTCCACGCTGAAAGAGCCTTTTCGTTTGGAAGGTAAAAAGACCATGGGTTATGAAATAGCCGAACAGTTTGACTGGACATTACCCGATGTCATCCTCTACCCCACCGGTGGCGGTACGGGATTGATCGGTATGTGGAAAGCATTTGATGAAATGGAGCAGATGGGATGGATTGGCAGCAGGCGCCCGCGTATGATGGCGGTGCAGGCGGCTACCTGTCAGCCCATTGTACATACCTGGAATGGCGTACAGCCCAATGCAAAAAATTATGTAGGCCGGCCATCTGTGGCGAACGGACTGGCAGTGCCCAATCCTTTCGCGGAAAACATGATCCTCCGGGTATTACGGGAATCCGGGGGACGGCCTATTGCTGTGCAGGATGCTGATATGATCGCTGCGGTAAAGGAAATAGCCAAAGCAGAAGGGTTATTGATAGCACCGGAGGGTGGCGCTTTGTGGAAAGCATTGCAGGACCTGATCAATCAGCAGGTCATTCATCGTAATGAAAAAATACTCTTGTTAAATACCGGCTCAGGTTACAAATACCTGGAGAACATTATGTAAATCCGGACAGGTTCATCAGGGCGGTTGCTTGCCATGGGGAATCAGGCGCTTTTAAAAAGCCGCACCGTTCATCAACATTGTTTGATTATGGATGTTTTATGTTAAAGGTTGGCCTCCGTGGGAACGGAGGCCTTTTTTATTACTTTTACATCCATGAACGACTTGCCATTAAATGCCGGCTACTGGGACGAACGTTACCAAACGGAGCAAACCAGTTGGGATATAGGTTATATATCCACGCCCCTGAAAGCCTATTTCGACCAGCTCACCAATAAATACCTGGCCATACTCATTCCCGGCTGTGGCAACAGCTATGAAGCGGAATACCTGCTGCAACAGGGATTTACCAATATTACGTTGATTGATATCGCTCCTTTGCTTACGGAAAAGCTGGCAGTGAAGTTCAGCCAATACGTTGGCCGGCAGCTTACAATCATTACCGGTGATTTCTTTGCCCTCGAAGGGCAGTATGATCTGATCATTGAACAAACCTTCTTTTGCGCCTTGCAGCCTTCCTTGCGTAAGGACTACATGCATAAAATGTATGAGCTGCTAAAACCCGGCGGCAAACTGGTGGGTGTATTATTCAATCGCACATTTGAAGGAGGTCCGCCCTTTGGCGGTAGTATGGAAGAATACAAAGGCTTATTTGAGCAAAAGTTTACCCTGCATACATTAACGCCCTGTTACAATTCCATTCCACCAAGAAGTGGGGCGGAAGTGTTTATGATAGCCCGGAAATAAAATGTGATCTTATATTATAGTCAGTCAATACCTAGATCATCACAAATCTTCTTTTCCGGTGTTACCTCATGTAATTCCAGTCCCCCCATATCTGCGATGATATGGTTAATGACAGACTCTACTTCCTTTCTGTTGGTCCCGCTTTCTTTGACTATAGTGGCATAATTCAAATAAAGTACCTGTTGTGTAAACGCACGCACAGAGGCAGGTTCAATTACAGTACGTAGGGGTTCAAGCATTTCAGAAACAAACCAGGTTAGGGCAATGCCCGCAACAGGCATCAGCAAGAACCAGTTACTGTAATCAAAAAGGAAGATCAGCAGCAGCGAACAGCCAAGTCCACCTAAAATAGTAATAAAGCCAAGATAGTTCATGAAAGAAGACCAGGGGCTTGTAAGCACAAGGTCAGGAAGTTGCAGACCATGGGCCTGGGAAAAACTGGCATAAACCTGTCGCCGGTTTTGCAGTGGGAAAATATCATTTACAGGCGTGTCCAGTCTCAAATCCTGTCGCGAAAGTTCAAAAGTGTTGATAACAGCCTGCCGCAACCTATAGAACAGCATTTGCGATTTACAGGTGTTGCTGTACTTTCCTTCCAGGTGTTTCCAAACAACATTATGAAAATCACCTACGGTTAGGATCTTTTCAGCTTCCTGATTAGGGATACTGATATCGAAGGTCTTCTCCACCTTCATTAAAATTTCTACGCTATCGAGTCCCATAAGTGATAAAGTTATGATCTTCCGAAAAGTAATAGATATCAGGCATATACGCAACAGGTCAATTCCCATTCCGGGAAAAGTGCGCCTTTACCCCGGCGCTCAGTCGGAGGATAGCCGGAGGACAAGCGGCTGCTAAAGCCTGACAGAGCTTGTTCCGCTATGCGAGGGCCTCCCTTAGTCACAGAACGTGGCAAAACAACCCAGAAAGGCCCCAGGCCCAATCCTTACTCAATCCTTGTGTGATCCTTGTACCAGCCCCGTACCAAGTGCGCTTTAACCTACAAGGATCACACAAGGATCGTACTTGGTTTGCACATCCCTGCCATTTTACCCACTTCACGGTATTGTCCTGACAGCCAGCATTTATTAATTTTAAGCAGTATATGTTATATACTATATGGCTAAATACACCGGCATACCACCCATTACGGGCACCATTGGTCCCATCTGCATCTATAAGATGTATGGCCGGTATTATATCCGTACCCGTAGCTCCCTCACGGGCAAAAGGGTGAAGAAAGATCCTGCTTTCCGCAAGACCATGCAATATGCCGCCCTATTGGCTAAAGCCTCCCGCATTGGTTCAACCGTGTACGCCATCATACCAGCCGACCGGAAGCAACATGCCTTATACCGCAAGCTCACCGGCGAAGCCATGACCTGGTTAAAATACCAATGGACAGAAGAAGATGTAATAGCTTACCTGGTCAAACAATATACCGGGCAGGAAGTAGTGCTACAGGAACCTGAAGTGGTGCAACTGAGAGAACCTTTCCGCCGTAAAACGCGGCGGTTAAAAGGCAGGAGGCATAGAAAATGCAAAGCAACACCCAAAGAGAAACTGCCTTATCATCTTTTTGCTTATAGATATAATGAACGAAAGTTCCGGCAGGACTACAATAAAGACCTTGTTAACTATCCCTAGAGCGAATATGTAATGACGTGATCAGTCTTACCACAAAAGCTGTATACCTACACACATATCCTCCCCTCTTTACAACTTACTACCGACAAATATGATTTAAAGCCATATTTGTCCGCCTTTATTTCATTATGTTTATTCCTTATCTAAGATACTATTGCTGCTATGAGTAAAATTACTGCGGGCAACTATAGATTACCGATAATAGAAGCATTAAGCCCGCATGAATCATTTGAATCGGGTGCCAATAAACCATTGTTATTAACCGGAGTTGATAGCAATGGAAATAAAGGTGATTATGTAGTCAAGTTTCGTGGCGCTCCACGAATGTCTAATGAAGCCTGCATGCGGGAGCTGCTGGCAGTCTTTATTGCAGCTCAAATGGACATCAGGGTTGTTTCTCCTGTGATAGTAAACATTTCTCAAAACTTCATTGAACTACTAATCGGAAACGATACCTGGCAGTACGCCAATAAGAGCTTAGGCCTAAATTATGGCTCAGAATACATAAAAAGGTATTCTACTGTTTTGCCAACTCAGGATCTAAACAATCATCAATTGCCATATGCGCAAGCAATTTTTGCCTTCGACCTAGCCATTCAAAATCCGGATAGAACAAATGAAAAACCCAATATGATCACTGATGGAATGGAAATTGTGATATATGATCATGAACTGGCGTTTAGCTTTATCCATGACATTTTTCCCAACCCGAACCCATGGGAAATACGAGAAGCTGATTTAGAATGGGTTAACAAGCATTGTTTGTTGTCCAAAATCAAAGGCAAAGAGTTCGATTTTGTGGAATTTTCGCAAAGGTTTGATAATTTAGACGAAAATTTCTGGGAAACTGCCAAGGCCCTTATACCTAAAGAATGGCTATCGAATCAGTTTGACCGGATCAAACAACTTCTCACTTCAATTTGTAATAATAAAGAAGCTTTTATTATAGAACTCAAAAAACTGATGTCATGATTACCATTCAGTATCAAATTTTACGATATCTGCCAGACAGGGTATCTGGAGAATTTGTAAATCTTGGCATTGTCGCTTTTGATCCTTCAAATGGTACTTTGAAGTCAAAATTTATTACTAAAATAGGTAAGATTTCAAGCTTCTTCCCGAACATTAACAGCAGGTTTTTGATAAAATCGGTTAAGACTATTCACGAGGACCTCGACACTTTCTCAACCAGACTTCAATCAGAATTCGCATTCAAGAGATTCAACTCCCTGGATGAAATAACAAAAAGTGTTCTGCCTAAAGATGACAGCGCGCTCATTTTCTCCGACATAAAAAAAACACTTGACATCAACCCAGAGGCTACAGTGGATGATCTGTTTTCAAGATTTGTAAGCATACACCTGACAGAAGAAGACGATGAAGAAGTGAGAAGAGATAAGGAAGTTTGGAATAAGGTGTATAAAAAACATTTTGATGATTATGGTATCTCCAGCCATCTTTCAGCCCATAAAGTAAAAACAAAGAATGATGAGCTGGAATTTGAAAAAGCATGGAAAAATGGTGCCTGGAATTGCTTTGAGAGTGTTTCTTTTAATTTAACACGGCCTGATGCTATAAAAAATAAGGTTTACAAATGGGTTGGGAAATTAGATGAATTAAATAGTTCTTCTGAACAAGTACACATTTACTTATTAAGCATCCTTCCTCATGGAAGCCCTGAATTGGATAAGTTTATTAATAAAACAATTAAAGGGAAAGCAACAGAAAATTTAAAAATCGATCTCGTGTCTGAAAGCAATGTTACAACTATTGTTAAGCAGATAAAAAAGGAAATTGACAAGCACTCATAAACAGTACGAATCTAATTTTCTACCGCCACTTTCTTCACACCCACCTTCCCGCAAAACGGCTGCAGCAACAAACTGAACAAAATCACTGCCGCTGCGCCGATCACATTCAGCCATAAGAAAGAGACGATCTTCATAAAATAAACGGTAAGTACAATGGCTTCTGCAATGGCGGCAGCGCCAAATACAGCATGCCCCCCCACCCGCTTCAACCAGAAAGCCACGAGGAAAATACCAAGGATAGGACCATAGAATAAAGAGCCCAGGATATTGACCGCTTCAATCAGGCTGTTGCCAAGATTATAAGCAAACTGCGCCATAATAATGCAAACAATACCCCATATCAGGGTATATCGCTTGGACCATTTGTATTCTATCAAGGGTGTCATGGGCCGCTTCGTGAGGCGCCTGTGAAAATCTATCATCGTACAGGAAGCGAGCGAGTTGAGCGCAGGCGCAATACTACCCCAGGCGGCCAGGAATATAATAGCAATAACCAGCCCTACCAGTCCGTTGGGCAACGTATCACCTACAAAACGAAGGAAAATATAATTGGTATCATTGGCATCACTGCCGGGATTGGCTTTCTTAATAATGGCTTTTACCGTATCCCGCTGACGCTTAGCAGCCACTTCATGAAGTTGCAACTCCTCACGATACTGATTAATGGCATTTTCATCATTCCCCTTAATGGCTGCCGCCAGATCGATCAGGGTGCCATTCCTTTCGTCCTGCAACTGTTCGTATTGTTTTTCTGCCGCCGCATATTCACCGGCATACCGGCTGGACTTTACATTCCGCTCTTCAGCCAGGTTGAAGTAGGCGGGCGCTTTGTGAAACTGGTAAAAAGAAAAGATCAACACACCGATCAGCAGGATACCAAACTGCAGCGGCACCTTCACCATGCCATTCAGCAGAAGACCCAGCTTGCTCTCCCCGTCGCTGCGGGCGGTAAGATAGCGGCCCACCTGACTTTGGTCGGTACCAAAATAACTAAGCGTCAGAAAGAAGCCACCGATAATACCACTCCAGATATTAAAGCGGTCTTTCCAGTCAAATCCCTGTTCCGTAATACCGGCGGTGATCACATTCAGCTTGCCTGATTTGCCGCCGATGTGCAGGGCCTCACTAATGCCCATGCCTTCCGGCAATAGCTTAACGGCCCACCAGGCAGCGGCAAACATGGCCGCATAGATAATAATGAACTGCAACTGCTGTGTATAAGCTACTGCTTTGGCGCCACCGCTGGTAGTATAGATCAGCAATAAGCCGCCCATGAATATATTGGTAATCGTTAAATCCCAGCCCAGCATACTGTGCAGCACCAGGGCAGGTGCAATAATACTAATGCCGGTAGAGAGGCTGCGCGACAACATGAACAGCAGCGAGGTCAGCAACCTTGTCTTCAGGTCAAATCGTTGTTCCAGGTATTCGTATGCCGTATATACTTTTAGCTTGCGGTAGATGGGTACAAAAGCGATACATACCACCACCATGGCTAAGGGCAATCCAAAGTAATACTGTACAAAACGCATTCCATCTGTATAGGCCTGGCCCGGCGCCGATAAAAAAGTAACTGCGCTGGCCTGTGTGCCCATAATGCTCAGCATCACCACCCACCACGGCGTTTGCCGGTCATTCAGGAAATAACCATCCGGGTTTTTGGAGGCACGGCTTTTAAATACTCCATAGAGTATAATACACAAGAGGGTGACCACCAGGACGATCCAGTCTAACCGGGAAAAGTTCATGCGTAATGTTTGGTAAACAAGTAAAACAATACGACCAGCAATGCCAGGAACCCAATGACCAGCCAATACCAGTGGCGCCACTTCCTGAATACAGGAACTTTTTCGTTAGAGGATGCTGACATATTGTTTGGCAATCGTTATTGTTTTCGCTTTGATAATATCATCAGTACCAGCAGGCCCAGTATAATCCCAATAGCCAGGCCGATGGTGGCTTTCTTAATAATCCTGCCAATGATCAAACCAGCCACAATAGCAACGATCAGGGCTATCTGTCCCTTGGCTCTCGAGGGTGCGCTCATTTAGAATCCTTTCTTTTTATTCAGTGCAATAATATTGGCCAGTAACCGGTAAGCGCCGGGAATACCGGCAGGCAGCTCGCGGAAGAATACCAGCCCGGTATACACAAATTTCCCTTTCCCATAATCAGCTACGATCAGGCTGTTATTCAATGCCGGCTCACCGGGATCGGCCATAGACAGCACTGATTTATAAGCGGTGTCCAACTGGTCGGGGAAATAAATGCCCCGCTCCTGTATCCAGCCATCAAAATCCTTCTCTGTGATCTTATTGGGATAATTCAATACAGGATGCTGCGGCAGCAGGAAACTTACTTTGGCTTTTTCATCCGTAATACGGTTACGCGAAATCGTGAAAGGATAAGGCCCGATCCTGCTCTTTACGGTGCTGATGAAATTATTGGTATTGTATTGAACGATCAGGTTACCACCGTTCTTTACATACTCCATCAATGTTTCATATTTAGACGACAGGAAGTCATGTACATTATAAGCCCGTATACCGGTGATCACGGCATCGAGTTGTTTGAGCACAGCAGCGGTAATATCTTTTTCTTTCAAGACCACCACTTCATAGCCCATTTGCTCCAGTGCAGCAGGCACCTTATCACCCGCGCCTTCAATATACCCGATCCTTTTACCCACTGTTTTCAGGTCTATATTCAGCACCTTCACCGCATCCTGGTAGAAATAATGAATGGGAGGAATATGGTCGTATTGTATGCTGGTAATATTCAGCCAGGCAGGTTGTTCCACCTTCCCGTTCCTCAGTTCTACAAAAGCCTGCACATTATCCTGCTCCAGGCCTTTCAGCATGCCATTATTGATCGTAAAATAATAGGGCTTGCTCAATCCCCGTACTACGGAGAAATTGGTATCAGTAAATATTGAGTTATCATACTTCAGCCTTTTCGAAACTTTGGCAGTATAATGATCAAAAGTTTTATTGGCTGTTACGCGCAGCATAATATCCTGTGCGGCCTTCTCCTGCTTCCGGAAGATCACAATACCCGGCTCTGTAGTCACCGTAGCAGCAGGCACCACCACCAGCGGGCGGTATAGCTCGCCTTTTACAGGATCAGTAAACTTATATTGCACCGGCCTTACGAACGTGAAAGATTGTCCCTCCACAGTTACTTCAAAGCTGGCCTGGTAAGAAGGGATGCTCTCCGGGCGGCCGATAAAAGTCTGTTCATTCACCGTGAAAGCGCCTTCGCTCATCTTATGCTCCAGCCAGTAGGGTTGTGTTACCGGCTTGGTGGAGAATATATAAATGGGCTTTGAGAAGACAACATTCGTATTGGCCGCTAAGGGTTTGTTGAAAGTAGAATCAAATACATCCAGGGTAAAGCGCACCAGTTGTATAGTACCTCCCAGCCGGTTATTGACCACGGCATTTACCCGCATAGAGTCGCCCTGCACTACAAATTCGGTGGTGGCATTTACTTCCATAAACAGGCCGCTGCAGCGTTCTACCAATTGCTGTACTTCCTGCATCTTTTGGGTACGCCAGTAGCCTTCCGGCAGGTTGCTAAGCTCTTTATACAAGCTCACCAGCGCCGGCACAGAACGTTCGGGATGCGCCAGGGAATAATTATTCAGGATATCATCAATCTTGGCCTCAATGGCAGCGCCTTTTTCAATCCGGGACCAGGAAACATTCACATCCTCCATAATATCTGTCTTCGGAGCATCTCCTTCCACGGGTGTAAAGTATTCAAAGGCAACACCCCTTCCTGCCGGCACGCCAAATCCCTGGCTTTTGTGCTGACTCCTGCTCTCGGCGGCTATTTCGCCATAGCCCTTGCCCAGTACGGCATTATAACCGCCTACATCGATCTTCAACTGGTCATTGGAGGTAGTATTATTGCCACCGAAATTGAACGTATTCCACATAATGCGTTTCACCTTCCAGGGCTTTACGCCCAACTTAAATTGTTCGGGAAACGCAGTGGGATCGGCCGCAGCGCGGAATGCTTCATGGGCCAGTACGGCGGAACCGGAATGGTGGCCATGGCCGGCACGGGCATCCTCGGGGAAACGCGTGATCATCACATCCGGCTGAAAGCGGCGGATCACCCATACTATATCCGACAAGATCCTGTCCTTACCCCAGGTAGCCAGGGCTTCGTCGGTACTCTTGCTGAATCCAAAATCAAAGGCGCGGGAAAAGAACTGCTCGGCGCCATCAATACGGCGAGCGGCCAGCAGCTCCTGTGTACGTATCAGTCCCAGGTCAATGCCCTGTTCATCACCGATCAGGTTTTGTCCGCCATCGCCACGGGTCAAGGATAGATAACCGGTACGGTAAAGGCGGTCCTTGGCCAGGTAGGCCAGCAGGCGGGTATTCTCATCGTCGGGATGCGCAGCCACATACAGCACAGAACCCAATACTTTCAGCTTTTTGATCTGCAGGTAAATATCGGCAGCAGAATAAGCCGGCGGTGTTTGCGCCAGCGTCGGAATAACTTGCAGCGATAACAATAAACACAGCACCCATCTTTTCAGGTAAAAAATCCTCATCATGAACTGGTTGGTTTTTACAACGGTCTGCCAAAGTAAGCAAAAGCGGGGCAGTATCCTGCCCCGTTGGTACAATTTTAACGATTATGCATACAGAATATCACTGCCCTACCAGGAAAACAGCATTGCAGAACAAGAGCTTACCATTTTCCCAGAAACTCCGGAACAATGGATTATCGGCCAGGTATACCACGGTACCCCGTCCATAATCCTGCACCCCGAATAAGACGCCATCTTTCAGCTTTTCTTTTAGTCGCGCCCCAACAAAACCTGCCACCTGGTTATCTTTTTTAATAACGCCCACATTCCAACTGCCATCTTTGAAAAACTCGTAGATATTGTCATCCTGCTTGAGGGTGTAATAGAAGCTGTCATATCCGAAAGCCAGCGGATGCGAATTATCCAGCTCTACCTTAAAAATAGAGCCGGGATTAAAGCCCGGTATAAAATCACGCTCCCGGTTCTCATACCGCTTGAGCATGCTATAGTCATCTTTCTTATCATCCTTCTTCTCGTCCTTCTTATCTTCCTTTTGCTTGATGCCCCACTCGCCGCGCGACAACTGGGCCACGGCATTTTCAAGGGCTATCAGCTTACCGCCATTGCTTACCCATTCTTTCAGGTTATCATTCATGGCTTTTTCGCCCAGGAAGCGGTAATTGCCATCGGGCAGTATCAATACATCCGTTTGCTTCAGCACATTTCCATTCACCTCGTCCGACCATACAATATTCACAGGATAGCCAAGCTCCTTATCAAAGAAATGCCAGATCTCTCCCATACCCAGGGACGACACACCGTCACCGGCCACCAGGGTTACCTTGGGCGCATGCAGCATGTGCACTTTACCCGAGCCGAGGTCAAAACCTTTGTCTACAAAACCCGAACTGACAGCGAAAAGGCCAACACCGGTTGAATCAGCAGCGGCAGCTACAATGGCATGTAATGCATTGCCCAGGGCAACATTGCTGGTACGGGCAATGAGTAAAGTACCACGCTCAAATTGACGGCCATTGGCTGTAAAAGGCTCTTCGGCAAAACGCACTTTTACTTTCTTCTTCAGCAACTCACTCAGGAAGCGGGCGCTGTTGATGCCATTCCAGCGCACAGCATAAGCCAGTTTGGCGGCTTCATGCGAAGAAGGACGTACCGCAATATCTTCAACAGTAGTACTTACATACGCATTAAGACCATAGGTAGTAAGGCCATATACAAAAGGCAATGACCAGGCAGTAATATCATACGTGGCAGAGTCTGACAGCCTGGAAGTTCTTTCAAACAATACATCCACCAGGTTGGCATTCGGCTGATTGGCATTGATCACGATATCGCCATACACCGTTTTAAAACCCTCGGTCTTACCGGTAAAATAATTCAGCCCTGAAAAGCCGGCCGCATTAACGTACGACCATTCAATACCATTCCTGTCGAGCAGACGTTTTAAGCGGGTCAGCTTATCGCCGGCATCGGCTTTTACCACATATGCTTTGAACTCCCCGGGAGGGGTGGTACGGGCTTTATCATAATACTTCTTAAACTCCTGCACCAGCCTACCGGCGTTTTGCGATGATACTTCAATAGTAGCCATGCCCGTGGTGAAGTGATGGTACAAGCGGTCCCACAGCGTGAGCGTATCATCATCTTCATTGATCACCGCAGCGCCGCCACGGCTATGGCCGCCCTGCTCATACGTCATACCAATAGCGCCCCGGTAAATGGGATAGGTATCGCCATAGCTGGGATAAAAAAGGTCAAATCGTTCTTTGGTAAAGAACAGCCAGCCATTCTCATCAAAATACCTGGCATTATTCTTACCGATCATTACCTGGAACTCACGCTGCCAGGGAGTGATCACTTCATGAAAAGGCTCGGCGGCAGGGGCAAAATAATAAGGCTCATTATAGCCCTGCTCATGATAATCCACATGGATCTGCGGCAGCCATTGGTTATAAATTGCCAGCCGTTGTTGCGACTCTACCTGTGTTTGCCAGGCCCAGTCGCGGTTAAGGTCAAAATAATAGTGATTGGAACGGCCGCCGGGCCAGGGCTCACTGTGCTCACGGGTAAAAGGCTGTGGATTGGGTGTTACGCCCACCATGCTGTTGAACCAGTTGACATAGCGGTCGCGGCCATCGGGATTGATACAGGGATCAATGATCACCACGGTATTTTTTAACCATTCTTTGGTTTTGGCATTGGCAGGGTTTACCAGTTCATACAAAGTAAGCATGGCTGCTTCAGAAGAAGAGGTTTCATTGCCATGCACATTATAGCTCAGCCATACAATGGCAGGGCCCTTCTCATCAGGGGCCATTTTATCTTTTGTGAAGCCTGCCAGGCGCAGGTTATTCAGCCTGATCTGTTCCAGGCGGGAAAGGTTCTCCGGCAAGGCGACATAAGCCAGCAATAAAGGGCGGCCTTCATTGGTACGGCCATACGCTTCCAGCTTCACCATATTCGAAGCGGTAGCAGCCACCTCCCTGAAATAATTGACCACATTAAAATGGGGCGTATAGCGGGCGCCGATCTTATACCCCAGGAACTGTTCGGGCGATTTTACCTGCGAATAGCCAATCATTGCAACAAATAACAGGAGCCATAAGGCCAGGGACTTCTTCATGATATCTCTATATAAGCCATGAAAATAAGGAAGAAATTCAACTTAGAATACAGAATCCAGAATTCAGAATACAGAAGAAATACAGGGTGGTTGGGAACTAAAAGGCACCCCGTTGCCAGGATGCCTTTCGGATTTCTCATGTGACTGATAATAATAGAAGCGTACTTAACTATTTTTTAGGGATAGCATTTTTAATCGTTTTACCCAGTTCAAATACATCTATGTTGATCCGGGCAAACAGGAAGCGGCCATTAAATCCAAACTGGTTGGCGGTGAACAGGAAACGTCCCCTGTTGGAAGCGTCCCGGGATGCATTGTATCCGCCAGCGGTTTTATTGGCCCCGGAGGTAACCGGTGTAGCATAATACGCCGCCGGATCATTGCGGGGATCAATAAAGATCCTGTCGGGATAAACATCAAACACATTATTGGCGCCCGCGGTGAGGGTGAGGCCGCGGGTCACTTTATACGTCACCACCAGGTCGGTGGTCCATTTGGCATCAAAGGTCTGGTCTGTCCCCAGGCCCACATCATTGAAATACGTCTTATTCACCGGGTGCATGGAGGCAGGGTCTACATTGTGCACATACTCCACCTTTCCAAAACGCACCGTACGCACCAGGAAGTTCCATTTGGGCAGGTCATAGCTGAAAGTAATATTGACCTTGCTCCTGGGCTGCGCCACTTCAATACGGGAACGTTGCTGACGGTCGAACAGTCCGGTACTGAGGTCATTGGCCGGGTTGGCATTGGGGTTGCTCCAGCTTGGGTTCACCTTGGGATCATCAAGCACAGAGTTGGTATTCAAACCGCCTACTACATTGTTCTCATTGAAATTGGCCGCTACGGATAAACTGGCATTGCCCTTGCCCAGCTTAAACCTTTCCGTTACCACCACATCAATACCCTTTGTTTCTGTATTGATGGCATTGGTCCAGAACTGCAGGGCATTCACGGAAGACGGTACATCCTTATCCCTCATAATAGAGTCTACAAGCGCGTTGCTGCGGCTGAACTGGGTAGAAAGCACAATGCGGTCATCGATCTTAATAAAATAAGCGTCTACTGTAAACGTGAGGTGATTACCTACGGAGCCTACCACGCCGGCAGAGAAGCTCAAAGAAGTTTCAGGTTTCAGTTCTTTAATACCAAAAGCATCCCGCACTACGGGGTTGTAGTTATTGGCTGTTAAAGCCTGGGAAGGCAATCCGCCAACAAACTGGGTGGAGGTATTCTGGAAATAGCGCTGATGCAGGGAAGGCGCCCGGAAACCAGTGCTTACAGAACCGCGCAGGGCAAGGTTCTTGTTGATCTCATAACGGCCGGTGAGCTTGCCGCTGAAATTACTGTAATCGGCCTCAAACTCTTTATAGTGTTCAAAGCGGCCAGCTGCTCCCAGTAAAAAACTATTGCGCTGCAATTCAACATCAACATACGCTGCATAAATATCGCGGTGTGCATTGGTAGCATCAGAAGGACGGAAACCGGGGAATACCTGCGCGCCCGGCACGGCAGGGCCGCCGGCTGGTGTATAGATCAGTGAGGAACCGGGATAAGAAGGTACAGGCTCTGGCTGAAACCTTCTGCCATTCACAGAAGTGTCCATCCAGGAATTTAATTCGCCCTCGCGGATCGTATACTTTTCACGGCGGTATTCAGCGCCAAAGGCAAAATTGAGTGAGTTAATGCCCAGGGAGAACTTCCGCGTCAGATCAACATTCACCGTATTCTGCAAAAAGCCCAGCTTACCGGCATAAAACTCGGTTTGCACGTCATCGCTGGCTGGCAGGGAAGCATTGCCGGTGTTCTTAATATCATAGCGGATCGTATTCTGGCCTACGGTATTACTGATGTCCACATCCCACTCCTGGATCGGGAACCGTACGCCGGCTATCAAAGAAGCGTCTCTGATCGTAGTATGTATTTGCGGCAGGAAGCCATCATAATAATAACGCTGGCCGTTTTCCAGTACCGGCTGCTGGCTCCAGGAATTGGGGTTACGGCTAAAGCCGCTGGCAGCGCCGGTGCGGCGGCTCAGGCCGGCCGTAAAATAAGCCTCCACTTTATCAGTAATAGGAATGCCGGCATTCAGGAAAGCGCCCAGGTTATTGGCAGATGAATTACCCGCTACAATATTATGACGGTCATACTTGCGCTGCGCTGCAAATGACTTGTCTTCATCAATCAGCCAGCGGTAATAATCAGTAGGACTAACACCTGGTGGAACAGCAGCACCAGGGGGCAACGATCCTGCATTGCCATAATAGATAAGGGGAATATTGTCCAGTCCGCTGCGGTTGCTGCCATCACGTTTCAACCATTGTCCGCTAAGGTTAACATACGCACCGCTCTTCCAGCCATAACCGCCGCTGAAATCTATCTGCCGCGTAAGTCCGTCAGTAATATCAATGCCACCTGCATAAGGCATCGTGGTAATATTTTGGCCGGCCAATCCGGAGATAGTAAACCCGGTATAATTTTTCTTTAGTACCACGTTAATCACCCCGGCAATTGCATCGGAGCCATATTGTGCGGCAGCGCCATCACGCAACACTTCAATACGTTCAATAGCGGCAGCGGGAATAGCATTCAGGTCGGTGCCTACAGAACCACGCCCTACGGTGCCATTAATATTCACCAGGGCAGTTGTATGCCTGCGTTTTCCATTCACCAATACCAATGTTTGATCGGGGCCCAGGCCGCGCAAGCCTGCCGGATCAATATGGTCGGTACCATCTGAGATCGTTTGACGGGCGCTCTGGAAAGAAGGGGCCACATAAGTCAATAACTGGGAAAGGTCGGTCTGTGCAAACTGTTTTATTTCCCGTGTGCTGATCACATCCACCGGTACCGGGGTAGCCAGCTTACTGCGTGGCTGGCGCGAGCGGGAACCTATTATCACTACACTGCTGAGGTCAACAATCGTTTTCATCGCCGCATTTTGCTCTACGGTACTGCCTGCTGCCACAGTCACCTGGAAACGTTGTGCTTCCTGGCCCACATAACTGATAACAATAGTATAAGTGCCGGCGGCTACCTTCAGGGAATAATTGCCGGCAGCATCAGTCAGCGTACCGCCTGTCTGCCCTTCCAGGGCAACAGATGCGCCGCTGAGCGGATTGCCACTGGCGTCTTTTACATTTCCTTTAATAGTACCGGTAGTTTGAGCGAAGGAACATAGAAAGGTGAGTAATAGTAGCATAAGAACACTCACCCTGCGAAGCGGGTAGTTAAATTTTCTCATAATCTTGTGTCCAGTTTGTTGGTTAATTGCGGCCCTGTGGCCTGGCATTGATATACTGTAAGATAAAATATTTTATTGAATTAGCTTTGGTATTTTTAGTCCCCAACCAAAAGGATTTATATGCAGAAAAGCAACACCTATATATTACTGATAGCAGTATTGTTGTATGCCTGTTCGGGCAGCCGGACAGTAATAGGTCCCACTAAAGTAAACCCTTATCAATACACCATACAGAAGAAGATAACGGGTACTCATGGCGCTGTTGTATCTGCCCATCCGCTGGCCAGTGAAGTGGGCCTGGCCATCCTGAAACAGGGCGGTAATGCTGTGGATGCCGCTATTGCTACGCAACTGGCGCTGGCAGTAGTATATCCCGCCGCCGGCAATATCGGTGGTGGCGGCTTCTTCGTAGCCCACCTGGCCGATGGCAAAAACATCACCTTAGACTACCGGGAAAAAGCGCCGGGTAAAGCGCACCGGGATATGTACCTCGATAAAAACGGCAATGCCATTACCTCCCTTAGCCTCTATGGTCACCTCGCGGCAGGTGTGCCGGGTACGGTAGCCGGTTTATTCGCTGCAGCCCCGCATGGTAAGTTGCCTTTTAAAAAACTGGTACAGCCCGCCATTGACCTGGCCGAAAAAGGATATGCCATTACAGCCGATGAAGCAGCAGACCTCAACCGCGCCCAGGCGGCATTCATCAAATACAATACCGTAACACCTGCCTTCGTAAAAGCCACTCCCTGGAAGGCCGGTGATACCCTGGTGCAAAAAGACCTGGCCAATACGTTAAAGCGCATACGCGATAAAGGACAGGCCGGCTTCTATGAAGGCGAAACAGCCCGGCTCATCGTGGAGGAAATGCAGCGTGGTAATGGCATCATCAGCTATGATGACCTGAAAAGTTATACTGCCAAAGAAAGACAGCCTTCCATCTTTGACTATAAAGGATACACCATCGTCACCATGCCCCTGCCCAGCAGCGGCGGCATTTTATTGCCCCAGATGATGAACATGATTGCCAACAAGCCCCTCAAAAGTTATGGCTTTCAAACAGCACAATCTGTACAGTTAATGACAGAAGTGGAACGCAGGGCCTATGCCGACAGGGCGAAATTCCTGGGCGATGTGGATTTCTTTAAAGTACCTGTCAAAACACTCACCAGTGATGCCTATGCAAAAGAAAGGATGAAAGACTATGATCCTTCCAAAGCAGGCAGCAGTACAGCCGTACAGGCAGGCATCATCCCGGAAAGTGAAGAGACTACCCACCTGAGCGTATACGATAACAGTGGCAATGCAGTAGCGGTGACCACCACCCTCAATGGTGGTTATGGCAGTAAAACAGTGGTAGGCGGCGCCGGGTTCCTGCTGAACAATGAAATGGACGACTTCAGTGTAAAGCCCGGCGTACCCAACATGTACGGGGCAGTAGGGGGTGATGCCAATGCGATTGTGCCCGGCAAACGTATGCTGAGCTCTATGACGCCCACCATCGTATTGAAAAGCGGTAAGCCTTACCTCGTAGTAGGTACCCCCGGCGGTACTACCATTACTACTTCGGTATTCCAAACACTCGTGAACATACTGGAATTTGATATGAATGCCGATGATGCCGTCAACAAACCCAAATTCCATCACCAATGGCTACCCGATTCTCTCCTGGTGGAAAAAGACTTTCCCCTATCCGTTCGCGAACAGTTGCAGCAGATGGGCTATAAGATCAAAGAACGCAGCGCCATCGGCCGCACAGAAGTCATCCGCATCTTACCCGATGGCTCTTTTGAAGCCGTAGGCGATAAACGGGGAGATGATCATGCGGCGGGGTATTGATTAGCCACGAGCTATGAGCTATGAGCTGCGAGCAGGGAGCGAATACAAGAAAGCAAACCGAAGCACCAGGCTCGAAGCCCGCAGCTTTCTTTACCTTTGTACAAACTTCATTAGGATGAGTAACTCGTTGGGAAAAGAATACTTATCAGCCACCCTCAAACGCCTGCGTTATTATAAATCCCTGGGCGAACGCACCTTCGAACAATTGGCCGAAAAAGACTTCCTATACCAGCCCAATACAGTTTCCAACAGCATTGCCATCATCATCCGGCACCTGCACGGGAACATGCTCAGCCGCTGGACCAATTTCCTCACAGAAGACGGAGAAAAAGAATGGCGTAAACGGGATGAAGAATTTGGCGTGACCCCACTTTCCCGGGCACAGCTCATGGACTTGTGGCAAGAGGGCTGGTCCTGTTTCCTCGGCGCCCTCGAATCTCTTACCGAAGAGGACCTGCTGAAGACCATTACCATCCGCCGGGAGCCGCTCATCGTTATAGATGCTATCAACCGCCAGTTGGCCCATTATCCCTATCATGTAGGGCAAATTGTATACCTCGGCCGCCTCCTCAAAGGCGATGCCTGGAAAAACCTCTCCATAGAACCCGGAAAATCAGCGGAGTACAATGCGGGAGAAGGGATCAAGGACCCGGCAAATATCAAACCTTAAAAAACAATTAACTGACTATCAGTCAATTAAGTTAATAAAATGCGAACATAGTACCTTGCCTTGTTGATCATATAATAAAATATATTATTTTTACCCTGCGGTTGAGAGGGCTGCCACGGCGGTTCGTTGATGAAAGTCACTCGGCTGCATTTTTTATTTATGCATCTTCTGTATTTAGATGATTCTGGTTCAGTCAATAATCCTAAGGAAGAATATGTTGTTTTAGGAGGCATCTCAATTTATGAAACGCAAGGCTATTACCTATCTAATGAATTAGATAAAATAGCACAAAGTATAGACCCCAGGAATTATTCCAACATAGAATTTCATGCTTCTGAAATCTTCTCTCGCAGAAATAGCCCTTGGGACAAATTAAGTAAAGAGGAAGCCCAGGGTGTAATAAAAGCTGTACTGAAAGTTCTGGCAAATTCTTCCAATAGTACATATGCTTTTGCCTGTGCAATCCATAAAGGTTCATTTACAGGAAATCATTCGCTGAATTTAGCTTTTGAAGATTTGTGTCAACGATTTGATATTTATTTATCAAAGTTGAATGCAGAAGGAGAACGGCAAAAGGGATTATTAATTTTGGATGAGAGTTCTCATGAAACCACTTTACAAGGATTAGCTAAGAATTTTAGAACAATAGGTACACAATGGGGAAGTATAAGACACTTAGCGGATACTCCGTTTTTTGTTAATTCCAAGGCTTCCAGAATAATCCAACTCGCAGATCACGTAGCATATGCAGTTTTCAGAAGATACAATACCGGTGATGCACAATACTTTGATATTATCGCTCACAAATTTTTCCAGACTGATGGTGTTTTTCACGGACTTGCTCATAAACAAAAACAAAACCATCAGTGCATGTGCCAGGCATGCTTTAGTAGAAGATTAGCTGGTTAATACTGGTGAAGAAGATACAGCCTGCCCGCCTCCAATGGTAATCAACCCTATACCGCATAGCACAAAATCAGGCTAAAAAGCTACCAACCTTGCACTGAATCCCTACAAAACTACCCTGCTACAGAGAGGCGCAGTGCAAGTTTGATACCATCCCCAGGCAGTTAGCAGGCCATTAATGGGCTGATAACCTACAGGATGGCCTGAACCCGCCGCCCAAAAAGCCCGGCCAACACCCTTAAATAATACTAAAACCTGCTGCGGAACCCAACCTTTCCCGACAGAAAAATCGTTAAGGTAAGAATAACGAGTAATCGTTATTTGTCCTTATCCTGTTAAAGCGCCCCTAAAGCTGATCTTTATCAAATGATTTCAATTCATTGGTACTGAATTTGCTCAGCAATAGGGAATACCTAATTTTACACCCGAATACGCAGTTCCTGAGAAAATTTTGGAAAATATCCCGGACCGTGCTGCTGGTACTGATCGCACTGATCTTACTGGCCTGGCTGGCCGTCCAAACTACTCCCGTCCAGAACTGGCTGGTACGCCAGGCCACCAAACGGCTCTCCAGGGACCTCAAGACTACCGTTCAGATCAAACATGTTGATTTTGCCTTATTCAACAAGATGGTGCTGGAAGGTACCCTCGTAAAAGACCTCCAGCAGGATACCCTGCTCTATGCCGGGGCCCTGAAAGTCAACATTACCGACTGGTTTTTCTTTAAAGACAGAATTGAGCTCAAATACATTGGCCTGCAGGATGCCGTCATTCACCTGCAACGGCAGGACCGCATTTGGAACTACCGCTTTCTGGCCGATTACTTCAGCGGCCCCAAAGACACCACCACCAAAAAAGGAAGCATCAACCTCGACCTGAAAAAGGTAGAGTTTGATAATGTGTCCGTCCTGCAACGCGATGGCTGGCGCGGCGAAGACATGCAATTTCAGTTTGGCAAACTGGACATTGATGCCGACAAGCTCGACATGCAGCAAAGGCTGATCCGGATCAACACCCTGCATATTAATCAGCCGGTATTTGCCATCTACAACTATAAAGGCAACCGCCCCGATTCACTGCGCCCCAAATACGTGGAAGAAACTTTTGTCAATGACACCAATCACCTGCGCTGGAACCCCGGCAAGTGGGATATCGCCATTAATGAAGTTATTCTCAATAAGGGGACCTTTAAAAGCGACCGGCAAACAGACGATGCACTCGCCACCCATTTTGATGCCAGCCACATCAACTTCAGCGATATCAATGCCACCTTCAAACAGGTAGCTTTCAAACAGGATTCCATTACGCTCAATATGCACCTCGCTACCCGCGAGCGCAGTGGCCTGATCGTGAAAAAACTGGATGCCCAGGTACGCATGCATCCCGAAGCCATGGAATTCCATAAGCTTGACCTGCAAACGAACCGTAGCCGCCTGCACAACTACTTCGCCATGCACTACGCTACTTTTGATGATATGGGCGACTTTGTTTCGAAGGTCCGGATGGAAGCAGACTTTAATGACGCAGACCTGGACAGTGACGACATTGCCTTCTTTGCACCGGCCATGCGAAACTGGAAAAAGAAGATACGCATCAGCGGAAAGATAAAAGGACCGGTAGAGAACCTTACAGCCCGCAAACTCATCATTGAAGCAGGTAAGAACACCTACCTCAATGGTAATATCAGCATTAAAGGTTTGCCCGATATCAACAACACTTTCATTGACTTTGTAGCCAATGATTTCAGGACTACCTATCCGGATGCCATTACCATCATACCCCAGTTAAAGAATGTACAGCAACCGAGACTGGACAAACTGGAATACCTCCAATTCAAAGGCAACTTCACTGGTTTCATTACCGACTTTGTGACCTATGGTACCATACGCACCAACCTGGGCGCCATTGTCAGTGACCTCAACATGAAATTTCCCGAAAAAGGAGCCCCCTCCTATTCCGGTAAGCTGCGCACCGACAGTTTCCACCTGGGCCCCTTTGTTGACGTGGCACAGATAGGAAAGATCAGTTTCAATGGAGGCGTGTATGGGATTGGTATGAAGGCCAACAGCCTTAATGCCAAATTGGATGGCGTTATCAGGTCGCTGGAGGTAAGAGGCTACAACTATCAGAACATTACGGTCAAAGGAACAGTGGCCAAGCGCTTGTTCAATGGAGAACTCACTTCTGACGATCCCAACCTGCAATTCCAATTGAATGGTCTGGTTGACTTCAGTAAGGAAATACCAGAGTTTAATTTCGACGCCAATATTGCGAAGGCCGACCTTAAAAATATTAAACTCCTGCAGGACAGTGTAGAGGTAACCGGTAAATTCCGTTTTAATTTCAGTGGCGACAATATTGATAACTTCCTCGGTACAGCCCGTGTATATGAAGCATCTGTTTTCAAAAAAGGGAACCGCATATCTTTCGACTCCTTGTATGTAGAGTCTAAGATCATGGGCGCCAATAAAGTCATCACGGTACTCAGCAATGAATTTGATGCGGCCCTGGCAGGCCAGTTCTCCATCCGCGATCTGCCCACCGCCTTCCGCACCTTCCTGCATAAATACTATCCCAGCTATATCAAAGAGGGACGTACCCTGCAGTCGGATGAGAATTTCAGCTTTGTGGTCACCACCAAAAAAGTGGATGAATACCTCGATTTCTTTGATAAAAACCTCAAAGGTTTCAACTACAGCACCGTTACAGGCCGTATCAATACCAAAGAAAACATGCTCGACCTGAATGTGGAAGTGCCGCAGTTCAACTACAAGAACATTGCCTTCTACAATGTGATGCTCAAGGGCACTGGTAACCTGGACAGCCTCACCCTGGAAAACTCTATTGCAGATGTTTACATCAATGACAGCCTGCATTTCCCGGGTTCTACCATCAACATCCGTTCGTCTAATGATGTTTCAGACATCACCATAAAAACCAGCGCCAGCCAAACATTGAACTCCGCCAATATCGCCGCCCGTGTGCAAACCATGCCCAAAGGCGTGCGCATCGTTTTCAATGAATCCACCTTCGACGTGAATGGTAAGAACTGGGTGATTGATAAGAACGGGGAACTGGTATTGAGCGAAGAGCTGGTAACAGCCGACGGGGTGAAGATATACAGCGGCGACCAGGAAGTGCTGGTCACCACCCAGCCATCAGACATTGGCAATACCAACGATATCAAGGTAGAACTGAAGAAGATCAATATTGGCGACTTCGCGCCCTACGTTACCAAAACAACCCGGCTGGAAGGATTACTCAATGCCACCGTAGATGTAATGAACCCATTCGGAAAGATACAGGTAGAAATGAATGGGGAGGCCGATCAGTTCAGGCTGGATAACGACTCACTGGGCAGGATACAACTCAATGCCAACTACAACCAACGCAGCGGCGCGGTGAACTTTGCCGCCGTATCCAACAATAAGGATTACGTTTTTGATATGAAAGGGGTATACAACCTGCTGGACAGTACCAACAGCAAAACCCCGCTGGATATTACCGGCAATTTCCAGGACACTAAGATAGACATCCTCGAAAAATACCTGTCGGGCGTATTCAAAAACATTACCGGCCTGGCTACCGGACAGCTAAGGATCACCGGCCCTACCGACAATTTAAAATACCTCGGCAAGGTGCAGTTGCGCGACGGACAGCTACGGGTAAACTATACCAATGTGCTGTACAAGATACCGGCAGCTACTTTTGATTTCCTGGAAGACCGTATCAACTTTGGCTCCTTTGCTATCAAAGATGAGTTTGGCAATACAGGTACAGTTAGCCGTGGCATTTTAAAGCACCGGGGATTTAATGACCTCGACTTTGACTTTGCCATGAACACCAATAAACTGCTGGTGCTGGCTACCGACGGTACAGGAAAAGATCCCTTCTTTGGTACGGTGTTCGCCAAGGTGAACATGACACTCAAAGACAGGCTGGAGGATATGAAGATGGACATCAGGGGCGAACCGGCCGATAGCTCCAAACTCTACATCCGTTCCGGCAGTTCCAAACAAAGCGGGGAAACAGACTACATCGTATGGAAGGTATATGGCCGTGAAATGCAGCAAGTAGATGCCTTTAAAGAAAGCAACCTGAGCGTAACACTCGATGTGACCGCCAATAACTACATCAACATGTACGTAATCATGGATGAGGCCACCGGCGATATCATCCAGGCCGTTGGCCATGGCAATCTTAAAATGAGGGCCCGTACCGATGGAGAATTCTCCATCATCGGCCGGTACGATATTGATAGGGGTAATTACAATTTCACCTTCCAGTCGCTCCTGCGCAAACCTTTTACCCTGCGCCCCAATGCAGGCAACTATATACAATGGCAGGGCGATCCCTTTGGGGCCACCATAAAGATAGATGCTGAATACGTGGCAGAAAATGTACGCTTCAGCGACCTGGGGCTGGATGCATTTTCCCTGCAGTCGGGCACCGATAACGGTGGCGGCATCAACAACAACGTGCGTAAATACCGGGGAGAGGTAATCGTAGTGGCCAGCCTTAAAAACAAACTGATGCAGCCCGACATCAGTTTCCAGATAGAAATGCCACCGGGTAGTCCACTGAAAAATGATGCAGATGCACTCGCTATCCTGCAACGTATCCAAAGCGACGAGAATGAGTTGAACAAACAGGTAGCCTTCCTCATTGTATTCAACAGCTTTGGTCCCTTGTCTACCTCCAGCAACCAGGGCGCCCTGGCCAACCTCGCCTTTGAAGGAGTGGTCATCAACAGCATTTCCGGTGTGCTCTCCAACACCCTTAGCAAACAGTTCTCCAACATCTTCCAGAAAATATTCAACGACAAGAGCCTTAAGGTCAACTTCAATGCACAGATGTACAGCGGGTCCAACTTCATTGACAATGTAAACAAGAACAGGCTCAATATAGACCGTACGAACCTGAACTTCAATATTGGTAAAAGCTTCCTCGATGAACGGCTGACCTTCACCTTTGGCAGTGCTCTCGACTTTGGCCTCAGCTCCCAACAGGTACAGGCTACGCAGAACCTGCAATTCCTGCCGGATATCACAGCCGAATGGAAAGTAAGGGCCGATGGTAAAGTAGTGCTCACCTTCTTCTACCGCGATTCCTATAACTATATGAGTGGAGTGGGCGCCCGTCAGAACCGCTCAGGCGCCAGTATCAGCTACCGGCACGACTTTGACCGCCTGGGTGACATTTTCCGCAGCGAACGGAAAAGAAAAGAGAAAGCCGAACAAAGGCAACGGGAGAAAGAAGCCAGCAATACTTCCACTTCTGCAACAGACAGCAGCAGCAAACAGGATACGATAGGAAAGAATTAAAAATTATCCCTTCAATATCTCATGTCCTAATTTATCTCTCTTCGTAGTAAGGTACTTTTCATTGTGCGGGTTGGGGCATATCTCAATAGGAACTGCTTCTACCACTTCCAGTCCATAGCCCAGCAGGCCGGCGCGTTTTTTAGGATTGTTACTCATCAGGCGCAGCTTGGTAATATCCAAAGCGCGGAGGATCTGGGCGCCGATACCATAATCCCGCTTATCCATCGGGAAGCCGAGGTGAAGATTGGCTTCTACTGTATCATAACCATTTTCCTGCAGCTTATAGGCTTTCAGCTTATTGACCAGTCCAATGCCCCTGCCCTCCTGGTTCATATACACAATCACTCCTTTACCTTCTTTTTCTACCATCTCCATCGCGGTATGCAACTGGTCGCCGCAATCACAACGCATGGAGCCCAGGATATCGCCGGTAAAGCAGGAAGAGTGTACTCTTACCAGCACAGGCTCATCGTGCTTCCATTCACCTTTTACCAGGGCCAGGTGCTCAATGTCTGTCATCTTTTCCCGGAAAGCGATGAGCTTGAAATGCCCCCACTGGGTGGGCATATCCACCCGCACCACCTCTTCTATCAGGCTATCACGCTTCAGCCGGTACTCGATCAGGTCCTTTATAGAAATAAGCTTCAGGTCAAACTTCTTCGCAATCTCTATCAGTTCGGGCAGGCGGGCCATAGAACCATCTTCATTCATGATCTCTACCAGTACGCCCGCAGGCTCAAATCCGGCCAGTTGGGCCAAGTCAACGGTTGCCTCCGTGTGTCCGGCACGGCGCAATACGCCGCCTTGCTTGGCGCGTAGCGGGAAAATATGGCCGGGACGGCCCAGGTCTTCCGGTTTGGTAGCCGGGTTGATCAATGCCTGGATCGTTTTGGCACGATCGTGGGCCGAAATACCGGTAGTACAACCATGCCCCAGTAAATCAATGGAAACAGTAAAAGCTGTCTCGTGCAGGGCCGTATTATTATTCACCATCAATCCCAGTTGCAGCTCCTCACAACGGCTTTCCGGCAGCGGCGTACAGATAAGGCCGCGGCCATGTTTGCTCATAAAATTGATCACTTCCGGGGTTACATTCCGGGCGGCAGTGATAAAATCCCCTTCATTTTCACGGTCTTCATCGTCTACGACAATGATCATTTTCCCGTTTTTAATATCCTCAATCGCACTTTCTATTGTATCGAGCATGGAGCTAATTTGACGCAAAGTTACTAATTAAAGGCACAAATTTCAAGGTTCAGGTTCTGGAACAAACTCTCCTAAGTGACTGATTTCTAACAATTATATGAGATCGGTATACTGCAATAAACCAGTTCATCACCTTAGCAGGCATTACCCGGGCAGCCGGGAAACCCGGCGATCTGCCACGGGCAACCTATGTAGTATAACGCCATCCGGAGGAAAAAGGTTGCCGCAGCGGGTCTGGCAAAACCGGCTCCCGGAGATTATCCCTGCATGAACATGCAGCACTTTCAGGTCTGCCTTTGCCTCTATTATAGTTTTTGCAAAGCAGATGGAACAGCAGTGATCAGGGTTTTTGGGTAGTGTCGTGTTACGGTTTTCCTGATGCCTCGACGCCTGGTTGCCCCGATGCCTTACGCTTGTGTATAACCTGTGCATTCGGTTTTAACATTTCCTTCTATTTTCTGTTACATTTGTTACATCGGCTAAATTTTAACCTGGACCCCCTTGAAACTCTCCACCGGCAGGTATTGATCAAAAAGGACCTGCACGTTTTTTTGAAGCATTGATCTGTAATTAAGTGTCACCAAGCCTGGTAATCAAAATGGCTGTAACTGATTTTGTATGGAAGAACAGGTCTTTGTTTCCTGCTTTCAGAAATCAAATATGCATATATGAGAAGATCAATGATTGCCTTGTTTTTCTTACTGGCTATCGGATGTAGTATAAACGTAGTGGCGCAGGTTACTACGAGTAATATGACCGGTGTCGTCAAAAATGAAAAAGGCGAAGAACTGGCAGGGGCTACCATTACCCTCAGGCACGAGCCTACCGGTTCTGTATTTACCGTGGTATCGAGGGCTGGTGGCCGTTTCGATGTCAACAACATTCCCCCCGGTGGCCCTTACAATGTAAAAGTTTCTTATGTAGGGTATACTGATTTTACAAGAGGTGATATAAATATTCCGTTAGGTGAAAAGTTTGACCTGCAGGCGACCCTTGCAGGTGCAGGAGTGGAATTACAGGCAGTAACTATCAGTGCAGGCCGCAGAAACACCACCGTAAAGACCGGTGCTTCCACCAACATCAGCAACAGGCTGGTGCAGAACCTGCCCAACGTTTCCCGCAGTCTTACCAACCTTACCCGCCTCACCCCGCAAAGCAATGGCAACAGCTTTGCCGGTATGAACAACCGCTATAACAACATTACCATTGACGGGTCTTTATTCAACAACAACTTCGGCCGTAGCGGTGACGGTATGATCCCCGGTGGTGCTACTTCTGCTATCTCTATTGATGCCGTAGACCAGATCCAGGTAAACATTGCCCCCTATGACGTTCGTCAGTCAGGCTTCGTAGGCGGCGGTATCAATGCCGTAACCCGCAGGGGTACCAACAACTGGTATGGAACAGCTTATGGCTTCTACAAGAGTCAGGATTTTACCGGTGAGAAGGTAAAAGGGGACAAAGTAGACAATGCCGACAGATCAACCAAAATATTTGGCGCCAGCATCGGTGGTCCCATCATCAAAGACAAGCTATTCTTCTTTGTGAACTATGAGCAGGAAAAGAGAACGCAACCCGGCCAAACATTCATAGCCAAAGATAATCCGTCCTCTTCAGGTCCTAATGTTACCGCTGTATTGAAAAGTGACCTGGACAATTTAAGGCAATACCTCATTACCAATTACAAATATGACCCAGGCGGATACCAGGGTTACAATTTTGAAACAGAGAATAAGAAGTTTCTGGGTCGTGTAGACTGGAATATTACCGGCAAACATCGTTTGACCCTGCGTTATACACAGTCTGAAACCGATGATGACGACCAGATCAATGCTTCCAGCACAGCTTCGCCCATCCCCCGTATTGCGGGCAACAGCCGCAGGGGTGGCAGAACCGGTGGCATGGCCTATACCGGTTCCAACTTTAAGAACAACGTGGTAGTAAAATCAGGTGTATTGGAACTCAACTCTAACTTCAGCTCCAAAATAACCAACCAGTTGATTGGTTCTTATACCGATAACCAATTGAAGCGCGTTCCCAACAGCACGGTTGCTTTTGTTGACATTATGCGGGATGTTGACAATGTATACATTTCCTTTGGTACCGATCTTTTCTCTTACCTGAATAATATTAGTGACAAAGCGTTGAACATAGCCGATAATGTGACCATCAATCTTGGACAACATACTGTTACCGGCGGTGTTAGCTACGAGTATATGCAATTTGCCAACTCCTTCACCGGTGGTGCAGGTCCCAGCTACTATCGCTATGCGTCCCTGGCCGACTTCCTGAGCAACAGTGCACCTACTTATTTTTCAGTAGCGTATGATCCTAATAATCGCCTCGGCATCAAAGTGCCTGAAGCAAAATTTGCCCAATTAGGCATCTATGCGCAGGATGTATGGTCACCTTCCGATAAATTCAAACTCACCTATGGCCTGCGGGTGGATCTGCCCTTCTATCCTTATGATCCCCCCCGGAATCCAGCCCTTGAAGCAGTTACCTTCAAAGATGAGAATGGAAACGATGAAAAATTTGATGTAAGCAAATGGCCCAAACAAAGGCCCCTGTTTTCTCCCCGCGTAGGCTTCACCTACGATCCCGAAGGCGATAAATCAATCATTGTGCGTGGTGGTACTGGTCTGTTCACCGGCCGCATTCCCTTCATCTGGCTCGTAAACCAGGTAGGTGACAATGGAGTAATCCGGGCCCAGTTCAATGCCAGTGCTGCACAACTTACCAACATCCGTTACAATCCAGACAGAACAACCTACATTCCTCCGCAGAATGAAATACCTCCGGTGGGAACTACTATTCCGACAGGCCGCCCTTCTTACACTGCAGTAGATAAAGACTTCAAAATGCCACAGGTATGGAGGAGTAACCTGGCTATTGACAGGCGCTTTGCAGGCAACTATGTCTTCACGCTCGAAGCCATTTACACCAAACAAATAAATAACGCCTATTTCCGCAATGCCAATCTCGGCGCTCAAAATGGCACGCTGGGCGGTGCGGCAGACAAAAGGCCTTACTACAATGTGAGGTTAAATGATAACATTGGCCAGATGATCGTATTGGACAATACCGACAAAGGCTACAGCTTTGCGCTGACTGCCCAGGTACAGAAAACCTTCTCCCAGAACTGGGAAGCTGGCCTGGCCTATACCTGGACACTGGCAGAAGAAGTGGCCATTGGCAGTGGTGACCAAAGCGCCAGCGGTTTCAATACCAATAACATCATCTTCAATCCCAACAAGCCCGATCAGGGTCCTTCCAACTATGCTGTGCCGCACCGCATAGTGGCTAACCTGTCTAAGCGCTTCAACTACTGGGGTGGTAAAATGGCGACTACCATCGGTATGTTCTACAGCGCACAGCCACAGGAAAGGTACACTTACCGCTATGGATCTGATATCAATGGCGACGGACAGGCCAATGACGTCCTGTATATACCGAAAGATCCTTCTGAGATCACTTTCGTAGAAGGATTTAAAGTCACTTCAGGAGGTGTTACCAAAACCTGGTCTGCCAACCAACAACGTGATGCATTCTTTGCATTTATTGAAAATGATAATTACCTGCGTAAACACAAAGGCCAGTACATGGAAAAATACGGCGCACTGCTTCCCTGGTCACATAGCCTTGATATCAGGGTATTGCAGGACTTCAGCTTACGTACAGGTACTAAAAAACATACCCTGCAATTCAGCGTGGATATTATCAATGCACTCAACCTGATCAACTCTGAATGGGGGTACCGTTACCAGTATACCTTTGGCACTTTCCAGGATATGGGTATTCTTGGTGTGCCTTCCGCCTCTAATAATACAGGCGGAGAGGTCTTCAACAGGAATGCACCTAAATTCACTTTTAACCCGGAAAATCCAAAAGCCGGTTTCCAGCCCAACTACTCTACCACCAGTACCTGGGGTATACAGTTGGGACTGCGGTACATCTTTAATAATTGATTGTACAATACACACTTATTGATACAATGGTGGGTCACCTGTAAAGGAGGCCCGCCATTTTTTATTGATCAGGATTATTTTTTGGTGTACATGCAGCATTTGATGTGTATCAATTGCCTGTTCAATCGCGCCTGCAGTGCAGGTTTGCCAGTACATAAAATGAGAGAATGCTCATGGTGTTTGGGTAGTATGCAGTTCTGAACAGACTGTGTAAAACTACTATCCCTGTTAACACGCATTGCAATTTTTTCGGTTATTTTTGCCGCACAACTGCTACACCTTACCCTGAGAATGCTGCTACGGTTTCTTGCTACCATGGAATACAAAGGCTTCTTAGCCTGGATACATTGATCTGTATTTGTATTGTTTTCGGTCAATTTAATTATTTGATAATACAAAGCTGCTGGTACGGCAGCAGGGATCATTGTTTCTTTGCCGCCAGAAATTAAACATGCATATATGAGAAGATCACTCACTCTGTTCTTTTTGGTCCTTATAGGACCCCTCGCCCTATGGGCCCAAACCAATACCCCTGTAACCGGCCGGCTGGTAGATGCCGACACTAAAGAAACCATTCCAGGAGCTTCACTTACGGTTACTGCAGGTAGTAAGAAATTACAACTCCTTTCGGCTGTTGATGGCCGCTTCACTTTTGTGATCACAGAAAAAGCTACGCTCGAGATCAGCTCTGTTGGCTACTTAAGCAAAACCGTAGAAGTAGAACCCGGCGCCAGCCTCGGAGATATCAGCGTTGCCAACAGCCAGGTAGCGATGAAAGAAGTGATCGTAACCGGCAACATCGCTATTGACCGGAAAACGCCGATCGCTGTTTCCACCATTCGTGCAGGAGCCATCGAAGAAAGGATTGGCAATAAAGAGTTCCCTGAAATTTTAAGGACCATGCCTGGCACTTACATCACCAAATCAGGTGGTGGCTTCGGTGATTCCAGGATCAACGTAAGAGGGTTTGCCCAAACCAACACGGCGGTAATGATCAACGGTGTTCCGGTGAATGATATGGAAAGTGGTGCAGTGTACTGGAGCAACTGGGCCGGTCTGGCCGACATTGCCAGCAGCGTACAGGTACAACGCGGTTTGGGTGCTTCCAAGCTGTCAATCGCTGCTGTAGGCGGTAACATCAACATCGTTACCAAAGCTACCGAAATGGAAAAAGGCGGCCAGGCTTCTGCCACCATCGGCAACGACGGCTATATGAAATATACCGTTGGCTACAATACCGGTAAAGGTAAGAACGGATTGGCCTTATCCTTATTGGGTTCTTATACACAAGGCAATGGCTATGTAGACGGCACCAAATTCAAAGGCTGGAACTACTTCCTTACTTTAGGTTGGGAGATCAACGATAAACATACCATCACCTTGACCGCTACCGGCGCCCCCCAATGGCACCACCAGAGAAGCGCTGCTATCTCTTACGCTACCTTGTTTGGTAACCCCAATGATGCCACTACTGTTGTACGTGGCGCCAAATACAATGACTCCTGGGGCTATTACAAGGGTAAAGAATTTAGCTGGAGCAAAAACTTCTACCACAAGCCGGTAGCCAACCTGAACTATTATTGGAAAATAAACAACAGGACCGATTTCAGCGCTGTATTGTATGCTTCTCTCGGCAGAGGAGGTGGTACCGGCCCAATTGGTTCTATTCCCAACTCAGGAGGCACTCCAACCACATATAGCGGTTTCACGACACCTGACGATGCCAATGGCTTGGTACGTTTTGATGACATCGAAAAATGGAATTCCGGTGTTACTCCGTCTCCTGCTATCGGCTCACTGCCCAGCAATCCCCAATGGACATTGGCGGGCCCTTACCAGGGTAAATATGTGGCAGACTTAAACGGTAATGGTATCATCCGCCGTGCATCCATGAACGAACACAACTGGTATGGTAGCATCCTGAATCTTACCCATGACATTAATTCTGCTATTTCTGTAAATGGTGGTCTTGACTTAAGATACTACAAAGGCTTGCACTACCGCAGGGTTGAAGATGGATTGGGTGTTGCAGCCTATTATGAAACCAAAGACCTGAACAATCCTGGCAAATACGTTGCGGCCGATGACCAGGATGGAACTATTGATTACAACAACGATGGTATTGTAAAACAAGTGGGCGGTTACGTATCGGCAGAATACAATAAAAACAAATGGAGCTTATTTGCAGCAGGTTCATTGTCCAATACCAACTACCAGCGGATTGACCACTTCCTGTACAACAAGAAGACCAACCCCATCTGGGAGTCAGCCAAAAAAGACTTCACCGGTTTCGTTGTTAAGGGTGGCGCCAACTACCGTCTCACAGATAAGCATAACGTATTTGCCAACGTGGGCTATTTTGAAAGGGCTCCTTTCTTCAATACGGTATGGCCTAATAACAACAACGTAGATGTAAACAAAAACATAACCAACGAAAAGATCTTCAGTGTTGAAGCTGGTTATGGTTTCAGGTCTAAACTGGTTAGTGCTAATGTTAACGTGTACAGAACAGAATGGAAGGATAAAAACTTTAACCAAACATTCACTGACCCCTCCTCAGGTCAGCAATTCCGTTCCAACATTGCTGGTCTCATTGCCTTGCACCAGGGCATTGAGTTTGAAACAACCATACGTCCCATCAACAAACTGGAGATCCAGGGTATGTTATCGCTGGGCGACTGGAAATGGAAAAACAATGTATCAACAGTTGTAACGAACGATAACAGTGTTCCGATTGATACCGTTTATATTTATACCAAAGGATTGAAGGTAGGTGATGCCGCTCAAACAACGCTTAACCTGAGCGCCGGCTATGAGATCATTAAAGGTTTAAAGATCAGGGCATCTTACTATTTTGCTGATAACCTGTATGCCAACTTTACACCGGAAAACAGGTCAAATGCAGCTCAGGAAGGCGTACAGGCTTGGAAACTTCCTTCGTACGGCTTGTTGGATGGTATGTTGTCTTATACAATTAAATTCAACGGAACTAAAGTAACCTTCCGCCTGAATGTAGATAACATCCTGGACGAAGAATACATTGCAGAATCTACAACTGACAATAAATACAATCCTAATCCCGGTACAACCGGTTATGATGCCAAAGATTTCATCATTGGTAATAATGGCTCCGGAAAGAAAAATACTGTATATCCCGGCTTCGGAAGAACCTGGACACTGGGTGCTAAAGTGAATTTCTAAAGATTGATGATTTCGCATAATAAAGAAGCCCCGGAAATTCCGGGGCTTTTTTTATGCTTTCCCGGCCTACACACTGTACACAATTACCCACTCACCGTCGTATAAAACACCGGCATAGCGGTCCTCGCGATCACGTAGCTTTGTACCTGATTTTCCAATACAGGTAATGGTGCAGGCGCTGTGCCGGCCCCCGCTCCTGAAGCAGCGGTTCCAGTAGTTTTGGCGGCTTCCTCTTCTTGCTTCTCCTCCACCAGCGGCCTCTTATCCTCCACATATTGCTTTGTCAATACCTCCTTCACTTCTTCTACTGTTTTACCTGCTTTGATCATCGTAAATGCCATACCCGAAAGCTTGCCATATACGCCATGTTGCTGTTGGTCTTCCGGTAATGCACGATAAATAAACTTTACCGTCTGGGAGGCCTGGACAAACAAACCAGCATAATACATCGTACGCCAGCGGAGCGGATCTTTCTTAAACGCCTTGCCTTCTTTGGAACCATTCTCACGCTCAATGAACTCATCCTTCAGCTTATACCCGATGGTGGCGCCCATCTTACCGGTAAATCGATGTGTACCTTTTTGCTTTGCCATAAAATTGTTTTTAAATGTTAGAAAAAGAACCATCACCACTTTCACGGCAAACATACAGCGGCCTGGTACCCATTTCCAAATGAGCATGAAACAAATGAATACAAAGGATAACAAATGATTACTATTGATTACAAATGAAATCCCCAATCTCATATCCCTTTCCGGTCTTTCCGCCTTACCGGCTATAGGCAGCCCATATACTGCTCCTATCAGACCTATATTAAGTCCATACTAAGCCGAAAGTAAGCCAAGATGTGGAGGGCATCATAAGCGTACCATGAGCGTATTATAAGCGTACCTGGAGCGTACTTTAAGCGTAGATAAAAGTGGCAAAATGAACCCGGCCGGTCCACAAGGACTCCTTCGGCCCCAAAGGGCTCCTTCCGGGACGCAGACTGGAAAAACCCGGAACCTTAAAAAGAGGAGATATTGTCTTTAAACCGTTCATGAAAAAGTGATTACAGGAGAGTAAAAATAACGTGTATAAATATACTAATATACCACCAATAAGCCCTCGCTTGACGAAAACAAAAAAATAATACAGCCTAAAAAAGAGAATTGGTTAAATTTAATATCATTAAACCTAAAACTTTCTCTTATGAAAATCTTATCCTTGTTATGCATGGCCTGCCTGGTCATGCTGCTGTACGCCTGTCAGAAACAAAATATTGAACCGCAGGATACGGAAAAAAAAGAAACACAGGCTCCACACAACATTAACTACTTCAGCCTGCCTCCTGGTGGTGAATATGTGAACTTTCAATTTGCCAACGGGAAAAAACTGTCTCTCTACAAGTCTGATACCATGTACCTGCTGGAAGGGGATATTGCGTTGACGCCCTCCCAGGTAGAGCAACTCAAAATCATCAATGATGGCAGCGCCAGAACATTTAGATTGGAATTTACCAAACACTGGCCGCGTGGCGTGGTGCCCTTCACCTTCAATGCCAATCTTTCCACTGCCAGTCGTAATACCATCCAGACTGCCATGAATGAATGGGAAATACTGGTAGGTGGGCTGGACTTTGTACCCCGGGGCAGCCAGGCCAACTATATAGAATTCACGGAAAGTACCATCAACAACTCTCCCGTAGGAATGATCGGTGGTAAACAGATCATCAATCTTATAGAAAATCCTACTGTAGACCTCACCAGCGCAGAACACGAAATAGCACACTCACTGGGCCTGTTCCATGAACAGTCACGAACAGATCGTGGAAACTTTATCAACATCAATTTGTCAAATATAAAGTCGGGCAAGCTACATAACTTTCAAACCTATGCGGAACAGGGCATACCTGGTACCCAATTCGGGGCCTTTGACTTTAACTCCATTATGCTATATCCATCTCTTATCACAGACCCCGATTTTGTATTTAATACCTCTATACCAACCATGACACGATTGAATGGCACCACCTGGGGATGGAACTTCTGGATATCAGCCGGTGATGAGGAAACAGTGGAAGCCATTTACGGGCCGCCTTATGTAAGATTAAGATATGAGCTGATATCTAACTATGATAACGGCACCTACTGGGAAAATGTAAACGATGTGTACCTCGAATTCTTTGCAGATCAACAATGTACACAACCGGTAAACCTGAACATTAGTCACGATTTCCAGATCAGGAGCCTCTCCTACATTTATTCCCAGGTCTCTCTTCGCTGGATAACAAACGGCGATTATACCTATAGGATGAACCTCCCGGCAGGCAGCCACAGTTACTATATAGGCCAGAATAGTCACCATGAGAACTATGACGCCTCTTATAATACCCTCAGTGGAGATGAAACCCAATTCTTTTATCAGGGACCCAATCAACGATAAATAGTAACAAAATAAAAGCCGGCTGTATTAAAAGCCGGCTTTTATTTCAATATCATAATAACTTATTAGCAGGAACCTATTCTTCCCCCTTCCCCCGCCATCCCCACTTCAGGAAGGCCGGTAAAGCTTTGGCCCAGGTAACCACATCATGCTTACCTTTTTCCAGTTGCAGATAGTACATATCTTTTCCATCCCTGTACCCCTTTTGCAACAATTCCCGCATCAGGTCGATCGTATCATCAATGGAGTCAATCACACCATTCTTATTACGGTCTTCTGTTTCATCCTGCGTGCCGCATTGAAAAAAGAACTTTTGCCCGGGATGGTATTCCCCTTCCCTTACCTGGCGGTGCATCATGCGATGTTTCTCGCCATTATAATCCTTGGCATCTTGATCTTTTGAACGCCACCACAGCGAACCGGAAAACACACCCACTTTGGAAAACACCCCGGGATGATTCCACACCATATCCATGGCGCTCAGGCCGCCAAGCGAGAAGCCGGCAAAAGCCCGCTCTTTAAAAGAAGATATCTTATAATGACTGTATATATAGGGCAGTAATTCTTCTACAATGAACCGCTGGTAAGCCGCACCTTTGGCGCCACGCCCTTTAAAATCGGGGCCTGCCAGCATTCCGTATTCATTAAGGCGGTCATCGCCGCCATGAATACCCGCTACAAAGAGGGGATTAACAAGCCTGGTCTCCGACAGGTAACTGATCATCTTATCAAACCCCATCGCTTCAAGGTCCTGCCCGTCATTCACCAGCAGCAGACTGGTTTCTTCAGGCCGGGTACCAGGGGCAGGCAGGTAAAAATTGATCGTTACGGTTCGGTCCAGGAATTCAGATGGCAATGCTACGGTCTCAACCATGATGCCGGTACTAATCTCAGTGTGCATGGCGGCAAAAGTAATGAATTTGGAGATTCCCGTCCATTCAGATAAATTTGGTTACCACTCTCCGTCAATATCATTCACCAAAAAATGTGTGTATAATGAAAAAAATAGGTATTCTCTTTGGGAAGGAAAGGTCATTCCCGATGGCATTTGTAGAAAGGATCAATAGTAAAGGAGTGAATGGTGTTATGGCCGAGCCGGTCCGGATAGATAAAGTAGTACAGGGCGCTGCGGATGAGTATGCAGTTATTGTAGACCGTATTTCACAGGATGTGCCTTTTTACCGGGCTTTCCTTAAAAATGCGGCTATTTGCGGTACCGCCGTCATTAACAACCCTTTCTGGTGGAGTGCCGACGAAAAGTTCTTCAACAACTGCCTGGCGGTTAAAATAGGCGTGCCGGTTCCCAAAACCGTCATCTTACCTTCTTATGAGCTGCCCCCCGATACCAGCGATCAGTCATTCAGCAACCTTACCTATCCACTGGATTGGGAAGGCATCTTCAGTTATGTAGGGTTTCCGGCCTATATGAAACCTTTTGCCGGTGGCGGATGGAAAAACGTATATAAGCTCCATAACCTCGAAGATTTCTACAGCAAGCACGGCGAAACGGGGCAGTTGGTCATGTTGCTCCAGGAAGAGATCATCTTTGAAGAATATTACCGCTGTTATTGCATTGGTGGCAAACACGTACGCATCATGCCTTATGAACCACGTAACCCACACCACCTGCGCTATACCAGCGATTTTAACCCTTCGCAGGAACGCTTACTGCAAATGGAAGAGATCGTATTGCGCATCAATCAATACCTCGGGTATGATTTCAATACGGTGGAGCTGGCTGTACGGGATGGTATTCCCTATGCCATTGACTTCTGCAATCCGGCGCCGGATGCCGACCTGCCAAGCGTAGGAGAAGACAATTTCAACTGGGTAGTGGAAACCGCCGCCAATTATGCCATCGAACGGGCAATGGCCCATGAACCCAAACGTGATAACCTCACCTGGGGCGAATACCTCAAACACAGCACTGCCAAACAACCTTTAATCTAAGCACGTACCAATTAGCTGATTGTCATATGGGAAACACCAATTACAAGCAATTTACACTGGGCATCGAGGAAGAATACATGGTACTGGATCCCAATACCCGTGAACTCAAAAGTCATGAACAGAAAATAGTGACCGAAGGACAGAAAGTCATTAAAGATAAAGTAAAGGCCGAAATGCACCAGGCCGTAGTAGAAGTAGGTACCGACATCTGCCAGAATGTAGACGAAGCCTTTCATGATGTGGCTACCCTGCGTAAAACCATTGCCGGCATTGCCCATGAGCAGGGCTTCGGCATGGGCGCTTCCGGCACGCATCCTTTCAGTCATTGGGAAAGTCAGCTCATCACCGATCATATCCGGTACAATGAGATCGTCAACGAACTACAGGAAGCAGCGCGCAGCAACCTCATCTTTGGCCTGCATGTGCATGTAGGCATGGAGAGCCGGGAAATGGCCAACCACATCGCCAATTCCACCCGTTATTTCCTGCCGCATATCTATGCCCTCAGCACCAATTCCCCTTTCTGGGAAGGCCGGCAAACAGGCTATAAATCATTCCGTACCAAAGTATTCGACAAATTCCCCCGCACCGGCATACCCGAAACATTTGATTCTATCGAATCTTATGACAACTACATCAAGCTGCTGGTGAAGACCAACTGTATAGACAATGCCAAAAAAATATGGTGGGACCTCCGGGTGCATCCTTTCTTCAACACCGTGGAATTCCGCATCTGCGATGTACCAATGACGGTTTCCGAAACCATTGCTATTGCGGCCCTCTTCCAGGGAGTATGTGCCAAAATATACAAGCTGCGCAACCAGAACCTCAACTTCATCCAGTATTCACGCGCACTCATCAACGAAAACAAATGGCGCGCCAGCCGCTATGGTATTGATGGCCGCCTGATTGACTTTGGCAAGGAAGAAGAAGTAAATGCACGGGTGCTCATTTATGAACTGCTCGACTTCATTGATGATGTGGTTGATCCGCTCGGCAGCCGCCATGCAGTGAACTACATAGCCCGTATGATGGAAGAAGGGACCGGTGCCGACAGGCAACTAAAAGTCTTTGAACAAACGCAAAGCCTTTCCAGCGTAGTAGACTACATCCAAAACCAGTTTCTCTACGGATTATGATACAAGCTAGTGGTAAGTAGCAAGTAGCAAGTGGAGCCTCTGCGTCGAATTGCCTGCGACTACTACGCCTACTAGCCATTTACCACTTACCACTCGCCCTCGGGTGTTTGGGTAGAATTGTTATTTGTACAGGTATGGGGCATAATAACCTATACGAATAGCCTGTACAGGTAGTGCTTTGACATATCAAAAACATTTAATTAGTAATGTATAATCCTAAGATCCAAATGGGGACAGCATTTTAGGAAATTAAATTTCAGGCGGCAGGAAAGTGTTCTAAAAAAATAGTAATTTGAGGAAACGCATGAGTTGCTAATTATTACATTGAACCAAAACTTTATTGCCTTGAGAAAATCTACTCTACGTACTGCAGCAGCGGGTTTATGTGTATGCCTTACCTTGTTTGCTTCGGCACAAAAACAAAGAAACCTCCCTAACACCCACCTCCAGCACCGGTGCGGAACAATGGAACTCCTCAATAAGATCATTCAGGATGATCCGGCCATTCTACAAAGATGGAAGGAAGAGGGACAAAAACAATACAACGCATACCTTCAGCGCAAGCAGGACCAAAGCGGTCAGCGTATACAGGCCGGAGAGATCATCATTCCGGTGGTATTCCACCTGGTAGGCCCCAGCAATGTGTTGAATGTTATTCCCGACAGGGACGTTTACGAACAGTTGGAGATCCTGAACCAGGATTTCGCTGGTAAAAAAGCAGCCTTCTACAAGGCCAATGGCGTCTTTGCACCTGAATTTGTATCGGCCATTGCTGATATACCGGTGCGGTTTGTACTGGCCAGGCGCGATCCTTCCGGCGCTGCCACCAATGGTATTGAGCGCCGCGTTACCACCCAAACATTTTCACAAACTACCATCAACCTGTTAAAGAGTACTTCCGGTGGAGGCCAGGATCCCTGGGATGTAAGCAAATACCTCAACATCTGGTGCGCTGTCTTCTCCGATAACCTGTTGGGTATCGCTACCTTTCCGTTTACCAACTCTACTGCCATCGGGCCGCAGGGCGTTGCCATCCACCTCGCTGTGCTGGGCGCCAATCCCTGCCGTGGTTACTATTCCACCGTATATGACCAGGGCTCCACGCTTTCCCATGAAGTAGGCCACTACCTTTACCTGTGGCATACCTTCGGTGACAATACCGCCTGCAATAACCTTGATTTCAGGATACAGTCCGGCTGGCCATTAACACCCGCCGCTTCCAATGATGATACACCACCGGAAAAAGCCGATGAGAATACCATGTATGGTAATGTAAGTGGTATCTATGGCGACGGATGCCAGACCGCACCACCCGGTATGATGTACATGAACTTCATGAACTATTATGACGACCGCTCCCTGTTTATATTTACCAACGGGCAAAAAGAACGGGTAATGGCTACGCTCGACATGTACAGGCATGACCTGATGATGTCTGATGCCGATCTGCCACCAGCCCCTGTTACCGATGCGTATCTCGTCAGCATTACACCGATGGGTAAATGCGACAGCAGAAGCCCTGTGCTTGACAATACACCGTTGAAGGCCATTATACGTAACTACGGTACTACCCCCCTCACGGCCGTTACCATCAATGTAAAATTAGATGCGGCAGCGGCAGTACCTACTACTTTCCCATTAAGCCTGGCAGCCGGCGGCGATACCACCCTGAACCTCGGCAACATCACCGGCGCTATGGGCAATCATACGATAGTGGTATATACTACGGCGCCCAATGGCAGTGCAGATAATTACCTGCACAATGATACCCTCACCACCAGGGTTAACATCCGTACCAATTACCTCACAGCGCCTTTCACACAGGATTTCAATGGCAGCACCTTCCCGCCAAGGCTCACTGCAACCAACGACCTTTGGTATGTGAACAATCCTACCGGGGCCAATACCTGGCAGTTGAGTGATGTAGACTTCTTTACTTCCGGCGCAGTAGCTGCTGCCAACTATGACTACAATGAGCCCGGCCAGTTTGAAGACCTGGTCACCCCTCCTATTGATTTTACCGGTTTCGATAGTTCAGTATTGAGCTTCCGCGTAGCGCATGCCCGCTATGATGACCCCAGTTATACCTGGGATGGGCTGGAAGTACACGCCTCCAATGATGGCGGTCAAAACTGGTTCATCATCTATAAAAAAACGGGTAAAGACCTGGAAACACAAGACGACCTTGAAACCAGCGCCTTTGACCCGGAAGATGATGATGATTTGTGGCGGACTGAAACCGTCAACCTGACGCCATTTATCAGCAGTGGGCAAAAGGTCATCCTTAAATTCAGGAACGTAAATGCCTATGGCAACAATATATTCATTGATGACATTGGCGTTACCGCTGCCATTCAGCCCGGCAGGGATGCCGCCATTACGGCTATCAAAGGCATACCGCCTTTCCAGTGTAATAAATTCGACATTACACCGGTGGTGGTCATTGCCAACAAAGCCAAATCAACGCTCACTACCGTGAAGGTCAATTACAGCATTGACAATGGCACTGTCACCACAATCACCTGGAATGGAACCATCGGTAAAGGCGAAGCAATCGACTACGCCCTGGGCAATATTGCCAACCTCCCTGCAGGCGCCCATGTATTGACGGTGTACACTTCTTTGCCCAATAACGGTGCAGATGAATATCCAACCAATGATACCTTACGGTTCAGGTTCACCATCTTTGTACCAGTCAGTGCGCCAATCACACAAGGATTTGAATCAGGCACCTTCCCGCCAGCCGGTTGGGGTCTGTCAACCTCCGGTACCAACTTCACCTGGGAAAGAAACACGCTCAGCTCCACTGAACAGAGCGCTTCTGCCTGGGTACGCAATTACAGAAGTACCTCCGGACAAACAGATGACCTCTATTCTCCGATTATCAAAGCGGAAGCCAATATTGATTCCACCTACATCAGGTTTGATATGGCCCATGCCACTTCCGTATTCCCCGGCAGTACAGCCATTCCCATGGACACACTGGAAGTACTGGTATCCACCGATTGCGGCAATACCTATACCTCTGTATACAAAAAATGGGGTATAGAATTGCAAACAGTAGGTAATCCCAATGAGCCGCTCGTCTATGACCGCGCTAATGATCCGGTCGGCTTCGTGCCCAACAGCAACTACTGGAGAAGGGAATTCATTGATGTATCAAAATATGTCCCTGCCGGAAGCAACTTCCAGGTCATCTTCAGGAATACCAGCAATGCCGGTAACAATACCTTCCTGGACAATATCAATATCTCTACCGTTACGCTGCCGGCCAAACTGAAAGCGGAAGGATACCTCATTTATCCCAATCCTTTCAGCGGCTACTTCGAGGTACGGCACCTGCTGCCGCCCACCAGCCTGAAGGGGATGGTAGTGATCAGTTCATCAGGACAGGTCGTGTACCAGCAAACATTCAATGGCAACGCTGCCAATAACATCCGGGTTGATCTCAGCCGCTTCAGCAGTGGCGTATACACCCTCAGGATGTTCTACGATGATAAAGTAGTCACCCAGCGCGTCATTAAGAGACCATACTAAAACAAACCCATAGACATTAAAAACTGAGCCGCCTCCATACAAACCGGGGCGGCTCCGTTTTTTTATCCATATCTTTAAGATGGTTGGCATCCCTTCACCAAAGCATTCACAAACATGAAGCATGTTCTATTGGTCCTGTCATTCTTCATTCTATACACAACACAGGCACAACAGAAAGCAGATACCACAACCATCACACAGGCCGCCAGGCTCAGCGATCTTTCCTTTACGGCGGCAGAAAAAGATTCCATGGTGGATGGACTGAATGATAACCTGCAGCATTACCGGAAAATGCACGAGCTATCCATTCCCAACAGTCTACCCTACCCTTTTGCTTTTAACCCCGCCCCGCATGGCTATACCGTGCCGGTAAAACAGGCAGCCGTCGCTTTTAATATACCAGCCAATATAAATCTGCCGGCCAACAGGAATGAGCTGGCCTTCTACTCCCTGCTGCAACTGGCCTCCCTTATCAAATACAAAAAGATCAGCTCGGTGGAATTAACCACCTTCTTCCTGGACCGGTTAAAAAAATGGGGCGATACACTGGAATGTGTCATTACCCTTACACCGGAGCTGGCCCTGGAACAGGCCAGGCAGGCCGATGAAGCCATTAAAAAAGGGCTGTACAAAGGGCCACTGCATGGTATTCCCTATGGCCTCAAAGACCTCTTTGCCGTAAAAGGTTATAAAACCACCTGGGGTTCGGTACCCTATAAGGACCAGGTAATAGACGAAGATGCTTTTGTATATACGCAGTTGAAAAAAGCAGGTGCCGTGCTGTGCGCCAAGCTCACGCTGGGAGAATTGGCGTATGCCGACTTATGGTTTGGCGGGCGCACCCGCAATCCCTGGAACGGGAAGCTGGGTTCCAGTGGCTCCTCTGCCGGTTCGGCTTCTGCTACCGTAGCAGGCCTGTTGCCTTTTGCGATCGGCACAGAAACCTGGGGCTCTATTGTATCCCCCTCTCATACCTGCGGCGCTACCGGCCTGCGCCCCACCTTTGGATCGGTAAGTCGCAGCGGCGCTATGGTACTGTGCTGGAGTCTTGATAAAGCAGGGCCTATTTGCCGCAGCGCAGAAGATGCCGCCATTGTATTCTATCATCTCAAAGGAACAGATGGTAAAGATGCAGGGGCCATCACCCGCGCGTTTAACTATACCGGTAAAGCGGATCTCAAAAAGCTGCGTATCGCCTGTGCCGCCAACTACTTTAAGAACCTGTCTCCCACAGCGCCCCAGTGGGCCGTGCTGGAAACCTTACGCAAGGCAGGCGCCGATATCAGGGAAGTCAACTTCCCCGATTCAACTATCTACCCATTCAACATCATGGACATAGTGCTCAGTGCTGAATCGGCCGCTGCTTTTGATGAGCTGACACGCAGTAACCAGGATGACCTCATCCGCCGGCAGGACAAGAATTTCTGGCCCAACAGCTTCCGGGTGTCGCGCTTCGTTCCTGCCGCTGAATACATCAATGCCAACCGTCACCGGTATGCACTCATGGAAAAACTAAATGCCTTTATCAAACTATATGATGTGATCATTGTGCCCACGTTCAGCGGCAATCAACTGGCCATGACCAACCTTACCGGTCATCCGGTGGTCGTATTCCCAGTGGGGTTTAGCCAAAATGGATTGCCCACCAGCATCACCTTGCTGGGCAACCTCTATGATGAAGCCACCATCCTCGCCGTAGCCAAAGCTTACCAGGATGCCACAGATTTTCACACCAAACACCCCGAAAAGTTTAAACAATAACATGAGAACTACTTGTTACCTCATCCTGTTAACCATCCTATTCTCCTGCCAATCTAAAAAGCAGGCAGACCTCATTGTATACAATGCCATCGTATATACAGTAGACTCCTCCTTTTCCACCACAGAGGCCATTGCCGTAAAAGACGGTAAGATCATCGCTACCGGTAAAACCGACGACCTATTGGCCCAATACGATGCCAAAGAAAAGAAAGACGCGCAGGGGAACTTCATTTACCCAGGACTGATAGATGCCCATGCCCACTTCTTCCGCTATGGAATAGGATTACAAACCGCCGACCTGGTAGCTACCACCAGTTGGGACGAGATCCTGAAAAAACTACAGGGCTTCGCAGCACAAAATCCCGAAGGATGGATCATTGGCCGTGGCTGGGACCAGAATGACTGGCCCGTTAAAGAATTTCCTGTCAATGACCAGCTCAATCAATTATTCCCCGACCGGCCGGTACTGCTCACCCGCATTGACGGACATGCCGCCATTGCCAATAAAAAAGCACTGGAACTCGCCGGCCTGCAGCTGGGTGTTACCTTAACCGGTGGTACCGTAGAAGTAAAGCAGGGAAAACTAACTGGTATATTAATAGACAATGCCATCGACCTGGTAAGGGTAAAAGTACCCGCTCCTACGCCTGAGCAAATAAAGAAAGGTGTATTGCAGGCGCAGCAATATTGTTTTGCAGTGGGATTAACCACCGTAGATGATTGTGGTCTGGACCATGAAGAAATTACCTTCATCGATAGTCTGCAACGTTCCGGCGATCTCAAAATGCGCATCTATGCTATGCTCAGTGATGCACCGAAGAACTATGACTACATCTTCGCCAAAGGCAAAATAAAAACCGACCGGTTAAATGTGCGTTCCTTCAAAGTATATGCAGATGGTGCACTGGGCTCAAGAGGCGCCTGCCTGTTGGAACCTTATAGCGACCGGCCCGGCTGGAGAGGGTTTCTGTTGAGCAATCCCGCTCATTTCGATTCGGTGGCCAGCCTGCTTTTCACCAAAGGTTACCAGATGTGTACCCACGCCATTGGTGATTCCGGCAATCGCGCCATCCTGAACATCTATGGCAAATACCTCACCGGCAAAAATGATCTCCGCTGGCGCATTGAACATGCGCAGGTGCTCAATCAACATGACTTCAACCTCTTTGGCCAGTACAGTATCATTCCTTCGGTACAGCCTACCCATGCTACCAGCGATATGTACTGGGCCGCAGACCGGTTGGGGCCACAGCGGGTCAAAGGCGCATATGCGTTCAACGATCTGTTCAAACAAAATGGCTGGATACCACTCGGCACCGATTTCCCGGTAGAGGACATCTCTCCCTTCAAAACTTTCTATGCTGCGGTAGTGCGTAAAGATGCCAAAGGCTGGCCGGAAGGTGGTTACCAGGTGGAAAATGCATTAAGCAGGGGGGACGCCCTGCGCGGTATGACCATCTGGGCAGCAAAGTCCAACTTTGAAGAAACAGAAAAAGGAAGCCTCGAAACCGGTAAGCTGGCCGACTTTATCATCATCAATAAAGACCTGATGAAAGCGCCCGAAAAAGAATTATTACAGGTGCAGGTACTGGCTACCTATATACAGGGAGAAAAAGTATTTGAAAAGTAACAGGCTAGTGGTGAGTAGCAAGTGGCTAGTGGTTTTCCGCTCAAAGGACCACTCGCCACTAGCCATTTACTACTCGCTCCTTATGCTACTTGATGATCTTATTTAACACATTCTCCTTACTATCAACCGGTTGATCTATTGTCAGCCCCAGTATCCGCGCTACCAATGCATACACATGTATATTCTCAAAAGGAGCAATCACCTTACCTTTTTTAAAGGCAGGCCCCCAGGCCATAAAAGTAGCGCCCATATCCTTCACCACCTGCGGATCATAACCATGGCGACCGGGATTGGGACGCTTATTGCCCCAGGTGAACATCCGGGGATAACGGGCCACTAATAAAACATCGCCTATGCGGTTATAACGGTCATCCTGCTTCCGGTAATGCCAGCCTGCCGGCGACTCGTCGGGCAGGTACACATCATAACCATCGGCAGTTGACTTCAACTGCTGATAGAGCTCCGGGATCAATGCTTTATCCTTCGCATAATAATTCACCAATACATCACCGGCCACCGTCACAAACCTGGTAGTATCTACGGGCGGTACCCGCAACGTATTGACTGTATCAGCAGCCGCCATGCCATGATCGGATACAAAAACATAATTAACCGGCAGTTGCAGGGAATCTACCATCGCACACAACCTGCCGATGGCACTGTCAACAAAATGTACCGCGGCTGCCGTCTCTTTACTGTCCGGCCCATGTGCATGACCTTCATGGTCCACCTCCGGGAAATAGAACGTGATCAGGTGGGGTCTTTCTGCCTCCGGCAACTGAAGCCAGTGCTTCACCGTTTTTAATCGTTCATTGATGGGAATAGCTTCGTTATACAGGTAATAATAAGTGGGTCGCACACCCTGCACCGCCACCTCACTGCCTACCCAATAAAAACAGGCAGCCAGTAATTGTTCTTTTTCTGCCAACACCCATAACGGTCCACCACCATACCAGGAGGAGTCATAAGCAATGGTCTTATTCGACATGGAATAACGCGCGCCACGGGTAGGGTCATAAAAGTTATTATTCACCAACCCATGATGGGCAGGATACAATCCCGTAGCCAGCGTATAATGATTGGGAAAAGTAAGGGATGGAAAAGCAGGCTGCATAGACCGCGCCCTTACCCCCTGGCGGCTCAACCGCAGCAGGTTGGTAGCAGCATACTTATGCGCATAATCATACCGGAACCCATCGGCCGAGATCATGATCACATAAGGTTTTGCCTGCTGCGCCGCACTATTCCGGCGGCCTGTCACCATTCGTTGAACGGTATCTGTTTCCTGGGCATTGCCCCTATTACAGGCCAACAGTATGACCAGCATCATCCATGATCTCTCCTTACAAAAGAACATATCGTTTTATTTAATCCATGAGGTATATGCCGCCTGCAAAATAATAGTACCAGCTCCAATTTCGGATATTATCATTGCAATAACCAGAAGACAGTAAGTGCCGGCGCACTTCTTTTTACAAGCAAAAACCATTAGTTTTGACCACCCAACTCGGCACATTATGAAAAAAACGATCGTTATTGCCTCCTTTATCAGCTTATTAATGGCCTTTACCCTTCCCCAGCAAAAACAACGTATTGTATTCTTTGGCGACTCCATTACCCAGGCAGGTGCAAAACCCGGTGGTTACATTATGGTATTGGGCGACCTGCTGAAGCAAAAAGGCGTACAGGACCAATATGAGCTCATAGGTGCAGGTATTGGCGGCAATAAGGCGTATGATCTCTATCTCCGCATGGAGGAGGATGTGCTGGCAAAAAATCCCACCACCGTTGTAATATGGGTAGGGGTGAATGATGTATGGCACAAAAAAACATCCGGTACCGGTACAGATGCCGACAAGTTTGAAAAATTCTACCATGCCATCATCAAAAAACTGCAGGCTAAAAACATTAAAGTAGTCATCTGCACGCCCGCTGCTATCGGAGAACGCACAGACTTCAGCAATGAACTGGATGGCGACCTGAACAAGTATGCCAACATCATCCGCCAGATAGCCCAAAAGAACAATGTGGGCCTTATTGATCTCCGCAAAACTTTTCTCGAATACAACCTGGCCAACAATCCGGAGAACAAAGACAGGAACATCCTCACCACCGACGGCGTGCACCTCAATGAAAAGGGCAACCAGCTCGTGGCAGAGCAAATGATGAAGGGCCTTATCAAATAAGCCGATACAACTAATCGCCCCTGCTGTACGTTATCATATAGGTCTGCAAGCCACCCAAACAGCAAAAATCCTTATGTTTGCAGGCATCTATATGAGCGATTATACCTACATACGCATAGCAATCCTAGATCTCTATGAAGGCCAGCCCAACCAGGGCATGCGCTGTATCCGGGAATTATTAACCCAATATGGGCAAACCCATCAGGTCAATATCAGTTGGGATGAGTTTGATGTAAGGCTCAAAAACGAGTTACCCGATCTTTCCTACGACATCTATATCTCCAGCGGCGGCCCCGGCTCTCCCCTTGACAGTGAAGGCAGTGAGTGGGAGAACCAGTATTTCAATTGGTTGCAAACCGTAGAAGACTATAACAACGCCGCACACAACCCGGTCAAAAAGAACGTCTTATTCATCTGCCACTCCTTTCAGTTGGCCTGCCGGTACTTCCGGGTAGCGCAGGTGGCCAAAAGAAGGTCTACCGCCTTTGGCGTATTCCCTGTCCACATGCTCGAAACCGGTAAAGAGGAACCTGTATTCGCCGGCCTGAACGACCCTTTCTATGCAGTAGACAGCCGGGACTACCAGGTGATACAACCCGATAATAAGCAACTGCGGAAACTGGGCGCCACCCTGCTGGCCATTGAAAAAGAACGTCCGCACATCCCGCTCGAAAGGGCTATCATGGCTATCCGCTTTAATCACTACATGATCGGCACACAGTTTCACCCCGAAGCCGATGCTTCCGGTATGAGTATGTACCTGCAGCGGGAAGATAAAAAACACACTGTCATAGAAAACCATGGCTTTGAAAAGTGGCAATCCATGATAGAGCAACTCAACGATCCTGATAAAATAGGTTATACCTACTCGCATGTAATACCCAACTTCCTCAAACAAGCTATTGACAAACTGGTAACAGTAGAAGCCGGGTAATTCGTATCTTCCAGCAAACAAACCAGCTATGGTACCCAGCCTGCGGAAAGTGTACAATGAAACATTCACCGTTGAACAGTACAATGCATTCCTGAAAGAACTGGACGGGAAATACCCGGGCGCTATAGAATTCCGCCTGGCTGAGACGCCGGTATTCATTGACAAAACGTTTGCCCAGAAAGTATTCGATGCCTGTGAAAGCATTATTGATGTACTCACCGATCCAAAGTTCAGGGAGCTTACGGAAAGGGCTATTCCTCCCGGCGAGCGGGTGCCCAATGAGAACGATCATGCGCACATGATCGCCTTCGACTTTGGTATCTGCACCGGCAAAGACGGTTCACTGGAGCCGCAGTTGATTGAAATGCAGGGCTTCCCTACCCTCTTTGGTTTCCAGGTCCTGTATCCCGACCTGCTGCGCCAGTATTTCCCGGTGCCGGACAACTACTCCCAATACCTCAATGGATTGAACCGTGACAGTTACCTGGCTCAATTGAAAGAGGTGATCCTCGGCGGCCTGCCGCCGGAAAACGTGATCCTGCTGGAGATAAAACCCCATGAACAAAAGACGAAAGTTGATTTCTATTGTACGCGGGATTACCTCGGCATACAACCGGTTTGTATTACAGAGCTCATCCAGGAAGGGAAAAAACTCTATTACCTGAACAACGGACAAAAGACAGCCGTAAAGCGCATTTATAACCGCGTTATCTTTGACGACCTGCATGCGCAAAAGGCCAGGCTGGGCAGTTTTGTAGATATTACGCAGGACCTGGAAGTGGAATGGGTACCGCACCCCAATTGGTTCTACCGCATCAGCAAATTCACCTTGCCTTTCATCCATCATCCCTACGTGCCTGAAACCTGGTTCCTGAATGAACTGAAACAGGTGCCCGCCGATCTGGAGAATTACGTACTGAAGCCCCTGTTCTCTTTTGCCGGCCAGGGCGTGGTAATAGATGTAACCCCGGAACATATTGCCCATACCAACAACCCGGAGAACTGGATACTGCAACGGAAAGTAAAATATGCCGATGTCATTCCCACCCCCGATGTGCCGGCCAAAGTGGAAATACGCATCATGTACCTGTGGCAGGATGGGTGGGACAGACCCCGCCCGGCCATTAACCTGGCCCGGCTGAGCAAAGGAAAGATGATCGGCGTAGATTACAACAAGGACAAGAAGTGGGTAGGCGGCAGTGTCTGCTACTTTGAACAATAATGCTTTTAAACATATTTACATGCAACACCTCGATAATATAAAAGGAAAAGAGATCGTGCCCGGCTATTTCGGGCGTTTCGTACATGGCGAAAAGATCACGCTGTCGATAGTAGACATTAAGAAAGGCAGTCCTTTGCCCGAGCATCGGCACCCGCATGAGCAGGTGACCTTTATTTTGGAAGGGGAACTGGAAATGATCATTGGCGGAGAAAAAATGGTACTCACCGCAGGCACTACACACGTGATTCCCGGCAACACCCCCCATAGTGCTATTGCCCTCACCGACTGCCGCGTACTCGATGCCTTTTCTCCTGTACGGGAAGATTACAGAATTGATTAATTATAAAAAGAAAAGCCGCCTCTCACCAGGCGGCATCCTTCTTAATAATGTAAACGTCGGTTTAGTCAATAGGTACAAACAAAAGAACCCGACACTCCAAACCCGAAACCCGGAACTACTTCCCACTCATCCAGTCGGGCCTCACTTCGCTATCCTTCTTCTTGCTTACCATATTCACATTCACCACCCACTCATCCAGCTTGTACAGCAGTTCCAGCTCTACATAGAATTCGCGGAAGCGTTCATCAGCCGTCCGGATCGTCAGTGCGCTCGTAATAAAATCCACATCTTCTGAAGCTTCTTCATAATCCCCATCCAGGTAATAGAAGCTGCCATCTACCATCTTCAGGTGACAGCGGGTAAGCTGCTGGTACAGGCGTTTATAAGCAGCAGCCGCTTTACTGAAAGTCTCACTCCGGAACATCAATGCCTGCCAACTGGCAGTGGTATCCAGTTCGGAATGATAAACCCCTACAACGCAATTCTCAGAACCTGGCAATGATACCGTGGAGACATACTGGTGCCAGTCGCCGGTAGCCTCTACCAGCTCGCCTGTAATATGCCTGTAATTGTAAGGGTAATCGCTCAGGATCGTCTCAATGGCTTTCACAAAGCCGGGTGATGGTTCTTTGTCTGTCTTGAATTGTGCCTGCGCAGGTACGGTCAGGGCCATGGCCATAGTAGCCAACAGCAGATTGGTTAACTTCTTCATTGGGGTTAGATTTTAAGAAGGCAATGTTACTGGAATTTTGATTGCTCACAAATTATCAACAGAGTTATTAACGCCTCGTGCTGCTAAAATTGTGAGTACCAGTTACATATTTTTTCTTCTAATCCAACTTATCCACATTGTGCATAACCCTGTCGCTTCAGGTAACAATGCCATCCGGCAACCAGATACCAGCAACTACCCCAACACCTTCTTCCAGTACAGCAACCAATCCAGCATCCGGCTGGTATAACCAAATTCATTATCAAACCAGGTGATCAGCTTCACATGCTTTCCGATGACGGAGGTAAGCGTGCCATCTACAATACAGGAGTGTGTATTGCCTTTAATATCCAGCGACACCAGTTGTTCTTCTGTATAATCAACGATGCCTTTATACTCAGCAGCGGCAGCTTTACGGAATAGCTGGTTGATCTCCTCCGCAGTAGTAGGTTGTTTCAACTGGACCGTGAAATCGGCCAGGGCGCCATTGGCTACCGGTACGCGGGTAGATACCGCGGCAATCCTGTTTTGTAATACCGGGAACAGGCCTTCAAGGGAAACCGCCAGGTCAATCTCTACCGGGATAATAGATTCCGCAGCAGCCCTTCCGCGGCGGAACTGTTTGTGCTGCGCATCTACAATCCCCTGCCGGGAGGTATAGGAGTGTAAAACATTAATGTGCATCGATTCAATACCAATCGAATTGAGCAGGTACAGGATATGGGTGGAGCAATTTGTCATACAGCCGCCCGGTGAAATAATATCCGTTTCCGGTGTAAGCAAATGCTGGTTGAAGCCATAAATCATCAAAGGAATATCCGGTGAACCGGTGGTAGACAGCAGCACTTTCCTGGCACCGGCAGCCAGATGGACAGATGCTTTTGCTTTGCTCGTAAAACGTCCTGAGCATTCCAGCACCACATCCACACCCAATGCCTTCCAGGGCAGCCTGGCCGGATCAGGCTCCTGTAATACCGCAATGGATAGGTCATTCACCTGCAGTTTGGCATCCTGTAAACTTACAGGCCCGGGGAAAGTGCCATACACAGAATCATACTTAAGGAGATAAGCCAGGTTATCCGGCTCCATAATATCATTGATAGCCACCAGTTCCACTGCTTCATGCTCCACGAGCCTTCTGAATAACAAACGGCCGATACGTCCCATTCCATTAATCGCGATACGCATATACAGAGGTTTAAAAAGGTGCAAATATCGCAAACCTGCCGGTAAATAATCCTCCCCTCTTTTGGACCGCCGGGATGGAGGTAAAGGATCCTGGTGCGGGTATTTATAACCCCAGTCAGCATATTTATTAACTTTACAACCATTTATAACATATTAATAATCAATAATAAATAGACAGAATTATTAAGCTTCCGTAAAAATTTTGCCCCTGGCCCTGCCTCCTGCCCGGCGATTACCATTATTATCCTAATTTTGGCCTTACCAACCTATCAGAATTCTACCAAACCAACCCCCGCTACATCCATTAAATTCTGCCCAGGATCATTGCCTTTGAAAAAGTATGCCTGGAAACAGGGTAATCACTTACTATAACCAATTAAGTTACTTTTTTAAAACACTTTAACTAAAACGGTGGAGGGAGATTGTATGTATTCGTATGCACTATTAGAGTCTGGTTATTATTACCTGGTACAGGAAAAAGAAGACAGCCCGGTGTCACTGCTCAAAGTAACGGTAGAAACGGATTATTGTTTGTATGTCACCAACTATGCGGAAGTACCGGTATTGGAATGGAAAAAGAAAACTGACCCCATCTTCGATATACTGGAACTGCTGAGCGATGACAAAGTGAAAGAATGGGAATCCGTATACAATGATAATCAGGATGCCTATTACGAAGAAGATGATGACTAAATGATACCAGCAGGCCCCGGTGTAAAAAACCGGGGCTAATATTATGCCTCCGTTAACGTAAAATTGTATAAATTCATGTAAACCTTATTCCCCAAACGACCTGCTTAGCTACTATGGCTATTGGTGCACATGAATAAGTTGACAGAAATGATTTTCTTTGCTTTAACGGATGCTATCAGGTATGAACTTTAACGACGAAAAGTATATCAAAATACGGAAAGTGCTGCTGGTCATCGTCAGCATTCTCACTGTATTACCACTGGCCCCGCTCATTAACCGGTATCTTCCCCCCCTGATGGTGGGCGACTGGAACCTCGATCTTACTGTTTCTGTATTGCTGGCCGCCCTGGCTACCTGGCTGGTGCTGCGCATCTTCCGGTTCCTGCTTATACCTGCTGTAGCGCTCTGTGTACTGGTGCTGCTATATAACCAGCTTACCAATGGATATGGCTTCAGCCACATGGTGACCGACTACCGGACCATGGTGGAAAACAACTGGGGCCAGAAGGGACAAAAGGAAACAGACCTCGTATTAACGCCCGGCATTTTCGATGGGCCGCTGACTAAAACCATCAAGGTATTACAATCCAAAGTAGATTACAGAGATTCTATTGTGCGGAACTTTGCCGTAAAGCATTCCCTCGATTACTTTGATGAATACCACACCAAATATGGTCCTGTGGTCAGGCATCTCTCCCTCTTCAAATACATCAACTCCAGCTTTAAATACGTATCCGATTCTGAGCGGGATGAATACTTTGCCACTGCCCGTGAAACCATCCTCAACGGGATGGGAGGCGATTGCGATGATCATACCATTCTCATGGTTTCCTGCCTCAAGGCAATCGGCGCACATTGCCGCATGGTATTGTCAGAAGGACATCTCTACCCGGAAATGTATGCAGGTGATAAAAAAGCTTTTGACCGGCTGCAGCAGGCCATCATCTATCTTTTTGGCGACAAGTCGATAGATAACATCTACTACCACGAACAAAATGGTCAGTACTGGATCAACCTCGATTATACAGCCAAACATCCTGGTGGTCCTTATCTCAGCGAGAAAGCATACGCGATCATTGACTTGTGATCCACTAAATACTATTCTATTCTCCACATTTCGCTGTTCCTTTTTGACAGATAAGTGTTATTTTTAGCACAATTCGGTTAAGGCATGACTGTAACACCCCTTGCAGGCATAATAGCGTCATATTCGTTATTGGCTATCCCTATCACTTTGCTGGCTCTGCGTCCATCCCGCCTGAGTCTCACAGGCAAGCTGCTGTTCATCTATGCCTTGACAGTTTTTACCGGCGACCGTTTATCGGAAATCCTCCACGCCTCGCCTACTGCAGCCAGGATCCTGTCATTCATATTCACCATCACGGAATATACCTTCTTCACCCTTTTCTTTTACCGGTTCTTCCGACGGAAAAACTATAAGAAATGGGTAATAGCAGGTTCCGTGATCTTCATCGTCATAGTAACCCTTGAGCTGGAGAAATTCGGACTTGTTTACTACAGCCGTTTCAATGCCGGTACAGCCGTCATACTCATCATCAGTTACAGCCTGCTCCTGTTTCATGAATGGCTTATGGACGATCCCATGGAATTCATTTACAAAAAACCGGCTTTCTGGATAACGCTGGGTTGTCTCGTGTATCTTTCGGGAAGTTTCTTCTTCTTTATTACGGTGGGAAAACAATGGGAGCAGAACTGGCCCCTGCATGCAGTATTCAACCTGTTGAAAAATATCCTCTTCGTGATGGCCATCATACAGGCGTTTCCCGGGACTCAGCCCAAAAAGACTTTCTGAGCGCCGTTGTAGCGGGTAACTTATGCAGCCCCTTCAGCAGCAATCCGCTGCAACCAATACCGATGGATAAAATGGTAGAAATATAATAGATCAGGAACTTGTCAATATTGTCTGCCACACTACTCCCGCTCAGGAAATAATCAAAAATATACACCACGATATAAGTGCCGTACTGGAACAACAAGGCGCCATGGATGAGCAACAGGGCTTTTTCCCGTGTAGCATACACCACCTGTTGCAGGTACAGGGATATCTGCCAGATAATAATCGTCAGGATAAAGATCAAACCCAATCCCAACGCATACTTCAAGGCATCATACCGGAGTCCGCTGCTTGCCAGGCAAACAATTTCAAACAGGACAAAAACCACCATGCCAATACGGATAAACTTTTTGATCGCCGGAGAAAAAGCAGCGAGGTAGATAATGCCCACCATCATAGGTATATCCAATGCATTATAGATCACACTGGCCACTTCAATAAATCTTTTATTCAGTCCCTCTACCAGGAACATAATATTCATCAGTCCATTGATGATCCAGTAAACAGCGAAATATTGAAAAGGAGTCGCCTGCCAAAGTTTTTTAAGCAAGACGATCAATGCGGGTACAAATGACATTACGACCGTTAAGACAGATACGACCAGGTATATTTGACTTTTCACTAAGCTGGCTATTACCCTGTAAAATCGCAAAAAAATAACGAAATATTGCATCTTTTGCCAGTTTCAGTATTACTACCTTGCACACTCCTGCATAAAATACGATTCGTCATTGCGGCTTTTGAATACCCCTGCGGTAATTCCCCTTTTCACAGCATGCCGCCTACCCATTTACCCCTATTCCCGCTCACTTACCACTCGCCACTTATCACTTCCACTCGCCTCATTCACTCCGGCGCCTATACACAATAACCCCTAAATTTATCTCATTCAATGATGCTTAAAAACCCAACTATGCGTTTACGCGATTTCGTTATAGTAGCCACCCTGCTGGCCACCACCCCTGCCTTCGCCCAGGAAACCGATCTGCCGGATGATTACCTTACCCCTGCCTTCCATGCAGGCCGCCGGGATTCCCTGCGGCAACTAATGCCAGCCAATTCCGTTGCCATTGTATGGGCCTACCCCACCCGCAATTTTTCCAATGACGTGGACTATGTATACCACCAGAATCCCGACCTGTATTACTTTACCGGTTATAAGGAACCTCATTCACTCTTCCTGTTGTTTAAAGAACCACAAACCGCTGCCGATGGCAGTACCTATAAAGAGTTATTGTTTGTACAAAAACGCAATGCACAGGCAGAACAATGGACCGGTAAAAGATTGGGCGTGGAAGGCGCCAAACAAAAACTAGGCCTCACCCATGTATACAATGGCGAAGACTTTAAGAATACCGCTATAGACTTTTCCAAATTCGAAAAGATCATTCTTGACCGCCTGCCAACAGATATTGCCAACTCCCTGTATGACAATGCCGACCTGTATGATCTGATCCAACAACTGAAAGAGAAGGCACAGATCACCGACAACTATGCACAGGACAAACGCTTCAGCACTGCTTTGTTCCGCCAATATACAGGTCAGTTGCGGGAAATTAAAACAGCGGAAGAACTTGTACTGCTGCGCAAAGCTGTAGAGATCTCCTGCCAGGGACAGGCCGAAGTCATGAAAGCTGTCCGTCCCGACATGTCAGAAAGAGAAGCGCAGGGACTGCATGAATTTGTTCATAAAAAATATGGCGCCGAGCATGTAGGTTATCCTTCTATTGTAGGCGCCGGCAACAATGGTTGCGTACTGCACTACCAGGAAAATGAAAAGCTGCATGTTGAGAACAGGATGGTGCTCATGGATGTAGGCGCCGAATACCATGGCTATACAGCCGATGTAACCCGGACCGTGCCTGCCAATGGGAAATTTACCCCGGAACAAAAAGCCATTTACGAGCTGGTATATGAAGCCCAGGAAGCCGCTTTCAAATTATGTAAAGAAGGCACTACCTGGCAGGAACTGGATAAAGTATCCAGGGGTGTAATAGCCGATGGGTTATTGAAACTGGGCATCATCAGCAAAAAGGAAGAAGCCAACAAATACTACCCCCATGGCCTCGGCCATCATATTGGGTTGGATGTGCATGACAGGAATGCCTCTACAAAGCTGAAGAAAGGCATGGTCATCACTATAGAGCCCGGCATTTACATTCCGGAGAACAGTCCCTGTGATAAGAAATGGTGGACCATTGCCGTGCGTATTGAAGATGACCTGCTCATCCGGGAAAAGGATTATGAATTGCTCTCCTGGGCAGCTCCCCGTAAGATCAGCGAAATAGAGAAGCTGGTAGCTGAGAAAAGTCCCCTGGACAACTTCACTTTACCCAAATTACAATCCGCTAAAAAAGGGTTTTAAAAAAGCCCTTCGCCACTAAAAAACGCATGCCTGGCCTGACTTTCCCGAAGCCTCCCTTGTCCAAAAGGGGCTGGTGGTTTCCTGCAGCAGGGCTCGTGTTAAGCAGTATAATTACCAGGAATAATCGAGTGTTTTTACCCAAATCAGGATGTTTTTCGCAAAAACACGATAGAATTAAAAGTAATACCGCTAAGCCAGATAGCAATTTTTACGATATGATGGGTAATAACTGAAGCCAAAAAACAGGGCAGATTTGCGCTATGTCAATAAAAGTTCTAATACTACCTTTGAAATAGTTGATCCAATATCTCTACAGAAAGTCCACCGCCAATATCCAGCATCCAATATCATCTGAAAGATCTGTTCTAAATCCCTTACAGAAACCGAAAGCTTTTATCCTTGATCCGGAGTGCATCGAGGTTTCTTTTGAAAAATCCTGAAAGACCATATAGCAACATCCAATATCGTAGTAGAAAGCCCCTAATCCGGTAGACCTAAAAACCCAGTCGATATCCTAAAAACCCAACCACCAAAAACAGAGAGCACCTGTATCCAATCCAATGCCTTTGAAATGAGTTTACCTTCGATCGATTCGACTGAAAGATTAAGACATTCAAAAAGCCATCGCTTCAACGGAACGATGGCTTTTTGATTTTTGCTTATCTTAACAGCTATGAAGATCAAAACCTTTTTCTCCGCCATCGCTTTCCTGGCCACCTGCTTCCTTTCCCCAACAGCTTTACAGGCACAACAGATCGAACTGCTCACCAGCGGCACAGAAACCAGCCTTCGCGGCCTTAGTGTTGTCAATGACCAGGTAATATGGGTCAGCGGCAGTAAAGGCAAAACAGGCCGGTCTGTTGACGGCGGGAAGACCTGGCAGTGGACCACTGTACCCGGATTTGAAAAAAGGGATTTCCGTGATATTGAGGCCTTTGATGATAAAACGGCTGTTATCATCGCCATTGCCGAACCGGCCCATATCCTCAAAACCAACGATGGCGGGCGCACCTGGAAAACCGTCTTTACCGATAGCACCAAAGGCATGTTCCTCGACGCCATGGATTTTTATGACAATAAAAGAGGCATTGTAGTAGGTGATCCTATAGACGGTAAAGTATTTCTGGCTACCACCGATGACGGCGGCAGCACCTGGAAAAAAATGACCACAACGGCACTGCCTGCCCTGGAAGGCGAAGGTTTCTTTGCCGCCAGCGGCTCCAATATCTGGTACCATAAAAAAGGGCTCTTCACCATCGTATCCGGTGGTAAAAATGCACGGCTATTTGATCCCCGTGGTGCACAATCCCTCGACATTACACAAGGCCGTGAAATGACCGGTCCCAATTCCATAGCCATCCATGGCAACCAGGCCATCATTGTAGCCGGAGACTATGATAACCAAAAAGACACGACCAAAAACTGTCTGCTGTCAACAGACGGTATGAAAACCTGGCAGGCGCCTGTTAAAGGGCCACAGGGGTATCGTAGCTGTGTGGTATACATCAGTTCCCAAAAGCTGATCACCTGCGGGGTGCCGGGTGTAGATATTTCTGTTGATGGCGGTAATCACTGGCAATCTATTTCGACAGAAGGCTTTCATGTATGCCGGAAAGCAAAGAAAGGCAATGCTGTGTTTTTGGCGGGCAGTAATGGGAAAATAGCAAAGCTCATTCAATGAGCTATGAGCCACGAGCTTCGAGCTAAAACAGCGAAGAACAGGGCTCGTAGCTCGGCGCTCACAGCTCGAAGCTATTTCTTAAACATAAAATACACCGCTCCCAGTAAAAAGGCGAAGCTCACCAGGTAACGCCAGTGAAAGGGCTCTTTCAGGTAAATCACTGCAAAAACGGTAAATACGATCAGGGTGATCACTTCCTGCGTCATCTTCAGTTGAAAGCCGTTAAACCCGTTGGAAAAACCCCAGCGGTTGGCAGGCACCATCAGGCAATACTCCAAAAAAGCAATGCCCCAACTCACCAGGATGGCCTTCCACATAGGCAAATGCTGTTGCCTCAAATGGCCATACCAGGCAATCGTCATAAATATATTTGACAGCAGCAGGAGAATAATAGTTCGCATATTCGGTTATTTTTGTGCAGGCGATAACAATGTGCCGAAATTAGAAATTCGTATATTCATCACAAAAACTATCAATATATGATATCCAGCAAAATTGACGCAGCCCTCAACCGGCAGATTGATCTGGAAGGATTCTCTTCCATGTATTACCTTGCCATGGGCTCCTGGGCCGAAGTAAAGGGTTACACTGGCGTGGCGCAGTTCCTGTACCATCATTCCGATGAAGAGCGTTTGCACATGCTTAAGCTGTTCCATTATATCAATGACCGTGGCGGCCATGCCATCGTTCCTCCTTTTGCTGCACCGCAGAAAGACTTTAAGAACATCCAGGAGATCTTCGAGATCGTTCACTCCCACGAGGTAAAAGTATCCAATGAGATCAATGCCCTCGTAGAGCTTTGCATACAGGAGAAAGACTATACTACCCATAACTTCCTCCAATGGTACGTAACCGAGCAGATTGAAGAGGAAAGCCTCGCCCGCCAGATCCTTGACAAATTAAAGCTCATTGGCGAAGACAAAGGCGGTATGTACCTTTTTGACCGCGACCTGGGCACTTTAAATCCACATGGCGGCGCTGGCGGTGGAAAAGGGAAAGGCGGTCATGGACATTAATGCCAATGTGATAATTTGAAAATACCCATAAATGAAAAATCCCGCACGAAAGCGGGATTTTTTTGATTTATTGTTCTGACCAGATTCTACTTCGTTAATTAAAATTGGTAACCCCGTTTCACAAAGCCATTTTCAAATTATCACATTAATTCAGGCTTCTGAAATCCACCGGCACCAGCTTACTTACACCGGGCTCCTGCATCGTTACCCCATATATAACATCCACTGAGCTCATCGTCATCTTATTGTGCGTAACAATAATGAACTGGCTCTCTTCACTGAACTTGCGGATCATATTCGTGAACTTACCTACGTTCGCATCATCCAGCGGCGCATCCACCTCATCCAGGATACAGAACGGAGCAGGCTTGATGAGGTAAATAGCAAACAGCAACGCAGTAGCCGTTAACGTCTTCTCTCCACCGCTCAACTGGGTAATGGAAGAAGGACGTTTACCTTTAGGCTTGGCAATAATATCAATGCTGGTTTCGGCCAGGTTCTCCGGATTCTCCAGGATCATATCGGCCGTATCATCTTCGGTGAACAGTGCCTTAAATACCTTCTGGAAATTATCACGTACCCGGTTAAAAGTATCCAGGAACTGCTGATTGGCGGTGGCTTCCACTTCCTGGATCGTCTGCAACAGGCTGTCCTTGGCGGTCACCAGGTCATTCTTCTGTTCCAGGATAAACTCATAGCGTTTCTTCATCTCCTGGAAAGCTTCAATAGCAGTGGGGTTTACCTCGCCCAGGTTCTCCAGGCGCTTCTTCATACGGTCACATTTCTCCTGCAACTCTTCTGTCGGCGTATCCCCTGTCCTTGGCTGGTCAATAATGTCATCCAGGTTAATGCGGAACTCCACATTCAGCCTTTCCTTCATACCGGCCAGTTGCAGCTTCAGCTCATTCAGCTTGTCCTTGATCTCCGTGAGCAGGTGCTCCAGCATCTCCCGCTCTTTTGTCTTATGCCGCAACTCACTTTCCTTTTCACTCAGTGTATTGCGCAGGTTATAATAAGCCTGGTCTGTTTCATTCAATACCTTCTCCGCTTCTTCCTTCTTACGCATCAGGTCCAACAGGCCGTTATCGGCATTGGCCAGGGTTTCTTCACTCTCTGTAATGTTCTCCGCCGTTTGTTTCAACTGGGAGGCATTGGTATCTATCTGGGTGCGCAGGCCGGTGAGCTGATTGCGTTTGAACTCCAGTTCCTGGGTCAGCGCATTGATCTTGCTGTGCTGACGTGTTACCTGCAGGTTAAACTCGTTATATGTAGCCAAAGCACTGTGGTACTGGCTTTCTGCCGATTTATAATCCCCTTCCGCCGCCTGCAGTTTATCGCGCACTTCATTCAGCAGGCTTACCAGTTGCTGCCACTCTTCACGTGTGCCGGAAATAGAAGAAGTCGTATTCTCCAGGTTCATCTGCAACTCTTCCAGCCTGTTCTGGGAGGTGCTCTTCATACCATGCAGGTTCTCGATCTTATTCTGCAGGGAGAACACCAGGTTGGTGAGGCGGTTAATATCTTCCTGGGCTTGCTTGATCGCTGTTTCCTTCAGTTGCTCATTATAACCGATCACCTCATTGTGCTTTTCCTGGATAGCTGCCTTCAACTCATGCACGATACGCTCCTGCACCTGTATCTGCTCATGCAGCTTTTCCAGGTTCTTGGCGCGGCCGATCTTCTTTCCTTCAAACATGCCCACGCTGCCACCGGTCAATGAGTATTTTCCTTTTACATACTTACCGTGCTTTTCCAGTACAATAGAACCATTGCTGTTCTGGAGGGCTTCTTCATTCTCTGCAATAAATACCTGCCCCAGCAGGTGCTCTGCCAGTTGACGATATTGCGCGTCCACCTCAATCACCTGCATCGCAGGGATCGTGCCTTCCGGCTGGTGGGCAACACCTTCCCCATTCCCGTTCAGCTTATCCAGCAGGAAGAAATTGGCTTTACCTTTTTTATTTTCATCCAGCAGGTGTACCGCCTGCAAACCTTCCTGCAGGTCATTCACCACATAATAGTTCAGGTAAGGCTCCAACACATTTTCCACGGCTGCGCGGAACTCTTCTTTCACATAAATAATATCGGATAAAATAGGCGCCGTATGATTCCAGTTGGGATTCTTGTGCAGGAACTTCACACTCTCGGGATAGCCTTCCATGGAGTCGATCAGGCTTTTCAGCAGGTCATGCTCATTCTTCCGGGCATCCAGCTTACGGCTTTCGTCTGCCAGTTGCAGACGCAACTGCTCCATTTCACCCTGCGTTTGCAGTATCTGCTCTTTGGTGCGTTCATGGTGTTCCTGCAACTGTTGCAGGTCGCGCTGGCGGCTTTCCAGTTCTTCTTCCTTCGTGATCCGCTCTTCTTCCAGTTGCTTCAACTGGCTGTTGCGTACCTCCTGCTCTTCTTCCAGCCGGGCAATGCTTTGCTCCAGGTTACGGATAGAGTTATCAGCAATCGCCACCTTCTTTTCTGCTTCAAACTGGTTGCGCTGCATATTCAGGTTCTCACTGCGCAGGCTATCCACATGCACGCGTTTTTCATCAAACACTTTACGCTTCTCTTCACTCGCCTCCTTCAGATCATCTAATTGCTGGGTAAGACTTTCCAGTTTGCCCTCTTCCTCTCCTACCTGTATACGGGTGAATTCAATGCTCTCTTCCAGTCCCTTCAATTGTCCTTCACTTTTATTCAGGAACTCCTGCAGGTTGTTTTCCTTTTCCTTCAGGAAATTCAACCGCTGGGAAGCAAGGTTCTTATCGTTCTCTTTTGTGCGTAAAGTCTGTAACAGGTCGTTAAACTCGTGCTGCATGCTTTGCAGGGCGCGCTCCTTCTCAATAAACCCTACCTTCTCCTGCTCGATCACCGCTTCTTCATTGGCGATCTCCGCTTCCAGCCTGATCTTCTTATCGGTTTCCGTTTCTGCCTGGCTGTTCAGATCGCGGTAAGTAAGGTTAAATCCTTCCAGGGAAGCCTTGGCCAGTTCGATGCTTACCTCGCGGTAATCTTTCTTGATCTCGTAATACTTCTCCGCCTTCTTCGCCTGGTTTTCGAGGCTCTTCAACTGGTTGTTGATCTCAAACAAAAGGTCTTCAATACGCGCCAGGTCCTGCTCGGTAGCATCCAGCTTCTGTTTGGCTTCCTTCTTACGTGTCTTATATATTGTAATACCAGCAGCTTGTTCCAGCATGCGGCGGCGGCTGTTCTCCTTATCCTTAATAATCTCATCTACCATGCCCAGCTCAATAATGGCATAACTGTCGGTGCTCACACCGGTATCCATAAACAGGTTCTGGATATCTTTCAGGCGGCACTGCACATCATTGAGGCGGTATTCACTTTCACCGCTTTTATAGAATTTCCGGGTAACAGTAACGGTATTAAACTCTGTCGGGAGCAGATTACGGGTGTTTTCAAAAGTGAGGCTTACTTCGGCCAGGCCACTTGCAGAACGTGTTTTGGAGCCGTTAAATACCAGGCTCTCCAGGTTTTCGCTACGCAGGTGACTGATCTTCTGTTCGCCAATTACCCACCGGATACTATCGATGATATTACTTTTACCGCAGCCATTAGGCCCGATAACGCCGGTAATACCCTCATCAAAATTCAGTACGGTCTTGTCGGCAAAACTCTTGAAACCTTTAATTTCTAAACTCTTTAATCGCACAGTGTCTTAATTTTTAAGGACAGCAAATATAGAAGAATAGGGGTACAAAATACATAGGACAATAGTTACTCACACAGTTACACACAGGGAAATATACACAAACACTGCACCATGTGGATATCCCCGGCAAGTTGTGGATAAAATGGCCTTGCACCGTGCATAAATCTCACCCGGAATGCACCCATAAAAGCACGATAACTCCTTGTTATATAACAAAATTGGGTAAATTGGGAATACCACTTGATGCGGCTTATAGCTGGAGTTGACATACATTTACCCGCAAAAAGTACGTGAACAGTACCCTGCTCAACCTCGCCAAGCGGATAAAATCCATTGCAGACACCGGCCTTGTGTACAATACCAACGATTATGACCGGGAACGGTATACCGAATTACTGGAGATCAGCCATGAAATGGCGGGGCTGCTCATTAACCAGCCCATAGAAGTGATCAAAAGCTTTTATGCGCCCAATACAGACTATCCTACCCCCAAAGTAGATATACGGGGACTTGCGCTCAATAAAGCGGGTGAAATATTACTCGTAAAAGAGATGGCCGATGGAAAATGGACCCTGCCTGGCGGCTGGGCCGATATCGGTTTATCCCCCTCCGAGGTCATTCAAAAAGAGTTCCGGGAAGAAACAGGACTAGCAGTAAAAGCCACCCGCCTGCTGGCGGTATTTGATAAGAGATGCCATCCACATCCGGCTCAGGCATTCTATGTATACAAATTTGCCCTACTGTGTGCAATAACAGGAGACATACAGTTTCAGAAGGGATTCGACATCCTTGAAGTGGCTTTCTTTCCAGTTGATCAGCTACCGGAATTATCGGAAGACCGCATCCTGCGTTCACAGATCGAACTACTCTATAAAAAAGCAGCAGACCCGAATGCCGCTGCGTATTTTGATTAAATAGCCGTTTTCGCCATTTCCCAGCCCAGCATTGCTTTCTTACGTTCGGTACCCCAATGGTATTCACCAATGATCAGGTTCTTGCGGATGATCCGGTGGCAGGGTATCAGGTAAGCAATGGGATTGGCGCCTACGGCCGATCCTACCGCCTGCAGGGCATTGGGCAGCTCAATATGGCGGGCAATAGACTGGTAAGTGGTTACATTGCCATAAGGCACCTCCAGCAGGGCATTCCAAACTTTCACCTGGAAATTGGTCCCTTTCACCAGTACACTCAGCTTTTCCTGCTTGCCCGGCTTGCGGTTAAAAATGGCATTGGCCATCACTTCTGTATTCCGGCTGTGCTCCCGTACCGTAGCATTTTCCCAGGCCTTTTCCAGCTCTTCCACCGCTGTGCTCCGGTTGTCTTCCTGCAGGAAGGAGAGGTGACAAATACCACGTCCGGTTACCCCTATAATACACTCGCCAAAAGGCGTATTGTGAAAGCCATAGTCTATGCGGATGCCACTACCCTTCTCCTTGTATTCCTGTGGTGTTACCGCTTCCAGGTTCACAAAGAGATCATATACCCGCGACTGGCTGCTCAAACCGGCTGCATCGGCCGCATCCAGCAGGTTGTCAAAACCGGTAATCCGGTGTTTCAGGTAATCGGTAGTGAGGAATTGCAGGAAACGCTTGGGGCTGATGCCTGCCCATTCTGTAAACACACGCTGAAAGTGAAAGGCGCTCATATTCACCTGGGCCGCCACCTCTTCCAGGCTGGGCTGAGCACGGAAGTTGACATACAGATAATCAATAGCCCGTGCTATTTGCTCGTATTGGTAAGCATTCGTAGTCACAGGTTCAAAATTTAATATTTTTTCTGATAGCATAACGTATTAATTAGTATATGCAAATTCCCTGTATTTACCGGCCTGCTCAACCCGTTTCTTGCTATATTTAACAACCCGGGAATACAACTTTTCAGGGCTATTTCCGATCTTGGATAAACAGACAATTCTTTACACTTGAAGATAATCTATTACATTTTATTGACACTGATTGTTGGCGCCGGCCGCACCGCGCAGGCCCAGCAGGTGGATAGTATTTTCTTCCACCTCTATACCGACAGCCTGAAGAAAGGGGTGCACAATTACATTAATGTAGACGGGAAACTCTCCAATGGCCGTTGGCTGCCCCTCACCGCCAAAGAGTTAAACTTTACCGCTTCGGCCGGCAAATTCGACAATTGTAACCTGATCCTCGATACTGCCTTTAAGGGGGAAAAAGTGACCGTAAAGGCCACCCTGAAGAGCAATCCGCAGGTCTGGAAGGAGGTCACCATCTACCTGAAAACGGTGGATATACCGGAACGGCTGAGAACGGTGGATGAAATACTGCAGGGAGGTAATGCCCCGGCCCGGAAAAGCAAGCGGAACAGGAGAAATTCTTAGTTTTTGTTTCCACCATCTCACAAACCCAGCAGCACAGAAAGAGACTGCGGGATAAAGGAGACCAACCCCTTTTCTATACCTCGTCCGTACTTGTCCCTTGGTTATTCTCCGGCTATACCCTGGATTATCCCCGGATGAAGGCCTCTATAGGAGCTCTATAGCTCCTCTATAAAAGCTCTATAAGAGCTCTATAGTTTTTTCCGCTACCACGATGTTTCGTATACTGTAAACTATTAAAATTAAATGACTTATCCAATAAAAAACGCCCCTAAAAAAGGGGCGTCTATAATATCATTTACTCACTATATGTAAGCTTATTTCACACCAGCCAGTGCAGGAGCAGCCATTTTCTTGGCATCTTCCAGGAACTTGGCCAGGCCGATATCAGTAAGCGGGTGTTTCAGCAATCCTAAGATGGGTTCCAGCGGGCTGGTTACCACATCAGCACCGGCCTCTGCACACTTTACAATGTGGAGCGGGCTGCGGATGGAAGCTGCCAGTATCTCTGTTTTGTACCCTTGGAGGTTATAGATATGGGAGATCTGCTCAATCAGTTGTACACCATCCCAGTTACTGTCGTCCACACGGCCAATAAAGGGAGAGAGATAGGTAGCGCCTGCTTTGGCGGCCAGGATAGCCTGACCGGCAGAGAATACCAGCGTACAGTTGGTCTTAATACCATTGTCAGCAAAATACTTGATCGCTTTAATACCATCCTTGATCATTGGCACTTTCACCACGATATTCGGGTGAATAGCAGCCAGTCTTTTACCTTCTTCCACAATATCCTTGAATTCAGTAGAGATCACTTCAGCGCTGATATCACCATCTACCATTTCACAAATAGTGAGGTAATGCTTCATCACTGCATCTTCACCTTTAATACCTTCTTTGGCCATCAGGGAAGGATTGGTAGTAACACCATCCAGGATACCTAATTCATGAGCCTCTTTAATCTGAGCCAGGTTAGCTGTATCAATAAAAAACTTCATACTATTACGATTTTGAAATGTTAACTTGTTGTAAGCGGTAATGGCCACTGAATGGGAAGCGATCTCTTTGAAGGGAAAGATGTGTGCAGGTTACCATGGGCCATGCTCTTGGATAAAAGAAAAGAAAAAAAGGCAGATTACTTACATCGCACCGCTACAACCGCCTACCCTTGCTGCCTTCCGGCCCTGGGGGGGTTCAGCAGGAGCTGGTCGTGTAAGACCTGCCGGCTGCAAAGATACGTCAAAACAATTAATTACTGATTATTGATTATTAATTATTTCACATTCGCTAACAATCAATTCGCTCCAGCCACAGCAGCTCCGGTATGCAACAACTAATAATCAATAAGTAATAATAAATAATTTCCTCATCGCCTTCCCGTCAGTGAATTCACCGTTGTCACCCCTACCAGCTCATCGGCACGGCCGCCCAAGGGGCGATAGTATACCAAAATAGTATAGTTATTCTCCGACTCCCAGTAATTGCCTTCTGTAAACTCAAAAGAAGGGAGCCGTTTTTTATCATTGCGGTCAACTGTGGCATAACAATAATCATAATACCCCGTCTTCAGGAACAACGATCTTTCATACACACCCCGCTCTGTATTGAATACCATCTTGGCACTGTCGTCCAGGTTATAATTCGTAAGCTGTCCTACAATAAAAACATCCTTATCCGGGAAGGGAGAATTATTACCCGGCACAAACGTGAAATTCACCGTAGCATAATCAGCCTGCCAGTAAGGATTCACGCTTTCCGTAGTCTCTATCGTGAACATACCATTATTATCCCGGAAAAAATTAAACCGCTGGGGGCTCCTGTTGGCATCCGGTTTCACGATCACTTCTGTACTGGTGGCGCCATACTTCACCCGTTCTACCCGGTCGCTCTGAAAACGGAAACTGCGGATATCCAGCCAGCGCCACTCCTTCCCTGCCGGGAATACGGCATCATTCTCCGTATTATACTCCAGCACATTCCTTGAAAAGAAAGAAGGACGGATATTCGTCACGGCATTGTCCCAGCGATTGTTCTGCATGATCACTACATGGATCTGCTGGAACTGGTTCACCACATTCAATTGTTCATTCAACGCTATCTTGAACTGTATCTTCTGGTGGGTGCGGAAGATCTGTCCATTAAAAGGTTGCTGTATCTGGGCGGTAATCGCAGCGGCTTCACTCCACACCATCATCCGTTTCGTGAAAATGAGTTTGGAAGTATCCCCATTCAGGAAAACCTTTAAAATATAATTGCCCGAGCGGCTGGGCATGCAATTCTGGTCGGGCAAAGTAGCCTGGTAATGGGTATAACGGGTAAAAGCGATAGAAGAAATACGGTACGTGTTAAGGCGTTGCTGGGAAAAGCCTTTAATAAAATCAAACTGGCTCAGGATGGCAGGCGTCCAGTCGGCATTGCAAAGCTGGAAAGTATAGGAATAATTTTTAACATTGGCGTCCAGGTCGTCAAAATGCAGTTCCAGCGCGCCCATAGCGCCCAGTTTCATAATGGGAACACCCAACTGGTTACCAGCCTGGTGCAACAGCACTGTTTTAATGCGTGGCGAATAAACAGCATCGGGTATCTGCGCCTGCATGGCTACAGACAGTTGGATCAGGAAAATGGATAAGATATATTTCATCCGTTAGTTTTTATTGTTTTTGGGCCGGATGGAACGTCCTGGACGTTTCCATGCGCTGAAGTTATAGAAATCCTCTAAAAGACAGCTTTTTCGAATGGTATGGTTGCTTTCTGCTATTTTTACGACCGAAAAATCATGCCGATTGAATATCGCCGCTTTTATAGCCCGACGCATCGCTTTTAATCAACAACGGTCATTTTCCCGCTTTGTGATACGCCTTTCCATAGGCGCTACTATTATCAGCGTAGCTGTCATGATCCTCACCCTGGCCTTTGCCAGCGGATTCCAGAAAACCATCAGCCAGAAGGTATTCAGCTTCTGGGGCCATATCCGCGTGCAAAGCTTTGATGCTGTGCGAGTATCTATTGCAGAAGAAGTACCCATCCCCATGAGTGATTCGGTACTCAACCTCAAAAAGACCAATCCGGCCATCAAAACAGTGCAGGCCTTTGCCACCAAAAATGCCATTCTTAAAACATCCGAGACCATAGAAGCCGTATTACTGAAAGGAGTGGAAAAAGGGTATGATTTCAATAACCTGCAAAGCTTCCTGGTAGAAGGACGCTGGGTAAATTTTACCGACAGCGGGTACAGCAATGAGATCAACCTGTCTGCCTATACCGCCTCCCAGCTCAAACTTAAAGTAAATGACCAGGTCATCATCTACTTTATTCAGCCCGGCTCCCCTTCTTTCCGTCCCCGTAAGCTGACCGTAGCCGGCATTTTCAAAACAGGTATTGAAGACTATGATAAGCATATTGCCATCGGCGATCTGAAGTTGATACAACGTCTCAATAACTGGGATTCCACCCAGGTGGGCGGCTATGAAATATTCCTGCATGACTTTAATCAAATGGATAAGGTAAGTGAGGACATTGTGCCGAAACTTCCCATTGGATTACAGGGTACTACTATCATGGACATTTATCCGAATATCTTCGACTGGCTGGGACTGCAGAATAAGACCATTGTCATTGTACTGATCATCATGATCGTCATTGCCACACTCAACCTCATTACCTGCCTGCTGATACTGGTATTGGAACGCACCCGCATGGTAGGCGTGCTAAAGGCGCTGGGCGCCCGGAACAATATTGTACAGCGGATATTCCTGTACCATGGGGCTGTTATTACCTTTACCGGTCTGCTCCTGGGCAATGTTATTGGCCTGCTCATCTGCTGGCTGCAGCAACGCTATGGATTCATCCCCCTGCCGGAAGACGCTTACTGGATGTCCAAAGCCGTGGCCGATGTAGTATGGTGGCAGGTAGTATTGGTGGATATAGGCACCTTCCTCATTTGTTTCCTGGTACTGCTGATCCCCACCATCATTGTAAGAAAAATACAGCCGGTGAAGGCTATCCGCTTTAGCTGAAAACAGTTACGAGCTTTGAGCCACGAGCTACGAGCCCTATGCTTCGCTGTATTTGCTCGAAGCTCACAGCTCGTCGCTCGAAGCTATTTAACGATATGTGAAAGTATGATGCCCGTAGCCACTGCTGCATTTAAAGATTCTGCCTGTCCTTTACGCGGAATCGTAATACGGTGGCGGCAAAGCCGCAGCAACTCTTCATGAATGCCCTTCGATTCATTACCGATCACCAATATGCCTCCCTCTACCGGAGGCAGCTCATGCAGGTTGGCGCCATGCAGGGTAGCCGCCCAGGCAGGCACATCCGCATGCTGCTGCATAAAAGCAACCAGGTCTTCATACATCACCTGCACCCGGCTGATGCTGCCCATGGTGCTTTGCACCACCTTGGGATTGAAAACATCGGCACATTCCCTGCTGCAAATAACCGTGTCAATGCCAAACCAGTCGGCGCAACGGATAATAGTACCCAGGTTGCCTGGGTCCTGGATGGTATCCAGCATCAGGGAAAGCCGCTCCCGGTAACTGGTGATTTTGGCAAATACAGGCTTTTTAAAAACACCGATCACCTGGTTGGGCGTTTGCTGCAGCGAAAGCCGTTCCAGCTCCTGCTCACTTACTTCAATCGCCCCGCCAGCCGCTATTCCGCTATGTTGTGCCATCCATTCCTGCACGGCATACAACTGCTGCACAGCCACGTTGGGCGTACTTAAGAGTTCGTTAATAATCTTCGGGCCTTCAGCAATAAATACCCCTTCTTCGTCCCTTGATTTTTTCTGGCTTAAACTTTGAATATATTTGACCTGCGATTTAACCAACATTTGCACCCCGTTTAAAGTTATATGTCATCCGGCCAGCAAGTTACTTTTTTTACTTTTTCCAGGTGGTCTTTATATGGCCTGCTGGGTTTACTACTGGCCGCGTCCTGTACCGTGCCGCGTAAGTATAATTCCGCCAAACCCTTTGTGTATAAGACTACCATTAACATAGCAGGCAAAACGCCCGATTATGACCGGCAGGAATTGCAGACCAAATTGCAGGCCCAGGTAGATGACAGCCTCAAGGCGCCGCTGGTTTCCTATGCCGGCGTTTATCGTGAGCTAAAGAGGCCGCCTGTATTTGATTCCCTGAACATTGGCCGGTCAAAAATATTCATGACCAACCTGCTTAACTCACTGGGTTATTTTCAACCCACCATCCGGGATACATTTTTTATTGATACGGTGCCCAACAGGCGTAAGGGTGAACAGAAAAGGGTATACCTCACTTTCACGGTAACGCCCGGTATTGCCCTGCACATGGATTCCATAGGCTATGCCCTGGAAACACCTGCCTTGCAGGCGCTGGCCCTGAAGTCCCGGAAAGAATCACTCCTGAAAAAAGGAGCGCCTTATTCCGACCAGAAGGTAAATGCGGAACTGGACAGGTTGCTGGGCATGTACCGCGACAGTGGCTATTACAAATTCACCAAAGAAAATATCTATGCCGAGCGTGATACGGTGGTAGCTGCGCTCATTGATCCTACGCTGGACCCTTTTGAGCAATTACAACTATTAGATTCCCTGCGTAAAAAGCGGGAAAAGCCTACCATCAATGTAGTGATCAAACAAAGGCCGGTAAAGGACAGTTTCCATATCCGGAAATTTTATATAGGTGATGTCAAAGTATACCCCGATCTGTCTGTACTGGATGATACCACCTTTGTACCCAAAGACAGTGCTGTTATTGACGGTTATAAGATCCTGTACAGCTCCCGGCGGTTTAAGTTGCCTTTCATTGCCAACAATATCCGGCTACGGCCCGGGTCGCTCTACTCCCAGCGCCGGTATTACAGGGTCATCAACACTTTTAACCAATTGGGCGCCTGGCAAAATGTAGACCTCAGTCTGCAGGAGCGCTATGACAGTGTTCCCTTGCTGGATGCTGTATTACGCTTATACCCTGCCATGAAGCACAGCCTTAATGTTGACTTTGAGACCAGCCGCAACGTAAGTGACTTCCTTTCGCAGGGAACCTATTTTGGTATTGGTCTCAACTTCCGGCTACTGAACCGCAATGCCTACCGGGAAGCCATACAAACCAGTACCAATGCCCGTTTTGGTATAGAGATCGGTACCCACCTGGTACAAACCATACAGGCCAGCCTTTCGCACAATATCTACTTTCCAAAGATCATCATTCCCGATTTCCTGCTCAGGTTGTTTCCGCGGAAAACAACGGGAACTGACCGCACCATTGCCAGGCGTACTGTGCTGAACCTGAATGGTACCTATACCAACCGGCGCGACTTCTTCACTGCCCCCTCCTTTAACAGTTCCTGGGGGTATGAATGGACACGCAGAAGGACCCGTGCCTCCGATCCTGATAATATTGCCCAGCGATGGACCAAGAGTTACCAGCTAACTCCTTTAAACTTTGAGTATACGAACCTCAAAAAGACGGATAGCCTGATAAAACTGGAACAAGCCATCCCGGCCTACCGTTTTGCTTTCAATGATGGTATGATCATTAGCACCATCTTCAGCGCTACTTTTGGACGGCAATATGATGAAGACAGGAAATTCACCCTTATCCGGGGACGCATAGAAGAGAGTGGCGCATTGTTTGGCCTCATCCGGAGATTAGAACTGGGCGACCTTCGCCGGTTCGTGAAACTGGATGGGGAGTTTAAGCATTATATTAATTACAAGAAATCGTCCTGGGCCTTCCGGGTATTTGGCGGCGTAGCCTTTATTTATGGTAAAACGGATACCGGCAGCGTAGTAGTAAAAGAAGTAAAAGAATATAATCTCCCCTTTTTCAAAGCATTTTTTTCAGGAGGCCCTTACAGCATGCGCGCCTGGCAGGTACGGCGGTTAGGCCCCGGCTCCTCTACCCTGTATGATCAAACGGATAGCACCCGGGTAGACCGGTTTGGCAACATGCAACTGGAGTTTAACGTAGAATACCGCTTTAACCTCACTACCATTGCAGGCATTAAGATCAACAGCGCTTTATTTACAGATATCGGGAATATCTGGAGTAAGGAGTTCCAGGATGGCAAGGAAATACCGGAAGCTTCTTTCAAATTAAGCCGGTTATACAAAGATATTGCTGTAGGAGCGGGTACCAGCTTACGCCTGGACTTTGAGTTTTTCCTCATCCGCCTCGACTGGGCTTACCGCATCAAGAATCCACGTTATGCCAGTGTAAATAATGGCTGGTTCCAGAAATTGGATATCGGCAGCGGGCAATTGCAACTGGGCATTGGTTATCCGTTCTAAGCCGTTCCACTTACTTTTCTATTGCTTCTTTAATCATTAGCTGCGCTTGTTCTATTGTCATCGATTTATCCAAAGTAAATTCTCCTATGCGCGTGCGGCACAGGCTGCTGAGGTGACCGCCACAACCCAGGGCGGCACCCACATCATTGGCCAGGCTGCGTATATAAGTACCCGTAGAACATACTACCCTGAAGTGGATCAAGGGTAATTCAATGGCTGTGATCTCAAAAACCTTAATAGTGATCTTCCGGGGCTCCAGTTCTACCTGCTCACCCCTGCGGGCCAGCTCATACACCCGTTTGCCATCTTTCTTAATGGCCGAATGAATAGGCGGCACTTGTAAAATATCACCGGTAAACACTTTTGTTACCGCCTCCAGTTGCACCGGCGTAATGCCGCTGTAATCCTTGAAATTTTCCGGCTCACTTTCCAGGTCATACGTGGGTGTAGTAGAACCAAGGGTAATGGTGCCGGTATATTCTTTTTCCCGGGCCATGTATTCATTAATACGCTTCGTGAACTTACCGGTGCACAGGATCAGCAGGCCGGTAGCCAAAGGATCGAGCGTACCTGCATGACCTACTTTTTTGATCTTCATTTGCGCCCGCAGCTTCCGTACCACATCAAAAGAAGTCCACTCCAGCGGCTTATTGATCAACAATACCTGACCATCTGCAAAAATATTAGGGATACCCTGCTCCATGCGGCGAAGATAGGAAAACAGGCATTTTAAATAGCCTGCCTTGCTTTCAATTCAAGATACTTATTTACGGTATTCACCGTGAGGTTTTGCGGAGCAGTAAGGATAGTGAAGATACCATGCTGCTGCAGCTCTTTAACGATGAGCTTTTTTTCATGCACAAACTTTTCAGCAATGGTTTTTACATACACCGATTCAATATCATTGGCTTTGGATTCTGTAAGCTGACGCAACTCCGTATTCTCAAAGAATACCACCAGTACCAGGTGATTGCGGGCAATACTCCGGATATAGGGCAACTGGCGCTGCAGGCCGCTCATGGATTCAAAATTGGTAAACAGCACAATGAGGCTGCGTTGGGTAATACGGGTGCGCACGAGGGCATACAACTTCTCAAAATCTGTTTCCAGGAACTTCGTTTCCTGGTTATACAGGGTTTCAAGGATACTGCCCATCTGGGCAGCTTTGCGGTCGGCCGGCAGGAACTGACCAATATTTTCGGCAAAAGTGATGAGGCCGGCCTTATCCTGCCTGATCAATGCTACCCGGGAAAGTATCAGGGTGGCATTAATGGCATAATCCAGCAAGGTCATCCCTTCAAAAGGCATTTTCATCACCCGGCCTTTATCAATCACACAATACACCTGCTGGCTGCGTTCATCTACATAATTATTCACCATCAACTGGCCGCCTTTACGGGCAGTAGCTTTCCAGTTAATGCTGCGGATATCATCACCAATAACATATTCCTTGATCTGTTCAAACTCCAGGCTATGCCCAATCTTGCGGATCTTCCGGCTTCCGGCTTCCGCCAGGTTATTGGAATAGGCCAATAGCTCAAACTGGCGCAGGGCCAGGTAGGAAGGCATTACCTTCACCATCTGCTCCTGTGGCGTGATTATCCGGCGCACCACCAGGTTCAGCGGACTTTTTACAAAAACATTGATATCATGAAACAGGTATTCCCCCCGCTCTACCGGACGTAACTGGTATATCAGCCGCTGCTGTTCACCACCGGCCAGTGATGCCTGCAATACAAAATCACGTTGCTGGAACTGGACCGGGATCTCGTCAATGATCTTTAGCTGCACCCGGAATGGATAATGGCTTTTCAACACCAGTTGCACCTTATTATTATCGCCGTTGCTGAAGCGCTCCGTCAATTCACGCTCCGCCACTACTCCTTTTCGTTGCAGGAACAGGATGGCATAATCCAGCAATACCAGCACAATCAGGAATAAAAAAGCCAACTGTCCCACCAGGAAGAGGAAAGACCAATTGAACGACACCAGGAATAAAGTGATCACTGCCACCAGCGACCAATAGAACCGGCGGCTGAAGAATAATGGCTTGATATAATTATTGTAAAAACGCAAGTTTCGTGTTTTGTAATCGGGTTCTTTATTCTTCTCTCTTACCTTGGTACTTCCACTCCTTGTATGACCTGCGTGATCACATCATCGGTAGAAGCGCCCTCCATTTCCTTATCGGGCGTCAGCACAATGCGGTGGCGCAATACAGGCGGAATAATATAAATAATATCTTCCGGCGTCACGAAATCACGGCCGCGCATGGCAGCCAGCGCCTTGGCACCGTTCAATATACCAATAGATGCCCGGGGAGAAGCACCCAGGTAAATGGATTTGTGATTACGGGTATTGGCCACAATGGAAGTAATAAAGCTGATCAGCTTTTCTTCTATGCGGATGGTACGTACCTGCTTGCGCAAAGCATCAATCTGCGCTGCACTGATCACCGACGTTACTTCGTCCAGCATACTGTTTAGCGTAGTATGGTGATGATTGAAAAGGATGCGGAACTCCTGCTCCAGTGTAGGGTAAGTAACATTGATCTTAAACAGGAAACGGTCCAGTTGAGCTTCGGGCAGGTGATAAGTACCTTCCTGCTCAATGGGGTTTTGTGTGGCTACCACCATAAAGGGGGCTGCCAGCGGATAAGTTTGCCCGTCTACCGTAACCTGCCTTTCTTCCATCACCTCAAACAACGCCGCCTGTGTTTTGGCCGGGGCACGGTTGATCTCATCTATCAGCACAATATTGCTGAAAATAGGTCCTTTCTTAAACTGGAAAGACGTTTCCTTAGGGTTGAATATAGAAGTACCGATCACATCGCTCGGCATCAGGTCGGGGGTAAACTGGATGCGGGAAAATCCCACAGAGATACTTTTACTCAGTAGTTTGGCCGTCAGTGTTTTGGCTACGCCGGGCACGCCTTCAATAATAACGTGTCCGTCGGCCAGTACTGCGGTCAGCAACAATTCTACCATCTGTTCTTGTCCTACCACTACTTTAGCGATCTCTCCCTTTAAGGTTTCTACCGATTGCTGCAGGGAGCTAAGATCGGTGCGGAGTTCAAAAAAAGTCTCTTCCATGTAATGAGGCGTTGTTTATGAATGTTTCGCGCTATCAGGCGTATTGATAAAAAGTTTCGAGTTTATGGTTCAGTTCCAGCAAGGCATGGTCCGATACCTGTGGTGCATCCTGTGCATACTGCAGGACATATACCAGTGAATGTATAGCCTGCTGGTCATAACCGCTCTTATAGGCCAGCCGTTGTACAAAATCGCTGTCCATTACAGTAGCACGGATATTGTAACGGCTGCGCACATACCCCAGGAAATGAACCAGCATCTTATGCGCCAGGTCTTTATTATCCTTGCGCTGAAAATACATACGGCCTATCGTCTTCACAAAATCAAGAGAGGCGTTCTTTACCGGTGCTATCACTGGAATAATGCGCTGCTTACGCTTCGATTCAAAGAGATAGATCAGCAACAGCAGTAACAATAGCAACCACCAGGCCCATGCCAACGGTTGCTGGCCCAGCAACCATCCAAGGGCAGAAAAAGTGTCCTTTGCACTTCTACCACCTTTACCATTACCGTTTACACTGTTGCGGAAATAATCATCCCAGCGTACCAACTCCGCATTGCGCGGCATCCAGGACAATACCTGGTCATAATAGCCTTTATTACCCTTATGAAGCAGGAAGAAATTGGTGAGGGACATAGGCGCCAGGTGAATATAAAAAGCACCGCCGCTTTCATAAGCTATCTTTACAAAATTGGCCTTGCCTTCCTTATTTTTCCCCAATACCGTAGTAATGGAAGAATCTACATTACTAAAATAGTTATCCAGCGCCATGCCGGGATAAGAATACCTGCTTTCCTGCCAGGATACCGGATCAAACACACGTACCGTAAGGGAATCATGCCCATTAAAAAAGCCGGTATACAGGGAAGCTTTCAACTGCAGGCTGTCCAGCAGGTTTTCATCAATACTGGAAGAAGAAATAAATACCTGGGTACCCTTGCTCACCATGTCAAAAAGCCCTTCCATTTCTTTATCATCCGGCATCACCGAATTGGCAATGATCACATAACAGGTCTTGTTCGCCTTAGGATTGTAAGAATTGGAAAAAATATCATGGGTATTCTCCTTATGATAAGGATCGGGGGAAGTCTTTGTATTCTCTATAGAAGCTTCCGGAAAGATGCGCGCCAGGTTTTCATGGGCATAATAAGTACCATAAGGTATCTTATCATTGCGCCAGAGCGTTACCCGTTCGTTCAGCTTTTTGGTTTTTATACAACCAGTTAAGCCTGCCAGCAGCAGCAAACAATAAGATATGTACAGCAGGGAACGGCTCACGGCTTTACAGTATTAAAAAAATGTTGAAAATTCTGTTGTACCCTGTTGAACTGGTCTTCAGACAAGGCAAACTCACCATACCATACATATTCATACACGTGGGTAAGAAAACGGAATTCATTACCTATGCCATAAGGATGTACCTGGTTGATGTATTCATAATTGGTGGCCTGTGCATGATAACGGATCCACCCTTTCTCATGCAGCGAGCGCAGGGATTTGATATACATGAACCGGATTGCCGACCGGTAATTGCCTTCCCGTATGGCAGACTGTATCTTCTGGTCCAGGTTCTCATCATCAATCTCCCGCTCCTCGGTTATTGCTTCCTCTTTTCTGCGTCGGGATGCGCCGGTCATATACAGGTTATTTACAACGATCACCCGGTAAATGATCAGCACAAAGACCACTCCCAGTATAATGTACATAATCATGCGCACCGTGCTATCGGCAAAAAACCGGTAGAAATTATACCAGAATCCGCTTCTCCTGTCACTGGCGTCTTCTTCCTCTTCCTCCGCCTGCTTTTTTTTGCTCCAATATTCAGGATCATTGGCATAGGCAAAGGCTTCCTCCTGCTTCATCCTGTTCACCGCCGAATCCGGCACCTGGCGTAACTCAGGCGGTGCCGGCTTTACTTTCTCCTGCTCATAATCAGTATCCTCCTGTATAGTCGTTATGGTCCTGTCTCCAGTCGGCGTTTCCGATACCATCGTATCCACCGTCACCTCTTCCTCATCATCCTGCGCCATAACCAGGTAGGGCATGGAGAGCAGGAAGATGTATAGCAACATCCTGCCTGTTCTTTTCAATCCTATATTCAGTGAAACACGTAACATGCCTGGCTACTTCAGCGGTTTAATTGAAGCATTCTTTCTTTCTAACCTGATGGGATAGAGTACAAAATACCACAATATGAAATTAAATGATAAAGCCAGAATGGAAATGCTGATCCATTGTGGCATGGTGGAATAACGGGTCACATACCCCTCCAGGAAAGCGGCGGCTATAAATACCGGCACCAGTCCGATCATCAGTTTCAACCCATCTTTGGCGCCCTTTTTCAGAGAGTCAATGCGTTTACGGGTTCCCGGGAACAGGATACTGTTGCCCAGGATAAACCCTGCTCCGCCGGCAATAATAATAGCCGAAATTTCCAGGGTGCCATGGATCCATATCACCAGCACCGATGACCATCCCAGCCCCTTGGCAAAGAACATATACTGGAAAGCGCCCAGCATAACGCCATTGGTAAACAGGAACCAGGCAGTACCGAGGGACAAAAAGATACCGGCCACAAATACCATTAAGGATACGCGGATATTGTTGAGGGCAATGCCCAGGAACATAGAGACCTTGTCTTCATCCTTATACACGCCAAAAGGATCGCCTTTGGCAATATTGTCCTCTGTCATTTCCACATAATGATCTCCCAGCACGCCGCGCACAAATGTTTCGTCATGCGAAGCCGAGAACGCCGCCATAATGGCCAGGGAGGTAAAAATGAGAAAGGCATACAACAACTCACGGTGGTGCTTACGCACCGTTAAAGGCAGCTCCGTTGTCCAGAAACGGGTAAACCGGGAGCTTTCTTCCCGTTTATTCTTATAAATGCCGAGGTAGATTTTGGAGGCCAGCCCATTGAGGTATTGGGTAACCTTGCTGTGCGGATAAAAGGTCTTGGCATACCCCAGATCATTGACCAGCTCAGTAAACTGCTGCGCCATCTCGTCCGGGTTGGAAGCAGCCTCATACTGGTACTGTTTCCATTTGTCAATATTTTTTTTCAGGAAAAGACCTTCTCTCACCGGGGGTACAATTTTAAGTTTCTCAAACCTACAGGAAAAAGTCCATTGAACAAAGACTGATAACCAGTGTTATCGGTGTTTTTCAGCGCCCTTTTTTAATAGGATTACAAATTTGTGCAATTTGTACAATCCGGGCAAACCATGGTTTCCGGTATAATTCGTGCAATTTGTGTAATTTATTAATTTTAAGAGCGTTTACAGAAATGCTAAACGAAATTATTCCCCTATTGTTGCAATATGCTGCTGGTTAAGTTAGATACAGGTTTTAATATAGAGGTGGAATTTCCCATTTCCCCCTTCCACAAACGCTTGTTTGCGTGGCTGATAGACATGTTTACTTTATGGATGTACCTGCGGCTCATGACAGCGATCGTTGATATACCCATGATTGGCTGGAGCTGGCAGTACGTAGTGGTCATTATACCTGTATTCCTTTATTTCCCCTTGCTGGAGATCACCCTGAATGGCCAGACACTGGGGAAAATGGCCCTTCGTATCAAAGTGATTACAGAAGAAGGCGGCCAACCCAGCATTGGCCAGTACCTCATTCGCTGGCTTTTCAGAATGATTGATTTCCCCTGGTGGCTGTTGGCAGCTATTGTAACCCAGGTAATACCCTGGTGGACATTACCCCTACTTTTCCTGGGATTGGCCTGTGTGATCTTTACGCCCAAATCACAACGCGTGGGCGATCTCCTGGCCGGCACGATCCTGATTGACCTCAAAAACCGTACTTCCTGGGAGGATACTGTATTCACAGAAGTGGAATCTACCTATAAACCGCGCTATCCGCAGGTAATGCAGTTGAGCGACCGGGATATCAATACCCTTAAAAGTATCATTGAAAGTGTGCGCAGGAAGAATGACTACGACCTGGCCCTCAGGATCGGAGACCGCATCAAGTCCAAGTTAAAAATGGAAAGCGACCAGGATGCTATTGAATTCCTGCAAACCCTGCTGAAAGATTACAACTACTACTCCACCAATTAAAATAAAAAAACCCCGCAGTGCGGGGTTAATAATATTGTCAAAGGGCTTTTTCTTATCTGAATCCTCTGCCAAGACCAAGGAATATGAAGCCCAAAACCATCAGCGACAACACAATGATGATGAAGATGCTGACAATTTTGAAGTAGTTTTTCAAATTACCAATCCCTTCATTAAACTGCACCTGGCTCATATTGGAGGAACTTTCAATGCTGTTGGAAGCGAATCTGTACAAAAATAAATTGATCACTACGCTAATGGCCGCCATGATCAATGCAACCATTATGCTAAATATACTGGCGGCGCCACCCAAACCCGGCTTACCAATAATGGCATTGAGCACGGATAATCCTGCGCTGATAAATGCCACAATAGCTATGATACGTGCCCAGGTAGCTGCTGTAAGCAGGAGTTCCCTGGCATTCCCTTCCACTGAAATATTAAATATATTATCTGCTTGATTACTGTTGTTTTCCATATGCTTTTTTTACAGGTGTTAAAACAGGTTTCCGATAGTACCTACTACATTAAATACGATACCTATTAAACTAAATATCCCATTAATCAGGAAATAGTTCTTCAGGTTCCTGAGCCCATCATTAAACTGCGCCTGATTTTGACTTTCTATACCTTTCCGCACCAGTGTAGCAAAACGGTATAGTAAAATGGTGAGGTACGTGAAAATAATGAGCACAATGGCGATTATGGCAACGATCAGGCCACCGGCTATCCCGCCTGCCATTTCCAGTCCCGGCATAAAGTTGCTGAGACCTTGAATCAAAAAGGCACTGGAGAATGCCAGGACTAATACACACAAACCAATACCTATAAAGAAAATAATGGCAATAAACTTCGCCCATTTGGCGGCCTCATTAAATGTATTGCCGGAATCATAGTCCACCTGTATTCCGAACAGGGGTTCATTGGAAGGTTGCTGTTCCATCTTGAGTTGGTTTAATTGTTAAATGTTGAGAACACTAATATAAATGAAATTTTCAACCCTGCATAACGACATTAAAAACGGACGGAAAAATACTGCTTTACCTTAAAGTCCTTGCGAAAGAATACCAGCCCTATAAAGAAGAGGTCAATGGTAAGCATAACCGCAGGATGCTCCTTCACCTGCTGCCAGGCCTGCTCCATGCCCTCACTCCAGTGAATATCATCCAGGATAACGATCGTGTTGTCTGTTATATGCGGGAGTAGCTGCTCAAAATAACGGAGGGTAGGCTCCAGCCGGTGGTTGCCGTCAATAAAGGCCAGGTCAATAACGGGATGCTTTTCCAGTATGTGCGGCAGGGTATCATCGAAATTACCGGGCACCAGTTCAACAGCCGATAACGACAGTTGCCGGAAATTGGCAGCCGCCTGTTCGGCTATGGCCTTGCTGCCCTCCCCTGTTATAATGTGCGCCGCCGGGTTGGCCAATGCCATATAGGAGGTGGAAATACCCAGGGAGGTACCCAATTCCAATATCGTAGCCGGCTTGTAATAATTCACGATCCGGAAAAGGAGTTGACTGAACTTCCTGGATTTGGCGGCATGCTTTGCAATACGCGCTATTGTGCGCCGGTTGGTATTTTGGATGGCAGAGCCTGCACCGAAATCCTCTACTTCCAGCACCCGGGTATCGGCCAGTAATTGCCTGCGCAAAGCTTCTACCTGGTCATACGCATAGAAATGACTGTCATCATTCAGGACCCTGGTGATAAACTCAAATACAAAGGGAGAATGCACGCCATGTCCCTTTCCATTGGAAGCCGTAAAATAATAGTGCAAATATTTTTTCGCTAACTGCGAGCGTGAGAACATGGTTAAAGAATACAGAATATTGAATACAAAATTCAGAAGCTTTTCCCCCGTTATTTCCTGCCCCACACCTGGAAGCTATAGGCATAAGCATGTTTGTCATCAGCGGGGAAGTCAAGGTTAGATAATAACTCCCATTGCTGCCCGTCGAATTCGGGGAAATAAGTATCCCCTTCCAGACTGGTATGTACCCGGGTAAGGTAGATCCTTTGCGCCAATGGCAAGGCCAGCGCATAAATTTCGCCACCACCAATCACAAATGCTTCTTTGGCATCGGTATCAGCCGCAGCAGCTATTGATTCTTCCAGGCTTTTGACGACCTGTGCGCCCGGCGCCTCCCAGGCATCCTGCCGGGTGATCACAATATTGGTACGGCCCGCCAGCGGTTTACCCAGTGATTCAAATGTTTTACGGCCCATAATCACCGGCATACCCCAGGTGGTATTCTTGAAGAACTTCATATCATTGGGCAGGCGCCACAACAACTGGTTATTCTTACCGATCACGTTATTTTCAGCAGCAGCAACAACTAAAGCTATAAGCATAATATTTCTTTACACAGCTACAGGCGCCTTAATGGCCGGATGCGACTGATAATTTTCCAGGGTGAAATCTTCAAAAGTGAAGTCGAACAGGTTTTTGACGGCCGGGTTCAGTTTCATCACCGGCAATGCATAAGGTGTGCGGGTTAATTGCAGCTTAGCCTGCTCCACATGGTTGTTATACAAATGCACATCACCAAAAGTATGAATAAACTCGCCCGGCTCCAGGTCACATACCTGTGCCATCATCAGGGTGAGCAATGCATAAGAGGCAATGTTGAAGGGCACGCCCAAAAAAACATCTGCTGAGCGCTGATAAAGCTGGCAGGAGAGCTTTCCTTTGCCGCCATTTACCCCTGGAGCTACATAAAACTGGAAAAGGGCATGGCAGGGCATTAATGCCATTTCCGGTAGTTCTGCCACATTCCAGGCGCTTACAATAATGCGCCGGCTGTCGGGATTATGTTTGATCTGCTTCAGGGCATCACCGATCTGGTCAATGGTTTTACCATCGACGCCTGCCCAGCTACGCCATTGCTTGCCATACACAGGTCCCAGGTTCCCCTTTTCATCGGCCCACTCATCCCAGATACTAACCCCATGTTCCTTGAGGTAACGGGTATTGGTATCGCCCTGCAGGAACCAGAGCAGTTCATAAATAATACTTTTCAGGTGAAGTTTCTTGGTGGTCACCAAAGGAAATCCCTGCTGAAGATCGAAACGCATCTGGTAACCAAAACAACTGGACGTACCAGTGCCGGTACGGTCGGTTTTGGTTACCCCCTTATCGAAAATATGTTGCAGCAGATCAAGGTATTGTTGCATGACCGCAAGTTACGGAAAAGCTCGCCGGGGTAAATAATTACCCCTTCCAACGGGGGAAAACTTGTTAATTGAAAGGACTGGCTCCTGGTGTTGGCTGCCGGATGCCGGATTCTTTTCTTTATTCTGCGTTCAGCTTCTTCCACATTTCATCAATGGGATCGCCTTTGGAGCTCAGGCCGGTGTGGTCCCATTCATTGCCACGCACTTTTCCATTGAAAGTAAGGGAGGCCCCTACCCGGGTGCTATCGCGGCTGAAGAATTCAATATTCTCTGTGTATTTCCCGTTTTTAAAGGTGTAAGTACCACCTCCTGTTCCGGAGAATTCTTTGGTTTCAATGTTAATGGCTACCCATTGGAAGCGGGTAGCAGACAGTATTTTGAGTGTGCGCCGGGGTCTCAGCGGCATGGTTACCGGCTGGCCTTGTTGCTTGCGGCCGGCAATACGCCATACTCCTGCCAGGTCGCCCATCCCTTTATCCGTTTGCGTCCAGGTCTTTTCTTTTCCATCAACATTCGCTACCAGTTGGCCATTGTTGTCCGACCAGGCAATGCTGACCACCTCTCCCACTTTCTCTCTTTGCTGTGTATGGAACTGGGTAGTGACCTCAATTTTATCATCCTTTATTGCATAAGGGCCACCCCAGGTATACATGAACTGCTTGCCAGTCTTGTCGAACACAGCCTGTACAAAATAGCCATCCACAAACGTAAGGGTCTCCTCATGGGTCCCTTCCTGGTAATGCCAGGCGCCGGTAAGGGAAAGATTGCTGACGGGAGGATGAAATGCAGTGACTACGATGAGTATTAAAAGCGTAATGATGAAGTTGTTTGCCGGGGCATACTTTCTCATACGGGGGTGCAATTTGTTGTAAGTTAACGAAACTATAACGAATCCCCGGGCAGCGCTGTATACTACGAAATGTTAAAATTATCTTAAGGGAAAGGCAACGAGGCATTGAGACATAAAGGCAATAAGATTAAAAGGTCGGCTTTCTACGCAGCGCCTCGATGCCTCATTGCCTTATGCCTTGTTGCCTTCGCTATATTTATCCCTCCAATTGCAGTACTTCGTCTTTAGTGGCAGGGCTACCTTCCGTAAGGGCTGCCTGACCGGTAGTGATGATCAGTCCGTGATGGTTCAGTGATTTTGCCAATTCAGTATAGATCTTCACCAGCAACTGGCTGCTCAATTCCAGTTTGTTTTCCAGGGAGGCAGCTTTCTGCTGTTCGGTGGCCAGGTTTTCCTGCAAAGTACGCACGGAGTCCTGGTGACCGGCGATGGCTGTTTGTAAGGTCCCCTGCTGTTCCTGTAAGTCCTGTATGTTTTTTTCCAGCACTTCAATATGCCCGGCTTTGGCGCGAATGACCTCCTGCTGCTGCTCCCCTTCTTCGCGACTGTTTTTCAGGGCAGTCTGCCATTCGGCAGACTGTTGCTGCCGCAACTGTAATTCATCATTGAGCTGCCTGATCTGCTGATCAAATCCGGCAGCGGTATTTTGCAATTGTTGCAGTTGAGAGGCCGATTCTCCGGCCTGTTGTTCCAGTGTATGGTAGTTTTTGATACGTTGCTCCAACTGGTGTTGTAAAAAATCAATATGTAACTTCTTTTCTTCCAATACATCAGGCAGGTATTCTTTTTCAGCCAGCTTCTCTTTCAGGGTCTTTCGCTCTGCTTCTGTTTGCGCCAATAATTGCTGCAAGGCCTGAATGCGCTCATCGGCGCCGGCATCACCGGCAACAGCCGCATCATTCCCTGCAGTGACCAATAACTGCAGGCGGTTATTCTCTTCCTGGAACTGTTGTAAAAGCTTTTCCACCTGCTGCAACTGCTCAGTCAGTTCTTCATTTTCGGTCTTATATTGAAGTATTTCGTCATTTTCCGGGTGGACGTTGGCAGCCTGCTGCAACTGACTGATCTTGTCTTTATATTCTTTTATCTCTTGCTGCAATTGGGCCACAAGTTTCATATCTGCTTCTTTATCTGCACTATAAGCCTTATTGCGCAGGTCGGTATACTTTCCTTCCAGCTCCCGGAAATCCTGTTCCAGGATAGCGTAGTTTTCCCTGTACCGCCTTACTTCCTGCTCATATTTCTTCAGCAGAGAGGTGTTCTCGGGATTGGCACTGGCCAGCCAGTCGGGTAATTGCTCAGCCTGTCCGTCCACAACAGGCTGGATAGAAGGCATTACGGGATTTTGCAGCAGCTTTTCGGACCAGCTTTCTTCCTCTTCGAAAGCCAGTTCCAGTCCTTGCTGTTTCTTCTTGCGGCGATAATGAAAGAAAATAGTAAGAAATACAGCGATCAGGGTAGCAGGCACAGCAATCCACAATACGATCTGGAGAAACTGCCTGAATTCATAAAGGGATACTAGCAACAATAGCGGCATCATGAAAAATTTTAAGTACAATTTTTCCCATACAAATTATCCAGTAAAAAAATTAGGAACAGGGTATTGCTACGGCGTGGGCGGGAGTTATAAGGCAATGGTATCAATGGTATTAACTTCAATAATAATACCAAAAAAACCGTAAAAACCTCATTAGCAGGGCTAATTATCCACACCCAGGGAGGAAGGCATAAAGGCAAGAAGGTACAAAAGCAATGAGGGATAGCGGCAGCGGGACAAGGACAACAATGCATGTACCATTGACAATTCACAATTATCCATTTATAACATACATGGTTGTTTGCTCTTATCAACAAACAATCCCCAAAAGTATAAAATCAGTGTTTAAATACTAATAATTTTAGTAATTTTACTTGTTCAAACCTCCCCTTGTATGCTAACCATAGCATGCTGTTCCCTTTACATATTGGGCAGCCTGAAAATCTATGATACGCAGTCTGGTACTTAATTACACGAATTGTAACACTAACCAATACGGAAGATCACAAAAAAAAGATACATCTTATTTAAAATCGTCCGTGTCATAACGAATAAAGGACAATCTGTACTTTATGCTAATTTATTTATCATTTGTTTTTTTCTTTGGATCATGACAAAGGATGAGAGATACATAGGCGTAAAAAAACTGATTGAATCGGGTCATATCACCGAATTCAAGCAGATCTTTACCTATCTGCCCAAAACAGTCATGGCAGGAGACCTCGGCACCAATAATAACCGGATGACGAGGTTAATAGACCGTACGGAGAAATTTACCCTGGAGGAACTGAACAGGATCAGTGAGCTGATAGATGTTCCTTTTGACTCCATCAACCTCCTCGCGAGTATTCAATATAAAAAAAGTAAGCATTTCAAGCGCAAGTCCTGATTATCATATTACGCAAAGCTGCAATCCGGCGCATGCCACGCTTTTTCATTTCCCGCTGTCATAGATGTAATTAGTCATTTAAAAGCCGACAAAATGAAATTACCCAAAACGTTACTCACGGCCATCGTGATTGGCATTGCCGTACAAACCGCCACTTCCTGCAGCAAAGACAAAGACCTGCCGGATACCAAAGCAAAGAAAGAAGCCAAGGAAGAAGAGAAAAATAAACCTCCCTATCCCTGCCCAGCCTGCGGAATGGGTTAATCGGCTTATAAGATCATCACTGCAAATTCCTGCCAGTGCCCAAAATACTATCCTCCGTAGCCTGTAACCTGGAAGCCGATATTCTTGGCGCCTGTATTCCTTTATGGGAAGAAGCAAGAATAGAAGCCATTGAATGGTCTTTTGATGCACTGTTCAACGTAGAGGAAATCCCAGCCTGGTTCCGGGAATTACTGACTGCATTCAGTAAAGAGAAAAGGCTTATAGGTCATGGGATTTTCTTTTCACTCTTTTCCGGAAAATGGTTGCCCGAACAGCAACAATGGCTCAACAAACTACAACAAACCTGTACTGAATTTCAATTTGACCACATCACGGAGCATTTTGGATTTATGACCGGCAAGGATTTCCACCAGGGTGCTCCCCTTAATATTCCTTACACAACATCTACGCTGGCTATTGGCAGAGACCGCTTACAAAGGATCCAGGAAGCCTGTCAATGCCCTGTGGGACTTGAAAACCTCGCGTTTTCCTATTCACTGGATGAAGTAAAACGGCATGGTACCTTCCTTGACCAACTGCTGGAACCTGTAAATGGTTTTATCATTTTAGACCTGCATAACCTCTGGTGCCAGCTCCATAATTTTTCCATTCCCTTTGAAGAGGTTATTGATCTCTATCCTTTACACAGGGTGCGGGAAATCCATATTTCCGGTGGTAGCTGGGACGATTCAGAAGTGGAAGCAGGAAGGACAATAAGAAGGGATACCCATGATAATGCAGTACCTGCAGCAGTGTTCCAATTGCTGGAAATGACCATATCACGTTGCCCTCATCTTCAATATGTAGTGCTGGAACAATTGGGCACTGGCCTGCTCACTCCCGAAAGCAAACAACAATTCTACCAGGATTTCGGGAGAATGGAGAGCATTGTAAGCGAAAAAAATTTATCCCGCACTCCCCATTCCACCTGTTCATTTCTACCCCAGGCTCCACTGCAAAAGGGGGGCGTGACTGAAGACCTGTTTTTATACCAGCAGCAACGGGAGCTTTCCGCTATCCTGGAATCGGCGCCTTCGTATGAAGATGCCAGGCGCCTGCTGGCTCAATCCTCCTTAGCCCATTCTGACTGGAAGATAGAGAACTGGGACCCCGCCATGGTAGAAACGGCCATTAAAATTGCACAGAAATGGAAGCAGGGATGGCTGACATAAATTTCGGGTAAGCAACTCATTATCCATTTCTGCCGTAATGGCATATTGATAAAATGCATTTTCAAACAGCCATTGCATGATCAATTGCCAAAAAGTAATAGTTGTTCTGCCCGCCTATAATGCGGCCCTCACCCTGGAAAAGACCTGCCGTGAAATAGACCGGACCATTGTGGATGAAATCATCCTGGTAGATGATATGAGTATGGATAATACTATCCAGATAGCAAAAGCCATTGGCCTTACCCATATCATCAGGCATGAAAAAAATAAGGGTTATGGGGGCAACCAGAAATCCTGTTATAAAAAAGCCCTGGAGTTAGGTGGAGATATTATTGTAATGCTGCACCCCGACTACCAATACACACCGGCACTTATCAAACCTATGGTATCCCTGATTGCCAACAAAGTATATCCCGTGGTGCTTGGGTCCAGGATTTTGGGAAAAGGAGCTTTAAAAGGTGGTATGCCTATGTACAAGTATATCTCCAACCGCTTACTCACAGCTATCCAAAACCTGTTGATGCGACAAAAATTATCTGAATACCATACCGGGTACAGGGCGTATCATAAAGATGTGCTGCTGTCCATTCCTTTTGAGAACAATTCAGATGATTTCATTTTTGATAATGAAATACTGGCACAGATATTCTATAAAGGTTTTGAGATTGCTGAAATAACCTGTCCTACGAAATACTTTGATGAGGCTTCCTCTATCAATTTCAGCAGAAGCATGAAATATGGGTTCGGCGTGTTGCGCGTAAGCTTCCAGTATTTCTTTCAAAAAACGGGGATCGCCAAATCCAGGCTTTTTAAAAGCCTGTGATTAATGCTCTTCTTCCCCATCTTTACTATCACTGTTATTGTTTCACCACTTTCTTGGAAATGATATTACCTGCATCATTGATGAGCACAAAATAGACACCTGCGGCAAATGCCGAGAGGTCGAAATCTACCCTATAGCCACTGGCTTTGAATTGCCGGATGGTTTTACCGTTCACATCGGTCAGGGATACCACCGCATTGCTCAATGCCTTACTGAAGGTAACAAAAAAGCGGCCCGTGGTAGGATTGGGATACAGGGCATCTATAGACTGAATTTCTTCGGTAACATTTGTTGTCTGCTGCGCTGCACGCGTGGGATAGGGATCAATACCATTGTTACAAAAGTATACCCGTTTTAACCGGTTACCTGCAGCATCATAGGTATTGACAATACCGCAGGCATTGGCCGGAAGCTGCTGTGAGAACGCATATATGCCTGCCAGAGTCAGGATCAGGGATACTATAAATTTCTTTTTCATGGAGTGTTTTTTAGCTGGTTAAAACCCTTTACTATGGATAAGGAATTTCAAAATTGAGGCCTTTTAAATCCTGCAGGCTTAAATCATAACGCCTTAGCACTTTGTACTGGTCGCGTATTACAGCCCAGTTATACTTTTGCAATGTATCCGGATGAAATAAATAGACCGACAAAGTATCCGTTGGCAAGGCTTTAAAAAACTCTTCCCATTTAAGTCCGGTACCCCAGTCTGCAGATTTGCCTGGCAAAATGGACTGCATGGGAACCTGATTATTTTCAATGGCTGTATCGGGATATTTATGTTGTATCCCAACCGCCGCCACATAGAAGGATATGCTATGAGCAGCATTGTTTTTTATGGAGAAGCTGTTTCTTGTCTCTGCCAGTTTACCACAGCGGAAAGACATCAGCAACAAACAACTCCCCAGGTAAATGATTAAGTATCTCATAGAACTGATTTTAAGGTTTATGGCCATCTTCTCGGATAGGTACCGCCGGCGGCCGGTTCAAAGTTATTCCAATTTATTCCGAAATGCCTTCCAAAGTAATCGGCTGCAAACCTGTTGGCCGCCATCTCAAATGCCCGGATATCATGGGTGGTGAGGCCCGGAAAACCAGGAATATCCGCCTGATTCGAGACGCTTAGGGCACTTGGGATCATTACAACAAAAGGATACAAAATACCCCATCGCTGGCTTTGGAAAGTGTGTCCATATTCGTGCATGTAGAGCGGATTACTCAGAATATTGGTATTGTTGCCCCGGACCCTGATATTAATATAGTTGCCGATGGATACACCTTGATCTTGCTGCCCTGTACGGTTTAACCTGAAGGCAAAGGTGGCGCCGCCAAAGAACTCTACTTCATCAACATTCCCTACTGTATTGCGTATCTGGGTATAGCCATATCCTATAGTAGATTGGGTAAGTTCCCAGCTAAATCTGGAAACACCCTGCCATACACCACCAAAGAAGGAGCGGTTCTCATCCAGGTAGAAATTGCCCAGGAATATCTCCCCGGCATTACGCAGGGCACCCCAATCACCGCCAAAGATCCCTTGCCCCAAACCACTTACTACACTCAGTGCAGTTGTACCTGCGTAGATCCATGCCGCCCCTTTAATAATGGTCCCCAATATCGGTACACTTATGCCCGCTGCAATCCCTGCACCCAAAGCAGCGCCGGCAATGGCGCCCTGTGCAAAGTACCTTAACCCATCCCAGAAATTATCAATATCGCCCCGCACAGCATGGGCAACTGTATTTCCAACCGCAAATACTGCAGCAGCAACGGCCACTATCAGCCAGGGGAAGTCGCCATTACTATCAATATGGGCTAATGGATTATTCAAGGCATATATGTACCGGTTGTATCCCTGTGTACCGAAAGGTGTAATGACAAAATTATCCGGGCTAAGCATGCGGCCCTGTATAGGATCATACATCCGGCCATTCATATTGATCAGGGCAAACTGGGCAAGATGTTCATGTCCCGTATATCCACGGTACAGCCATGCAGGATTAGCAGGAACACCCGCATATTGCCAGTTGACCGGATTACGGTTACGTCCCCAGGCATCGAAGTTCTGTTCAGTCACTACATTCCCGTTGATATCCGTTAGCGTAAGCAGGCTGCCTAAATGATCCGTGTACACAAAATAGAAGTTGTTTACGCTATTTTCCCTTACGATCATGGCACATAAACCATTGCCCCCGATCACATAGTGTATTTCCCGGTTTACTCCTCCGCTATTCTGCTTCTCATAATTACCTAAATAATATTTTGTTTCAATAATATTGTTATTCTGCCTTAAGATACTCTTGACCCGCTGGTAATCTTCGCCATATATATAATTCACCTGGTAAGCCCCCTCTGTAACCATAGCTGTTTTTAAGAAGGGGGTATAAGCCACCTGCTGCAGGTTGGTGGAAATAGTCGCTGGTGGCGTTTGTGCACCTGCAGGATTGGTGATATAAGCCACCGCATGTATTTTATCATTTTTGTACACGTAGTTGCCTGCGTCGGTCTTGGAAACAATATTGCCCATAGAAAAACTGGTATTCCCATCATAACCAATAGAGATCTGTGGTACATTGTTCACAGTAGTTTGGGTGAGCCTGTTGAGCCCATCGTACTGGAAGGTTTCTGTTAAACTTTTAATAGCATCCTGCCGGCTCAGCAAATTACCCCTGGCATAGTCAAAGTTCAGGTTAAGGTCCTGAATACCGGCTGTATAGTAACGGGTGGGGAATCCATACGTGTAAGTGTTCTGCGAAGTCATGTTATTGCCCAGTGTATAACCAGTGTATTGACCAAATCCGTTTAAGGCAGTGCCGGTAAACAGGTTTATTGGGGAGCCTGCATTACCTCCGGTTACTTGTACCAGCTTCCCGCTGTTATCATATATATTATTTACCTCTATACCGGAAGGATAGGTTATTTTGGTCAGGTGATCATAGATATCATAAGCATAATACGTGGAAACAGGCACGCCATCAATAGTGACTGTTTCCGTTTGCAGGCGTTTTAAATTATCATATCCATAAACTTTGACAATACCATTGAAATCGGTAACTCGTGAAAGATTATTATTGTTACATCCGGTTGTAATGTCCTTATAATATTCATAAGTAGCGGTGCCTTCCGGCCCCTGACGGGTTACAATACGTCCCAAGTCATCATAGGTCATGCTATAAGCATTGCCCATATTATCTGTTTGTTGCGTAATCTGTCCGAATGCATCATATTGGTACGTAATAGTACCGGCATTTTTATCTGTTGAGGAGGTCCTTCTGCCGTAGCTATCATACCCATTGCTCAATATGACTGTACTGCCATGCGTTACCTGTAGCTGGTTGCCCCTGCTGTCATACCCATAATCAAGCTGCCCTCCATTATCTATTGCAGTAACCACTTTGCCGGTAGCATCTGTAATTTTAGTAGTGCTTTGTCCGGCCGACGTGGTTTCCACCTGCATTCTTCCGCCACTTAGCTTTGTATAGGTATATTGCGCATTACTCACTGCATTGCTTATATTTTGAAGCCTGCCATAAGCATCATAAGCATTGGTAGTTATAACAGGTGTTTCGGAAGGGTAATAACTATTTGTTTGGGTAGCTATATTTCCCTGGGTATTGTAGGTAATTAGCTGCGTGAGCCATTGATTATTGAATCCGCTGGTTTGTTTTTTTACTTCCCTGCCGGCCTTATCAAACCACACTTTTATATCGGGAGCCCCGGTCGGCCAATCGGCAAAACTATAGTATACATTTTCCCCCTGTACTTCCCAGTTGAGGGAAGTATTAACACTGTAGCCGGCAGGCAGGGTATGTTTCTTCATTCTTCCAAAGGCGTCATATTCATAGGTGCTGGTGAGGCAATCTGAGGATGTTTTTGTTACTGGTTTCCCCCACTTGAAATCATAGGTAAATGACTCCGTTTGTGTTACACCTGAAGCTGAGCGTTGGCTGGACAAGGGCAGGCGTCCCCTGGTATCAAATGTGTAATTGGTTACGCGGTTATTCAAACCGGCAGCACTGATGGTAACGCTGGTAATATTACCAAATGCATTGTATCCATAGGTGGTAGTTATCGCCTGAGGCAAACCTGCAAACTCTTTGCGGGTAGCGATCATCCCGCTGCCAGTATACGTAAATTCAACGGTGTTACTTTCCGTGGAGCTGCCGGTTCTTGTACTTGAAACGGTAATATTATCCGGACGTGCAGGTACAGGTGTATTGTATGTCCCAAAAGTGGATGTTGTGACGGTCGTTTCTGTTGGGCTCACCGTACTACCCGACAGGGCGCCTGTTTTCACCGTAGCCGAAGTGATATTCCCGGAATTATCATACCCGTTAACCGTTTCAACGGCAGCACCGGTAAGGTGGTTTACTTCCAGTGTTTTATCAATATGCTGCACAAATCTTTTGGGATCCAGATAGCCTGTAGACAAGGAAACAAAAGAAACATCTGCAATATATTCAGATAAAAGTTCCCCTGTAGCCGTAAGACTGGTGGTTTGCTTTTTAACATAAGGTATCGCAAACTGGGTATTGATCTCATTTTCCGTTATGGAAGTAATACCAAGGGTTGTATTTGCTGCGGTGATCTTCTTAAAGCCAAGGAACCCTTTTGCTGCACGGTGCGCAACACCATCCTCATACTTATAGTTGGTGGTATTAGTACCTCCAACACCATTGGGCGTAGTAAATGCAGAAACAGCATATATCGGCGGTTGAATATAATTAAACGGATTCAGGTTGGCCGGATTATCCAGTGATATGGTGCGATTATAGAACCAGGGATAAGTAGTTTTATCGGTGAGCAACTTATAATCAAAAGTGTTGGTTACATTATGTCCGTCCGTGATCTTTACCAGCAGGTTTTCCTTGCCATTTTGTTTAAATCCAATAAAGTCGGCTGGTGAAGACACATTGAACCTGTTCAGCAGATCACTTCTTCCATCCCCATTAAAATCGCCCACGGTAAATTCCCCAAAAGACAATACGTTATTATAGACGTACTGCTCGTACAGGAAAGAAGAAGATCCGCCAATACCTCCCCTGCTGTAATAAAGCGAGAACCTGGAACTGGTAGATACACCGCCCACCCAATAAGGGAATCCATGCACAATATCACTTTTTCCATCACCATTAAAATCCGATACTATCATCTTATCATCTGAATAGTTGCCGGTAATATTCGGACTTTGGTTAAAAGAAAAGGAGGCTGCTACAAAAGAAGCACCGGTACTATACAGAATTTTCCAGCTACCATTCGTATTCCTGACAAGCAGGTCACTCTTCCTATCGCCGTTAAAATCGCCCGGATACACGCGACAGTTCTTGATCACCTCAGCAGTAGTAGCTATCACAAAGGCGCCAAAGGAATAACCTGTAGTAGCCGAAACACGTTGCACAGATAATACATAGCTGGTATTGTCTTTGGTAACCAGTATCTCATGTTTACCATCTCCATCAAAATCAAAAGGCGTGATCATATCGGCATCAGCAACCGTATTGGCATAAAAATCGGGAGGATAAGATCCAAAGCCAAAATTGACAATCTCGCTATTGATCTCATTGGTAGAAGGACAGGTAAGGAAAGCCTTAAAACCAAAATAGTCCACCGGATCAGGTTCATATTCGGTCGTCTTCATGGCCAGAATCATTATATAGTCCTGGTTGCCATCTCCATCAAAATCGCCGGGAATAAAATTGTTGCCTTTATGATGAATATAATTAAACGGTTGCCCCCAGGCGTATGGTATGGGATAGGTGGTAGGGGTATAATCAGTCCAGCCGGTGGAGCCATTGTGGCTGCCTGTATAATTGATCGTTACATTATTCACCAACCGCTTCCAGCTTCCCGGGTAAGTATACCCATACCCGGTGCTGAGCTGCAATACATCATCCCTGCCATCGCCATTATAATCAGAAGTGAGGAAGTTGCTAAACTTTTTTTCACCCATATTGACCGAATTACCGGTAGGCAGGCTCTTAATATACAGCACGGATGAAGAACTGGTAGTAATATCACTCCTTATCTCATACTGGGAATGATATTTGACGCCCTGGTCATAATACAGGTTGGCCGCCAGCAGGTCGGTCTTACCATCTGCATTGAAGTCACCGGCAAAGAAATCGAATCCGCCCTGTAAAGCTGAGGTGGTTGATACAGACAGGTTCTGCGGCTGATCGCCATACAGGAAGATAGTGCTATTGAGCGCAGCGCCATCACTGCCCAGTTCCACCACTTCTTTCAACATGGATTTTACATTATCAAATCCATAGTTAAACTGATACGTTTTAACAGCATCTGCATCATGCTTAATAGAGATCCCTGTTAGCAGGTGTTTTAATACTACTGACGAGCCCCCTTCATAGGTAGTCGCCACATCCGTACGCTGTCCATAGCTGAACTTTATCTTATTATAAGGCTGTAAACCGGTATTGCTGTTACCCGTATAACTGACCTCGTCAATACGGCTTTCCCTGAAGCCATTCTCATATTTAAAAGTGATGTAGTTGCCGTTAATGTCAATAATTTTATTTAGCCGCCAGAACATGACGTTGTTATTATTTTCAGTAAGGATACGCGCATCAGGCGTATTACCAAACTCCATGATGGTTCCATCTTTTGCAGTAACCCTGAACCAGTCCGGGTTATTGGCCGAACCGGAAGTATAAGAAGTAACCCTGGAGAAGGACTCAGCATCTCCGGCATAGGTAGTACCGTTGGCGCCATTGGAACCGGATATCGGATTCAGGCGTGTGCCATCCAGCATAAAGGCATCGGTACTGGTATAGGAAACCGGCGATACAAGGCCATTATAATAAAGATTACGGCCGGTACGGCTGATAACAGGCAGCCCCGTAATATTCCATCCATATCCAACAACACCATTTCCCGCATGGGAATTATAGACGATGTTTATGGCAGGTTGTAACCCGTTGGTCCCAGGAGGTGTGTACACCGGTATCCTGTACGTAGCGCCGCCTGCAGCGGTGGTTCCGGCCATTCCTCCTACCGTACCTACCGGTTTTGACACATCAATGGTTTTGGTAAAATTAGAACTGGTATACAGGGACGTATAGTTGACCGGCGGCAGAGATACTGTTACTGTAACGGAAGCCGGATCTGATAAACAGGTACCCGTCCAATCAGTACCGCGCACATAATAGGTATAGGTGCCCGGCGTGAGTGTGGTAGGTGTGTAATATTGCCAGCCATCTGTGAGGAAGTTATCGTTGGCATCATACCACTTAAAGTTGCTGGCGGTTCCACCGGCGGTCAATGTGGTAGAAGATCCTGCTGTGACGTTCGTATTGCCGGATATGGTAGGTGGAGATCCTGAGGTTATTTCAAAATAAAGCTGGTAATAATAATTAACGCTACAACCATAAGGCTGGTATACTTTGGCATAATACTTCTCAGCATCCGTGGCAGGATCGAAATCCCATATTTCAAAATAACCGGTCGTATTACTGTTGACAAACTGGTAGTCCTGTACGTATCCATACCAGGGATCATAATATTCATATAGCTTATACAGTTGGAAGGTAACGCCCGGTGTATTGCTGCTCAATTGTACTTTGGCTACATCCCAGCCGCATTTGACGGCATAGTCCTGCCACACATAAGGAATAGGACTGAAATAAAAGGTATAAGGCGTTCTGTACGATTCGCAACCGGTATTATAATTATAGAAACTTACCCAAACCGTTACACCTGTATTGGCATAGACCGAATATTCGGCATAAGCTGAATAAGTATAGGGATCAATGTACATGGTATTGGTTTGTACAGGCCAGGGATCTGTATCACTGCTGTACCAGCGGAATTCTCCGTATACGTAGTTCCCGGAATAGTTATAATACTCTGCACGCAGGGTTACATACTGCGGCGAACAAAGTTGCCCGTAAGGATAGGACTGGTAAACATAAAAATCTTCATAGCACTGGGCCTGGGCCACCATATTGGCGCAGCATAAGATAGTAATAGACAGGAGGAACCGGCGCAGGCGCGCTGCAGGATAAGGTAAAAGTAGTCTCATAAGAATCAGTGAGGTTTAATTGAGTTTTTTCAGGACAAGGTCAGTGATATCAATGCTCCCGGGTCCATTCGCAGCTTTATCTTTTTCTTTATCCTTACTTAACGGTTTAACGTCTGTAAAGCCGCCTTCCACCATCACAGCTTGTATGGCAGCCTGGATCTTTTGCTCATATTGCTGCATGAGCGCTATTCTGTCCTGATGCCTTTTCTTTTGGGCCAGTTGATGGGTGCCATTAATGGCCGATCGCCTGTCGTCTGCATGCTGCACAATACCTGCACGGCCTTTGCCACCCTTAAGGCTATCCTGCTTTAACTGTTTTTTTGTTTGATTATCTATCAGCAGGAGTTGCTGATCAAAAGATTTCTTTTCGGCCTGGTTTTCCTTTGCCAGCTTTTCCCTGGCAGCATCATAGGCCTTGTATTCTTTTCTTAGTCTTAACTGATCAATGAGGCCGATCTTTACTGCTTTGGCAGCAGGAGTAAGCTGTTTCTTGCCTTGTGCATATACCGGTGCAGAGAAAAAAACGGATATACTAAAGATGATAATGACGCAAATAAAGGAATGACGAGTAGAGGATACAAGCATGTTAGGATAGGTTTAGGTACTCTAAATTTATTGAATTATTTGAATACAAAACGCAGCCTAACACAAAAAAAATCCTGGCAGCAGTAAATTAATAACGTACAAGCAACATTACCATACTGTTAGTAACACCCTACAACGAAGGTCCAACCCAGGCACCCCCCGGGTGATCATTTTCTCAGTTGATCCACTTTATCCCTGAGCGTATTAAAGAAGCGGTTCCTGTCTTTCTCACCCGACTTGCTCACAAGCGTAGAGCGGCTGAGTAAGGTATTGAAGGTATCAAAAGCTTTGCCGGCAAACCGGTCATCCCGGGTGATGAGGTAACTGAACACACTATAGGTGATCATGGATAATTTCTTATCATCGAGATTCAGAAGAATGGTATTGTTGCCCAGGATGAGTTCATTTACATAAAACTGAATAGGCCCTTTGTGGGCTACATCCGTAGCGCCCGGCATAAATTTAACTCCTTTGGCGGCCTGCGCCTGCAGGTGATCCAGCATCTGGATAAAGGATTCAACAACAGCCATTAGGTCTTCTTTATGCCTGAAAATACCGGCATCCCTGTAGTAAGCGATCTGGTTGATGCTGCTGTGAATACTTTCAAGGTTCCACAGTTCCACTGTATGCATGAGGCTGTGTTCTTCCAGGATCTGCCGGCCAATGGCAAAACAATCTTCAAAAGGATATTCTTCCAGGGAAAACGATTTATTGGCCAGGGCCGGTTCATTATTTATGGTCTTTGCCCAGAAAAAGGTTTTGAAGGCCGCCATGCCGGGAAAAAGATAGAAGTACCAGAAAGGAGCATCTTTACACAGGTAATAGATTTCCCGCTGTTTGAAAGAATTGAAATATTTAAACTGTTCCAGCATGCCCCTCATATGATCAGCAAAAGGAATAGCATGGCGTGTAATCCCTGGCGCCTGGAAAAGCACGGAATCGTTTTTCAATTGCAATAACTGGTCCAGTGAAATATGATAATGTTCACATATTTGTTTCAGCTCAATGAGGGTAACCGGCTTCTCTCCCCTGATACGGCGGTACACGCTGTCAGCACTCAGGTCGAGCAGGTGGCACAGTTCATCTACGAGTGAAAGGTGGGCGGGCAGGCTTTCTTTTAAATGCCGGAAAAGCTGTTGCTGCAATTGTTGTGTTTCCATGACAAACAGGAAATTACTGAAAATCCGTAATACCTATGATTTGTTTACGGATTTCTGCCATTAAAGTAAATAAAAGGCTATTATATAACGATTATTCCATAGCGGATGAGGACAGGTTGGCCAATTTTATGGCGGATTGCAAAGGGAGGCAGGCTGGTAGTTATTTCCCATTGGGTGCAGCGGGCCTGGCAGGATATGTTTGTGGGCATGAACCCCAAATACCTGCCAATGATTCGCTTTATTACCATCGCTCTTATAAACTTATGCGGTATGACCGGAAGCAGCTTTGCACAGGAAGACAGCGACCAGAATCTTTATTTTGTCCGGAAGAACGGTGAGGTAATTTTCGAAAAGAATGATTACCAGCCTGGCAGGAATGCCTTTTATATTTACCGGAACTGCGTTTATACTTTTGTTTTAGCAGATAAAAAGACAGTACCAGCCCGTGTGATCGATATACGGAATGACTCAATCTATTACACCCGTTACACTGGCATCGCCACTAAAAGCAATGGCTCCAGGGATACACTGGCCCTGCATCCCGGACAGCTTAAAAAGATAAGGATGCCCAGTGACCAGGCCTTCGGGATCTATACAAGTTATTCCTTAGTGAAAGGCCAGTATGTGTTTGAAAAAAGCCGGGAACCCAAAACCTTCCCGTTCAGGACAGAAACGGAATATTCCGCAGATGGCAGCCATTCCACTACTTATGATCTTATACCTTATCTCACGCAACAAGGGCTTGACAAGGTTTACGAGCAGCGCGAAACAGCTTCCTATTATGAAGGCACCAGTAAACAACGTTTTGAAGACACCCTCAAAAAGAACATGCCCCCGGTCATTAAAAAATGGGCCTGGGTCACCCCTACCAATGTGAACAAAATAAGCGGCCTGAATATCGGCCTTCAAACATGGACGCTTGCCGATAATGATTCGCTGGTAATACATGGGGTAAACCTGAATGCCGACTTATTAACTACGTTCGTTGTTGGGTATGCTATTGCTCGTCTTACCAGAGCTGATCTGCCCGATACCGTAGATAAAACGAATATGAAGAGTAAGATAGCGGGGCTCAGCATTAGCGGCGGTGGAGTGATAGGTGATTTCAAGATGTGCGGACTGGCCATCAATGGCATTGTGAGTGGAGTAACTGAAGTCAACGGTGTGCAGATCACCTGTCTGCTCAATGTAAACCAGGAGTTCAAAGGGGTAATGATCGGCGGACTCTGTAATGCATCCACTAAAGGCAGGGGGCTGCAGATAAGCCTGTTCAATTTGTGCAAGGATTTTAAAGGTGTACAGGTGGGCTTATGGAACGTGAACAATAAACGAAAGCTACCATTGATTAACTGGAATTTCTAAGGTCCCATTGGAAGTACCCAGCCTGGCACAATAGTTTGTAGACAATAAACCCTAAATACCTGCCAATGGTTCGTTTTATTATCATCACACTGATAGGTTTATGCGGTATTACCGTAAGTTCCTTTGCACAGGAAGACAGCAGTGCCCAGAACCTGTATTTTGTAAAGAAAAACAGGGGGCTGACTTTCGATCAAAATGATTACCAGCCCGGCCGGAGCGCTTTTTATATTTACCGCAATTGTGTTTACCTTATTGTTTTAAAAGATAAGCGAATAGTGTCTATGCGGGTAGTTGATATACGTAACGACTCGATCTATTATACCCCTTATCTTAATGCCAGGAAAACGGCTACAAATAATGACCGTATTGATACACTGGCCCTGCACCCCGGACAGTTCAAAAAGATACGGATGATTGGCGACCGCATGTTCGGGCTTTATGCCCATTACTCTTTAACCAGGTGCAGCTATGTATTTGTAAAAGGTGATACCCTGAAAAAGTTCCCGGTGGAAACGACTGTATCCTACACCAAAGACAGCAGCCGCTCTACGACCTATGAACTGGTGCCATACCTTTCTGCACAGGGAGTGGGCAGGCTTTACGACCAACGCGGGCAGACTTATTACTTTGAGGGTGTGAACCCGCAGATTGATGAAGACACTAATAAAAAAAGAAAACCCTTTATTGCTAAAAAGTGGGTATGGTTCACTCCTACCAATGCCAGCAAAATAAGTGGGCTGAATCTTGGTCTGCAAACGATGACGCTTGCAGAGAATGACACACTAATCATACGGGGCATGAACATCAGCGTTGACCTGCTGAGTGTGTTTGCCAGTATGTATGCTGCTTTCCATATTTTGCAAACACCCCATCCTATCAATTACCCTGATTCAGTAGATAAATCAGATATGACGTCTGAGGTAACTGGCCTCAGCCTCAGTGGTGGTGGCCTGGTAGGCGATTTACGTATAAGAGGGGTCAGCATTAATGGAGGTATTTGCGCTGGTATAGAAATGACCGGTCTGCATATTACAGGTATCTCAACTACCTGCAAAGAATTTAAAGGTGTTATAATCAGTGGCCTGGCCAACAGGACCATCAGGGGCAGAGGTTTGCAGATAGCATTGCTGAATCATTGCAAGAACCTGAAAGGCATACAACTGGGCCTATGGAATGTAAACAGTAAACGTTCCCTTCCTTTTATTAACTGGGATTTTTAAGGGGGCTCATCGCCCCCTTTTATTTATCCGATCTTTTCAGCCTTATACCCCACCTTTGCAAGCGCTTCCTGAATGTCGGTTTCACTCACTTCTTCATCAGATACAGTAAGTACTTTATCAGAAGATTCCAGGTTCACCTTCCAGTTGTCCCTTCCTACTGTTTTGTTTAATTCAGGAGATACTTTGGCAATGCACCCTGAACATTTGATATTTGTTTTGAATTGTATTGTTTTCATGGTACAAAGCTACCTTTAGCCAATAGCCTGACTGTTATACTATTTACGGTAAATGTTATATAATTTTGGAATGCCCAATCAGCCTGTATGATAACAATACCAGCCCTCCAGTTATCGGAACTTACCTACCAGATTGAAGCCGTGCTAAAAGACCGGTTTGAAGGGCAGTATTATTGGGTAGTGGCGGAGATCTCAGGCCATAAATTCCAGCCGGCGAAAGGGTTTCATTATTTTGACCTGGTAGAAAAACAGGTGGGTTCCACCGGCCTGAAGGCAAAGATCAGTGCGGCGGCCTGGACAACAGGCGCCCGGCAGATCAGCGTTTTTGAAAGGATCACCGGCCAGCGTTTTACCGATGGGTTGCAGGTGCTGATCAAGGTGTCTATTGATTATAGCCCGGTGTATGGGCTGAAGCTCACCCTGCTGGATATTGACGCCGGCTATACCATCGGGCAGTTAGAGCAACAGAAACAAGCCACCCTGCAGCGTTTGTTAACCGAATGCAGCGCCTATATTCAAAAGATTGGAGATAGTTATATTACTGTCAATAAGCAACTTCCACTGCCTATTGTGTTGCAGCGCATTGCGGTAGTAACCGCACAAACATCAGCCGGCTACCAGGATTTCCACCATACCCTGCTCAATAACCAATACGGTTACCATTTTTTTATAGATACTTATTTTACCACGGTACAGGGAGAGGTGAATGCCGCACAGATCAAAGAAAGACTGTTGGACGTTTTTACCTCCGGAAAACCTTATGACGCAGTAGTCATTATCCGGGGCGGTGGCGCTTCTACTGATTTCCTGGTCTTTGATACATTTATATTGGGACAGGTTACCGCCAAGTTCCCTATTCCCATTATTACCGGTATTGGCCACCAGCACAATGAAACGATTGTAGACCTGATGGCCCATACCCCGCTTAAAACGCCCACTAAAGTGGCAGAGTTCCTTATTGCGCACAACCGGGTTTTTGAAGACAGGATCAACCTGCTGCAGCATAAGTTACTGGTCAAAGTACAACAATGGGTGGCTGATAAAAAATCGGAACTGGTCACTACAGAAAGGCAATTACTGCATGAAGCACAGGCCGGCCTGCACCGTTATCATCGTGAGCTGGATGCAATCGGCCATGAACTGACTATTAAGCCAGCCATCCTGTTCAACAGCAAGCAGAAAGACCTCTCCAATATCAATCACCAGCTCCGGTTTTCCGGCTACCGGCTCCTCTCGCATGAGCGGGAGTCCATACAAGGGTTAGAAAAGCTGTTGCAGGTACTGCATCCGGCCAGCATTCTTAAAAGAGGGTTCGCTCTGGTATCCTACCAGGGCAGGATTACAACAGATGCCAGTTTGCTGCCGGTGGGGGCAGACATTAATGTTCTTTTAGACAATACCAATATTTCCACCACCATCAAAGCTAAACAACCAGCCGATGAAAGAAGCACTGACCTATGAGGCAGCCTACGAAGAATTAAAAGAAATAGCGGCAGATATTGAGGCGGAAACAGTATCGGTAGATGTATTGGCCGAAAAGCTGAAAAGGGCCTCCTTCCTGCTGGAGTTTTGCAAAGCCAGGCTGAAGAGTACGGAACAGGAAGTAAGCAATATTATACAGCAGATGAATAAAGATACGGATGAACCGGATTAATCGTTATTTTGAACGGCCCTCTCATAATGAAGAGATACCGGATGGCTCACGCAATGTCTCGTTATGCAGGTTTATTACAGCACTTTTTGCTTTTTGGGGGAACCATAGCGTCCGTAATCGCAGGAAAGGCCTTTCAATAAAATAATAGGTCAGGGATGCAAGCAAAAATGTCAATACCAATGCCAGTAACAGCATCAGCCACTCGTCTGCCTTATCCTTCCTGGGAAAAAAATAAACGAGTGGAGTGATAACACCCGTGAAATGCACTAAATAAATGGAGTAAGATATCTTGCTAATGTATGGAATAATACGGGGTCGTTTCCTGAATGAAAAATAATGGAAGCCCAGCACGACCAGTGCAGTCCCAATACCACTGAACAAATAATAACATTGCTCAGCAAATCCATAGAAGTATTTGAGCCTGATAATGGCTGCTATGAACCAAAGAACGGTGCCTGCAGCGATGACAGAAGCTGCCCTTTGGTTCGGCATTCGTGCAATACATTTCGAATAATATGCCATCAGGAGACCATAAGCAATAGCATCCATTCTAAAGATCACCGTTACGGCAATAAAGCGGCCTGTGTTCATATATTGCCCTCGCATAAGTACGCTAAAAATGATTAGAGCAACGGCACCTATGCTATACGCCTGAGTACCTGACAGGAAAGTTTTTTTTAATTGTTTCGCCAGGAATAATACAATGTAGATCAATAAAGGTACTGTAAAATAAAACCATTCCTCAATACTGAGGGTGGAAGATTCGCCGAAAAATGCCGGCGGAGGAGTAGTAAAATTGTGCAGAAACAATAAGTAACGAACATCGAAGGAAATGGGGTGGATTAACTGGTTGTAGAGTATCAGGTAAACAAGGTACAGGACATAATACAAAGGCAGTGTCCTTAACCAGCGTTTGGTCCAGAATACAACGATATCCCTGAGAGACACGGATTGGCTATCGAATAAACCAAGCAGGATACTCCCGATCAAAAAGCCACTCAGGGAGAAAAAAAGCTCTACTCCGCCAATAGGTAAATACCACAAAAAAGGGAAAGGGGTCTTAAAGATATGCTGGTTGCTATGCACAAACAGGACCATACTCACAGCCAGGCAACGGCAAACATCGAGACCAAAGTTCCGGTTGATATGACCGTGCAGGTTTCTCATTTATAAGCATCCAAAGTACACATTTTTGGGGTATTCTGTAAGTATCAGTCAAATTCAGGAACTCATTGATCTCGCTGGAAGCCGTCTGATACAGGCCGGCGAAAGGTTGGCAGAGAAAACGGCATCTAATGGGATATAATGGGATACCGTTGGTTATTGCGTCATCCGCCTCCCGGAGTTCCGGCGGAAGAAAGTGGATCGTACTGGGCTCGAACCAGTGACCTCTGCTCTGTCAAAGCAGCGCTCTAAACCAACTGAGCTAACGATCCGGGGCCTGCAATTTACAGTATCGTTTCCAATAAGATACAGCAGTGCTTATAAAAAATTAATGGGCCGGCAACCGATCTGTAGCAGGATTCGTTAACTTTAAAAACTATCCTTTTATACTCAAAATCAATCGTATGAACCAGCAGATCATCAACCTCTTTGATGAATACACCCATAAACCCCTGCGGCGGGAAGATTTCATCAAACGGCTGGTATTGCTCACCGGCAGCATGACCGCAGCCATGACAGCCCTGTCGCAACTGGAAGTAAAGTACGACAATGCGGTAACCATTTCGCCACAGGACGACCGCATTACTACCGAATACATTACTTATCCCGGCGATGAGACTACGATGAAAGGCTATTTTGCCAAACCTAAAAAAGAAGGTAAGTATGCCGCCGTGGTGGTGATCCATGAAAACCGTGGCCTCAATCCCCATATTGAAGATGTTACCCGCCGGGTGGCCCTGGCCGGATACCTGGCCCTCGGTGTGGACGCTTTATCGCCCCTGGGCGGAACGCCCAAGGAAGAAGACCAGGCCCGCGGACTATTTGCCCAACTGGATGCCAAAAAGAACCTGAATAATTTTGCCAAGGCCTTTGACTACCTGAAAGGAAGAAAGGACTGCACCGGCAAAACCGGTTGTGTGGGCTTTTGCTGGGGCGGCGCGCTGGCCAATCAACTGGCCGTGAATGTGCCCGACCTGAAAGCGGCAGTAGCCTTCTATGGCCGTCAGCCCGATGCTGCCGATGTATCCAGGATCAAAGCCGCTGTACAACTCCATTATGGCGGACTGGATGAGCGGGTGAATGCCGGCATACCTGCCTATGAAGAAGCCTTGAAGAAGGCGGGTATTACTTATGAGCTTTATACCTACGAAGGCGCCAATCACGCTTTCCACAATGATACGGCCCCCACGCGGTATAATGAAGCCGCCGCCAAACTGGCCTGGGAAAGGACCCTGAAATTCTTTGGAGATAAGCTGAAGTAGACAACGGTAAGCCGGAAATCAGTAAAAGAACTACCGGTATCACTCATGGATTCTACTTAGGCACCAAAAAAATTGAAACATTACATATTCTAAATTGTTTTTTATCGTTAGATCGTGTACCACGGCTATAGGTAAGCTTGTGGAAGGTATCAGGATTATACAACCTATTAAACAGCGGCAAGTGATGATGAGAAAATCCATAACTCTTTTATTGTTTTTTGGCGCACTGGCAGCCCTTGTATCCTTTACCGGCAAATCGCCGGAAGGCCGCCAGAAATCGGTACTGGCTACTATTGTGGTAGATGCAGGTCATGGCGGCCCGGCCCGGGGCGCCAAGGGGCTATTTTCCTACGAAGCGGATGTGGCCCTGGCCATTTCTTTAAAACTGGGACAGCGTATCCAGGAGGTATTTCCTGATACCCGTGTGGTGTACACCCGTACTTCCGATACCGTTTTTGGCGTGAATGTGGACGCCCGGACCGCCAACCGCATGCGTGCCGAACTGGCCAATGAGGTGAAAGGCGACCTGTTCCTGAGCATCCATTGCAATGCCACGCCACAAAAAGCAGGAGGCTGGTATGCCAAGCGCACGATTGGTTATAAAACGAAAACCATTACCGTAGGTAAAGGCGCCAAGAAAAGAAAGAAAACAGTGAAAGTGCCCATTACCGAAAATTACTGGGTAAAGAATGAACGGCACGGCACAGAGACCTATATCTGGGCGGCTGACCGCAGCGGGGTAAAGAGCACATATATCAATCCGGATGAAAGTGCCGAATTTTCAGAAGACAGCACCAGCAGCGGCAGTGCCCCTCATCTCGATATGAATTCTCCCGAAGCAAAGATCAGGGCTCAATTGTATGAGAAAAAGTATTTTGGCAAAAGCCTGATGCTGGCCAATATGGTAGAAGAAGAATTTGCCAAGGGAGGCCGCGCGAGTGGTGGTGTAAAGCAACGGAACTGGGAGCAAATATGGGTATTACAGGCCACCGGCATGCCCAGCATCCTGGTAGAAACCGGCTTTATTACCAATGAGGAGGAAGAAAAATACCTCAATAGCGAAGAAGGCCAGGCAGAAGTTGTAGAAAGCATTATTACTGCGCTCAAAAAATATAAGGAAACCCTGGAAGGAACGAATACGAAGGTAGAGAACGGAGGTCAGAAGTCAGACTCGCTGCCCCCCTCCAACCAATAATATCCTGCTTCAGATCTTCCTTCTTTTTAATTCTTTCTTAATCAGTCCCAGCTCTCTCCCGGTTTGGCCGGAGACAGAAGAGTTCTCCTGCGCCCGGCGCATGAGATAGGGTATTACATCATGAATAGGCCCGAAGGGCAGGTATTTACTGACAGAAAGCCCGGCTTTGGCCAGGTTGAAGGTGATATTATCACTCATGCCATACAACTGGGAAAAGTGTATATGCGGATGATTGTGCGGCAATCCTTTCTGGTCCAGCAATTCAGCAGCACGCAGGTTGCTGTACTCATTGTGGGAGGCAACGATCAGGGAGATCCTGTCCAGGTGTTCTATACAAAACTCCACGCCGCTGTTATAATCCCGGTCACTGGCTTCCTTATTGGGCTGTATGGGTGATGGATAGCCCATTTCTTCTGCGCGTTTTCTTTCTTTCTCCATGTAAGCGCCACGTACGAGCTTGGCGCCCAGGATAAACCTTTTTTGCACGGCCTGGCTAAAACTGTCCTTCAGGAAAGCCAGCCTGTCGTGACGGTATAATTGAATGGTGTTGAAAACAGTCACTTTCTCCAGGTTATAGAGCTCCATCATCTGCATGGTCAGCGCATCTACAGGATCCTGGATCCAGGTTTCTTCAGCATCTACCAGTACACCTATATTTTTGGCAGCGGCGGCGCTGATGATCCTGTGCATGCGGTCCACGACCCGTTGCCATTCGGCTTTCTCTTCTTCATTGAGCACCTCGGTATGTACACGGCCTTCATAACCACTTTTATCCGTAGCTGCCGCATCCAGCTTCTCCAGCAGTGCAAAGCGGGCAAAACCGGTTACCTTAATACTCATGAAAGGCATATTATGCTGGGTAGCAGCATAATTGATCACCCGGATAAACTCTTCACAGGCATGGTCAAAGTTCTCCTCTCCTTCCTTGCCTTCTACGCCATAGTCCAGGATCACCTGTACGCCAAACTGTTCCAGCTTGTCAGCCACGCGGGCTGTTTCTTCCAGGGTCTCCCCTCCTACGAATTGCTTGAAAATAGTATTGCGGATGAGCCCTTTCACAGGCAGGCCCACCCGGATGGCCCAGGGCGTAAAACGGGTGCCCAGCTTTACCAGCGACTGGCGGCCCATACTGGAAAAGAGAAAACTGGCTTTCTTTAATTCCTGGTCTGTTTTATAAGCAAAGGCATATTCGGTATTGTCAAAAGAAATAGCGGGGAGAGGATTATCCATACTTGCTAACAAATGTTAGGCGCAAAAGTAAGGAAGATTTGAAGATTTTGAAATCTGAAATTGTTACTACCTTCCGGCCCGCTATGAAAATTACACATACTGAGATCTGGAAGTTCAGCATCCCCATGCATCCATTTACCATTGCTACCGGTACGATGCATTTTGCCCAAAATACTTTTATACGGGTGCATACGGATGCAGGCATGTATGGCGTGGGGGAATGTTCAGCCTTTCCCATGATTGCCGGGGAAACACAGAACACCTGTTTTGAAATGGCGAAAGATTTTGCGGCGCTTTGGAAAGGAAAAGAGGCGATGTCCATTAGCGACAGGCTGCGGGAGCTGGATGCTTTTACGGCATTCAACAGTACGGTCAAGAGCGCCTTTGATATGGCCCTGTACGACCTGGCAGCTAAACAGGCCGGAGTGCCTTTGTACAGGTACCTGGGCGGTAAACAGAAAGAGCTGGAAACCGATCTTACCATTGGCATTGATACGCCCGGGAAGATGGCAGCAGCAGCCACCGGTTTTATACAACGGGGAGTACGCATTATCAAAATAAAGCTGGGCAAAGATGCCCGGGAAGATGTGGAGCGTATCCGGCAGATACGGGAGGCCGTAGGTGCTGATATCCTGCTGCGCATTGACGCCAACCAGGGCTGGAGTTATGAAGATGCGCTATATGCCCTTACTACCATGGGGCCCTACAATATCCAGTTTTGCGAGCAACCCATGCGCCACTGGGACGATCACCATTTACCCGCCTTAAGAAAACAATCGCCCATCAAGATCATGGCCGATGAAAGCGTTTTTGACCATCACGATGCACAACGTTTAATAACAGCGGATGCCTGCGATTATGTGAATATCAAATTTGCCAAATCGGGCGGTATAGCAGAAGCCATAAAGATCAACAAGGTTTGTGCAGATCATAAGATCCCCTGTATGATGGGCGGCATGCTGGAAAGCCGGGTGGCGTTAACCGCCTTTGGGCATTTTGCGCTGGCGCATGACAATGTGATTTTCTATGATATGGATACCTGTATGCTGGGGCATAAGGCTGACCCTGTAACAGGTGGCGTGCAGTATAAGGGGTTCTTCCTGGAAGTGCCGGAGGCAGCGGGGATCGGGGCTGATGCGGACAATACATTCCTTAAGAATTGCCAATCCGTGACTATTTAGCCCCGACTTATTGACTTTCCGGCTTCACGATTATCTTTGCGGCAAATTTGTACCATGAGCCCAAAAGCAAAGACAGCCAAGGAATCGTATGTAGTGATGACAGAACTGGTATTGCCGAACGATACGAACACTTTTGGCAACCTGATGGGTGGCCGCCTGATGTACTGGATGGATATTGCCGCCGCCCTGGCCGCCATGAAGCATTGCGCCGCCCCTGTGGTAACAGCTTCCGTAGATAATATTTCCTTCGAAAATCCCATTAAGCTGGGCAATGTGGTACATATTGAAGCCAAGGTATCCCGCGCTTTTAATTCCTCCATGGAAGTGCATATGAAGGTTTGGGGCGAAGATGCCATCCAGCAATACCGCTATAAGAGCAATGAGGCCTACTATACTTTTGTAGCACTGGACCCCAATGGGCGCTCCCGTGCTGTTCCCCAACTGATCCCAGAAACAGAAGAAGAGAAGAATCTTTTTGAAAGCGCCCTGCGCAGAAGGCAGCTCCGGCTGATCCTGGGCGGCAAGATGAAACCGGCTGACGCAACGGAACTGAAAGCATTATTTCAAATGTAGTTTATGCTTTCATCTTTGCCCGGTGATGGGCGCCTTTCAGCATCCAGGCCTTGCTTTGCTCTATGGCGTCCATCAACTGGTCCAGGATCACTTCTGTAGGCGCTTCGTAATCTATTTGTATGGGCGGCTTGAAGCGCACCGTAAGTAGCGTGCCTTTTTTCTTGAAACGTAATCCCTTTTTATCGAAAGCCCGCCAGAACCCATTGATGACAACCGGTATAACAATAGGTTTTGTCATTTTAATGATGAGTGCTGTACCCTTGCGACCGGGCGCAAAAGGTTTGGTAGTGCCTTGCGGAAAGGTGATGATCCAGTTATTTTCCAGTGCCCGTGAAATTTTACGGGTATCGGAAGGGTCCAGCCCCTTGCGTGTTTCTGTACCCTCTGGCCGCCAGGTCCTTTTCACGGTAAGGGCCCCGGCCATGGTAAACAGTTTACTGATCCAGGTAGCCTGCATGGTCTCTTCGGCCGCTACATAGTATACGTTGGTAAAAGGATTGAGTAGATAATAAGGAATTCCCAACCTGTTTTGTTTTCTCCATTTCACTGCACAGAAGATGTGCAGGAAGGTGATAACATCGGCAAAATAAGTTTGGTGATTGCTCACGAAAAGCACGTTCCTGCGCGGGAGGTCTTTGAGGTGTTCAGTACCGGATATCTTTAACTTGTTCGTGATCACCAGTCCGGGATAGGAAACGATACCTACAATGGCATACACAATCTTACGCACAATATGAATGTGTTTCAATCTTTCCCGGAATGAGCTCATGGATGTTGGCATTTAGAACGATGAGCCGAAATTAAGGAAATGTTAATAAATACCCACTTTAATTGATAGCTGCTGCAACGTTATGTAATTGGTTTTACTCCTACATCTATATAAAAATTTGATGTATGAAAAAGTTTATTCCAGTCTGTTTAATTGCATTGACATCACTTACCGGGTTCGCGCAATCAACAGCCGTTAATCCGTACCCTAAAACCATTACCGTTAATGGCAGCGCTCAAATGGAAGTAGTGCCCGATGAGATCTATGTGATCGTAGACCTGAAAGAATACGAGAAGAAAGGCAGTGGCAAGATCAATCTCGAAAAGATCAAATCTGATTTCCTGGCCAGTTGCCGCAGCATAGGATTGCCCGACTCAGTGATCACGATTGCTTCCTACGATGGTTACAATGGTAATCCATGGATCAGGAAGCGGAGTAAAAAACAGGAGTTGATGGCATTTATTTCCTACCAGGTCAAGTTCACCAACAGTAAGAAGATGGATGAGCTGGTGGAAAAACTGGATGATGACGCTACCCAGAACTTCAGGATCGAAAGGACATCACACAGCAAGATCCAGGAATACCGCAAACAGCTAAAGATACAGGCTATTAAAGCCGCCAAAGAAAAAGCCGGCTACCTGGCAGCAGCTATTGATGAGCAGGTAGGTGCAGCAGTGACGATCCAGGAGCCCAATGACCAGGGCATTATACCCTATGAAAACCAGCGTATGGTGCAATATAATTTAGCGATGGATTCCGCTAAAATGGGCGGCAGCGAAGCAAGTATGGATTTCAGGAAAATCACCTTGAAGTTTGAAGTGAATGTGGTGTTTGCGTTGAAATAATGAGTGGTGAGTAGAGAATGATGAGTGGCAAGGATAAACGGCCGGCAGCGGGTGGTAACCACTTACCACCCGCCTTTTTTTAAATTAATTCACGAGTTCTCCACATTACCCGGGCGTTTTTTTATTAAGGGTAGCAAAGACTTTATATTTGCCCCCCATGGCAAAAGCAGGTGAAGATACGCCCTTAATGCAGCAGCATAAGGCCATCAAGCAAAGATATCCTGATGCTATTCTGTTGTTCCGGGTAGGTGATTTTTATGAAACCTTCGGCGGAGACGCTATTATTGCCGCCCAGGTACTGGGTATTACGCTTACCAAACGGAATAATGGAGCCGCCTCCGGCGCTTCAGAACTGGCAGGTTTCCCACACCATGCCATGGATACCTACCTGCACAAGCTGGTAAAAGCAGGCTACCGTGTAGCCATCTGCGACCAGTTGGAAGATCCCAAACAGGCTAAAGGCATTGTAAAACGCGGTGTAACCGAAATGGTAACTCCCGGTGTGGCTACTAACGACAAGCTGTTAGAACACAACAGCAATAATTTCCTGGCAGGTATTCATTTCACCGATGATCAGGCGGGCATTGCCTTCCTGGATATATCCACCGGTGAGTTTTTTGTAGCAGAAGGTAACCAGGAATATATAGATAAACTGCTCCAGACATTAAAACCGGCAGAGGTTATTTTCCAGCGCAGCTATCAAAAACATTTTAAGGAAAACTTTGGCAGCCGGTTCTACACGTATACGATGGAGAGCTGGGTCTTTGATACAGCTTATGCTACCGAAAGCCTGCTCAAACATTTCCAGGTACACTCCCTGAAAGGTTTTGGCATAGAAGCTATGCCTGGCGCCACCATAGCTGCCGGCGCAGTACTGCATTACCTGAAAGATACCGAGCATCCCAACCTGCAACATATTACTTCCATTCAACGGATAGACCGCGAGGATTACCTCTGGATGGACCGTTTTACGATCCGCAACCTGGAACTGACCGGTACCGGAAGCAGCGAAGCAGGCAATACCTTGCATAAGGTATTGGACAATACGGTTTCGCCCATGGGCGCCCGCCTGCTAAAGCGATGGATACTGCTGCCCCTGAAAGATACTACCCGGATCAACGAACGGCTTGACCTGGTAGAGTTCTTTATTAAGGAGGTAGAATTAAGAAATAAGATCGCGCATCATATTAAACAGTGCGGCGACGTGGAAAGGCTGGTGAGCAAGATACCGGTGAAGAAGATCAACCCGCGGGAAGTGATGCAAATAGCGCGTGGTTTGCAGCATGTACAGGAGATCAGGGAGCTTTGTGCCAGTGTTACGGATAAATACCTGGGGCTACTCATTACTACGCTGAACCCCTGTGAAACCCTTATAGAAGCCATTCTGAATACCATTACAGAAAACCCGCCGGCCCTGGCTGCCAAAGGCGATGTGATTAAGGCAGGCGTACATGCAGAGCTGGATGAACTGAGAAAGATAGCCAGCGGAGGAAAAGAATACCTGGTAGAACTGCAACAAAAAGAAGCAGAAGTTACCGGCATTTCATCGCTGAAGATAGGATTCAACAATGTATTTGGTTATTACCTGGAGGTAACGAATGCACACAAGAATAAGGTGCCTGCGTCCTGGATACGCAAGCAAACACTGGCCAATGCCGAACGGTATATTACCCCGGAGCTGAAAGAGTATGAAGAGAAGATCACTGGCGCCGAAGATAAGATCATGGCCATTGAGGCTGAGTTGTATGATAAGCTGTTGCTGCAACTGCAGGAGTATATCGCTCCCATGCAGGCCAATGGCCATATACTGGCTATACTGGACTGCCTCGTATGTTTTGCCGATAATGCCTTACGGTACAATTATAAGAAACCGCTACTCCATGAAGGACATGAGCTGGACCTGAAAGAAAGCCGTCACCCGGTAATAGAACGTAACCTGCCACCGGGGGAAGCCTATATCGCCAATGATATTTTTCTTGATCAGTCGTCTCAGCAGATCATTATCCTCACCGGTCCCAATATGAGTGGTAAGAGCGCCATCCTGCGACAAACAGCGCTTATTACGCTAATGACCCATATGGGTAGCTTTGTGCCGGCCGATACAGCCAGAATACCTTTAACCGATAAGATCTTTACCCGGGTGGGAGCATCAGATAACCTGAGCGGCGGTGAATCTACATTCATGGTGGAGATGAATGAAACGGCCAGCATTATCAATAATTTCACTGCCCGCAGCCTGATCCTGCTGGATGAGATTGGACGGGGTACCTCTACCTATGATGGTATTTCCATTGCCTGGAGTATTGCAGAGTACCTGCACAACGCAGGCTATGCTCCCAAGACCCTGTTTGCTACCCACTACCATGAACTCAATGAACTGGAAAATAAGCTTTCCCGCATCCGGAATTATCATGTTACCAACAAAGAAGTAGGTAATAAGATCATTTTCCTGCGTAAACTGGCGCCCGGCGGCAGCACCCATAGTTTTGGTATCCACGTGGCCAAGATGGCCGGCATGCCTCCTGCCCTGATCCAGCGCGCTAATGAAATATTGCACCAACTGGAAGAAAAGCATGTAGAAGATGGCGCCCCTGTTCACCAGAGTTCCAACATCGGGCAGGCAGTAAAGAATATCTCTTCTCAAAAGTTCCAGCTCTCTATTTTTGATGCGCACAGCGAAACATTTGATGATATCCGCAAATTGCTGGACGGCCTTGATATTAACCGCCTCACCCCGGTAGAAGCATTGCTGAAATTACAGGAGATTAAAAGCAGGATTAAGTAGTACTACTGTTCCTTCCCTTAACAATTGTCAATAAATGTGCCCGACGGCACAATAAAGCAATAAGGAATAACAGGTATCCGTTTTAGATGTCCATAAGCATTACGCCTTATTCTACGTAATTGTCTTCGTACCCCCTGTTTTATTTAACCCAATCCTTTTATGATAAGAAATCCCATGCTGATGTCGATCAGCACAGTGGCTATGTATTACTATATACATACCACCTCCCCTCCTTCCTTTCATCAAACGATGAACTGCCCAATAACATCGTGTAGCACACCGGCCTGTGAGGCTGACCCTCCTGATATCTATTGTGAACCTTAAAACGTGTGCTTTGCCAATCAATATCTACCCCACTATTATTGATAAGATTAACTGGCTGTTTGTACAGACCAATAAGAAGCTGGACAATACCAGTATCAGCTTATTCAGCCTTACCGGGCGGAAGATGTATGAACAGAAAACCGGTATCCTGCATCCCGGACAAATGGTCAGTTTTCCTTTAGATACCGACAGCCTTACTCCCGGCACTTATTTACTGCAGTTGCTTTCCGGCAATGAGATTATCTACAAAAAGAAGATCAGCGTGCAGTAGGCTTCGACAGGGTTTACCCTGACAAGACCCCGGGGTTCTTTTTTTACTATACATAACTAAGCCACCACTTATGATGCGTGCTCTTGTAAGCATTGTACCGCTTACACAAAGGATATAATAATACGATGAGACCTATCCACACCAGGTACACCACCCACAAAGGGAAGCCAAAGACGACCGGCCGGAACAGGAAAGGCACCTGGTTGGAGACTATGTCCTTGACCCCATATCCCGATAAGAAGAATGCAATGACCTCTAAAGCATGTATCAGGAAGAAATGAACTACATAGTAGAAGAAAGGTACCCGCCCGAATACTTTAAAAAACTCCGTAACGCTATTCCGTACATTCTCCAGCAACACCAGTGCAATTAATGCAACACCAATGGTGGCCGACATATACATCAATGAAGGAGGATATTTATTCAGGTTAAAGAAGGAGAAGATGGTGCGGGTAGTATTCTCCTGCCTGGTCCAGGGAACAGGATCGCCGTAAGCATTGATAAACCGGAGCAGGAAGAATAATACAAGCAACCCGAAGCCGGTATACAACAGGACCTTTTTACGTTGCAGGGCCGGAAAGCCATCAGCATATAGTTTACCGGCACTATATCCCATGAGCATCAGTCCTGTCCAGGGCAAAAAAGGATAAACAATAGCCACTACATAGTTGGGCGCAAAAGGATAGATCGAAAAGCGCGCACCATGCGCAAGGTCCCACCAAAAGCCCAGTCCTTCCTTACGCGTGGCCATGGCTGCTTCCGGGTAATCCAGCAGATTATGCCCCAGTACGATGATCAGCCCAAGAGCCAATATAACAGTATACGGCAAGCGTACCAGCAATCCCAGTATAAACATGCTGATACCTATAGCCCAGATCACCTGCAGGAATAAAAGATTATACAGCGGATTGAATGTTAAAGCCAGGGTAATGATCAACACTTCTGCCAGCATCAACCATAACCCGCGTTTAATAAGGAATGTACTCAGTTCAGCTTTTGATTTGCGCAATCCTACCAGGTAAGAGGAAGTACCGGCCAGGAAAACAAAGGTAGGCGCACAGAAATGCGTGATCCACCGGGTACCATACAGGAGCGGGTTGGTGGTAGCGGGATTGACCGGATCACCTTGAAAAGCATCAACATGAAAGAAGTCACGCACATGATCCAGCGCCATGATGATCATTACTATACCGCGCAGCACATCAATAGATTGAACACGGTTCTTTGTCAAAACAGCCTGACTCATGTTTGATGGTATTAAAGGTTAAGTTCAATGTACAAAATGGCCTGCAATTTCAGGGAATTTATTGTGAACAGCAATCACCGAAAGCGGGGACGGAAAAGGAGGAACTGAGCAATAAAACACTACAGTTGAAAGACATCTTTTAGCCTGTCGTACAAGGTACTATACACAGCGTAATTACGCTGGTAGATGGTATGCTGCTGTTCATTGGGTACAAAGCGCTCTTCAGACAGTACAGCGCTATTGGGATGCGCCAGCGTATCCTGTATGCCCAACGCCTGCAAACCGATGATGGCCGCCCCGGCAGCGGAAGCATCGCCCGTGGAAGACACGGAAATTTCCTTTCCAAAGAGATCGGCCAGCCATTGCAGCCACTGAGGCGAACGGGTAAATCCGCCACTGGCATAAATATGTTGTACAGGACCAATGGTTTCTTCTACGGATTGCGCCACCTGGTATAAGGCATAGTTGATCCCTTCCACGATGGCCCGCATGAAATGCGCCTGGGTATGTGCTGCCTGTATGCCAAAGAATACGCCTTTGGCGGCAGCATCCCAAACCGGCGCCCGCTCGCCTTGTACATAGGGTAAAAAAACAAGTCCTTCTGCCCCGGCAGGCGCCTGCGCCGCATGCCGCAGGAACCATTCAAAATCTGCGGTGCTGTTAAAGCTGCGTTCCAGGAAATGCTCAGCATACCATTTCAGCAATACAGCGCCATTGTTGATCGGACCACCCGACACATACCATTGTTCTGTGAGAATATAGTTGAATATCCTTTCTTTACTATCATGCTGTGGCTTACTGCCTGTCATACGCACTGCCCCGCTGGTGCCAATGGTAAGCGACATATCGCCGGGCTGCATGGCGCCGCTGCCTACATTTGCCAGGCATCCATCGCTGGCGCCTACGATAAATGGAGTAGCGGGATCAATACCCAGGTCGTCGGCATATTCTTTTTTAAGGCCGGTTACGGAGTGCGTAGTACTTACAGGCGTTGAAAAACGCTCGCGGGTAAGACCTGTCAATAAGAGGGCTTCTTTATTCCAGTCTACCTCGTATATATCAAATAAACCAGTGGCAGAAGCAATGGAATGATCAATGAGGTATTGATCAAAGAAACGGTAAAAGATCAGTTCTTTAATACCAATGAATTTATGCGCAACGCTAAATATCTCGGGCCATTCTTCTTTCATCCAAAGCAGTTTGCACAATGGCGACATGGGATGAACAGGTGTACCGGTGCGCTGGTAAATACGCTTGCCGGTAGCTGTATTTTTTAGTTGCGTGGCCTGCCGGGTGCTGCGCAGGTCGGCCCAGGTAATGACGTTGGTCAATGGTTTTCCTGTTGCGTCCACCGCTATCAGACTGTGCATAGCGCTGCTGAAGGCAATGCCCAGGAGCGATGATTCAGCAGTTTGCCGGGTTACCTGCCGGATGGTTTGCACCACTGCATCGAATAAAATGTCCGGATCCAGCTCATGCTTTCCGGCAGTAGCAATAACAGGCGTGTAGGTAATATTCGCCTGTGCTATGACTATGCCTGCTGTGGTAAAGGCAATGGCTTTGGTATTGGTAGTACCAATGTCTACACCGATGATATGTTGCATGGGCTTAGTACTCACAAACAATATATCCCCACTGTTCAATGTTGAAGGAATGATTGAGCTTAAAAGGCTCTTTTGCGCCGAGGAATAAGTTCATGGGCTCACCTGTCAGCGAGCTGTCTTTGATAGTAATGGTTTGTTCCTTGTTGCTGAGGTTGAGTATCACCAGTATCTTATCTTTCCCTTTTTCCCGTACATAGGCATAGAGGGCTTTATCATCTCCTACTGATACTTTTCTGAAAGAAGCATCTGTAGCAAGGGCCTGGTTACGCTTGCGCAGATCAAGTAGCATTTTATAGAAAGGCGCACGCGCATATTTCTTAAAACCCATATTGTCTTTTTCAAAGAAGGGAATGGCTCTTAAAACAGGTTCCTCCTGCCCGCCGTAAATAAGCGGAAGACTGGCACGCATGGTTTGTGTAAGCACTGCAAAGGCGCCGTGTTTTAAACCTGGAAAGGTACCAAAGTCGCTTTTATTCCAACTGTTCTCGTCATGGTTGCTGGTGAAATACAAGCGAACAGCGCCTGCCGGAAAGGTGCTGTCCTGCCGCATGAGCACCGTATCCAGCGATAAAGCATTGCGTTCACCGGCAGCCACTTTCTTCATGGTCTGGAACATATCCCAGGGATAGCTGGCATCAAAACCGGCCGTATGCAGCTCTCCTTTATCTGCTTCCGCCAGCATAAATACGTTCTTTACTTTCCTTAACTGCCGGATACAATCTTTCCAGAAATCAGTGGGCGCCTCTCCTGCCACATCGCAACGGAAACCATCAATACCTGTTTCCTGCAACCAGTATTGCATAGCCGCGGTCATGCTATCACGCATGGCTTTATTATCAAAGTTCAGGTCACGTGTATCTGTCCAGTCAAATACATATTTGGCTTTGCCGGTACTGTCGCGGTTATAAAAGTCAGGATGCTGTGTAAGCCAGGGGTGATCGGCGCCGGTATGATTGGCCACCCAGTCTATGATCACCTTAAATCCGCTGTCATGCGCCTGCTGTACCAATTGCTTAAAGTCATTCAGGGTGCCAAACTCCGGGTTGATGGCTTTATAATCAGCTACTGCATAATAACTGCCCAGTGTGCCCTTGCGGTCTGTTTTGCTGATGGGGGTGACGGGCATGAACCAGAGGATGTCTACTCCCATTTGTTTGAGGCGGGGTAAATGGATGGCGAAGGCTTTGAAGGTGCCTTCGGGGGTATATTGGCGCACATTGACTTCATATACATTAGACTGTTTGATCCAGCCGGGACCTGCTATCGCCGTGGTATCTTGCTGCACCGCTTCGGCCTGCGTCCCCTTTTCTTTGGGCATGAGCTTACAGGCGGGGAAAAGAGATAATAGGAAACAGGCTATGGCAACCGTATGAAGCAGGTATTTCATGCTTAGTGATTTGAGAAGTAAGTTAAGGCAAAGAATACAGAATTCAGCATCCGGCATTCAGAGACCCGGGTTCCACAGCTTTAAAAAACAAAAGGGCACATCCGAGAATGTGGCCCCTTTGTACTTTATATGAGCAGTATTAAAGTAGCTGGTATACTATATGATCTCTTTCAGCTTGCTCACCACCTGGTCTATTTCTTCTTTGGTGTTGTGTTTACTGAAGGAAAAACGAACGGTAACCTGGTTGGGATTGTTGTTGACAGCGCGGATGACATGTGATCCCTGATCGGCGCCACTGGTACAGGCGCTGCCGCCACTGGCACAGATATTATTGATGTCGAGGTTGAATAAGATCATTTCCGATTTCTCGGTTTTGGGGAAAGACACGCTTAATACCGTATACAGGCTTTTACCCAGGGGATCTCCATTAAAGGAAGCGCCCTTGATGTGCTTTTGGATCTGTTCCATCATATGGAGCTTGAGGCTTTTGATATAAGCGCTGTCTTTTTCATAATGCTCGGTAGCCATTTCAAGCGCTTTGGCAAAACCCACTATCCCGTATAAGTTCTCTGTGCCGGCACGCATGTTACGCTCCTGCGAACCACCATGGATATGCGGCTTGATCTTTACATTTTCATTGATGTACAGGATACCCACTCCTTTCGGACCATGGAATTTATGACCGGCGCCGGTAATAAAATGCACAGGCGTATTGCGGAGGTCAAAAGGAAAGTGGCCAACCGTTTGCACAGTGTCGGAATGAAATACGGCGCCATAACGTTTGCAGATCTCTCCTGCTGCATGGATATCCAGTATGTTGCCAATTTCATTATTGGCATGCATAAGGGTAACAAGGCATTTATCTTCACAAGCGGCTAATTGCTGTTCCAGGTCTTCCAGGTCAACATGGCCGTTGGGCAACAGCTTCACATAACTCAGGGCTACCTCGCCACGGTGATAAAGGTTTTCTACCGTATGCAGGGTGGCATGGTGTTCTATGGGTGAGGTGATGATGTGCCTGCAGCCAAGATCGTGCACAGCAGCATTGATGGCTGTGTTGGAACTTTCGGTACCACCAGAGGTGAAGAAGATCTCTGCAGGATGCGCATTCAGTATTTTAGCCACGCTTTTACGGGCAGTTTCAATGGCCAACCTCGTCTCGCGGCCATAGGAATAGATGGAAGATGGATTACCAAACTTTTCAGTGAGGTAAGGCATCATGGTTTCCAGTACCAGTGGATCGAGAGCTGTGGTGGCTGCATTGTCGAAATAAATACGTGAAGTGCTCATGGGGCGCAAAATTCCGAAATATTTTACATTGAAATATCCCCATTTGTGGTATTGCAAATTCCTCATAGAAACAACCAGATTACTAATGAATTTTTAAGAATTAAAAAGTATTGATAGAAAACATTCAATAAGTGAGCGTAATTATTAAATAGTAAAAACAGGTTAATTGTCCAGTAAATCAATGGATTATCAAGGGAAAAAGGGCCCGGTCACCCTGTATAACCAGCCCCGGCCGGACCAGCAGCTTTATGGTTTTGTTTGCAATGAAATAAGGAACTTTGGCGTTATAATTGCCGGTTTATGGCGCTTTATCACCATTAAATCCCTTTCAATGCGTTGGATAACTTTTATATTATTATTCTTTTCTGCGAATGCTTTTTCGCAGTGGAAGGACTATAAGATCAATGCCAATGGTGATACCCTGAACCGCATTGATGTGATCGGGCGCAAACAAGGCCCCTGGATAAACCGGTATGAATCGGTTCGTGGCGAGCCCGGATATGAGGAAGAAGGATGGTATACACATAACCGAAAGGATGGTGAATGGCGCCTGTTCAGCCTGATGGGCGACCTGGTGGGAGTAGAGTTTTATAAATGGGGGTTAAAGGACAGCGTATGCCGTTATTACAATAAACACGGTGAACTGAGGCTAGAACAAAGATGGAAAGCGATCAATCCCGATAAGTTGTATGATACCCTCCTGATAGAGGACCCTGATAAGTTTGATACCTACCGCACGGTGATCGTAAAGAATGAGGGCGCCTCCCTGCGCCATGGCACCTGGAAATATTATGATTATTCGGAGACCGGTGCAGTCACCACCCGCACAGAAAGCTATACACTGGGTGAACTGGATAAAAAAGCCACTACCGCAGCCCCCACCGCCAAAAAAGAGGTAACCAAGCCCAAAGAGGTGCTGGACTTTGAAAAGAAGAATGCCGGCAAAAAGAAGGTGAGATTCCGTGACGGAAGTACGGGTAATTGATAGGGTACTGGCCTCAGACCTTCCCTAATGTTTGGTGTATGGATGTCGGAACCCCCTGGTATGCTACGGGTAATCCATTGATAATCTCTACATAATCCCAAGATAGCATTCTCCTTATGTTCTCTGTAGTTCCTCTGAATGTTCTCGTAACGTTCTCTGTAGCTCATGTCAAATTAATATTTCAATTATATGTACCTGGCCTACAATTAAGTTTTTTGCCTGCTTTCTGAGCCCCTGATGGCGCCGCTTTTCATCCCGCCGGGCCCGATCGGGTAATTTCCGCTTATATGGGAAAGTTTTCCGTTGGTACAGGTTCTGTTTGGGCTACTGCCGCCATGATGTAGATTTGATATCATATTGATATCATCCTAAACACTTCTTTATATGGAAAAGATCATTAAACCCATGTCGGGATTCCTGGCTCTGCTGTTGTCCTTTTTGCTGTTTATTGCTGCTATTTACTTTTTTTCCACCTATCTTATTGTATATGGCCTGTTGGCTTTTTTTGCCTGCCTGTACCTGTCGCTGGGTATTATTGTAATCAGCCCCAACCACTCCCGTGTGCTCACCTTTTTTGGTAAGTATGTGGGTACGGTGAAAGAGAATGGTTTGTTGTTTGTAAATCCCTTATTTAAGAAACAAATGATCTCCCTGCGGGCGGAGAACCTGGAAAGCACCAGGTTGAAGGTAAATGACAAGATGGGGAACCCTATTGAGATTGCAGCCGTGATCGTATGGCAGGTGAATAATACTTATAAAGCAGCCTTTGAGGTAGAGCATTACGATCATTATGTAAAGGTGCAAAGTGAAGCAGCTATCCGTCACCTGGCTACCACCTACGCGTACGATCATATGGAAGATGAAACTGCAGCGATTACCCTGCGTGATGGGGGCGAGAAAGTGAATGAAATGCTGGAAAAGGAATTGAATGAACGTTTATCTCCTGCCGGCATCCTGGTGAAAGAGGCCCGGATCAGCCACCTCGCTTATGCAGCCGAGATAGCAGGCGCCATGCTGCAACGCCAGCAAGCCACTGCCATTGTAGCTGCCCGTACGAAGATTGTAGAAGGCGCTGTAGGTATGGTGGAAATGGCACTGGAGCAACTGTCGCGCAAGCAGATCGTAACGCTGGATGAAGAAAAGAAAGCGGCCATGGTGAGTAACCTGATGGTGGTATTATGTGGTGAGCGGGGCGCACAACCTATTCTGAATACCGGTACGCTGTATCAATAGCCCGTGAAATGATGAAGCATTATAAAATCGGATCGCTGTGAGTAGTAAGAAAAACTTTGTACTACGTATTGATGAAGAAACGTTCAAGGCCCTGGAGAAATGGGCCGGGGATGAGTTTCGCAGTGTGAATGGTCAACTGGAATGGATCATAGACCAGGCATTGAAGGAGAGTGGCCGTAAGAAAAAAACTGATAACCTGCCCCCAACACATGATAAAAAACAACCATAGCCGTTTACCGGAAAGCAGGATAAACGGTAAGGAAGGACCGGAAGGCGGGTCGTATCTTTACATCGCTCCAAATACCTTAAAAAAATAACCATGAGCAAAAATTTTCTCTTAGTATGGGTAATACCTGTATTGTTTGCCTTTGTAAGCTTATGTGCTAAGGCCTGCCACTAATACAGTAGTATAAATATATCAAATCGTCGGGCCTGGTTGCCCTGACGATTTTTTTTGTCCCTGCCTAAAAGAAACGCCCCCGCATAAGCGAGGGCGTTTTTCAGAAAATCAGTTTATTACTTAGAAAGCTTTTTTCTTCTCTTCTGCTTTTTGCATCGGGTTGATGCCGGATGATTGTCCGCGGGCCTGTTGTTTTTGTTTAAACACCGTGAACCTGGAAGGAGCAGCGATGGTATTCCAGGTATTGTTGCCTTCATTGATGTCGGCTGTTTCACGCAGGGGGTCCAGCTTCACAGATTCCACTTCCTTGTCTTTCATGAAAGTCTTGGTCACTTTTTGTTCATTCAGGCGCCATACCTGTACAGGTATACGGTCTATTTCCTTTGTGCCATCTTTAAATGTCCATTCCACAATGATGGGCATTACCAGTCCGCCCTTGTTACTGAAAGTAAGCTCATAGAAATGTTTACCCGCTACTTTTTGCTTTGCAGCCGCATCAGCCGCTTCTATAGAAGAGACTACAGGCACCTGGTAACTGGTGGTATCATATGGCTCAAGACCACGGGCATAACGCCAGTAGAAATCGCGCAAGGTAGTGTCCTGGTCGGTCAGGAATTCAATCTTCTTGTCATCCCGGTTGCGTTGTTTGGAGACATCTGTATCGAACAAGGAAGCCATCGGCTTCTCCAGTTTACGTGTGCTGGTGGCACCTTCCTTTTGTACAGTAGGATCAACGGAAACATCCGCTTTGAAGTATTTCACGGTATCCAACGCAATATCGCAGGCATCAGTGCCAAAGAACCAACCTCTCCAGAACCAGTCGAGGTCTTCGCCGGAAGCATCTTCCATGGTGCGGAACAGGTCGGCAGGTTCAGGATGTTTGAAGGCCCAGCGGCGTGCATATTCTTTGAAAGCATAATCAAACAGGTCACGGCCCATGATGGTTTCGCGCAGCATGTTCAATCCCGTAGCAGGCTTGGTATAAGCATTGGGGCCAAAACCAATGATATTCTCAGAGTTGGACATGATCGGTTCCAGTTGGTTCTTGGGCAGGCGCATGTAATCTACGATAGCCCAGGCTGGCCCCTTACCACGTATGGGGAATTTGTTATCGTACAATTCTTCGGTGAGGTATTCTACAAAGGAGTTCAACCCTTCATCCATCCAGCTCCACTGGCGCTCATCACTGTTGATGATCATAGGGAAGAAGTTATGGCCAACTTCATGGATGATCACCCCCAGCATACCATATTTGGTAGCTTCTGTATAAGAGCCATCTTTTTCTGTACGGCCATAGTTAAAGCAGATCATGGGGTATTCCATACCATTGGCCGCTTCAATGCTCTGCGCCACCGGGTAAGGATAAGGAATGGTGAATTTGGAATAGCTGCGGATGGTATGGGCTACAGCCTTGGTAGAGAACTTGCGGTATAAACCATAAGCCTCTTTGCCATAAAAGCTCATACACATTATTTTCTTGCCTTCTACAAAGGTGGGCATGGCATCCCATACAAATTTGCGGGAGGCTGTCCAGGCAAAGTCGCGCACATTATCTGCCTTGAAGATCCAGGTCTTTTTGGTTTTGCTTTTTTGTGCCTCTGCTTTTTTAGCTTCTTCCAGTGTTACTATTTCCACGGGCTCTTTGGAAGCCTGGGCCTTTGTCCAGCGGCCCAATTGCGCAGGCGTCAATACCTGTGCATAGTTGGTACACTCACCGGTACTGCCCACCACATGGTCGGCAGGAACGGTCATCTGTACTTTAAAGTTGCCGAAGGTGAGGGCAAACTCTCCTCTGCCGGTAAACTGGTGGTTTTGCCAACCCACCGCATCACTGTATACGCAAAGACGCGGATACCATTGCGCCATGGTGAAGAGGTGGTTGCCATCTTCGCGGAAATATTCATAACCGCCACGACCGCCCATAGACAGACGGTCGGATATTTTATAATGCCAGTTGATGGTAAAGGCAAACTTCTGCCCCGGCTTGAGGGGAGCAGGCAGTTCTACCCGCATCATGGTTTTGTTGATGGTGTACTTCAGGGATTTACCCAGCGCATCCACCATTTTGGTAATGATAAATCCATAGCCATTGTCGATCCTTGCAGCTTCCAGTTGATCCACCATCGCCGTATTGATCTGCGAAGGCATGGTGCGGCTGTTCTGGTAATTGGCATTGTTTACGGTGCTGTGCTCATTCTCATCCAACTGCAGCCAGAGATAAGTGAGCGTGTTGGGCGAGTTGTTGAAATAGGTAATGAGCTCACTACCGGTCAATTTCAGGTTTGCTTCATCCAGCTCGCATTTAATGTCATAATCAGCGCGCTGCTGCCAGTATTTGGGGCCGGGGGCGCCACTGGCTGTGCGGTACTCATTGGGCGTAGGCAGAATGGTGCCCAATTGTTCAAATTTGTTACCGTGGTTAGATCCGGGGTTGTTTTGTATGTTCTGTCCATAAGCCACACTAAACAAACCGGCGAATGCTACTCCCACGAGCAGTGATTTTCTCATCATGTGTGTTTTTATTATGCGGGAATCTTTGATATGCCCAAATCAGTGAAAATACCAATATGACCGCGGATGCGGTGCGCAACCAGCCTGTCCTGGATATTTTCAATAACTGCACTACTATCCAGGAAAGGAATAATATGAATACCACCACCAGTAATTGCGCAACCTCAATACCAATGTTAAAAGCCAGCAGGTGGGATACGAGCCCTTCCTTTCCTTCCAGGCTCAAAAACTGCCCTGCGAAAGCAAGGCCATGTATCAGCCCAAAGAACAATGCAAAGAAATAGATCAATGGCAAACGCTTTTCCTGGTTAAAAGCAGGTTGCGTAATGTTATTGATACAGGTGGCTGCAATGGTAAGCGGTATCAGGAACTCAATCCAGTCGGTCGGGAAGTTTACATAATTCAGTGCGCTCAATGCCAATGTAATAGAGTGTCCAATGGTAAAAGCAGTCACCAGGATCACCACTTTCTTCCAGTCCTTCCACAGATACCGCAGGCACAGGGCAGTCACAAACAGGATGTGATCCATGGCATCCAGGGTAAGGATGTGTTCAATGCCCAACTGAAAATAAAAAGTAAAATCTTGCATATAACCAGACGGGTTACAAAATAATTAAGAGATTTGTAACAGAAAAATTTATGATGTTAATGGCGCTACACCTCTATAAGTGGTTAATACTGTGGGCTGGTATACTTACCGGCACAGGCCCGCACTCCCCCGCTCCTGCTGAAGACCATCCGTTGTATGTGAGTGTTACCGAAATCAACCACAATGCAACCGATAAGACCCTGGAAGTAAGCTGTAAGATCTTTACGGACGATTTCGAGAAGACCCTGACCACTATCCACAACAAAAAGGTAGATCTGTTCAACCCCAAAGACAAGGCCGAAACGGACCGCCAGGTAGCGGAATATATCCGCAAACGGCTGATTATAAAACTGGATGGGAAGGAAGTGACGCTGGAATTTGTAGGTTTTGAACGGGAAAATGACGCTGTATGGAGCTATTTCCAGGTGGCGGCGCCTGCAGCCCCCAAAAAGGTGGAAGTGAATAACAGCATTTTGTATGAGGCTTATGATAAACAGCTCAACCTGATGCATGTGAGTGTGGGCGGAAACAGGAAGAGTACAAGGCTGAATTACCCGGATAAAGAAGCGAAGTTTGAATTTTAAAAAAGAAGGTACAGCACTTGAATATATTATCAGAGCCTTAACAATATACCTTTGTGCTGCACCATTGCGTTTCCCAAGGTCAATTGATTAATCTTATTGATTGAATGGTTATAGGGTGTTCTTCTTATTTGGACCTGCTGTATTGCAGCATCCACTCGTATATATTCATATTATTCTCCTTATAAGTCGGGTTAAGGGCTTTTGTCCAGGCATCGTGCCCGCCGGTAGGCCACAAGGTGAGCTTCGCGGGAATGGCCGGATTCAGCGCATTGATCTTGCTCACATAGCCTTTTGAATTGCTGGAAGCCACAGTGGGATCATCATCATTATGAAAGGCCCACACCGCCAGTTTTGCATTGGCCATATTCTTTGCCTTGGTATCATTAGGCCCTGATGCTCCGCAAATAGGCACTATTGCTGCTATACGGCTGGCATAAGCACCAGCATAATCCCAGGTATATCCTCCCCCCATACTCAGCCCGCTTACATACATGCGGGTAGTATCAATCCGGTATTTGCTGATCGCATAGCTGATCATATCATTTACATCTTTGGCAACGGTCTTATAATCCCATACTTTGATCTGCGGTGATATGACTATAAAAGAATAGTTCTTATCCTTTACTTTAAAGTTGGCGGGAAACTTTTTGTCTTTGATAAGCCTTGCCACACCAATGTTACCGGCATTAGGAAGTTGGGAAGCGCCATTGCCCAATTCGCCCACACCATGAATGAATACCAATAAAGGATATCTTTTGGTAGTGCTGTCGTACAGGTAAGGTAACGCCTGGTGGTAACCGCCGATATTACTATTCACATTCACCGTAATACCCTTTTGAATGGGTGATTTTGTTTCTACCACATTATTGTAGGCATTCGTTACAGGTGGCTTACCTCCCTCCGGCGTATCATCGGCCTCACTGACATCTTTTTTACACGCCGTTGCTGCTGCCACAGGCACCAAAAGGACCATCAGGTATTTGATCGCGTTTTTCATAAGTTAGACTTTTGTGGTTTGTTCAACGGATCGATGAAGTCAAAGATGGTGCCATTTTGGTAATGGATCAAGCGTAGAAGTGATCGAAATGTTAAAACCGTATTTTTACTGCAAAGGCAGGAAAACTCGCAGGAGGCAAGGTGATGGATCGCAGCAAATAAGCCACCCGCCTGTATTTCAGCGAAGTAGCAGTTTGATATACATCAAATATTCCTTTATATATAGTAGTTAAATACGCTGTTGCTAATCTTCTTCCATTTCTTCTTTGATCTCATCAGAAATGTTGACCAGCACTTTATCAATACGCTGGGCATCCATGTCTATGATCTCAAAGCGAAAGCCCTCCCACTCGAGGGTATCACCGGTATGGGGAATACGTTCCAGTTTGTGCAGTATGAATCCCGCGAGCGTATCAAATTCCTGCTCGCCTTCATGCATGTATTCCGTTTTTTCAAAACGTGAAAGAAAGTCATAGAAAGGTATCTGCCCATCAACCAGGTAAGAACCATCCTGTCGCTCCACAATTTCATAATCGGCATCATCCACTTCAGGCATACCTCCTACAATGGCTTCCAGAATATCATTCAGGGTGATCATTCCCTGCACACTGCCATATTCATCTACAATGAAGCAGGCATGGTTACGGGTAGCTTTGAATTTCTCCAATACATTATAGGCGGTAACGTTCTCCGGTACAAAAAGGGCAGGTTTCATGATCTGCTTAAACAAGGTAAGATCATTGGTCACATACATATCTTTTAAAGATACCATGCCTTTGATATTGTCCAGGTCATCTTCACAGATGGGATATACCGAGTGGGGTTCCGTTACGATCTTATCTTTAATGGATTGCTCATTATCATTTACATCAAACCAGATGATATCACTGCGGTGCGTCATCAGGGAAGTGATATTACGGTCGCCCAGGTGAAAGATGCGTTCAATGATCTCCTGTTCCGCTTCCTCAATGGTGCCTTGTTCGGTACCCTCGCTGATGATGGCCTTGATCTCTTCTTCTGTAACATGCGTGTCCTTTGCCTTGATGCGTAAAATGCTTACAATGACCTGCGTGGATTTGGTCAGCAGCCAGATAAAGGGATAGGTAATGATGCTTACTATCCGCATAGGCCCTGCTACCAGTTTGGCAATCACTTCCGGCCTGGACAGACCGATGCGTTTAGGCACCAGTTCGCCCAATACCAAGGAGAAATAGGTAATGAGGATAACGAGGATCGTGGTAGCGATGCCATTGCTGTATTCCCGGAGGGATTCAAACCGGTTGATATAGACAACGAGGTCGGTCTTTAATTGTTCACCGGAGTATACACCCGTTAAGATACCGATGAGGGTAATGCCGATCTGTACGGTAGAAAGGAAATGATCGGGATGATTAGCCAGTTTTAAAGCCTCCTGCGCCCGTTTGTCGCCCTTATTCGCCTGCGATTCCAGCCTGGCTTTACGGGATGAAACCAGCGCAATCTCTGCCATTGAAAATAATCCGTTCAGTAATATTAATCCAAGTATTATAAAAATCTCTGCCATGTAGGGCTATTAATTTGACTAAGCTAAACTAAGTATTCCGATCTTGTTATTAAATAATTTACCGGTAGCAAAACCGATACCGCAACCTATCAGGCTGCCGCAAAATACGTCAAAAGGATAGTGTACCCCCACATATATCTGTGTATAGGCAACTACAAAGGCCCAGCCAAAGAACAGGCCGGCCCATTTGCCTATTACGCTGCGCAGGGTGAGAAAGAAGAACATGGCCTGTGCAAAATGGCTGCAGGCATGGGAAGAAGTGAAACTGGAGCTGCGGGGGCAATAATTGATGAAAAAGCGAATATGTTGCGCCACCGCACCGTCCTGGCAGGGACGCACCCGCATAATGTTCTGTTTGATAAGCTGGCTGCTGACAATATCAGCCAGGGCTGCAGTCAATACAAAGCCCAGCAGCCACCAAAGTCCCTTCCACCCAAAGTTCATGGTTACAAAGAGCACCAGGAATAGGTACAGGGGTATCCAGAACAAGGTTTCACGCATATACGGCAGTACGGTATCCAAAAATGTACTGCTCCAGTCCTGGTTAATATGAGTAAGCAGCCATGTATCAAAAGGTTGTATGTGTTGCCAGAATGTCAACAGGCCGCCGGCGGGATCAAATATCATAGTAACAAAAATAAAGAAAACACAGAATTCCCTTAATTTTAGCGCTTATTTCATTGTAATGAAGCGAATTGTAACGTTACCAGCGCTCATCCGCTGGATGTTATGGACAGGGTTGATCCTGTTGATCCTGTTTACCCTGATGCGTTTTAGTCTTTACCTGTTTTTCAATAAACAAGGGAATTCAATGGCTGAGCTTGGCCATGCTTTTTTCCTCGGCTTACGGTATGATCTCCGCACCATCTCCATTCTGCTGTTGTGCATGCTGTTGCTCGGCAGTATCCCCTGGCTCCATCCTTTCCTTCAGCCGCGGGGAAGAAAGATCTGGGTGGTGGTCCTGTACATCGTGGTGTTCCTCTGCCTGTTCCTGTTTGTGGTAGATTTTGCCCACTATGCCTACCTGGTACAGCGGTTGAATGCCAGCGTGCTCAATTACCTGCAGGACGCCGGTATTTCCCTGAACATGGTATGGCAATCGTATCCCGTGGTACGCCTTATCATGGGCTTATTGGTAAGCACCTGGATGATCATGTGGTTTATCCGCCGGGCCTGGCGGCGTGTCAACAACCGCCCGCAGCCGGTAACCAAAAGAACAAGGATTGCCAGCTTTACGGTGGCTTTCCTGGTACTGGGCTTTTTTATTTTCGGCCGGTTTGACCAATACCCTTTGCGGTGGAGCGACGCCTTTGCCCTGGGCAACGATTATAAGGCCAACCTGGCCCTGAATCCCTTTGAATCCTTTTTCAACACCCTGAAGTTCCGCAATACGTATGATGAGAAGAAGGTGAAGTCGCTGTACCCTGTAATAGCGAAGTACTATAACCTGCCGCCGGCCGCTGGTTCCGAACCGAATTATGCCCGGAAGGCAACTCCCCATGCCGGGGCGCTTACGGCACAGCCCAATGTTGTACTGGTGATCTGTGAATCATTCAGCGCCTATAAAAGCTCCATGTGGGGTAATCCGTTGCGTACCACTCCTTTCTTTGATAGCCTTTGCCGCAATGGGCTCTTTTTTGACCATTGCTTCACTCCTACCTATGGTACCGCCCGTGGCGTATGGGCCACCATCACCGGTATTCCGGATGTGGAAATGCCCAGAACAGCCAGTCGTAATCCGGGAGCAGTAGATCAGCATAGCATTATTAATGATTTCACCGGTTATGAGAAATTCTATTTCCTGGGTGGCAGCGCCAGTTGGGCCAATGTGCGGGGCCTGCTAACTAATAATATTGCCGGATTAAAATTGTATGAAGGAGAAGATTTCAAATCACCCACGGTTGATGTATGGGGTATCAGCGATAAAAACCTCTTCCTGGAATCGAATAAAATACTGGCTACACAAACGAAACCTTTCTTTGCCGTGATCCAGACGGCAGATAATCACCGGCCGTATACGATTCCCAAAGAAGACCAGGAGGCATTTAAAAAAGTGAATATACCGGTAGATTCATTGCGGCAACATGGTTTTGAGAACCTGGATGAGTTGAATGCATTCCGCTATACCGATTTCTCTTACCAGAAATTCATGGAAGCAGCCAGTAAAGAAAAATATTTCAGCAATACCCTGTTTGTATTTATCGGTGATCATGGCATACCAGGCAATGCAGGCACCATGTTTCCCGAGGCCTGGACAGCACAACGCCTTACTACCATGCATGTACCGTTACTGATATATAATCCTTCGCTGGTAGCTCCACGCCGCACGGGTAATATTTGCTCACAGGTGGATGTATTGCCTACTATTGCAGGACTTGCCAATATTCCTTATACCAATACTACCCTGGGAAGAGACCTGTTGGATTCGACTACGCATTCGTTTGCGTTTATCTTCGAACCCGATAATAATATTACCGGTGTGATAAAAGGCAATTATTTTTACCGGCGTCTGTTAAAGACAGGTAAGGAAGAATTGTTATCGGTAGTGGACAATTCCATACCCGGTAAAGATCCTGCAACAAAAGCCGTTACTGATGAGATGCGTACGCTGACCGAGGCGCTCCATGAAACGGCCAAATACCTGTTGCTGAATAATAAGAAAAAGCATTGAGACACAATAGCAACGAGGCATGGAGACGACGGGGATTCGCAGTTTGCTGGTTTTTAAGGCTTCATTTTCCACAATTTGGTTATATATGTGTTTCTTTCCTTAATTTCCCGCTTCCTAAGCATGTCCATCCCATCCTGTTGTTTGGTTGGTTGTGATTAGCTTTCAATTTATGCTGTATCATTACAATTTGTAATCATATCCTGTAAAATACCCACAAGTGGTAATCTCTGCATAGTAGCAAACACCCTATTTTTGTAACTGATAAAAACCCTTGGCACTGTGGCATTGATCAAAAGCATATCAGGTATTCGTGGAACAATTGGTGGTAAAAGCGGAGACAATTTAACGCCGCTGGATGTTGTAAAGTTTGCCGCTGCTTTCGGCAGTTGGCTGCTGGAGAAAGGTTCCAACCGTAAAGTAGTTATTGGCCGCGATGGCCGCATCAGTGGGTCCATGGTACAACAACTGGTGACAAATACACTCACCGGTTTGGGCATTGACGTAGTAGATGTTGGCCTCTCTACCACGCCTACCGTTGAGCTGGCAGTGGTATGGGAAAAAGCTGCCGGCGGTATTATTATTACAGCCAGTCATAATCCCAAAGAATGGAATGCCCTGAAACTGCTGAATGAGCAGGGTGAATTTATCAGTGCAGCAGATGGCGCTATTGTACTGGAAAAAGCCAGCAAAGAAGATTTTACTTTTACCTCCGTAGATAAACTGGGCACTTATACCCTGCACGAAACCAGCTTGCAGCAACATATTGATGCGGTGGTGAACTATCCGCTGGTGAATGCAGAAGATATCCGTAAAAAGAAATACAAGGCCGTCGTAGATGTGATCAATTCTACCGGCGCCTTATTTGTCCCTCCCCTGCTCAAAGCGCTGGGTGTAGAAAATGTCGTGGTGCTGAATGAAGAAGTAACCGGTAAGTTTGCCCACAATCCGGAGCCCCTGCCGGAAAACCTCACTGAGCTAAGCAATGCAGTCCGCAAGCACAAAGCCGATTTCGGCATTGCCGTGGACCCGGATGTAGACCGCCTCTGCTTTGTATGTGAAGACGGCAGCATGTTTGGAGAAGAATACACACTGGTAGCAGTGGCCGATTATGTATTGAGCAAGAAGGTAGGCAATACCGTGAGCAATATGAGCAGCACGAAAGCGCTCAAGGAAGTTACCCTTAAACATGGGGGTGAATATTTTCCTTCGGCAGTGGGTGAAGTGAATGTGGTGACGAAAATGAAAGAAGTAAAAGCAGTGATTGGCGGCGAAGGCAACGGCGGTATCATTGTTCCTGACTTCCATTATGGCCGTGATGCACTGATCGGTATCGGTTTGTTTTTGAGTTCTCTTGCTACACACAAGAATGGCATGAAGTCTTTCCGCACCCGCTATCCCGACTATTTTATTTCCAAGAATAAGATTGAACTGGAAAATGGCATTGATGTGAAAGCCATTTTTGAGCGTATCCAAAAGAAGTATAAAAACCAGCCTGTGAATACAGAGGATGGTTTGAAGATTGAATTTGATAGTGATTGGGTACATCTCCGTACTTCCAATACCGAACCTATTATCCGCATCTATGCGGAAAGTAATTTTGAAACGACCGCCAACAATATTGCCCTGCGATTGATGCAGGATATCAAGGAATCATTGTAAAAGAATCCTGAATAAGACCTGACAGGTTTTCCGGGTACTCAGCCGGCGAAACCTGTCAGGTCTTCGTCTTTTATTATCTTTAGGTGAATGAAACCGCTGATCGCTTTATTATTAATCCTTATTGGTAGCACCACCACCTTTGCACAAAAGAAAACAGTAACCCAGATCAAGGCAGAGCTGGAAAAGGCTACCAATAGCCCGCTGTACGTAAAAGATGTGTTGAAGAAAAGGTTTGTAATTGATACGATCGTTATCCGCGGCACCAACCGGTTTATAGGCCTGCCGGATAGCCTGGGCTATCATGGCAAAGTGGGTAAAGTATACGGCCCTTATAATAATGGGAAGACACTGGTACAGATCCTGGCCAAAGCACCCGCCACCTTTAATCATATTGCTCAGATCTTCCTGGACACCTCTGTATTTACCCGGCGTATTGCGGACTCCCTGACCGATAATATCATGCTGCGTATCAGGCAGGGCAGCACCACTTTCGAAGATATGGCCCAGGCTTATTCCATGGGTGGGGAAGCGGCCACCAAAGGCGACCTGGGATGGGTTGTGAGGGGCTCGCTGATACCGCAGATAGAAAAAGAGCTCTCCAGGCGCAAAAAGGGTGATATTTTTAAGATATGGACAGCCAACGGCCTGCACATTATCCGCAAGCTGGATGATGCCAAAGAAGACCATGGTTATGCCCTTATGATGCGGGTATTCCTGTAATGGGTTATTTCCTGTTGAGCAGGTATTGCAACGCCAGTTCATACCCCTTCAGCCCCAGGCCAAAGATGCTGCCTGCTGCTTTAGCAGATACATGGGATAGCTTGCGAAAATCTTCCCGTGCATGTACATTGGAGATATGTACTTCCACGACGGGTGCTTTAATAGCCGCAATGGCATCGCCAATGGCTACGGAAGTATGGGTATAGGCAGCAGGATTAATGATGATGCCATCATAGTCGAACCCTACCCGCTGTATCTCATTCACCAGCTCCCCTTCTACATTACTTTGGTAATAATGCAGGTTTGCCTGTGGGTATTGTTGCTTGAGTTCTTCGAAATACTGTTCGAAAGACATACTGCCATAAATACCCGGCTCTCTTTTGCCCAGCAGGTTAAGATTAGGCCCATTGATGATTGCGATCTTCATACGATAGTTTGCCGGCTAAAAATACTGCATTTACGTGAAAAGAGCGAAAGGGTGAGCCGCCTTTGGAAGGCTACACACCCTTTCGTTACATTATAAGTATGATCCTTCTTTAAAAATTCACTTTAACTTTTACTACTTTATGCTCTCTTACCAGGTTGATGAAGTCATCAAAGAGGTAGCGGCTATCGTGCGGGCCTGGCGTTGCTTCAGGGTGGTATTGCACGGAGAAGGCTGGTTTATCTTTCAGGCGGATACCTTCAATGGATTCATCATTCAGGTTCACGTGGGTGATTTCCACATTTTTGGCTTTCTTCACCGATTCCGGGTTCACACCGAAACCATGATTCTGGGTAGTGATCTCGCATTTACCCGTTACCAGGTTCTTCACGGGGTGGTTCAGTCCGCGATGACCGTGGTGCAACTTAAAGGTCTCGATGTCGTTGGCTAATGCCAGCAACTGGTGGCCCAGGCAGATACCGAAAGTAGGCTTGCTTTCCTTCAGTATTTCCTTTACAGTGGCTACTGCATAATCCATGGCAGAAGGATCTCCGGGGCCATTGGAGATGAAGTAACCATCGGGATTGAATTGCTTTAATTCACTGATCGGCGTTTTGGCAGGAAATACTTTTACAAAAGCGCCCCTGTCAACCATACACTGCAGGATGTTCTTTTTAGTGCCATAATCCATCACCGCTACTTTTACAGCAGCAGTGGCCTCATCACCCATGGTATAAGGCTTTTCGGTGCTTACATAGCTGGCCAGTTCAAGACCCTCCATGCTGGGCACTTTAGCCAGTTCTTTCTTCAGCTCTTCCACATCCAGTATCTCAGAAGAGATGATACAGTTCATGGCGCCTTTTTCCCGTACATGGGTTACCAGGGCACGGGTATCAATTTCTTCGATGCAAACGATGTTATTATCCTGCAGGTATTGCTCCAGAGAGGCATTGGCCTGCTTGCGGGAATATTGCTCTTCGAGGTTACGGCCAATAAGACCGCGGATCTTCACACTGCCCGACTCCACATCGGTATCCTTGGTACCATAGTTACCAACATGCACATTGTTCATGATAATGATCTGGCCATAATAGCTGGGATCAGTGAACACTTCCTGGTATCCGGTCATACCGGTATTAAAACAAATTTCCCCGGCAGTAGTACCAATCTTTCCAAAGGCTTTACCAAAGTGAACGGTACCATCCGCCAATAACAGAACAGCAGGTTTTTGTGTTGTGGACATGTGTATCGAAAAATTTTGCAAAGAAAAGAATTATTAGATGTATTTGAAGTTAAAATTGTTCACAGTTTGTACCGGGCAGGTGGGAAGACGGTAAGCATTGAAACTCAGCCGTTACCTTCTTCACGCCTTACCGCCTTTCCGGCAATAGGACATTCAAAAAAAGCCCCGCACTTTATATGCGGGGCTTTGATATAAAAAGAGTTCGGAATCATGCTTATTCAGCGGCTTTATCTTCGGATTTCGCATCTTCGGCCTTCGCATCACCAGCCTTTTTGGTGGTTCTGCTACGACGTGTTTTCTTAGCCGGCTCTTTCGCCTCTGTTTTACCCTTACCGTAGATCTCGTTGAAGTCTACCAGTTCAATTAACCCCATTTCAGCATTATCACCCTGGCGGATGCCGAGCTTAATGATGCGGGTATAACCACCGGGACGACCGCCAATTTTCTCGGCAATGGTGCTGAACAGTTCAGTAACAGCCTCTTTATCCTGTAGGTAGCTGAATACTACACGACGTTGGTGAGTAGTATTTTCTTTACCCTTGGTGATCAGGGGCTCGATGTACGTACGCAACGCTTTGGCCTTGGCGAGGGTAGTTACGATTCTCTTGTGGGATATCAGCTCGCAGGCTAAGTTGCTCAGCAACGCCTTTCTGTGCGATGCCGTCCTGCTCAGGTTGTTGATCTTGTCTCCGTGGCGCATGACTTTTAAGTTTTACCGGCTGTACCGTGTCAGGAATTACAGCCTACTGTTATTAAAAAATTACAATTCTTCTTTATCCAAACCCAGTTTGCTCAGGTCCATACCAAAGTGCAAACCTCTTTCAGCCAGCACCTGCTCAATTTCAGCCAGTGACTTCTGACCGAAGTTGCGGAACTTCATCAGGTCTTCCTGCTCATATTGTACCAGCTCGCTGAGGGAGTTGATCTTGGCAGCTTTCAGACAGTTGAAAGCACGTACTGACAGATCGAGGTCTTCCAGTGGTGTTTTCAATATCTTACGCAGTTGCAGCATTTGCTCATCCACCACATCCTCTTTCTTGTCTTCCTTGTTGTCGAAAGTGATGTTTTCGTCGGTGATGATCATGAGGTGCTGGATCAGGATACGGCTGGCTTGTTTCACCGCCTCTTCCGGATGGATAGTACCATCGGTATTAACATCCATGATCAGCTTCTCATAGTCCGTACGTTGTTCCACACGCGTGTTCTCAATAGCGTATTTCACGTTCTTGATGGGCGTGAAGATGGCATCCGTAGGGATGTAACCAAATGGAGCATCTTTTACCTTGTTGTCTTCAGCAGGAACGTAACCACGTCCTTTGGAAACAGACAGTTCAATGTCCAGTTTGGCAGAAGTATCTAAAGTACAGATCAGCAGATCGGGGTTCATGATGTCGAAGCTTTGAGTAGCTTCTCCGATCATACCGGCTGTAAATTCAGCTTTGTTTTTAATGCTCAGGGTGATCTTTTCCTGACCTACTTCATGATCCACTTTCTTTTTGAAGCGAACCTGCTTTAAGTTCAGAATGATTTCCAGTACATCTTCGGTAATGCCCTTGATGGTAGCAAACTCATGGTCTACACCTTCAATGCGGATACCTACGATGGCATAACCTTCCAGTGAGCTCAGCAACACCCTGCGTAAGGCGTTACCAATGGTTACACCGAAACCGGGTTCCAACGGGCGAAACTCGAATTGAGCTTCAAATTCCGTTGCTTTCTGTAAAACGATCTTGTCTGGCTTTTGGAAATTTAAAATGGCCATATTTTAAAATTTCTGTTTTTTACGTGTTTGAAGGCTTTGGCAACGATGCCGCCTTAAACGGTGAACAATTTGGATTGCTGCTACTCAGCGTACCGGATCAGGTGACCGGAGACCAGTCACGGTTCACGATTACTTAGAATACAATTCAACAATCAACTGCTCCTTAATGTTCTCAGGTACACTTTCACGCTCAGGATAAGCTACGAAAGTACCTTTCATCTCTCCTTCATTCCAGTCGAGCCAGGAGAACTTCTGGTTCTTGCCACGGAACTGGCTGGTAATAGAAGTGTTGGATTTATCCTTTTCCTTGATGCTGATGATATCGCCTGGTTTCAGTTGGAAAGAAGGGATATTCACCACTTCATCATTCACGGTGATATGCTTGTGAGAAACCAATTGACGGGCGCCGGGACGGGAAGCGGCCAGACCAAGGCGGTAAACGGCGTTATCAAGACGTGCTTCCAGCAACTTGATGAGGTTTTCACCGGTAACACCTTTGATACGGTTAGCTTCTTCGAAAGTCTTCCGGAATTGTTTTTCCAGTACGCCGTAAGTGTATTTGGCCTTTTGCTTTTCTTTCAACTGAAGGGCATATTCACCCGGAGCCTTACGCTTCTTGGTAGGACCATGTTGGCCGGGAGGATTGCTGTTCTTGCTCAGGTATTTACCATTACCTAAAATGGGCTCGCCGAAAATGCGGCAGATTCTTGTTTTTGGACCAGTGTAACGTGCCATAATTTGTTTAGTTGATTTTTTGGTGACGATGCCTGATCAATAAAAATCTTAAAAATAAATCGGGCATCCTGTTATGAAATCTGAGGTCTGAAGTCAGAGGTCGGATGCGTTTGCTTCAGACCTCTGACTTCAGACTTCAGGTTATACTCTTCTTTTCTTGGGAGGACGACAGCCATTGTGGGGCAGCGGGGTTACGTCCTTGATCTGTACCACTTCGATACTGTTCTGAGACAATCCGCGGATAGCGCTTTCGCGACCGGCGCCGGGGCCTTTTACGAAAACGTCTACTTTCTTAACACCCGCATCGAAAGCGGTTTTAGCGGCATCAGCAGAAGCCATCTGGGCGGCATAAGGAGTGTTCTTTTTAGAACCTTTGAAGCCCATTTTACCGGCACTGCTCCAGGAAATAACCTGGCCGTTCTTGTTGGTAATGCTGATGATCAGGTTGTTGAAGCTGGCCACGATGTGTGCGTCGCCATAAGCATCAATCTTTACTACTCTTTTCTTCGCAGCGGCTTTTGCGCTGGTAGCTTGTTGTTTAGCTGCTTTTGCCATTGTTTAACAGGTAATCTTTACGTTTAAAAATCATTCCGCTTTTGGCGGAACTGAACCAATCCTCCTGCTGTGTAGCGATCCGGCATTGATTCAAATTCGTAGAGACGCAACAAGTTGCGCCTCTTTCTGCCCGTTATTATAAATAACAGGCAAAATATGAAAACAGAGACACCGGATAACAGTGCCTCTGTGGCATTATTTCTTAGCTGCTTTTTTCTTACCAGCCACTGTCTTACGTTTACCTTTCCTTGTACGGCTGTTGGTACGGGTACGCTGACCACGAACCGGTAAACCTTTACGGTGACGTAAGCCACGGTAGCAGGCGATATCCAGCAAACGTTTGATGCTCATCTGAACTTCAGAACGCAACTGACCTTCTACCTTAAACTCATTGGTAATGATGTTACGGATAGCATTCAGTTCATCATCATTCCAGGCATGCACCTTTTTGTTGTAATCAATACCTGCTTTACCCAGGATATACTGAGCAGTAGAACGACCAATACCAAAAATATAGGTAAGACCAATCTCGCCCCTTTTATTCTTTGGTAAGTCTACACCGGCAATACGAGCCATATTCGATTTGAAATTTTAATTTACGATTTTAGATGGGCAATAAATATTAACCCTGTCTTTGCTTGAAGCGCGGATTCTTTTTGTTAATCACATACAGCCTTCCCTTCCTCCTCACGATCTTACAATCGGCGCTGCGCTTCTTGATGGATGCACGAACTTTCATGATATTTCTTTTTTCTTATTTGTACCTGAAAATGATCCTTCCCCTGGACAAATCATACGGGCTCATCTCCACTCCCACTTTATCACCCGGTAATATCCGGATATAATTCATCCGCATTTTCCCAGAGATGGTGGCCAATATTTCATGACCATTTTCCAACTTTACCCTGAACATCGCATTAGACAGCGCTTCCAGAATTACTCCATCTTGTTTAATCAGCGGTTGTTTTCCCATATTCGTTTAAGGAGGCGCAAAGATAGGATTATCACGCGGATTTAAGAAAAAATAACATAAAATTTTCCCCTCCTCCGTGAATGGCCCTAAAAGCAGGCAAAAATAAGTATAAAATCATTGACAATCAGGCAGGATTGAGCTCTACTTTGGTCATCTGGTAGTAGTGGTTCTGAAGCTCATGCACATGAATGGCCTGGCGCAGGTGCCGGCGGTCTTCCCGCCACCAGATCTCGAGGTCATTGAAATTGCCTTGGGTGGGTAACAGGATCCGGAAGGAGTCTTTCTTATACTTAACAGAACCGTTATCACTTTCAACCTTTTGAAAACCAAGTTTTAACAACTGCTCTTCGGATAGCGGGATGGGGAAAAGGTGTTCGGGTTTAAACCAGAATTCCTGAACGGCTGTTTCCACGCACACCTCTTTGTCTTCTTTGTTCAGTTCCTTTACAGTTCCTTCCACCAGCTGGCCTTCATACTCGGCCATTACAATGTCTCCGGGTTGCAGTTCTGAAAGTTTAAGCATACGACAGCAATTTTTAGGTTAAAAAAATGCCGCAGGAAGGCAAAGTTGCAGCGAGCGAGAAGTGTTAGTTTACCAGCCCTCAGCATCTTTGCGTCCACGCGGAATAATCATTACCTAATTTACCGAAACCCGGAATACAAAAAAAATTAAACCTATCTGTTATCTACTCCTTAACACACAACTAATTCCGGAGGTATTTTGCTGCCAGTTTACCAGCCAACCAGTAACAAGCAACCAGTTACGTCGCCAGCGCCTCCCCTATCGGTTTGGCTTTCAGGCCTGTGCTTGTCCCGCTGCCCGTTTTCTGTTGTATCTGCCGGTTCACAAAATACATGATCACGGCGGCTATCACCATGGCTACCATGGTTACATAGCCTACGGTATCAAAATGGGCCAGACTCTTATTGGGGTTTTCTACAATTATAGAGCCTGCCAGTACAGCGGCAATACCGCCTGATACCTGTTGCACAGAAGAATTAATACTCATATAAGCTCCCCTGTCCTGCGGCTGCGGTATAATACTGGTTAAAGCCGTGGCCGGTACCATACGCGACATAATACCGGAGAACATGATGACATTTATAATAACCAGCGTGGTGAACGAAATAACGCCAAGATGTGTATAAATACCGATCATGACCATACTGATAACGGTACCTATACAGAATATCAGGTATTTATCTATCTTATCGCTCAGCTTGCCGATCAACGGCATTATAATGAGTGAACAGATCCCGGTGATGAAGTATAACCAGGGTAATGCTTTTTGCTGGATACCAAGATTATTAACTGTAAAAGCGCTGGCATAAGGCATCATCATAAAGCCACCGGTGGCCAGCAGCATAGTACCCAAGAACCCAACGAGGTACGGCCTTGTTGTGATGGTGTGGGCGAGGTGTTGCAGGGGATTTTTTTCTGCTTTCTGTTGAAGATGCCCTGTAACTGGCTTCATATAGAACACGATCACAAGTCCTAGGAGAAAACCGAACACCACGATCAGCCAGAAGGCGAAATGCCAGCCCTGCTCATTGGCCAGCAACAGACCGATAGGGATACCCATTACCTGACTGCCGCCAAATGCCATTTGTACAATACCCATCACCCGGCCCCGCATCTGGACTGGGAATAGATCGGTGACGATGGCCATGCTGGCCGAACCTACTATCCCGCTGAACAATCCGGTAACGATCCGGGCGATCAGCAGGGAATGGAAGTCGTTGGCTAAAGCACACAAAGCCGTGCCAATTAAAAATCCAATGTAAAAGATCACCAGCAGCTTCTTACGATCATACTTATCGGCAAAACCTGCCGCCAGTATACCCGAAATACCGGCGCTAAAAGCATAGGCCGATACTACCCACCCAAATTGGTCAGGGGTTATGCTCAATTCTTTCATCAGGATAACACCCAGCGGTGAAAGGACCATAAAATCCAGGATAATGGTAAACTGGAGCAGCGCCAGTATTACTACAACCAGTGTTTGATAAGGGGTGAAGGACGGTTTTGGAACGGCTTGTTTCGTCGTCTGATTCATGGCTATAATTTATCAGTGTTTAATTAATCGGGCAATGCTTCACAGCAAAAACCGGCGCCCGTTACCAGTGTAATCACGTCTTCCTCTGTCAACTGCATGGCTTCAATGCGCAAAACCTTGTCAACATCCGCCTGGTCCACATTCCATTTCAGAATGCCAGGCGCACTATTTAAAACAGGGCTTACCTGTCGCAGGTCTTTCTTATGCCGCAAGTTGGTCTTGAATACCAGTACCTGCAGTCCCACTGTGCGGGAAGACGATTGAGTACTGTTGATATTGTTAAAATGAACATTCATTTACTTAATCAGGCAAATGTTTTAAGGCTTCAGGGCTTTTAATACCATCTCCAGGGCAAGCTGCATCACTTCTTCTGTAAGCTTAAAATGCTTGTTCTTGTGGCCACCCTGGTTATGGAACTTAATTAACTGGTACAGGGGGGCAAAGGCTACAGACCAATACACTTCAAAAGGCACCTCCCGTAATTCTTTATTAACGATTGCTTTATGGACGAAGGGTCCGAGTACCTTGCCAAATTTGGCAGTAATGACTTCGTGCACCTTTTCAAACAAGGGTGAATACCTCACCTGTTCCATAAATTGCATTTCCATCGGGTATCGCATAAAATAGTCCAGGCGATTCTTCCACTGGATCGCCATCCCTTCAGCAAAAGGAAGCTCAGGATCAAATCCCGCCAGGCTGACCTCGATCATTTCATCCACCACCGTAAGACACAACTTCAGAAGCAGGTCTTCCCTGTCCTTATAGTAGATATAGAGGGTGGCAGGCGAAATACTGGCCGCTTTGGCCAACTTTTGCATGCTAAACCCATCAAGGCCTTCTTTTACAATCATTTCGATGGCCTTTTGCCTTACCAGGTCTTCCTTGTCAGTGTCTCTTGTTCTCATTCGTACAGCAAATATAAGTGAACATTCATTTACTTATGTTATCTGGTCGTTATTTTCTGGTTAACGGGCCTTTTTATCAATGCAGAAGGGTGAATAACAACATGTTATTCACCCTTCTCCCTATTAATAACAGGCAGTATTTACATTTTTGCGATCTGCTGATTAATAAACCCGATCTCTTCTTTGGAAAGTTTTACTTCGATGGCTTTGGCATTTTGCACCGCCTGCTCCGCATTCCGGGCGCCTACCAGGGCTACGGTAATGGCGGGTTGCTCAATCGTCCAGCGGATCACCACCTGGGCCAGACTGGCCTTTTTTTCTGCCGCCAGCGGTCTTAGTGTATCCAGGAAGGCATTCACCTTTGTGATATTCTCTGGTGTATAAAAGCGGTTGCTCTCCCGGGTATCCCCTTCGCCAAACTTATGACCCGGTTTTATCTTACCGGTAAGCAGGCCCCGTTGCAGCGGACTGTAGGCAATGATGGATTTTTTATGCTCCAAAGCGTAAGGCACCAGTTCCTTTTCAATATCGCGCAGCACCATGCTATACGGCACCTGGTCAGAAGCCAGCTTGATGGTTTTCTCCGCCTCTTTCATCTGCTCCACAGCATAATTACATACGCCGGCAGCCCTGATCTTACCCTGCTGCAGCAGCAAGGCCAATGCTTCCATCGTTTCGGCAATGGGAGTAGAAGGATCGGCCCAGTGTATCTGGAACAGGTCAATATAATCTGTTTTCAGCCGGCGCAGACAGTCTTCGCATTCTTTGATCACACTGGCTTTGGAAGCCAGCTTATAAATATCGAGGTCATTACCGGCTGCATCTTTGCTTTTGAAGAAGAACTCCCCTTCTTTCACGTCCCAACGCAAACCGAATTTGGTAAGCAGTTGCACTTTATCCCGTGGTATACCTTGGATGGCTTCGGCTACGATCTCTTCGCTCAATCCCTGTCCGTAAGCCGGCGCTGTATCAATAGAAGTAACACCTTCTGCATATGAAGCCTGTATCGCTTTTACCGCATCCTTCCTGTCGGCCCCACCCCACATCCATCCGCCAATCGCCCAGGCCCCAAAGGTAATAGCTGATAACCGGAGGTCTGTTTCGCCCAATTGTCTGTATTCCATAGTTCAAGTTTGAGCGCAAATGTAAAATAGAGAGCGGTATGGTGGACTAATAATTAATAAATGAGGAGCTATCACTGCCATGGCTAATCATCCCGCCCAAAGCGTACTACCAGCTCCGTAACCTGGAAACCGCTGCGGGCAGGTTTCTTTTCACCCGGCACCACGATCCTGAACGGGCCTTTACCGGTGGGCAACGGCTTGCCTTCCGATTCATCGGCCAGATAAAGAAAACAGGGCTTCACATAATGAACAGTTCATATACCATCCCTTTGTTTACGCGCATCCAACATTGTCGGTTTTGTTCTATTTCCCCCGTACGGCCCGGAATAGCTTTGTTGAAAATTAAATACTATGTCAACAAGCAACAAAACAAACAGGATACTGGTGCTCGGTAGCACCGGAAAAACGGGCAGCAGGGTTTTTAACCGCCTTACCAAAGATGGCTGGACAGTACGTGCAGGCTCCCGCGGTGCAGCCATTCCTTTCGACTGGGACAACGAGGCTACCTGGCCAGCCGCCCTGCAGGATATTGATTCAGTATATGTAGCCTATGTGCCAGATCTGGCTGTTCCTGAAGCGGTCCCAGCCATCACTGCCTTTACCAAAGCAGCCGCAAAAAGTGGGGTAAAGAAACTGGTCTTATTGTCCGGCCGTGGTGAACCGGAGGCACAACAGTGCGAGCAGATCGTTATGAATACAAACTTCAACTGGACCATCATCAGGGCAAGCTGGTTCTGCCAGAACTTTAGTGAAGGCTATCTCGCCGACCCCATTGCAGCCGGTCATGTGGCATTGCCTGTACCTAATGTTAGAGAACCCTTTATTGACATAGATGATATTGCAGAGATCGCCATAGCAGCTTTAACCACCGACAATCACACCAACACCTTGTATGAGGTAACCGGACCGCGCATGCTCACCTTTAAAGAAGCAATAGCAGAAATTGCCCGCGCCACCGGCAAGCCTATCCAATACCAGCACATATCTATGGACGAATATGCAGCCCTGATGGACGAATACAATGTTCCTAAAGTATACACATCACTGCTCACTTACTTATTCACAGAAATACTGGATGGCAGAAATGCGCATGTAACAGACGGTGTAGAAAAAGCCTTAGGCCGCAAGGCAACTGATTTTTCGACTTATATTCAAAAAGCTATTGCAGGAGGTGTATGGGGATAGCCAGGCGCTATTCCCCTCTTCTTTTACGCCCGCTTTTTATAGCTGATGATCGCCCAGCCATTCAGCAATACCGCAAAGCCGAAGACGATCAGTAGCTGGTGTTTGATATCTGCCAGGCTGCTGCCTTTCAGGATCACCATACGCATTACTTCTACAAAATAGGCCACCGGGTTTACCTTGGTCACAGCCTGCGCCCAGGCCGGCATACTATCAATAGAGGTATAAAGACCGCCCAGCAGGATAAACACCATTATGATAAAGAAAGACAGCAACATGGCCTGCTGCTGATTGGCGGTATAGGTAGAAAGCAACAACCCCAACCCCAGCACCGCCAGCAAATACACGGCTGCGAATACGTAAATGGTAAGCAGGCTGCCGGCAGGAATGACATTATAAGCAAATCTTGCCAGTATAAGGCCCAGGCTCAATACCACCATACCCAGCACCCAGAAGGGGATCAGCTTGCCAAGGATGAAATGGTATTTGCGGATAGGCGTTACGTTGATCTGCTCAATGGTGCCAATCTCCTTCTCCTTTACAATATTCAGAGAAGTAAGGAAAGCGCCTACCATCGTTACCAATACCACCAGGATACCCGGCACCATGAAATAACGGTAATTCAGGGAGGGATTGAACCAGTTGGAAGAAGTAACAGCTACATTCAGTTCAGGATTAAAGCGGGGAAACTGGATCCATTCCATTCTTATCTCCCGGTTAAAATCCTGGATAATGGCACGCAGATAGGCAGAACCCAGGCCGGCCTTGGCCCCATTGATCGCATTCACCGCCATGAATAAAGGCGCCTCATCTTCCTTTACCAGCGTCTTTTCAAAGGAGGCTGGTATTTCCAGGATCAGGTCGGCATGGTCTTTTTCCACTTCATGCATAGCATCCTTATAGGAGGAAGTATAATTATTCAATATGAAATACCCCGAAGCAGTGATCTTGGATACCAGTTGACGCGAATAGTCTGAATGATCATGATCTACCACGCTCAGCTTGATATTCTTCACTTCATAGTCCGCCGCACGGGGCAGGATCATCAATTGCACCAGGGGCATCACAAAAAGGATGCGGAGGATGGCCGGATCACGGAAGATTTGCCGGAACTCTTTCTGCAGCAGGAATTTTAAAGTTCTCATGCCAGTCTTATTTTAAACTTCTTAATAGCCAGCGCCAGCAGGAAAACCGTCATACCTGCCAGTATCAGCGTTTCTTTCCATACGGCTGAGATGCCCAGCCCTTTGATCATGACCGACCTCACAATATCATAATACCACTTCGAAGGAACTACATTGGATATAATGCGTAAGGCTAAAGGCATATTCTCGATCGGGAACATAAACCCGCTCAGCATCACCGTAGGCAGGAATAATCCCGTTAAGGAAATAAACATGGCCGTTTGCTGTGAGTTGGTAGAGGAAGAGATCAGCAGCCCCAGTGCCAGTGAGGTGAGGATGAACAAGATACTTTCTGCAATCAGCAACAATAAACTCCCATTGATCGGTACATCCAGCACAAACACACTCAGCAACAGGATACTGGTAATATTGATCATAGACAACAGCAGGTAAGGCACTGCCTTTGCCGTTACGATCTTCATCGGGCGCACGGGCGATACCAGCATGATCTCCATCGTGCCTGTTTCTTTTTCCCGCACCACCGTAATGGCAGTCATCATCGTACATACCAGCATCAGCACCATGGCCATTACACCCGGCACAAAACTGTAGGCGCCTTTCAGTTGCGGATTATACAACATCCGCATCTCTGTTTTAATGGTATAGGGCAATTGCCGGCCATTGGTGATCCTGTCCTGGTAATCCATAATAACCGACGTAGCATAGTTGGTTAGCGTAGTGGCCACGTTGGGATCAGAAGCATCGGCCACCAGTTGTACCTGGGCTGTATTGAAATGCTGCAGGTCGCTGTTGAACTGCTGGGGAAATACCACCGCCAGTTTGATGGCCCCTTGCTTAAAGGCAGCTTCAATATCTTTATAGGAATGCAGGTCGCGCGCAATATCAAAATAGCGGCTGGCTTCCAGTTCACTGCTGATGGCTGTGGAAGCCACATCCTGCGCATTGTCCAGGATGGCAATCCTGGAGTTCTTCACCTCATTGGTCAATGCAAATCCGAAAATGATGATTTGCATAATGGGCATACCCAGCAGGATAAACAGCGTACGCCTGTCGCGCCCGATGTGGTAGAACTCCTTTTTTACGAATGATAGAAACTGTTTCATATCAGTAAATACTTTTAATCTGCATTACGCTTTGCTTTCCGGGCCAGCTTTAAAAACACTTCATCCATGGAAGCCGCCTGCAATGTCTTTTTCAGTTGGGTAGGTGTATCGAGTGCATCAATGCGTCCATCCACCATGATAGATACCCGGTTACAATACTCTGCCTCATCCATATAGTGGGTGGTCACAAAAATGGTGATGCCTTTGGCCGCTGCATTGTAGATCATATTCCAGAACTCACGCCTGGTCACAGGGTCTACCCCGCCGGTAGGCTCATCCAGGAATACGATCTCCGGCTCATGGAAAATGGCTACAGAGAAAGCCAGCTTCTGCTTCCATCCCAGGGGCAGGGAGCCCACCAGCTTATTGGCCTCGCCTTCCATGTGCAGTTCCTGCAGCAGGTAAGCTGTTTTTTCCTTGATAAAAGCGTCGCTCTTGCCATAGATGCCGGCATAAAAGCGGATATTCTCTTTCACCGTCAGGTCTTCATACAGGGAAAACTTCTGGCTCATATACCCGATGCTCCGCTTGATCTGTTCTGTTTGTTTGTATACATCGTAACCGGCCACCGTAGCCTTACCGCCGGTAGGAATAGAAAGTCCGCACAGCATACGCATGGCAGTGGTTTTGCCGGCGCCATTGGCGCCCAGGAACCCGAATATCTCCCCCTTCTGCACTTCAAAGGAGATCCCGTCTACGGCCGTGAAGTCGCCGAAACGTTTGGTAAGGTGATCCGCTTTTATGGCTATTTGTTCATTCATGTTGCATTAGTTTTTCATCAGGTCCATAAAACAATCTTCTATATCCGGCTCTATCGCCTGTATCTCTACCTGTTCATGTCCCTTTTGTTGCAGGTAATGACGCAATTGCTCCGTATCATAACTGCCGCGCATCACAGCATGATGATACTCTCCAAAGGGATAAGCATCTGCCACAGCGCCGGATTGCTTCAGGTCATTCAGCAGGGATAGCATTTTCGTAGCCCTCACTGCCAGCAGGGGTTTACCAAAGGCAGCCCGTACACCAGCCGGACTATTGACCGATAATAATTTCCCATTCTGTATCAGCGCTACGCGGTCACAAAGGCTTGCTTCATCCATATAGGGCGTAGAGACCAGGATGGTGATGCCTTGTTGTTTCAGCTTGCGCAGCATCTCCCAAAACTCTTTACGGGATACAGCGTCCACACCCGTCGTAGGTTCATCCAGGAACAACACAGAAGGACGATGAATGAGCGCACAGCTCAGGGCCAGCTTTTGCTTCATACCTCCTGATAACTTACCGGCCCGCCTGTCCCTAAAAGGCTCTATCTGTGAATAGATGTCCTTCACGAGGTCATAATTGGCTGCTATGGAAGTATTAAAAATGGTGGCAAAGAATTCCATATTCTCCGCTACGGTGAGGTCCTGGTACAGGGAAAAACGGCCGGGCATATACCCCACCCTGTTGCGGATGGCTTTAAAATCCTTCACCACATCCAGCCCATCTACCGAAGCGCGGCCCCCATCGGGCAGCAATAACGTAGTAAGGATACGGAACAGGGAGGTTTTACCGGCCCCATCCGGTCCGATGATGCCGAACAGCTCCCCCTGCTCCGCTTCGAAAGAAATACCATGCAGGGCTTCCACCACATCTTTCTTCTTGCCGTACTTCTTGATAATATTTTCAGCTACTACTGAAGGCATATTAATTACTGATTATTCATTATTGATTATTCCCTGTATTCGATTCACTACTCACAATTTCACTTCTCCATACATCCCGATCTTAATAAACCCATCATTCTTTACCCGCACCTTCGTGGCATATACCAGGTTGGCGCGCTCTTCTTTGGTTTGTATCGTTTTGGGCGTGAACTCTGCTTTATCAGATATCCAGGTGATCACGCCGGGATATTCACGGTAGGCGTCTGCGCCATTATCAATCAATACCTTTACCGGCTGGTTCAGTTTTACCTGCGACAATTGGGTACCGGTTATATAGGCCCGCAGGGTCATCGTAGAGAGGTCGGCAATCTTATACAATGCCTTGCCGGCAGATGTCATCTCGCCCGCTTCTGCATACTTGGTGATCACCGTACCACCGATGGGATTGGTAATATCAGCACGCTTTAACTGATCATCCAGTTGCGCCACTCTCTTTTCCAGCGGCTTGCCTTCACTGAGGATGCTGCGGTTCTGGGTACCTACATTACTGCGCTGTACATTGATCTGTTGTTGGGTGACACCCATCTGCTTCTTCACCACATCTATCTCTGCATTCAGATCGTCCAGTTGCTTGCCGGTGGCCGCATCCTGTTTCAACAGGTTTTCGGTACGTTGCTTTTCGCGCAGCAGCCTGTCCAGTTGTGATTGTTGTACGGTCAACTGATCCTGTAATAACCTCACCTGCGGGGCCAGGTCGGAAGTCTTTTCTTTCAGGGCTTCAATGCTGGCCTGCACCTGGTCTTTCTGTAAGGACAGGTTTTCGGCATCAATGGTACCTACCACTTTGTCTTTGGGAATAGAATCTCCCTCCCGTACATCGAAAGACAATAGCTTGCCTGTCAGTTCTGCTGATACGATCACTTCATCCACTTCAAAAGTGCCCGATGCATCGTACGTAACTTTATTGCCATTGCAGGCAGTGAGGAAAGTGGCTATGATGATTACCCCTGTAATGATCTTTTTCATAATACTATATTTATTCCTGTTGCTTGTTTTCAGTTTATTGATTACCCGATATGGTTTCGTGATTGATCTGCGCCTGCAGCCACTGTAAGCGGTGGGCTATGAGCGCAAGCCTTGCCTGGTCTTCTGCATTTACTTCCCGCAGGTAATCATTCGCCGTGATCACGCCATTTTCCAGTTGTGCATTCGCCGACTCCTTTACTTTGGCACGGATATCAATGATCTGCTCATCCGTGGCAATCAGTTGCTGTAGTTTATTCAGTTCTGATTCCTGCTGCTTCAGTTGTGTATTCGTATTGAGCAGGAACAGGTCCTTCTGTACATCCACCATCCGCTGATTCACGGCCAGTAGTTGCCGTTCTTTTTTGGTAGTGTATAAATTGCCCAGCGACCAGTTGAGGCGTATGCCGCCGATATAAAACCAGTCAAAGTCGTTCTTCAGCATATTGAGCCCCGGCCTGCTGTAACCACCTTGTACAAACAGGCTGGTACGCGGCCGGTTCTTTGCACTTACCAACTGGTTCTGCGTTTTGAATAAACTGTCCTGGTAGGAGAATAACCTGAGTTCTGGACGGTTAATGCCCGGCGCCATAATATAAGTACGCACGGTGGGTGTTTCAAGAGCGGTATTTTCCGGCAGTGGCTGGTTCAGGAACAGCGACAATACATCCAGCCATCCCTTACGGGTAGTTTTCAGTTCAATGGTACGTTGTTCTGCCTTCAGCAGTTCAGCTTCCAATACCAGTTGATTGGAGCGGAAAGCAGTACCATTATTCACCTGCGCTGTTACTCTTTTAATGCCTAACTGTATATCTTTCTTCACCAGTTCGGTTTGCTTCAACTGTTCATCCAGCAATAAAATGCCGAGGTAGAACTGGTTGATGCGTTCCTTCACTTTATACAGATCTACTTCGGCACGCTGCTCTTCTACCAGTGCATTTACCTCCTGTACATTCTTTTGCGCCTTAATAGTGCCGCCATCATACAAGAGTTGGGTAGCCTCTGCCTGTATGCGGTACTGATCTTTGGAAGGGACCGGGATATCCATACCGGGGATCTTAATCGGCACGCTGGTCACATCCGACTGGTAAGTAGCCTGGCCCGACACGGTAACCTGCGGTAAAAAGCTTTTGTTGAGGTTATCAATCGTAAGTGTGGCCGTTTGCTTTACCAGTCCTTTCTGCTTAATGAGCGGATAATTTTGCCGGGCAAGTTCATAAGCCTGCTCCAGGGTGAGCCGGGTACTATCCTGCCCCAGCGCGGCTGTTGTGCACAGCAGCAGGGCTGCTGTTTTCCAATGTTTAACCACCTTATTTAACCATTTGGTCAACGTCTGCATAAAAAAATTTTATAGCCTTATTGAATTAATAACGAAGTCGGCCACCAGGGTCTTCCGTTCTTCCATCAACTGCATGAACTGATCATGCTCTATTTTAAATATTCCTTTAATAATTGGTCGCCCAACAAAAGGGAATATGCACATGGAAACCATATTCAGCATCAGTTGAACGGGCTTGATGGGCCTGATATGCCCCAGTCCTATCTCACGTTCTACCTGGGCGGCAAACTCCATGATCGGAGGCGTTCTGCCACCCCATATTTTCATAATAAAATCTTCGGGCGACTTATGTACCTCATTCAGCACAAAGAGCGGAAGGAAGGGATTGTCCATCATCATGGTGATATAACTATCTACAAACCCTTTTATCTTATCAAAAAGGGGCACATCGGCTTCAAACAGCATATTAACCCGGGGCAGGAATTTCATGACCGCCTCCTGGAATATCATTTCAAACAGCTTGTCTTTGCTGCGGAAGTAGTAGTGCAAAAGGGCCTTATTGATCCCGGCCCTGTCGGCAATATCCTGCATCCGGGCGCCTGCCATTCCCTGTTCCATGAACACCGCTTTGGCCGCCGCCAGTATCTTTTGCTCCGTACTTTGGTCCTTATTTGTCTCTTCAACCATACAGTTTAACCAAATAGTTAAACCAAAGGTATAACCCAATGGTCTATCTAGCAAGTGTTTTTAGGGGATTTTTTTAGACTGTCCTTAAGCAGATCATTATCAACCCCTTATTCCTGATAATAGGCAATAAGTGGAACAGTGCAACTTTGTCCCGGATGGTGGCATACTGGTAGGTAACTAATCCACCTTACCACTATCCCCGCTTCCAACAGAAGGCTGTTGAGGCTGATCACCTCCTTTTAAGTAAGAGGGCAGGTTAAGTCCGGCCATATTGAACAGGTCATTAAGCGGGGGAACTGTCTTCATCATGCCCGAAACAAAATTGGCCGTGGAGGAATTACCATTTTCGCCATTGCCGTTGCCGGAATCCCATACGGTGATCTTATCAATCTTGATATTCTTAACAGCTTCCACCTGGGTACGCACCAGCTCAGGCAGCTTTTCAATTAGCAATAACTGGAAGGCTTTATTCGGATCGCCGCCGGCGGCAGCCACCACTTCCTTATACCCTTCGGCCTGTTTGGTAAGTATTTCATACAAGCCTTTCGCTTCGGCCTGCATTTTAGCAAAAATGGCATCGGCCTCGCCTTTGGCATTTTCCCTTATGGTTTCCGCCGCCGCCTGCGCTTCAATGATGGCGCGTTGTTTGGCGATCTCTGCCGGCACCACAATATTGGCCATCTGGGTAGATCGCTCCCTTTCGGCACGCGCTACTTCTGCTTTTTGCTCGGCCACGTACGATTCTTCCAGTGCCTTGGCCTGTTGCACTTTTTCAGCGGAAATAGCAATGCGCAGAGCTTCCGCCTCTTTCTCCCTCCGGCCGGCTTCTGAGTTGGCAATGGAAATTTTTGCCTCGTTTTCACCCTTAATAGCTATAGCATTGGCTTCCGCGGTTTTTACCCGGGTATCCCTTTGCGCTTCTGCTTTACCGATGGTTTCATCCTTAATGGCCGTAGCAATGCTTATCTCCTTATCCTTCTGCGTGATGGCAATTTTAACATCCCGGTCCCTATGCGTTTCCGCGATCTGCGTATCCTTTTCCCGGTCGGCCAGGGCTTTACCGGTTTCACCGATCTTCTCCTGCTCTGCTACGCTGATCTTCGCTTCATTGATCGCTTTGGCGGCTGCCTCCTTACCGAGGGCGGCAATATAGCCCGATTCATCTTTGATATCGGTCACATTCACGTTGATGAGCTTTAAGCCGATCTTCTTTAACTCGCTGTCCACGTTCTTGGAAATGTTCTCGAGGAATTTATCCCGGTCGGAATTGATCTCCTCAATAGTCATCGTGGCAATGACAAGACGTAACTGGCCAAATAAGATGTCTTTTGCCAGTTCCTGTATCTGCTCTGCTGACAAACCCAGCAGCCTTTCAGCCGCTGTATTCATATTGTCGGCCTCGGTTGAAATGGCAATGGTAAAACGGCAGGGAACATCTACCCTGATATTCTGGCGACTAAGCGCATTGGTCAGATTGGCTTCAATGGACAAAGGCTTTAAATCCAGGAAGGCATAATCCTGGATAACCGGCCAGATAAATGCGCCGCCGCCATGGATACATTTGGCAGAGGAACCGCCGGTACGGCCATAGATCACTAAGATTTTATCGCTTGGGCATCGTTTATACCTCGATACCAGGGCCATAATGGTCACAAAAAGGACTACTGCTGCTACTACAATAATTAAGATGGGAGACATAAACTAGGGGCTTAAATTAATTCAACTATTAAGATATTATCGCTTTCTACTTTAACCACTTTAACAACAGAACCCGATGGTATTTTCTCTTTTTCAGTCATGGCATCCAATTCACGCATGGAGCCATTTATACTGATCATAATTTTACCCTTCCCCGACTTATTGCCCGGAATGGTTAAATATACTTCTGCTGTTTTATTCAAAGCGTTGGAGAATTTGAAAGAGTTGTCCTCTCCTAACTTTTGTATCTGGTTGATGACCAGGAAGAAAATATACACAAACAAAATACCTACCGCCAATGATACTATGATCAGGAGTAGGTGATTGGAGATCGTGGTGTAAAATGAAATACCAGTCCAGCTAAACCCTAACAGGAAATTAATCAGGTTACGCAAAGAAAAAAGCTGGAAAGGCGCATCAGTACCATGCAGGTTACTGTCGAAATCCGCGTCAATGCCGTCCGAAGCATCCGCTCCGGCAAAGGTCATAATGGTTTGGATCAGGAAAATGATACTTGCCGGAATGGCAACAAACCAAAACATTTTCAACAGGGGTTCCAGGGTTTCAAGTATCTCCAGCATATATAGTTGAAATAGGGGTTAAAAATCATACCTGCGGCCGGAAGATAATACTTTTAGCCTATTATTACCGCCGTTACGAAGGGGTTTTAACATTTGTCTGGACAGGAGCCCATTTGTTTCAAATTTGCTTGTACTTTTTTGCAAAACCATGAACCGGTATCCCCCTTCACTGACCCAGCCCTATAAACGCATTACAGCCTCTTGGCAATAGGTAGAGGAATTGCCTGGGGATTGCCTAAGAGTTGCCTGGGAATGGCCTGAGAATGGCCTAATAGAAGTAGGGGTATGCAGGGGATATGTGTGGAATACCCGTAGCCTGTTCAGGCAGGATGGCTGCCATTATTGTACCATTCGGCTACCATGCCACTACAAGCCATAGGCAATGAACGTCCTGCGGGGACTTGTAGCCTCGCAGCCCTATTTCCGGGCCTCCGGCCCACTTTAACCGGGTATTCCTGATTGCTGTCCCATAGTAGTCCCCGGGTAATCCCATAGACGCTCCATAGTCCTCCCATAGTAGAAGTAAGGGACAAGTAAGCCAGTAGTAAGGGAGTAGTAAGGCAATAGTAAGGAAACAGGGGTCAAATGCAGGCGGGACGGGGATTTATATTGTTTTGGATTGGCAAACCCAATCCCATAGCGGGTTTGATCAAATCACGCATGTTGAAATATTTATTCCCAATCATGGAAAAAGTAGATGAATAGCTTGATACAATTTAACGTAAAAAGCACCTTTCACCAACAAAAACACGTAAAAAAAGGCCGTCCGTCTTCAACGAACGACCCACTATTTAAAAAGCAATTCCGTCTTTTACTCTGCCCAACTCATGGTATAATGTTGATTTTCGATACCCAGAGCTTCCACGGTCAACTGCAGCGGATGGAAAGTATCCACCATCACGGCCAGTTCTTTGGTCTCCTTGGCGCCCAGGCTTTTCTCCACCGCACCAGGATGCGGCCCATGGGGTATACCTCCGGGATGCAGGGTGATCATCCCCCGCGTCACATTCTTACGGCTCATAAAATCACCATCTACATAATACAACAGTTCATCACTGTCAATATTACTGTGGTTATAAGGTGCCGGAATGGCCTGGGGATGGTAATCAAACAGGCGCGGACAGAAAGAGCACACCACATAATTATTGCCCTCAAAAGTCTGGTGCACCGGTGGCGGCTGGTGTACACGGCCTGTAATAGGTTCAAAATCATGGATGCTGAAGGCAAAGGGATAACAGCAACCGTCCCAGCCCACTACGTCAAATGGATGATGACCGTAATGAATGCCATACAGCATACCCTTCTTTTTGGTCTTGATCAGGAAATCGCCTTTTTCATCAAAAGTGGGCAGGTTCTGCGGCGCGCGGATGTCCCGCTCACAATAAGGAGAATGCTCCAGCAACTGTCCATACTTGCTCAGGTATTTCTTGGGAAAACGTATGGGGCTGAAAGATTCTACGATGAATAAACGGTTATGGGTATCCTTAAAATGGATCTGGTAAATCGTGCCCCGGGGTATTACCAGGTAATCGCCATAGCCGAAGGGCAGTTCACCATACATGGTACGCAGTACGCCACTGCCCTCATGAATAAAGAGCATTTCATCGGCATCGGCATTCTTGTAATAATAGGCATCCATGCTTCCCTCTGGCGCTGCCAGCACCACATGGCAATCATTATTCACCAGTACCGGTTTACGGCTTTGCAGGAAATCCTTTTCCGGTTTAATATTGAATCCTTCAAAGCTGCGGTGTTTCAGCATCTTTTCTTCCGCTATGACAGGCGCCACACTCACCGGCTCGTCCGTATGAATGATCTGTGTGGGCGGATGGTTATGGTACAACAGGGAGTAATCATTGGAAAACCCCTCCGTGGAGAATAATTGTTCTGAATACAGGCCGCCATCGGGTTTGCGGAACTGTGTATGACGTTTATGCGGGATCTGCCCCAGTTTATGGTAGTAAGGCATAGAATTACAAGTTTGAAATCCCGCTTTGCGGGATAAGTTTGAAAAAGATTGAAGTAATACAGGGTAAAGGCTGCGAGCAGCGAGCTATGAGCTGCGAGCAAAATGCGGCGAAGAACAGGGGACTCGAAGCTCGTAGCTCAAAGCCCGTAGCTGTCTTCCAACGCCACCATCAGGAAATAATATTTCCAGCGGCGTTTATCAATCCAATAGGTAAAATTGCGGTGAAAAGGCATATTTCAATCGTTGTTATAAAGATAAGCAATCCGTTCTAAATCGTACCATCCTGATACGGACCGCCCACTCGCACAGCCTGCCTATTTATGATAATTGGTTTCAAGTCCCAACCGCTTGCGTGTTTCCAGGTTGAATTTGAACTGTTCCGCTATAGGAATGGGGTCCTTTGTCACCTTATTAATATCCTTCCAGTCTTTGGACCAGAGAAAGGGAAAGAAGGCAAATACTTTTTCGCCGGATAAGGTAGCTACGGCTTTTTGCCAATCCTTCCAGCGGTAGCCTTTATAAAATTCTTCCAGGTTGCCGTTGAAGCAGAAGTGTAAAAAGTCAGTGTAGGTCACGTCAAGGTCTTCCCATTCCAGGTTGTCCGGCGCCAGGTAATACACCTTGCCCATTTTTTCTTTACTGAAGGTACCGCCATTAATAGCAAAGAACCCGCCTAAAACATCATCAGCTATCAGCAAATAGCCGGGAGCTTCTCCATATTCCTGGAAAGTTTTTCCTTTATTCCATTCCGGCAGGGAGCGGTTGAGCCGCGGATGACCGGAACCCAGTATCCGTATCCATCCGCCATCTACCAATAAGCCACCGGTCATGTACACAATAGCGCCCATGGGTGAGCGGGTAGTGACCTGTGTTTTGAATAAAGCATCTGTAGCCTTGGAGGAATCTGCCGGCAGTATCTCCACCTTATTCTTAGCAGAATCAATCCATCCTTTCACCAACAGCCAGCCCGGCTCCTCTTTGTTAATGAGCTCTTCCAGGGTACGCATTTTATGCTGCGCCAAACCAGTGGATGTTACGAGCAGGAAAATAACAAACACAATAATCCTTTGCATATACTATCCAAATTAATCAAAACTTCCCACGCGCCCAACAAAGCTGCACTATCTTCGCTGCTATATTCCCTTCCTGCATGACACGTATTGGGCTTATTTCAGATACGCACAGCTACCTCGACCCGGCAGTATTCAAACATTTTGAGCATTGTGATGAAATATGGCATGCCGGTGATTTTGGCACCCTGGCCATTGCCGACCAGTTAAAAGCCTTCAAACCACTGAAAGGCGTATACGGAAATATTGACGGCTATGAGATCAGCAGTGTATACCCGTTGTCCTTACGCTGGACCTGTGAAGAAGTGGAAGTGTATATGACCCATATCGGCGGCTACCCGCCCCGCTACAATCCTGCCGTTAAAAAGGAACTGACCGCCCGTCCGCCCCAACTCTTCATTGCCGGTCACTCCCATATCCTGAAAATAATCTACGATGAGAAACTCAACTGTCTGCACATGAACCCCGGCGCCGCCGGCAAAGAAGGCTGGCATAAAGTACGCACATTGATCACCTTTGCAATAGACGGTCAACATATGAAAGATTGCCATGTGATCGAACTGGGGAAGAGATAAATAAAAGTCCAAAAAATGGAACGTCCGGAAGTCGGTAAGAAACGCTCTTTCTGGCTTTCCGGCTTCCCGACTTACTTCTTCACAAAGCCAACCTTCTGCTGAAAATGTCGTATATTAAAGGTAGAAGAGGAAACACAGATTTTCAACCCACCAAATCTTACAGTCATTGCTGCCATTGTACATACCAATGGAAACTGCTCCATGAGGAAAACTGGTCTGTTCTTTATTCTCCTCATGTCGTTTTTATACGCCAGCGCAGATCATATCACCGGCGGTGAAACCTATTATACCCTCATCAGCTCAACCAACGGACAGTATCGCTATCGCATTACAGTTAAGCTGTTTATGGACTGTTTCAGCAACCGCCAGTTCAGCAATCCGGGCATTATCGGCATCTTTCATAAAGGCAGCGGGAGCCGCTATACTGATATTTCTGTGCCACTGGCCAACCAGGAAACACTGACCCTTACCGATGCAGGTCCCTGCATTACCAATCCCCCGCCCGTTTGCTACCGGGTGGGTTATTATGAGTTTGAAGCTACCCTTCCTGCCTCTCCGGATGGCTATATCATTGCCACCCAGGTCAATTACCGGGTCAATGGCATCAGTAACCTCATCAGCGGGTATAGTAATGTAGGCGCCACCTATACCGGAGAAATCCCTGGCACTGCAGCCCATCCTGACGGCCCCAATAACAGCAGCGCCCGCTTTACCGGCAATGATATGGTAGTAGTATGCGCCGATAACTCCTTTTCCTACAGCTTTGCTGCTTCGGACCCTAACAGCGATGATTTAGTCTATTCATTTTGTGAAGCTTATATGGGCGGTTCCGCAGGCGGCGGCGGTAATGCCACCCCACCCAATCCTCCACCCTACAACGCGGTGCCCTATGGCAATGGCTATAATGGCAGTTCTCCCCTCGGTGGCAATATACACATTGATGCCACCACCGGCATGATAACGGGTATTGCTCCTTCGGAAGGAACGTATGTGGTGACCGTTTGCGTACAGGAGATACGCGACAATAAGGTGATTGCCGTACAACGAAAAGACCTGCAGATAAAGATCGCTTCCTGCAATATCGCAGCCGCCTCCATTCCACCGGCCTATATGCTGTGTGATAGTACGCAGACGATCAGCCTGGTCAACAATTCCAACAGCCCCCTGATCCATAGCTACAACTGGGAAATTATCAATCCTGCAGGTGCTACCATCTTTAGTTCTGTTAACGCTACCGCATCCTATACTTTTGCCGATACCGGCATTTACCAGGTAAAACTGGTGATTAACCGCAGCGGCCAGTGTGCTGATTCTTCCACTTCTGTTGTCCGCGTATACCCGGGCTTTATACCGGCCTTTACCTTTACCGGCATCTGCGTCAATAAACCGACACAATTCCACGACGGCACCACCACGGTCTTTGGCCAGGTAAGCGGCTGGCGATGGGATTTTGGGCAACCTTTTGATCCTGCCAATAATAATTCATCTGCGCAACATCCCACTTATACCTATACCAACCTGGGTACAAAATATGTGCGGCTTATTGTAACGAATACAAAGGGATGTATAGATACCTTGATCAAACCGGTACCGATCGTAGACAAACCACCTATTACCCTTGCCTTCCGCGATACACTCATCTGTATCCCCGATGCCGTGCAATTAAAAGCAGAAGGTGGTGGTATCTTTAGCTGGAGCCCCAATACCAACATCATCAATGCCAATACACCAACGCCCACGGTAAACCCCACTACTACCACACATTATGTGGTAACCCTCGATGATCATGGCTGCCTCAACCGCGATTCAGTGCAGGTACGGGTAGTGGACCATGTAACCTTGCAGGTAATGGATGATACCATCATTTGCCAGGCCGATGCTATACAACTACGCCTTACGTCTGATGGATTGCGTTATGCATGGACGCCGGAGGAACAGATACTCAATCCCTATGTAGCCATTCCTACCGCCACTACGCCCGCCACTACTGTATATGAGGTGACAGCCTATATTGGCAGTTGCTCGGCAAGGGGTGATGTGCAGGTCACTACCGTTCCTTACCCGGTGTCAATTGCAGGGCCCGATATCATGATCTGCCACGATGCTTCCGTACAATTAAATGGCGGTACCGATGGCAAAACAGTGGAGTGGAGACCTGCCGCCAGCCTGAACAATCCCAACATTTTAAATCCCATAGCCCATCCACGCAGTACTACCAACTATATCCTGGCCAGTTACGATACAAGAGGATGCCCTAAAGCAGGATTAGACTCAATATTGGTAACTGTAATGCCTGATATTATTGCTTCGGCAGGCAGGGATACTGCTGCTATAGTGGGTCAGCCCGTGCAACTAAAGGCCAGTGGTGGCGTACGGTATAGCTGGTTGCCGGGTGAAGGATTGTCGGCCACCGATATTCCCAATCCCATTGCCACCCTGTATAACCCTTCCCTTTCGGTACGTTATAAAGTGTTGGTATTTAATGAAGCTGATTGTGTAGACTCCGCTTTCCTGAACATAAAGGTTTTCAAAACACGTCCTTCTATCTTTGTACCTACGGCCTTCTCGCCCAATGGCGACAGGAACAACGATGTATTCCGTTTTATAGCAGCCGGCATGCAAACCATTGAATACTTCAATGTATACAACCGCTGGGGACAAATGGTGTACAGCAGCACGAACAGCGGCAGTGGCTGGGATGGCAATACAGGCGGCAGACCACAATCGGCCGGCCTCTATGTGTGGACGGTGAAAGCAATGGATTATACCGGCACTGTTTATACGCAAAGAGGCACTGTTACCCTGGTGAGGTAAGGGCATCCAGCTTTTCAAGATATGCAAACCTTCAGGCTTATGATCACACGTATATGGCATGGCCGTACCAAAACAGCCGATGCGGCTGTTTACCGGCAATATGTTATTGACACCGGCATTCCGGATTACCTGGCTACACCGGGCAACCGGGGTGCCCAGATATGGCAACGCACAGAAGGCGATATTACCCATATCTGGACCGTTTCCTGGTGGGATGATTATGAGAGCATCAAAGGCTTTGCCGGAGACGACATCGCAAAAGCTCATTATTATGACGAGGATAAAAAATACCTGCTGGAGTTTGAGCCGGAAGTGCAGCATTGCGAGACGTATGACTTTAAAGCAACCCTTTATTAATACGCGACAGGAATATCTCCCGGTACTTTTCACTCACGGGAATACGTTCATTGCCGATGAACACATGATTATCCTCAATGCGGCGTATATGATGCCGGTTGATAATGTAAGACAGGTGCACACGGGAGAAATTGGCCGGCAGCGTTTCTTCCAGGTCTTTCATGCGCTTGTACACCACATGCCGTGCGTCTTTGGTATGAAATACCACATAGTCCTTCAGTCCCTCTATCAGCAACACATCATCATACTCCAGTTGCACAATGGCTTTCCCCGTCTTCAGGAACAGCTTTTGTGTAAGCGGCTGGGTAGTGGCCTGGTTATCCGTTGCTGTACAGAGTGCCGACACTTTATTCACAGCCCGCAGGAAACGTTCAAACGTAATGGGCTTCAGCAGGTAGTCAACAGCATTCTTCTCATAACTGTCTACCGCAAATTCAGAATAGGCCGTTGTGAAAATAAAGGGCTGGTTGGAAGGTAGCAATGTAGCCAGTTGCATGCCTGAGAGATGCGGCATATTAATGTCGAGGAAAATAAGGTCAGGACGCGCGTGCTTCAGGTAGTCCAGCGCTTCCAGCGCATTATAGCATTTGTGCAGCAGGTGCAGGTAGGGCACCTGGCTGATGTATTCCTCCAGCAGGTTCACTGCATACGGCTCATCATCTATCACCAAACAATTAATCTTCATGCTACAGGAAATTTGAGGGTGGCGGTATAGCAATGCTCTGTCTTTTCCGTAGTCAAAGTAAAATCATTTCCGTATAATAAAGTCAGCCGCTTGCGAAGATTGGTAAGCCCTACCCCGCTTTTAACGGTCCTTTCGTGGTCGTGATGACTGTTGCGGGTAATAAAGTGAAGATAGCCATCCTGTTGCTCCAGCGTGATCTTCACATCATTCTGTGTTACCGATTTATCCACTCCATGCTTGAAAATATTCTCCACCAGGGGTATCAGCAGCATAGGCGGAATAATCAGCGCATCATTAATGGCATGGCGGTCAAATACAATGGCGGCCTGGTGCAGCATACGGATCTGTTCCAGCTCCATATAATTTTCCAGGAAATCTATTTCCGTGAGCAGGGGCACTCTTTCCTTGGGCGCCTCATCCACAAAATAGCGCATGATATCCGACAGGCGGGCCACCACTTCGGCCGTTCTTTCATTCTTTGTATAGGCGAGGTAATAAATATTATTGAGCGTATTGAACAGGAAGTGCGGCTGTACCTGTGCTTTGAGCAGGTTCAGTTCAGAGGCCAGTTGTTGCATACGCATCTCCTCCTGTTTGCGCAGCAGGTGAACATAATCAATCGTTACCCGCAGCAGGGCGCCAAACATAAAGGCCAGGAAATTGGTAATGAACACAAAGGAGAAATGCGGCAAGGTCCAGTTATAAAAAGCCAGGTGAAGTGGCAGTAATACCTGGTTCTCCGCATACATCCGCACCACCAGCAGCACCGCCAGGAAAAGCGTGGAATAAATGAAATACAGGGTTTTGCGGTGGGCCTGGTAATAACGCGGTATCAGCCAGGAAGCATTACCATATACAGCAATTAAATAAGTAAGGGTAGCGATGGTAACAGACGAAAAGCCATATACCGGGTTTTCCCATTTCTGAATAGCATAGAGAATGAGGAAGATATAAAACAATACCCACACGGCTGCCTGAACGCGCAGCAGCCGCTTGCGCAATACACTATCAACTGTCGGCATGGTCATACTCGTCAAAATACGCAAATTGCTGCAAAACCAACGGATTGCCGGCCGGCCTTCGACAGTACGCCCCTGATTTTCGACGGTTATCCGGTACCTCAAAAGGTCGAAAAAAGAAAGCGGGAGGGCGAAGTCTTTTTTTACCGGCCAGTAGCCTCCTTAATATTGTTGCCACAAAAACTGCTACTATGCACACAATAACTATCCGCCTTGAATGGCTGAAACAATCTTCACTGGCATTGCTGATAGCCATGCTATTCACTACAACACCACTCATCCTGCTGTCACAAACCATTACCGAAGAAAATGGGGTAAAAGCCTGCCTGGAGAACTATATGAGCGGTGATGGCAACCGGATGGAAAAAGCCTTTCATCCATCTGCCACCATGAAATACATAGACTACCAAAGCGGGGAATTTAAGGATGTGCCCATTGCTGATTTTATTGCCCGGATCAAAAGCAATACTACTAAAACAGACAGGAAAATAGAGATCGTATCCATGAACATCGAAGGCAGTGCGGCACAGGCCAAGATCAGGATCGAAACAGCCCAGGTAATTATGAACGATTACATGAACCTGCTCAAAATAAACGGGGAATGGAAGATTGTGAGTAAGATCTTCTCCCGGCAGAACAAATAAAGTTGTTATCGTATAGCCAGGAAAAACAGCGCTGAGTTTATTTGTCTCATGTGACTGTACTTTTAGTCACATACAAGGGTTTGTGTCTACAAGGCCCTTGTTATTACAGCAACCGCTTATTCACTACCTGTAAAAAGGCATCCCGGTAAGAAGCACTCACCGGTAGTTTTGCCTTACCGGTCACCACCTGGTTATCGGCAATATGCTGTATGTGATCAATATTCACAATATAGGAATTATGAATACGAATAAAGTTGGCGGGTAACTGTTCTTCCAGTTCTTTCATCCGTTTATAGATCATCAGCTTTTGATCGGCTGTCACAATACTCACATACTCTTTTAATGCTTCGAGGTACAACACTTTGTCATATTCCACCTTGATAAGCTGTTTGCCCGACTTCACAAAAATATAGCTGGCATGGGCAGGAACAGCAGAAGCAATTACAGTCTCCTGTCTGGGTTGGGCAAAAAGGGCTTGTGCTTTGGTCACTGCCTGCATAAACCGTTTAAAGGTCACCGGCTTCAGCAGGTAATCCACGGCATTGTACTCATAACCTTCCAGGGCATAATTGGCGTAAGCAGTACTAAAAATAATGTGCTGGTCTTTGGGCAGCATGGCCGCCAGGTCCATGCCCGAAAGCTGGGGCATATTAATATCCATAAAGATCAGTTGCACCGTATCCGACTTCAGGAATTCCAATACCTCAAACGCATCATAGCACTTTGCCTTCAATTGCAAAAAAGGCACCTTGCGGATATGGTCTTCCAGCAACTGCACCGCATTGGGCTCATCATCTACTATAAGGCAGGTAATCCTATTCACAAAGGAATATTTAAATGTGCCAGGAACAAACCCTCCTGCTTTTCTGTATGCAGGGTATATTGCCCTCCATACAGCAACTCCAGCCTCGATTGCAGGTTTACCAGGCCATTGCCGCCATGTGATGCAGGTTCCAGTTCTTCAAATATCCTGTTGCGCACCTTCATGTCCAGCCGGCCGGCCTCCACTGTTATATCCAATTGCAGGAAATTGGCTTCACTCCGTTTATTAATGCCATGCTTGAAAACATTCTCCACCAAAGGTATCAATAACATGGGTGGAATGCTCACCCCATTTACTTCCCCTTTAATATCGAACTCGATCTGCATCGGGTGGCGCATCCGCATCTTTTCCAGGTGAATATAATCCCGGATAAAGTCTATTTCCCGGGCAAGGCCTATCTTATCCTTGGGCCCTTCATCTACAAAATAACGCATGATATTGGACAAGCGCTCCAGCAATCCCGCCGTGGTGGGCGACTCCCGCTGTGCCACAAAATAAATATTATTCAGGGTATTGAACAGGAAATGGGGTTGCACCTGTGCTTTGAGCAGGTTGAGCTCCGCCTCTGCGGTACGCTTCTTCAACTGTTCCTGCTGTTTGCGCATAGTAAAATAATCAAAGGCCAACCGTAATGGCAGGCTGAACAGGAGTATCAGTATATTCAGGAAGAAGGTTACAAAATAATACCTCAGCGGGATGGTTACCGGCTTCATTGCTTTCTCCATTCCCTTATCGGGCAGCAAGCGCATCACCACTACCTGCGCCTGTATTATCGCCCAGGTAGTCACTGCCATCAACAGGAGTACCAATACTACATACAGCCATTTCTTCTGCCGCCGGTAAAATTTGGGCACCATCCAGCAGGCATTTGTATACATCAGGGCTGCGTAAAAAACGGCATTACAAATGGCAAAGGAGGCAGACCGGGCAATACTCTGTCCTTCATGGAAAATCAGCAGGAACATGAGCAGGGTGATACATATCCACACGATCACCTGTACCTGGACTATAGAAATACCCTTTTTAAATAGTTTCATACGTGTCAAATTTAGTTCGCCCCGTATTGCTCCCCTGCCGGTTTCAACCAATAACCCCCTTTCTTCAATGGTTGCAGGTATTTAATCAACCACAGCAGGCATTGAAAAAACGAGCTGCCCGGTTGAATGTGTTTGTTGCCCTCCGGCAGGCTATCCATTTTTGTATCCTAAAAATAACCATTATGGACAGGTTTTTATTATTAGCCATGCTCTTACTGCTTACCTATATAACCCGGTGCCAGTCTGTACTGAAAACAGGCGACCCCTCCATCCGCTATGAGTTGATCAGGCCCGACGTTACACACTACAAGATCGTGACCACTGATTCAGCAGGCAAAACCTTGAGCGAGTTTACCTGCCTGCATACGATAGCTGTCAACAAAACCCGGGGCTGGGTCATACTCACGCAGGAATACCAATTTCCCGATGGCCGCATCCTGCTCGATTCTACCATTGCCAACCTCCATACCCTGTCGCCCGTGCGCATGCGTATGGTTACCACACCCCACTTTATGAAGATGGACCTTGATTTCCGCGCCCGGGAAGTACATGCCATAGCCGATAAAGGAGGCAGGAAAACAGATACCCTGCACAAAATGGAGGAAGGTTATTTCGATTCCAACCTGCTGGAATATTTATTTGGATTACTACCCTATAAGAAAGGCTTTAGCGCCACCATCAACGCCTACACATTTGAACAGCATGGCATGGACCCCTGGAAAGTGGAATATATAGGAGAAGATATGCTTACTACAACAGGAGGGCCTGCCTGGTGCTATGTGGCCAAAACGGGGAATGCCGGAAATATAACCGATATGATGACCTGGATAGAAAAATCAAGCGGTAAAGTGCTCAAGCGGGTAATTCCTCTTGGGAAAATGTACTATATCATCACGAAAATATAGCCATGAAGAAAGCTGTCAGCTATTAGCCGTTGGCTTTTAGCCATAAAAAAGCCATTAGGTATTGGAGTAGCCTAAGCTAACCGCTAATACCTAATGGCCAACAGCTTTTTATATTAATATTAGTGCATACCAGGGAACCAGGGCCTGGCTATTGCTTCGCGGAAAGGCCAGGGCACAGAAGCCAGGATGAAAATAAGCGCGATCACAAAGAACCAGAAGGCTTTCTTATGAGCAGTATAGTCAACAGCCCTTTTTACTTTACCACGGCCAATGGTGATGAGCACAATGGCAATGAGCATACCAGTGATGTGCTCAATAGCCCAGAATCGCATAGCACTATTCTTCATCACTGCGCCCATGCCTGCCGCCCGGATGAAGTTAAATCCAAAATCACCTACAGACCATTGGATCAATCCAAGCACCAGGGTAATATGTGCCGCAATCATCAGGAACAGGTCTACCTTTTTATCGCCGGCGCTCACCGCACGCTTTTGATTCATACCGGCGAGGTGACGGAAGATAGCCACCAGCAATAAAATAAAGATGACCCAACGAAGTATGTTGTGTAAATGGACCAGACCGTCGTACATAATTGAAGATTTGGATGGAAGAATTTCAAAATCCGGCCAAAGCTACAACGCAAAACGCAATTAAAGTAACAAATGTCACCCTGCTTGTCCCGCTCTGCGGGGAGCCTGTCGAAGCCACCCTTCGACAGGCTCAGCCTGACAGCATTAGTTACTCCTCCCAATCTGCAATAAATACATTGGTATCCCGGGTGCCGCCATTATTGCGGTTGCTGCAGAAGACGAACTTCTTACCATTGGGACTGAACATGGGGAAGGCATCGAATCCCTTATCCCGGCTGATCTTTTGAAGGTTAGTGCCATCTTCATGGATCGTGTACAGGTTGAAGGGAAAGCCTCTTTTATATTCGTGGTTGGAAGCAAAAATAATACGCTTGCTATCAGGCATAAAGGCAGGCGCCCAGTTGGCCTGTCCGTAAGCAGTAACCTGGCGGGCATTGCTGCCATCTGCATTGGCCACCCATACTTCCATGCTGGTAGGCGCTACAAGGTTTTCGGCCAGCAGGTTTTTGTATTCTTTGATAGCTGCTTCGGTTTGGGGACGGGAAGCGCGCCAGATGATCTTTTTTCCATCAGGACTAAACCAGGCGCCACCGTCATAACCCAGGGTATGTGTGATGCGTTTTTCCTTACCGCTCTTCAGGTCCATCATGTACAACTCAATATCGCCATCCTTTACACTGGTATAGATCATTTTACTGCCATCAGGGGAAAGCGTGGCTTCCGCATCATACCCTGCCGACTTCGTAAGCTGTTTTACGATCTTGCCATCCAGGTCGGCCATGAAAATATCAAAGCTGGCATACAAAGGCCATATATACTTATTGCCGTATTTGGAGCGGTCTGGCACAGGCGGACAATCTGCACTGCCCAGGTGGGTAGAAGCATAGATCACATGCTTGCCATCTTTGGTAAAAAAGCCGCAGGTAGTACGCCCTTTACCGGTACTCACCAGTTTGTAGTCAAACTTTTCGCCATTGGCAGGAACTTTGCCAATAAACATCTGGTCGCAGGCAATGCCATCTTTGGCATTGGTACGCTGGAAAATGAGGTATTTGCCATCATAGCTGAAATAGGCTTCTGCATTATCGCCGCCAAAAGTAAGTTGCTGAATATTCTTAAAATGTGTTTCTTCGGGGTACTGCAGGGTATCGGCAGCAGGCGTATTAGCAATAACTGATGATGTGGGGGTCTTAAAGGCAGTGATGGCCAGGAAGACCAGCAAGCCTGCCAGTAGTAAGGAAAGGAGTTTTTTCATTGTATTATTTTTTAATCCACCTGCTGAGACACAGCGGGAGCAAAGGTATTTTGGCGGATGTCCTTTTTTGTCAGAATATTGTCATAAGCGACATCCCCCAAAAACGGTTAGTTTTGATATATGATCAAGAGAAGGAATTTTATCTGGTGCTCACTCATGGGTTTATTATTAGCTGGTTGTGATGCGGACAATCCAGGAAAGAACCGGGAACAGCTATTGTCGAAACCACCCTATGCAGGCCTGACAGATAGTATTAAGGCCGCCCCGCAAAATGCCGACCTGTACCTGGCAAGGGGTGTCCGTCTTTCACAAAATAACCAGCATGAGCTGGCCAATGCCGATTATGCCACCGCCTGGCAACTGGCTCCTAATGAAGGTACTGCCCTGCAATACATTAACAATTTAATGCTGGTAGATTCGCCCGCCACAGCGGTCAAACTGCTAAAACAGTGTATTGAAAAATACCCGTCTTCCACCGCCTTCAGCCGCCGCCTGAGTGAAGTATATGCCCAGGTGGGCGCCACGGAGGAAGCGCTGGACCAATACAACCAGCTATTGACAAAGGACTCCCTCGACTTTGAGACCTGGTTCGAAAAAGGTACCCTGCTGGTTCAGCTAAAAGATACGCCCGCCGCCATACAGGCCATGGAGCGGTCCTATGCCCTGCAACCTGTCAACTATACCGGGCTGGCGCTGGCCAACCTGTATGCAGCTACTAAAAATCCTGCTGCCCTGCAGCTTTGTGATCAACTGATCGCCCGTGATACTACTTTCATTAATGAAGCTACTTTCCTGAAAGGCGCCTATTATTCCGACACGAAACAATACGCTGCAGCCCTGGAACAGTTTGAGGAATGTATTAAACGCAACTGGAAGTTTACGGATGCCTATATTGAAAAAGGCATTGTGCTCTACGAGCAAAAACAATACAACGAGGCTTTGGGAGTGTTTCGCATGGCAGTTACCGTATCCAATACCAGTCCCGATGCCTACTTCTGGATGGGTCGCTGCTACGAAGCCACTAACCGGAAAGACGAAGCCCTGGAAAATTACATGCGGGCACTGTCTTTAGATAAGGATTTTACAGAAGCCCGGGAAGGGATCAGACGGTTGAAAGATTAAACAATCTGCCAACCTGTAATTGTAAATTATCAACTTCACCATATGCCCATTGTAGCGCCATCCCTGTTAGCAGCCGATTTCCTGCACCTGCAGGACGAATGTACGATGCTGAATGAAAGTGAGGCCGACTGGTTTCACCTTGATGTGATGGACGGAGTATTTGTTCCCAATATCAGTTTTGGACTGCCGGTGATAGAACAGATCCGTACCACTACCCAAAAGACCTGCGACGTACACCTCATGATCGTACAGCCGGAGCGGTATGCAGAAGCCTTTAAAAAAGCAGGGGCCGATATGCTCACGGTGCATATAGAGGCCTGCACCCACCTGCACAGGAATGTGCAACAGATCAAATCACTGGGCATGCAGGCAGGCGTATCCCTCAATCCGCACACACCGGTAGACAGCCTGAAAGATATCCTGCACGATATTGATATGGTATTGCTGATGAGTGTGAATCCCGGCTTTGGCGGACAGTCTTTTATTCTCCATACCTTACAAAAGATAAAGGAACTGCGCCGCATGATTGATAACCAGGGCCTGAATACAAAGATTGAAATTGACGGCGGTATAACGCTCAACAATGCAGCCAGCATTGTACGGGCCGGCGCCGATGTGCTGGTGGCAGGTAGTACCGTATTTAAGTCGGCTGACCCGAAAGCGACCATCCGTGCGCTCAAACACATTGTGTAACATGGCAAAAGATCTCTTTTCACAGCAGGCAGCTACTTATGCGCGGTATCGTCCCGTGTATCCCCGCGCTTTGTATGACCACCTGGTGTCATTGGTAGCGCAGCACAACACTGCCTGGGATTGTGCTACCGGCAATGGTCAGGCAGCCCTTGAACTGACCCGCTATTTCGACAAAGTATTTGCCACCGATATCAGCGAAAAACAATTGGAGCAGGCCACACCGCATGAAAAGATCACCTATTTCGTAGCGCCTGCCGACGCCTCCGGCATCCCAGCTAACAGCATTGACCTTATTACCGTGGCGCAGGCTTATCATTGGTTTGATTTTGAGGCTTTCAGCCGGGAAGCAAAGCGGGTGGCCAAACCGGATGCCCTCATCGCAATCTGGGGCTATAGCCTCATCCAAAGTGAATACACCAACCTCAATACGCTCATACATGATTTTTACCGGGGGAAAACAGGCCCTTACTGGGATGCAGAAAGAAAGTATGTGGATGAAGCCTATACTACGGTAGCATTTCCGTATCAGGAATTAACCGCGCCTGCATTGCGCATAGAAGTACAATGGACCAAAGAAGACCTGATGGGTTATTTCAACACCTGGTCGAGTGTACAACATTTTATCAAAGCCAATGGATACAACCCGGTAGATGAATTGGTCAACACCCTGCCGGCCATATGGCCTGAAGTGGAAGCCCGCGCTTTTTATTTCCCGCTGTTTATGCGGGTGGGTAAAGTTCACTAACCCTGTTGCTGTTCTTTGTTCTTCACATTATCGAATTCCAGGCCGGAGTCGGCTTCTCCCTTACCGGTGTATTTCCGGCGTCCCAGCCAGGTAATTACCGAACCATCCATCCAGCGTGTACGCTGCCAGGTACGTTCCACAATAGAACCACTGCGCAGCACTTCTTCTTCATATACATGGTAGGCATTCCAGGTATTAGTTTCTGCATCATACCCTGTACGCAGCAAGGCCGTGCGCGGACGGATACGCTCTGTTGCCCTGCCCGGTATAATACGTGGCATAGCTGCCCGCCGCAACTGTATCTCGCGGCTCGTTACAGCATCCAGTCGCACTGGTATAAAAGGTATCCAGTGTTCCGGCACCAGTGTGCCCAATTCATAGGTTACAGCCGCATCATTGTTCACCACGGGGGTTACCGGCGGCGCCACTGTTATGCTTTCCAGGTAGCTGAATAACCGGCGGGCGGCATCGGCCCCTTCTGTACCACTACCCGTTCCATCGGGAATAATCGTTTCAATACCCCATACCAGGTTGGCCATTTCATCACGCAGCAAACTCACTGATTCAAGCGGGTCGCTTTCCATGACCTTGATCGTAGACGGCGGAACGAACAACCTTGTATCTGCCGCGGCGCCTGTATAATTCCTGCGGGTAAGATTATACATGGCCCAACGCTGCCAGTCGCTGCTATCACCGGCCCCTGCTGCCCGCACCTCGGTGTATTGCCCGAATATATCTTTTACAACAATGCTTTGCACTGCGCAGATACTGCCCACATCAATCCTGAATGGCACCAGCATCCAGTCATTGCTGTAGATCAGTGCAAACTCTGCCAGCAACAACTTAGCCGGCTCGGTCGTATCTGCCTTAATACCACCAAAGTCTACCTTATAATCTTCAAACTGCCACCAGCGCGGCTGCGGCATACCGGGAAACTGTACTCCTCCGGGCAGTATGGTAATCACCCGGCGGTTTACCCTATCCGGTACATAATTGCCCGTCAGGCCGGCATGGTAATTACTGCTTTTCGTTTCCACATCAAAATTGTACCAGTCCAGGTGCCCGGAAGCATATTCATCTGCTGCCAGAATAGTAGTGGCGGATGCACTGTCGGCCGCTGAGCAATGAAACTGGTATTCCAGGTGCGAAGCATCCCAGGCAGCCTTTGCTGTACCGGCAGGCTGACTATAGATCTGCTCAAACCAGGCCACAAAAGCATTACCAGCATTATTCACCAGCGTGGTGATAGCAGGTGTGGGAGCACTGAGATAGGAGGCTGCAGCCGTGCCCAACTTCAACGCGCTGTACAAAACATGGCCGTCAATAGCCCGTCCTCCACTGATAGCTGCATACCATTGCAGCAGGCGTGGGTCACTGTAAATGTCAGGATGATCACCGCCCGGAGATGGCAACGTAAAATGCAAAGAAGCATGTGCCTTAAAGGCATTGAGCGTAGCTGTAATAACGGCCGGCAAAATGGGTGTCGGGTCAGCCTCCAGGGCCACCTTCAGTATCCTGAACCAATGCTTGCCCATTTCCAGTCGCAAGGTAAGATCGGGCTGCACCCTTTCCCGCTCCACAACAGCTTCCATGGGCAACTTGTTATCAAAATTATAGGGCGCACCTTTACGTAAAGAATACTTGCCCAGCTTTGTGGTTTGCATGTCTACCCGCATCTCTACACAGGTACCTGCATCTTCAGCAGCAAACTCGCCCATCTGCCATTGGCGCGATAACATCCACAATGCATCCCTGATTTCTGCACGCAGCACACGCTTGAAATTATTGGTGCGCGGCCGCGGCTCCAGCCTGTTCCAGGTTAAGATGGCAGGCTTCACCACCTGCAAGCCTACCTCTATCACCACCAGGTCTATGAAACTGGCATACAGGTATTCTGCCGACAATATAAAGTCCTGGTATATGGGATTGTCCCACCCCTCTACTATTATTCTTTCAATCTCTTCCTTCTTATAATTTTCAAAGCCAAATACAAACGCTGCACCCACGATCTTATTGATCTGTTTCTTGCGCGTATCGGGGTTATCATTCACAAACACCCCATCTTTTACCGGCCCGAAACCCATCTTCTCCGTAAAGTTGCGGATGCTGTATTTCACGGGCCCTTCGGTATCGGTGTAATAATCCACCAGGTTCGCGGCAATAGAATGCTCAAAACTATATTCCATGCTCACCGCATCTGCAAAAGCGCCCAGCTTATCGGCGCCGGACAGTTCGGAATAATACAGCCCCAGCATCGCTCCATCGGGTTTATTATCCCTCCCTTTTCCGGGCTCCTGGAATCCTTTCCGCACATAGCTGAATACCGTATGCCCCAGTGAACCGTGAAAAGAAGCCAGCTCCTGGCTGGTACCCAACTCCAGCTTATCATGCGGTGATAATACGGGTGCATTGCTAAACTTTGCTTCTATACCTGCCAGCAGGTAATTAACATTCACCCGCCGCTCTCCTACCCTTACACTGCCTGTTCTGCGTAAACGGTTGATCACCTCCGCCAGCCTTTTATCTTTGGCCCATTCATCGGGCACCTTAATATCTTTTGATTCGGGGAATATCCTGTCCCAGTCAAATGCCGTAAAATCATTAGCAGGTACTGATTTATCCATCAACACTTTCCGGATCACCACAAAGGCCGCCTGTTCTTTCATTCCCCGTTTACGGGCATCTGATTCCAGCACGGTCAGGGCAGTGATAAAATCATCGAATTCCTTTCCAAGCCCGGTAGGAAGCTGTATCGTTTCTTTGATGTCTTTAAATGATAATTGCATAAGCTTGCTCTTGAAATGATGAATGACCCGTTAATCTGCCCATAGCCTTTGTATATGCGTGTAATCTTCCAGCCTGATAATATCCAGCACACCCCGCTTCGGATTATCCACACAGTTCCTGCCAAAATCAAGGGTGGGCGTATCACTTGTTCCCGTCATGGCAGCCATGATGGCTGGCAATATCTGTGCATAGATTGTATCGTTAAGCAGATCAGGATCTACTGCCCGTTTCTTGGCCCATTGCAGTGTTTCATACAACGTATCCATCAGGTCGTCCCATGACCAGGAACCGTTGAGGTCCGGCGATACGGCCAGCAGGCAGGCATTGGGCGTTTCTGAATTAGGATTGTTATAGTGCACAGCAAGACCTGTTTGCGCATCCGCCACCGGTATCTCTTCTACCCATTCATCTATGATCATGCCGGCCTGCAGGGCATTGACATTAAATCCCGGTGGATAAGAAAACACCAGCGACAGGTTGTCCTGCGGGATAACATAACCATCCGGCAATTTCATACCTACCCACCTTGCCTGTACATCACCATTCGTATCCACGGGGGCCAGCGGGAATTGAATAACCCTAAGCGGTGTATCACCTTCGTTCGCTGTCAGTATGGAGGAGAACAGCAGATATTGCTGCAGGTTATGCATTCTTTTACGTACCGGGGCCAGGCCCTGTATCCATTCATCAACAGCATGCACACCGGCTGTATCGAGGTAACCTGAATAAGACATGGCAGCAGTAACAGCCGCAGGCGTATAAAAAGTAAAATCGGGAAAGAGCCTGAACGAGCGGCCGAAGATAGCTTCACCGGCCTGTAACAACACCCTTAGCTTTGCCGGCTCATTGGCCTGTGTGGCCACGGAGGCCAGCAACGCATCGGCCTGCTCTTTCCGTTTTTTCAATACCGGCAATACCTGCCTGGCTCTCAGCAACAATTCCTGGCTGTCATTCAACTCATGCGTAGAAGCGGTTTCCGGTACACTTTTCGGAATGCCAAAATAAGTACTGTGTAACAGAGCTGCCCGCACACGTACATACCGGAGAGGGTCGAACGTTTGCGGGAAAGGCGGAATATTGGCGGCCAGATCGGTAATGGCCAGTTGGAGATCGGTATACAAACCTGACAGGCCCCGTTGTCCGTTGGACATGGTTAAGCCCGCAGCATCCTGCAGCCTGCTTAACAAGCCTGCGGTATTCAATCCCGCGCCTGGATTGGCAGCTACTTCCGTGATCGTATCTGTAGGCAAGATGAAATCCTTTGCATCCAGTATCTTACCATCCTGCACAATCTTCAACAGGGAGGCCGCCAATGGTTTTAATTCGGTCAGCGTGATCTCATCAGGGTCCAGGCCCGTTCGGTCGGCATTTTTAATCTGTATCGTAATATTATCTGCGGCAGCTACATCCTGCCGGATATAATAACTGATCAGTTCATACAGGTCCGATTCTACATCTGTTTCCAATGAAATATCCATCAGGTACACCAGGTCTACAGGCTCTATCTTCAATTCACCGGCAGTCATGGTGAGGTCAGTGGTAGTAGGCAAACTGCCATTCGTGACGACTGTTGTATAGCTGATATTAATAACGATCTTCTCTTTGGCAGGCAATTGTGCACCCAACCACCGGTTCAACTTTGGTTCTGCCAGTGAGCGTGCAGTACCGGCTGCGGTCCATATAGCAGCGCCTCCCGGTGAAGCATCAAACAATACGCCTACCCTGTGTGTAAGGGCATGGAAGCCACGCGGCGTTTCAATGATCTGTGGCTCCGGAGGTACAGCATTACCGGCAATGGCATTAAAGGCAGCGCTGCTGCGGGCCGTATTGCCTTGTACAGCCTGATGCACGCTTTCTGATAACAACAGGTCATGCACAGCATCCATGCTGTCCATCAGGCCTTCAATTTCGGTAGCGATCTTCGTTTTATCCGATGCCGGTGAAAACGTAATGCCATCGGCCCAGTGCAGCGGATTATCCCTGAAAGCTTCCATCAGCTTCAGTCCGTCTACCACATTATAGGCTTCCGCCTCATTAATATCCACAGCACCTGAAGAGGAAGTAACACGGGCAGCTACAAACGGGTATTTTAGCCGGATATCACGGATGTATTTGTCAAGGTTGAGATTCAGGTCATGCAGCGCCCGTTCAAACTGGTAACCCAGCAGCGCCGCCAGTTCCTGCCCGTTGCGTATGCCTTCAAGATAAGACATGGCACGACGTACACGGCCGGAAGTGAGGTTCACAGCAAAAGCGTTGTCATTGGAGCCTGCATTGATCTTGTGCGATTCATACCCGGCACGCAACAAGGCGGCCGTAGAAGCATGATTAATAGAAGGTGCATGGATATATCCCTGGTTGCCCGGATCTACCCGCGGGTTGCTGATGAATTGATTGGTAACATTGTCATACGTAATATCACCCACTGCATCTGTTCCGAGGTAGATATAAGCAGGCCCCAGGTAAGTGACTACAGGCGCATCCATCAATCCAGGAAAATCAACGATCACATTTTCTCTCACCGTATCAAGGATCATTTTAACGCCACCCGATCCGATGAGCGGTGCTTTAACAGTCATATCGCCTCTCAGGAATGACATGGTAGCTTCCTTTGCCTGCGGCGCACGTTTTAAAGCAGCTTCAGCTTTGCTATCAGCAAGCGCTTTAATGCCCGGTTTAAAAATGGTTTTGACCGGGCCAACCACTATATCAATCGGGAATTCAAAATCTTTGATCGCTACTTCATAAATGCCCGGAATGATAAAACGGTCCTTCTCGATCTCTACTTCCCGGTACACGATACCCGGGAACTTGCCGGGTTGTACATTCTCCAGCCAGGAGTAAGCGCCAATATACACACCGTTCTTGCCATTGGCAGCCGTGCGCAATTGTTCTAATCGCTGGGCCGCCAGACTAAAGAACCAGGCATCCAACCGGTACGAAGCCAGGTCTACATGCTCACTGAAAAGCCGTTCCAACCTGGCTGTAGGCAGTCCTTTCAGGCAGTTCAGGGCATCCCTGACATCGGCCATTTCCTGCAGCTCTTTGATCACACCAGGTTTCCTGATCTCTGCATCTATATACTTTGAAAAACTGGTAGCATCGCCGATGAAGTCATACTTCTCGGCCAGCACGCCTGTCTTGGAGGCCGTATATACAATACTACTCAATTCTTTATCTACCAGTTCATCCACCATCTTTTTATAAGCAGGAGCAGCAGCCGTTTTCAGCTCATTATAATAACTGAGTTTTTCCCGTTCTACATCCCGGAAGCTAAACCCGGACAACAAGCCACTGTCTGCCCGTTTGGTAAAAGCAGCATCTACCTGCGCCTGCAATTCCTTATGCAAGGCGGCGCCTTCTTTAAACTCTACACGTGCCCTCGCAAAGTCCCGCGCTTCCATAGAGAGCTTCCGGGCCGTTCCCACATTCAGTAACTCATGGTCCAGCCACAGGTCGGCGTTAACATAACCCCTGCCCGCTAACATATTGATACCGCTGTGCACATATTCCAGCAGGCAGGAATGGCGCAACATGAGATACAACAGGCTCTTCGGCGGAACAGCGCCGGGCGCGCCGATATTGGAAAAATCTTCCCGCCTGATGGTATCATAATCACTCTTATACAGCCAGTCAATATAATTCTCACCATTGCTGCCAATGGCATTTAACGTACGTGTTTCAGAGAATGGGAAAGGATCAATCACCGGACCATCGAGGCGCTTTTCCTGGGCCGCATAGATGAAATTAAACACCCTCGGTGGAACGTAATAAAAATAGGTCATGTTATTGAACAGGGTCGCAAAATCATAGATCGTGGCATAACTGATGGAAGAAGGCGCCGGAAGGCCATTTATTAACAGGCTATAATAATACAGGTTCCAGATCACATAGGGACCGGTTACCTGGCGCTGATAGAATTCAACACTGGAAGGATGCAGGCCCAGTATCTCCAGGAATGCTTTATCAGTAGTGGCCGCTGAAAAGGGTTGATCAGCATGCTTCACCTCTTCTGCCAGTTTATCCCAGGTTATTTCCATCTTTTTGAGCACATCCTCAAAGAGGTTACGGAGCAATACAATATTCGTGGCATTGCCGGTATACGTTAATTTGGAAAAAGCAGTAGTGGGCAAAATACCATAAGGCTGATCACCTACCCTGATAGCAGGAATACGTCCACGGCCCAATACAAACCGGTGGAAATGCGCTTTGGTATTGGCTATTTCCGGGTCGGAAAAAACAGGGTGCATCATTTGCGACAAATAGTACCCCAGCGTGGTGGGCCATAACGCATTGTTCATGCACATGGCTTCCCTTATGTCTTTCAAACCGGCATTGCGGACATGCTGCACTTTCTCCGGCCGGATACCCAGCGCTTCTGCCAACCGCTGCCCATCGTCTTTTTTCAGGTCATCGGCTACCGGGGTAAACTGATTGGCCATCTCTATTTTGAACAGCTCATCATCATCTGCATTGCGCGAAGTATAGCCCGATAGGCTGTCTTCCGTATTATTGGTAGGCGTGCCCTGCGCAACAATGGAAAAACCGCCGGGCGTATAATGGTGGTTATCTACCAGTTCTTCCACCAGGGCCTGCCCTTCGTCTTTATCGGCAGAGACCTTTATGCCCAACACCAGCAGCTTATCAAAACCATTGTTCTTTTCTTCCAGCGACAGCGGCACGCGGATCGCCATACCGATCTTTTCCGCTTCATCAAAATCCTGCACCCAGCGCAGGTTCTCCGGCAATATCAATTTACCATCTGTATTATCGAGGTCAGTGCCTTCATCCTGTGGGTCAAGGCTTACCGGCAGGCGGTCGGGCAAGCGTTTACCCACCACTTCACGGTAAGTATTTCCGTTATACAGGCGCACCACAAAACGATCGGGCATTACCCTTGCATGCGGCATATTGGACCAGGAAGATGCTTTTTCCGGCAGTACCGGGAACTGGGGTTCTATGGGTAAAGGATTGGCAGGGTCAACAGGTGCTGCAGGTGCATCGCCGGGATTCAAAGGTGTTGTCTGGTTGCTGATCCACGCAGCCCGCTCCGGCGTTCTGCCGGATACCAGTCCACGCCAGGCGCTCAGTTCCAGTGACTCGTTCTTACCGGCATACCACTTATTCGTCCAGAATGTTTTCCCGGCAGTTACTTCTGCTTCTGTGAGTTCTTCTTCATGCGTATGAATGGCAATATCATCCGGGAAGATCCGTATCCATAATTCATGCAGGTCATTCACCACCGGGATAACGGTGTAGCTCTCATACAGTTCCTTCACCGGGTAACTAATGGCTTTTTCTATTCTTCTCCCTTTGTTCACTGTGAAGTTGACAGTCCTTTGCGGAAGCCGATCCCTTTCCAGCCGGGCAATATGTTTTACGATCATGAAACGGGTTTCCACCCGTACCGGCAATAAGAAAACAGGGTAATCATCATCCATCAGTTCTACCTGCTGCCGGGGGTCCAGCTCAAGGATGATCTCACCAATAAAGTCGCCCAGGCCTCTTTCCAGTTCTGTGATACGTCCTTTAATCATCCCTATGCCTTCCTTTATCTTTTTTAGCTCTTCTGTATATTTTTTGATGCTACCCGTATCGCGGGTGGAAGTGCTTTCTTTCCGGAGCTTCTGTTCCAGCAATGTTTTCTTAGCATTGCTTTCCTGCAAGGCCTTGGTTTGTTCCCGCAGCGCAATCCGTTGTTTGGCGATCTGCTGTTGCAAACGGCCAAAATCTTCTTTACGCCCGCCTTTTGTATTACTGTTGTTATCCATTGTTCAATAAGTTAATTAAAGCATCAGGGCAACATATCATCTGCATGTACTGCCAGCAGTACCGGGTTCTGGTACAGTATCTCTGCCATATTGGTTGAATTGAATCCCCAGGGTATGGGCTTATTATTGATCCGGTTGTCTGTTGCACTCACTGCATTATTAGTTGCATTCAGGTAACCTGCGGTAAAAGGAGCATTACCCTGGCTAAGATCGTTCCAGGTAGCAGGTGGCGTAACGCTCGTATCTGTATCCAGACCAAAACGTATCTCACCAGGCCTTTCCTGTACCACGAAAAACCAGCCCGGCGCAGGCGACGGTGCATTGCGATCGCCACGGGCTATGGCCGGTGTAAGGTCAAAACCTATAAAAGTAAGGTCGGGCGCCACACGTGCTGTGAACAGGGGAAACTTCAGTTCAGTATCCAGCAATCGCCGGCCCTGGTAATCCGTGCCGTTGAACTTTGCCTTCTGTGCATAGATAACTGTATCGGGAAACCGCTTTAACAGCTCTCCCCTGATCACCAATACCAGTGGATTGGGGGTGCTCATACCTACCCGCGCAGAATTGGTTCCCAGGAAATTCAGTTGCGGCCATTCGTGGATCTTTTTAATATCCAGGTTCCGCTCGGCATGCACTGCATCGCTCACACCCGTAGTATTCACTACATCAGATGAATCCCAGAATTGTCTGAAATAACTCCCGCGCTGATCGGTGGGATATTCACGCCAGAGTAATTCCCTGCCTGTTTCATGGTTCAGGCCCAGCATAAAGGCCTCTATAAAACGCTGGTTGCTTTCCATGAGCGTAATCGTATTATCGGGAATAAGGTGCAGGTTAGGACAGAAAAAATCAATACCCAGGTCTACCACCGATTGGTAGGTAGGGGTATCGAATATGGGATAAGCCATCACCGGAACGATCTTATCAGCAGGTGGCGGCACATAGCCGGCCATGAACTTCAATTCGCCGTATACCTTCGTGTGTAGCGTGTAGATCGGGTTGATGGCCGTGACCACTTCTGTTGAAAGCGTACTCAGGTTAATATCAATACCCGTGGAAGTGGCCGGCCAGTTGTCGGCCACGAAATAATCATTGTAACGGGCAATAGCCACCTGGAAGCGCATTTCACTTTCCAGGTCAGGCTGAAACTCAATATTACCCGGCATAACCGGTGAAAAGATAGACCTGAATACATTGTAGTGGCCTACGTTCTGTACATCATTGCTTAATGGACCCAGTTGGTAAACGGATTGCAGGTCAGAAACAACTTTAGGCGCTACTGCCGGGAACACTTTAGCCGCCAGGTTGGTCCTGAGTGTGTTTTGTTTGAAAACAGTGTGCCCCGGGTCCATCCGCTTCATCACCGGTCCGTATGGTCTTTCTATCTTCCGGTAAGCAGGGGAATACAGCGCGTCCGGCAGCGCGCAGTCTTCCAGTTTTTTAAAGGCAGTAACACTCCCTGATTTTACCTTCTTGAATAGCTTACCGGCAATAGCTACTCGCTGGTCGGTGGGCTGGTCCTTCAGGTGTTTCAGGTAACCTGCATGGGAAACCTGCTGGGCCACCTGTCCCCATTTCAATTTCCGGTTGGCTTCTATTACTTCGCCCAGTTGTTCCCAGGCTTTGTCCATGATCTCTTCCTGCCGCTTTTTGACAAACTTCACACCCATACCGGCCACAGCCCGGCTCCGGGGATCCAGGTTTGTTTCGTACAGCCAGGTTTTGTTATTCTTCAGGGCAGCATCCGATGTATCCAGCTTTCTTTTCAGCGCATGCCACCGGCCATACAGGTCGGGCGTGATCATTGGATCATCCTTGATATGGGAAATAGCATCTGTATATCCATAAGGGTTAGTAGTATAAGGCTGTACCAGTGAGGTAGGGAAAGTAGCTTCCATCAGGTCTTCGCCCAGGTTCACCAACCCTGCCAGTTGTTTGCGGTAATAAACAGAAGAAGCTGCATTGCTCCACGGATACGGCATCCGGGTAGTGGAACCATTGGGAGGAAGTACGGCGCCTTCCAGTACAATGGTGCCATCACTAAATACCGGCCCAGCCCCGAAATTGACATTCATGCCGGGCGTCTGGATATCTATTTTGCGGGTGCCTACTCTCGGGTCTACTTCCCGGGGCTTTAGCTTACGCACCAGTGTTTCAAAGTCGCCCTCCTGCCCCGTCATGAATTGCCAGTGATAATATACCGGGAAATGGTCTACATAAGGCATATGATCTTCATCGGCCAAATGTGCTATGCCAAAAGAAGGCTCCTGCGCCTTATGTGTTTTAATCACCGCTTCCGGTGCACCCAGGCCGGCCAGTCTGCCGGTTTCATAAGTAGGCACCAGGAAACAATGATACGTAGTAAAGGGGTCCAGCTTGCGCGGACAAATAATGCGCGAATAAGCCCTGTCCGGGTCGCCGGCCAACAATTCACGGAACCTGGTCAGTGCAGTTTGTACATGCGCATTATTATTGGGGTCCAGTGTATTGGTAGTGTCCAGGTCGCCATTCAGGTGCACATGCGCCCATGCCCATACCTGCGCGGCAGGAGGTAGTGCGCCGCTTTGTGCGCCTGTGGTGCCGGGCGGATCATCGGGCAGTGGTAATACCTGGATGGAGGGCAACGCACCCATGGGCGCACTGTCATTGGTAAACTCCTCTTCTTTCAATACCAGCAATACCATCCAGGGCCTAAGCTTGTGATTGACAGCTTTGGCAGGTGTATACTTCCAGGGAAGATCTTCTTCGTAAAACTCTATATAAGGAAAATAATTGGGTAAAAAGTTGGTGGCCCAGTTACGGGGTTCTGTTTTGATGATCACATCGCGGTTAAGCGAAGTAATATCGCCCGGCGCTACCAGTACAATTTCCTGTGTTACGCTGTCAGGAAAAGTAGTACTACCCTTACTGGCAGTGATATTCACTTTTACTTCCACTACCGGGCGTTCCAGTGTCCAGCCATCCGGAGGTGGCGCACTGAAATTGGCAAAGTTTTCTGCCTCCTCTATTTTGGCAGCGATACCCCGTCTGGCCCAGGGTAAAAACGCATATCTTGAAAGTGGTTCACTCATAATACCTACAATTAGTATGATGGAATAACATCCAGCTTCCCTTCCAGTGAGGGGTCTTGCTTAATTGCTTGTTGTATCAATATATTGGCTTCCGTAATAGAATCGGCCTTCATGCCACCCACTACTGCCAGATCATCTGTATGCACTACCGAGTATTGCTTGCCCGGCACCTTTACCTTAGGTGGTGAAAGCGGGGATTGCATTTTTGCTTTTGACCCAAACCTGCTGTTAGCCGCCGATCCGTTGCGTATAAAGGAATTGAAACGCCGCTTGTCAAAAATGCTTTTCGGCAGCACCAGCTTCGGCAGGTCCAAATCATCTATAATGATCTCTTCAAACTCCACATCCCGCTCACGGAAGAAATCTGAGGTCAGCGTATTGGCCCCTGTAGCGCTCACACCGCTGTTGTATTTTTCAAAAGAAGGTCTGCTCAGCTTTTCCGTTTCGGTGATCTTGAAGAACTGGGCCGGCGCAAACTCTTCTTTCAGGGAGGATTCTGTCATATCCTCTATCTCGATGGAGAACTTAGTATAATCAGCGGGCTTGGCAGTACCAAACAGGTTGATCTCTACATCCAGCGGAACGATCTTTTGGGAAACCGACAGGCTCTTATCAGGATGGGCGATCACGGAGTCATCTGTATTGGTAATCTCCCGTAGGGTCACCATGCTATCGGCTGTTACGCTGCCATCTTCGAGCGGGGTGATCCAGTTGGCTTTATTATTAAGCGCTTCTTTAAGCTTCGGTAATACATCCACATCGGGGATAGTGGTATTGGCCTCTTCGCCCCAGGTGGTCTCAACGCTGACATTGATGTTGATGATGAAGATGATCTTGATCTTAACCCTGCCGGTAATACGCCAGGGATTGGTGCCTTCGAGAGAGCCATCGAAGCCAATGCTCATCAGTTCGCCGCCGAATGCGTACACCGTAAGTCCTGCTGAAAGGGTGATCCTGAAATAGAAAGGATTGAACTGGAAGAGCGCATCGAAGTGGAGCCAGCCTGTCACCCTGCAGGGCCCTACTTCAAAATTAAAATCTATGCCTGCTCCAAACTGTACGGTATTGGAGGTAACCGCAAAGTAAGTGGTAACGATCAGGCGCGGGTTACCGGCAAAGAGGGTGATGGACAACCTTCTTAATTGCGGCAAATCGAGCGGTGGTGGTGTATAATCCGGGTGAAAGCCGCCCAGCGTAAACAGGAAGTTGCTATTATCGCCCCATTTGATCCGAAGGGCCATATCTCCTTCGAGGGTGAAAGTCAGCAGCCTTGAATCGAAAATGCTCGCGTCGAAAGTAATGTACTTGGCTTCAAAGTCAATAGTACCCACAAAGGCTACTTTCAGTTGCAGGATGGCGGCCTCTTCCGTAGGCAACACCATTTTTATAACGCCGAGGATAGCCAGCCGGATGGGGTTGGGCACTTCCAGCATCAAGCCGATCTCCAGCGAGATCAGCGTGGGTGTACCCCAGCCGATAATACCCATCAGGCCAAAGGTGAACCGGTTCTGCTGTTGCGGGAAAATGGTTTCCAGGGCAGAGATGATCTGGGTAGCATTGGCAATCGGGTCCGAAGGGAACATGATATTGTCAATGGTATTGTTCCTGACCCCATCGCGCAATGCCTGCAATACCATCGTTCTGTTTACGCCGATGAGCCCGCCCACCCCATTCAGGGTAAAGCCAAAGCTCAGTTGAATGGGGGTAAACTCAGCAGTGATGAGCAGCAGCATGGAAAAGCCGGGTGTGCCATCCGGATTCTTGGTGGTGATGATGGCAATAGCTACTACATTCACCACATTCTGGATAGACAACTGTGCTATACCGGTATACCTGCCCCTGTCGAAGTCGAAGCTCAGGAAACCGCCGCCTTTTACAACGCCTGCATCGAGGGAAAGCCCGATGCCTGTAGGCGGCTTGAAACCGATACCCACATCCATGAAACCAAGGTTTCCGGAGTTATCGGGCGGGAAGGTAAAATTGGCCAGCAGGCCCATACCTTGCACCACGGCAACAAAAGGTCCGAGTGTTACGCCGATATCAGCACCAATGCCAATAGGTATACCGGCATTACCGGCTTTTATAGTGAGGGTTAGACTTTCAATTAAAATGGGGCCGATCTGCAGGTGCAGGGGTATTTGAATTTCCAGTCCGCCCGAGCCTTCGAAATAGAAGCCACGGCCGCTGTCGTATCCCATCAGCAGGTCCAGGTCAATAATAAAACCATCGGCCGGCAGTATTTTGGCCAGGAAGCCATCGGGATTGGAAGGCTTGATAACGATCTTCCCTTTTTCCAGCTCACCTTCTATACCAAACCTTCCGGATGCTTTACCGGCATCCCAGGAAAGGCCTACATTTCCCCGTATGGAGAATCTTTCAAACTGAAAGCGGCTGCCGCCTGCACTGCCCAGTGCAATAAACGGTTGTCCGGCCCCGGCAGTTCCGGGAATAGAGAAATCAGCGCCCAGGGTGCCGGTAATGGGAGCAGGATTACTGAACGGAACGATGCCCAGTTTCATACCGGGCTGCAACGTAAGACCAAACTCTATGGGCAATACAGCACCTGCTGTGAAGGCCAGTATAAAATTGGGATTACTCAGCGTATAACCTCCGTCAAGCCGGAATGATTCAGAAATAAGGAACTGGACGCCCTTAGGATCTATCGTGGTATCGGGTTTGATCTTAAAAAAGAAAATGTCCAGCTCAAGCGGCGCCTCTGTTAATACAGCAGGAAGCCCCAGACTCAACGCAATCTTCTGCAGCTTTTGTAACAAGGAATGCCCATCGAAACCGGGTGTGCCCCAGCCATACAATGATTCCACCAGCGCGCCGGGATCTTTGAAAAAAGCAGCGATATTGTTTAGATGAAGTCTTTTGCGGATAAACGGTGTACCGGGACCGGTAGCATTGATGGTAGTAGCATCCTCCCTTTCCACAATACCGAAAAACTCAAAGCCGGCCGTTAATATGGGACTGGCAGTTTCGAGGTAATTCACCAGCAGGTATTGCAGCAGGTTGCTGACAAAATCTTCCAGGAAATCCTGTATAGCCGCCTGGCTTGGCCCTCCCATGGTGGCGGTGAACTGATCAAGCGCTCCTTTAATGGTAATACAATCATCAATAATGGTGGCAATCTTCTGGGCCAGGTCAACCGACAAAGTGCCTACTGTGTTCCAGTTCTCTGCGTTAATAGCAGTGATAAGGTTCGCTATTAATGGCGGAAGCTGGTATATCTTAGTGGATATACTTGCAATGGCATTGTTGAAGGCCGTATTATTTTCCAGCTCATCCGGGAAATCAACGCCCAGTTCGGCCAGCAGCAACAATATTTTCCCCTGGTCAATCCTTGCCCGCAGCGGATCAAAGACCTTGACCAGCTCCATCGAAACAACTTCCAGCGTTCCTGGTGTTTGATTAGTCGGCATGAGTATTCAAATGAAAAGGTTTACCACATTTGGGACAGACCGGGAAATTGCTCAACGCATCTTTCAGGGTATCTATCCCTTTGTATTGATGTGCAAAATTGAACGCAAAGGCGCTGTAATCATCTACTGCTTTTGCCAGCCTCCGGCTGCCATGGCGTTCCAGTACCTCACTCATTTTAATGAGCAGGTTTTGCAGGGAATAACCATTGATGGCAGGGGGAACGGGATGTTGCGGGTAAGCGGAGTTTTTAAGGATGTGCCCGATGTATTCCGGGCCATTGAAGCGGTGCCAGGCCACTTTCACTTCCCGGTTATCATTGATGAGGTCCATGACTTCGTTGCGATGGTCCAGTAGCATTTGCATAAAAACAGGGCCTTCGGGTATAGTATTCAATTGCCTTTCAAATGCGTGAATGTAGCTTCCTGCACGAAGGGGTTTTATTTTTTCCTCCGCGATACCACTAAGCGGTATAGAATTGGCGGTACCACTGCTGAGCACAGAGATGCCTAGCCTGGTTAGGACAGTCTGGATCGGAAAGGCTTTTGCATTACCATTGGCAATACTGGTGCCCTCAGGTCCTGCTGTAGTAGGCACGGCAAAAATAAGTCCCACTACCTGGTTCCTGCTGTTAACAACCACTGATCCGGAATCACCACCGTTGGCCATTAACGGGCTTTCAGCAAGCGGCGTGATCAAAAAGGTACAATTTAAGTAAGGGGTAGTTCCTGCAGACGGATTATTGGAATCTTTCAATGGGTTGGACGTTACACCTACAGCTTCAATTTGCCCAAAGGTAAGTCCGGTTGTTCTACCCCGCTTTCTCACCCGGTCGTGTAATACCAAAGGAGATGAAGAACCGAATACTGGCCCTATTTCTTCAATGGAATTGGCAAAGTGAACCGTTTTCGGATCTGTAGCATCCTGTCCCAGCAGTTTGGCAATAGCAGCATCAATGGCATTGGGAGATCCCGGAGCCGTAACCACTGTACCTACAGTAGTGGCCGTCCCCCCAACAGATCCTACCTCTCCACAAAACACAGTAGCAATATCGTAGCATAAGCAGCAGTTGGACCCACTGGGAGAAGAAGGTTGTCCCACCCGTGTTCCTACTGCTCCATTTTCACCTATGATGACATGGTGATTAGAAAGCAGGTAAATCTTCTTACTTCCGGCAGGCTCGGCATCCCTGGTCACAAAACATCCTAATGTCCCGTTTCCGATCCCAATATCGATCTGGATTCCCCCTGTTAACAGATCATAACCGCTCGTGTCGTCACAATTCATATCCGGGTATTCGATCAATACATCCGTAGGCACGCCTCTTATTTCTTTGGGGATCACATCCTGCGGGGCCAGATCACCCTCGCTGACTTTCTTTTTTACAATTACCCGGAAGCAGATCACATCGGTCAGCTCACCGCCCCTGCGTTTAATACCAACTTCAACGCTTGAAACATTCGGATACCTTTGCCGCAGTTCATCCTGCACCTCAGGCAGCATGGCCAGCAGCTTCTCCGTTATTTCAATAATCTCTTGCCTTGACTTTTCCATAATAAACGCTTAATTAAATGAAGTCTCACGGGGTAAGGCATCCGATTGTCTTAATTTCTCCAGTACATCATTGATGCTGTTGCACTCAGTAACCCACTCCAGTATAACAGCTACATGATCACCAATCGCTTTTCTTAAGGATGGGCTTCCTGCATCCTGCAAGGCAGCGGCCATCCTGCGAATCAGCATATAGACGGATATACCGTTGATCTCTTTTTTCAAATGGGTACCGGGTGTAACGCCTGTTTCCAGGAAGCTGGATATAAAGGCAGGTCCCTGGTTACGTTGCCAGGCCACTGTTACCTGCCGGTGGTGCTGCACCAGGAAAAACACTTCATCCACATGCTGGTTGAACACCTGCAAAAGCCGGGTACCCGCTTCGGTTTTCCGTAAATCAATATCCAGTTGTTCAATATCATACAGCATCACACAACGGGTTGAGGTGTTGTATCAGCAAATAACCAATCACCGGTCTGCGCATCCACCACATGCCTTACATGGTTACGGGCATCTTCGGGCACAATGGCAGAAGGCTTCCCAAATGCAGCAGGCAATTTTGGCTCAAAAGGAATAATGCCGCGTGTATGAATGACCCATACAGGACGATCGGCATACCTGATGGTCGTATGCACCACCAGGTAGGCAATGATTTCTTTGGCCGAATTGGGCAATGCCGGGCCCGATTCCTGCACCACTTTCAGCGCCGCTTCAAAATCAATGGGCAATGGCACATCGGGCAAAGCGGTAAACCGTTCCTTCACCTGGAGTAACTGTCGTTCTTCCTCCATCGGAGAAGGCATTGGTTTGATAGGCGCTACGCCCGCAGGCCATGCCGACTGCACTTTCAGCAGGTTATCGGTATGTGGATTCAGCGTGAAATGGATGTTTTTGAGATAAGGGAAACTAAGCCCGCGTGGCATAGATTCTTTCAGGTCGGGCAGTTCAAACTTCCAGGCAGGTTGATCATTGCGCCAGATGCGCTGGTCATCCTTCGATACATTAAAGAAGGGCAGCAGCTCCTGCTCCATCAAAACCCGCCGGGACGATGCCAGCTTGGAAGCGATCAACCGGTCGGTAAAAGCAGCCTGCTTTTGTTCAAGGATCTCCTGAACCGGTTTCAACGCTGAAAATTTATGGGTGATGTTCATGGTTATTTCTTTATAGTTCCCACGATTCAAACGAAGTGCCGCTTACCAGGTTGATTGAATGCCTGGTATTATCGTCATTTCTCAAATTGCCCGCCGCAAGGCCTGCATTGGTCCACGCGGCAGTGCCCCTTGTTTTATACGCACATTGATCAAATACACACTTATTACCAGCGGTACCGGGCACGGGAGAATGATGGTCCTGCAATTCCGTATTAAAGTTGAGCGTACTGCCCACCGCTGTGGCCCATCCCACATGTGCAAATGAATGCACAACTGCACCATCTACTGAAAAATTCCAGGTGCCGGGCGCAGGAGGCCCGGAAGAAGAGGAGGAAGACGATGACGATGACGGCCTGGGAGCCGCAGCAGGTTGCGTTACTTCAGCACTAAACACATGCGCCCCATCTGCGTGAGCCGGATACCAATGCATGTGATAGGTATTTGCACCAGGTCCCGCCTGCACTTCGCAATAGAACCGGTAGGTAACAGCCGCAGAACCAGCAACCCGGTCGGTAGAAAATCCCATCTGTGCCCAAAGCCAGTCAGCAGAATTCGCTGCCGTCTGGTTAACCACCCCTACCCAGGTAGTACTAAAGGCCGCGAAAGTAGCGGTGGGCGCACAGGGTAAGGTTACATTTCTGGATGTGATCCTTGCTTTAAAGCCTACTAAATTGGCAACACCTTTATTAGCGCCTACATAGTCCCTGTTATTGGGTGAAGGTCCGCAGGAAGATGAACTGCTTCTCCGGGAAGAGGAAGAAGAAGATGGCCGCGGACTACCGGAACTTATACCCGAAGACGGTGGTAACCGTGGTTCGGAAGAATTGCTTTGTGTTGAAGACGACAAGCCGCTCAGCAGACTGCTTTGTCCCGAAGACGATAACCCGCTTTGCGCGGAGGAAAACTGGCCTCCCGAAGAAGATGGACTACTTTGTCCGGACGAAAACTGACCAGAGGAAAACTGGCTGCTTTGCGCCGTTGAGGAAGACAAACCTCCGCTGGAAAATACCGAAGGAGCCGGGCCGCAATTGGCAGAAGGCAGGCCAAGTCCGCTTGAATTCTGTCCTGCAATCGTAATACCCAACGCCGCCATTACAGGTCCTATATGATTGGCTACACCTTCTTTCCGGAAAAAAGTGCCTGAGGAAGAGCTATGGAGAAAGCTAATCACATTACGGTTAGCGGCCCATAGCAGGCCCACTATTTTATTGGCATCATTGACCAGTACAGCGCCTGAATCGCCAAAATCAGCAAATACACCGGCGCCGGTTGGACGAACAAGTATCTGGCTCCCATCAAACATCACTTCCACCACCCTGCCCTCCGTAATTTCTGTTCCGGCGCCGCGCTTCCTCACCCGTTCAAAGCAAACTGCCTGCGCTACACCGGTAATGGCCCCGATGCCTTCAATATGATTCTGCATGGAGCTGCTTGAAACATCCAGTCTCAGCTTCTCCGTCAGATCAATCAGCGCACAATCTACATTGGTATCCTTCTGTACTTTGAAAACCGTACCAATGTCACCACACACACAACAACAACAGGTACTATAGGTAGGCTGCCCTACTTTCATACCTACTGCTGCATTAGGATTGGCAGGCGCATGTACACCCTGCGCCACAACATGCTCACAGGTAAGCGCCATCAATTTCCCCGAACTGGAGCTGATAGAAGTAACCAATACACCCAGGGTACCGGCCAGCCGCTCACGGTCGCCATCCACCCTGTCTGTTCTCACTTGTATCCCTCCCCTCAATGGCCGGTGGCGGCTCCTGTCGGCAATAGCGAGCACTTCGGCCCTGCACAGCACGTCTGTTTTAATACCTAATATATTGGTGGGAATTATTTCAGCAGGCGGTAAAGCTTCACGGGGTTTCTTTTCTTTTACATATACCCTGAAGCAAAGATGTTCAGACAGCTCACCATTGATCTCTTTCACACCTATGCCTACATGATCAATAGTGGTGATTGATTTCAATTGAGCTTCTACCATGGGTTGAAGCCTGATCAGGCGTTCCTGTTCGCGGAGTATTTGTTCCCAATGCAAATTCATAACGAAATTTCAAATGATTGTACCAATAGAAATTTCTGTTCAGGTGTATAGACCTTAACTTTTGTGGGTAAGAAGTAAATTTGCAGGGATTATTAAATATACACTACTTATTGGTGTTAGAAAAAAAATATTTCTGCTACAAACGCCTGTTAGTACAGATTAATACTTATTGTCAAGGTAAAGATTGATCTTTTGCACCACCTCTTCCACGGAGATCATATCCATGCATTTGGGTAGAAAGCCTACGGGATGCATGCACAACTGGTCCGGCGCATCTTTCTCATCCCCATCGCCCAGCGGCAATACGCGCGAACGCCAGCATCCGCCGGTAGCGCAGCAGGGCAAGGCGCCGATGGTATGCAGGAACTGATGCCCGGGATAAGCTTCCCACTGAACAGGTTCCCTGCCACCGGCAATAACTACACATGGACGTAAACGCGGCGACCCGTTATTCATGGGCACAGCAGCCGCCAGGTGCATTAATAAGGTAACAGGACATACGATCCCGGCGCTATGATATACAAGGCGTACAAGCTGCCGCAGGTCCGTCTTGCCCCGCAGATCAATCACGTTGTTCAGCGGAGGATGATTGTGCACCAGCTCACCCACCTGTACAAACTGTATCCTTCCCAGGAAATGGTCTACCACTTGCTGGCAACGGCTGGCATCCCACCACTTACAGGTAAAATCATACTTGCCGCCTGATACGATGACCCAGAAAGGCTTATCGTTCCCGGTGATCTCCTGCACCTGTGATATCCAGCTCATTTCCTGTTCCGACAAATGAATATCACCTTTAAAAGCAGTAGGATAAATGGCAGTTCCCAACTGGAAGTTCAGGTATTGGATAAACCCGTGAATGAAATGGTACGGTAAAGTATTGCTCTGGTGGATAAGCGGGTAATTCATTGGAATACAGCGTACGTCCGGGTCGCTCTCCTCAAGCGGGGTGATGAAAGGATTTTGCTCCCACAATCCCGGACTGCTGGTCCTTACGTCGGTAAGGTAACGGCCGGGATACAGCAGGTGAAGGTCCCTCACCGCAGCCGTGAGCATCACAATATCACCTGGAGATTGATAATTCTCAAGGATGAGTTTCTGCGGCGCTGTTTCTTTTTCGTTTACCATATAGGAACGTTAGGAAATAATGAAGTATCTTCAGGAAGGTAAAAAAAATTATGCAATGGTTGCTATTCTTACTCCTGTTAATGCAATCCTCTATGCAGGGACCTGACGATATGGCCACCAACGAAACGCCCCCTATAGCAGGGTGGTACCAGGTTATAGAAACGGACCAACCGGCTACCTGGAGTAAGCAGCAACTGTTCCAAATTTACCCGCAATCTCCCGCCGCCGGCAATAATATGTTTATCCTGGGCGGATTTACCAACCAAGGCGCCAGTGTGCAGGCTTCATTCGCAAACCAGCACCTGCAATTCCCCCGGCAATCTGTAAAAGTCATTCCCAAAGGAGGAGATGGAAAACAGGAATGGACAATTGATATGGAAGCCGATGGAACATTTAGCGGCGTCACCCTCGAATTAAACTATCGTCTCTACCGGTCTGATGCCGGGATAGAGACCGGAAAAATAAAAGCCACTAAAACCCCATACGAGTAATGCCTGTAGAAAAAAAAGCGGATACCGGCCATGACTATGGTATCTATACCATCGGCGATGATAACTTTTTTGCAGGCATTGTTGCCGCCATCAATGCTTTAAAATACTATGGTTACAAGGGCCCTATAGCGGTGTTTGATCTTGGGTTCGAGCCCTGGATGGTGGACTACCTCAACGAATATGACCATGTAACGGTATTGGATATGGCACCGGTCACCAGGCATATCCGTTTTACAGATGTAAAAACAGATGAAAGCCCCATCATGCGGGGATGGGCTTATAAAGCATTCGCCATTGTTCATTATAATCTCTTCCGCAAATGGACCTTTATTGATGGTGACTACCTGCCGCTTTGTAACCTGGAAAAAGAATTGCTGCCACTGATCGAAGCCGGCCATATCATTTTCTCCGAAGATGGCTGGAACACCTGGGGCATAGAACATGAAATGGCTACCGGCGTAAAACCGGGCAACTATATGAATGTTAACGCAGGCTTTATCAGTCTCGACATGGAGGAGCATGGATATATCGTACATGAATGGCGCAACCTCATGACCCGCAGAAAGCCTTTTGACCTGTGGTATGGCGACCAGGGAGCGCTGAATGTGATCCTGGATAAATGGGAAGTAGAAAAAACAACGCTCGATAAAGCCCTGTGGAACCAGACCTGGCTGAATGATGAAATGGCCAGGGAGAACCATTGCCAACTGGTACATGACCCGGATGACATACATGTGTGGTATGGCCCCACCAATAAGCGCATCATGGGTTGGCATGGCGCAGGCTGGTACAAGCTATGGCACCAGGCAGGCATTGATCATTACAGGAAACATGACGCAACAGAAAGAGAAAAGTTTTATAAAGAAAGTCAGGGCAAGTCGCCCTGGCCTATCGTAGAGATCTTCGAATACTTTTTATTCCTCGACCAGTTCCATACCCCCTTAAAGAGAAAGGGCCACCTCATTGCAGAAATGGCCCATTAATTCCTCTGCTATCCTTACGCCCTCTTTTCCCGGTTAACAGCAATGTTTTGCCGGTTGGTCGTATTTAGCAACCTACCCCTTTCATTCCCAGGTAGTTTTGGGTTGGCATTCACGCGTGGATGCTTTCTAATACACGGGATATGAAAAAGACAATCATTTTTTTAACACTACTGACAGGCTTTGTTCCTGCACTGGTATACGCACAGGATACCTTACTGCAACACCTCCCGCCCACCTGGACGCTGGAGAACAGTATTGCTTATGCTAAACAAAACAATATCACGGTTAATACGCAAAAGCTCAATACCCGCCTGGCAACGGAAGACCTGTCACAATCAAAAGCAGCCAAATTACCCAGCCTGTCGGGATCTGTTTCCCAATCCATGGTGAACAGTTCGAATGCCGACCCGGTAGTAGGCGGTTTTCAAACACAGGCCAATTTCAGCAGCAACTATTCGCTCAGTTCCTCCTTTGTACTGTACAATGGCAATTACATTAAAAATGATGTGAAGGCAAAAGAGCTGTCGTTAAAAGCAGCCAACCTGAACGTACAGCAAACGGAGAATGATATTACCCTGAGCATCACACAGGCCTTTTTAAACATATTACTGGCCAAAGAGAATATTGTATATATGGAAGAAGTACTGGCTACTTCCCGCGAGCAACTAAAGCAGGGACAACAGCAGTTCGACGCCGGTAACCTCTCCCGCAAGGAATTACTGCAGTTTGAATCGCAGGTGGCCACCGATGAGTACAACCTGGTGAATGCCAACAATACCTACCGGCAGAATAACCTCACGCTGAAACAACTGTTGTTGCTGCCTTCCACTTATAATTTTGAAGTTACCGTACCTGCCAACCTTAATGTACCTGCCGATACCCAGCCGCTGGCGCAGGCACAGGAAGCAGCGCAACAAAAAAGACCGGAGATACAGAACGGACAAGTGGCTGTTCAACTGGCGCAGGTAAACCTGGCCAAAACAAAAGCAGGCGCCCTGCCTACGATCAGTTTAGGTGCTTCCTTATCTACCGGCTATTCCGACAACCGGGATGTTACTTACCTGAAACAATTGAATACTAACTTTTATCAGTCAGTAGGTATTAACATGAGCATTCCTATCTACAACAAGCGGGTAAACAAAACCAATATTGCCAAATCGCAAATATTGATAGACCAGGCAAAGCTGGCCCTGCTGGATACCAAAAATACCCTGAACCAACAGGTAGAACAGGTTTATATCAACTGGCAGAATGCCATCGCCCAGTACACAGCCGCCAACACACAATTAAAAGCAAGCGAGGAAACTTACAATATCACCAACGAGCAGTTAAAGTATGGCTCTATCAACATGGTGGAATTATTACAGCAGAAAAATACCTACGTACAGGCCACCCAGTCTTTTATACAGGCCAAGTACAGCAGCATCCTGTACAATAAGATCTATGATTTCTATGCAGGGGTGCCTGTAACATTAAACTAATTGACAACGGAAATAAAAAGGTTATACAATGAAAAAGTTAAAATGGCTTATTTGGATAGTGGTGATCGCAGCGATAGGCGGTGCCACCTGGTTTTGGAAATTCAGGGAGGAAAAGACCGCCATCATCCTGAATACCGCAAAACCTCAATACGGTACGATTGCCAATTCCGTTACCGCTACAGGGACCATACAACCGGTAGATACCGTGGCCGTTGGTTCACAGGTTTCGGGCACCATCAATAAGGTGTTTGTTGATTTTAACAGTACGGTAAAGAAGGGACAATTGCTGGCGCAACTGGATAAGTCGTTGCTGCTGGCGCAGGTACAGCAGATCAACGCCAACCTGCAACAGGCAAAGTCGAACCTTACCTACCAGCAAAGCAATTTTGACCGTCAGTCAAAACTATATGACGTAGGCGCTATCAGTAAAGCCGAACAGGAAACCGCCTTATACCAGTACAATGCCGCCAAAGACAATGTGAACAGTGTAGCGGCGCAACTGGCATCGGCCCAACGCAACCTGTCCTTTACAGATATTTATTCGCCTATTGATGGAACCATATTGTCGAGGGCTGTAAGCGAAGGGCAAACCGTCGCTTCCAGCTTCAGTACTCCTACCTTATTCAGTATTGCCAAAGACCTTACTAAAATGCAAGTACAGGCTTCGGTGGATGAGGCAGATATAGGCAATGTGGCCACCGGGCAACGGGTGGATTTTACAGTAGATGCTTTCCCCGATGCCACGTTTAGCGGTACCGTGAAAGAGATCAGGCTACGGCCTTCCACCTCCGCCAACGTGGTTACCTATACCACCATCATTGATGCGCCCAATGCAGAACAGAAACTGAAGCCTGGTATGACAGCCAATATCATTATCTATACACGGGAAGTGGACAATGCCTTACTCGTGCCGGCCAGTGCCTTCAGTTTTAAGCCAGATTCCACGCTGGCCAAACTATATCACATTGAAAATACAAGGTCCGCACAGGGGCATGGCAACCATCCGAAACGCGATACCGTTCAATCCTCAACAACCGGTAAAGACACTGCACGGAAAAACAGTACTGAGAAAACAAATTTTGTATGGGTGAAGCATGACAGCACGCTTGTACGCCGCCGTGTAGTAACCGGCATGAGTAATGAAACGGAGCAACAGGTAATATCCGGCCTTACGCCAACAGACGAAGTAGTGACCGGTTATGAACAGGTAAAAGGCAAACAAACAGCCAAGTCAGAAAATGCCAGTCCTTTCATGCCTAAACGTCCGGGTGGTGGTAGCAGGAGCGGCGGTGGTGGTGGCCGTGGTATGTAATAACCACTTTTCATTCTTTCATCACCTAAAGCATTATGATATGTCAACAACAATCCTCGATATAAAAAACCTGAAGCGCGAATTTAAGATGGGCAGCGAAACAGTGCGTGCATTGAAAGGCGTATCCTTTCATGTGGAGGCCGGTGAGTTTGTGACCATCATGGGCAGCAGCGGATCGGGCAAAACAACTTTACTGAATATATTGGGCTGCCTGGACAAACCTTCTGACGGAGATTTTTTACTGGATGATGTGAACGTAGGCAGCTTATCACGTAATGAACTGGCCAGGCTGCGCAACAGGAAGATCGGCTTTGTATTCCAGTCGTACAACCTGCTGGCCCGTACTTCAGCATTGGAGAATGTAGAACTCCCCTTGTTGTATAATAAAGAGATCAGCGCCCATGAAAGGCAACAACGGGCCATGCACTCCCTGGAAGCTGTGAAGCTGGCCGACAGGCTGGACCATTTGCCCAATCAATTGTCGGGCGGCCAGCAGCAAAGAGTGGCCATTGCGCGAGCGTTGGTGAATGAACCCGTCATGATACTGGCCGATGAGGCTACCGGTAACCTCGATACAAGAACTTCCTATGAGATCATGTCGCTGCTGCAGGAATTGAACCAGCAGGGTAAAACCATCGTATTTGTGACGCATGAACCGGATATTGCCGCCTTCAGTACGCGCACGATCATGCTGAAAGACGGCCGGGTAGTAAAGGACGTGAAGAATGAAAAGGTGCGCTCTGCCAAAGAAGCGCTGGCGACTTTGCCTGTACAGGATGACTATTAAAAACATTGAGACATGAATGCAATTAATCTTTTACGAATAGCCTGGAAGGCCCTGTTGCGGAATAAGCTACGGGCTTTCCTAACCATGCTGGGCATTATTATAGGTGTAGGCTCCGTGATCACTATGGTGGCCATTGGCCAGGGGTCCAAACAAAGCATCCGGGACCAGTTGTCTACCATGGGTTCCAATATGATCAACATACGCCCCAGCAGCAATGTAACGGTGGGTGGTGGCGCCAGGCTGGGCGCTTCGGGCCTCCAAACATTAACGCTGCCCGATGTAACTGCCATTGAACAGCAGGCGCAGCATATTACAGATGTATCACCGGCCGTTACAGCCAATGGTCAGGTGATCAATGGTTCACTGAACTGGCCAACCAGCATACAGGGCGTAAGTCCCGGCTACCTGAACATCCGCCAGTGGAAATTAAAAAGCGGTACGCCTTTTACGGATGAAGATGTGAAGACTTCTGCCAAGGTAGCGCTCATAGGACAAACCATCGTAGAGAATGTATTCCCGGCCGGTGAAGATCCTGTAGGAAAGATCATCCGCTTTAACAAAACCCCTTTTAAGGTGATTGGCGTACTGGAAGAAAAAGGGGAGAACACATTTGGCCAGGACCAGGATGATATTATCATGGCGCCCTATACCACTGTACAAAAGCGGTTACTGGCTATTGATTATGTGCAAGCCATCTATGCCTCCGCTATCAACGAGCAAAGCTCCGACACAGCCACCAATGAAATAACCGCTATATTGCGTAAGCAACATAAGCTGAAAGCTACAGACGACAATGATTTTACCGTGCGTACACAGGCCGAACTGATCAGTACCATTAGCTCTACCAGTGAATTACTGACGGTACTGCTGGCAGCCATAGCCGGTATTTCATTGATAGTAGGCGGTATTGGCATTATGAACATCATGTATGTTTCTGTGACAGAACGTACCAAGGAGATCGGGTTGCGCATGTCTATCGGCGCGCGGGGTATTGACATCCTGTTACAGTTCCTGACAGAAGCTATTTTTATCAGCATTACCGGCGGTGTTATTGGTGTGGCGCTGGGGATTATTGCCTCGCAGGTAATCACCTGGCTGTTGTCATGGCCTACACTGGTTTCCCAGTCGTCTATCATCCTATCCTTTCTGGTATGCGCCGTTACAGGAGTATTCTTTGGATACTACCCTGCCCGCAATGCATCCAGGCTGGACCCAATAGAGGCACTGAGGTATGAATAAACCTGAAGCCGGAAGTCCGAGGTCTGAATTGCTGACCTCGGACCTCTGACTTCAGACTTCAAATTTTCATTCATGAGTACTGAATTAACTATAGAAAGCAGCAAACGTTGGAAAAGAATATTACTGCATACGATCGTATGGCTAATGGTTTTCTCATTGCCCTACCTGCTTCGCCTCTATGATAACCGGTTGAGGGAAAACCCCGATGCCATTCAGTTCTTTTATCTCGGCAACCTGACAAGCATTTGCTGGGTAATTACTTTTTACCTGAATGCTTATGTATTCATTCCGAAATTCCTATACCCCAAAAAATATAGTATACTGGTGGTATTGTTATTGGTTACATATAGTGTAGCCATCGCCCTTCATTCTTTATTCTATGAATTAATCATTACCAACCGGCCTTACCGGCTGATGAATGCCATCAGTTTCAACCTTCCACCCTTCCTGATGTGTGTAACGGCTAGTATTGCCTACAGGCTGATTGCCGATAAAGCAAAGAACGACCAGCTATTGCAGGCCAGGCAGCAGGAAACCATGCAAAGCGAGCTATCCTTTCTGCGCTCGCAAATAAGCCCGCATTTTATGTTCAATGTGCTCAACAATATGCTGGCCATGGCCAGGGCAAAAAGTGATCAACTGGAGCCTACTATTTTAAAACTGTCCTCCCTCATGCGTTATATCCTGTATGAATCTGACGGGGAAAAGGTGCTGATCAAAAAAGAAACGGAATACCTGGAAAGTTATATCGACCTGCAACGGCAACGGCTGAGCAGCAAGGTAGTGCTGAAAGTAAGTATCCACGCTCCCGAAGGCAACCAGGAAATAGCGCCCATGCTGCTGATCCCCTTTATTGAGAATGCCTTTAAGCATGGGACCGGCTATATGGAAAAGCCGGAAATACACATTGATCTGTACGTAAAAGAAGAGTCATTGCATTTCACTGTCAGCAACAAATTCAATCCCGCCACCACAGAAATAAAAGATAAAACTTCGGGCATAGGACTGGCAAATGTAAAAAGACGCTTAAATTTATTGTATCCGGAACGGCACAACCTGCTGATCACGGACAATGATAACTGGTTTACAGTATCATTGCAAATAAATTTAGCCGACCATGTTAAAGTGCATAGCAGTAGATGATGAACCACTGGCTTTACAACTGCTGGAAGATTATATAGACAAGGTACCCTACCTGCAATTGATCGCCACCTGTCCTGACGCCTTTGAAGCTACCGCTATTTTACAGCAGCAGGAAATTGATCTTGTATTCATAGATATCCAGATGCCGGGCCTTACCGGCATCCAGTTTATACAAAGTCTTTCCCAAAAGCCCCTATTCATCCTGATCACCGCGTATGAGAAATTTGCGCTGGAAGGCTATACCCTGAATGTAGTAGACTATTTACTGAAACCCATCGCACTTACCCGGTTCATGCAGGCCTGCAATAAGGCACTTGAACTATACCAGCTCAGGCATGGCCAGTCCTCCCCGGCCAATAAGGAAGCAGCCAGTTACTTTTTTGTAAACGTTGATTACAGCCTGGTGAAGGTCCTATACCAGGAGGTGATGTGGATAGAAGGGCTGCGCGACTATGTGAAGATCCACCTGAAACCGCCTGCCAAACCCCTGATGGTACGCAGCACGGTAAAAAACATGGAAGAGGAATTACCGGCATCAAAATTCATACGCATCCACAAGTCTTATATTGTAGCTATTGAAAGCATTACTTCTGTGCGTAAAAACAGTATTTTTATCGGCGAGCTGGAACTGCCTGTGGGTGAAACCTACCGCGAAAGCATTGACCAGCTCACCAAAAGAAATTTATAATTATCCCCGATGACCAAACTTCGTTCTGCCATTATAGGCTGTGGTAAAATGGCGCAGGTACATGCGCCGGCTTTGATGAATATTGAGGAAACGGAACTGGTGGCCGTTCAAAGCCGCAGTATGGAAAAGGCCACTGCTTTTGCTGCTAATTACCAGGCGCAACCATATACCGATATAGCCGATATGATCCGCCGGGAGAAGGTGGATATCGTAGTGATCTGCACCCCTCATCCTGCTCATAAAGCAGGCGCCCTCACCGCTTTTGAAAACGGCGCCCATGTGCTGGTGGAAAAACCACTGGCCATCAGCCTCAGCGACTGCGACGACATGATCAGGGCTGCTGACGCTGCCGGTAAAAAGCTGGGCATGATCAGCCAGCGCAGGTTTATACCGGCCTGCCTGCGTATCAAACAGGCTATTGACGCCGGCAAGCTGGGCACCCCGATGCTGGGTTTTGTAGTGATGTACGGCTGGCGCGATGAAACCTATTACAAAAGTGATCCCTGGCGGGGTAGCTGGGAAGCGGAAGGAGGTGGCGTATTGGTTAACCAGGCGCCTCACCAGTTGGACCTGCTGCAATGGTTTATGGGTAGTGAGTTTGAAGAGTTATATGGTGTATGGAGCAATATTAACCATCCTTATATTGAGGTAGATGATACCGCTGTAGCCATTGTACGTTTTAAGAATGGCGCTGTAGCCAATATCATGGTGAGCAATGCACAGAAGCCAGGTATTTATGGTAAGGTACATATTCATGGCTCCAATGGCGCTACCGCCGGCGTGCAAACCGATGGCGGCAGTATGTTCCTGCCGGGCAGGTCAACCATCCAGGAACCGCCTTTAAATGACCTGTGGACCATCCCCGGTGAAGAAGCTATGTTACAACAGTGGCAACAGGAAGATACAGTACTCTTTAATTCCGTTAATCCGGTAGAATATTTTGTACGGCAGCAACAGCGTGATTTTATCCTCGCGGTTGCCGCACAGCGCCAACCATTGGTAAGTGGCCGGGATGGAAGAAGAACTGTAGAACTGTTCAATGCCATCTATCGCTCCACACAGGAAAGGAAACCTGTAAAGTGGCCTTTATGACAATCATTGCTTAATCACCTGGTGAACATGACGCCCGGCAGACGTTACTAATTCTACCGTATAGATACCAGCCGGCCACCGGGCTATGGGCAATTGAATATCCTTATTGCTGGTTCCATGCGTTGTTTGTAAACAATACCCACTCATATGGAATAGCTTCACCTGTACCGGTTCCTGTTTGCGTGTATTGGCCCGTACATGTAAAACCGCGCTCACCGGGTTGGGATATACCTGCCACGCCGAAGCTGGCTGCTGCGCTGCAACAACGGGAGCAGCATTACGGGGATGCGAGGCCAGGAGCACGTTGTACAGGAATACCAGGCCCAGGTTGGCATTATCCAACCGGTCGGTGACCCTGCCATTTAAAGTAGCCCTTTGTGACCAATCCATGGTATCTGGCCTCATGGGGCCAGTCCCTATATCATACCAGTTCTGGGAAGCAAGGATATTTTGTGCCCACCAGGCGGTAGTGGTATTAAAAATACCGGAACCATATTCAGGATAAAGGCCCGTCATGGAAGTGGTGCTTTGGCCATTGCTGTTGTCTACATAGAAAAACCGGGTAATGCCTGTATGGAAAAAATTCTCATCACCGGTTTCCCCCACTGTAAAAATGCCGAATGAACTGCCTGTAGCATCATGATTATAAAAAGCCATGGCCGTTCCATTGGCACTTGCCACCCCATTAAACTCATTGCGGGTAAACGTGGCATTGTTGACAACCTTGGAAATAGCAGATGATTGTATGGCCTTGGAGTTAACAGTGATCAGGCGAAAATCATTATTGGCAGCCGCATCCCTGATTATGGGCGTGAATATATTACTGTCTACCAGGACCGAATTGTAATTGGCCAGGTTGATAAACCAGTTATGGTTGTAAAAAGTATTCCCCCGGACGATGGTGTTTTTACCGGCCGAATTACTCATCAGCCGCAACAACGGGAAGTCGGGCACCACCGGCGGCAGGTAATTAAAATAATTGGAATCTATCATAACGGTACCCGTGGCGCCATTGATGGTAGATACTTCTACCCCTCCTCCGTTCAGTTCATTATTCCGGATGGTAATGTCCCCATTTATAGCGAAGCGCACCAGCACATCCTGGTTGATGGTTTGCAGGATATTTTTTTCAGCTACCGTACCACCTACCACCAGGCCCGATACATTATCGGCATGCACGCCGGCCCTGAAATTAATATCATACCAGCCATTCATAGCCGCTGTGGTCCCGCTGATAAAGTTACCGGCTACCTTAATCCCCGTAATGCCCGGGTTTACAAACGTGTACTTGGACGCGCCCAAAGCAATATTGGGATTAAGAGCAATGGCATTCCTTCTGGCATAGGCCAGTGCTGTAATGGCCGCAGGAGAGAATTGGATACCACTGGCACTTGCCCGGATATCATTGTTCAATACCTGCAGTCCCGAAGCATCGCCGGAAGTATGCACCGCCGAATGAACAATATTCGTGTTCACCATAAACCGGATATTTCTGATCACCACATTTTGCGCAGTGACTTTAAACAAGGTAGGCAGTACCGTGCCGGTATTGGTATAGTTGCTGATCGTACCGGTATAATTTACAATAGCCTGACTATTGCTTACGCCATCTATGGTAACTGATTTATCAATCACCACCAGTTCATTATACGTACCGGCGGCCAGTTGTACCGTATTACCTGCTGAAGCCATGGCAATACCGTAGGTGATCGTCTGGTAAGGATTGCCGGCTGAGCCATTCCCGGTAGTGTTGCTACCTGAAGGACTTACATGTATGACCTGTGAAAAAACGGGAAGATGAATACTGCACAAGAGGATAATTGTACAGGTATTACGGATAATCCGCGTTAAGGGTAAAGGTTTTTGCATAGGGGCTGGATTAGGTACAAAACCAGGCGCCGTAAGCATTTTACGGCCACTGGTCCTGTTCCAAAATAGCAATAATTACCCGGTCTTAAAAGACTATAAAGATATTAACCGGTTTACTTGCAGATACCGGAATAATTGTTAGGGAGAAAATCACTTCATTTTCAGGTACATCTGTTCCAATACACTCTCCGTCTCCATTCTCCAGTCAGGAGCGCCTTTGGGCCAGTTGAACTCATAGTTTACGATCAGCTCCCGCAACACACCATATCCCTTGCGGGCCTGTTCTTTATCATAAAAGCAATTCACCCACGAATCCTGAATATCTTCCCAATCGGGCATGCCGATACCCCTGCTATACCATTCAAAGATCTCCGGTAATCCAAAGAAGTTGATCTTATCTTTTTGCCGTAAAATATTATCACGGTAAAACAAGGCATAGAATTTCACGCATTGTTTGGCCCGGAGGGCAATAGCGCTATCACTCTCTCGCTGCGCAGGTTTGATGCGCCATTGGTTATTGACAGGATGAAAAGGGTCATTCAATTTGTTTCTATGTACCATTCCATCTGCAGACAGGTTCAGGTATAAGGTGCTGCCTGCATCGCTGGTAGTAGTCAGCCGCAGGCTGCCCGAATTAAACTCGCTGATAGTCCAGGTCTTTTCTTTTTTATTGATAGAAGTAAGGACCAGTATCAATTGCTGGTCATCCCGCCTTATCCTCCAGGTACCGGTCGTAAAATGTCCCCTGGGGTTCTCTACAAAAGAGCTGTCGGTAAAAAGGTCCAGGCCGGGTACCATACGGTCATTATCCTCATCCTCTACCAGTTCCGCGGAAGTAGCGCCTTCATTGCCGGCCAGCTCCCAGTGCTGACACAGTTTATTCAGTTCATTGACCGTTTTTATGCCGGAAAACCGGGTCATACCGGTATCTCCGGTAGCCACCATTTCTTTTAAAATATAAGGTGCATTGGCATTGGGCCTGTCTTCATCAACGGCAGCGGAGCCACCGCAACCGATAATCACAGCTATAGCGGCCAGCAGGCAGATAAAGGGGGTATAACATTTAATCGCCATAACGGCATGGGTTTAACCGCCAAAATAAAATAAATAATGGATTTTTGTGTTTTAGAGTAACCACAAATTCAACTAATTTCGACAGCATTAAAAACAGACCGGTTGAGATTTATACCCTTACTACTTACCTGCTTCCTCGCCAGCCTGGCGTTTACCGTTGTTGCCCAGAAAAAACCGGCTTATGTGAGCGGTAAGGTGGTAGATGAAAACGAGCAACCCGTCTCCAAAGTTTCGGTGGTGATACTTGGCCGCCGTACAGGAACAGCCACCACCGATTCAGGCACTTTCCGGCTGCAGGTACCGGCCGATAAAGCCTTCGCCGTCGTATTTTCCTATACCGGTTATAGAACAGAACAACGCAATTTCCTGTTGAATGAGCAGGAACAGGAATACGTTGTAGTGCGCCTGGAAAGAGGCGCCCGGCAACTGGATTCTGTGGTGGTCACCGACCAGCGGCAACGGCGCGAGGCCGGCCTCATTGTATTGAATCCCAAGAATGCCATCAATATCCCCTCTCCCACCGGTGGCATTGAAAGCCTGATCAAAGTATTCGTAGGCTCTAATAATGAGCTTACTTCCCAATATTCCGTACGCGGCGGCAATTATGACGAGAACCTGATCTATGTGAACGATTTTGAAGTATTCCGTCCTTACCTCGTACGTAGCGGCCAGCAGGAAGGGCTCAGCTTTATCAACCCGGAGATGGCCCGCAATGTCAATTTCTACAATGGCGGCTTCCAGGCCCGTTATGGCGATAAAATGTCCTCAGTGCTCGATATCCAATATAAGAAGCCCAGGCAGTTTGGTGGCTCGGCCTATATCGGGTTACTGGAACAGGGCTTACACCTGGAAGGCACCAGCCGCAATAACAAGTTCAGCTTCCTGGTGGGCGTGCGTAACCGCAGTAACCGCAACCTGCTGAGCAGCCAGGAAACAAAGGGTAATTATGTACCCTCTTCTGCCGACCTGCAAGCCTTGCTTACTTACCAGATCAATAGCAGGAACTCCCTGGAATTACTGGGCAACCTGTCACAAACCAAGTTTACCCTGGTGCCGGAATTCAGCCAGCTTACCACTTCAGTATTCTCTCCCTTCTTCAGCGCCAATTTAGGGCTGGATATTTATTTTGATGGCCGTGAGGAAGACCGGTACCGCACCAATATGCTGGGCCTGTCATGGATACAGCAACCTAAAAAGAACCTCCGCCTGAAATGGATGGTTAGCCGCTTTGAGAATGATGAACGGGAGTCGCTGGACATTACAGGCGCCTACCTGTTTGGGGAACGCTCTTTTGACAAGGGCAAACCCGATTTCGGCCTTATTGTCAATCCGCTGGGTGCGGGGTTGTATCAAACCTTTGCCCGTAATAAACTGAATATTGGTATCTGGAATGCCTCCCATAAAGGCACGCTGGATAACGGCAGGCATTATATTCAGTGGGGACAAAGCGTGGAGCGGCAAACGATCAACGACAAGCTGCATGAATGGGAGTACCAGGATTCAGCAGGTTATAACCTGCCCTATAACCCAGATCAGTTTGTCTTGAACAAGGTGATCAAATCAACTGCTGATATTGATATTACCCGGCTTACGGGTTATATACAGGACAATATCATTTTCAATGATTCAACGGGCTTTACCCTGCAGGCAGGTGTACGGTATAATTACAATACGCTGAATAAAGAGTTCCTGGTATCGCCCCGTGCCGGCTTTTCCTGGAAACCGGCCCACTGGAAACAGGATATGATCTTCCGCGGCGCCATAGGTATTTACCACCAGCCGCCTTTTTACCGCGAATTACGCCGCTATGATGGTACGGTGAATAAGGAACTGAAAGCACAGAAGAGCTGGCAGGTGACCGCCGGTCTGGATTATAATTTCAAATCAGGCATACGCCCGTTCCGTTTTACCGCCGAAGCTTATTACAAGAACATGTGGGATGTGGTGCCTTATGATATAGACAATGTACGCCTGCGTTATTTCGGTGAGAACCGGGCGAAGGCTTATGCAGCAGGATTGGAAATGCGCCTGTTCGGAGAGTTGGTGAAGGATGCGGAAAGCTGGATCAGCATCGGCTTTATGCGCAGCCGGGAAGACCTGGACAAGGATACGTATTATGATTATAAGCTGGACTCGCTGAATAACCCGGTAGACAGTACGCAGAAAGAAGGTGGCTGGTTCCGCCGCCCTACTGATCGCCTGCTTACGTTTGGTATGTTCCTGCAAGACTATCTGTCGACCAACAAGAATTTTAAAGTATACCTGAATTTCCTGTATGGCAGTAACCTGCCTTACAATATTCCCAATAGCGTTAAATACCGCAATGCACTCGTTATTGAGCCGTATATGCGGATAGATATCGGTTTCAGTGCCCTGTTGCTGGACAGCGAGAAAAGCAACCGCAGAAGCCATAGTCCCTTCCGCAATTTTGAGAATATCTGGGCCACCCTTGAAGTCTTTAACCTGATTGACCGGGACAATACCATTTCCTACCTGCTGATCAAGGATTTCTCCAATGCCACCTTTGCCATGCCCAACCGGCTTACCCCCCGCCTGCTGAACCTGAAGCTGATCGCGCGGTTCTGATTATTGTAACCCCAGGGTCTGTTTTTCCCAAAAACTGTCATTTTTGTCCCAGTATGGGACAGAGTAGGTTCTCCTGCCTATGCTAATTGCGTGATTTTCAGCGCGTGCCAAAACCGGCATTGCATTGGTATATCCTGAGTCAAATCCTTTTTCCTTGAAACAGTATACTAACAACAGCCTGGACAATCAGCAAGCAGATCAGAAGATAGAACAACAGACAGCCATTCAACGTCAATTAAGCCGGCTTTTACAGGAAGCACCTGCCGGCAGTGCAGCAAACAACCCAACCGAAACTGATAAAAACAACATTGTGATTACAAAAGCCCTCGTTCGACCGAATACTTTCTTTACTGCCATCACCCTGGATGTTACCAGCGAACAAAGCAGGCATACCATTGTGCGGATGTATAACTCAGAGGGCCACATTGTAAAAATGTTTAGCTGGTTCCTGGTCAAAGGCACCAACGTTACCAGCATCAACGAGATTAATTCCTTAATGGATGGAACATATTATCTGGACATGATCGATAATGAAGGAAACCTTTTGTATAGTACGAACGTAACCAAGGAAAGCTTAGCGCATTAAGATCCCTGCGCCCCCAACAAAAAGAGGCCGTCTTCTTACCAGGACGGCCTCTTTGCATTTAGTACGGCTAAAACTTCTAATTTTGGGCATGACCAAGTTGAGTGTAAACATTAATAAGTTTGCCACACTGCGCAATAGCCGTGGCGGCAATAATCCGGATGTAGTAAAGGCAGCCGTAGATGCCCAGCTCTTTGGCGCTGATGGTGTAACCGTACATCCACGGCCCGATGAACGCCATATCCGTTACCAGGATGTGCGGGATATTAAGAAGATCATTACCACAGAGTTCAATATTGAAGGCAATTGCCGGGAGCAGAAATTCATTGACCTTGTATTGGAAGTAAAGCCCCACCAGGTAACCCTGGTGCCGGATGCGGAAGGTCAACTGACCTCTGATCATGGCTGGGATACTATAAAGCATGCCGACTACCTGAAAGAAACGATACAGGTATTCCGTTCAGCCGGCATCCGGGTATCCATTTTTGTAGACCCGGTGATGGAGATGGTGAACGGCGCTGCCGCCATCGGTACAGACCGTATTGAGCTGTATACAGAAGGGTATGCCCGTGAGTTCCTGGTGGATAAGGAAAAGGCCATTGCGCCCTATAAAGCAGCCGCCATACGCGCCAATGAACTGGGACTGGGTATCAATGCCGGCCATGACCTGGACCTGAAGAACCTCGCTTATTTCGCCCAACATATTCCCGGCCTGCTGGAAGTATCCATCGGCCATGCCCTCATCAGTGATGCCCTGTACCTGGGCTATGAGAATACGATACAGCTTTATAAACGGCAACTGGCTTAAAAAGCTACGAGCTTTGAGCTACGAGCCCCGAGCCCTTAAGGGCCGTGTCGCTCGCAGCTCAAAGCTCGCTGCTTATAGCTTGTATTCTATTCTAATCATAATGGAGCTTCAGCTCTACCCTTCTGTTCGCTGTACGACCTTTGGCAGTCTTATTATCTGCCACAGGTTGGTCCTGGCCAAAACCTGCTGATTTCAGGCGCTCGGCGCTTACCCCTTTCTTAGCGAGGTAGTCGTACACTGCCTGTGCCCGCTTCTCACTGAGCACCTGGTTACTGGCCGGTTTGCCGGTATTATCCGTATGCCCTTCAATATCCAGTTTCAGGTTGGCATCTTCATTCATCAGCTTAGCTACATCATCCAGCGACTTGTTGGATTTGGCCAGCAGTTTGGCACTGCCGGTAACAAAGAAGATATTCCTGGCAGCTACGTCTATGCGTTTTTTCACTTCGGCAGTAATTTCCGGGCAACCGTTATTGGCCACTACACCCGGCAAATCGGGACATTTATCTTCTTCATCGTTCACGCCGTCTTTATCACGGTCCGGAACAGGGCATCCCTGGTAGCGGGCCACTCCTTTTTCATTGGGGCATTTATCTTCTTCATCATTGATACCGTCGCCATCTGTATCGGGAACAGGGCAACCCTGATACCGTACTACCCCTTTTTCATTGGGACATTTGTCGTCCTTATCAGGCACACCATCACCATCCGTATCGGGGCATCCGTTAAACTGAGCAATACCTTTTACCTGCGGGCAGGCATCCTCAGTGTCCACAATACCATCGCCATCTGTATCAGCCGGCGGAGGAGGTGGCGGCGGCGGTGGCGGCGCCAGCACAGGTTTGGTTGATTTCCGCTTTCCGATCACACCAGCCAGGCCAATGCTGTGAAAGAAATGGTAATTGGCTGTTTCGGTTACGGGGATACGGTACTGTGAGTTAATGAGCAGGAAAGCTTCGTCAAAAAGATTCACCTGCAAACCTACACCTGCTGGTATAAAAGCGCCCCAGTAACCTTTGTATTTGGAACCGCCAATACCAACCTGGAAATAAGGAGATACAACATATTTGTTGCTGAACATCTTACCCCTGATGGAAGCATCCGCCTCCAGCAGCAGGTTGTCCTTACCGGAAGTAGTACCATCTTTGAAAGGATAGTCCAGGAACGATCCGCTAAGTGTAGTCGAAAAATCAAAACTGGGTGTAAGCCCCTGAATGTAATTGATAGCTAATCCGGGCGACATTTCCTTGATCTTGCCGAATTGCTTGTTGCGCAATGCAGCACCCAAAGAAGTGGAGCGGATAGCCTGAGCCGATTTAAAATCATTGAAAATAAAGTGAACGCCAAAAGTAGGATTCTGTATATGATCTTCATCCTGGCTAAAAGCAAGCGTGTGCAGAAGTATTAAGGCCAGCACCATGCCTGAGATTTTCTTCATAAACCATGCAGTTTGGTTCTGTAATGAAGCAAATGTAACAGGTACAGATTAAATGCAGAAATTATTTATTACCTTCCTCTTCGCTTGCTATGGCGGGCTTTTGCCGGCCCAGGTATTCCACCTTCACCCTCGTTAGCCCACGTCCGGTATAGCCGAGTTTGGCCGCCGCCGTACGACTCAGATCAATTAACCGGGTATTTTTGGGATGCATACGGTCTGTAATACGTACGATCACACTTTTCTTATTACGGCTATTGGTTACCCTTACCCAGCAATTGAGCGGGTGTGTATTACTGGCAGCCGTCATACCTTTCTGGGTGAATATCTCTCCGTTAGCTGTTTTACGGCCTTCAAACTTATTGTGGTAATAGCTGGCGATGCCATACTGGATCCTGGCAACGTTCCTCTTTTTGTTAAGGGCAATACTGTCTTTCTTTTCCTGCCCTGCTGCCAGTACCGGCGCCCCGGTAAGCAGTACAGCATACAGTATACATTTTATCATAGAATATGGGGGATTTTTATAGGATGGATTTATCGGCAAAGTACCGCTCCCTCAGTATCTTATCTTCTGCATATATATCATCGTAAATTTTCAGTTTACCGTTCTTCCCTTCGCAGGAAAAATAACGGATAAAGATGGGTACCCGGTGAAAGCCCGAAACAATATGTTTCTCCTGGCGTGCGATCCAGTTCCGCAGGGTGTCGGGATGATACTTAACCGTATCTGCCCTTACCAGGAAATCGGCCAGCTTCAAAAATTCCTTCACCCGTACACAACCATGGCTCAATGCCCGGTTGCTCCGGGCAAAAAGCCAGCGGGCATTGGTATCGTGCAGGTATACACTGTATTTGTTGGCAAAGTTAAACTTCAGCACCCCCAGTGAATTATCATCGCCCTGCCGTTGTTTTAACAGGTAAGGGAAATATCTTTTACTGAGCTTACTCCAATCAATGGTATAGGGATCTATAATACTATCATTTTTATCCACTACCATCAGGTTCTCTTTATTGAGGTATTCCACATTCTTCTGGATCTTGGGCAGCATTTCCTTGAAGATGATGCTATAAGGCACAGTCCATTGCGGATAGATGATAAAGTTAGATACGTTAGACGTAAGCAGCGGCGTTCTTGTTTTGGGCAGTCCCACAATGACCCTCGACTCCATGATCAGCGTATCCATGTTCATAACCTGCATGTTATAAGCAGGTATGTTTACCCATATATAAGTAAGTGGCAATGTATCGGGTAACATCTTATAACGGTCCAGGTTCATGGCAACGCGCTTGAACTTTTCCCAGTCGGTATTATTCAGACTATTGACCGTATTCTCATTGACCTTTCCGGTGGGTTTTAATCCTTTCGCCTGCTGGTATCTCAGAAAGGCCTGGCGCCAGGCAGCCGTATCCATCGGTTGTGTGGCAGAAGGAAGAATATCTTCTTCAAAGAAACGCCGTTGCAAGGCATTGTACAACGTAGCAGAATCTTTGTTGGGATAGTTTACATAAGTGTATCGCCTGAAAGTCTGGATAGAGTCCAGGAAAAACTTTAACCCGGCCTTGAGAGAATCATACCTGGCATGTTTGGGCTCCAGGTCATGAAAAGCAGCAGTAACATTGCTGGTATGCCGCATGAGGTGGAATACCTGCGTATAGAAGTCAGGCCCCAGCAAAGAATCATTACGCATGGTGATGCTATCCTTATCCAGGCGTCCCAGCTTCAGGTGGCGGGCAGCCAGGAAGAAGGCGTCTGTGAGCATCAGATCAGCGCGTGACCATAAGGCAGCATTTTTGTGGGCAATAGAGTCACTGGCAATCATGGTACGGATACCCGTCAGCGCACGCAGGTGATAATCGGAAGGGAATAAACCATATTCCCTGGAACGTTCTATGAACGCGTACAAGGAATCTCCCAGCGGCGACCAGTTTTCCTGTGCGCACCACAGGGATTGAAAGTTTTCTTTTTCATATAAGCTGTACACGAGGGAATCATTGGCTAATAGAACAGTATCATTCAACCGTCCTTTATTATCCATGATGAAAGCAAGTGTCTTTTTGAGGTTATCGCTTACCCGTACCTCAAACTTTTCCGGCTGCTCTACAATATCTGTTTCCGGTGGTTTTACAGTAGCCATATTACAGGCCAGGAGAAAGAGTAAGCCGATTGACACACATCCACCCATCATGCCCGCGTAGGTACTTTTATTCATTGTTTGACTTAATTGATCGGTGCAAAAAGTTAGTATCTTTCAACAGAGATGGATTTAAGCATCAACCAGTTGCAATGATATACAAAATAGCACTTCAGCGTAATATTTTACTATTGTTCATGTTAATTTTTTTCCACCTTCATAAGCTTACAGCACAGGAACCGGGTGTAAAACGCTACGGTGTGGCAGTTATTGATCAGCTATCCACCTACAGGCAACAGGTACAGGCCGATTCGTCGAAAAAGATGGTTGAATTGCAGTCCCTCATGCCTCAGTTACAATACGATCTGCGCTACGCCACGACCAATAATTTCATGCACCGCAAGATGTATGCCGCTAATACCCGCTATACCTTCCTGCGGGCGCCTGCGGCCCATGCACTGGCGGCCGTACAGCAGGAATTAAATGGCCGGGGATACGGATTAAAGATATTTGATGCGTACCGCCCCTATTCTGTCACAGTAAGCTTCTGGGAGTTGGTAAAAGATGAGCGTTATGTAGCCAATCCATCCAAAGGATCGGGCCATAACCGGGGATTGGCCGTAGATCTTACGATTATTGACCTCAAAACAGGCAAAGAACTGGATATGGGTACCGGCTTTGACAATTTCACCGATACGGCCCACCATGGATTTACCCAATTACCCCAGGCAGTTCTGGCCAACAGGGAGTTATTAAAGACAATGATGCAAAAACATGGATTTGCCCTACTGGAAACGGAATGGTGGCATTATTATTGGCCCAACAATAAAAATTATGAGGTATTGGATATCCCATTCCATAAAATGAAGAAAGAAGCCTACTGAATCTTCTCCGCAGCGGTCACTGCCTCCGCATTAATAGGCCCATATACATGGGGAAAGGTATCAGCCGTAGAGGGCGACCATTCATAGATCCAGCGGCTGGTCAGCTTATCTGTATCAATCACCAGTTTCACCAGGTCTTTCTTTCCCTGGAAATACCGTTCCAATACACCGGCTATCTGCCCTGCCTGCGAACAGTGAATAAAGCCTTCTTCTTTTAAGGAAGCAGCTTCATATAGGCCCGACCGGGAGGCTGCCTCCCATTCGGTCTGTGTGGTGATGTGATAAATGATTGCCATGCTTATAATACGCGTTTAATAAGTTGCTGCAGCATATACAGATCTGCCAGTACAAGGGCAGTCACCGCCTCCAGCACCACCGGTACACGCAACGCAATACAAAGATCATGACGCCCCTTTACCGAAAAGGTTTCCTGCTCACCTGTTTCCCAGTTGAGTGTTACCTGTTCTTTGGGTGTGGAAGAAGTAGGTTTAATAGCAATACGGAATACCAGCTCATTGCTGTTGGAGATGCCTCCTACTACTCCACCGGCATGGTTCGTACGTGTTTTACCGGTATTATCTTCAATGGCATCATTGTGCTCACTGCCATACATACGGGCAGCAGCAAATCCTGTCCCGAATTCAATCCCTCTTACGGCAGGAATAGCCAATACAGCATGGCTTAATACGGATTCTACTGAATCAAAGAAAGGTTCCCCCAAACCGATGGGTAGTCCATTGGCCCGGCATTCAACAATACCCCCAATGGTATCCTTGGCATCAATGGCTTTCTGCAATCCCTTGTCCAGGTCGGTCTCTCCGCCAATTTCCAGTATGGATGCTTTCACTTCACTTTGCTGGGTAGCGAGGAGTTTTTTGGCAATAACACCGGCGGCTACCAGGCAAACCGTCAGCCGGCCGCTGAAATGTCCGCCACCGCGAAAATCTTCATAGCCGCCAAACTTCTGATGAGCTACAAAATCAGCATGCCCGGGACGTGGTACAGCCCGTTGTTTTTCATAATCGCCGGAACGGGTATTCTTGTTATCAAACAGAATAGTGATGGGTGCGCCGGTTGTTTTATTGTTGAATACACCTGTTTTAAAGATGGGAATATCGTCCTCTTTACGGGGCGTAGTGCCTTTTTGCATACCCCCTTTGCGACGTTCAATATCAGGTATGAAGTCTTCTACTGTCAGTGGCAGGCCTGCCGGACAGCCATCAATATTAACGCCTACGCTTTCACCATGTGATTCGCCAAAGATGGTAACCCTGAATATTCTGCCAAAACTGTTCATTCCTTAGATTTGTTGAAGTGATTCTTTAAGCTGTACTGCAGCGCCCAGTTGTTGAATATGTTGATAAAAGTCCGGGTATGATTTATTGATGGCCTGGGCCTCTTCAATAGTGGTAGCGCCGGTTGCTTTTAAACCAGCCACTGCACAAGCCATGGCAATACGGTGATCGTGGTGGGAATGCGTAGCAGCTCCCTTTAACCCGGTGCCGCCATGAATGATCATCAGGTCGTCCTGCAGGTCTATCTGTATACCCATTTTACCAAATTCCTGTTGCAGGGTAAGTGCGCGGTTACTTTCCTTGTGGGTGAGGCGGGTAGCCCCTTCTATCACCGTTTTGCCTTCGCAATACGCAGCCAGGGCTACGAGCGGAGGAAACAGGTCGGGGCATTCAGTAGCGTTAAAATGAAACGCTTTTAACTTACCTGGCCCTATCTCAATTTGTTCAGGTTGTACAGAGAGATCAGCTTCACTGCTCATTAATGCCTGCAGAATAGCTTTATCGGCCTGCGTGGAGAAAACATCCAATCCTTTTACGGTGATCTTACCGGCAATAGCGCCGGCCACCAGTAAGAAAGCCGCGCCGCTCCAATCGCCTTCTACCGTATAGTTGATGGGCTGCTGGTGCGCCTGGTCTACCACTGCCTCTCCGAAATAAAATGCCGAATAATTCCTGTTCTCCACATCCCATCCAAAATGTTTCATCACCTGGAGGGTAAGGTCTATATAGGGCTTGCTTTTCAGATCTTTTACCGCGAGGGCTACATCACTGGCGCCGGAAGCTGCATAAGCGAAGAGCAACCCTGTAAGGAATTGCGAACTTAATGAACCGTCTACCTCAATCGCAGCAGGCTTCAACGGGCCTTTTACTTTCAAAGGCAGTTTGCCTTTATTCGATTCTATCTCTACTCCCAGTTGCGGCAATACTGTATCAAAGAAATCCATCGGGCGGGTCAGCAGGCTGCCTTCGCCATTAATGGTAATGGGTTTATTGCTCAGCGCCACCAGGGGTGTGAACATACGGATGCCCAAACCGCTTTCCCCACAGTTCACCTCGCCGGCATCTGGATTTACTCCATTGCTGGTGATCTTTAAAGAACCATCCGCTAATTGCTCTACATAGGCGCCCAATCCGCGGATAACACCCAGGGCTGCGCGGTCATCATTGGAGTTACCGGGATTCTTAATGATGGTAACACCCTTTGTGAGCAAGGCAGCAGCACAGGCCCTTTGCATAGAGCTTTTGGAGGTGGGCGCCTGGATAACGCCTTGTATACCGGATGGCTGAATAGTTGCAATCATATCTGTACCCTTTACAGGGAAGTTTAGATGTGTGAAATAATAGTCTCTAACTGTACCAGCGGGATAGACTTCACGACCCCCTTGCCTATCTTTTCCAGCAGCACGTAGTTCATGTCTTTTCGCTCCCGCTTCTTATCCATCTTCAATATGTCGAACGCTTTCGTCCTGTCGAAATCCGTATGAACAGGCAAGCCGTATTGCGCCAGCACTTTGATCACCTTTTCACTGTCTTTGAATTTCACCAACTGTGCTGAGATGCTGCAGGCGGCTACCATACCGATAGAGATGGCCTGTCCGTGCGACAACGCATACATGTTCTCAATAGCATGCCCCAGTGTATGACCAAAGTTCAGCAGGCGGCGTTCCCCCTGTTCAAATTCATCCTTTTCCACAACAGTTGATTTGATCACTGCATTGCGGCGGATGAGCTTACCCAGGGCGGCTTTATCCTTCTGGTAAAACTTCAGCTTGTTCTTTTCCAGTTCCCTGAACAAAACAGCATCTTTAATACAGCTATGCTTGATGATCTCGGCAAAGCCGTTGATCCATTCATGATCGGGCAGGGACTTTAAAAAGCTATAATCGTATAACAGGAAATCAGGCTGCCGGATGGTACCTACGAGGTTCTTATAGACACCTACATCAATACCATTCTTGCCGCCGATAGAAGCATCTACCATCGCCAGGATGGTGGTAGGCACAAAGCCGGTACGCAGGCCACGCATGTATACAGAAGCTACATAACCGGTAAGATCGGTAATCACACCACCGCCAATACCGATCAATACAGTTTTACGGTCAGCGCCATACGCAATCAGTTTTTCTATCACATAGTTGGCAGTAGCCTGTACTTTATGTACCTCTCCGGGTTTCAGTACAATGGTTTGCCAGCCTTTGAACTTTTTGCCATGCGCCCGGAAGATGTTCTCATCCGTCACCAATACCGTATGCTCCTTATCAATGAGCTTAGCGAGATAAGAAAAGTCAGCGTCGAAATAATAATCTACTTTCTTTGCTGTGAACTGATACGTTTTCTTTTGCATGGAACCAGCAATAACTTTTATAGTTGTATCTTATCAAACACTTCCAATTCGCTCTCCAGCGTCTTCGTTTTATGGTATTCCTCCTGCCGGCCGATAAAATCACTCACCTGTTTAAGGGTACTGGGATTTACCGATAAAGCCGCATAAGGCTCTTCCCATTGGAACGGACTGCTGATGAGTTTCGTTTCATTGAGCCAATCCATCGCATCCGTGCGGATACTTTTTACCACCTGCGAAAGGTTTTGCGCCGGGTGCAGTTGCAACAAGGTATGGACATGATCTTCCACGCCGTTCACGGCCAGCACATGGATCCCTTTCTCCCCCGCACGCTTCTGCATCTGGGAAAACAGGATGGCACGGATGGGTTTGGTAAGTAATGGCTCACGGTTGTGCACGCTCCAGATAATATGGACAAACAGATAAACCTTGTTCTGACTATTTACCATTTGTATATTATTTCAGCGCGGTTGTCAACACCTAAGCGTTCATGATCTTATTCTGGTGGTTGATACTTTCCATGTGCACAGCGTCAAAATACTTTGTAATGAATTCTTTGGAAAGATTCAGCTTATCGCCTTTTTTGAAAGCCCTTTCCAGGATCTCATTCCAGCGGTTGGTTTGCAGGATGGTAATATTGTTGTTCTTCTTGTATTCACCGATCTTCTCTGCAATCTTCATCCGCTGTCCCAGTATCTGCATCAGCTCATCATCGAGGTGATTGATCTGCTGACGGAGTTTCTCCAGGGCGGCATGAAACTCTTCAGAGTTACTGTCTTCTTTACGCCAAACGATCTCACTCAGCATTTCGGCCAGCTTCTCCGGCGTTATTTGCTGCTTGGCATCGCTCCAGGCATTATCGGGATCAATATGGCTTTCAATGATCAGGCCATCAAAGTCGAGGTCGATAGCTTTCTGGGCCACTTCCATGAGGATGTCACGGCGGCCGCAGATATGAGAGGGGTCATTGATCATCATTAACCCGGGATTGCGCCTTTTCATTTCAATGGCCAGGTGCCACATGGGCGCATTGCGGTATTCTGTATTACCGTAAGCACTGAAGCCACGGTGGATCAATCCTATTTGTTTGATACCTGCTTTAGCTACCCTTTCCACAGCACCGGTCCACAATTCCAGGTCGGGGTTGATCGGGTTTTTGATCAGCACGGGCACATCCACACCACGCAGGGCATCGGCCACTTCCTGTACGCTGAAAGGATTCACCGTAGTGCGGGCGCCGATCCATAATACGTCCACATCAAAATGCAAGGCATCTTCCACCTGTTTGCCGGTAGCCACTTCCACGGTAACCGGTAAGCCGGTCACTCTTTTTGCCTGTTGCATCCAGGGTAAACCTTTGGTGCCAATACCTTCAAAGCTACCAGGCCTTGTACGGGGTTTCCAGATGCCTGCACGCAGCAGGTCTACCTTACCGGTATTAGCCAGTCTTTGAGCGGTTTCCAATACCTGCGCTTCTGTTTCTGCACTGCAGGGGCCTGATATGATCAGGGGACGTTTATTCCACTTGCTTTGCACAAGTTCCTTCATGTTGTTGGTGTCGGTTGCTTGCATAATATGTTAGTTGATATGTTACTGAAATTATTTTACAGCTTTGTCCTGTTACGGTTGCCGGCCTCTCTTCCCCCGACAACAAGTTGATAGTAAGTAGATGCAGTTGACCAACCAGTAACCTGGACCTGCAAACAGTAACTATCGCCTGCTATCGGCATCGTTCATCCGGATCCTTCTTCCCTTATAATTCTTCCCGTCAATGGCGGCAATCATTTGTTTGGCCGCTCTTTTATCAATCTCTATCCAGCTATTCATTTCCTTCATGTCAATCCTTCCCAGCACTTCTTTACGCAGATCACTCATATCAAGAATGAACTGGAGGAAACTGGCTTTGTAAAAACCATCTTTGGTGCCCAGGTTCACAAAGAGGCGGGCATAATCACCACCGTTGCCACCAAACTGCCTTCCTCTTGTATCGCGGCCTGTGGTTCTCTCGCGGTCACCGCCTCTTCTGTCCATAACCGCAGTACCGCGTTCGAAACGTTCCCTGCGTTGTTCGTATATATTCAGGTCTTCCGCATTTTCGTAATACTTCAGGAACCTGTCGAATTCCATGGCTGCCACACGTTTCAATACTTCCTCTTTACTAACGTCGGCAAATTTTTCTTCCAGCATCGGCACATAACTTTCATAGTCGCCGTGGCTGATATCGGTCTGTAACAACTTCTCCATGAAATGGAAGAACTGCTTACGGCAAACATCCTTACCACCGGGAATATCCATCTTATGGAAAGGCGCCTGTACAATGCTCTGAATATGCCGCATTTTACCCATCTCGCGGATGTGGATGATAGACATACATACACCGGTATTACCAGCCCGGCCGGTACGGCCGCTACGGTGTGTGTACACTTCCACATCATCGGGCAACTCATAGTTGATCACATGGGTGATGCCCTGTACGTCAATCCCCCTGGCTGCCACGTCGGTGGCTATTAAGAGCTGTAAGGTCTTTTCCCTGAACTCACCCATTACCTTATCCCGCTGCTGCTGTGTCAGGTCGCCATGCAATGCATCAATATCATATCCTTCCCGCGTCAGTTTCTCCGCAATCTCCTGTGCATCGGCCTTGGTGCGGGTAAAAATGATGCCATAAATACCCGGGTTAAAATCAATCAACCGTTTCAGTGTCTGGTAGCGGTGCTGCGCACTGGTTACAAAGTACTGGTGGTCGATATTTTTATTGGCCGTATTGGTTTTACCTACAGTAATTTCCATAGGCTCTTTCAGGTACTTCTTGCTTATCCGGCGTATCTCCGGCGGCATGGTAGCGCTGAACAGCCAGGTGCTTTCCCGGTTGGGCGTATTCTGCAGGATGAATTCAATATCATCCTTAAAACCCATGTTCAGCATTTCGTCCGCCTCATCCAGCACCACATATTTAATTTGTTCTAAATTGATCGCTTTACGTTCAATCAGATCAATCAACCTGCCGGGGGTGGCCACCACAATCTGCACGCCTCTTTTCAGGTCCCGTATTTGTTGCCCGATGGATGTACCGCCATAAACGGCTACTACATGCATGCCGGTCTGGAATTTCTTAAACAGCTCTAATTCACTCACAATCTGCAGGCATAGCTCCCTGGTAGGGCATACTACCAATGCCTGGGGAAATTTCTGTCCTTCATCTATCAAGTGCAGCAGGGGCAGGCCAAAAGCCGCCGTTTTACCAGTACCTGTCTGTGCCAAACCTACCAGGTCCTTAGTGCCGCTCAAAAGAACAGGAATCGCCTTTTCCTGTATAGGGGTTGGGTTTTTATAGCCTAATGCGTCGGTAGCCTGTACCAGTTTCGCATCCAAACCCAACTCAGCAAAAGTCATCATATCAATTAAAATTTGCGCAAAGGTACTACTATTGCCCGCCTTAGCCTAATCCATTCATTATGATGCCCGAATAACATATCATACACTGTTTCTTTAACCTGTAACAGCCTGACTTACTTCAGGATCCGTTTTATCTTATTGGCATTCTCTATCAGCTCCTGCAAATACGTATAGTTCTCTTTTTCCAGACAGGCCTTGAACTTGCGTAGCTGGCTGATGTGCTCATTAAGCACATCTAACACATTTTCACGGTTTTGCATGAAGATGGGCACCCACATGGCCGGGTTACTTTTGGCCAGCCTTACCGTACTTTCAAAGCCACCGCCTGCCAGCTCAAAAATGGCTTCATCTTCCCTTTCTTTCTCTAAAACCGTATTCGCCAGGGCAAAAGAGGTAATATGTGAAATATGGCTAATATAGGCCGCGTGCATATCATGCCCGTCTGCATCCATATAGGTCATGTGCATGCCCAGTGCCCGGTACACTGCTTCCACCTTTTCTACCGCTGCCGGGTCACTTTTCTCCTTTTCGCAGATCACACAGGCCCTGCCCACGAAAGCATCCCGTACGGCCGCTTCCGGTCCGCTGTATTCTGTACCCCACATCGGGTGGGTAGCCACAAACCGCGCCCGCATAGGGTGATGGCCCAGGGCTTCACACAACGCATGTTTGGTAGAACCGGCATCCGCCACTATCTGCTGATCCGTCACCAGGTCCATTACCTGCCGCATCACCGGGATGGTCGCATCTACCGGGATGGCTACATATACCAGGTCACTCTGCGGAACAGCTTGTTCCAATGGCAAAACTTCATCAATCAGTCCCAGCTCCAGCGCCTTTTGCGCACTGGCGGCTGTACGGCTTACGCCAATCACTTTCTTGACTAATCCTTTTTCTTTGAGCGCAAGACTGAAAGAACCACTGATCAAACCAACGCCCACTATCGTAACCGTATTGAACATGCTATTTATCTTTTACCTGTAGAAATAATTCATTGACCCGTTTTATACTTTCCGCCAGTTTTTCTTCCGGACTGCACAAGCTTACCCGTATGTAGGGATCGCCGGCACTGCCAAAGATGCCGCCCGGCGTGATGAATACATTGGCATTGTACAATATCTCATCGCTGAGGGCAAAACCATTTTTATACCCCGCAGGTATCTTAGCCCATACAAACATGCCAGCCTGCGTTTTGTCGTATACACAATCCAGCAGGTCCAGTAATTCAAATACCTTTTTCCGTCTGGCAGCATATACTTTATTCACGCTGTCGTACCAGTCTTTATCCAGTCCCAGGGCTTTGGCGGCCGCCAGTTGCAGGGGCAGGAACATACCACTGTCCATATTGCTCTTAAAGCGCAACACTTCGTCAATCCGCTCCTTGGCGCCACACAAAGTGCCTACGCGCCAGCCTGCCATGTTCTGCGACTTGCTCAGGGAGTTCAATTCAATCACCACTTCTTTAGCGCCTTCCACACTCAGCAGGCTCATGGGTGCTTCATTCAGGATAAAGCTGTAGGGATTATCATGGCAGATGAGTAGGTTGTGCTTCTTACCAAAGGCGATCAGCTTTTCAAACAGCTCGCGCTCCGGTAATTGCCCGGTAGGCATCTGCGGATAGTTCACCCACATGAGCTTGAAACCGCCTTTGGCCACCACAGCATCCAACGCTTCAAAATCAGGATACCAGTTATTTTCTTCTTTCAGTTCATAATCCACACACTCGCCGCCTGCCAGTTTCACCGCACTTCTGTAGGTGGGATAACCCGGGTTGGGCACCAGAGCTTTATCGCCTTCATTCAGGTAGGTCATGCAAATGTGCATAATACCTTCCTTGCTGCCGATGAGGGGCAATACCTCGGTATCGGGATTGAGCGTTACCCCATACCACTTGCTGTACCAGTCGGCCACTGACTTGCGCAATACCGGCGATCCTTTATAGCTTTGGTAAGCATGGGTGTTGCTTTTTGCACTTTCTTCCTGCAGGGTTTTAATCACTTCCGGATGCGGCGGCAGATCAGGACTGCCAATGCCCAGGTTGATCACCTGCTTACCCTGTTTGTTCAGCTCATCTATCTCCCGCAGCTTTTGGGAGAAATAGTATTCACCGATACCTTCCAGCCTTTTTGATGTAGCGATATTCATAAAGCTTATTTGCCGTTTTTATAAACTCCGTAGATCTTCAACGCTGCCGTGATCGGTTTGATATTTTCAATCACGGTATTGAATTGTTCCAATGCTTCAAACTCCATGTCTGCATGAAAACTATATTGCCAGTCGCTGCCCGGAATGGGAAAGCTTTGCAGTTTGCTGAGATTGATACCGCCATCTGCGATCTTTGAAAGTACCCGCGCCAGACTACCGCGTGAGTGATCGGTATGAAAGTTCACGGAGGCTTTATTGGCATCACTCACCGGCTGTGCCACTTCTTCCGGTTGCAATACGAGGAAACGCGTGTAGTTGCTTTTCATGGTATGGATATTGGGCGCAATGACTTCCAGCTCAAACAGATCGGCTGCGAGCTTACTGGCAATGGCAGCGATGTGTTTGCTTCTGTGCTGGTGCAGGTGTTTGGCGCTAAGGGCTGTATCTTCTGTTTCCACCAGCTTCCAATCATACTTGTCCAGGAACTCCAGGCACTGCTGGATGGCCATGTGGTGCGAGTGCACTTCGCGTATATCTTCCAGCTTTACACCCGGATTTACCAGCAGTTGTTGCTTAATGGGCAGGTATATCTCTCCTATGATCTTCAGGCTACTTTTCTGCAACAGGTTATAGTTGGGGAGGATGCTGCCGGCGATGGAATTTTCGATGGCCATTACGCCCCCTTCACTCTCCTTCTTATTGGCCGCGATCTTTACCACTTCACGGAAGGTGGCGCAGGGTATTACTTCTACTTCCTTGCCAAAGAATTGCTGTGCGGCTACCTGGTGAAAACTGCCTTCATAGCCCTGAATAGATACCCGAATACCTTTTCCTGCCGCTTTGGGGGAAGAGCTGCTCTGTAATGGTTCCAATTGTCGCTGTTGTTCCATCCGGTTGATTTTAAAGCCTACTGTACTGATAGACAGTACACAGTGGCAAAAAAAATCCCGGCCTTTTTGGCCGGGACTCTTATGTTGATTTTACTTGTTCTATTTTACTTTCAACAAAAGCATTCCCGGCCTACTGGTAAAGTAGAAATAAAAATAAAAGTAAAAATAACGGTATGCTTTTGCCTTTAACATGAATCAAAAATAGTCAGTAATCGTGAAAAACAAAATTCTTTTTTTCGGGGCGAATTACGATGCCCAACAGGCCCTTTTGATACAAAAACCCTTATCCGGCCGCTATTCCAGCCGTTTTTGTATCTCTCCGTCAATCTTTTTAAACAGGTGAAAAGGCTTGTACGTGCGCCAGTTGTCCAGTTGCATCAGCTCTACATAGCGGTTCAGTTTGGCCCTTCTGAAATCATGTTGTGTCTGTTCCGGCATATTCAGGATCACCACCCAGCCATTTTCATCGGTCACCTCATCAAACCATTCCTGGTAATAGTCGCGGTCACCACTATGGAAGTTCAATACATTCTCTCCAATGAATATGAACTTGGTAATACCCGCCGCAAAGAACTGGTCTGTCACCTCCCGCTTCAGCTCCATGATATCATTTTCAATAGCGTCATTCCACTCTCCTATCAATTCAATGATCACATAATGTTCATCATAATCGGCCATCAGCACTTTGAGGTACAGGGTACGGGAGCCAAAGTCGTCCCACTGGGGGTGTATAAGGTAGTTATAGATGGCCTGGGTAAAAGTAAATTCCGAATACACCCTCCCAAAGAAGGGCGACCGCTCGTCCTGCTCACTGGTATAAATGTGGCGCCAATTATAGAATGGTTCTATATCATGCATGGTACAATTTACATTTTCCGCCATAGGGTTTCCAAATATTTGTCCCGGATTTTAGGATTTATTAGGATTACACGGATAACCAATAAAATAGTAAAACTGCAATTTTAATACCGGCCAACAAAAAAGGGACCCTACTTGTTAAAGTATGATCCCCCGTTGCTATTTTCACATCCTTAGACAGGCTCCCCGCAGAGCGGGACAAGCAGGATGACATTTTAATCCTAATTAGACGACACCATTATCTTGTCGGCATATACTGTTTTCTTTGTATTGTCCAGCACCTTTACCAGGTACATACCTTTTGCCGTTTTAATGGATAAAGGCACTTCGGCCACCTGGCCTTCATATCCAATGTTTACGATCTTTTGTGATACCAGCCGGCCATTAAGGTCTACCAGTTGGATATTATAGCGCCCTGCTCCTGTGTTAAAGCTCACCCGGAACATGTCTTTGGTAACTGGATTGGGATACAGGGCAATCTTGTCATTGTGCACTGTTTCCCGGGTAATAAAGGCCGGTATCGTAGTGGTCCGCTTGCCTTCAAAAGCAAGGTTGCCATTGGCCAGGTCAGATGCATTGTATACAGTACCGTTACCAGATACCCTGGCGGCTTTCCAGTTATTCATATCCACTTCATAGTACCCTTCTACAGAGTTGGCGCTGCTTACGATGAGCTTGTCATCGGCTACCACTGCTGCCCCATTGGTAGTAAAAGTAGCAGGAATATCATTGACCGTAGCTACATAGGTAGCCCGTTTGGTATTGATATCCACTTTGAACACATAGCGGCTGGCAGAGATCACATAGAGATTGCCCAATGCATCGGCCACCATATCGCCGCCCCAACTGGTAGGTTTGGTATGAATAGAAACAGTACCATTGGCGGGATCATCTTCCAATGCACCGAGGTCGGTGATCACAGGCTTGCGGCCTGTGGTGAATTTGATGAAGTGATTGCCATCATTGCTCAATGCATAACCCTGTCCGTCTACTGCTATCGCCATGCGGGTAATATGATTGGCTTCATCTTTCAGGTCTTTGGCTACGCCGAAAGCTTCCCCGTCAAAATAAGCAATGGAAGGCGTTTTAGCGCTTAGGTCAATATACCGGAGCTGGTTATAGCCCATGGGTGTGTAGTACAGGCGATCGTGCTTTTTGTCGAAGGCGCAGGCGGCAGAGAAAGAAGAAAAAGGAAGCTGGTTAACATCTGCAATGTTGCCCTTCGCATCTTTTACGTTAATAACCTTACCTGTTCTTGCACTGGTAACAGTAAAACCATTTTGTTTATTCTCATAAACAGATTGCACGACCTCACCGGTGCCAAGGTCCAGCAGCTTTACCTCTGTCCATGCAAAGGACCCTTTGGTATCGGCTGTAATAGCATACGCACGCTTTACCGGTTCCTGTGCAGCAGCCAGCAGTATAGAAAACAAGGCTGTAGTGGTGAGTAAAATTCTGTACTTCATAGATCTGGTTTTTAATGATTGAATGATGTACAGAAAGATACGACAATTTCGTAGATATATCAAAGCATAGTTTACAGGAGGCAGTAAGATTTTACAAAAGGATAATTTGTTTCGGGTTTTGCGTTTGGAGTTCCGGGTTCTTCTACGGTAAAATTCCTGCCTGTTATGCAAGAAACCCTTTTCGTCAAGGTCTCTCAGGCGCGGCAGCAACCCGAGACCCGAAACTCATAACCCGAAACTGTCTACGGCTTTTTTCACACTGCCATATTTGATGAGCAGTGCTTTCGCCTTATCATAGTCGTTAATGCCGGTTTTTTCCATGACCATCTTGGTGCCGCGGTCAACCAGCTTGCTATTGGTCAGTTGCATGTTCACCATCTTATTGTCTTCCACCCGGCCGATCTGGATCATGACGGAGGTAGAGATCATGTTGAGCACCAGTTTCTGGGCTGTTCCGCTTTTCATGCGGGTGCTGCCGGTCACAAATTCCGGCCCTACCACTACTTCCACCGGGAATTCGGCGGCTTTGGCCAGGGGCGATCCCTGGTTACAGGTAATGCAACCGGTAGTAATGCCCTGTTTACGGGCTTCATTAAGCGCACCGATCACATAAGGGGTAGTACCGCTGGCCGCTATGCCGATCACCACATCTTTATCATTTACCTGGTGCTGCTGCAGATCGAGCCAGCCCTGCTCCCAGCTATCTTCGGCCTGCTCCACCGGACGCTGGATCGCTATTTCACCGCCGGCAATAAGGCCGATGACCAGGCCCTGCGGCATTCCATAAGTGGGGGGTATTTCACTGGCATCCAGGATGCCCAGCCGGCCGCTGGTCCCTGCGCCCATATAAAACAAACGTCCGCCAGCCAGCATCTTATCCGTAATGGCAGTCACCAGTTGCTCTATTTGTGGTATTGCCTTCTCCACCGCCAACGGCACGATCTTATCTTCTTCATTGATACTGGTAAGAAGCTCCCTGATACTCATCTTTTCCAAATGCCTGTAATGACTCGACTGCTCAGTTACTTTGTTGAATGCTGACATGTATACGTATTCTTTCTTTTTTTAACGTGAATTGGCTAAGGCGCCTTATTGGTCAAGGTGGTATTTGATCAGGCCTTCCATCGGATTTTTCAGGATCTGCCCCAGTTCAAACTCATAGGAATGACACAAATCTGTGACCGTATCCCGGAAAGCCCAGGATACACCGCCTGTGAAATGAATAGGCAGCTTCCAGCTTTCACCGTATTTGCAAAGATGATTAAAGAAAAAATCATTTAATCCATCCTCTACAATATTTTCAACCATGTAATGCCCGCGGTTCTCTGCCAGGAAGAGGGTGAAGGTGGCCAGATAACGATTGGGGAATGGTTTCTTATATATATTTTCTAGTATCTCTACCGAATTAATACCCTTGTACTTAGCTTCAAATTTAAACCGTAGCTCCTCATCAAAGGTATTGTACAGGTAATATTGCAATACTTTTTTGCCCAGGTAGGCGCCGCTGCCTTCATCGCCCAGGACATAGCCCAGCCCGGGGCTGTTTTTAACGATTTTCTGCCCATTGTAATAGCAGGAATTGCTGCCTGTGCCCAGGATGCAGGCGATCCCTTTTTCCCGGCCACAGAGGGCGCGCGCCGCGGCAAAGAGGTCATGCGTAACCTGTACTTCTATGCCCGGAAATACATTGGTAATGGCTTTTTTTACCAATTTGGCATTGTCGGGATTGGCGCATCCTGTGCCATAATAAAAAACTGCGTCTACCGCCCTGTTCTTCAATCCGGGCAATAATTCATTCCGGATGATTGCTTCAATCTGGGGAGTATTCAAAAAATAGGGACTGATACCCTGCGTAAACACCGTCTTGCTCTTCTTTCTTGTTTCTGCCAGGCTCCATTCACATTTAGTAGCCCCGCTATCCGCGATCAAAATGGCCATAGATATATCCGTTTAGTCTTTCATACTCAGCAGCAACCATTTAACGAAGGTAAAGCGTGGAATTGAGAATTAATTATGAACTTCGCCCCTAAATTTTAAAATTGAGCGACCCCGCATGAAGTAATCTGCCAGACAGCTTATTCTACAAAAAAGCAGCAAAAAACCGCAGTTATGCCAGCTTTTTGGGAGAAAAAGTAACCAGGTTATGACATCCGACCTTTAAAAATATTATTAGCAGATGAAGAAATTACAGGTATGGCTACCCTTATTGTTCTCCCTTGTACTGATTGTAGGTATGTGGATTGGCTCCGGGTTACGCCAGAATATCCCTTATTCGCGGGGCATTTTTGAATCCGCCAAACGTTCTTCCGTGCAGGAAGTGATTGACCTGGTGAACCTGCGTTATGTAGACAAGGTAAATACCGATACCCTGACTGATGATGCGATACAGGCGATGCTCTCGCACCTGGACCCGCACTCCATTTTCATCCCGGCCCGGTACCTTGACAATGTGAATGAAGAACTGCAGGGTAATTTTGAGGGTATTGGCGTAGAGTTCTATATTATCAACGATACGGTGAATGTTACGAATGTACTGGCCGATGGCCCCAGTGACAAAGCAGGCCTGCAGGTAGGCGACCAGTTCCTGAAAGTAGGCGACTCTGCCGTAGCCGGCCATATTGATGGAGACAGGATCAAAAAGCTATTGCGTGGCCCCGGCGGCAGCGAGGTGCAGGTAGTATTGTTAAGGAACAAACAGGTCGTCAAGGCCACCATTACCCGCGGCACTATTCCCCTGTATTCAGTAGATGCCTCCTATATGCTGGATCCCACCACCGGTTATATCCACCTCAATAAATTCTCCGGCACTACGTATGAAGAGTTCATGCAGGCTACCGAGAAGCTGCAGAAGCTGGGCATGAAACAATTGGTTTTTGACCTCCGTGATAATGGAGGCGGCATACTGGGCGAAGCCGTAGATATTGTGGATGAGTTCCTGGACGATAATAAACTGATCGTGTATACCCAGGGCGATAAACAAGCCCGGCAGGATTTCCGCTGCAAGCGCCCCGGCCTGCTGGAAAAAGGCAAGGTGGTATTACTGGTAGATGAGAATTCAGCCTCTGCGAGTGAAGTAGTGGCAGGCGCCCTGCAGGACTGGGACCGGGCAACGATTATTGGCCGCCGCACTTTTGGTAAGGGACTGGTACAGGAGCAATATGATCTTACAGACGGCGCTGCTTTGCGGTTGACAGTAGCCCGCTATTATACCCCGCTGGGCCGTAATATCCAGAAACCTTACGATAAAGGCCGTGCCGCCTATAATGGAGAAGTGGCCGAACGTTTTCATAACGGGGAAATGATCAAAGGAGATACCAGCGCCAACCATACTGGTCCTGCCTATAAAACCAAGAGCGGCAGAACTGTTTATGGAGGTGGCGGTATTACACCCGACCTATTTATTCCTTTTGACACAGCAGGCTATTCCCAGCCGGTATATGCCCTGTTCAATAACCAGACCTTCAGCCAGTTCATTTATACGTATTATATGCAAAACCGTCCTTATTTCAGCCAGTTCAAAACACCGGCGGATTTTGCACAGCGCTTTGACCAGCTAGGTACTGCCTGGAATACCCTGGTGAATTTTGCCGCTAAGGATTCTATTCAACTGCAATCCATCACCGCCCGCGACAAGGCCGAAGTAGAGCAACGTATTAAGACCTGGCTGGCCCGCCAGATATGGCGCATGCCGGGTTATTATGAGGTGAATAATATGAATGATACGATGGTGAAGAGAGCGCTTGAGGAGATAAAGAAGTAAGAAGTCCGAAGTCGGAAGTCAGATGCGCTCGATTCGATACGCAGCAGACTTCCAACTTCGGACCCCGACTATTGCTCAGACTTCCGATTTCTGACCTCCGACTTCAGATTTCCTTCTTGTCCAGCAACTCCTTCTTCTCGATCTTGTAGGAGGTGATCAGTCCGAATCCACCGCCTATCGCGATCAGGGCGAAATAGATAGCTGGATTATCTGCATCATTGTGGCCCCATTTGTCGGGACGGAACAATACATAATCGGCCAGTACATAGGCTACCAGTAATCCTGCACCAGCGCCCACCAGGAGCAATCCCCATTTCAGGTTCATAAAAGGGGCGGGACGGTTCTGGTTTAGTTTGGGGTCCAGGCCTTTTTCGATCATGGCCATATTTTCACGGCTGCGCAGGTATCGAATACCGAATATCAAAAAGCAAAGCGCTAAATTGCTGAGTAACACCATCAGTATCGCTAATTGACCTTCATCCATGGCTTCAATTTTTTATTGTTTTAAAAGTTATTTTTTGCTTGTTTCTGTATCAGACTACTGCTTCATCCCCGGGGTTACAGCTTTTAAAGATTATTTTTTTCAGCGCCTGTTACGATTATTAGGACTACGGGGCAGGATAAGAGGTTACAGGATATTTTGAAAAAATGACTCTTTTAAAAATCTTACCTTACAACTGTAACCTGCTGCCGTCACATGTAGTCCTATCACCAGTAATGAATACCGGAACGAATGATAATGAGATCATTAGCAGAGTGCTGCGTGGTGAGCAATCACTGTATGCCGACCTGGTGAAACGATACCAGAATTTCGTATTCACCATTACGCTACGCTACACCAACAGCCGGGAGGATGCCGAAGAAATAGCACAGGATGTATTTATTAAAGCCTATCGCAGCCTGGCCGATTTCCGTGGTGAATCCCGGTTCAGTACCTGGCTCTATACCATTGTGACCACCACCTGCATCACTTTCCTGCGTAAGAAGAAACTGGATACACATTCGCTGGACAATGAGAAGGTTTTTGAAACTGTGGAAAGTACCGACTCCGGTTTCAAGGCCAACCAGGTAGAACAGAAATCCAAGGTACAGATGGTGAATAAAGCCATCCGCCTGCTGAGCCCTGATGATGCCAAGCTGATCAACCTTTTTTACCAGGGCGAACAAAGCCTGGAAGAAATAGGTCAGATCATGGGATTGGAGCCCAATACCGTGAAGGTGCGCCTGCACCGCGCGCGGCAACGGTTAAAGGAAAAGATGGAAACTTATTTTGTGCAGGAAGTAAAAGATATTATGAATTGATAAAACGAAGCAGTATGAATACGCAACAATCCATAGAAGAGCGTTTGTGGGACTATATTGATGGACATGCTTTGCCCGAAGAGAAATCGGCCATTGAGCAGTTGATCGAAAGCAATATAGAATGGCGGAATAAGTACCACGAACTGCTGGATGTGCACCAGCTCATGAGCAATAGCCTGGAACTGGATGAACCTTCCATGCGCTTTACCCAAAATGTAATGGAAGATATTGCGAAGTATCATATTGCGCCTGCTGCCCAGTCTTATATTAATAAACGCATTATCCGGGGCATCTTTGCTTTTTTCCTGCTTACCATTGCCGGCTTTCTGATTTATGGTTTGGGGCAGGTCAACTGGTCGAGTGGAGGTGGCAACACTACCCTGCCGTTCAATGTTAACCCTTCGGATATCAACAAGGTTGATTTTAGTAAATTCTTCAACAATACTTACACGAGCATTTTTGTTATGATCAATGCAGTATTGGGGCTGGTATTACTGGATATGTACCTCGGTAAGAAGAAAAAACAATTACAGGAAAAACATTAAAGGTTTCGGGTTTGGAGTTTCGGGTTTGGGGTTGCTCCGCGCTGTAAGATCCCTGATTAATTCCCGCATCAGACTATTCAATACATTTTATATGCAAAAGGGTAAGCTTCCTTTATAAGAAAAACTTACCCTTTTACATGGTGATCTGTTATCACTATGTTCCGGTATGCCCTTCCGGTTCCCCGGAAGGGCTTTTTTAGATCAGTTAAAAGTGTTTATGGGCAAACCATCGTATAAGCGCCGCCTATGTAGTTGACCCATGATCCTGTGACGGTGCATTTATAGTCCAGGTTCAAAGAAAATACATTGGAAGATCCGGCAACAACAGAAATAGAGTTTAGGTGGTATTGAATGGGTGAACCACCCACCGTAACCGCCAATAAGTACGCTGTAGTGCCATCACTGGCAATTCTCACTTCGATGGAACCACCAGGGCAGCCCGCACTGATATAACCACAATAATCTACCCAGGCCATTTTTTTAGCGATGGATAGTTTTTCAGGTGCTTTGGCAGATTGAAGAAAAGGCATTACAGACAATAGAATAGCGATCAGAAAAATCCTTGTTTTCATGATAAAATTTTTAATGGTTTAACAAATAGGCAGGACCGATCCGCGCAAAATCATCTGTATATATACGTTACTAAAAATACCCATAACCTTTTTCTTACGAAAGAATACGGCTCTTTATCTGTTAACGACAATTCACCAGTATTTAACAACGATTACCATACAAAAAGGGTGACACCTTTGAAGATGTCACCCTTAAACAATAAATTCAGCAGCTATGGACACGGCGCCGTAAACGCCCCGCCATTGTAATGCCACATCCCACCCGAGGGGCAGTAGTAATCGATGTTTATAGAAAATTGACCACCTCCAAGATCTACAACAGAATAAGGCATGTAACCAATAGACATCCCATCCACAGTAAGATCATGTATCCAGGCATCGACACCATCACTCAAGAGCACAATATACACCTGACCACCGATACCCCCCGGACCAGGTGGGCAACCAGCACTGATAACACCACAATAAAATATAAAATCTGATTTCTTGGCTTCCTTGAATGAACTACCTGATAGCAGGAAAGGCAATACAGATAATAGCATAGCGATCAGAAAAATCCTGTTTTTCATGATAAAATTTTTAATGGTTAACATAAAGGCAGGACCGATCCATGCAGATGCCCTATATAGAGGTTATCTAAATTTAAACTTTATTCAGAACGCCTTCAAAAATAATAGCGAATATTTGTTAACGCTATTTTTAATCAAATAAAACACAATACAATCATCAACGCATATACGACAATAAAAAAGCCGGTTAAACAACCGGCTTCTATACGAGGTGAGACCTTTCCTTTTCGTCGCAGGTGAAAGGTGTCACCTCATTGTATAGTTAATTACTTAATCATTAAACTTTTTCTTCAATTCCATGAGCTTGGCCTGGAAGGGATTGAGCGGCTCCTGCTTCTTAGGCTGGGGCTTGTTGCCGCCGGAAGGCCTGTTGCCACCGCCTGTTCCTGACTGCTGGCGTGATTGGTTGCCTCCCTGCCTGCTCTGATCCTTCATGGTTAAGGCGATCCGCTTCCTGTTCACATCCACCTCCGTAACAGTCACCGTTACTTTTTGGTTCAACTTCACCACCTGGTTGGGATCGGAAACGAAGGTGTTGCTGAGCTGGGAAATATGCACCAGTCCATCCTGTTTTACACCAATGTCAACAAACACACCAAAGTTGGTAATGTTGGTCACAATACCCGGCACTGTCATGCCCGGCTTCACATCTTCAATAGACTTAATGGTATCATCAAAACGGAATTCCTCGATCGGGGCCCGTGGGTCGCGACCCGGCTTTTCCAGCTCTTTCAGGATATCCGTAATAGTGAACTCCCCAATGGTTTCGCTGATGTATTGTTTCTTATTGATCTTCTTGCGCAGTTCGGCCTGTTTGATCAGGTCTTCCAAAGAAGCCTGGAGGTCCTTGGCCATCTGCTCTACCACGAAATAGCTTTCGGGGTGAACGGAAGAGTTATCCAGCGGATTGGGAGCCCCGGAAATACGCAGGAAGCCCGCGCATTGTTCAAAGGTTTTAGGCCCCATCAAAGGCACTTTCTTTAATTCGTCCCTGCTTTTGAAAGCGCCATTCTTGGCCCGGTATTCTACAATGTTTTTAGCCAGTGTATTGTTAAGGCCGGATACGTACAATAGCAAATGCTTAGAAGCTGTATTCACATCCACTCCTACATAGTTCACGGCGCTCTCCACTACCCTGTCCAATGCATCTTTCAATTTGGTCTGGTTCACATCGTGCTGGTACTGTCCTACCCCGATGGATTTCGGATCGATCTTTACCAGCTCACTCAGCGGGTCCAGCAGCCTTCTGCCAATGCTCACCGCGCCACGCACAGTAACATCCTGGTCGGGGAATTCTTCCCGCGCCACTTCTGAAGCAGAATAGATAGAGGCGCCGCTTTCATTGACCTGGAATACACTCACCGGCCGGCCAAAATCAATACCCCTTACCAGTTGTTCTGTTTCCCGGCCGGCAGTACCATTTCCTACACCAATGGCCTCAATACCATATTTCTCCACCAGGAACTTAACTTCGGCCTCACTCTTCGACCATTCATTCTGCGGCGGATGCGGGTAGATAACACCATTGTACACCAAATTGCCCTGTGCATCGAGGCATACTGTTTTACAACCTGTACGGAAGCCCGGATCAAGGGCCAGTACTTTTTTAGATCCCAGCGGAGAAGCCAATAACAATTGGCGAAGGTTTTCTGTAAATACATGAATGGCCTCTTCATCGGCCTTGTTCTTACTAACCAGACGGAACTCATTTTCGATGGATGATTTCAGCAGGCGTTCAAAACTATCTTCTATCGCTTTCTTTACTTCTGTGCTGTTGGGGTTGGATGCTTTGACAAAGATCCTTTCCAGCTCATCTACCGCCGTCTGCTTATCAATATTGATATCCATCACCAGGTATCCTTCTTTTTCGCCCCGGCGAATGGCCAGGATACGGTGGGAAGGGCTTTGTGACAGCGGCTCGTTGAATTCAAAGTAATCGCGGTATTTCTGTGCTTCCTCTTCTTCTTTTTTACTGGTGAGCACTTTGGAAGAGAATACGGCTGTTTCGGTAAATAACTGGCGCACTTTATTCCTGGCCTGCTCATGCTCCGATACCCATTCTGCAATGATATCACGGGCGCCCTGCAGGGCCTCTTTGGTATCTTTTACCTGGTCGGTAATGAATTTGGCGGCTTCCGTGGCGGGATCTTCAGCGCCTTGCTCAAACAACGTTTTGGCCAGCGGCTCCAATCCTTTTTCAATGGCCTGGGTGGCCCTGGTCTTCCGCTTGGGTTTATAAGGCAGGTAGATATCTTCTAATTCTGTAGCATCATAGCAATTCTCAATACGGTCTTTCAATTCCGGCGTCAGCTTGCCCAATCCCTCAATGGTCTTGATCACGGTTTCCTTGCGCTTGTCCAGCTCATTGAAGTAATTGATTTGTTCCACCACATTACCAATGGCCACCTCATCGAGGTTATTGGTAGCTTCTTTGCGGTAACGCGCCATAAAGGGAATGGTAGCGCCTTCCGCCTGCAGATCGTGGACACTGGTAACCTGTTTCAGTGTAAGACTTAATTTCTCGGCGATCTTTTGTGTGTACTTTATTTCCATGGTCTGATACTATATTAATTTGATGCCCCTCATTCCGTCTTCAACTGCTTCGGATTCGGGGGAGCAAATGTAAGAGAAGGAATGAAAGAAAAAACTTTGTTTTATCAACAGTAATTACCGATCTAAATATGATTTTTAACCCTTATACAGCCAATGCATTGTACAGGATCGTGTTTACTTCATCCGGGCTCGTCATCACTATCAGGTGACCGGCTTTCGGGATAATATGGGTAGGTTTTGTGTATCGTGCAGGCAGTATCTCATCCCGTGTACCATGAATGTGCAATACCGGCTGCGGCATTTCTTCATTCTTCCATTTCAGAATGGCTTCCATAGACCAACGGATGAAAGCGGGATCACTACTCCTGATGATCTCCCACAACAGTTTTTTATCTTCCGACTTCTCATTGGTAATAAAGCGTTTTAACCGGGCCGCCGTTTTGACCAGTCCGATGGGTATTACTTTATGCAGGCGCAGGATAGCTGCTACCCGGAAATAGCCCGGCAGGTGGGTAGACAAAGGGATACTAGCTATAAGGATGGTTTTAACAGGCGGGAACCGTTTGGCAATTTCTGTTACCAGCATGCCGCCAAATGACAAGCCTACCAGTATAAAAGGCTGACTGGTGTCAATTCTTTCCGCCATGCGTAAAGCATATGATGGTAATGACTCGTCTTTCTGAGGAGTGATCCAGGTGAGGTGTACTATTTCATACCCTTCGGGTAAACGGACATATTTGAATACCCGCTCATCGGCCGCCATTCCACTGACAAAATATGCTTTCAATACCCTTGATTTACGCGTGAAAATATAGGCAAATTTATTACTTTCCAGCCATGCGGTCCCTTTTAACGATCCTTTATACTTCGCTTTTATGCTGCGCCCGGGCTATTGAAAAACCGTCTCAAAAGGGGAAGGAAAGGGCAGTTGATGGGTGCGGAATGCTCAGGGTATGGCCTGAACCTTGCACTGGTACACTATGAAGATGTACAGTATTAGAGCACTCCAGTGCGCTTTTCAGGGTATCCCTGACCATATTTAGAGCACTCCACTCTCAGTAGGCTCCTACCATCCTCGCCTAATCCTTGTACCATCCTTGTGTGAACCATGTGTCAAATGGGGGTGTTCTCCAATGAAGCGTACATGTTTGACACATGGTTCACACATGGATGAAAAAAGGTTTGCAAAAGGTTTATGAATGGTTAGCCCCTGTTTTTCAGCGCTGTAGCCTTGTTCCCCCTGCCCCGGGTAATGTCTACCGGTAACCCCCTATTTCTTACCTTTGCCTCACAAACACAGGATAATGGATATTAAGCATAACATACTGGAAACGATTGGTAACACGCCATTGATCAAGCTGAACAAGATCACGAAGGATTTTCCCTGCACGGTATTGGCCAAAGTGGATTATTTCAACCCTGGCAATTCCATTAAGGACCGCATGGCCCTGAAGATGGTAGAAGTAGCCGAGCAGGAAGGCAAGTTGAAGCCTGGCAGCACAATTATTGAATGTACCAGCGGTAATACCGGCATGGGGCTGGCCCTGGCCGCCTGTGTAAAAGGCTATAAATGTATTTTCACTACTACCGATAAGCAATCGAAGGAAAAGATGGACATCCTGAAAGCCGTAGGCGCTGAGGTAATTGTATGTCCTACCAATGTGGAGCCCGATGATCCGCGCTCTTATTACTCTGTAGCCCGCAGGCTGGCCAAAGAGATCCCCAATTCCTTCCTTTGCAACCAGTATGATAACCTGGCCAACAGGCTGGCGCATTATGAAACCACGGGGCCTGAGTTATGGGAACAAACAGACGGTAAGATCACCCACCTGGTATGTACAGCCGGAACAGGCGGCACCGTAACTGGTACAGCTATGTACCTGAAAGAAAAGAATCCCAACATCCAGATCTGGGCCATTGATGTTTATGGCTCCCTGCTTACCAAGTATTTCCGCACCGGTGAGGTAGATATGAAAGAGGTACACCCGTATGTATCCGAAGGCTTCGGGGAAGATTTTGTGCCGGAGAATTATGATATGAGCGTGATTGATCATTTTGAACAGGTGACCGATAAAGACGGCGCTGTGATGGCCCGCCGCATTGCCAAAGAAGAAGGCCTGTTCTGCGGCTATAGCGCCGGCAGTTGCCTGCAGGGATTGATACAGTTAAAAGACCGCCTCAAAAAGGATGATCTCGTAGTATGTATTTTCCATGATCATGGCAGCCGCTATGTAGGAAAGATCTATAATGACCAGTGGATGATGGAAAGGGGCTTCCTGGATGTAAAAACGTTCAGGGATATTGTGAACGGCCGGCCGGCCAAACAAAAGCTGGTGACTATTGAACCCAAACATACGGTGGCCGATGCAGTAGAGCTGATGAAGAAACACGATATTGAGCACATACCTGTTGTTAATGGCAATGGCCTTATTGGTGCGATCAGTGAAAGCGGCCTTTTCCAGAAAGTATTCTCCAATCCCGATATTAAAAATGCTTCTGTAGAAAGTGTGATGGAACCTGCTTTCCCGGTAGTGGAGTTCAACACTCCCATCGAAAAACTGCGCACCCTGATCAATAAAGACAATGGCGCGGTATTAAGCAAGGATGAAGCCGGCAATTTCCACATCGTTACCAAGTATGACGTGATCCAGGCGCTGGGCAATTAATAGTGAGTGGTCAGTGGTGAGTACGTTTGCTTCGAAAGTTTTTAACTCCACGAGCTTACTGACTTGCAGACTTTTGTTAATTGGACTTCTTACAAAAAATAAAAAGGCCGGTTAGACAACCAGCCTTTCCTTCTTTAGAAAATCTTTTAATCAGAGACAAGGGGCAGATAATTTCGGTTCTTCCCCTGTTGTATTGAGAGCGGGTGTAGGGATTAAAAAGGGCTTCTCAATAAGCTGATACAAAGATGCAACCTGAAAAGCTGATCCTGAACTTTATTCGATCAATGCGCTTTCCCGCCCGTTTAATGGAGGCAAAAGCCGGGGTAGCATAAAGACCGGCCAATCAGATTAAATTATTTTAATATAGCTGTTGATATGTGAATAACTGGTAAATTCACGTACCATACTTTTGATGCTGATCAATGAAATAGCCCTTTCCCAGGGGCAATCTCGTAGTATTACCATACCTACTACGTTATCCTACTACAACTACCCTGAAGTACTTACGAATATTGCAGTAAATACCGAATAAATTAAATCGAGAGTTTCTGCTCTTGTTAACATTTCAATGTGGATATATCTTTGTTATCGAAGTTGATTGATAGCTTATCAATCATATCCAATATCCGGTGTAAAGATCAGTTACACATCCAATATCCAGAGAAAATCCTAAAATCCAGTATCAATCAACTTCTTTTTCCTTTTAAATCCAAGAGTCCAAGATCCAATGTCCGTATGAGCCGTCCAATGTCCAAACGATTGTCATCCTTGTCTGTGAAAAGACCAATGTCCTAAGTCCTTTAAAACCGTCCAAGAGTCCAAGTCCGAAAGAAACCAATTTGATCGTATCCTTAGGAAAAACCGTCCAATAAGATCCAACGTCCGAGAAAAAACCAATTGAGTTCCAATTCCTGTGTGTTAAGAACCGCCTGCAATCCAATACCCTCCTGCTAGATGATCCTTATTCTATTTAGCAGGAGGCAGCAGCGGTCTCCTCACAAAAACAACAGGTCGCTTTCACCATTACAAAGGGCAGCCTCTTCAACAGCCCGCTTCAATAGCCATTATTTTTGTTAGTTACACTGTTTAACGTTATGCTGTATCCAGGCTTTTAGCCGGGTTGGCCATCGCCACATGCACCGCCTGGAAGCTAACCGTTAATAGCGTGAGCAGGATCACGGCTATGCCCGTTACCAGGAATATGTCTATGCCCAGGCTGATATGCCTGGCAAACCCATTGAGCCAGTCATGCATGATCCACCCTGCCAGTGGCATCGCTATACCCAGGGCTATCCCCACCGCCCGCAGGAAGTCTTTCGACAATAACAACACTACCTGGCTTACTGTAGCGCCCAATACCTTGCGTATGCCTATTTCCTTACGTTTCTTCTCAGCAGTAAAAGAAGCCAGGCCAAACAGGCCCAGGCAGGATATCAGCACGGCCAGCCCGGCAAAATACCTGGAAAGAACCGCCACCCGCTGCTCGGCCTGATACTGGGCCTGGTAATCCTCATCGAGGAATTTGTAATCAAAAGGGAAGCCGGGATTGAAGGTTGTATAAAATGCCTTCAGCCGGTTGATCACTTCTTTTTCCCGGGCCGTATTGATCTTCACCATGACTGTCGTATTTTGGAAATCCAGCTTAAAGAACAATGGCTTGATGGCTTCATGCAGGGATTGAAAATGGAAATCCTTTGTAACGCCTATGATCCGCCAATCTGTTCCACTAAACCGGATCACTTTACCTACCGGGTCTTTAATGTCCATTACCCTGATAGCCGTTTCATTGAAAATGATGGCAGCGGTATCCATCCCATAGGCAGCAGAGAAAGAGCGTCCCTCTTTCATCTCAATACCCAATGTTTCTATCATGCCATAACTGGCCTGAAAGCACCTGAACGGCGTGGTTTCTTCTACGCCATTCCACTGCCAGGGAATACCCAACGAAGGTCCGCCCAGTACATTGCCCACCATGCTGGAGGCATTGACCACGCCCGGTATTTGCCTGATCTCCGTTAAGAAGGCATCCATACCTGCCGGCACCTTGCCTTCTGCATCAAAACAAATCACCTGTTCTTTGTCATAGCCTGTTTTATGTGATTGTATAAAAGCGATCTGCCGGTATACCACCCATACTGCTACAATAAATACTACCGACAAGGTAAACTGGAAGATAACCAGTCCTTTCCGCGCCCACAAGGCGCCTGTTCCAGGATTGACCTTCCCTTTCAATACCGCCACCGGATGAAAGCCGGAAAGATAGAAAGCAGGATAGCTACCCGCCAGGCAGCCGGTGATCAATACCATGCACAACAGCGTTACCACAAACCGTGTATCTACGGCAATGGCAAGCTCTTTACCGGTGATATGATTAAAGGTGGGGAGGAAAAACAGAACCATCAATAAGGCGAGTAACGTGGCTGCCAGTACCAGCAGGAAAGACTCTGCCAGGTATTGCACCATTAGCGAAAGCCGCCCTGCTCCAATGGTTTTGCGGATACCCATTTCCTTCATACGGCCGGCAGCTTTGGCGGTGGACAGGTTCATGAAATTAATGCAGGCCATTACGAGGATAAAAATGGCGATGAGCGAAAACAACCGTACATAAGCGATTCGTCCACCCGACTGCACGCCGTTTTCATAATCACCATACAGGTAATTTTCGCCATACGGTTTCAGGAACATCCGGCGCTGATTGCCATTGCTCCTGTCCTTCATAAGAGCGCTCAGCTTATCATTGAAAGCAGCTACCCGTGTACCTTCCTTCAATACCACGTACGTATAAAAAGGGCCGCCACTGTCCATACCGCCCTGCATGCCCATGATCTCTTTAAACGCCTCAAAGGACAACAGGAAATCGAATTGGATAGAAGCGTTGGCAGGCGTTCCTTTAAAAACACCGGTAACGATGCTGCTCTTTTTGATCTGAAATATCTGCCAGGATACCTGCTTCCCGATCACCTGGTCTGTATCATGGAAGAGGCGCATGGCCAGTTGCTCTGATATCACTATGCCATCCCTGTGGGCCAACGCTTCGTTGGGATTACCGCCGATAAGCGGATAGGTGAATACTTTGAAGTAATCTTTACCGGCAAATAATCCGGCTCCCTTTATATTTTCATCGCCTACTGACAGCACTACATGGGGAAACCAGGAGGGAGGTGTAGTAACTGTAGCGGATGCTACTTCGGGCATGAGCATTGTTAAAGTCTCGTCCAGGAGGGCCGGTGTTTCCGGGGAAGTAGTAATACCACCACTGTGCGGCCGGTGTTCCATGACCTGGAAGAGATGATCATCATTTTTATGGAACCTATCCACCGACCTTTCATCCTGTACCCATAGCCAGATGAGTAAGGTACAGGCCAGTCCGGTAGACAGGCCCACCAGATTTAACCCGGTAAACTGGCGGTTTTTCAGCAGGTGGCGCCAGGCAACGGTAAAGTAGTTTTTAAACATGGTAAGGTATTGAGCAATTGAGTGAGATTATAAAGCGCTGGTTTTCCATACTCATTTGATCTGTTTTTTACACGGGTGTAATGGCCTTAGAGGCAACGAGGCACTGAGGCAACAAGGCAACGAGGAAAAGACAGGGAGTGTTTCCTGGCAAGGTTACATTTTAAGTAAACCCTGTAACTTGCAAGATGCCTTCATTCACCGATCAGCTCAACAGGACAATTACCTTGCCCGGCATCCCGCAAAGGATCATTTCCCTGGTGCCTTCCCAAACGGAATTACTGGCCAGCCTGGGGCTGGACGAGGAAGTGGTGGGCATCACTAAGTTCTGCGTGCATCCTGGGCACTGGTTCCGTTCCAAAAAAAGAGTGGGTGGCACGAAGAAGGTGCATATGGATGTGGTGCATGAGCTTCAGCCTGATCTGATCATCGCCAATAAGGAAGAGAATGTGCGGGAGCAGGTGGAAGAACTGGCCCGGCATTACCCGGTATGGGTGAGTGATGTGAATACGCTGGGAGATGCTTTGGGGATGATCCGGGCGCTGGGTGATATGACCAACACGGCAGCAAAGGCTGCAGCTACAACCCATCATATTGAAGCAGCTTTTTCACAGATCACTCCTGTACAACCTGCTGTGCGAACCGCCTACCTGATCTGGAAAGACCCTTACATGACCATCGGTAACGATACTTTCATTCACCAGATGCTTCTGCGCTGTGGCCTGCAGAATGTTTTTGAGCACCAAACGCGGTATCCGGCTATTACAGTAGATCAACTACAAACTGCCAACTGTAAACTGCTGTTGCTTTCTTCCGAACCTTACCCCTTTAAGCAACAACATATCGATGAATTGCAACAATACCTGCCCCATACGCTCATCCTGCTGGCCGATGGTGAAATGTTCAGTTGGTATGGCAGCAGGTTGTTACAGGCACCCGGTTACTTTAATGAATTGCTCAATAAATTGAAGATCAGTTAGTTTGTATTATTTAATGAATTGTCAGTGGTGAGTTGTGAGTGGCGCTGCTGGCGCAATATTCTGATTCACGCAAAACAGATTTTCAGGATCAAACTTATTCTTTAACTCAGCCAGGCGCTCATATTTTTTACCGTAGGCTTGTTTAACGCGATCTTCACCCTCATCACCTATATAATTAATATAAACTTCGTCTGCCATAAAAGGTTTCATAGCATCCCAAAACTCGCGAGTCCACCGAATGTTGGCATCAGTTTCTGAAGGATTGGTCCATAGAGAAGTAACCAGAAAATTGAATCGCCCATTTCGGACGGAAAAGGCCGTTTCATCGTCTCCAATACTATTCATAGCGCCGTCTCCAACGTGTTCAATAACTATTACTGTTAGCCGGGATGGAACCTGGGCAAAGAATTTAAGCATAGTGTCAATAGCTTCATCATTCAGTTCTTTGAGAAAGTTTGACTTCCAATAATTATACAATCCCCGTGGCCAAAGAAAATCAGCCATCATTTGCGCCTCACTGTAAGACATTTGTCTAAAAATATCAGCTTCTGGTGGACCGAACTGCCGGAGTTCCTGCAGCACCTGTTCACCGATTTTGAGATCTCCTGCGTAAACCCCTCCCGTGCCTACGATACCCTCCCGATGCAATACCTCAGGTATAGGGAGTTCTGCGGGCGGAAAGAAAATCAGGGCTGCGCCGGTTAACTCTTCTGGCGAGTCTACAGCATAGTCACGCCAGTACTTAATGGCTTCCTTCCCTTTTGATGTCGGATGCATCACCATTCCGGCCCAAACGGAACCCACAGGATGTACCCTAAACTTAAACGACGTTACAATTCCCAAATTTCCACCACCGCCACGAACGCCCCAAAAGAGATCTCTATTTTGAGTTGCATCAGCGGTGATAAACTGCCCATCAGCAGTCACAACATCTACAGATATAAGGTTGTCCAATGCCAATCCGTGTTTACGAAGCAACCAACCCAGTCCGCCACCCAGGGTAAGTCCTGACACGCCTGTTGTAGAAATAAAACCACCTGTAGCAGCAAGACCAAAAATCTGCAGGTCGTGGTTAAGTTCACCCCATGTTACGCCTGGTTCCACCTCAGCTGTTCGTTCTGAAGGATCTATCCGAATTCCCTTCATATGGGAGAGATCGATAACAATTCCGCCATCACAAACCGAACTTCCTGCAACATTGTGGCCAGCGCCACGAACGGTAAACAACAGGCTGTTTTCTCTGGCAAACCTGAGGGTGGTAATGACATCTGCCACGCCTGCACACTGAGCTATCAAAGCCGGATGTTTGTCGATCATGGCATTGTGAATCTTTCGGGCATCATCATAACCTGCATCATCAGGATAAATTAATTTACCCCGCATACCAGCCTTAAATTCATCAATAATGTTTGTTGATATTGCTGTTTCCTGGCCAGTTTTGGTTTTTATTCGCAGACCTGGTTTATCTTCCCGGAGATCAGCCACCACAGTTTTACTCTCATCATTTGTGTTACTCGTATTCATGATGAATTGAATTAAATGTGAGAAAATAAATTTTAGCTTCCTTAGTGGGATGTGGAGATCATGGATGAGATTCATTATAAATATAATTCTATTTTGTTAAATTCTTTGAGTTTTTATGGATCAAGATGCACGCCAGAAGTGGAATTCAGCTAATTTAGCGCGCAGAAAAAGCAAACTGAAACAGCCGCCGGATAAGCTGTTGACCCAAAAAAATTAATTTATATCAGCATCTAAATAAGTAGTGTTAATATTAAGCATTCCCATTGGTACCCAATTTCACACCGGAAGAGAATAATAAGCCATCGCGCAAGAAACCCATGTTTCCCGTGCAGGACTCTCTGCGCCAGTACCTCAAGATCCATGGCCGGGAAGTGAAGCTGCCGGTATCTTATAATGACCTGCTGCGTATTACTTATTCCATTCCCCTGAAAGATAAGTACGGGAAAGACACGCTTTGGGAGAAAGCCGTGTATGATATGCGCGACTGGGAATATATCCGGTCGGGCCTGGTGAAGATGTATGCCTTCCTGAAAACAGAAGGCGACCTTACGTTTACCGCGCACCTGGATGTAGCACGGATTGACTATTGCAGCTTTGGCAACTCCCACCCCTTCCGCATCCGCATTATTAATAAGTTCAACGACAACTACGATCACTATTATATCAAGATAGCCGATGCCTCCCGCATTTACGGACTGGAACTGGAACACCTGCTGTCGCCCAACCGTATCACCTACCTCACGCACAATAATACGCTGGTAGAGGAGCATATACCCGGCATTCCGGGCGATGTATTCATCCAGACGCACCTTGATGGTCCGGCCACCAATAAGATCAGGCTGGCCAAGGAGTTTGTGAAGTTCAACGAGCGTTGCTTTGTACGCCTGCTGGGTGATATGCGTTCTTATAATTTCGTGGTAGACATTACGCCGGATATTGAGGATTACCAGTACCGCATCCGTGCTATTGATTTTGACCAGCAATCGTATGAAGGCCGGAAGAACCTGTACCTTCCGCAGTTCTTCAAGGAGAATATAGAGCTGGTGAACCTGTGCAGCAAGTACCTGAATAAACAATCCATTGAGCAATACCAGGCTGAAGAAAGGACGATGATGGCTTTCCGCGTAGCCTCCACCCGCTTCCGGCTGATGGACCTGCTGAATACGATGGCCCGGGATAAGATCTCCACGCCGGAAAAGTTGTTGCAATTAAAAACAGAGCTGGGCCAGTATTTCCATAACCCGGCTTTCAATAAATGCACGTCTATGGGCCAACTGGTGAAACGCCAGTTGAAGCAAACACTCCAAAAGAACCTGGCGCTTATCCAGAAGAATTTGGGGAAGTTTGAGGATTAGCAACTATCCTTTACCTGGGCCTACCCTTTCTGTAATCAGTTTATGCAATTCGTCAAAAGTGATCTTCAGGCCATTGGTATTTAATGTTAAAGGGGAGCCATATAGCTTGAAATTCACCTGCATCATTTTTTTCTTAAAAACGCCTTTTTGCCTGTCAATGTAATCCTGCGGGTTCTTAACATGCAGTAAAATAAAGTGTTGCTTTTGAATAGTAATTATCGAAAAGTCATTAATATCGGTCCACAATATTTGCCCTGCAGATACCGCACTTGAATTATCTGTTAACCCGGATTCATCCATAATCAGTCCAGGTTTGTTATCCGGCAATTTGCGTAAAGCATACAATGCACAAATGCCAAAAAAAACGATAGCAGCAATCCCTATTATGATAACCACTGTAGGATTGCGCAATGGCCCTCTGCTAAATTTGTCTGGTTCCATTACAAACCAAACTCCCAGCACCACAAATACAATTGAACCAATGAGTATTAATGTTATTTTCTTTTTACTTAAAGGGATTTCTATGCTGTTTTTTGTTGGGGTCATATCAAAAGAGTTTAGCTACATTTTACTTATTGAGACTTCCAGATATCGTACCCTTCCAAGTCCTCTTTGGTAACTGCTTCAAAACCTACAGGTATCGGCTTCCAGCCGTCAAATTCTTTTCTTGCTAAGGGCACATGCCCTATACCAACCTCCTCTCCATCATTTATTGAACCCAAACTTAAAGTCTTTACATCAATTGTATCGGGACGTTGGTCATACTTGTTTTTATAGATTTTGACATGCGCCATCTCATCGTCAATAACAAGTACTTTTATAACGCCAAATTTCCCTTCACCGTCTTCGACGGTACAAATTGAACCGGCCTTTATACTGTCTTTTTGGTTACCACAACCAGGTGCCATACTTGATATAAAAATCAACAGGAAAAGTGTTAATGCTTTTGTCATAAGGTTGTTTATTTTAAAAGGTTGCCACTTGTATGTTGGCATGAATTGATTATCTGTCAGAATTTTATCTTAAGACCAAACTCTTTTTTGATGGTGAGCAAGGCCTCAGCATTCCCTTTGGCGTCATCCACGGGATGGTGGGTATGGGCGGTTTGCCGCAGGTGTTTAAAGTTCTTAAAAGTATCCTTCACGATCCCTTTATACAGGCTGCCCAGGTTGTAGGAGCTGTGGCCAAAAGGATTGGAGCCGGTAAAGTGATGAAAGTACCAGCAGATAAACATCCAGTCAAAGCCATTGTTATCGCTTATGAAGACAGGTCTGTCTTTTGCCACCTGTTGTATCCAGTTGCCGAATTTCTCCATGACTGTTTTGGGATCATCAAAGTCCATGGTTTGTTCCCTGGTGAAACCGGAAACGGCCAATGCTTCCGGAACGAACTTTTCCGAGATGGGTTTGAGTTGACCATAAAAGGTTTTGTTCAGCCCTTCCTCCACTACCACTGCTCCAAAGCAGATCATGGAATAGTCGCCCGGAATGGGACCGTCGCTTTCGATGTCTACCATGATGTAGGCCATAATAATAAACTATTAATTCAGATTAATTTTTATACAATTCAATCTTCCGGCCATCCGGGTCAGGAACAACTGCCATGTAGCCAAAATCGGTTTGTACCGGCTCAATTGAAAAGACAATCTTATTTTCTTTTAATATGGTAATCTTTTTATCGAAATCTTCAATACCAAAGCCTAATCGTAAGTGTTTGTCTGCTTCCTCCTGGCCTTTAGCCAGCGGATAAATCTCCAAAACAGTGTGTCCAAGGGTTGTGGAATAATGGTAAGGCGAATTACCATGTTTATGGTAGTCAAAAACAAGACCTAATAAGGCATAAAAGCCAGCCAGTTTTTCAGGGTTACTCGTCCGGACAACAATAAGTTTTAATTCCATATAGTCATTTCAGTGCGATGAGGGTAGTGTCTTTAGTGATCATTAGATTTTTCGTAATATCCCTATTTGTTTCACCACCATTGTGGACCTTTATTGTTCGTATTTGCTGAACAAGGTAATGCTTACCAAACGGCCTGACTATTGAGCAGTCAAATTTTCTTTCAATGGTATCACCCTTCTTATATACACTTCCCAGGCTATCCTGACCGCAATCTATAACGGAAGTAGAGCGGGCCGAATAGAGCATATGCCGGTCACCGCCTTTAAAATTAAAGATATCGTAACTGTCATTACATTCGCCCATCCATGTCGTACCAGACTCACAGACGATGTCCTTTATCCCATCATTGTCTAGGTCAAGCATATCAAAATCCCCTATCTGGCCGGCCCACACAATACTGAGTGAATCCAAACAGGAGAATAAAATAAGCAGATTGTGGGCTGTTCCTGCCGACAAGCCAGCTTCGCCTCCTATGAATACCAGCCTGTTCTTTGTGGTCGTATTTGTAAAGTAGTCTTCTGTTGTAAGATATTCTGTTGTATCAATATCTGACAAGTTCCAGATATGTTCATTCCCTTTGTTTATTACAGACCGGGCAATTGAGTCAATAAATTGCTTATCCAAAAGCAAATGGCAACTGAAATGAACTTTCTGTTTTGCGGGGGGTAGTCCACAACTGAAAAGAAAAATGACTGCTGCCAGCCAGGTCAACATTCTCATAAAATAGGTATGTTTTCTAACGGTTTCAGGCGCGCGCTGAAATTATCATTTTTCACCCGCTTGTACAAGTTATCAGCAGGTTATAATATTCCTTTTCTGGCTGTTATTCCACTACTCAAACAGCGTAGAGCTTTCGAATAAAGTAAACTGCATGCCTGCGGGATCTTCCATTCGTACCACTTTGCTCCAGGAGGCTTGTTTGATGGAGGCGAGTTGGGTGCTTAAGGTAAGTATAAAGCAGCCCAGGAGCATCATTTGACCAATCCCCACTATTTCTTATCTTCGCGGCGCATTTAAGAAACAGTGCATCTTTTTAAATAAATCGTAAGAATCGTAACCACTTATTAATCAAATAAAAGGAAAAACAGCAAAATCATGAAGAAATATAAAGCCGGCGTGCTATTTGGCGAAGAATTAGAAGCCTTGTATAAAGACGCAAAAGAGAACCAGTTTGCCCTGCCGGCCGTGAATACCATTGGCACCGACACGATCAATGCCACCCTGGAAACGGCTGCCAAGGTAAATTCCCCGGTTATTATCCAGTTTTCCAATGGCGGCGCCCAGTTCATCGCCGGTAAAGGCATGCCCAACGACCAGTTGCAGGCCAATATCTCCGGTGGTATTTCCGGCGCCCTGCACATCCATAATGTAGCTAAGTATTACGGCGTTCCCGTGGTACTGCATACCGACCATGCCGCCAAGAAATGGCTGCCCTGGATAAGCGGACTGCTTGATGCCGGCGAACAATTCTATAAAGAGAAAAAGCAACCCCTTTTCAGCTCCCACATGCTGGACCTTTCTGAAGAGCCTATTGAAGAGAATATCCATACTTCTGTGGAGTTTTTCAAACGCATGCAGCCTCTGGGCATGGCCATTGAGATTGAGCTGGGTGTTACCGGCGGTGAAGAGGACGGCGTAGACAACAGCGGCATCGAGAATGACAAGCTGTATACACAACCTGAGCACGTCGCTTTTGCTTATACCGAACTGAGCAAGGTAGGTCGCCTGTTTAGCGTGGCAGCCGCCTTTGGTAATGTACACGGTGTGTACAGCCCCGGCAATGTGGAACTGCGCCCTGAGATCCTGAAGAACAGCCAGGTGTATATTGAACAGCATCTGAAAACAGGTCCCAAGCCTGTATATTTCGTATTCCACGGCGGTAGCGGCTCACCCCAACACCAGATCCGGGAAGCGATCGGCTATGGCGCTATCAAGATGAATATTGATACCGACCTGCAATGGGCTTTCTGGGAAGGCGTTCTGGGCTTCTACAAGAAGAACGAAGCGTACCTGCAAGGCCAGTTGGGCAATCCTGAAGGAAAGGACAAGCCTAATAAGAAGCATTATGATCCCCGCGTATGGCTGCGCAAAGGCGAAGAAACGTTCATTAAACGCCTGGAAACAGCTTTTGAGGACCTGAACTGTATTAACAGGAACGCATAAGATTTACAAAACATTCATTGATAAAGGGCTATGGTTTGAAGCCCGTCAACAGAATGGCAACATAGTTTAAAAGTCCCGCCCCTCCGGCGGGACTTTGTTATTTTTTGTTTACCTGGGGGGTATAGCACAAGTATTGCAGGGGTTGTACTTTCGAACTGCCGACTTTTATTCATTTTCAAACTTTGTTATGCCATCCAAGAAAATTACAGACCTGCTGGGTGATAAAGCCGCTTATCTTTTAAGCCACCAGTGTAACACCATTGACAAATCGACCATTTCCCTCCCCTCCCCCGACCATGTAGAGAAAAGCTGGATCAACAGCAACCGCAGCAATCCTGTATTGCGCAGTATTCAAACGCTGCTGGGCCATGGCCGCCTGGCCAATACCGGCTATTGCAGCATTTTCCCGGTAGACCAGGGTATTGAGCACAGTGCCGGATCGGCCTTTTCGCCCAATCCCATTTATTTTGACCCGGAAAATATTGTAAAGCTGGCCATTGAAGGCGGCTGTAATGCAGTAGCTTCTACGTATGGCGTACTGGGCCTGATGAGCCGCAAGTATGCGCATCGCATCCCCTTCGTGGTAAAGATCAATCACAATGAATTCCTGAGCCTGCCCAATAAGTATGACCAAACGATGTTTGGCACGATCAAGAGCGCCTGGAATATGGGCGCTGTAGCTGTGGGCGCTACGATTTACTGGGGATCGGCAGAAAGCGCCCGCCAGTTAAAAGAAGTAGCCCAGGCTTTTGAACATGCCCATGAACTGGGTATGGCCACGATCCTGTGGTGCTATACCCGTAACAGTGGCTTTAAGGTAGATGACGTGGATTATCATACTTCTGCCGACCTTACCGGCCAGGCCAATCACCTGGGTGTTACTTTACAGGCCGATATTATCAAGCAAAAATTGCCTACCAATAATGGCGGTTACCTGGCTACCAAACACGGTAAAACATCTCCGCTGGTATATGAAAAGCTAACCAGCGATCATCCCATTGATCTTTGCCGTTACCAGGTATTGAACTGCTACAGCGGCCGGGTGGGATTGATCAACAGCGGCGGTGAAAGCAAGGGCGCCAATGACCTGCAGGATGCTGTGTATACTGCCGTAATCAATAAACGCGCCGGTGGTATGGGACTTATTTTAGGGCGAAAAGCTTTTCAGCGGCCCTTTAAAGAGGGTGTGGAGTTATTAGAAGCTACACAGGATGTATACCTGGATAAAGGTATTACTGTGGCTTAACCAAGGTGAGCCGCCCTTTGACAAGCTCTGGGGGACAAAGACATTTTCTACAAAGCTTTTGTTTCTACAAAAGCTTTGTATATTTTACGCCGTAAAACGCTCACTTAATTTTTTAGTTTTGAACCAATTGTTTGTACGCTTTCAATCGCTGTCCGCTTCCCAAAAACGATTTTTTGTTCTACACTTATTGGTCACTCTTATATTATGGGTCTTTGTATGGGTGCATGGTTTTACCATAGATATGACACATGATGAAGCGTACTCTTATTACCTGGTAAAAACAAATTATTTCATTGCCATGTTTGGTACAGCCAATAACCATTGGCTGAATACTTTCTTTATGGAAATATTCAACATGGTTTTTGGTGATACCCCGGGCGTCATGCGCCTGCAATGTATCCTGGCCTTCCCGTTCTTTGCATTCGCTATCTACCGTTTAAGCAGCCTTATTAAAGGCTTATCCGGCCAACTTATTTTCTATGCCCTTGTGTTATTCAATCCATATATCCTTGATTTCTTTTCACTGGCGCGCGGCTACAGCCTGGCTATGACCTTCCAGGCATGGAGTATCGTTTATTTTGTAAAAGCCGCCCAAACTTCCTTTCAATATCGCCCATGGCTGATGGTCATCATTCTGAATGCGCTGGCTTTAGCCTCTAATATTTCCTTTTTTTATACGGTGGCAGGGATGGCAGGTTTATTCGTATGCCAGTTGGCAATCAGTAAGTATGTGAACAGAACGCCTATTCATAAAACAACTTCGAGACTCTTTCTGCTGTATGTACTTCTGATGATTGTTACTATTGCCGACCTGCTTTTCTTAAAGTATTACGGCAAAACCCTCTACTTCGGAGGCGAAACAGACCTCATGGAATCATTGGTTGAAACCACCTGGGAGGGCAGCCTGTACCGGGCATCGTATAGCTACCTGTCGCCCGTACTTACGTATGTTTCCTGCTTCCTGCTGGTAATAGTATGCACCTGGTACACTTTCAGGTGCTGGTATAGTAAAAAAATCAGCACAGGGTTTATCCTATGCCTGCCTTTCGTAAGTATTGTTGTGCTTAATGTCCTGTTTCATCTGTTGTTGAAGAACCCTTACCTGTCTGAACGAACAGCCCTGCAATGGTATGTGCCGGGTATTTTGCTCATCTGCTTTGCCGGAGGCGAATACCTGTCTTTCCCAAAAACGTTCCGGTTCCTGGGTACAGCAACAGGAATGGTTGTATTTTTTGCCGGGGCAGCACATCTTTATCGCAATGCCAACAGGCACTTGTGCTATGAATGGCCCCTGCAAACGAATTCGCAACAGCCCGTGTTGGACCTTTATGCACAAAAACCCCAGCATCCCTATATGGGTTACTCCACTGCAGGCGTATATGTCAATTATTATGCACTACTGTATGACCTGCAACCCAAGGCGGAATATTTACCGGAAATAGACGTTCACAATACAGGTACTCAACTCCGGGACGCTTTACTTAAAAGTGATTATGTCATTTCGTATTACCCGTCTACCCTATCCTGCCTGCAGCAACTGGGATTACGGTACGAGGTATTGAAAACTTATCCGCCTGGTAATAACAAGCTGATCAAGATCTACCATTAAAGAAAAGTCTCCTTCCTATTTGTTTTTCCCTTTGCCTTTTCCATGGCCATGTCCTTTTTTAGCAGCATTTCCTTTGTTGCCGGGATGACCTTTTACGACGTAATATTTAGAATCGCGGCTGTCGCGGATAACCACTTGTTTGCCGCGTGTTCCTTTGTAGTTAGCATATTTGACCTTATGATCGGCAAAATGCACATACGGCCTGGGTTCATTGATCACCACTTTATAGCCTGTATACAGATCATAGGTACGGTAGCGGACGGGCAGGCTTGTAGCAAATATCCAGTTGCCACCACTTAAGTAAACAAACTGCCTGCGGGGCACATAATAATAAGCTTCCACATCTGGCAGGTAGTAGTATTCCACTACATCATAGCCAACAGGCCCCCACAAGGGTTGTGTACCAATGTTGACACTTACGCTTACCTGGGCGGAAGTTTGTTGATTGGTCAGGGCTAATCCTGTTATTAGCAGGCATGCCGACAATAAACGTTTCATATACAAAGTGTTTTAGGATTCACTATATCCTCTTCAAATCGCATGCCTCTTCATGGCAATAATTGTTAATATATTGATAGTCTAAGCAATAAACCTGCATGGCATGAAAAAGCCCCCGCTAAGCAGGGACTTGTAGTCTACTATATTTAGTCCCAATCTCTGTCCCTTCCATGGCCTCTGCCGTGTCCACGACCGTGCCCATGTCCACGACCACGGTGGTGATCGCGACGATCTTCATAGTAGCGTGGTCTATCGTAATCACGGATACATTCCTGGCGGCCGCGCCAGTTCCTGTAGCGTGCATACCTGTCTCTGTGGTCATAAAAATGATCATAGGGCCTGGGTTGATTGATGACTACTTTGTATCCGCTGTAGAGATCGTACCCGCGGTATCTTCCGGGCAGGCTGGCGGCAAATACCCAGTGGCCGGCATCGAGGTAAATAAATTGCCTGCGTGGTATGTAGTAGTAAGCTTCCACATCGGGCAGGTAATAGTAATCGGCCTGGTCATACCCTACCGGTCCCCATTGAGGTTGTGTTCCGATGTTGACACTTACACTTACCTGGGCTGAAGTATGCATCGCGGAAATGGAGCCAATCGCTACGAGCAATAGTACTGAGGATATACGTTTCATAATCTATTGATTTGGTTCTGCCCTTATAAATCCAAAGGATATGCCTCTTTGTATTGGAAATTTGTTAATACAGGAACCCTTAACATAGTATAATCACAAAAAAAGCCGGCAATTAAACTTACCGGCTTTTGTGTAGTCGTCCCTGCACAAGGGGGAATAGATGATTTACAATTAATAGACGTAGTTCAAAGCAGTGATGTCGCTGCTGATGAACGGACGGTTTACGCCATTGCCAATACAGGCGAGCATCCAGGAACCCGAAACAGCATTGGTAGTGGGTGTACCGGGAATATGGATGGCGCCAACGCCTGCCTGACCTTCATTCACTGCAGAACCGCCACAACTATAGGCACGATTGGCATAGTCGGTATGACGGTAGCCAATACAGTGACCTATTTCATGGGCAATGATAGAAGTAACGGTGTTGATGTTCCAGGTATCGAGGTAACTCCTGTTCACCAATACGGAACCATAAGGATTACCACTGGAAGAAGGGAAACCGGCAGAAGCGAGGTAACCAGCTCCGGAGGGCGCCGGATTGATCACGATGTTACCACCGGAAGTAACCCTGGAGAAGGTAATACGCAGGCCCAGCGCATTGTAACGGCTGATGGCTGAATTAAGCGCCGTGGTATAACGGGCAGGCAATGAAGAATTAAGGCGAACGGTAATGTTGCGTGGAAGACCGGTTACCGTATTGGTGGTACGGTACTGCTCTTCATCACCTACACGTATGAGCTTACGATCGGGTGAAGAACGCAGGTCCTCTTCGGTAATTACGATATCACCTTCCACCAGGTATCCTTCCGGATGCCGGGCTACGTTCTTGTTGCCAAAACCTAATTCATAGATCTTGTCCAATACTTGTTGTGAAATCGCTTCCTGGGGGAGCGGTGTTTCCTTTGCGTCTTTCTTACAGGAAAAAAATACTGCTGTGAGCAGGGCAAATAGGGCTGCCACTTTTAGAAGACTTCTCATGTGCTTTTGTTTTTTTGGTTAACAAAAAATAGAATAACAGGTATGCAGGGTTACTACACACAAAGTTGGTGGGAGTAGTTGCTAATCAGAGAAAGTTGCTAACAAATAAAAAGTGAAACGTTTAGGGGAAAAGAATAGTCGAACGGGTATACTTCTAAGTTAGTGTGAAAAAGAAGATGTTGGAATATTTTTATAGCAACGGAGTTGCAAGAAAGAATCCAGTATTCAGCATCCAGAATAATACAGTTCCTGATTGCATTATTCTTTTTGCTTCAAAAGCTTCTGAATTCTGGATTCTCTAAAAGAATAAGCCCTGACAATTGAATGACAATTATCAGGGCTTATTATTAATTAATTGTAAAGTACCGGTTGCTAAAACCCTTTCTTCGGGGTGTCGCCACCTGCTGTTTTAGTGCCGTAGTTTTCCGGCATCTGTACAGCATAGAAGTGGTTCTTGCCATCGAGGATGAGCTTGGCCGCCTGCTGCACATCTTTTGGCGTGAGCTTTTTAATGTACTTCTCCGCATTGATAAAGCGGTCCGGATCATCTCCTTTGAATTTGATATCGAGGAGCGCGTCGAGCCAGGTACCGTTCTCTTTCATCTTCACTTTGTTCTGTTCGGTCCATTGGGTCTTCACTTTGTTCAGGTAGCTGGTATCGGGTCCTTTGGCAGCCATATCGGCAAATTCTTTCTTCACTGCTTTGAGCAGGGTATCTACTTTTTCAGGTCCGCAGGGCAATTGCAATACAAAGCTGTAGTTGGTATAAGGATATTTTTCCAGGCCGCTGAAGGTACCGCCGCCGTAGATACCCTGTACTTTTTCCCGCAGCTCTTCAATGATGCGGATGTTCAATACCTCACTCAGGGCCTGTGTTTTGAGGTCCATGTCTTCTGTGTAAGGCACTTCGCCTGTATAGAAAGCCAGGATGGTGCTCTTCTCTTCTTTGCCTTTATTGACTGTCAACTCTTTTTTACCGGTCACAGGACGCACTTTGTTGTCAACAAAGGTGAACTTTTTACCGGTAGCGGGCAGGCTGGCGATGTAGGTTTCAATGAAAGGAATGATCTCTTCTTCCCTGAAGCTGCCTACGAAGGCAAAGTTCATCCCACTGGCATCACCAAAACGCTCTTTGTAAATGGCCAGTGAGCGGTCGAGGTTGATCTTATCAAAGAAGGCGCTGTTGGGTACTGTTACCGGCGCCAATGGGTTGTTGCTGTACAATGTTTTGTACATGGTATCAATGAACACAGCCTGCGGGTTGGCACTTATGTTGGCAAACTGCGATTTGTTGCGCTGCACATAAGAGCGGAACAAAGCCGTATCCTTGCGTGGTGCTGTAAAGTAGAGGTAAGTAAGCTGGAACATGGTTTCCAGGTCTTTGATGCTGGAGTTGCCCCGTACACCTTCTGATATACCGCTAAAAGAAGGCGTTACGGTAGCTGTTTTACCGGCCAGTACTTTACGCAGGTCGGTGGGCGAAAGGTCCCCTATACCCATGGTGCTTACTATCTGCACAGCATATTCAGCATTGTATTTATCGGCCAGGCCATAGTTGTTCTTTCCACCGGGACGGCTGGCGCCCATTAAGATCTGGTCGTTTTTGAAATCAGTGGGTTTCAGTGTTACAGTCACCCCGTTGCTCAGTTTGAGTTCGGTAGTACCCAGCACGGTATTTTTAGTTTTAGACACTACTTTACCAGCTTTAGGCGTGGTACTCATTAAGGTAGTGGCTATTGCTTTTTCCTCGTAAGGCTTGATGTCTGCTTTTTCTTTGGCGTCAATGATGGCCAGCAGGTCCTTTCCTTCCGGGAGTTTGGTGTCGGCCTTTGGCTCTGGTCCGGTTACGTATACAAAACGGTTCTTGTCGTCTTTGAATTTTTTGGATACCGCGTTGACCTCTTCGAGGGTAATACCGGGTACGAGGGTCTTTACGTATTCATATTCCTTGTCGATGCCCGGAATCGGTTCCTGCTGCAGGAAGTGGTTTACGTATTCATCCACATAGTTATCGCTCTCTGTTTTATCGCGGTTGTTCCAGGCGCGCTCAAAGTTGGCTTGCATTGATTTTTTGGCGCGCTCCAGTTCAGCGGCTGTAAAGCCATAGCGTTTTACCCTTTCAATTTCTTCTACCAGGGCATTGAGGGATTTGTTGACATCGCCGGTGCCGGCCGCCGCAAAGGCGCCAAAGGCATCATAGCCGCGGGCATAGGAACCAAAGCTTACAGAACCATAGATGAAAGGTGGATTCTCTTTCTGGGTAAGCTCCTGCAGGCGTTGGTTGGTGAGCGATACAAACATTTGCTTTACGAGGTGATCACGGTAACCGCCCACTGTGGAAGAAGGCACGTCTTTGAAAGCGGGATAGTTGATGGATACCGCGTAGCTGGTCGCTTCTTTATCGGTAACTATCATGGCATCATTGGCAGCATAGGCAGGCACATCGGCGTATTCCCTTTTGCGGGGAGCGGTGGGATTGGTCATGCCGGCAAAGTGCTTGCGGATCATTTGTTCTGCTTTGGCCGGTTCGATATCCCCTACCACGATGACCGCCATGAGGTCCGGACGGTACCAGTCCTTGTAGAAACGGCGGATGGCATCGGGCTTGAAGTTGCGGATGATGCTGTCTATCCCGATCGGTAAGCGTTTTGCATATTTGGAACCTTCAAAAAGTTTGGGATAGATCTTTTTGAACATCCTGTCGTTGGCACCTTTACCCATGCGGCTTTCTTCGAGGATGATGGGCCTCTCGTTGTGAATGTCATCATCGAGGTAGGTAACGTTGTGCGCCCAGTCTTCCAGCACCTGAAAACCTTTTTCGAGGTTGCCGGGCTTATCGGTAGGGATGGGCAGGATGTATACGGTTTCATCAAAGCTGGTATAGGCGTTGAGGTCATTACCGAAACCCACGCCTATGTTCTGCAGGAAAGAAACGATGTCATTTTTCTTGAAATGGGTAGTACCATTGAAGGCCATGTGCTCGGCCATGTGCGCCAGCCCTTGCTGATCATCGTCTTCATTAATAGAACCGGCATTAAGTACCAGTCGAAGTTCTACTTTCTGCTCAGGCTTTTTGTTCTGGCGTATGTAGAAGGTAAGGCCATTGTCGAGCTTACCGATCTTCACTTTGGGATCGACCGGTAAGGTTGTAGTGAGCCCGGATTGGGCGATGGATTGCCCGGCAGTAAAGCTGACTACCAGGAGAAAAAGCCACCGGGAAAAGGCAGCAAAGGGTTTGTTCATAATCATGTATGTTTTAATCGGTACAAAAATATCAGTCCCCCGGAAGAAAACACACCCTTTTATAAAAATGCTGCAACTATTTGGGTATTTACCCAGTTACGGGCTCGATCATGGTAATTATATAGAAATCAAATATATAAGAATGCTTAGGGCACAAGTACCCTGCACACTTAGCCGGACTGCATACTTGCGCCAGCGTTGTGAAGAAGGATGGTGTGACGTTGAAAACGGGGCCTCTATTCTGTACGCAGGCTTTTTACCGGGTTGGCCAGTGCCGCTTTGATGGCCTGCACGCTTACGGTAAACACGGCGATACACACGCCGATGAGCGCCGCCATTGCGAACAGCCACCAGTGTATATCCGTGCGGTAAACAAAGCCCTGCAGCCATTGCTGCATTACGAGGTAACCAATGGGCACGGCCATGAGGGTACCCAGGAGTACAGGGCGCAACAGGTCTTTCGTGAGCAGGAGGACAATATTACTTACCGAAGAGCCCAGCACTTTGCGTACTCCGATCTCACGGGTGCGCTTTATCGCAGTGTAAGAAGCCAATCCAAACAAACCCAGGCAGGCTATGACGATGGCTATAATGGAGAAGATACTCAACAGGGTTTCCTGGCTGGTCTCTGCTTTGTAGAGCCTGTCGAACCTTTCGTCGAGGAAATCGTATTCAAAAGGATGATCGGGCGCATTGGCAGCATATATCTTTTTTATGCGTTCGATGGCCGACTGCAACTGTGCCGTATGCAACCGCACCAGCGCCAGGCGCCTGTCGCCTTTTTTGGTAGAGATGACCAGCGGCCCTATGACTTGCTTCATGGAAGTAAAATGATAATTTTCCACTACACCTACAATGGTACGACGTGCACTGTCGGCCGATATATTTTTTATCCATTTGCCTACGGCCTGTTCCGGCGTAGTATAACCCAAGGTTTCCACTGCCGCCCGGTTGATCAATACTGCCTGTACTGAGTCTGTCGGGTATCCCGGGGAGAAATCCCTGCCCGCTATTATTTTCAATCCAAGGGTACCTGCATATTGAAAATCGGCAAACTCTGTATTGATCATGATCTTCTCGCCGGGTTTGGCTTCTGCTTCAAAGCCATAGCCATCGTGAAAACCTCCTGGCTCACCGCTCATGAGCGATACGTTTATTACCGACTTATCGGCCTGTAACTGGTTCTTGAATGATTCCTTATTGTTCCATATCGCGCTATTGTCGAGCCTTACGATCATGGACTGTTCTTTATTGAAACCGAGATCTGCTGTTCTTACATAATGCATCTGCTTCATCACGATTGTTACGCACACGATCAATAATACAGAGATGCCAAACTGAAATACCACCAGCACTTTGCGGAACATGGCCCCTCCCTTCCCCACCCTGAGCTTGCCTTTCAGGGATTCAATGGGTGAGAAGGAAGACATGAGGAGCGCCGGATAGCTACCCGCCAGTACGCCTACTACGAGGATGATACCAGCTACGCAGGCATAGAACCAGGGATTGTTCCAGCCTGATGGGAGTTCATAACCCAGGAAATTGTTATAGGCCGGCATCAATAGTTTTAAAGTCAGCGATGCCAATCCCGCTGCTATGGTAGCCATGAGCAATGATTCGAAGATGAACTGGCTGGCCAGTTGTTTTTTTACTGCGCCCAACACTTTCCTCAGTCCTACTTCCTTCGACCGGTCGGTAGCCCTTGCGGTAGCCAGGTTCATGAAGTTGATGCAGGCGATCACGAGGATGAGCACGGCTATGCTCATAAAAATATATACCATTTTGCGGTTGCCATGCTTCACGGGGTCCCAGGGTGATTCACCTTCAAAGTAGATGCCTTTGAGCGGCTTGATGGTAAGGTCTATCTTGAACCCATTCGCCTTACAAAAGGCTCCCATGTACTTGTTCATGAAGGCGGGGAATTGTTTTTCCAGTTGCTCCGGCTTTACAGCGGGATTCAACTGCACATATGCATACAACCCATTATTGGGCCATTGGTTGAAAAAAGGGGTGTTGTGCCAACGGGTATTGGGGATCACCATATCGAATTCCAGGTGTGAGTTGACAGGCACATCTTTGGCAATACCGGTTATTTTAAAGCGACGTTCTTTATTGAATTCAATCTCTTTTCCAATAGGGTCTTCATTGCCAAAATACTTTTTGGCAGTGGTCTCGGTCATCACCATACCTGAAGGATCATTGAGCACCGTTGCCGGGTTGCCTTTCAGCAGGGTAAAGCTAAAGAAGGTGAAAAAGTTACTGTCGACCGATATGATCTTTTTCTCATTGAAGGAGATATTCTTATACGTGATCAGGTCATTCCGGGGAGATACACGCATGGTCTGCTGTACCGCATCCGGATAATCATTGTGCAGGGCGGCAGCGTAGGGCGGCGAAACCCAGGGTATATATTTTGTCGTACCCGACTGCTGGCTTACCCGCATTACCCTGTAAATATGGTCGCCGTTCTTATGGAAGTTGTCATAACTGAACTCACTTACGATAAACAGGAAGATCATGAGGCAACAGGTGATGCCTACGGTAAGGCCGAGGATGTTGATGAGGGAAAACAGTTTTTGTTTCCGGAAGTTCTTTACTGCCAATAGCAGGTAATTCTTCAGCATGACAATTTGGATTTACTGTGTACAGAAAACGATTTTGTACCAAAGTGAATGCCGGATTGCAGTAACTTATTTATCATGAAGTTATATCAACCGGAAACAGGCAGGTGTCCGGTTTTGTTACAATGGGCGTACGGATTGGGCGTGGTTTTTAAAGACGCAGCGTCCCCGTTGGGAGACGCTGCGTGGAAATATTAAATAAGTTGGAAATGTACCACCCCCTATTTCATTACTTCTTCTACTACTTTGCCGGTGGCGCCATTGGGCATTTGGATGTGCAATAAGGCCGCGATGGTAGGTGCAATGTCGCTCATGTAGGTTTCGCGGTTGGTGCGGCCAGGTTTGATGCCCCAGCCATAGAAGAGCATGGGTATGTGCGCATCGTAAGGATTCCAGAGGCCGTGGGTGGTGCCGGTGGCGCCGCCATCTATCCAGCCTGGTTGCAATACGATCTGGATATCACCATTGCGACGGGGATACCAGCCATTGACCATCATTTCACGTTGTGTGGCTGTGAGTGGCACCGTCATGATCTCATCGATGGCAAAAGCACGGGATATGCCTTCCTGTTTGCCGAGGTAGTCAACAATCCATTGTTTAATGGCTTTTTTATCCAGCTTCAGGGAATCCATCAGGCGGTGGTTCAGGTGTATCTGGTAGTTATAGGTGCTGGAAATGATTTTAGCGGTGATGCCAAAGTTCTCCTGCAAGCCCTTGGCTATTTCTGTATTCCAGCGATCATCCTGGATGGTACCTGTGGGCAATTTGTTTTCTTTCATGAAGCCGGGCACATGCGCCACCCCATGATCGGCGCTCAGGAATACGAGGTATTGTCCTTTGCCCACTTTCTCATCGAGGAAGCGGAAGAAGTTGCCGAAGGTAGTATCGAGGCGCAGGAAGTCATCTTCCTGTTCAATAGAGTTGGGGCCAAAGGAATGGCCAATGTAATCGGGCGAAGAAAAGCTGACTGCGAGGAAATCGGTGATGTCATCAGCACCCAGTTGTTCATTCACCACTGCTGCTTTGGCTATTTCGGCTGTCATGGAGTTACCATACGGCGTGCTGGCAATGGTACCATAGTTTTTACCAATGAAACGCTTGAGATCGTAAGGGAATCCTTTCTGATCAGTGCCGAATGATTTGCCTTCATAAGGCTTTTCATCGGCCGTGCTTTGCAGGTATGTTTCTTTGGGATACAGGAGGTTCCAGTCGAGCGCGTAATATTTGTCGGCCGGTTTGGTGGCATTGTAATCTTTCACCCATTGCGGCAGGTCGTTCATGTAGTAAGTAGAAGTGATCCAGTTGCCGGTGCGGCTATCGTACCAGTAAGCAGCATTGGCGGTGTGGCCGGCCGGTAAGATACCGCCGCGGTCTTTGATGGCAATACCAATGACCTTACTCCTGAAGTTGGTAGCCAGGCGCAACTCATCACACACTGTACTGGTGAGCATGTTGCGGGGGCTCATTTCGCCAGTGCTGCCGGTAGAGCCTACTGATTTTACAGTATTGTCTTCTGTACAGTATACACTGCGTTGCATATCCCTATCCCACCAGGCATTGCCGGTAATGCCATGAATGGCAGGCACGCTGCCGGTATAGATACAGGTATGACCACAAGCTGTAATGGTGGGTGTATAAGGAATGAGGGCATTTTCGCAGGTAAATCCCTGTTGCAGGAAACGTTTAAAACCGCCATCTGCTTTGTAGCGATCATAGTAGCGATACAGGTAATCCCAACGCATTTGGTCCACTACAATGCCCACTACCAGTTTAGGACGGGCGGGCACATTGACATCGGTGGTCTTTGCTCTGCGCTGAGCAAAAGAAGTGCAAACGAGGATACAAGCAAGGGACAAGAGGAGTAGTTTTCGCATGCCGGCATATTTTCCGGCAAAGATATAGGCAGGTGCCAATTGGCATATTAAAATTTGATCAACAAACCGTTGCGTGGAATCTGAAGTCTGAGGTCTGAAGTAGGATAAACGAATCAAACGCTCAGACCTCAGACTTCAGATTTTAACATTCTTTCAACTTATGGGTTCAAAATCAGTCCCGTACTGTATTTATTGACATTAATGTGAGCATTTCGTATACCAGCCATTGCACCAAAAACGTTATTTTTGCCCCTTGGATGATCATAATCAAACCTTTAACATAAATCCATAATATGGCAGACATTTTCGAAAGATTGTTGAAAAACTATGGGCCTATCGGCCAACACCGTGAACGTGCGCATGGATATTTCGCCTTCCCCAAGCTGGAAGGAGAGATCGGCAGCCGTATGAAGTTCCGGGGTAAGGATATGATAGTATGGAGTTTGAATAATTACCTGGGACTGGCCAATCACCCTGAAGTGCGCAAAGCCGATGCAGAGGGAGCCGCCCAGTTTGGCCTGGCTACCCCGATGGGTGCACGGATGATGAGCGGCAATACGAATTACCATGAACTCCTTGAACAACAATTGGCCGAATTTGAAAGCAAGGAAGACGCCATCCTGCTGAATTTTGGTTACCAGGGTATGGTGAGCATTATTGATGTACTGTGTGGTCGCCATGATGTGATCGTATATGATGCGGAAAGCCATGCCTGTATTATAGATGGTTTGCGCCTTCACCCCGGCCACCGTTATGTGTTTAAGCACAACGACCTGGAGGATTTTGAAAAGCAATTGCAACGTGCCAGCGCTCTTGTAGAGAAGCAAAAAGCCGGTGGCATCCTGGTGATCACAGAAGGTGTGTTTGGTATGGCTGGTGACCAGGGTAAGATCAAAGAGATCGTTGACCTGAAGAGTAAGTATGACTTCCGCCTGCTGGTGGACGATGCCCATGGCTTCGGCACCCTGGGTGAAACAGGCGCCGGCGCCGGTGAAGCACAGGGCGTACAGGACCAGATAGACCTGTATTTCTCCACGTTTGCCAAGTCGATGGCCTCTATCGGCGCTTTTGTAGCCGGTCCCAAATCGATTATTGATTATATCCGTTATAATATCCGCAGCCAGATCTTTGCCAAGAGCCTGCCCATGCCACTGGTACTGGGTAACCTGAAGCGCCTGGAATTGCTGCGCACCCGTCCTGAGCTGAAGAATAAGCTGTGGGAAAATGCCCTGAAACTGCAAAAGGGGTTGAAGGAAAAAGGTTTTGATATTGGTAAAACAGATTCTGTGGTAACGCCTGTGTATATGAAGGGCGGCGTGGAAGAAGCCACTGCGATGGTGATGGACCTGCGGGAGAATTATGGTATTTTCTGTTCGATCGTGGTATACCCTGTTATTCCCAAGGGGCATATTATTTACCGGCTGATCCCGACAGCGGCCCACAATGATGAGGATATCCGCCTCACGCTGAAGGCCTTTGAGGAGACGAAGAAGAAGCTGGATGCCGGCGACTATAAGGTAGAAGCGATTCCCGATATGGCAGAAGCTTAATATATTGAATGTCAATAATAAAAGGGTGAATTGATTTATAGCAAACCAATTCACCCTTTTTTTGCGCCTGTCCATCTGTATAAAGGGGCTGTTCATCGTTTTTCGGGCTGTTTACTGGCATATCCCTCGCCTAATGCGTATTTTGTTACCACGATAGCCAGTGATCCATGATCCACCACTTCCTTAAACCCAATTCCTATGCGCCCAGTACTTGTCTTACTGACAGGTTGGCTTTTGAGCAGTGTTAGTCTGCATGCCCAGCGTAAATTACCCACCGACAGCGTAGACGTAACTATTCGTCTTACCCATACCGCCAGCGCCCCTTATACCGATTCAGTACTTGTGATTTTTGACCGGTACGATCATTCCGGCGCCGGGATTATTAAGAAGGTGTATCACCCGGTGAACAATGAGATCGTTATTCCGAAAGTACCTCCTGCCCGCTATTATATTGAAGTTTCCTGCCTGGGCACTCAACGGGAGCAATTTAATGAACTGACTTTTGTCAATAACCGGCGCAGCAATGTGTTTACTTACCGGGTGAAAAGGCCCGGCACATTTACCCCGGGCCTGGCTACGATCCCGGTGGAGCCTGTTGATTTTAGTAAGTTGAGGATCCTTAAAGGGAAATAGGGTAGCCCCTACGGGGCAAAATACATTTGTGTGGTGTTTTTTTCTACAAAGCGATAGCCCCTAAAGGGGCATTAAGTAGTGTTGTCAAAGGCAACAAAATAAAACTTCGAGACTACAAGCCCTCGCATAGCGTCTTCGCGTAGGGGCAAAAAAAGAGTCCCGCCTTGCGGCGGGACTGCACTAATCAAATACCATTAACCATTAAACCTTATCCTATGAAAATTCAAATATAAGATGATAGTGTTGAAACAATAGTTGCATTCCACGCTTTTTTTTGCGCGTATTTGATTAAGTTGATTTAAGTCAACCCACGTATAGGGGAATCGTTAACAGCCTTGTTAATGCAAACGTTTGCGTGTTGGATTATTTGTATATAATTCCTTGCTAAACCGTTATTCTTATCGTGTTTACACGTGACGGATTTTCACCCTGTCTTAACCGATTTTAACATTTTACTTTTAGGGCTACCTCCCGGATTCAATGCACTACCAGGTGGCTTTAAAGCTTTTTTGGAACTCATCAAATCCTTTCTTGCCATAGTGGCCTTCCCCAAAATATTTCACCAACAATTCCAGCTCGGCAGGGGTCAGGTAGCCGGGCACGGCCTGGGGTTCTCCGTCGACCGGAATGATGACCGTGGTGGGATAGGACAACTGACCGCGGGTAAGGTAAACGGCAAAGTCATTGGTGCGGTAGTTCTGGTTGAATGTATAGGCCTTACCATTCCAGGTAATTTTTTCTTTTGACTCGGCGTCTACTTTGGCTGCATAGAATTTGTCCTGCAGGTAGGCGCCCACCTGTTTATTGGCATAGGTTTTCTTATCCATGACCTTGCACCAGCCGCACCAGTCGGTATACAGGTCTATGAGCACCGGCCTTTTCTGCTTTTGCAGGCTGTCGGTCACCTGCTGCAGGGTGAGCCATTTTGTTTTTGATTGGGCTTCCACCGGTCGCTGGCCGCAGGAAAAAACAGTGATCCAGGTAAAGAAAACAAGTAGTTTCAGGGTTTGCATACTTACTTTTGTTTTTTTAAAGTTACCTATGTCTTTGAGGCTTCGACAAGCTCAGGGTGACAAGGCTCTGACATTTTAAAGTTAATTCAATTCCCATGCATAAGATAGTGCTGGCCATCACAGGTGCAAGCGGCTCGATTTACCCCAAACTGCTGATCCAAAAGCTGCTGACGATTCCTGCCCAATGGCAGGAACTGGCCATTGTGATGACGGAAAACGCCAAGCAGGTATGGGAAACGGAGCTCGGCAACACCGATTACAAGGATTATATGAACGCCGCCGGGCGGGTAAAGTTTTATTCGACGATGGATTTTAATGCCCCGTTTGCGTCGGGCTCGGGGCGGTTTACTACCATGATCATAGCTCCCTGCTCGATGGGAACACTGGGCCGGATCGCCACCGGGGTATCTACCGACCTGATCACCCGTGCAGCAGATGTAGTACTGAAAGAGCGGCGCCGGCTGATCTGCATGATCCGGGATACGCCTTATAACCTGGTACATATCCGCAATATGGAAACGGTAACCCTGGCCGGCGGTATTATCTGCCCTGCCTCCCCTTCTTTTTACAGTAAGCCCACTACTATAGAGGCCGTAGCCGCTACGGTTGCCGACCGGGTGCTTGACCTGGCGGGACTGGATATCAGTACGTTCCGGTGGGGGGAGGAATAGTTACCTCAAATCCACTTCTTCTACGCCGGGGTATTTGCTTTTGTCGAAGGTGAACATGGCATCGGTGAGCGCGGCCTTACCGTTGAGGGTATTGACGGTGTAGGTGATGCGGGTGCCACTCTTGTCGAGGATGCGGGTGCTGTAGATGGCTTTGCTGGTCTTGTCAACCAGGAGCAATACTTTATGGAAGGCCTTGGTTTTGTCGACCGGGGTCATTTCAATTTCTACGAGGGTCCTGGCGCCTTCTTTCTTTTCTCCATTGAGCTTGTACAGGAAGTCTTTATCGTAAAAGTTGGTAAATAATTTCTGGGGCGTGATCATGCTGGAGGAACCATCCAGTTTGGTAATGGTCACCTCATTGGCTGCTTTGTCGTAAGTCCAGATGTTGGAACCATCGCAGAAGATCTCTGTGCCGCCGGCCAGGCTCACGCGGTATTTGGAACCTTTCATAGACACTGTGCCTTTTTTGGTGTCGAGCACTTTGCCCCGGGCATCTTCGTTCTTCAGTACGAAAGCGGCCTGTACAGCCTTATACGTTTTAAACTTAGCGCTGACCTCATCGAGTATTTTCTTGGCGGCAGGATCGCTGGTAGCGGGGTTCTCGCCTATTTTAGTCTGGGAAATACCTGTAAAACCTACCACTAAAGCGCTAAAGAATAAAAGTATCGATTTCATTATGGGTGTTTATGAATTCCCTTTCCTTTCCTGGTTCGTGTTCCCACAAACCAAGGCCCGGAGAGAAGTTGGTGATAATTGCTATAATAAATAAATGCGCCGCAAAGATATTGGTTGTGCGGCAAAAACTTAGACGACGATTTTCCCCATACCGTTTAGTCGTTAGGAAATAATTAACAGAATTGGAGAGAATTCAGCATCCAGAATTCAGAATCCAGAATCCAAGATTCTGAAAGCCAATTCCGCAGCGTCCCCTTCGGGAGACACTGCGGGGAAGCTCAAAGCCAGAGGCTTTGAAATACCCGTCACCAGCCAGAGGCTGGCGACTGAGGAAAGTTAAATCCAGGTTCAGACTACCCAAAGTTGGCCAGGTGCTGTTCGAGGTCCATTTCGGTTTTGATGAGGACATCGCGGGCCTTGCTGCCCTGGCTGGGGCCTACGATGCCGGCGGCTTCCAGTTGGTCCATGAGGCGACCCGCCCGGTTGTACCCCAGTTTCATGCGCCGCTGGAGCAGGGAGGTGGAGCCTATCTGGCTGGAAACGATCATCCGGGCTGCATCTTCAAAGAGGGAATCGCGGTCGCCCATGTCAAAATCCTTGCCTTCCAGTTCTTTTTCATCCACGTATTCCGGCAACAGGAAGGCCTGGGGATAGCCGTTCTGGGCGCCGATGTTGTCGCAGATGCTTTCCACTTCGGGCGTATCCACGAAAGCACACTGGAGGCGGGTGAGCTCGCCATTGTAGGAAATGAGCATGTCGCCCTTACCAATGAGCTGCTCGGCACCGCCGGTGTCGAGGATGGTGCGGGAGTCAATTTTGGAAGATACTTTAAAGGCAATACGGGCCGGGAAGTTGGCCTTGATGGTACCGGTAATGATGTTGACAGAAGGACGCTGGGTGGCAATGATGAGGTGGATGCCTACCGCCCGGGCCAACTGTGCGAGGCGCGCAATGGGCATTTCCACTTCCTTACCAGCCGTCATGATGAGATCGGCAAACTCATCCACTACCAGCACAATGAAGGGCAGGAACTGGTGGCCTTTCTCGGGATTGAGCCGGCGCTTGACAAATTTCTCATTGTACTCCCGGATGTTACGGGTACCGGCCTCTTTAAGAAGGTCGTACCGGTTGTCCATTTCTATACAGAGTGCATTGAGGGTATGAATTACTTTTTTGGTATCGGTGATGATGGCTTCTTCCTCCCCCGGCAGCTTGGCCAGGAAATGGTGCTCGATGGTGCGGTAGAGGGTGAGCTCCACTTTCTTCGGGTCTACGAGCACCAGCTTAAGCTGGGAAGGATGTTTTTTGTAGAGCAGGGAAACGAGGATGGCGTTCAGGCCAACGGATTTACCCTGTCCTGTGGCACCGGCCATAAGCAGGTGGGGCATGGTGGTAAGATCTACAATGAAGTTCTCGTTGTCGATCTTTTTACCAATGGCCACCGGCAGGCTGAAGTTGTTGGACTGGAATTTTTCGGAAGCCAGCAGGGTTTTCATGCTCACCACTGTCTTCTTCACATTGGGCACTTCAATACCAATGGTGCCCTTGCCGGGAATGGGCGCAATGATACGGATACCCAGGGCCGCGAGGCTGAGGGCGATATCGTCTTCGAGGTTCTTGATCCGGGAGATACGGACACCGGCTGCCGGAACGATCTCGTAGAGGGTTACGGTAGGCCCTACTGTGGCACTGATCTTCTGGATGTCAATATCGTAGTTCTTGAGGGTGGTGATGATCTGGTTTTTGTTGGTCTCCAGTTCTGCCGCGTCCTGCACGATCTTTTCACTGCCGTGCTGTTCCAGCAGGTCGAGTGAAGGGTACTGATAATCGCGCAGGTCGAGCGTAGGCTCGTAGGGCGTGGTGATAACCGGCGCTTTGACTTCTTCTTCCGGTTCCTTCTCCCCTTCTGCTGCGTTCTCTTCTGTTACCGGTTCTTCGGGCATGGATTTGATCTCCAGTTCGAGTGAAGCGGCCGCCTGTTTGGCCTTCTCCATCTTCTTGTTGACCGGCGGTAGCGGTGTTGCTACAGGCGGTGGTATTTGTACCGGTGGCGCCGGTTCGTCTATGGTGAAAGGAGGTTCCTCTTGTTCCGGCATGGCCTTTTCCACGAGTTGCATGTCTTCGAGCAAGGCTTCATCTATTTCCAGTTTGGGCTCCAGTAAGGGGGCTACCTGTTCGCCTTTCTTCAGTTTATTGGCCTTTTTGGGTTTGGGCGCTGGTTCCTGCTCTTCTTCATTGACCGGCAATACCGCTTCTTCCACACCCGCTTTTTTCGCCGGTAAGGCAGGCACTTTAAAGACAGGATTGAAACGCCAGATGATGTAGGCCAATCCGCCCACCAGCAATAACGCGGCCGTACCTATTTTACCGATAAGGCTCACGAGCCAGTCGCTGATCATGGAGCCCACAGCCCCACCCCAGGTAAACTGGCTGCGGCCTGCTACAAAAGCGCAGGCCACACTAAAGAAGAGTATGCCCACGATGAGGTAGCGCAGGTTGCGCCCTATGGAAAAGATCTTTTTGCCAAAGAGGGCATTGACCCCCATTACAAAGAAGAGCGTACAAAATAAAAAGGAAGCGAGCCCGAACCCGTTGTAAAAAAACTGGTGGGAGATGTAAGCGCCGATGTTGCCGAGCAGGTTGGTGGTTTTCACACCCGCCGAGGGCCACAAGATGGAAGCGCCCCGGAATACTTTATCCTGGTCTTCACTCCAGGTAAATAAGTAAGAGGTAAATGCGATAAACAGGAAGAGACTTGCCAGCAGCGAAAGTGTGCCGGCAATTTTATGGGTACGTTCATCTTTTACCAATTGTTTGACGGTCACCTGTTCTTCCTTCTCAGGTTTCAGTTTGTCGTTATCAGGTGTTTTGCTTTTGCCCGATTTTAAGCGATTGGCCATGGTTACAAAGATAAGTAGTTGAACAAAACTGCCCTATAAACAAATAAAAGCGTTGGGAAGCAGGTAAATATTGTATTTTAGAAGGCCAAACAACATGAAATCCCGGGAGCACCTACCATTCAGGGTCAGCTATCTAACCCGCCGCCTTCGCGTGGGTATGCTTCTATTCACTCTTTTTCTTGTTTCTTTTCTTGGCAGCCACCTGCACAGTTATGGTCAATTGGATACGAGTGAGGTGATAGATATCACTAGAATACGTTTTTACCGGTCGGAGGTGCAATCTTTCAGCGTATCTGTACAACCCAAGGGAAAGGTACCGGAAGAACGCATCCCCCTCCTGCCCTACCGGCCGCTCAGTAAAGTACTTCCAGCCAGCTTCATGGAAAAAGAAATTTTCCAGCGGTTTACCTTGACGAATAGTGGCGATACTGCCAAGGAAGTGTATTATATGCCGGGCTTTTATTGCCGGTATATGCAATTGTACGAGGCATCGCCCGGCAGCCCCGCTGGTCATTTTACGCGTGTACCGGACAGTGTTTCGCACAGCCAACGATTCTCCGGCGCTCTTCTTATTAAACTGAAGCCGCATGAAACGAGTGTATTTTATTGCCGCTTCCAGTTTGTACGTACGAATATTAATAATATTATACCCCGTATTATAGAAAAGGATTACCTGCGGGAATGGCTCGAATCGATCCGTGAGAAGGATTCCCTGCTGGATATTATTACGTATGTGGCCTGTGGTATTTTGCTGATGATGATCTTTTATTCGCTGGCCGTGTACCTGCAGAACCGCAGCAAGGAGTTTATTTTTTATGCCCTGTACACGCTGTGCACGACCAGCCTGTTGTTCCTGAAATCGTTCCTTAACCTGTCGCCCTCACCCTTTCATTATTTTTATGAAGAGTACCTGGACCTGATGATTATGACCGCCAGCGTTTTTACGTACCTGGTATTCATCCGGCAGTTTATTAATACCCGGGTGCAACATCCCCGGCTGGACAAGCTGCTGCGCTGGTCGAGGTTTGTACTGCTCCTGTTCAGTATTGTTTTCTCCGTGCTTTATTTTTTTACAGACAAGTATGTTATCCTGAGCATCATGGAGAATTTCGTGATCAAGCTGATCTTCTTTATCGTGGGGATCACGTTTATTGTGTACAGTATTAAGAAGAAAGATACGCTGCTGAATTACCTCGCTTTGGGCAACCTGTCGCTGGTAGTGTTCTCGATCCTCTCCCTGCTGTTTATTATTTTCAAGTGGAAGATCGCAGACAGCGATGGTATCTGGGGCATTTTTAACCGGGCGCTGTTTTATTATGAGATCGGGCTTGTACTGGAGCTCGCTTTTTTCCTTTCGGGCCTTGCCTGGAAGAACCGTCGCGATATTATTGAGCGGGTAAAGGAAAGAGAACGGCTGAAGCTGGAGAATGAACGGAAGGAGTTTGAGAAGCAAATGGCCGTGGTGACCGCGATGCAGGGCGAGCGGGACCGTATTTCGGCCGATATGCACGATGAACTGGGCTCAGGCGTTACCGCCATCCGCCTGATGAGCGAGATCCTGAAGACGAAGATGAAGCATCAATCGATCCCCGAACTGGAAAAGATATCGAACAGCGCCAATGAGCTGCTGGGTAAGATGAATACAATCATCTGGACGATGAAGAGCTCGAATGATACGGTGGAGAGCCTGATCGCTTATATCCGGGCGCATGCGATCGAGTATTTCGACAGCACGCCTATTGATTGTACGGTGCGCCTGCCGGCCGTGATACCACAAGCTGATATCAGCGGCGAGAAACGCCGGAATATTTTCCTGAGCGTGAAGGAGGCCTTGAATAATGCGATGAAGCATTCACAGGCGACGCATTTGCAAATAGATATTATTGCTAAAGATAGTATGCTGATCATCCGCGTTACGGATAATGGCGTGGGGATTAATACGGAGCAGTTGCGCCGGTTTGGGAATGGGCTTAATAATATGCGGAGACGCATGGAGAGTATAGGGGGCGCGTTTCATGTAGAAGGGGATGGGAAGTGTGTGTTGACGTTTGAGGCGCCACTATGAGCAATTACTCACTGCTTATTACTCACTACTCACTTCTTCAGGATGGCGACGAACATGGCAATCCAGCCGGCGATGAGGAATAAGCCGCCGAAAGGAGTAATGGCGCCGATGCCGCTGAGGCCAACGGTGTTGGTGGCTTTCAAAGCGGTTAAGATGTATAAGGAACCGGAGAATAAAACAATACCAATGATGAAGAGGATGCCGGCCCAACGCATCCAGTCGCCGGGGAATTTCTCAAATAAGATGGCTACCGCCAATAAAGCAAATACGTGGTAGAACTGGTACCGTACACCTGTTTCGAAGGTACTGATGGTTTCAACGGGCACCCATTTTTTCAATCCATGTGCGCCGAAGGCGCCGAGGGCTACGGAGAGGGCGCCCAGCAAGGCGGCCGTTTGCAGAAAAGCTTTATGCATGTAAAACAGTTTGGATAAAATCATTCATGGAGATGGCATCTTCTTTATCGAGGACCACATCGGCCTGCTCGTAGTACATCCGCCGCTCATTGAGTTTGCGGATGATGTAGGTACGCAATCCTTCATCATCAATGTCTTTGATAAGCGGCCGTTTTGCTTTTTCTTTGAGCAGGCGCTGGAGTATGACATCCACATGGGTATTGAGCCATACGACGATGCCCACTTTTTTCATGAAGTCAATGTTGTTGAAGAAACAGGGCGTACCGCCACCACAGGAGAGCACCAGGGATTCGTTGTCTTCCACGAGTTTTTCCATGGTTTGTTTTTCCAATTGCCGAAAGTATTCCTCCCCGGAATCTGCAAAGATATCTGCCACGGTTTTGTCTTCTGCTTTTACGACTTCTTCATCGAGGTCGAAGAAAGGCAGTTGAAGGCGGTGTGCCACCTGCAATCCCCAGTGCGTTTTGCCGGAGCCCATGAAACCTATGAGGATGATTCTCATTTATTATCTTTTTTCCGCAGCGTCCCTGCGGGAGACACTGCGGGGAATTAAAGATCTGTTATTTATTTAAAGGCATTCAGTCCTGTTACGTCCATGCCGGTGATGAGCAAATGGATGTCGTGGGTGCCTTCGTAGGTGATGACGCTTTCGATGTTCATCATGTGGCGCATGATGGCGTATTCGCCGGTGATGCCCATACCACCCAGCATCTGCCGGGCATCGCGAGCAATGTCGGCTGCAATTTCACATCCATTGCGCTTGGCCATGCTCACCTGCTGCGGTGTGGCCTTGTGCTCATTCATTAATACGCCCAGCCGCCAGTTGAGCAACTGCGCTTTGGTGATCTCCGTGATCATTTCCGCCAGTTTTTTCTGCTGCAACTGGAAACCACCAATGGGACGGTCGAACTGTACCCGCTCCAGCGAATAACGCAGGGCTGTATCGTAACAATCCATCGCCGCGCCTACCGATCCCCAGGCAATGCCATAACGGGCCCTTGTCAAACAACTCAGCGGACCTTTCAGTCCTTTTATGTTCAGGATATTTTCTTTGGGTACCTGTACATTGTCGAACACCAACTCGCCCGTGGCCGAGGCCCGCAGGCTCCATTTGCCGTGCGTGGTGGGCGTGGAGAACCCTTTCATGCCGCGCTCTACTATAACACCGCGAATGTCGCCTTGTTCATCTTTGGCCCAAACAACTGCCACCTGGGAAAAAGGCGCATTGCTGATCCACATTTTGGCGCCATTGAGGATGACGTGATCGCCGGCATCTTTGATGTTGGTGAGCATGCCGGCCGGGTTGGACCCATGGTCGGGCTCGGTGAGCCCAAAGCAGCCCAGCCATTCGCCGCTGGCCAGTTTGGGCAGGTATTTATGCCGTTGTTCTTCACTGCCGTATTCATAGATGGGGAACATGACGAGGGAGCCCTGCACAGAAGCTGTGGAGCGTACTCCACTATCCCCTCTTTCCAATTCCTGCATCATGAGGCCGTAACTGATGTAATCCAGTCCGCCGCCCCCATATTCCACCGGGATGGTGGGACCAAAGCAGCCCAGCTCGCCCAATTGTTTTACGATATGCTCCGGGAATTCGGCCCGCTGGGCATAGTCTTCAATGATGGGCGATATCTCTTTTTTGACATAGTTTCGGACAGATTCACGGATAAGTTTTTGTTCTTCCGTCAATAGTTCATCCAGGACAAAGTAGTCGGGGCTTACAAACTGATCGGTTTTGGCGGCCATAGTAGCTGATTTTGACAATATGCTGCAATGTAGGAAAAAATAGCTATCAGGTGTTAGTCTTTGAATAGCAGAACTTTAAAGTTCCGGGTTTCGCGTTCGGGGTTCCGGGTTCTTTGGGTGTAACCGCGTAACAACCTGCAATTTCCTGCATTGGGAGGCTGGGAACAAGATTTTTTTAATGGATATGCAACATGTGTTTCATCCACCTGTCTCTTATTATGAACAATATTTAAAACATTCATTTTGGAGCTGACTGCAACCACCATCCGGGATGAATTGGTAGAACGTTGTAAACGAGGGGATTCCCCGGCTTATCAACAGTTGTACCAACGATATTCCAAAGCCATGTACAACACGAGCCTGCGGATCGTGAATAATTCCGCAGATGCAGAAGACGTACTGCAGGAAGCTTTCCTGGACGCCTTCCGTTCACTGCACGATTTTCATTACCGCTCCACGTTCGGGGCCTGGTTGAAGAAGATCGTGATCAATAAGTCGATCAATACGCTGCGCAAAAGGCGGGCGCATTTTGTGGAGATCAATGAGCACAATGAAGATGCCGTGTATGCCCTGGCGCAGGAGGAAACCGTGAACGAAGAGGAGATGCAATACCAGGTAACCGAAGTGAAGCGCGCGATACAGAAGCTACCGGATGGCTACCGGACGGTGCTGAGCCTTTACCTGCTGGAAGGCTATGACCATGAAGAGATAGCAGGCATATTGAGCATATCGCACAACACGGTACGCACCCAATATGTAAGAGCGAAACAAAAACTACTCTCTATTATAAAACAAGGAGGATTGTCATGAGTACCCGTTTTGAAGAATTTATGCGTAATCACCGGGATGAGTTTGATGCGGATGAACCGGCCCCGCAGATCTGGAGCAAGCTGGAGCAGGAACTGCGCCCCGCTTCCCAACAAAAGGGAAGAACGGTCACGATGAAGATCCTGCGCTGGAGTGCCGCTGCCGCTATCCTTGTATTGGCCGGGTATGGTGTATTCCACCTGTTTAACCCGCAAAAAGGTAATGATCCGCAAGTTGCGCAACAGCAGCCCGGCAAGCAAAACCAGGCCTCCGGCGATGTGTTGCTGAAGGATATCGACTCTACTTATGCCAAAGAGGTGTATCATTTTACCCAGTTGATCGAGCTGAAGCAACATGAGCTAAAACAAATTGAGAAGGATAACCCTGCATTATATAAACAGTTCCTTACGGATATTACGAGGCTGGACAGTGCTTATAAAAGTTTACAGCAAGAGCTGCCTACGAACCCGAACAGGGAACAGTTACTGGAGGCGATGATTCAGAATTTGCGGCTGCAGACCGAATTGCTGAACCAACAGCTACAGGTGATCCAACAAATCAAAAAATCTAAATCAGGAAGCGATGAAAGCAATTCTAAGAGCATATAGCACGAGTTTATTGATCACTGCCCTCTCATTCGGCACCCAGCAAGTGCTGGCCGGCGAAGACCCGATGGTAGAAAAGAAGAAGACGTATTCGAAATCTTATTCCGTGAGCAGTAGTGACAAGATCTCCCTGCGTAACCAGTTTGGCGAGATGAAGATCAATACGTGGGATAAGAATGAGGTGAAGGTTGATGTAGTGATCACTGCCGAAGCAGGCACTGATGAACGTGCACAGCAGATCCTCGATATTATCGAGATACAGGATGGTAAGGGAGGCAACGGCGTTTGGTTCAAAACGAAGATCGGGAATAATAACCAACACCGCGGCAAGGGGGAAAAGCAAAGTTTTGATATTGACTACACCGTGTATCTGCCGGCCAATAATGTACTGGATGCCGGTAATGAATTCGGCCCTATGACAATCGGTGATTATAAAGGGAAAGTAAGCCTTGAAAGCAAGTTTGGCAGTCTGACCACCGGTAACCTGACCGGTTATGCCAAGGTACAGGTAGAGTTTGGCAAAGCCAATATCGGCAGCATGGACAATGGTGATGTGACGATCAAGTTCTCGCGGGGCCTTATTAATAAGCTGTCGGGTGAAGTGAAAGCCAATTTTGAACACAGCAGTATTAAGGTGGGCGTGGAAAATGATGTAAAGAACCTGGATGTGAAGAATAGTTTCACCCAGCTTTTCCTGGATGTGAATACCGGCCTATCCGCCAATTTCGACATCAGCACGAGTTTTTGTGAGGTGAAGAATAAGACGAGCTTTGCGATCAAGAAGGAAGGGGATGATGAAGACCATGGGCCCAAGTTTGATTTCAGGTATTCGGGCAAAGCTGGTGGCGGCGGCTCGAATGTGCGGGTGAAGACCAGCTTCGGAGATGTGACGATCGGGCATAATATTGCGTTTGATGTGAATGATGATAATAAGAAGGATAAGAAGAAGACGAAGAGTATTTGAGGTGAGGACACCGGCAGTCGGCAGTGCGTTTGCTTCGACAAGTGCTATAACTAACAGGTCTATAACTCAACTTTTGCAGTCAGCAGAGTCGAGACTCTCAACAAGCGGGGTGCTCCGGTAACGGATGCGGCCCCGTTTTTGTTTTGGGCAACTGCTATCTTTGCGTTTGTGCCGGGCAAGCCGGAGGTGTGGTAGGTAGCAAAGCCAGAGGCTTTGAAATACCCGTCACCAGCCAGAGGCTGGCGACTGAAGAACCGATCATAAGTTTAAATACCCTGTCATGACGATTGAAGGTATCCAGTCGATCTGCAAGCAATTTCCAGCCGTAACGGAAGATATTAAATGGGAAGATCACCTTTGTTTTAATGTAGGTGATAAGATGTTCATTATTACTGCGCCTGATATGGTGCCGCCTACTGCTTCTTTTAAGGTATCGGATGAGGAGTTTGACGAAGTGAGCAGCCGCGCAGGGTTCAAACCGGCGCCCTACCTGGCCCGTCATAAATGGGTGTATGTGGACGATATCAACCGGCTTTCCAAAAAGGAATGGGAATATTTTGCTAAACAGGCCTATACCCTGGTAGCTGCAAAACTGCCCGCCAAAACGAAAAAGCAACTGGGTATTTAAGGATTGTTATTTGAGATAACCCGCCATTTCCTGCTGGTATTCCTTCGCCACTTCTTTGGCTTTTGTGGCAAAGTCTTCTCCATTAGATGCATAGATGATGGCGCGGCTGGCATTGACGAGAATGCCTACATCCTTGTTCATGGCCTTTTCAGAGATCTCTTTGAGGCTGCCGCCCTGGGCGCCTACGCCGGGCACGAGGTAGAAGTGATCGGGGGTTATTTTGCGGATGTCCGCAAACCAGTCGCTCTGTGTAGCACCCACTACATACATAAGATTGCCGGGATTGCCCCACTGTGCCGCCGTGGTCAGTACTTTTTGATAGAGTAACCCCTCCCCTGCGGGCTGCAGTTCGAAGTCGGCGGCGCCGCTGTTGGAAGTGAGTCCGAGCAGGATGGTCCACTTGTCTTTGTATTCCAGAAAAGGCTTGACGCTATCGGCTCCCATGTAGGGCGCCACGGTGATGGCATCGAAGTCCATGGTCTCAAAGAATGCTTTGGCATATTGTGAAGAGGTATTGCCGATATCGCCGCGCTTGGCATCGGCAATTTTGAAGTGGGAGGACGGGATGTAATCCACGGTCCTTTCCATGGCCTCCCAGCCTATTAATCCCAGTGCTTCATAGAAAGCGGTGTTGATCTTGTAGCTGACGCAGTAGTCTTTGGTAGCGTCAATGATGCGCCTGTTGAATTCGAAGATGGGTTCGGGCTTGGATAAGAGGTGTTTGGGGATTTTGGTGATGTCGGTGTCGAGGCCTACGCAGAGGTAAGATTGCTTTGTTTTGATTTGGTGAATGAGTTGTTCGCGTGTCATTTGTTGTTGTTTGTGGCACAAGTACGCTGAGCTCATAGCCAGGCTGCCTACTTGCGCCAGTATCGTTTATACTTTGTTTTTCAAAATATCCAGCAATGTATCTGCAAAGTGCCAGACTTCCTGATAGGTGTTGTACAATGGTACGGGGGCGAGGCGGATGACGTTGGGCTCGCGCCAGTCGACGATGATGCCGGCCTTGGTGAGCTCGTCGAAGATCTTTTTGCCATCGCGCAACATGAGCATGGAGACCTGGGAACCGCGCTCTGCTTCCTCTCGCGGTGTGATGAATTCAATGACCGGTTCAGCGGTAGTGGTATTCACTTCTTCCAACAGGAACCATAGCCAGTTGCTGAGCTTTTTTCTTTTGGCCTGTATGTTGTCCCATCCCGCTTCCTCCACTATTTCCAATGCGGCTTTGTGGGCTGCATAGAGCAAGGGCGAAGGTGTGCTCAACTGCCATCCTTCTGCTGAAGCTACCGGCACAAAACCTTTTTGCATGAGAAAGCGCGTGGCTTTGTCGTATCCCCACCAGCCGGCCAAACGTTGCAGGGAATTGTCATTGTGGTAACGCTCATGGATGTAGGCGCCGCCGATCGCACCGGGGCCGCTGTTGAGGTATTTGTAACTGCACCAGCAAGCAAAATCTACATTCCATTGGTGCAACTGCACCGGTATGTTGCCCGCTGCATGCGCCAGATCAAATCCTACTTTGGCGCCTGCCGCCTGGCCCGCTTTGGTGATGGCGGCCATGTCGAAGACCTGGCCGGTATAGTAGTTGATGCCGCCCCATAGTACCAGGGCCAGTTCGTCTTTGTGTTGTTCGATGGCCTGTAGTATGTCTTCCGTGCGGATGGTATGCTCTTCTGCGCGCGGGCCGATTTCTATGATGACCTCCTCCGGATTGAAGCCCAGGTGTTTTACATGGGTCTCGAACATGTATTGATCACTGGGGAAGGCTTTGGCTTCGCAAATGATCTTGTTGCGCTTTCCCTGCGGCCGATAGAAGGAGACCATCAGTAAGTGCAGGTTGACCGTAAGTTGGTTCATGACCACGACTTCATGCGGCAACGCGCCTACGATGTTGGCCAGCGGAGTTGTAAGCGTATCATGGTATTGCAGCCAGGGCTTTTCGCCCATGAACCAGCTTTCGACGCCGTATTGCGCCCATTGGTTGAGGACTTCCTGCAGGTGAACTTGCGTGCGCCGCGGTTGGAGCCCGAGAGAGTTGCCGAGGAAGTAGAGTTGTTTGTTGTTGTTGTGTTCCGGGATGATGAATTGCTGGCGGAATGGGGCCAGCGGATCCTGCTGATCGAGTTGTTGGGCGTGGGTTAGACTGTTTTCAAATGTCATGGGCGTTTGCTTCTGTTCTTTTCTAGATTATATCACGCCGGTTTTACCGCCGTCGACGGGGATGCTGACGCCGTTGACGTAGCCGGCGGCGGGCGATGCGAGGAAGGCGGCAACGGCTGCCAGTTCGGCGGCCTCGCCAAAACGCTTCGCCGGTATTTCATTCAGCATTTCCTGTTCAATGACTTTGGGATCGACCTTGCGCCGTGACGCATTGTTCTGTATGAGGCTGTCCAGTCGCTGGGTTTTGGTATAACCCGGCAGGATGTTGTTGACCGTAATACCAAAAGCCGCCAGCTCATTGGATAGGGTCTTGGCCCAGGAAGCCGTAGCCCCGCGAATGGTATTGGACACACCAAGGTTTTTGTTGGGTATGCGCACCGACGTAGAAATGATGTTGATGATACGGCCATAAGCAGCTTCCTTCATGCCGGGTATGACCGCTTTTACCAATATCTGGTTGCAGATGATGTGCTGGTTGAAGGCCGTCAGGAAGGCATCTTCGGCCGCCTCCGCGATGGGCCCGGGCGGCGGACCACCGGTATTGTTTATTAAGATGTGCACAGGTGTAGCGGCTACTATAGCTGTGATGGCCTGCCGCACCTGATCGGGGTGGGCGAAGTCGGCCACTTTATAACTATGTTGCTGCTGGTACGGTACGGGCAATGCGGCCGTGATCTCCTGCAGCGCCTGCTGATTGCGGGCTAACAGGATGCAGGTAGCGCCCATAGTGGCCAGTTCCTGGGCGATGGCCAGGCCAATGCCCTGGGTACTGCCGCCAATGACGGCGGTTTTGCCTTGGAGGGAAGTGTTCATAGTGTTGGTTTGAGACGGGCAAAGGTAAGGAAGAGTGGGTGTTGGGCACTAATTAAACAGGTTGGGGTAGTCGGAGATGATGCCGTCGACGCCGAGAGATTTGAGTTTTTCGATGGTGGGTTTGTCGTTGACGGTCCAGGGAAGGATCTTGATCTGTTTTTGGTGGCATTGCTCTACGAGCTCCGGTTTTACGAGGGTGTAAAGCGGACTGTAGATGGTGGGGGTAAATCCGAGTTGTTTGAGGTGTTCTTCGAGACCGCGGTTGTCGGCCACGAGGGCGGCTGTTTTGATAGCGGGATATTTGGTGTGTATGATCTGCAGGGTGCGGAAGTCGAAAGACTGGATGATGACGCGGTCTTCGATGTGCTTTGACGAGATGACGGCCATGAGTTTCTCCACAAATTCTTCGGGCGCGGGGTGGTATTGGTTGTCGGTTTTGGGATTGCACTTGGTCTCGATGTTGTAAAAGACGGGCGTGCCGTTTTTCTTTTTGGTGTATGCTTCCACCGAATCAACGACTGCACTTAACAAGGGCTTGGTGACTGCCAGTTTCTGCTGTTCTTTAAAGCCGGGATTGACGGCCATGCCTACATCATACCGCTGCGTTTCGGCAAAGGTCATCTGGTAGATGTTGAGGCCGCGCTCTTCGGCGGCAGTGACGCGTGTGCCGTCGGGCTTTGTGGCAATGGCAGCACTGAAGAAAGGTTCATGGGAGAGGATGACCTGCCCGTCTTTAGTGATAACGGCGTCCATTTCGAGGGTGGTGACGCCGAGGTCAACGGCCTTCAGCATGGCGGGGATGGTGTTTTCCGGCATGAGGCCGCGGCAACCGCGGTGCCCTTCTTTGTCGAAGGCCGGTAAGGTGGCTGTTTTGCTCAATGGCTGGTTATTGCTGTTATCCGCTGCTTTGTCGTTTTTCCGGGTGGCGTGACAGGCGACCACTAATCCAAGTATTAAAACTAATTCTACGGTTTCCTTGATCCCTTTCATATCACAAGATTACATAATTCTTCTAAATATAAACCCCTAGGCGTGTTTAAATAATTGTGATGTCCGCTCTTCCATCTCCCGGGCAATGTATTGTGCGTCAGCCGTTCCCTGCTTCAATTTGTCTATAATGCGGTGGTAACTGGCTTCGTCGCGGTTCTGGCTGAGCTTGAAAACATTGTCTATGTCCGTCACCGTGATCTCAAATCCCACAATGGCCTTGACGAGCCGTTGTATGTATTCCCGGGGCAGTGTGTCGAAGCCACCGGGCGTATTGGGGCCGCCTTCAAAATGGGTAGTGAGGTCGCGCAATATGTCCAGCAGGGCGGCTTCTTCCAGGAATTTCAATTCGCCTTTGGCGTGGACGCTCATGTAGTTCCAGGTAGATCCCTGTTGGGGGTTGGCATACCAACTGGCGCTGACATAGGTGTGCGGGCCGGTGAAGAGGGCCAGTACGTGGGGATTTTGTATAAAGGCTTTGTGGTGATCGGTTTGCCGCATGAGGTGGCCGCGGAAGGTGAGCTGGCCGTTCTTCTCGCTGATGAGCAGGGGCACCTGGGTGGCGACAGGTTTGTTCTGTGCGTCGACTCCAGAGAGCATGACGAAGGGGTGGGCGTGCAGGAAGGCTTTGATCTTGGCGAAGTCGGGTTCTTTGAAATAAGGTAAATGGTACATGGGGCGAAGGTAAAAAAATCGCCTGTTGTGAAAGTGGGGTTTTGCGTGAAACGATGTTTTGGGGTGATAAGATGCAGGCGGGATTCCTCGCCACTCATTCTGCTTATTGTTTCTTTTGTTGGCCGGGGGCGTATTGTTTGGCGGACTTGGCGCCGGTGAGTTTTTTGGCCTGGCCGGGCGGGAGGGGTTTGGAGGATTTGACGATGACGGTTTTACGGGTACAGGCAGGAGTAGCTATTACCGTAAAGCCGAGGAGCAGTAAACAACAGGTTTTGAGTTTCATGTGGTGATTTTTAAGGATATAAAATTTTAGTGTTGTACAAAGGTAATATAATGAGGGAGTTCTGCAAGCCGCATGGCTGAAAGCCATATAATAAAAATGCGGGGCTGCAAGCCCCGCATAGCGAAATGAAAAGAGGTTGTTATTCAATTATTTCGGCAACTTTTTGACCGCTCATGCTGGCATTGCGCATGGAGATGCTGCGGATGGTGTTGGCGGCGAATTCTTCGAAGGCCTGTTTGGTGATGGGATCGTCGCCCACCATGGCGGGAATGCCAATGTCGCCACCTTCGCGGATGCTTTGCACCAGGGGAATCTGGCCCAGGAAGGGGATCTCGTACTCTTCGGCCAGCTTTTTACCACCTTCCTTGCCGAAGATGTAGTATTTGTTATTGGGCAGCTCGGCCGGTACGAAGTAGCTCATGTTTTCCACCAACCCGATGAGGGGCACTTTGATCTGGGCCTGGCCAAACATGGCAATGGCCTTTTTAGCATCGGCCAGGGCCACGTCCTGGGGGGTGGTCACGACCACGATGCCCGTAACGGGGGCCGTTTGCAGGAGGGTAAGGTGGATATCGCCGGTACCGGGGGGCATATCAATAAAGAGGTAATCGAGCTCGTCCCAGAAAACATCGGTCACAAACTGGCGGATGGCACTGCTGGCCATGGGCCCGCGCCAGACGACCGCATTCTTTTCATCGACCAAATTGCCAATGCTCATGAGCTTGATGCCATAGCGCTCCAGGGGCACGATCATGCCTTTTTCCTGGCCTTCCACCTGCCTCATCATGGGCCGCTCGCCGCGCACGCCAAACATAATGGGCACGCTGGGGCCGTAGATATCGGCATCCATGAGTCCCACCCGGGCCCCTTTCTTTGCAAAGGCCAGCGCCAGGTTGGCAGCCACAGTGCTTTTGCCCACGCCGCCCTTGCCGCTCACGACGGCAATGATGTTGTTGACGTTGGGGAGTACTGCGCGGGTATCCTTGCGGTTGGTGGTGGTATGGGAAGTGAAGTTGACCTTTACAGTGGCCTCCTTGTTTAATAAGAGTTTAATGGCGTTTACACAGGCCATGCGGATCATGTCTTTCATGGGACAGGCCGGTGTGGTGAGCACGACGGTGAAGGATACGTAGTTGCCTTCGATGACAATGTCTTTCACCATGTTAAGTGTCACAATGTCTTTTCCAAGATCTGGTTCCTGCACGTTACTCAACGCCTCTAAAACTTTGTCGGGGGTCATCATCTAATAGTTTTGTTAAAATGGATCGTATTGGTGCAAAATTAACCAATAACCGGGTGATTTTGTTGAACGTATTTAGGCATAACCTGTATATTTGAACCGCATGAAGAGACATTTACTACTCGCCGTTTTGTTTGCCGTGACCTTTCCGTTCCTGGCCGATGCCCAATTTGAAAAGTTGAAGGATTCCGTGATCCAGTTGTATGGTGTGGTGATGACAGCAGACAGCCTGAAGGCGATTCCCTCTGTGAGTGTTACGATCAAAGGCGAGCGCCGTGGTACGCAGACGAATGAACAGGGTGTGTTCTCGATCGTGGTGCAAAAAGGCGATGTGATCGAATTCACTTCTATCGGTTATAAGCCCAAACTGGCGGAGATCCCCCGCGACCTGGAAGGCAATCATTACAGCCTGATCCAGTTGATGGTGACGGATGCGGAATACCTGCCGGCGACGATCATTAAGCCGCGGCCTACGAAGGAGCAGTTTGACCGGGATTTCGTGAATGTCCCCGTGCCGGATGATGCCCTGGAAACGGCCCGCAAGAATAATGATGAATCCAAGCGACGTGTATTGGCCCGCACCCTTCCGCGGGATGGCGGCGAAAACAGCAACCTCCTGCTGAATAATAATGCCCGCCGGGCTACTTATTATGGCCAGACGCCTCCGCAGAATATTTTCAACCCCATGGCCTGGGCGGAGTTTATTAAGGCGTGGAAGCGGGGAGATTTTAAGAATAGTAAGTAGAGAGAATACAGCATTCAGAATGGTCGCATAGTGCGGTTATTTTCCCAAAAACGATATTAAAGCTGCCGGCTAATACCGGCAGTTTTTTTTACCTGCGTGCCGGGCGCCAGCAGCCCTGCTGTTTTTGGCTAAAACCGCTGATTTTCGTGAAATGGGCAAACTATAGCTTAGGTATAGCGTAGGTATAGCTTAGGTATAGAGTTCCCATAGTCCAGGTATAGAGTATCTATAGAGTATCTTTAGCTGATCTATAGTTATACGTACTGTTTCCTGGCTTCTTTTTGCTTCTTCTTTTGTTGCTCCCTTACTGCCCGTTGTAATATCACGACACAAACATACCTACCCAAACGGATGGTTTCCAAATGCGGGTGGTAGTTATGTAGTAAAATGAAAAAAATGATCAAAAATGGAAAGAGACGGGCGTTGCCCGCAGAGGGGTCCGTCTGCGGATTTGTGATACCGGTTATTTTTCAATAGCTTCCGTCTTCAACCATTCTATTGCCCCATGTCACGGACTGCTTATTTTGCCCTATTTCATACCGTTATTTTCGTTGCCTGCACTTTCCTGCATGGTATGGGGCAGCCGGAAAAAGCGGAAGCCCGCATCCAGGAATTGATGCAGGAGTCGAAAATGGCGGGCCTTGCCGTGGCTGTTGTTAAAGACAACCGGATCATTTACACGCATTCCTTTGGTTTTAAGGATATCGAAACCAATACCCCGCTTAATGATTCCTGCCTGTTCCGCATCGCCTCCATCTCCAAATCGTTTACGGCTACTTCTATCATGCAACTGGTGGAAGCCAGGAAGCTATCCCTGGATGATGATGTGAGTGACCTGCTCGGGTTTAGCGTGCGGCACCCGCAGTTTCCCGCAACAGTGATCACCCTGCGCATGCTGCTGTCGCATCGTTCGGGTCTCAATGATAGTCAGGGTTATTCTACCCTGCATGTGATCAACCCCGGCAAGAATCGCAACTGGGCAAAATGCTTCAGTGATTATGAACCGGGAACGGCCTACCGGTATTGCAACCTGAATTTTAACCTGGCGGGTACGATCCTGGAGCGCGTATCGGGTGAGCGGTTTGATCAGTATGTAAAACATCATATCCTCGATCCGCTTGGCCTGTATGGCGGTTATTGTGTGGATTCGCTGGATACCTCGCGCTTTGCCACGATTTATGAATACCGGGCAGATTCGGGCAGATTTATCCCCTCCCCCGCTGCGTATGCACCCCGCAGTGCAGAGATCGCTCAATATACCATGGGCTATAGTGCTCCGCTCTTCTCCCCTACAGGTGGTATGAAAATAAGCGCCACTGACCTTGCCCACTATATGATGATGCACATGAACCTTGGGCGGTACCATGGGAAAAGGATCATCAAGAAGAAAAGTGCGCGGCTGATGCAATCGAGGATCTCTGAGAAGGAGGGATATGGCCTGGCTATTGTGACGTGGGATTCACTGATCAAGGGTAAGGTGATGAAGGGGCATACCGGTGCGGCTTATGGCTTGTACAGTACGATGTTCTTTGAGCCCAAAGAAAAGTTTGGCATTGTGGCCATCACGAATGGTTCTGATGCCAGTGGTTCCCGCGGATTGAACGCAATCGTACAGTGTTTATATACGCATTTGATCCGGAAGGATTGATGGATGATGCAGGGGCGCCAGCTGCCCTGCTGTTTTTGGTGAAAACCGCTCCTTTTACCCTAGTACGCTATTTGAATACTCTTACTATACCTTTGGGTGGGCTTTGGTATAGCTTTGGCGTACCTTTGGTACGGCTTTGTCCTACCCTGCTTCTCCCTTCCCGGCTTGCCAATCCTGACAAATCCTGTATGTCTGCAGTCCTTTCTCTTTGCTTTTCTGTCTTCCTGTCATCATAGCGTAACCCGACAAACGTAATGTATAGGATCAACATTACCCAATGTGGATGTCCGTTTTTGGTCTAAACGTGCACAAATGTCCTTTTTTGTATGTCTTATTTGACTCACTGTATCGTTTAAACACTTCCACGATTTTATGAATGTCCTGGTATTTCCTGTAGGCAAATAATAAGTCAGCAATCAGCTAAAAACTAATTTAATTAGTAATTTTACCCGATATATCAGAAAAGACCAGTTGAAAACAGATTGCATTATGGAGAAGCAGGAAATCATTATTTATAACACTTCGGACGGGAAAGCATCGGTAGCGCTTTATGCCAGAGATGGCAATGTATGGATGAATCAAAACCAGTTAGCAGAACTTTTTGACACCTCTGTGCCGAACATCAGCACACACATATCTAATATACTGAAAGAAAATGAGTTACGAGAAAATTCAGTTATTAAGGAATATTTAAGTACTGCCGCTGATGGCAAGCAATATACAGTTACTTTTTACTCGCTGGCCATGATACTGGCCATTGGCTTCCGGGTAAGGAGCAAACGGGGGACCCAATTCCGTATTTGGGCCAATCAAAACCTGCGGGAATACATGATCAAGGGGTTTGTGATGGATGATGAACGTCTGAAAAATCCGGATGGCCGCCCGGACTATTTTGATGAATTGCTGGAACGGATACGGGATATCCGGGCTTCTGAAAAACGGTTCTATCAAAAAGTGAGAGACTTGTTTGCCCTGAGCAGCGACTATGACCCTACTGACAAAGCCACCCAGATGTTCTTTGCCGAAACTCAAAACAAGCTGCTGTATGCCGTTACCGGGAAAACAGCCGCTGAAATTATTGTCACCAGGGCTGATGCAGACAAACCGAATATGGCACTTACTTCCTGGAAAGGCAGCATTGTGCGCAAACAGGACATATTCATTGCCAAGAACTACCTTACTGAAGATGAAATCGATACTTTAAATCGCCTTGTCGTGATATTTTTGGAAACTGCCGAACTGAGAGCGAAGAACCGCAATAACCTGACCATTGGCTTCTGGAAGGAAAATGTAGATAGAATACTTGAGTTCAATGAACGGCAGGTATTGCGTAATCCGGGAAGCATCAGCAATGCACAAATGGAAGACAAAGTACAGGAGGTTTATGCAATTTTTGACAAAAAGCGAAAAGCATACGAAGCTGCGCAAGACGATTTGCAAGACCTGGAAGAACTGAATAAAAAAGTTGCATCGAAACGAAAACCACAATAATTACTCAACCGAAACCAAACCGGGAATTGACAGCATCCACAATGGCTGATTGTACAAACGCCCAATAATCCCGATGAAGACGATTGCTATGCAGGGGGAGGAACCGCTCACCACCCTGGGTAATGGACCTATAATCGGTTACTGCGCGGGCAATATCCCACTCCGCCGCCGGGCTAATATGAGACCATAAGGGGGAGAAAATGAGGGTGCAGCCCACCAATTGCTCTACATGGTTATTAAGTAGGTAGACATTGCTACGGATGTTTTCGCGTAAGCTGCCACTGCGCTGCATGACGTCACCGCCGTAATATTCATGGTTGCCGGGCAACCAATAGGTAGCCTGAAAGTGATCGGACAGGGAGGAGAAGAAATCCGCACGTTGCTCCATTGTTACAAAAGGAATGATATCACCTACTAATATGAGGATGTCTGCAGCAGGAACAATGGGATTTGCTTTTAGCCATTTTGTATTGTCGGGTAGTTCCAGGTGGAGGTCGGAGCAGTATTGGATGGTCATACGATGTATGGAATCAAATGTATGATCATCCTGTTAGAATACCTATTCATCCTTGCTGCTGATGGTGCTGCTGCTGTGAGCCGGAGGCTCACCAATAGGCGTCACCAGCCAGAGGCTGGCGACTGATTACAAATGCCGCGCTATAGCGCCGGGATCAATAGCATGGTGCGAAGTAGTATAGACTACCTTTTTATCTTTCAGTACAATGATCTGCGGCGACTGGTGGGTGACTTTCAGTTCCTGTGCAATGAGGTTGGAGATGGGGCGGAACGCCTGTAAGTCCAGGTAATGGAAGGCGGCTTTTCCGGCAATTTGTTCAAATCCGCTCTGCAGCTTATACTTTGCGTGGGCGCTGATGCCGCAGGTGGTGCTGTCTTTGAATATGATCTGCGGTTTTTCGGCTGAGTCTTCTACAAGGGTATAGAAAGCTTCTTTTTCAGTTAGGGTATTCCATTGATGCATGGGGCAAAGATACGCAATAAGGCCGAATGGTTTGTGCGCCATGCTGGTTCGTGGGACACGAACCAGGGCAGTAAAAAAGCCCTCACCGGCACAATCATCCGGTAAGGGCCAGCACCTGTTATTATGAAAAAAGAACGGACTAGTTTAGGGCCATTCCTGCCGCTGTGGCAATCACCCCCAAGTCTACCAGCACACTGACAAATAATACCGGAATGGTGATTTTTGTAGGCATGGCCGCCAGGTTGACGATGAGCGCTATCGCCATGGCAAAGAGGGCTGTCATGAACAAGGCCAGGTTCATACCGGTTAGGGCTACAATCAATAATATAGTTAAAGGGGTTAGTACACAACCATGGCCGCCGATGGCCAGGGCCAGCCACATGAAACGGCGCTCTTCCTGGCCTTTTGCCCAGGCAAAGAAGCGGCTGAGGACAGAAGTATTTTGCTGTACGGGCGAATAGGTTTGCGGTACGGAAGGATGAACTATAGTGGACATAATCTTGTGTTTTATTACCCGGTAAAGGTGGGACAAAGAGGTTGCCTGGAAGGTGACGGCGGTTGGCTGGGGGACTGATTTTGGTCATGCGGGGGCGGGTATGTATAATTTACGGCTAATCTGCTACATTTGCCCGGCTTGTTGTATTCTAGGCAGCGCCTTCCAGAAGGGACGCTGCGTAATTAAAACCAAACGTTTGTCATGTCACTTCAACACATTGCAGTTATCGGTGCGGGCACTATGGGCAATGGCATCGCCCACGTGTTTGCGCAAAGTGGATTTAATGTAAAGCTTATAGATGTTAACGCGGCCCAACTGGAGAAGGCGCTGCAGACGATCAGCAAGAACCTGGACCGGCAGGTAGCCAAGGCCACGATCACGGAAGCGCAGAAAGCGGCTACCCTGGCCAATATTATTACCGTTACCGACCTGGCCGCAGGTGTTCAGCCCGCGCAACTGGTGATAGAAGCCGCCACCGAAAATGTTGACCTCAAACTAAAGATATTCCGCCAATTGGATGAGACAGCGCCCGCCGGCGCCATCCTGGCCACGAATACTTCTTCTATTTCGATCACGAAGATCGCTGCCGCTACCAAACGACCTGCCCAGGTGATTGGCATGCACTTCATGAACCCCGTACCGGTGATGAAGCTGGTAGAGATTATTAATGGTTATGCTACGGACAAAGAGGTAACGGAAAAGATTGTATCGCTCAGTCAACAACTGGGTAAGGTGCCCTGCGTGGTGAATGATTATCCCGGCTTTATTGCCAACCGCATCCTGATGCCCATGATCAATGAAGCGATTTACAGCTTGTATGAAGGCGTGGCCGGTGTGGAAGCAATCGACACCGTGATGAAGCTGGGCATGGCCCACCCCATGGGACCGCTGCAACTGGCCGATTTTATCGGGCTGGATGTTTGTTATTCTATCCTGAATGTGTTGTATGAAGGTTTCGGTAACCCGAAGTATGCGCCTTGTCCGCTGCTGACGAATATGGTGACTGCGGGGTATTTGGGCGCGAAGAGCGGGGAAGGGTTTTATAAGTATACGGCAGGGAATAAAGACTTAATAGTTAGTGATCGCTTCAAATGATTGTGAGGCAGGAGGTCTGAGGTCTGAAGTCTGAGGTCTGAAGAGCTTGCTGTGGCGGGCTTCCTGCGCTGTATACTGACTTCTGATCTCTGACTTCAGATTTCAGGCTTTCTTTACTTCTATGTTTCTTATATCATTCAGCCTGTATAGTGCTTCCTGCAGGCGGGCTTTGGAGATGCCGATCTTCAGGTGGCAGAAGAGGCCGAGGTCCTGTTCGAGGACGGTGCAGTTTAGTTGCTTTACGATCATCATGATGTCATTCATTTGGGAATAGTCGAAGTGAATGGCATAAGGCACTTCGATGAAACGTTGGGTGGCCGGCATTAACTGCAATACCATAGCAGCAGCGCTTTTGTACGCATTGATGAGGCCGGGTACGCCCAGCAGGGTACCGCCGAAGTAACGAACTACAACAATCAATATGTTGGTGAGCTCTTTGCTGTCTATTTGTCCGAGGATGGGCTTGCCGGCTGTGCCGGAAGGCTCGCCGTCGTCGCTGACGCGGAAGGTGTTTTTATCGGTGCCAATGCGGTAAGCAAAGCAATGGTGGGTGGCTTTCGGGTGTTCTTTCTTCACTTCTTCCAGTCGCTGCTTAAATTCTTCCACGGTATTGATCGGAAAGGCAAAGGCGATGAATTTACTGCCCCTGTCTTTGAATTCTGCGGTGCCGGATTTTTCCACGGTGTAATAGAAGTCCTGATCCTGCATACTAATCATTGTTGGTTGTTTTTGAAGTTTGAAGTCGGAGGTCGGAGGTCTGAAGTTCTTGCTGCGGCAAGCTTCCTGCACTATATCCGAACTTCCGATTACCGATTTCAGATTTCTGACTTCAGACTTCGGGCTTCACTGTTCTTATGGTGTCTGTTCCTAATTGCTGTTGCTCCACTACCCTTGCCGCGCCCAATACCGGTGCGGCGATACCGCCTTCCACAAATAATTCCTCATTGGTAATGATGCGGGCTTCATCCCAATAGCCTTCATCAATGAATGATTGCAGTAAGCGCGCGCCGCCTTCAACGAGTACGCTCAATATTTTCTGCTGGTACAAGGCATTGGCGATCTGGTGCACGAGGCTGACGTCTTTGGTGACCTGGTAGTAGAGCAGGTTACCCTGTTCTTCGTGCTGCCGGGTATTGAATACGATGGTACGCACTGTTTTATCGAACAGTTTGAGCGAGGAAGGCAGTCGCAGATCCATGTCCACTACCAACCGCACCGGATCCGGCCCGCTCCATAACCGGGTATTGAGCTGTGGATCATCAAAGAGGGCCGTATTGGTGCCCACCAGGATGGCCGCCTCCTCACTGCGCCACCGGTGCACCAGGCGGTTCGTTCCTGCACCACTGATGTGTAAACGCGCATGATCTTGATTGCCGATGCAGCCATTGGCTGTTTGCGCCCATTTGAGTATGATGTAAGGCCGGTGCTGCCGGTGAAAGGTGAAAAAACGTTTGTTCAGCTCCGTGGCAGCTTGTTCCAGGACGCCCACAGTGACCTTAGTACCAGCGGCTTCCAATTTTTCGATCCCTTTTCCATCTACCTGCGCAAAGGGATCGCGGCAACCGATAACGACCTGCGGTATTTTATGCCGGATGATGAGATCGGCGCAAGGGGGCGTCTTTCCAAAATGGGCACAAGGCTCCAGTGATACGTACATCGTAGATGATGCGATCAGGTGGCGATCGGTGTCTTTCACGGAATCAATACAGTTGACTTCGGCATGCGGCCCACCATATTGGCGGTGGAAGCCTTCGCCGATGATCTGTCCATCATATACCAGCACCGCCCCCACCATGGGATTGGGCGCTGTGTAGCCGGCGGCCTGCCGGGCCAGCTCCAGGCAGCGATGCAGGTATGTTTCGTGTACTGTCAAAGGTGAATGATCTTAATCAAGAAGCCGCAAAGATACGATGGTTTCGGGTTCCGGGTGTAGCGTTTCGGGTCGTTTAGGCGTAGCTTGCCGCTAAAATGCAAAGGACCGAAAGCGGTAACCTTTGGACGGGTAGCTACTTGTGCGGCAGCAACCCGGAACACGAAACACGAAACCCGTAATTTTACAGCATGACGATTCATGATGCCAGGCAGTATTTGGCTGTGCAACTGACCCCTGTTTACGAAGACCGCGAAGCGGCTAATATTGCCGATTGGGTGATGGAACACCTGACCGGGCTGAAGAAGATTGACCGGATCATTCACAAAGCAACACTCCTTTCTGCTACACAAGTTTCCCAGCTCACCAGCTATACTGCCTCGCTGCTCACGCACAAGCCCGTTCAGTATGTGCTGAACGAAGCCTGGTTTTATGGACTGCATTTATATGTGGACGAGCAGGTGCTGATACCGCGGCCGGAGACTGAGGAGTTGGTGGAGTGGGTGGTGGAAGAAGTCAGAAGCCGGAAGTCGGAAGTCGGAGGTCTGAAGCCGGAAGCCGAAAATTGGAAACCGGATTTTCGTATCCTGGATATTGGTACCGGCAGCGGATGTATTCCCATTGCGCTAAAGCACCAGTTGCCTGCTGCTGCCGTGTATGCCTGTGATGTAAGTGCCGGTGCGTTGCAGGTGGCGCAGAAAAACGCACAAGCCCTTGGCACTGTTGTACAATTTATTCACGTGGATATGCTGCAGCCTGCTAACTGGCCTTCCCTGCCGGAAGTAGATGTTATTGTGAGCAATCCTCCCTATATACCTGCAAAAGATAAAGCCACGATGCGGGAAAATGTGTTGCAGCATGAACCGCACCTCGCACTGTTTGTGGAAGATGATGATCCCCTGTTGTTTTACCGGACGATCGCCCATTTTGCCGGCCGGCATTTGCGGCCCGGCGGGAAGATCTATGTGGAGATACACGAAGACCTGGGCCCCGCTACCACCGCCCTTTTTTCCGGGAGCGGATTTACCGATGTGGTGTTGAAAAAAGACCTGCAGGGGAAAGACCGCATGGTAAGGGCGGTGAAATCTGCGTAAGAAGTGATATATTCATTGCCGCAGCGTCCTCCGCCATGCACAAGGCTCTGCAGGAGAGACACTGCGGGGAATACAATCCATGAAGACCTGGGCCCTGCCACCACCGCCCTTTTTGCCGGGAGCGGATTTACCGATGTGGTGTTGAAAAAAGACCTGCAGGGGAAAGACCGCATGGTAAGGGCGGTGAAATCTGCGTAAGAAGTGATATATTCCCTATCTAATTCCATCGCTCATGTCATTGTACAAGCAGGAAAAGCTGGCGGGATGGGGCAATTACCCGGTATCGGAATCGTATGTGTTGCCGGTGCGTGATGCCGGTGATGTGGCCGGCGCCCTGGAACGGGGCACGCTGATCGCGCGCGGGCTGGGCCGGAGTTATGGCGATCAGGCAGTAAATGACCATTGTTATGTGGGCGATTGCACGAAGCTGAACCGTTTCCTGGCCTGGGATGCGGCCGAAGGAATACTGGAATGCGAGGCAGGGGTGAGCCTGGAAGAGATTATTACCGTGTTCGCGCCGCGGGGATGGCTGCCCATGATTTGTCCCGGTACCAAGTTCGTAACGATCGGTGGCGCTATTGCCAATGATATCCATGGCAAGGCGCATCATATTGATGGCTCTTTTGCCAATTGCGTGCTCTCTTTCACGATCCTGCTGGCTGATGGCCGTGTGCTCACCGCTTCCCGTACCGAACATGCCGATCTGTTTCAGGCGAATTTCGGCGGACTGGGCCTGCTGGGCGTGATCCTTACCGCCCGGTTGCAATTGCGCAAGGTAGAGACGACGTATTTCAAACAACAGTCTATTAAGATCAGGGACCTTGATCATATGCTGGAAGCGCTGGACAGTTATGATGCCGACTATAATTATTCTGTAGCCTGGATAGATGCCCTGGCGAAAGGTCCCAAGCTGGGCAGCGGCGTACTGACACTGGGCAATGCAGCTCAACTTGCCGACCTGCCTCCTTCCCTCCGTAAAGAACCGCTGAAGCTGCACAAGAACAGCAAGCTGACGGTACCTTTTTTCCTGCCTTCATTTACCCTCAATAATGTTACGGTGCGGGTGCTGAACCGGGTGATCGCTTTTGTGCAGAACTCTTCAAAGACATTTATCCATTATGAAAAGTTTTTCTTCCCGCTCGATGCCATCCATCACTGGAACCGGGGTTATGGCAAGCGCGGATTTGTACAATACCAGTTTGTAATACCCGAAACGAATGGCCGTCAGCACCTGGCCGAGATCCTGACAATGATCGCGCAGAGCGGCTGCACACCTTTCCTGAATGTGTTTAAACGTATGGGCGAAGGACAGGGTATCCTCTCCTTCCCATTTAAAGGATATACGCTGGCGATTGATTTTCCGGTTAGTAAAGCATTGTTTGCGTTTACGCCTAAACTGGATGCGAAGGTGCTCGCGGCTGGTGGCCGCCTTTACCTGGGCAAGGATGCGTTGCTGACGGAAACGATGTTTAAGGCGATGTATCCACAGTATGAGGAGTGGGTGGCGGTAAAGCGGAAGTATGATCCTGAAGGGAAGTTTAGTTCGAATATTGGGAGGCGGCTGGGATTAATTGGCACAAGTACCCTGCACGCTTAGCCAGGCTGCATACTTGCGCCAGGCAGAGGTTTGCTTTGATGCTTTTGCGTCGCAAGCAGATTTCTCACCCGCTTGGCTTGCTGATGAAGCAGGGTGCATATGGCGGGTTCGAAATGACAACCAAAGAAAGGAATGTTATCAGTCGTTATTTCACATTTGCTACGACTTTGGCGCCGACGCTTTTGGAGACGCGCATGATGCGGAAGATCTCGCCCCAGTAGGCGGTGGTATCGGCATTGACGACTACTACGGGTGTATCAACGGACAATTTGAATTTGGCGATCTCTGCCCGCAGCAAGGTATCAAATACAAGAGGGTCAATTCTTTTGGTACCGATGTAGAATTGCTGGGTATTGTCGATAGATACGGTAATATGCTGCTTGGCCTTGGTATCTTTTGTGCCCCGCGGATTGTTGACTTTTACAATGTTGGGATTGGCAATGGTGGAAACGATCAGGAAGAAGAACAGGAGGATGAACAGGATGTCATTCAAGGCTCCTGCATGTAACTCCGGATGTGATCTTAACCTGTTTCTTAAATTCATGATCAGAATGTTTTTCTATATAGAGCACCGGGTGCTATTGTTAGTTTCCTGTTCAATGTTTAGAACCTGAAGCCGGAGGTCTGAAGTCAGAAGTCCGAGGTCAGCCATTAGCGCGTTGGTTCCTGGAGGATGTCAATGAATTCGGCGCTTGCTACTTCCATCCTGTTCACATTTTTGTCGATCTGCGCATTGAGAAAGTTGTAACCTACATAAGCCAGCAGGCCGATGATGAGTCCACTGGCCGAGGTGATCATTTTGGTATAGATACCGCCTGCGATCTGGGCCGGGGTGAAGTCGCCGGAAGCATTGATGTTGTAGAACAATTGCAGCATCCCGAAGATGGTACCGAGGAACCCGAACATCGGCGCAATACCGTATACCAGTGAAAGCATGGAGAGGTTGCGCTCCATTTTGTAGATCTCCAGTTTGCCCACATTTTCCATGCTCTTTTCAATGGCGTCGATGGGCTTGCCAATGCGCTGCAACCCTTTATCAATCATCCGGGCTACCGGATTAGTGGTATTTTTGGCCAGGCTGCGTGCAGCAGACACGTTGCCACTGAACACGTTATCGCGGATGATGTTCATGAAGTTGGGATCAATGTTGCTGGCCTTGCGGATGGCGATGAGGCGCTCAAAGAAGAAGAAGACCGCCAATACCAGTAAGATACCCAAGGGGATCATGAGCGGGCCGCCATGCGCCAGCATGTCCATGACATTCATGGAGGGCGCGGAAGAAGCAGTACTACCCATCACTTGTCTTATAGAGTCGGCTGCAGAAGTAGCGGGATTGGTAACCTGAAGAAAAAACCAATTCATCCAGTATTGTTTTAATGGTGTAAATGTATCAAATGTGTGCCTAAAACGTTTTTAAGCCGTTAATATTTCTTAAAAGATTGTGAATAAAGGGGTATCACTTACTTCGATAGGGCCAAAGGCCCTGTAATAGTGCTGCGGGACTGCAAGTCCCGCAGAGCGCCCGGGTTTTACGTTCCTGCTTTCTTGATCATCATGGCCTGGATCTGCCGTAAGGTGTTTTCCATGCCATCGGGGCTGCCATCGAGAAAGATGACGTTGCCTTTGCCGTATTCGGCAAAGTTTTTCACGGCTTCGGTCCACATACTGAATAAGATGACATTGGTATCGAGGTTGGCCTGCTTCATTTGTTCGGCCGCATGACTCATCCCTTTGGCCACTTCTTCACGGAAGAGGGCCACGCCCTGTCCGCGCAGTTGGGCTGCCTGGCGTTCTGCTTCTGCCGCAATTTTGATGGCATTGCCTTCCGCTTCTGCCGATTTGGTCTTGGTGATCAAAAGGGCCTGGCCTTCATTTTCGGCTGCCGCTTTGAGGTTGTTGCTGGCCACTACCCTGCTCATGGAGTCCATGATGGCCTGGTCGAAGGTGATGTCATTGATCTGCAGGTCGAGCAGGTGATAACCCCAGGTTTCCAGTAATTGATCGATCTGCTCTTTCACATATTCTACGAGGTCCTTGCGCAGGGCCAATATTTCTGCCTGCCTTTTGGTGGCCACAAAGGAACGGATGGTACCTTCAATGGTGCGGGTAAGCGCCTGCATGAGATCGCGCTCACTGAGGAATTTAAAAGCGACTTTTTTGATTGTTTCCTCATCTGCATTCTGCACTGCATAGAGCAGCATGCTTTTGAAGTATACGTTGGCCTGGTCGGCTGTTACTGCCTGGAACTCCATTTCTACGGAACGGTTCTGTATACTTACGCGTTTGGCTATCCGCTCCAGGAAAGGGATGAGCAGGTTGAGGCCGGGACGCACTACACGCTGGTATTTACCAAACATGGTCACCACGCCCACAAAACCCTGGTTGATGGTTTTGAGTCCTGCAAAGAGGATGAGTATGACGAGAATTATCCACCAATAGGATTGCAAGAGTTCCATAGATTGAATATTTTGCTGAAAGTACTGCTTTTTGGGAAAAGTGCAGTAGCAAAGCCGGAGGCTTTGAAATAGGCGTCACCAGCCGGAGGCTGGCGACTGAGGTAAAAGCGATGATTATCGTTTAACTTTGCCGCTTTCTTATTGAAATATGACCCAACATTATACATTGATCATTGTCGGTGGCGGCCCTATCGGGATTGCCTGTGGACTGGCCGCTAAGAAAGCGGGACTGGATTATCTTATTCTTGAAAAGGGTTGTCTGACCAATTCTTTGTTCAATTACCCCCTGAATATGACTTTTTTCTCTACTTCGGAAAGGCTGGAGATCGGGGGCATTCCTTTCGTATCGAATAATGTAAAGCCTACCCGGCCCGAAGCACTGGAGTATTACCGGCGGGTAACGCTATCGAACCACCTGCACATTCACCTGCAGGAAGGCGTGAAGGATATTACAAGAACAGGTGATCAATACACCGTACATACTTCACACGCTTCGTATACCGCCAGCCATATTATTATTGCTACAGGCTTTTATGATATACCCATCCGGTTGAATGTACCCGGTGAAGAATTGCCCAAGGTTGTACACTATTATAAGGAAGGGCATTTTTATGCCCTGCAAAAGGTGATCGTGGTGGGCGCCAGCAATTCGGCTGTGGATGCAGCCCTGGAAACCTGGCGTAAAGGTGCGGAAGTAACAATGGTGGTACGCAAAGAGAAGATCGGTGACCGTGTGAAGTACTGGGTAAAGCCCGATATGGAGAACCGCATTAAGGAAGGCAGCATTAAGGCATATTTCAATGCTACGTTGAAGGCTATCCGGGAACAAGAGGTGGATATTGATACTCCTGATGGTGTGGTGACGATTGCCAATGATTATGTGATTGCGCTGACGGGTTATCAACCCAATTTTGATTTCCTGCGCCGGGTGGGTATTCAGTTGTCGGATGATGCACTGCTTCAACCTACGTATAATCCCGATACGATGGAGTCAAACCTGCCTAATGTGTATTTAGCGGGGGTAGTATGTGGGGGAATGAATACGCATGTGTGGTTTATTGAAAACTCGAGGGAGCATGCGGAGAAGATTGTGCAGGCAATTGTAGAAAAAAAGGAGGTCCATTAAAACTTCCCGGAACCTCCTACACAAGTGATGTGTTTCATAATCTGTGATTTAATGTAAAGTTAGTATAAATTAACGACAATCAAAATCGTGTCGCCAGGCGTCAGAATACCCTCTTTCTCTTTGATTATGATCGGTTTATCATTAATATTCCCATCATCGTCGAGGTTGGAAGCATTCTTCCCGCTTTCGATATTGAACACTTCCACCAGGTACTTTTTACCCGGATTGGAAATGGTGATCTCATAATCATAGTAGATATTTACCACTTCGATCTTCCAGGCTTTGTTCAGCTTTAAGGAATTGACAGCATGTAATTCCCTGCTTACTTCATATTTATTTTTTCCTTCCAGTGTTTTATCAAAGGTATAGGTATCCCGGTACAATGGAATATCCTCTCCTGACGAATCGTGAGGTACTTTGCTGTATTTATCCCTGTATTCTTCCCCGTCGATGACCAGGCTCCTGATCTCTACTTTACTTTTATCTTTTTTATTGGCATCCAGATCTACATAGGTATAGGTATGGAACATAACAGGGTCATTTCCATTCGGCACAATGGTATAGCTTTGGCCATCTACCAGGGAATAGTATTCATCATCTATGTATTCAATGGTTATGTTCAATTTAAAATGCTGTCTGATGTGGAAAGAACGGTTGGTAGCAGGCAACAGCTTATCAATCAATTTTTTTAGTGCAAGATCCGTAACATAGGAGTTCTGGCTATTCAGGTATTGCCGGGTAGCCCCATTGATGGTGTCAAATAACACTTTGCGCTTAGGATCATATAACGGATCTTCTTTCTTTAAGTATTCAATAAATGTTTTACCGATGTCTTTGGTGTTTAATTCCTGGGTGCTTTTCCCATCATATGATTCCTCCTGGTCAAATCCAAACTTACCCGGAAAGCGAAAGTATTTTTTATAGTGCCTGGTTATATTGATATGCGTATCCGAAGACCAGGTGATATCGACCAACGAAAAACCCGATTTGTATTCTTCCTGCTTGATCTCCGGATCGTTGAAGGTAGAACGGGTAGTGATGAGGTAATGATCATATCCCTGTGTTGAAATACGCCTATCCCTGATCCGGTGGGTATGTCCACAAAAAAGCATAAAGAATCTGTTCCTGCTTAGTTCCCTGGCGATCTCTATTTCCTCGGCAGCTCCATAAAATTCCGGTGTAACAGGATGATGGATCAAAGCAATGTTGAAATCCGTTTCATCATTAAAGAAATCTGTTGCACGCTGGATCTGATGGGTCCCGAAAGTAATGTGCTTCCATCTTTCCCTGGAAGCGTCCTCACCCGGTTTTATTTCCCTGTCCAACTCCGGGTGGCATGACCAGGCGCTGTTAAAAGCACCTATTCCGATCTTTGCACCGTTGAAATCCAATACAAAACAGCTCTCCATGCCCGTGATGAGTTTTCTTTCCAACCCATTTTTACCCGGGAAGTCTTTATAAAATCTTTTTTCAAAGTTTTTATAGGCCTCCAGGTTGGGAAATAGTTTTTTTCCTTTTTCTTCAGTATCCAACAGGCAACTATAGCGGTCGGCAATGATGTTGATACTTTTTACGTCGGTATTACTACGAAATCCCTGCAGCAGGTTGAGTTGCTCATCGTCACCCATTTTCACATCATGATTACCCGGGATTATTATGATCCGGCCGCGGCTCAATCCCAGATCAGCCATTAATTTATTCAATATTTTTTCTTCCAGTATTTTATACCCATCTTCTGCGCCAAAAACCTTTCCTGCTTTATCCAGGAGATCTCCGGTGATGAATACCAGATCGATCTTTTTTTCTGCATGCTCCTGCTGCAGGCTTTCCATGAGCGCAGTGAGCAATTTCCTATAATCATAGGTGCTTTTCTCTGTAGAATAATGGAGGTCTGTAATATGAGCTATCCGCATACAGTAAGCGTTTTGGCAGTTATAGGCAATAAATTAGCTCATTCCCCCAATAAGTGGAAATATATTTTGTTCCCGGCGATCAGCCCTGGTATCCGTTATGGGTTATACTTTCCGGTATACATAGATCTCTACTCTTCTGTTTTGCTGGCGGCCGGCGGGCGTGCGGTTGCTGCGGACGGGTTTGAAGAAGGCAAAGCCACGGCTGGTGAAGGTGGTTTTGTTGGGTGGTAGTTTGCCGGCAATGTATCCTTTGACAGCATTGGCACGGTTGCGGGATAAGGCTTCGTTGTATGTGAGTGTGCCCACACTGTCGGTATGCCCTTCAATGACAACCGAATCAATGGTGAAGGTGCGGAGCTTGTTGGTAAAGCTATCCAGCAGGCCATAGCTTTTGGGCGATAACTGGTAACTGGCCGTATTGAAGAAGATATCCGGTATGATGAGGGTATCTATGTGCTGCGGGGGAGGCATGACCCGTGCGACGGTAACGGTCTTGGGTAATGGCTTCACCGCCGGCGGATTACGGGAATTGATGTATACCAGGCGCTTGAGGAAGTCATGGCGCGGGTTTTCGATATAGATGTCTTTTTTTATACTGTCCGCCTGCGGACATAGCTGCTCTTTTTTATCCAGCGGAATGAGCGATACGGCATCGAGGAAGAAGTAGTATTCCCGCTTGAAATCCGGCAATCCCCTGAATGTATACTCCTTGCGATTAAAGCTGCCAATGGTGATGTAGCCTTCATTGCCGGCGGCGGTATAGATGAGCCGCACTTTTTGCCAGCGATTGGGGTCCTGGTATAAGGTATCGAGCGTATTGGTGGCCCATAGCTGGGGTTGTAGTTGCTTGAAGTCGCGCTTCTCAAATAAGAAATCGCCCGGGCTGAAGTAGACGCCTATGCTGTCGAGTATATCGTGCCGTGAACGCACCCAAAATTCCAACTGGTATTGGTGGCCTGCCTGCAATCCGCAGAGTAAACGCGTGCGGATGAAGTTGTGTGCAGCTTTCTGGTAAGCATCGCCTGCAGAGAGACCGACAAAGTGTGATCCGTCATAGGCCTTGCCGGGGGTGTAGTAGTAATAGTTGGCCCAAAGGGAATTGGCGATCCAGGCTTCAGGCGCACAGTTCTGGTTGTACTCCACACAGATGTTCTCGTCCTCGAAGCCGCCGTTGGGAATGAGGTTTTGGGCGGAGGCGCACCAGGAAGAAAGGGTTAATATGAGGAGTATGGCGTTTCGCATGATGCGGGTAGTTGCGGGTACGTTTGCTTCGATACCAGATTTCTCACTCCGCTGCGCTGCGTTCGAAACGACAACGAAGGGTGTAACGTTACTGAGGCCGCAGCGTCCTCCCGCTATCGCGGGACAAGCTCTACGGGAGACTGCGGGGAAATTAAACGTTTTCAGGCACCAGCACTTTTACTGACGGGCTGAAAGGATAAAAGGTTGGGTTGGACTGTAATTTACGCCTTTTCTTCCCAGATAGCTGCGAGGTGAATTATTGTTTCAACGCTCTTTTGCATGTCCTGCACACTTACGTATTCATGCTTGCCGTGGAAGGCCATTTCGCCGGTAAAGAGGTTGGGACAGGGCAGGCCCATAAAGGAAAGTCTTGAGCCATCCGTGCCGCCGCGGGCGCTCATTTCAATGACGGCTACGCCGGCCCTCGTAATGGCTTCTTTTGCGTATTCCGATACCTGCGGATGATTGTCGAGCACTTCTTTCATGTTGCGGTACTGCTCTTTCACGACGAAGTCGGCTTTGGCGCCGGGGAATTTCTTTAAGGCATATTCCAGTTCATCGCGCAGGGAGTTTTCATAGGCGACCAGTTTATGGGTATAGAAGTCGCGGATGATGAATTCCACCGTTACTTTTTCTGCAATGCCCTGGATGTGTACGGGGTGCACAAAACCATAGCGGTCTTCCGTGGTTTCGGGCGACCAGGCATCTTTGGGCAGCAGATCAATAAAGTAAGACGCCACTTTGATGGCATTGACGAGTTTGTCTTTGGCATAACCGGGATGGGCGCTGATGCCATGGAAGGTGATGGTGACCGCATCGGCCGAAAAGGTCTCGTCTTCAAATGATCCACGCTCACCGCCATCAAGGGTATAGCCGAAGTCGGCCCCCAGTTTTTGGAGGTCTATCCTATCCACTCCACGCCCTACTTCCTCATCGGGCGTAAATAGTATTTTGATGGTACCATGCTTGAGTTCCGGATGGGTTAACAGGTAATTGGCCATGTCCATGATGACTGCTACGCCGGCCTTGTCATCCGCACCCAGCAAGGTAGTGCCGGAAGCAGTAATAATATCCTCTCCTGTTTTTTTACGCAGGTAAGGATGATCGGCTGGTGAAATGACCTGCGTGGGATCATCGGGCAGTACGATATCGCCGCCATCATAGTTGTGGTGTATGATGGGCTTCACCCCTGTGCCGGTGCAATCGGGCGCTGTATCCATGTGCGCACAGAAACAGATCACCGGCACCTGTTTACCGGTATTGGCGGGGATGGTGGCATATACATAACCCTGTTCATCGAGGTGGGCATCGGCCAGGCCCATCTGCTGCAGTTCCTGCACCAGCAAGCGGCCCAGTGTTTTTTGTTTTTCGGTAGAAGGGAAGGTTTTGGACTGGGGATCGCTCTGCGTATCTATCTGCACGTAGCTTATAAATTTTTCCCGGACAGTAAACTGGTAATTATCGAACATGCCATTGTATTTTTGGCAAGATATATTATTATGGCATTCACCAATACCCCCCCGCCCGTTATTCAACAAGGCTGGGTACGCGCACTCGTTCTTTTTATCGTGTATATCGGTATTTATTTTCTTACCGGCGCTATCGCCGGCGCTGTGTGGGCCTTGCGCAACGCAGGCACTCCTGTGGAAACGATCATCCATGATCCCACTTTGAATGCCCTGGTGCTGGTGGTAAGCGGGGTACTCGCTATCGCCACCACGCTGCTGTTCCGCCGTTTTATAGACCGGCAGCCGGTTTTTAGTATGGGATTTGCCTGGAAAGGCCATCAGCGCGACGCCTGGGCGGGTTTCCTGCTGGGGCCTGTATTGCTGGGCATAGGCTCCCTGGTCCTGTTCTCCCTGCACGCTATTAGTTGGACAGACACCCGCCTGGATGCAGGCGCCATTGCCACCGGGCTGGTGTTGTTCCTGTTTACGGCCCTGAGTGAGGAACTGGTATTCCGGGGATATATATTGAATAATTTGTTGTCGTCGCTGGACAAATGGCCGGCGCTGGGGGCCTCGGCATTGCTGTTTACCCTTACCCACCTGGGTAATGCCCACCTGCATCCCATTGCCCTGGTGAATTTACTGGCGGGCGGCCTGCTGCTGGGCATTAATTATATTTATACACGTAACCTGTGGTTTTCCCTGTTTTTTCATTTTAGCTGGAATTTTTTCCAGGGAGCGGTATTGGGCTATGAGGTAAGCGGGTTTGGCCTGGAAAGCATCTGGCATATGGAGCGTAAGGGGGATGAGCTGCTTACCGGCGGGGCATTTGGGTTTGAGGGATCGGTGGTGGCGACGGGGTTGCTGGTGCTGGGCCTGGTGTTTGGTGGGTATAGAAGGTGGTGGGACAAGAAATAAAAAAGCCCCGCCGAAGCGGGACCGACCATCTAACTACTACTATGATAAAGAGGTTGATTAGCGTTTTTTGGTAGCTTTCTTTTTGACGGGCGCTTTGGCGGCAGCTTCTTCTTCGGCAGCGGCCTGTGCGGCTACCTCATCCGGGAAAACTGTCTTGCCTGGCGGTATGGTCAGGTCTGTAAAAACAGTAGGCAGGATAGGTACTACGTTTTCCACCTTATTGTGGCTGACATCAATGAATTTCCAGGTAACACCGGCATCGAGCGACTGTCCTATGAGGTAGGTATAGACAATGGCCTTTTTGTCGTTGAGAAAGGTATTGCGCACTTTTTCTATCACACATTGCCATTGGTCAAAGTCATTCCTTAACTCGAGCATACGCAGGGTTTCGGGTTTCTCTTCCAGTTTGGGCTCATTGCGGAAGTAGATCATCACTATATGTTCCTTAAACTGTTCGGGGCCGCCGTAGTATTTTATGGCGGAATAGCAGGAGAGGTCGAGGTAGCTCTTCCAATCCTGGTAAAAATTAGCCTTCACGATTTTATCTGCATACTGGAGCGCATTGCGGGCGGCAATGGCCGAATCGGATTCCTGGGCGCTGGTGAACTGCGCACTTACTACAAAAAAGAATACAAGGATAGTGGCGTACATGCGTTTCATAGGGTATAAACTTTGGGGCCAAAATATAAAAAAGCCCGGTAAGTTCATACCGGGCTTTTACTATGATAAAATGCAGTTTCCTGCACAGAAAATCAAGGCATTATGATGCGGGAAGCACCGCCACCGATGGATACGAGTTCGATGTCGAAAATGAGGTCTTCACCGGCCAGGGGATGGTTGGCGTCGAGGATGACTGTGTCTTCCTTTACGTCGGTGATCACAACGGGGATTACTTGTCCGGAACCATTGGTCATGTTGAGGCGCATGCCCAGCTCGGGGGCCATGTCTTCCGGGAAGTTGCTTTTGGGGAACTCTACCAGCATGCCGGGGTCCTTAGGGCCATAGGCCTGCTCAACCGGTATCTGGATGGTCCTTTTTTCACCTACTGACATACCAGTTACGCCATTGTCGAACCCCGCAATCACCGCACCACTTCCTACTTCAAATTCGAGGGGCTCACGACCTTCAGAAGAGTCGAAAGTAGTTCCATCAGTTAACCGGCCATGATAGTGCACTTTTACAGTATCACCCGCTTTTGCTTGTTGCATCAGAAAATTGTTTTTAGAATGTTTTAAAACGGCAGTCACCACCTCGTTTCTAATCAGGCACGACAAGAAAAAAGACCGGTCACTCCGGGCAAAGTAACGGGAAAAAAACCAGACCAGCATGGAATTTCGGGTTTCGGGTTGGGAGTTCCGGGTTGCTGCCGCGATTTATACAACCGGATTAATTTTAGGTTATAAATAGGCCGGCGGATACCCGGTTGCAAGCATGAGGCAACGGGGATGTGGCAGGCAGCGTCTTGCAAGGGTAACAATAGCTATCTTTGAATTTCAATTACTTAAGACTATGGGTCGAATTCTTCTCCTTTTGATGGTAAGTGCGCTGGGTCTTGGCGCTGTTACTCAAGTGCGAAGTCTGAAGTCGGAAGTCCGAGGTCGGAAGTCCGGGGACAGCAATCTGAGGCTGGCATCGGGCATTATCACGGGTGCGGAAAGACTGGACCAATACCTGCCCCGGCTGCAAGGGAAACGCGTGGCTGTTTTTGCCAATCATACCTCTGTTATTGGTAACCGGAATATCGTTGACGTACTAAAAGAAAAGGGTGTTACTATCACGGTGATCTTTGGCCCTGAACATGGTTTCCGGGGCACCGCTGACGCGGGTGAAAAAGTAGGCAATTATACAGATGCGCAGACCGGTATCCCGGTGGTATCGCTGTATGGCAGTAAGCACCGCCCTTCGGCCGATGATCTTCAGCACGCCGATATCCTGCTGTTTGATATCCAGGATGTGGGCACCCGCTTTTATACTTATATTTCTTCCCTGCAGGAGTATATGGAGGCGGCTATTGAAAACAATAAGCCGCTTATTGTACTTGACCGTCCCAATCCCAATGGGTTTTATGTAGATGGCCCGGTACTGGATACTGCTTTCCGGTCGTTTGTAGGCATGCAGCCTGTGCCTATTGTATATGGTATGACGATCGGGGAGTATGCCTATATGCTGGCCGGCGAACAATGGCTGAGCAAACCTGTTACCGCCCCGATCAATATCCCCTCCTCCCCCGAACGGGCAGCCATGGAAAGAAGGCGGGCACCTACCAGCGCTAAAACATTTTCCCTGACAATTATTCCCTGCAGTCATTATACCCACACCAGTAAGTATGTGTTGCCGGTAAAGCCCTCTCCCAACCTGCCCAATATTCAATCTATTTACTGGTATCCCTCCACCTGTTTTTTTGAAGGCACTGTGCTGAGTGAAGGCCGGGGAACGGAGAAGCCTTTCCAGTTGTTTGGCCACCCTTCCCTGCCCAAGCATCTTGTTTCGTTTACTCCGCTCAGTAAGCCGGGCGCTACGCATCCCAAGCTGAAGGACCAGGTTTGTTATGGCTGGGACCTGAGCGGTCAGCCCGCGGAAGTACTGGCCAGGGTGAATAACCGGGTACAGATCAAGTACCTGCTGGAAGCTTATAAACTATTCCCGCGCAAAGATTCTTTCTTCCTTCAGCATAATTTTTTCAATAAGCTGGCGGGGAATGATCTGCTGATGCGACAGGTGAAGGAGGGGAAATCTGAAGAAGCGATACGCCAGAGTTGGGAGCCGGGGTTGCAGGCGTTTAAGGAGATCAGGAAGAAGTATTTGATTTATGAGGATTTTGAATAAAGGCAACAAGGCATTGAGGCAACGAGGGCGTTTGCTTCGGTTTGCGTTTGCGTCGAAGCGTTTGCCTCGCAGGCAGATTTCTCACCCGCATTGCTTGCTGATAAGGCAGGGACATATGGCGGGTTCGAAATGACAAAGGCGAGAGAGGCGTTTTTTTAAGCCGCAGCGTCCCCTTCGGGAGACACTGCGGGGAAAGTAAGGTTACTGTAGATTAACGGATGTCCATTAACAGATTAATGCAATAATAGTAATGATGATGAATGATCAGCTAAAGGATACAAGGATCGTATTTATGGGTACGCCGGAGTTTGCGGTAGCTTCGCTGGATGCGTTGGTGAAAGCGGGTGCGCGCATTGTAGGCGTGGTAACGGCGCCGGACAAACCGGCCGGACGGGGCATGAAACTGAATGAAAGTGCCGTCAAGCAATATGCTGCGACCAATGGCCTGCACCTGCTGCAACCGGTGAAGCTGAAAGACCCTGCTTTCCTGGAAGCCCTGCAGTCCCTGCGGGCCGACCTGCAGGTGGTCGTCGCCTTCCGGATGCTGCCTGAAGTGGTATGGAATATGCCCCCCCTGGGCACGATCAACCTGCATGGCTCTTTGCTGCCCCAATACCGTGGCGCCGCGCCCATCAACTGGGCCGTGATCAACGGAGAAATAGAAACCGGTGTTACCACTTTCAAGCTGCAACATGAAATAGACACGGGCAATATTTTATTACAGAACAGTTTTGCCATCGGGGAAGATGACACCGCCGGCGATGTACACGATTATATGAAAGAAGTAGGCGCCAAGTTGCTGGTGAAAACCGTAGAAGGACTGGTGACAGGGACGATTGAGGAGCAACCGCAGGCAGGAATCCTGAAGTCTGAAGCCGGAACACCGAAGCCGATCATTGATACCGACAACCGGACAAGCGGCGATGAAGCAACAACTATTCTTAAACATGCACCGAAGATCTTTACGGAGACGTGTAAGATAGACTGGCATAAGACGTCCTTTGAAATACATAATCTTATCCGCGGACTATCGCCTTACCCTGGTGCATTTACGTACCTGCAGGATAAGGTGTTGAAGATATACCACTCTAAGAAAGAGATCGCGCCCCCTACTATTCCTATCGGCACAGCGGATACGAACGGGAAGACGTACCTGAAGTTTGCCTGTGCAGATGGTTATATCCATGTGCTGGATCTACAATTGGAGGGGAAGAAAAGGATGACGATTGAGGAGTTCCTCAGAGGATACAGGTTTTAGTTTAGTATTTCACATCTACATAAAATTTGGCGTTCTCGGCGCCGAGTTCAGAAGCGGCGGCGTCGCTGAGGCGGACCATGAGGCCGATGCTTTCTTTCATTTCCGGCAACTGGCCCAGCACTTTGGCATAAATGGTCTTCTGCGTAGTGGTAAAGGTAATTTTGATGATGGTACCCACAGGCACATTGTTCATGAGCGCATAGTATTTACCATCTTTCCAACCACTGGTACTCCTGAAGATACCGGCATTGCCCGCCGTGTTTTTACCCGACTCTCCATACTGCGACCTGAAATAGCCTCCTTTGAAGTTGGTATTCGCGGGTGGGTTGTTATTGGTTGTTGAGGTAGTAGCAGCAGGCGTTGTTGTAGTGGTAGTAGCCGCCGGTGTAGTGGCCGGCGTTGTGGCAGGCTTTACCGGCGTAACAGCCCCCGTTTTAGGCTCTTCTGTTTTGACTGTACCGGCAGTGGGTTCCTTCGTGGCCGATGCCGGCGGATTGGTGGTGGTTGCAGCAGGATTGGACACGGTAACCGGTGTTTCTTTTTTCGGTTCTTCTTTTACCGGTTCAGTTTTGGCCACCGGCGGCGCTGCCGTTACTGCCACGATTTTATTGGTACCGGAAGCAGCCAGTGCGCTCTGGCCCTGCTTTACTTTCAGGTAACCTACAATGAGGTTCATGCCGGGCTTTAACTGGTCGTTGGTGATGTTGTTCCATTTTTCCAGGTTGGCCACCGGCACTTTGTGGTGATTCTGGCTGATGCGGTATAACCATTCTTTTTCCTGTACAGTATGGTACAGCGGTACAAATACTTCATCAGCCGCTTTTGTTCCATCTACCGACAGGTTGGTGGTGAGCGGTATTTTTAATGCCTGCCCGATCGCCAGGGGCTTGTCTATACTGCTGTTGTTGAGCGGTGCAATTTCTTTAGGACTTACATTGTATAAACGACCTATACTATACCAGGTTTCTTTGGCTGCCACGGTGTGCGTGAGGTAGAGCGCGGGCGATACACCCTGCACTTTGAGCTGTTGTGCGCTTACCGTGCCTGCCAGGAATACGAATACAAGAAGTAATACTTTGATTTTCAACATAGACATGAATTTCATCACGGTGCAAAGATGTGGAATATTTTCAATTGTTACTACTTTTCAATATACGCCATGCCGACGGATAGTAGTTGTTGATACGATTGTGTAAAACTTTGATCCAACCCAAGGCAATTCCTTCATAGTATACCAATGTCCAGCCTGTATGAGCGGTTGTTATTTTAACTTCTTCCCTCCGCAAATATTGTAATGCGGCTTCTTTTTTTAACGATACCGCAACAATATTTTCCGACAGGAGGTTGCTGAGCGCCAGGGCATGATCGGGTACCAGGGTATTCCCTGCTATTTTACCAATTATTATACCGGCTTTGCGCAGGTAAAGGTGGTCGGACAGGATGAACAGCTCTTCCTCCAGGGCAGTTGGAAAGGCAATGATCATATCACCCTGCTTCCATAGTTGTACGGGCGCCTCTTTTTTGAGCCAGGGTTGGATGATGGCTGCTTCTGTTTTGGACAGTTTTTGCCATTTTGATTTTTTAGGTGCACGCACCGTTGTGCCCGTGCCGGTCTGTTTGCGCAAGCAGGCGAGGAAAAGCCCCTCTCCCTTCACTTTATCGGGGAAGAAACGATAACCATATCCCTTTCCTTTTTCACTGGTGGTTTCTATAATGCCCCAATCCGGTTGTGTTTGCAGGGGCAGGCTTTCGAGGTCAAATTCCTGCAGCAACCAGTCTACTATCGCTTCATCTTCTTCTCTTGAATAAGAACAGGTGGAATAGATGAGCACGCCGCCTTCTTTGAGTGCGCCAAAGCTATCGGCCAGTATGCGCTGCTGGCGCTGGCAGCAAAGCTGTACGTTTTGTTCGCTCCACTCGGCAATGGCCTCTTCATCGCGCCGGAATAAGCCGCTGCCACTGCAGGGCGCATCAATGACGAGGACATCAAAAAAGTTCTCCAGTTTGGCGAAATGGGCGGGATCATTGTTGGTAACGATGACGTTGGCGGCGCCCCACTTGGTCAGGTTCTCTTCGAGGATGGCCGCCCTTGATTTGATGACATCATTACTTACCAGCAAGCTATTGGGCGTGATGAGCGACTGGATGAGCGTGGATTTACCACCCGGCGCTGCGCAGAGATCGAGCACACGCATATCTTTAGACAGATCAGTGGTCTGTTTCAGCGCCTGTTCGAGGAACATGCTGGAAGCTTCCTGCACGTAGTATAATCCGCCGTGGAAGGCAGGATCGAAGGTGAAGGAAGGGCGTTCGGAAAGGTAGTAGCCATGGGAGGTCCAGGGAATCGGCGAGTAGTGAATGGTGAGTGGCGAGTGGGGCCTTTGAGGGTTAAAGCGGATAGAGGTGACCTGTTCACCGGAATGGTGCACGGCTTCGAACGATGCGCGGTTGTATCCCTTAATCCCTTCGAGGGAATTTAGTAATGCGGGTGGTAAGTTCAAATGCTATTGATTAATCCGGCAAATGTACGGCTGAAAAAGTAATTGCTTCCCGGGCAGTGAGGCACCTGGGATTACGCGTAATCATTCAGGATATCCGGGCTATCGGGTGCGGGTTGTTCCAGTTCAGGCTCGGGGTGCTTTTTAAAGGCATCGATCAATACCATTACAAAGCATGTATGGCCAATTATTAATGCAGACCATATCATCACTGTCTGGAAAGTACCAGCAATACGCAGTTTATTGCCAGCGTCGCCCCCACCGCTGTTCATAGTCAGCCAGGCGGTGTAAAGCATGAAAGCAACCGGCAGTATAACAAATGCTGTCAGCAATCCCATTATATGTCCCCATACGAGGCCCTTTTTGATGATCCGCTCACGGATTTTCCAGTAGGTAATTACTTCGGCCAATAATATGACGATGTAAACGCCCTGGGTAATGAGTTGATTGATGACAATCCTGTCGATTTGTGCATTTCGATAGTCGTCATTCATTGCCTGTACCCGCTGTATTCCCATGATAAATAAAGCTGTTAGTCCTATTTTTATAACAATAATGATGGCTATCCACCATACAGGGGTTGTATAAGTTTTGTTAGTTGCCAAAACGGGATATTGAGGTTATGGGGTTCTTATTGGTTGGTGTTACAGGTTCTTGATCTCCGCAATCAAATCCTGCAATACTTTTTTGGCGTCGCCAAAGAGCATGGAGGTCTTGGGCTGGAAGAAAAGATCGTTTTCAATGCCGGCATAACCAGGCTTCATGCTGCGCTTGTTGACGATGACGTTTTTGGCCAGCTCCACATCGAGGATGGGCATGCCATAGATGGGAGAAGCGGTATCGGTTTTGGCAGCGGGGTTGACCACATCATTCGCTCCCAGCACCAGCACCACATCGGTAGTGGCAAATTCTTCATTGGCCTGCTCCATTTCGAGCAGTTTGTCGTAGTTCACATCCGCTTCTGCCAGCAGCACGTTCATGTGGCCGGGCATGCGGCCTGCCACCGGGTGTATGGCGTATTTAACATCCACCCCTTTCCCTTCCAGCAGTTTTTCCAGTTCATGGCAGGCATGCTGCGCCTGCGCCACCGCGAGACCATAACCCGGCACGATCATGACTTTGTGAGCATAGGTCATGATAACGGCCGTATCACTGATGGATATTTCTTTGTAAGCGCCCTGGTCTTTTTTGGCGCCACCACCACCGCCGTTATTGCCGCCGCCAAATGAACCGATGAGCACATTGAGCAGGGAACGGTTCATGGCCTTACACATAAGTATAGTGAGCAGCGTACCGGCAGCGCCTACGAGGATACCACCGGTGAGCATTACTTTGTTGTCATAGAGGAAACCGCCGCAGGCAGCGGCCACACCGGTAAAGGAGTTGAGCAGGGAGATGACCACCGGCATATCAGCCCCGCCAATGGGCATTACAAAGAATACGCCGTAGATGAGCGATAATGCCAGTACTCCATAGAAGAGCCAGGAGATGTAAGCGATGTTCAATGCCACCTGCGGCGCGTCGTCCATAGCCCCTACACTGGCCCTGATCTTATAGATGAGGAAAACAGATAAGCCGAGGATGGTTACGAGGATGACCTGGTTGACAATGTGCTGTCCTTTGAAAGCAAAGTCTTTGACCTTACCATTGAGTTTGCCCCAGGCGATCATACTGCCGGCAAAGGAAACAGAACCAATGATGAGCCCGGCGAAGATAGTAATGAGTACACCGGTTTGCACGCCCAGCGACAGGATGGCATCATCCGTCTGCTCTCCCAGTTCAAGATGAATGGTATTCTTAAAACCATTGGCCGCATAATGCCCGAATTCAATGATGGAGATGAGTGCCGCGCAGGCGCCGCCCATACCATTGAAGAGGCTCACCATTTCGGGCATGGCCGTCATTTTCACTTTTTTCGCGGCCAGGGTGCCTATGATACCACCAATGACAAGCCCGCTGAATATCCAAATATAGTTGTGCAGTTTTTCACCCGATTCATCATCCCGGTACAGGAAGATGGTGCCTATGATCGCTACCGTCATACCAGCGGCGGCCACCAGGTTGCCCCTGCGGGCCGTGGCCGGATTGGACAGCATTTTAAGACCAATGATGAATGTTACAGAGCCGATCAGGTAACAAAGCGTGAGTATACTGAATTCCATAGGTTGGTGTTACTTTTTCTTCGATTTAAACATCTCTAACATCCGGTCGGTTACCACAAAGCCGCCTACCACGTTGAGCGTACCCAATACCACGGCGAGGAAGCCGAGTATGAGCGCCATATAGTTATCCCCCTCCGCTTTTCCCATGACGATGATGGCCCCGATGATGACCACCCCGTGTATGGCATTGGCGCCACTCATTAAGGGCGTGTGCAGCACACTGGGCACACGGCCAATGACCTCAATACCTACAAAGATCATGAGGATGACGATGTAGATGATCTGCTGGTTGTCGGATAGCCATTTTAAAACTGCTTCCATGTATTAAGAATTTTAATGTAGACTATGCATTCTTTACCCGCTCGTGCGTCACTGCCCCGTTGTGTGTGATACAAGCGCCCTTTACCAGGTCATCTTCCCAATTGAGGTGAATGGCGCTTTCCTTGTTAATGATCAACTGTAAAAAGTTCAGGATGTTTTTACCATAGAGCTTGCTGGCATCTGCCGGCATGGTGGCGGGCAGGTTGCTGTCGCCCATGATGCGCACACCATTAATGGTTACCGTTTCATTGTTCTTTGTAAAAGGCGTGTTGCCCCCGGTGGCGGCTGCGAGGTCAATGATCACTGAACCATGACGCATGTTGCCGAGCATGGTTTCTGTGATGAGTATGGGCGCTTTTTTACCGGGTATCTGCGCTGTTGTGATGATGATATCTGCTTTGGCTGTGCTTTCGGCAATTTTTTGTTGCTGCCGCTGTTGGTATTCTTCTGTTTGCTCTACTGCATAGCCACCGGCTTTGGAAGCATCGGCAGCGCCTTCCACTTCCACAAATTTGGCGCCGAGGCTCATTACTTCTTCCTTCACGGCGGGCCGGGTATCAAAGACCTCCACTACTGCGCCCAATCTCCGGGCAGTGGCAATGGCCTGCAAACCGGCCACCCCGGCACCGAGGATCAATATTTTAGCCGGTGCAATGCTGCCGGCAGCCGTCATGAACATGGGAAAGTAACGCCCGTAGTTATTAGCAGCCAGCAATACCGCCTTATAGCCTGCTATGTTGGCCTGGGAGCTGAGGACGTCCATACTCTGCGCACGGGTGGTACGGGGCAGCATGTCGAGGCTGAAAGAAGTGATGCCCTGTTTGGCCCAGTCCTGCATGAGTCCGGGATGCGACAGCGGTTGGTATACTCCGAGGAGGATCTTCGCAGCGAGCGATTCTGTTTCCGGGAACTGGTGGATGGAGAGGATAATATCGGAGGACTTCAATACCTCCTGCCGGGTTTTGATCTGGGCTCCTGCTTTGGCATATTCCTGATCGTTGCTCCAGGCTTTCTCCCCTGCCCCCTGCTCTACCCATACTGCAATGTTCTTTTTGGTGAGCGTAGCTACCGCTTCAGGTAGCAGGGATACGCGTGTCTCGGCTGATGATTCTTTCAAAATTCCGATCGTCATACCCATTGATTGTAGATTCAAGGTAAGGAAAATTTGGCTTCGGGTATGTAAAGTGTTGATGAGTATTTTATTGTGTCGGAACCTGGATTTGTAGGATTGAAAGGATTGGCTGGATAAGGAGGTGTCAGCGGTTAGCTTCTGGCTGCCTGGTTGTCGGTCCACAGAATTCCTTTGGAGGAAGGCGGAAAGGCGGGGAGGTTAGTTGTTAGCTATTAGCTGTTGGTTGTTGGCTGGCGGCTTTTGGGGTGGTCGGTGCGGAAGTGCCCGTTATCGGTCAAAAACGGGGCTTTGTAGCTGATTTTCACGGTCAACTTTAACATTCTGCCTGCATTTTTTAATAGCAAAGGCCGCCTTTTTATTGTAATTTTATTTTGAAAGATTGCCCAGTCAGCAACCTGATCCTAAAACTTTAAAATCAGAACCCGCCATGTCCCGACTTTTACTTTTCACTGCCATAGCAGTAACTGCGTTTACCAGTTGCTCCGTATACAGATCAGGGCAAACGAAAACGCCTGATGATGTGTATTACTCACCAGCCCGCGAAGGCGCCGCTTATGTGGAAACTGAAAAGAAGCGGGACGGCTATTACCGCGCGGACGAATACTCTTCTTATGACGACCGCTGGCTACGGATGCGTGTACGTGACCGTTACCGCTGGAGCGCCTTTGACGATTATGACTGGAATTACAATAGCTGGGCTTTTAACAGCTATTCTTATAATCCCTACTATTTTAACAATTATTGGAATAGCATGTACCGCTGGAACAGCTATTACAATCCTTACTGCGGTGGAATTATTATTGTAAATCCGAAGGTAAATCAGCCGGCCTATACTGCTGTGCGTAAGTTCAGCCTTGACCGGTACACGAATACCAATTACAATAATGCCAACAGACCGCTCAGTGCTTCCAAAACGGGACTGCGGTATGGCGCTCCCAGTTATAATAACCGCAATACCACCAACAGCAGCCTGGGCAGCAGCATCCGGAAGGTATTTTCCAATGACAACAACAGCAGCAGCCGGAATAGTTATTACAACCCGTCTTCTTCGGACAGCAGGCCAACGCGGACATATACTCCTTCCGAGTCTTCGTCTTCCCGCAGCTATACACCTTCTTCTTCCTCTTCCAGCAGCAGCTCTTCATCAAGCAGCAGCAGCGGAAGCAGCAGTAGCGGTGGCGGCGGCGTGAGCAGGCCAAGCCGTGGCAACTAACTGTATTAAATAATTATGAGAGGAACCAGGATTTAAGATGTCTTGAATTTTGATTCCTCTTTTTTTGTACTCCCCGATCATTTTGAATTCAAACACATGAACAGAAAATTTTACCTGATCGCTGTATTGTTTGCCGGACAGCAGGCAGTAGCCCAGATACCGGAAGACGCCCTGCGTATGAGCTGGAACGTTCCATCGGGCTCGGCCCGCAGCCAGGCCATTGGCGGCGCTATGGGATCGCTGGGCGGAGAGATCACGAACCTGTGGGTAAACCCTGCCGGACTTGGCTTTTATAAAACCAGTGAGCTTGTATTGAGCCCCGGCCTTACGCTGGCCGGCAGCAAAGGCAGTTTCCGGGAAACCAATGCTACTGCCGACCGCCTCACCCGCTTTAACCTGGGTGCCTCGGGCCTTGTATTTGGCTATGGCGATAAGTACAGCCGGTGGACCAGCAAGGCCTTCAGTATTGGTGTGAACCGGACCGCCAATTTTGCCGGCAGCACTTATTATAAAGGCACAAACGATTACAGCTCCTTTACCGAGCCGCTGGCCAATGATTTTTTCAATTATTACGCCAACCAGCGGGACAATAATCCTTCTTTGACGGATGAGCAGATCATCCAAAACGGTATTAATGATTACAGTTTGTCGCTCCTTACCCGGATGGCCCTGTATACTTACCTGGTGGATGTGGAACCTGGTCCCGGTGGCCAGGGTACTGTTTTTTCGCGGGCAGAAGATATTGGCACCGTGAACCAGGAATTCCAGAGCACTACCAAGGGAGGCATCACTGAGATCGCGCTCGGCTTTGCCGCTAATATGGACGATAAGCTGTATATCGGCGGCAGCGTAGGTATTCCTATTGTGAATTTCCAGCGCAACAGTATGTTCCGGGAATCGGACCCCACGAATAATGACCAGAATGAATTTTCCTACTCCAAATACACAGAAGAGTTTACTTCCAAAGGCGTGGGCTTTAACGCCAAGCTGGGTGTGATCTTTAAACCGGTGGAAAGGTTACGCATTGGGTTTGCAGCACACAGTCCAAGCCTGTATGCTTTGAAAGAAAAGATGACCTCCAAGATGGTGACCGACCTGGAAACTTCATTTGACCCGGATTTCCCGGTGGACAGTATTACGTCAACCACTTTGCAAAACGGCGAGGACCCTACGTTCAAGTATGACCTGGTATCACCCTGGAAGTTTATGGTAAGCGGTTCTTATGTACTGAATGAAGTGGAGGATATTTCCCGTCAACGGGGTTTTATTTCTGCCGATATTGAGTATGTGACTTATGGCAGTTCGAAATTCAAGGAAGCAGAAGATAATGGCGAAGGAGAATATTTCAAGCAGGTAACGGAAGCCGTGAAACAATCTTATAAAGGTGCTTTCAATTTCCGGGTGGGTGGTGAGCTGAAGTTCAATACGATCATGACACGCCTTGGCTTTGCGTATTATGGCAATCCTTATGAAGATAAGGAACTGAAGGCCCATAAGATGAATGTAAGCGGTGGCCTGGGCTACCGGGACAAGGGTATTTTTATTGATGTTACTTATGTGCACAGTCTTAATAAGGATGTTCATTTCCCCTACCGTGTAGATGCGCCACGGGCTAATACATATGCTACAATTAAGGATAACAGTGGCAATGTGATGGTGACGTTTGGGATTAAGTTGTAAGAAGCGAGTGGCGAGTGGTAAATGGCGAGTGGGAAGTGAAGCCTGCAATACAAACGTGAAGCATCAAAGGAACAGCATTACTGAAACTTTTTTGAGTTAATACTAGTAAACCCCGCCTGAAAAGGCGGGGTTTGTTTTCAAGGTTCTTTTAAAAACCTTAACCCTTCACTTTAAAAGTCCTCACAGGGGATCTCTACGGATTGCCGGGATTCGCTCCCGGCTGGTTGTTTGGCATTACAAAAATCGTATATCTTATTAGAATATTTTCACATCCAATTCCCTATCTACCTATAATATTAACAAAATTTATGTTCAACTAAGTATTACACCTTAGGGCCGGTAAAATACCCTTAGGGAATTTATCCTGTTTTATGGGCCGGTCATGGCGGCCCGGCAATAATCGAGTAGGACGGCATCGTTGTGGGGAGAAAACCATTGTACATCAACGCTTTTGCGAAACCAGGTCATTTGTCTTTTGGCGTATTGCCGTGTATTCCTTTTTATTGCCTCTATGGCCCCGCTGAGCGTGTCATTTCCATCCAGGTAATTAAACAACTCATTGTATCCCACTGTTTGCAGTGCATTCAGGTGGCGGAAGGGAAGCAATGATCGTACTTCTTCCAATAATCCCTGCTGCATCATGATATCCACCCGCTGGTTGATGTTCCGGTACAAATCTTCCCGGGGTAATTCCAATCCAATTTTAACAATCCGGAACGGTCTTACCCCTTTTTTTCCCTGCTGGTATTGCCGTATTGACTGGCCGGTAGCCTGTTTTACTTCCAGGGCCCTTATAAGCCGTTGCGGGTTGTGTATTTCGCCGGTATTATAATAAGCGGGGTCCTGCGCTGCCACCTGCTGCTGCAGCCAGGAAAGGCCGTGCTGCTGGTATTGTTCCGTGATCCGCTCCCTTATTGCCGGCGATACAGGTGGTATATCATCCAGGCCTTCGCAAAAAGCTTTTATGTAAAGACCCGTGCCACCTGTCATGACCGCTATGGGCTGTTGGGCATATATTTCTTTAACGGACTGCAGCGCGTATTGTTCAAACACCGCCGCATTCACGTCGTCCTGCACGGAGTGGGAATTGATAAAGTAATGTTTTACCTGCGCCAGTTCTGCTGCAGATGGTTTTGCCACCCCGATGGTCATTTCGCGGAAACATTGACGGGAATCGGCAGAGATGATGGCTGTACCAAACTGTTCCGCCACCCGGATGGCCAGGGCGGTTTTACCTACAGCGGTAGGGCCTACAATAACGATACAGGTTTGCTGCATGCATTTGTTGTTAACAAAAAAAGAGGTGATCTCCCTGTCAATGGACATCACCTCCTCTATTATTTCCGGGATTGATTTATATTTCCTCTTCTTTGCCGCCTTCCTCTTCTGCTTCTTCGCCCAGTTCCAGTCCTTCATCCTCCTCATCGCCTTCTGTACCGAAGCCTTCTGCGCCGGCTTTCAGGTCATATTTTTCTTCTACTTCTGTGAGTTTATCACCTACCAGTCCTTTGGTACCATATTGGGAAGGCGCGATACCTTCAGTTTTTACCACCGCGGGATAATCCAGTTTTGCGTTCTCTTCTTTCGACACGTTGATGAGCTCTACCATAAAACTCCATCCTTTTACAAAATCGTAGTTGTAGATGAATTTCTGGTTGGGATCGCGGATCTCTGATCCGATGGGGGTTTCCTCCATCAGGAGGGGGGCTACTTTATAAGGCTTATCGTATTTGGCAAAGCTGATCTCCCTTCCCCGCTGCCAGTTATCATTGCTGCGGTAGAAGGTAGCCTGGTGCTTGCTGTCGAATTCGTATGCCTTTAGGATTATCTGGTGTAGCTGTAAGAAGGTTTGCGTATGTTTTACAGCCACATCACGATAAATACTATCGTCTTCTTCAAAGTATATCCTGAATTTTAATACAGCCATAAGATTGCTTGTTTCTGGTTTTTGGTTTCTGGTTCTTACAGCAGGTGAATGATGCTTTTGCTATTGTACCTGCCAGCAGTTTTCCGGGGACGAATTTGCGCTGTTTATTATTCCAAAAGTAATATAATTCCGCTAATATCTTTTTGTCGCACAACTATCATACCAGCAAACAGTTTTACACATGGTATTTATACGAGAGGTTTAAGCCCCATATCCTGCGCCGTTTTCATCATAAAATCGTACGCGGCATCATAATTGTTGTCAATTTTTCCATCCAAAATGGCTTCCCGGATCGCATTTTTAATGTCGCCCACCTGTTTACAAGGTGTAAGGTTAAATATTTCCATGATCATTTCACCAGTAATGGGAGGCTGCCAGTTGCGGATACGGTCTTTTTCCTCTACTTCCCGCAGCCTTTCTTTCACCATTTCGAAATTTTCGAGGTAGCGTTTTACTTTCAGCTTGTTTTTTGAGGTAATGTCGGCACTGCACAGCAGCATAAGCGCCTCCATGTCATCACCGGCATCAAATAGGAGTCTGCGGATAGCAGAATCCGTAATATCTTCTTTAGTGAGGCTAATAGGACGTAAATGCAATTCGACCAGCTTGCGCACAAAACGCATTTTTTCATTCTGCGGCAGTTTGAGGCGGGCAAATATTTTCGGTACCATCCGCCCTCCTACAACTTCATGGCCGTGAAAGGTCCACCCATGCCCCGTTTCAAATTTTTTGGTAGGTGGCTTACCAATATCATGCAATAAGGCTGCCCAGCGCAGCCAGAGATCGCCCGTATGGCGGCTTATATTGTCCACCACCTGCAGCGTGTGGTAAAAATTATCCTTATGTCCCAGTCCATCAACATATTCGGCCCCTGCGAGGTCGACCATTTGGGGGAAAATAATGTGCAGGAGGCCGCTTTTATATAAGAGATCGAACCCCACGGAGGGTTTATCGCTTACTAATATTTTATTCAACTCTTCCGTAATGCGCTCCTGTGAAATGATGCGGATACGCTCCACATTGTCTTTGATGGCCTGGAAAACAGGCGGATGGATAGAGAACCCAAGTTGTGCTGCAAAACGAATGGCACGCATCATGCGCAAGGGATCATCACTGAAGGTTTGCGCAGGATCGAGTGGTGTGCGAATGAGCTTATTCTCCAGGTCTTTCACACCATTAAAAGGATCTACCAGCCTGCCATAGTCGGCCTTATTGAGGCTGATGGCCATTGCATTGATGGTAAAATCACGCCGGTCCTGGTCGTCTTTGATGGTACCCGGCAATACTTCGGGATTGCGGCTGTGGTAACGGTAGCTTTCTTTGCGGGCGCCTACGAATTCGATCTCGAAAGCAGCGCTGGCTTCGCCGGCCTCCCCCGCCTCTCCCCCAGCCTCCCGCTGTGGCGGAGCAGGCTCTCTCCTAAAGGAGAGGGGAGCAGATTCGTCTTCGGAAGATGATTCTTCTTCTGAAGATGATTCCTTTTCTTCTTTTTGATAGAAGTCCTTTAATTTGATCTGTGCGGTGCCGAAGGTTTTAAAGAAAGCAACATGCGGGCGGGGATTGAAACGGTCGGCCACGCGGTGGGCCAGTTCAATACCATCGCCTACGCATACGATATCAGCATCCTTGGTATTGCGCCCAATGAGTTTGTCCCGCACAAATCCGCCGATGATCCAGGCTTCCACGCCCAGATCGGCCGCAGCATGTGCGATCTTGTTGAAAACAAAGCCTTCTTTTTCGGTACACCGGATATCCATTGGGCAAAAATAAGCGTTTCGGGTTTTGTGTTTTGTGTTTCGGGTTTCGGGTTTCGGGTTGCTGCCGCGTATTATACGACATAATAAATTAAAAAACGCTCTTTGCAATTAGTCAATACGTTACACTTGAAGAACGCGAAACCCAAAACACGAAACGCAAAATTATTTTAGTGAAGCCAATAATTGCTCTTCTTTAATGTTATACGCACATTTAAAATGTCCCAACGGACAGGCTTTGCGGCCATGTAACCCGCAGGGACGGCAGGGAAGCGGTTCCTCTACTTCTACAATGAACCGTTTATCGGACAAAGGCCCGAAACCAAAAGAGGGTAAAGTGGAACAGTATACAGCCGTAACCGGCGCATTGACGGCAGAGGCAAAGTGCATGGGCGCCGAATCATTTACATAATTCATCACCGCCCCTTTCATGAGGGCGGTGGACTGCAGGAAGTTCAATTTGCCGCAGAGGTTGGTAATGGTCAGGTGTGGCGCACCCTGCTGAATGGTTTCCGCTATTTCCGCATCACCGGGCCCTCCCAGCAGGTATACGTGCCAGGAAGGTGTGAGGCGGTTCAGAAAAAGTATCCATTTATCGGCCGGGTATTGCTTGGTAAACCATACTGAAGCAGGTGAAATGGTGATGTAGGGAGCCTGCTGGTAGGGCTTTACCGCTGCTTCATCGGCTGCTGAAGGATATAAGCGGGGCTTCATGATGTCATCGCCGGTAAATTCTTTGATGAGCTCATTATTCCGCTCCACTTCATGCCGGGTGGTAAGACCATCGCTGATGATGTGCTTTATTTTCTTCGTAAAGAACCGGCTGAAAGGGTTTTTATCAAAACCAATGGTTTCCTTAGCCCCGGAAAAGGTAGTAAGCAGGCCGGTAGCGGCAAAACGTTGTACGTTGATGACTTTATCGTATTGCCGGGCGCGTACATAGCGCAGCAGCTTCAGCAGGTTCTTCATTTTATCCTGCTGTTTGTTCCATACCAGCACTTCGCGCAGGAAAGGATGGTTTTTTAGCAATCCTTCGTTGCCTTTGCGCACCATGAAGTCGATCTGCGCATCGGGGAAATGGCGGTGCAGTTTTTCAATGATGCCTGTTGCCAGCACCACATCACCAATAAAAGCGGTTTGTATGACGAGGAATTGCACTGTTCGATTTTGGATTTAGCATTTAGAATTACGGCCTGATCACTGTTACCTGTCCCCGCTCCCATCGCACTACAGCAGATGGCGCTGCAATAGTAGCATCATTTTGCCGGTATTGCACCACATAATCCACCTGTTGCCTGATCGCTTCCGGTATCTCTGCAAAGGTACGGGGGGCCGGTTCATTGCTGAAGTTGGCAGAAGTAGATACAATGGGCTTGCGAAAACGCTTGATGAGGTGCCTGCAAAAGGTTTCCTGCACGATCCGGATAGCGATGGAACCATCCTCGTTCACTAGGTTATCGGCCAGGCCGATGGCGCCCTCATAGATAACGGTGGTGGGTTTGGTCACGGTATCAAGGTAATCAAAGATGGCCAGGTCGGGATTGGCTACATATTGCAACAGGTCACGCTCATCGGCCAGCAGTACGATCATGCTTTTTTCCGCCGGCCTTTTCTTGAGCTCATAGATCTTGCGCACTGCAGCCGCATTGGTGGCATCGCAACCGATGCCCCAGATGGTATCGGTAGGATAGAGTATGATCCCGCCTGCCTGCAATGCTGCCAGGCTGTTTTCCACATCGGTATTAAAATCCATGCTGCAAATGTATTGGTGTGCTGATAATACACAAAACCCTCCCTCTGTCATTCTTCCGGTAAATTTGGCTGTCATATCCTAAATTCGCAAAAATTTCTTTTCATGGAATTACAACAACTGATCACAGAAGCCTGGAATAACCGGGAATTGTTAAAAGAGAATAAATATAGTGAAGCGGTAAGATCGGTCATTGCCGAAGTGGACAAGGGTCTGTTACGTGTAGCATCTCCCGGTGAGCAGGGCTGGACGGTGAACGAGTGGGTAAAGCAGGCTATCCTGTTGTATTTTGGCATCCAGCAGATGCAGACCTGGACAGTAGGTCCTTTTGAGTTCTATGACAAAATGCTGCTGAAAAGTAATTATAAAGACCTGGGCGTCCGTGCCGTGCCGCACGCGATTGCCCGTCACGGCGCTTATATTGCCAGGAATGTGGTGCTGATGCCTTCGTATGTAAATATCGGCGCTTATGTAGATGAGGGCACCATGGTGGATACCTGGGCTACGGTGGGCAGTTGCGCGCAGATCGGCAAGGGCGTGCACCTGAGTGGCGGCGTAGGTATTGGCGGCGTACTGGAACCTTTACAGGCATCGCCGGTGATCATTGAAGATGGTTGCTTCATTGGCAGCCGCTGTATTGTAGTAGAGGGTGTGATCGTTGAAAAAGAAGCCGTGCTGGGCGCCAATGTGGTGCTGACCAAGAGCACGAAGATCATTGATGTGAGCGGTCCTGAGCCGGTGGAATACAAGGGCCGTGTACCCGCCCGCAGTGTGGTAATACCAGGTTCTTATACCAAGAAATTCCCGGCCGGCGAATACCAGGTGGGCTGCGCCCTGATCATCGGGCAACGCAAGGCCAGCACTGACCTGAAGACCAGCCTGAATGATGCGCTCAGGGATTTTAATGTGAGTGTGTAAGTTGTTCAGGTTTTAATAAATTATCTCCTATAGCCCTGGCCGCGGGTGTTGCTGCTTGCTGCCAGGGCTTTTATTTTGATGAACGAGCTTAAAAAAAATAATACGATTACGTGGGCAGGATTTGCGATCACTTTGCTGGGGGCCATTATGTTCTCCACCAAGGCCATTATTGTGAAGCTGGCTTTTGCCCATGTTGCCGTAGATGCTTTAACGTTGCTCACCCTGCGCATGGTGTTTTCCCTGCCCTTTTATGTGGGCGCCGCCTGGGTGGTGACTAAACAGCCTGGCGCCACGCCGCTTACCCGGCGGCAGTGGTTGATCGTGCTGGTGCTGGGCATTTTTGGTTATTACCTGAGCAGTTTGTTTGATTTCGTGGGACTACAATATATTTCTGCAGGGCTGGAGCGGCTGATCCTGTTCCTCTACCCCACTTTTGCTGTGCTCATCAATGCATTCGTGTTTAAGCAACCCGTGCGGCGTGTACAGCAAATAGCGCTGACGCTCACTTATGCGGGCATCGGGCTGGCCTATTTTGGGGAGCTGCGGGTAGATACCCATAACCCTAACTTTTTTTATGGCAGTCTGTTGATTTTCCTCTGCGCCATTACTTATTCTGTTTATATAGCCGGCAGCGGGTATATTATTCCCAAGATAGGCGCCGCCAAGTTCACGGCTTATGCCATGCTGGCCGCTACGGGCGGCATTTTTATTCATTTCCTGTTTGCCGGCAGTTTCAAGGCTTTACAGGAAAGTTCGGGGCTGTGGTGGTATGGTCTGCTACTGGCTGTGGTAGCAACGGTAATCCCCTCTTTCCTGATCTCGTATGGCATGAAGAAGATAGGCTCGAATAATGTGGCCATTATTTCCAGCATCGGGCCTGTATCCACGATCCTGCAGGCGCATTTTGTATTGGGAGAACACATTTTCCTGGAACAAATTGCGGGCACTGTACTGGTAATCATTGGGGTATTGCTGATAGGCTGGAAAAGGGAGGCTGCCACCAATTAAAAAATCTCTTTTGTGCAATTGTGATTTGTCCTATATTTGCACCCCCGAACACAAGATTTCTGGTTTCAGAATCTCACCTGCCCAGGTGGCGAAATTGGTAGACGCACTGTGTTCAGGTCGCAGCGCTCGCAAGGGTGTGCTGGTTCGAATCCAGTCCTGGGCACGAAAACTAAAAAAGGCTTTAAGTCATTGGACTTGAAGCCTTTTTTAGTTTGGGTCAGTTTTTTCTTTTTGAATCCCCGATTTAGGCATCTAAATCACTTTCATAGATTTTTCTATTATGGTTCACGTTATCCATCCACAGTTCCGGATCATGCGTCAAAATAAATTTCAACCCGAGTTCACGTCTTTCAGGTAATAATTCTTTCCTTGCCTTTTTAATGGATTTTTGCAGTTGAGTCAAAGTTAAGTCAGTACAATACGCAGGACTTCCTGGCTGCTGTCTCCATGAATCTTGAAGGGATCCATAGTCTAAAGAATCAAATCCACTATTATCAACGAGAATAGATACCAAATCTTTTGATTGTTTATCATCTCCGGCAATAGGAAGTGCTAAACGCGATACAATACCTTTGGTAAGACCCGAATTAACCAGAGAACGATAAAGAATACTATTGTAAGCCTTTATAACAGGCCGTTGAAGTTGATTCGTCACCCAAACACTTTCGGGCATTCCATTCTCAATATCTTCAATTATACCATCTCTTATGGGATAATAGTTACAAGTATCAATAATGGTAGTGTTAGTTGAGGTATTTTTAAATAGACTTGCTGGCAATTTAGGTATTCCAATCAATGGAATAGCTATAACAATTACATCAACATCAGTAACAACCTCTGCTAATTTAACTGCTGAAGCTCCTGTTTCTACAGCTAAACTTTTAAGTTTTTCGGTTTCACCGGAATTAGCCATTTTTACACGGTGACCTGCCTTTGAGTATTGTCGTATCAAAGTACCTCCCATCTCTCCGGCGCCAATAATTCCTATTTTCATTTTATTTGATTGTTTCTTTTGTTCAGCGAACTCTTCGCGAGTCGCAGATCTGGTCAATAAAAGAATTGCTCTAATACAATTTGACCGTCTTTTACTTCATACAGCATTATCTGATTGATTTGTATTCTCCCGTGCCCCTGCACCGTGATATCTTTTTCTCTTCCTAATGCAAAATGATTACCGCTTACCAGAGGCTCGCTTGTATAAACCCTATGAACCGCTTCTATGCGTTTTACAAAGTCCTCGCCCTTTTTGCGAACAGCAGATTTACCTTCGGCATAACCGAAATACGGTGAATTCTGGGGGTCTATGCTTCTTACATTGTCTGCAAAAAACTCATCCTGGATCTCAAACCATTTTTCTTGCTGAGCAAGTTCATTGAATCGTGCTGCAACCTCCTGGGTTGTCATTACTTTATTGCTTGTTGTTTTTGTCATTGTTCTGTTTTTGTAGATTAATAAATTATCTTTTTTAAGAAGGTGTTCCGGTTCCTGTTTCACAAAAGGATTTCAGGCTCTTCATAAATAAAGCCCAGTCATAAGTGCAACCTGCAAAAGTATCCGTAGCTGCTCTCCAACCGGATTGTGCAAAGCGTAAAAGGGTAGTTCCTTCTTTTTCTTCCATATCGAAAGAAATGACGGTGCCAATCCATTCTTCAATCGAGTTGATGCATTTCCATTCTACTCTTTTGTTGGGGACAAGCTTAGTAACTTCCATTTCGTTCCGGAATTTTCCAAAAATAAAGATGTTCACAAATTCCACTTCAGGTTTGGCTGTGGTATGTTTACACCACCAGCTTTCTATCCCTTCCTGCGTTGTAACAGCTTTATAAACTTTTTCGGGAGTAGCTTTTATCACTACATTAATTCTAATATCTGCATTCATAGCTTGTATTTTTATGAATACAAAATTTAAACCCATTTTTTAAAAAAAAGTTGCCCCAGGACAACTAATGATCTTTGCGGATTCTTTTCCTGATCCGGCTAAGCGAGGTGGGCGTAACGCCAATAAAAGAAGCGAGGTATTTTTGTGGCAGCGTTTCCAAATAGTCGGTGTTATTTAACAGGTCCCTGTAACGTTTCTCTGCAGTATCTGTTTCCAATGCTGTAAACCGGCTGATCAGGTCAAGAAGCACAGCTTCCCAAAAATTTCTCATCATCTCCTGCATCTTGGGGTGAGATTGATAGATTTTCTTTAGTTCTGTCTTGGGAAGAACCAACACCTGGCTGTCTTCTATTGCCTGCATAAAATAGTCTGAAGGTTTTTCGCTGATAAAGCTATACACTTCAATGGCGGATGAAGGCTGAAAAGCAAACCACACGGATACTTCAATACCATCTTTCACATAATATAAACGCAGACAGCCTTTGTCAACAAATACAAAATCTTTGCAGGTATCGCCCTGCCGCAATACATAACCATTCTTTTTAACCACCTTTCGTTTAAACTTACCGGCGATCTCATCCAATTCATCATCTGAAAGGGTAACAAATCTGCTAATAAATTTTTTTAGGTTAGTTGTCATAACAATTAAGTATTTCGTCTTTTATTTACATTGGTAGCAGCGGTCTTAGCCGGTAAACTCAGGAGGCAGTTGTTGTTTGGCCTGTTCGTCTATGGCTTCCAGCAACGGTTCGAAGAACATGGCTTCTTCCCGGGAGGCAAATACCGGCTTCAGGAATGAACCCAACCAGCATTTTACATGCAATTCGTGAATATGGGGATGGCCGCTTATTTTCGCATGCGCATCCCAGGAATCGGCAATGCCTTCCAATTCCACATCCGCTGAGCAGGGTTGACCATTCCCGGTAAATTCCAAATGCAATAAGACCATCGTACCAGTTTTATACTTGATGACGCTAAGTTAGCTATTATGAAAATTGCTTCAACACTCACCCGAAAAAGCTGCCAGGTATCCTATCCATGCTGATCATACAAGTGTTTTTATCTGCTGATAATGGGTGTTTTAACGGGGTGTGAGGGAAGTACAGGCGGGTAATTTTGGGTACACCAAATAAAACATACCATGCCCACAAAGAAAAAGGCAGCCAAAAAGAAAGCAGCCAAAAAAACAGCACTTAAGAAAGCGGCTGTTCCCGCTACAACAACTGCCGGGATCCCACCTTCCATTCCACTGGTGGCCGAAGTAACAGCAGGCTCCATGCCCGCTACCATCAATGTTACCTTTAACGGAGGTATCGGACAAATGACAGCTTCTTTGATCAGGAGAGGCGTATTGATCAACCTGCAAAGCATCAGCAGTTCCGCCAATATATTCTTTTCAGACGTACAACAGGGCGACGTGATCACACTGAATGGCAATGCCACAGGTAACCCTCCTCCCCCTATTCATGCCGCAGTCATTACCATCTCTGTGCCTACCATTCCTGCAACACCCGATCCAAGACCGGAAGGACCGATACACGGCTTGTATGTTATTCAATAATCGAATTCATTGAACCATGACTAAAATGCTCAAACTACCCGTACTGCTGTTTCTTTTCATAGGAATAACAGTCACTACAATTGCTCAATCCGACAAAAAAAAGCCCTATACCATTACCGCAGATTCCCTGAGCACGGGTAATTATAAGGACGTGTTTAAAAGCTTCTTTCAACTGGCCTTTGACCGGTTTACCAGCAAGAATAAGGATCTACAGTTCACTTCCAACCCCTTTGCCATCATGGCCAGGGCCAATCCCAATCTGCTGATAGATACCAATTACACCAAATATACCGCCTTGCGGAACCTCAACTTTTCCTTTTCCGCCAAACTCGACTCTTCCTATAAGTTCAATGGTTTCTCATCGGGCATTACCTATGCCATCATCAACAGGCGGGACGTCACTATTTCCCAATATTTTCTGACAGAGGTTTCTAAAGCCAACAACGAAGCTGGTGCACTTTTAAGTAGCCTTGGCCTCTACGTATCCACTATAACGGATCGGGAAAAGCAAAATAAGTTCAGTACGCAGATAACGAATTTTTTCAAAGACAGCACAGCGAGGTTTGATAGCCTGGACAAGGAATTGCAGCAAGTGATCAAAGACAGCGCAAAAGCGATCGGAACAGTCCATTTGCTGGAAGTTATTAACAAAAATCCCAAAGCATCGCTGCGCACTTATATCAAGCAAAACTACGACAGCGTTAAAAACGATTTCCAGAACCGGTTGCTGTGGACGGCCAGCATCAGCGATACCACGTATAAAGATGAGTTCATGTTCTCCAACGTAGTGCTCTCCACCAACCTGCTAAAGGGCATCACCAACCGCGAAAAAGCGCAAAACAGGAGGTGCGAATTTGAGTTGAACCTCAAAGCGGCGTACCAGTTTTTGGATGATACCCTCACGACGGGCAGAGACCTGAAGCGCCAGGCCTTTACGTTTGAGCCCGGATTGAACCTGGTGCTGAAAAACAGACGCACCCAACATTCCTGGGCCGAATTCAAATTATCGGGAGGTTATACACATCTGAACAAGCCGTATGCCAGTGAACGAAAAGACAGCATCACCGTCAATGGCACTTTGCGTATCCGTGTATTTGATGATATCTGGATACCGCTGGAGATCAAATACGATCCAAAATCGGGCAATGTATTTGGCTTCCTGAACGTAAGGGCCAACTTTACTACCCTCGGCAGCGCATTCAACAAAAAACCATCCAGCTCCTCCAACAGCCAATAATAAAAAAGAAAAACCGGACATTCACTGTATCAAAAACGAACATTTTGCAGGTTAGCCTACTGCCATCTCCCTGTAAATCAACCACCTAATTTCAGGCTTTCTATTTGTTAGTTCCTTACAAACTAACAGTATGCTCCGGAATTTCTTCAAAGTCGCCTACCGGAACCTTTTCCGGAACAAGGGTTACTCTTTTATTAATATTGGCGGGTTGGCAATCGGGATGGCGGTGTCTATATTGATTGGTTTATGGATCCACGACGAACTTTCCTTTAACCGGTCGCACAAAAATTATGACCGGATCGGCCAGGTGTGGCAGTTTGTACAATTTGGCGCTGAGAAATCCTCTTACAATGTAATGCCCATTCCACTGGCGGCCGAACTTCGCAACAGCTATCCCGATTTTGAACATGTCAGCCTGTCGAAAGGAAGCAGTGATATACTTGCTGCAGGAGATAAAAAATTTACGGAGACCGGTCAGTATGTGGAGCCTGATTTTGCAACGATGTTATCACTGCCTATGCAGTCAGGTTCGATACAAGGCTTAAAAGATATGCATGCTATCTTTTTATCAGCTACGCTAGCAAAGCATCTTTTTGGAGAGCAGGATCCGATTAACCAGCTTATCACAATTAACAATAAGTATAGTGTAAAGGTAACCGGTGTGTATCAGGATTTTCCAGCGAACAGTGCATTCAGGGATGTGTCATTCCTGGGTACCTGGGACTTGTATGCATCCAGTGAAAAGTGGGTCATGGATTCTAAAACTGAATGGGATAATAATTCCTGGCAGATCTATGTACAGCTAAAAGAAGGCGCGGATTTCAAACAGGTCTCCGCCAAGATCAAAGATATCCGTATGAAAAAGGATGATCCGCCTGCCTATAAACCTGCCTTCTTTCTTCACCCCATGAGCCGCTGGCATCTCTATTCAGATTTTAAGGATGGCGTCAATACAGGCGGTTTAATCCAATTTGTATGGCTTTTTGGGATCATCGGTGTTTTCGTGCTGTTGCTCGCCTGTATTAATTTCATGAACCTGAGTACGGCCCGGTCCGAACGCAGGGCACGGGAAGTTGGCATTCGCAAAGCAATCGGTTCAGCACGCCGTCAACTTATTCTTCAATTTTTGAGTGAATCATTACTCATTGCTTTTATTGCCTTTGTTTTTTCCATTGTGCTGGTACAATTGAGCTTACCTGTTTTCAATAATATAACCGGTAAAAGCATGCATATACCCTGGTATCAGGCGCCATTCTGGTTATGCGCCCTCAGTGTTTGTTTCATTACCGGATTGATGGCAGGAAGTTATCCATCCCTTTATCTTTCCTCTTTTAATCCGATCAGGGTACTAAAAGGGACTTTTAAAGCCGGACGCTATGCCGCCTTACCCCGAAGGGTACTTGTAGTGGTGCAGTTTAGTGTTTCCATTATACTGATCATTGCCACTGCCATCGTTTTCCGCCAGGTACAATATGCCAGGGACCGCCCGGCAGGATACAGCCGTAACAGCCTGATCGAAATCAAGATGAATACGCCTGAGCTCTCCGAACATTTTGAAGCCTTACAAACTGACTTGCTGCAAACAGGAGCTGTGGAAGGATTTGCCGCTTCATCGGACCCGGTAACAGAACAAGGCGGTGGCACTACCGATATCAGGTGGCAAGGTAAAGCACCGGATATACGTCCGTTGGTGATGTCGAATAAGATAACACATGATTATGGCAAAACCATTGGCTGGCAATTAAAGGAAGGCCGTGATTTCTCCCGTACTTTCAAAACGGATTCGGGTTCGATCATTATTAACGAGGCGGCCGTAAAACTCATGGCCTTTAAACAACCCCTTGACCAAACGATCACGTTAAGTGGCCGTAATTACCAGGTAATCGGCGTCATTGGTGATATGATCCGGGAATCACCTTTCAGCCCGGTAAAGCCAACCGTATTTGTATTGGGAAGCAGGGGCCTGAACGTTATGAACCTAAAGTTGTCACAACAAGGGAATATCCGGGAGTCTTTAAGCAAAGTAGCACCTGTTTTCAAAAAGCATAATCCTGCCGGCCCGTTCGACTATAAGTTTGTAGATGCAGCCTATCAAAGGAAGTTTTCCCATGAAGAGCTGATCGGTCAACTCGCCGGCTTCTTTTCTATTCTTGCGATCTTTATCAGTTGCCTTGGCTTGTTTGGCATGGCTTCTTTTACGGCCGAACAACGCACCCGCGAGATCGGCGTGAGAAAGGTGTTGGGCGCTTCTGTATTCAATGTGTGGAAATTGCTGTCAAAAGAATTCATCTTCCTGGTGATGTTATCTTTTCTGATCGCTGTACCTGTTGCCTGGTATTTTATGCATAACTGGTTACAAAATTATGAATACAGGGCCAGCCTATCCTGGTGGATCTTTGCAGCGGCCGGGGCAGGTGCACTATTCATCACCATCCTCACAGTCAGCTTCCAGGCCATCCGGGCAGGACTTCAAAATCCGGTAAAGAGCTTAAGAACTGAATAGTCGTTATACCCGGCCGCTTTCAGCCGCAGGCTTTTTTGTCACTTCCATTGCCTTGATCTTTTGCGTTATACGCAGGCTTTAGGCCTTCGACAAAGCTGGCCATTTTCTTTCTTCCTTTTTCATCTGGCAGGTTCCCGTAGCCGGCCAGCATATTGCCTGCAGCATATTTGACATTGATCCATGTCAAAAGGGCCTTCAAAACCGTTTGTTTTTATACGTAAATAAATACCGTTTTTTTCACGTAAAAAATTCCTTCATGACATTACAATTTTGCATTTATACTATCCACAATAGCCAAACAACTTACTTATGTACTCCCGTTCTATTTTATTTTTCCTCGTCTGTTCAGTCCTGTCTCTACTAGCAGATGCGCAGGATCTTAACTTTGAGAAAAGCGGCCGTCTAAGCCATGGGCCCGATCCCAAAATAAAGCAAGGTTCCACCCTTACAATAAAAGTGTCGGCCGACACCACAGCCATGCATGAACAATGGGCCGGCCTGCAACAAAGGTTTACTTATCTGCAGACCGTCGCCTCGCAAAATGGCACTACCGCTGAGAAATTGGAAGCCCTGAAGCAGCTCCTCGCGCACTACCAATTCTTTTCGGGTACAATGTGGAAGGAGAAAGAATCGGTTTGCAAGATTTGGGAAAAGTTCCTTGCTGACAACTGTCTTAAACAAAGTACAATTGATGATTTTCTCAAAGCCAATAATAACCTGAAACCAGACAAGATCCCAGTAATCAACGACTGCGGAAACGCCTGCGTTTGTGATTCTGCCCGTAATAGAATTGAGCAATTGAAATACTGGAAAACTAAATTATTTGAAATTGAACAAAAAGAAACTCTGATCCGTATTTTATTGTGTGAGTTCAAAAGTCAACTAGGCGCATTCCAACCCGATGATACCACCCTGCGTTTCCGCGACAGCCTGTTGAAAAAAAATACCTATCTCACAGCGTTCAAGGGAACCGGAGATTCTCTGCTGGCACCCAAAACCATTTTGCTTGGCGCCAACCTGACAGCAAATAAAGTAAACCTGCCGTTAACCTACCATAAAGGTGAAATAACATATGAAAAAGAGCTAACCGTTCCGGAGAACTCGTCCTTTAATATCCAGATAAAATCACAAAACCTCTATCAAAAGGGCGTCATAGATTGGTACAATAATACCGTTTCAACACTTGATGCCGACTATTTGCAAATGCTGACTGGCATTGTAAAAACTACCCGGAAAAATATCACCCCCTTATTAACCTGTGTAGATTGCAAGGGTATTTGTGATCAAGCCAAAATAGATAGCCTAAAGAAAATCAGGGATAGCCTAAAAGTATTCGACACGGTTTGGTGTTTTTCCAACCCGATCGGGCGCTGGCTAACACAATGGCTATGGTATAGTGGTGGTGAGTTTAAACTGAATTACTTTTCATTCACCGAACCTGCACGCTTTCCCGGCATCGATACGCTTGGAAAAAAGCAGGCGCTGATAGACAGCTTAAAGGAAATCAAAGAAAAGATAGCTAGCCTGAAAAAATGTACCAGTTGCTCCATTAAATCCCTCGACACACTTTATATGCTGCAGACGGCAGAAAAAACGGTTGACAGTAACCTGAAGGTATTAACCAATTTGCTCGACCAGCCAGCCCAAAACGAGAAAAAGTACAAGGAAGGAATTGCTACCGGTAAGCTCTTGCACGACCTGACCCTGCCTTTATATACCAGCAACCGGAAACGATACGTGCTTTATCACGATGCGGCCAATAGGTTTGAACGGGATCTTGATGAACAGCTCGCCATACCCGACGATCGCATAATCTATCATGGGTTCTATAATGCGAAAGAAAAAGATACCACCGGCGTTCTGACGATTGCTGAGACATTCTCTCCATTCAACGACACATCTACTTTTACCCGCACTTTGCTCGAAGCTACCTCTGGACTTGGCAGCGCTATTTCCGGCCTGTCGCCCCTTGGTAGCGCCGTTAGTTTCTTAAAGGAGTTGACAGCTTCCCGAACTAAGGTACCCATATCCAGTACGCAAGAAAGCGTCGCGGGCGACTGCCTGGAATTGCTGAAACAGGTGAAAGTAGCCCTCTGGCGGTTTGAACTACTTGAGAAACTGTTGCAGAATTATACAGCACTTCCAACACCAGGTGTTATCACAGTTTCCGACGCACCCGATGCAAATTTCTATACCTATGCTGTGAAGGCCAGGACAGGCAATATCCCGTACACCAACGACTACACCTATACCTACAAAACCAAACAGGTCAATGCCGACCGGTTCAGTGTGGGCAGAACCAAACTGATCTCCATAGGTGCAGGAGTATTCTTCAATGATAAACGGGCGCCCCAGGTTGACCTGAAGACGGATAGCGGCCAGTTTAAGCTCACTACCACCGATACAAGGGCCAAATTTGTTGTAGGCGTAAAAGTATTCCCGGCAAAAGCATTTGAGGCAGATGGAAAGATCGTTCCTGATTACCCCCTGAAAAGGTTCAGCATTTTTGCAGGGTTCGAAGCGACTGATCCGCTGGCCAATATGTACCTGGGCATTGGTTATGATGTGGTGCCTGGTCTGCACCTTTCAACCGGGTTCCATTTCTACCGGAATAAATACTACAATATACAGAACAATGAAGTAGTATCGAAGTCGAGCGACTATAAAGTCTCTGGTCTTTATTACGGCATTACATTAGACCCTGTTGTTCTTACAGGAATAATCAAATCTCTTTTCCAATAAACTATAAGCACATGTTAAGTATACGAATTGCGATAGGCGTACTGATCAATACAACTCTATTGTCATTGCACTGCGGCGACTCAGAAAAGGGCGATCTATATGATGACAAAAAAGTAAGCGGCACCTTGTTCATCAATGACACGCTCAGAAGCATGGATGGGGAAAAGGTGTATGCAAAAGGCTCCATCCGAATAACAGACTCGAATAGTCCAAATTCATTGAATTTTCTTTATAGCAGTACTGCAGACAACTATGGTAATTTTTCCTTTACCAATCTGACAGGTCTGGATTACCGTCTTCAATCCAGCCTGGACAGTGGAGATATCACTTTTGCAGTAGATGAACCCATTAACCCTGCTAAAGTTACCACGCCGCAGAAACTGGTATTATATCCCGTGGCCAATAAATATAATGTGCTGTCTGTACAGGCTTTCGATGATGCTACAAAAGGCGCTCTTTTCCAAGCCACCGTTTGCCTGTTCAGCAGTCGTTTACTGGCCCAAAAGAACCAATGTGAAGGCAGCTTCAAAACGTTGACCACGGATAGCCATGGCAGAGCCTATACAACTCGGTTGGCACCAGGCTGGTATTATTTAAATGCCACATTAAAAACCGGCCAGATCGATATCTCCATCAAAGACTCGATCGAAATCAAGAAGGAAACAGGGTTTAACCATATAAAGCTTTACCTAAAATAACAATGCATGAACAAAAACAAGCTTACACTTGCTAACAATATATTATCTGGCTGCCTCATCCTGTTTATCTTCAGTCTTTCATCATGCAGCGTAGATTCCGGCAAAACGACAGAAGAAACCACTCCGCCGGAAAAAGGTAAAGAATATGTGGCGATGACTTTTGCTGATCTTTCCATCAAACGCCTTCCGCTGCCCATTGAACATGAAGATAGCTTAAGGAAGGCGCCCCTGACCATCGAGTCTTATTTAGAGCGAAAGGAACGACTGGATAGCGCCTATAACGCTTTACAAAGCGATACGGTGCTGCCACCCAAAACAAGAATGGAAAGATTGCTCGAAGTAAGACAACAGGAAAGAGTACTCAATGATCATGCATTTCTCCGGTCACAATGCGGCATGGACGACAACCTGGTGGATGTAGAGCGATTTACGGGTCAGGGAGCTTTTGACGTCAATTTTACACAGGGGAAAATACCGGCTATCGGTCTCCTATGTTGGGACAGTTCCTTTGGTAACGCTTTCAGCGGACCAAAGGATATTGAGGGCGATGTAAAAGGACGGGGATGGGGTAGCGGGTGCCTGATCGCCAAAGATCTTTTTCTTACCGCCGCCCATTGTTTCAATAGTAACCCTGCTAATTTTACCATCCCACATAAAAATGAATTACCGATTACTCCGGAGCAATCCATTCGGTTCATGCATGTCACCTTCAATTATCAATGGCAGGCCAATTCCGATCAAATAAGAAGCGACACGGCATCTTACCGCATTGCAGAGATCAAAGAAATAAGGTTTGATGGAGTGGATTATGCCATTTTGCGATTGCTTCCCCGGAATGGGGAGTTGCCGGGTATTCGTTTCCAACCATTGAATCCTGCTCCCCGTAACTACCCGGTATTTCGCGGAGATGCCATTTGCATCATTCAGCATGCGAGGGGCGAGGAAAAGAAAATCGGGTGCGGACAGGTACAATTAGTAGATGGCAGCCATATTCGTTACGGTAATATTGATACCCATTCTGGTTCTTCAGGGGCCCCCGTTATCGATCGTCGAACAGGAGTGATAGTCGGTGTGCACAGCGATGGTGCATGCGACGAAGGTGGAGGATACAACTTTTGTAGCTCGATTCAGGCGATCCGTCAGGTTTCGACAATTATTAGATAGTTTAAGGCTCAAGTCAATTGACGCGGGAAAGCAATGTGCAAATTTTGCACAGTTGGTAATGATTGCAGAATCGAAACCAGCAGAAAAAGAAATGATGATAAAGGTAGTTGTCAACTTCATTAACACGAGTCGATAAGACTCTTCCCGGCCTCCTTTATCCCCTCCCCCCACACATACTCCCTAAAAGTCTGATTATACTGCCGTCGGAATTCCTTGTCCTGCTGCCGCCAGGCGCGCAGGTGGCGGGAGAGCCGTTTGACGGGCGTTGTCTTTACCACGTCCGGGAGGGTGCTGCGTAGGCCGGGACGTGGCGGGTGGTAATTTGTGCGCAGCACAGTAACGCGGGGTTCAGAGACCGGCTTCTCCTGGCCGGCATATTGCTTAGTAAGGTATTCAATAATATCAGTTTCTTTCCACTGGTACTTCAGCCACGTCATAGCTTCGCCCGTTAGTTTGCGGTAAAGGCTATGTTGTTTCCTGTCGGCAGGCACCAGCGCATATACCGCCGAACCGATGCGCGAAGCTTTCGCCAGCAAGCCGGCAAATTGCATCGTTTTCCGGAAGGCCGGGTCCTTCTTCACGCGCTCGCCCGTTAGTGAGCTTCGTGTACGCATAAAATAACGCCCATACATCTTGTAGATGCACACTGGGCCACAGGTGCCCGTAAACGGTGGTATGGTATCAAACCAGGCCATGGCGGCTTTTCTATGAAATTAACGAAAATTATCATACGAAGTGTCGCCATTTTGCCCAAAAAAGGACCGCTCATGGTGGCTCCATCCTTGCTCCATCCTTGTACTATCCTTATAGGTTAAAGCGCACTCAACACATAGATGGTACAAGGATGGAAGAAGGATTAAATAACCCTGACAGGATACAAGCAACTGATTTGGAATGAGATGTACCAAAGTTCAACGGTGAATCCCCTATTTTATGGCACCTGCGTTAACTTAACATTATGGGTTAAAAAACGGTTGGCCACCGTTTTCGTAATACCTATTTTCAGCAATCAGTTATCATAAACCTTATCTGATATGCGCCAATACTACCTTATTTGTTATTACCTGCTTGCCCTCTCTTTTCCCGCTGCGGCCAATAACCTACGCATCGGACCGGTCACAGAAACCGTTGCAGGCTCCGACCACTTCCTCCATTTTACCATTAGCTGGGAAAATAGCTGGCGGATAACCGGTAGCCCCGGTAACCGCGACGCCGTATGGCTGTTTGTAAAACGGCGTGACTGTTCGGCCGTCCAGTGGCTCCATGCCAATCTGGGTGACCAGGATTCCGCACATAGCGCCGGCACTCCCCTCTTTGTGGATGCCTATGCGGATAAAAAAGGGGTCATGATCTACCGGTCAACAACCGGTACCGGCAGCATCGACAGCGTGAGTATACAATTGAAACTGGATGCTCCACCGGCAGGGGATTACGAATACAAGGTATTCGGTATTGAAATGGTGTATATCAATGAGGGCGCCTTCTACCTCGGAGATGGCGTTTCCACTTACCGCTTCAAGACAGGCACGACCGATGACCCTTACCTCATCACCAGTGAAGGAGCCATTACAATGAGTAATTCCGGTTCGAATTTATGGAGCACGTCCAATACAAGTGGATCTTTTACCCTACCTGACGCTTATCCGAAAGGGTACAATGCTTTCTATTGTATGAAGTACGAGCTATCGCAGGGTCAGTATGCTGACTTCCTGAATGCCATTTCAAATGATGCTTTCCTGAACCGCTATGACGCGGCACATATTGGCCTGTCACGGTATACCATTTCAGGCACGTGGCCAGCGATGGTGGCGTCGGCGCCGGACAGGGCCTGCAACTGGGTAGGGATTGAAGACCTGATAGCTTACCTGGATTGGGCAGCGCTCAGTCCAATGACTGAGCTGGAATTTGAAAAGATTTGCCGGGGAGCGAATACACCGGTAGCCGCTGAATTTGCCTGGGGTACCAGTGGCATTACGAATGCCGATACGATCACGACTGGTACAGACGGGATGCCCAACGAAACGATCAGCAATTATATTGCTCCGGGAACGGGGCCAGCACTTTATAATATATCCGGACCAAGAGGACCTCTTCGTTGTGGTTTTGCAGCAAAAGCGAGTACCTCAAGAGTAGAGGCAGGCGCCGCTTATTACGGAGTCATGGAAATGAGCGGGAATGTACTGGAACTTTGCTATAACGCAGACAGTTCGATGTTTGGGAAAGGGCCTTCATTCAATGGTAGTCATGGGGACGGTGAACTTTCCATAACACCCAATGCAGGTTATGCCAATGCCGGCTGGCCGGGCCAAACACCGGGCGATATCAATACCCAGTACTACACCTTTACTGCCCGCGGCGGCGCCTGGTCGAGCCAGTTTAGTGGAATATTCTTGCGTACATCGGACAGAAACGCCCATATTATCAATACATCGGTGCCCTCACCCGATGGCAAAGGCCGTAGCCACTCATTCAGTGGACGTGGTGTATCAAGACGACAATAACAATTGTATGAAAAGAGTGATCTTACTTTTGATAGTTTGCCTGGTAGCGCATATGGGCTACGGTCAGGCGCCTTTTACAGGCGGCGGTGGTTCAGGATATACCGGAAATGCAACGGGCGCTATTAGCTGCACCCCGTATGCCGGCGGCGTGGCAAGTGGAGCGACCACTAACAAAACTCCCGCAACTGCTTGTACCCTATACTCCGGTGGCGTGGCAGGTGGAGCGGCCGTTAACAAGACGCCGGCAACTACCTGTACGATGTACGCTGGCGGAAATGGTGGCGGTTATAATGCTGCGCATTCATCGTGCGGGGACACGCTGTTAACGAATACGAGACCTGGCACTATCCATAGGATTTATTTCGTGTATACAGGCAGACAGTCTGAGCGGTTGAGGTTGGTAATTGTGAATAAATGAGGATAGCTCACGCTATCCTTGCCGCCTTCAGCCGCAGGCTGTTGCCAACCACGCTGACTGAACTCAGGGCCATGGTGGCGCCGGCTATCATCGGATCCAACAGGAATCCATTGAACGGGAACAGGACGCCGGCAGCAATGGGGATACCGATGATGTTATAGATGAAAGCCCAAAAGAGGTTTTGCCGGATGGTGCGTACTGTTTTACGGGAAAGGTTGAGCGCCCTGGGTATACTGTTAAGATCGGAGGTGATCAAAGTTATCTTAGCTACATCCATCGCTATGTCTGATCCCTTGCCCATGGCAATGCTCACATCGGCCTGCGCCAATGCCTGGGAGTCATTGATACCATCGCCTACCATCGCAACGACCTTCCCCTGGCTTTGCAGTTGTTTGACGAAGTCTGCTTTGAAAGCAGGCGTTACTTCTGCGTGATAAGATGGGATACCCACGTTTGCGGCCACGGCTGCTGCAGTATGGGTATTATCACCGGTGAGCATGTGTACTTCCATTCCATTCCGCTGCAAGGTGGCTATAGCAGCCTTGGATGATTCCTTTATTTTATCGGCAATAGCGATGATGGCCAATAACCGGCCATTACCCGCAAAGTAGACCACTGTTTTGGCGGCTGACTGTAAAGCGGCTGCCTGGACAGCCATATCCTGATCAATGGGGATGTTGTACTCCGCTATTAATTGACGGTTACCCACCAGGTAAGTTTTTCCTGCCATCATACCCACTACCCCCTTACCGGTTATGCTTTCAAAGGATTGAAGCGTGGCAACACTAGGCATACTGTTTTGCAGGTAACTCACCACCGCTTCCGCCAATGGATGTTCAGAGCGTTGTTCCAGGGCAACTAAGATGGCTTGCTGCCCTTCCTGTTCTTCTTTGGGGATATCCCATAGCAGGTCTGTTACCACCGGTTTCCCTTCTGTAATGGTGCCCGTTTTATCGAGGATGATGGCATTCACTTGATGGGCCAGTTCCAGGCTTTCAGCATCTTTAATGAGGATGTTGTTCTCTGCTCCTTTTCCAATGCCTACCATGATGGCGGTGGGTGTAGCCAGTCCCAACGCACAGGGACAGGCGATGGCCAATACGGTTACCGAGGTCATCAAGGCATGCGTAAAGGCATTGTTGCCTCCCAGCACCATCCAGGCGGCAAAAGTGAGTATAGCAATACTGATGACAACGGGCACAAAGATACCGGCCACTTTATCGGCCAGCTTTTGTACAGGCGCTTTGCTGCCCTGTGCTTCCTGCACCATTTTGATGATCTGCGCCAGGAGCGTATCCGCCCCTACTTTATCGGCCCGGAACCGGAAGCTACCCTTCTGGTTAATAGTACCGGCATACACTTTGTCATTTTCTTTTTTGGCCACGGGTACCGGTTCACCGGTGATCGTACTTTCATCTACATAGGAGTCTCCCTGCACCAGCGAACCATCCACCGGTATTTTATCGCCCGGCTTCACCAGTAATATATCCCCGGCTTTCACTTGTACTATAGGTATTTCAATGGTATTACCGGCGGCATCCACGCGTACCACTGTTTTAGGTTGCAGCCCGATCAGTTTTTTGATGGCAGAAGAAGTGTTGGATTTCGCTTTTTCTTCCAACAGTTTGCCCAGCGAAATAAAAGCAATGACAACGGCTGCTGCTTCAAAATAAACATGCGCATGCAAACCACGCTGGTGCCAGAACTGAGGATACACGGTATTGAATGCACTGAACAACCAGGCCATACCGGTACTGAGGGCCACCAGTGTATCCATGTTTGCCTTCCGGTGCCTGGCCTGTTTAAAGGCATTGATGAAAAAGCTACGGCCCATAATAAATACCACGGGTGTTGCCAGTACCAGCATGATCCAGTTGGCATAAGGCATATCCATGAAAAACATGCCGATGATGACAATGGGCAGCGAAAGAATGGAAGCCCCTATCGTCCGTTTCTTTATCTGTTGGTAATGTTTCTGCTGCGCTTCCTCCTGCACCTGTGCCTGGTTCTCCTTTTCTATAACGAGGTCATATCCGATGGAGCGGACCGTATCGCGCAGGGTTTCGGGAGAAACCTTGCCCTGTTCATATTCCACCCAGGCTGTCTGGTTCGCAAAGTTTACGCCTGCATTCCGTACACCGGCTACTGATTGGAGCATAGACTCCACACTGACAGCACAGGCAGCGCAGGTCATTTCCAATACGGGATAGGATTCTTTAACAATAGTCGTGCTGCTGCTATCGGACTTGGTTCGTTTATGATAAGGTACGTTAACTGTTGACATGGTTTCCTTTTTTACAAAGCTACCACCACCTGACTGCCTGATTGTTACACTATAAGCAGCGAATGTTATATAATTCTGACTTTAGCCCCCGTCGCAATCTGCCTCTTAAAAAGGCGCATTTGACCACCGGCGATGTTAACAGGCTATCCTACTTTTATACTTCTTAATTGACCACTTAAAATAACCGTTATGACTATTCAACAACCGTTTACCAATTGTCTCTGGTTTGATGACCAGGCAGAAGAAGCTGCCCGGTTCTATACGTCGGTTTTCCCGGATTCCAGCATTGACTATACCACGCGGTATGGCGCCGCAGGATACGAGATCCATCAACGGCCGGAAGGATCGGTCATGACGGTAGAGTTCCGGTTAAGTGGCGTTAAATTCATGGGATTGAATGGCGGGCCGTATTTCAAGATCAATCCTTCCATCTCTTTTTTCGTGGTTTGTGAAACAGCCGCAGAAACAGATGCGCTCTGGGGAAAGCTTTCAGAAGGTGGTATGGTAATGATGGCGCTGGACAAGTATGACTGGAGTGAAAAATATGGCTTTGTGCAGGACCGTTTCGGTGTTTCCTGGCAAATTTCGCAGGGGAATATAAAAGATACCAACGGTCAAAGGATCACGCCATCCCTGATGTATGTAAAAGAGCAGGCCGGCCGTGCGGAAGAAGCAGTACGTTTCTATACTTCTGTGTTCGAAGGCTCCGCCATCCAGGGCATCCTTAAAAATGGCCCGGGCGAAAATGAACCGGAAGGCATGGTGAAGCATGCGCAGTTTAACCTGGCCGGGCAGGAGTTCATGGCCATGGACAGTACGATGGACCATTCCTTTTCTTTTAATGATGGGGTATCCTTCGTTGTTCCCTGCAAGACCCAGTCGGAAATTGATTATTACTGGAATAAACTAACCGAAGACGGCGGCCAGGGTGGTCCCTGCGGATGGCTGAAAGACAAGTTTGGCGTATCCTGGCAGGTAGAGCCCATACAGTTGGCGCAAATGCTGAAAAGCCCCGACAAGGAGAAAACGGCACGGGTGACCAATGCCTTCCTGAAAATGAAAAAGTTTGATCTGCAAAAGCTGGAAGACGCTTTTGCAGGTAAATAATTAGATGGACAGTTATTGGCAAGAGGCTGTCTCCGTGGAGACGGCCTCTTTTTATGGGGAAACTGTACCCACTTATTTGCTTGCTGCCACGCCAAATTCAAACACCGTAGTGGAAGCATATTCTTCGCCCGGACGCAGGATGGTATCCGGAAAATGTGGCTGATTAACACTATCGGGGTAAAGCTGTGTTTCCAGCGCCACGCCTCCGTATTGCAGATACGGGCATCCCTGCTCGCCGCCGACCGTTCCATCCCAATAGTTGGCCGTATATACCTGGATGGCCGGCTTATCGGTATATACCGTGAGCACACGCCCTGTTGTTTCCTCACTCAGCACCGCTGCTTTGGCGAGGCGCCCGGGTGCATGGTGGTTCAATACAAAACTATGGTCGTATCCTTTATCTGCTGCAGAGCCGGCAATATCCTGGCCAATCCGCTTAGGCCTCGTAAAATCCAAAGCAGTACCCGATACCGCTGCCATTGTACCGGCAGCCGTATTGCTGGCCGACTTCTCCAGGTAATGGTCTCCATGCACCTGCAGGTAATGGTCCAGTACTGTCGGCTGTTCAAAACCGGTAAGATTAAAATAGCTGTGATTGGTAAGGTTTACAGGCGTGCTTTTATCAGTAGCCGCTTTATAAAAAATGCTTAGCCTGTTGTTGCTGTCCAATATATATTTTACCTGCACAGACAGGTTGCCCGGATATCCTTCCTCTCCATCAGGACTGTAGTAAGAAAACACAGCACCGCATACCTCTTCCTGTTCAATGAGCGCTTCCAGCTTCCATAACCGGTGGCTAAACCCCTGCCAGCCGCCGTGCAGGTGATTGGGCGCATTGTTGATGCTAAGCTGGTAACGCTTTCCTTCCAGCACAAATGTTCCATGGCTGATGCGGTTGGCATAGCGGCCTACCACACAACCCAGGTAATCCTTATTTATTTTGTACAGTTCCGGGTTGTTAAAACCTGCTACGATGTTCTTTTTTATATTGTTCCTATCAGGTGTCCGGATAGCGGTAATGGCACAGCCGATATTGGTCAGTTCCACAGTAATGTGGCCATTGTTTAACACGATGTATTGGATGGTTTCATGGGCCTTGTCTGTATGCGACGATACGGTTGCCTTCAACCCTGCTGATCTTACAATTTGCATGTTTCCTGTTTTATCCCGTCACCGCTACACTACCGGCAAAGAACGGGGCCATTTTCAAATGCGTGGCTGCTCCCTGGTGATTGATCTCCATGGTCAGTACTTCCTGTAGTAAAGTCAACGCTTTTGTTTCATTTCCCAATCCGAGGTGACCGAGGGCTACCAGGTATATACAGTGTATCTTATTACGCCGGTTAATATCTATATCAAACACCAGCATATCCGGGAGGGAAACAGCAAAGTAGTCAATACGGATGCTGTCATTGATATGCTGTTCGCCAAAAGCGATAAACTTGTTGAAGATGGCATCGGCCTTTGCGGGCTCTCCCAGTTTTCTCCAGGCCAGTGCCTGGTACACGATTTTATCAGGCTGGGGATCGTTGTAATAAATAGCCTGTACCGGCTCACTAACGCCCACCGTTGCCTGTTTAAAAGAGGCTGCCGCTTTGGCGTCGTCCTGTAATCCTTCATACGCGCAACCCAGCAGGTAATGAATATCATTTTCGGGGAAGCCGTATAGTTTTCCTTCTCCCAGGTTCTCAGGGTATTGTTCCAAAGCGCTCAATAGTGCGATAGCCTCCCGGTAATCTCCCCGCAGCAAGGCCTGCTTGGCCAGCTCGATATGGCACAATAAAAACTGTCCCACTACTTTTCCTTCACCTCCTTCCCAGGGATGGAAGCGGCGTGATGCCAGTAAGGCTTTTGCTTTTTCAAATTCGCCTTTGCTGTTGTGCAGGGTTATTTTTTCGAGGTAGAGATCATCCCTTTGCTCCACGAGGTGAGGATATTGATCGAGCAATGCCAGCCGCTCCTCCAATGAATAACCCATGATTTTGTACAACTGGTCCAGCTCCATCAGTACACGGGCATCGGTAGTATCGAAGGCAAACGCCTTTTCCAGCAAAGCCAATGCCTGCTGTTTATCGTGCAGCTTGTTGTAATAAGCCAGTGACAGGTTGCGGTAAACAGTGGGGAAGGTATTGTTAGCCACAGCGGATTGTTCCCAGCATTGCACTGCTTCTGCGTACTGCCGTTTGTCGTACCAAAAATTGCCCAGTGCATAGGCTGCCACTGCATCTGCGGGGTTCACGGTCAAAGCAGCCTGCAAGATCAACACCTCTTCTATTTTATTGGGGAAGCAGCCATCCGGGTTTTGCCGGCCGGCTGTGGCAAAATGCCCGGCTGCTATGGCGGGTAACTTGTCCTGCAAAGCATACCATCCTTTGTAATAATACACCAGGGGCGACACCGCACCATTGTTGTTGATGAACAGGGAGAGTAACTCGCCTGCCTCGGCATATAGTCCCGTATGCGCATAATCGAGCGACAGCTCCAGGTAATTGTTCCTGTCGTTCCGCATCAGGCGTTGTACCTGTTGCAAGGCATTTGTGGCTGCTGCCTGATCGCCCAGTTGTTTATGGATCAGGTGGCACTCGAACCAGCAACCGGTATTAAACGGATCAATCGCAATAGATTCCTCCATGAGCTGCAAGGCTTCCTGTGGTCTGTTCAGCTTCCGCAACAAAGCTGCTTTTATGTGCCGGGCCGTATGGCTGTGGTAATTCCTGATCAATGCTTTATTGATGTGTGCCAACGCGCTTTCATACCGCTGTTGCTTCGCTGCAATCCGCGCCAGCATCAGGAACCCGCTGTGTTGCCAGGCATCATTCCAGGTAGCTTTATAGAAGGCTTCATACGCATCACTCAGCCGGTCCTGCATCAGTAATGACCAGCCCAGGTTGTAATACGGTTCCCCATCATAAGGATTGGGATTCCGGGTAGTTAAGGTGGCGATCGCTTTTCTGAAATAAGGTTCGGCCTTGCTGAATTGTCCGCGGCGCAACAACAATAACCCCATGGCATTGTTACAACGTACATCGCCCGGACTTCTTCTCAATGCTTCTTCGTAATAGTCTACCGGGTTAAAGGTGGCATGCCGGTACTGCTCCAGGTGCAAGCCATTCAAAAAGAGTTCTTCCACCTGTTCTATTTCCGCCGGCAGCTTTGCCGCTGTTGCCGCAGCAGGTATTTCCTTCTTTTCCGCTATTGCTTCGGATTGCCAGCTTACCAATTCATGGCCATTGTTATCAGTCACCGACAGTTTCCACCCAGCTATTTCAACCGGTGAACCCGTTGTATAACTTTCTGTAAACACCTGTTCGGGCGAGATGGTGGCTGTATAGGTTTTTACTTCCTTGCCATTCTGCCATAAGGTAACCTTTGCATTTTTATACAGGGCCGTGGCATATACTTTTATATGCAAGGTATTGCCGGCTACTTCCAAATTGAGCATGGCTTCCTTCGTGGCATTCTTCACCGCTCCCACCAGGGTGTAAGGCATGAAGTATTGCTCAAAGCTTTTTACTTCATTGGGCTGCAGCCAGCTAAAGTCGGGCTGGTTATCCGTAAACACGCCTGTCATCAATTCAATATAGGGTCCATCTTCATCGGTCAGGTTACGGTCCCACGCATAACCAAAATCACCGTTGCCCCAGGTCCATTGTTTTTTGCCCGGTGATACATGGTGATCGGCCACGTGCAGCATACCCGCCTGGATATCGTGCTCGTAGCAGCCCATGAAATCATAGCCCGAACGGATAGCCATATAGGAAGTGGGTACAGGAATGGTGCTGTATTTAGAGATGTCGGTGCCCGGCGCATAGTTCACTTTATAATAAGTGCCCGTAGCAATGGGGAAGTCGGACACATCCCGCTTTCCATGATCAAACACGGCATATACATCCGGCGGAAAAACGGATTGATAGTGCTCATTCACTTTCACGGCGGGGTTGGCCCACCACAGGAATGTTTGTGTAAATGGCGAGCGGTTAAACAACCGGCCCTTTATTTCAAGGTAGGCTTTGCCGGGGTACAGGGTAAAGCCAGCCATACCTTTGGTACGGAACATCAGTTCCGTTTCATTGACCCACACGGTCTTGCTGCCGTCTTCCTGTTCTTCTATTGTATAATCTACCGGACTGAAGGTGCTGGGCCGGTGGTGTTGCGGCCAGTTGAATTCAATGCCGCCTGATATCCAGGGGCCCGCCAATCCTACCAGTGCTGGTTTTATTGTCTGGTTATAATACACAAAATCGCGCTTGCGCACTTTGTCATACGCCCGTTGTATACGCCCTCCCAATTCGGGCAATACCATAATGAGCAGGTATTCATTTTCGAGGTACACCGCAGTGTACTCCTGGTCCTGTTTCTCATCGGCAATTTTCTCAATCACCGGGTGTGGGTATACTACGCCGCTACTGCCCTGGTACACCCGTTTTTCCAAAAACATCGGGTTCTTTTCAGGCTCACCAATCCGGTAGGTAGGTATGGTTATTTTTTCAATCCAGGCTTTTACGCTCATAGCATTTGTGATTTATTGGTTATCTCGTGGAATGAGTTTAATGATTACAGCATCTTTCACCGCTACCTCCAACGTAAAGGAGGTCTGCCCTTTGCTGATCTTTCCGATCTCCTTTCCTGTTAACAGGTCCTGCAGGCTGTATTCCCTGTTGGGCCATTTCAGCATGGCCTGTTGAAACGTTTCAGTGAACGGCCGCTCCCTGTCGAAGTTGAACGCCGCCACCAGGGTGGTATCGCCGGGCAGGTAAAAGCTTAGCTGTTGCGACTGCTCATTCCCTACCGGAAAACGCAGTGGTGTATAAGCTTTCGGTCGGCTGAAGAGATCACATAGGGCTGCATTGTTTAAATACTTCCTGGCCCTTTCTGCCGCTTCCTTATTCCTGAAATCACTGCCATCGCCCAGTATGCTCCCCAGCGCTATCATGGAGAGCAGGCGCACTTTCACTTCCTGTTCGGGGAGGTCTTTGTTCTTCTGGAAGTTCTTCATGACCACCACATCCATATTGGTATAGGGCCAGAGGCTGCCCTGCGTCCACCAGAAATGTGTGGCGCTGATCATGGAGGCAGCCGTGCTGCCATAGTGCGGAAATCCCGGCTGGTCATTGCGCAGGTGCGAATACACATCGGTAGACAAGAACCTGGTGTGCGCATACTGGTGCGGGAACATTGGAGATATGGCCTGTGTAATAAAAACATCAGGCCCCATGATGGAATCCACCAGGTGTTTCAGCATTTTCATGCCGTAATCATACGCCTGTATGCCCGAACGGATAGCCCGATTGTAACGCCTGGCCGATTCAAGTGCGCCGGCCGATAAGAAGTCTATCTTGATGAAAGCCGCATCGATAGCCTTTGCTTTTTTCAGTTGTCCGATAATATAATCCCTGGTGTAAGGATGGGTGGGGTCAATGGGAAAAGCGCCCCATTCACCATCTTTATACGGGATATAATGGTGCTGATCATCCAGTAGTATTACTTCACTCAACGGATGGTCGGTATTGGTCAGCTTTGCTCCACTGATATTATTCTTCCATGTCCACAAGGCAAAGGGGATGAAATAAAAACCCATTTGCTGCCCTTTCTTTTTGCCATAGCGGCTTACCGATTTCAATACTTCGGTACTGTAAATGCCCTGGTCGTAAGAGTCAATGCTTAAAACAGGTTGCGTGGTTCTATTGAAGTTGTCCAGCGAATGAATGAAATCGGAGACCTTTGCCACATCTGCCGGCATCATCACTTTTTCATACCCCAATACCCCTTCCACGCCAAAGCTGTTCCAGTAAAAGGGGGCTGGCTTCTTCCAGGTGAGGCGGCCGGATACTTGCTGCACCGTATTCCCAAATCCTGTCAAGTCATTCCGTACATCTGCTGAAGCCGACAAATATAGGAGGGGCGCATACACCGAATTGCCTGCTTGTGTGCCATGCGCCCTGTAGTCATGCGTGCCGTCTTTACCGCCATACGAGTCGGGCAGCGCGGGATTATCCCTGGTAGCAGCGCCGCCATACACGATAAGCGAATCTATCCTGTTGACCGTTGTTCCGGTTGCATACCGTATCCCGGTTTTCCAGAAATCATGTACCAGGCTGCCCATGGCAAACCCGTTGCGGGTGTTTTCATCATACGCCGACGCCAGTTCATAACTGATACCATCAATGCCTTTATTACCGGCCGGCCAGCGGCGTGATAGTACATCTACCCAGTTGTCGTTATCAAACGGGTAATCCGTAAAGAGGGCGCCCCTGCCCGGTAATACAATACTGCCTTCCTGCGCCGGTAACACGGTCAGCGGAGAGATATTCCTGGTTTCCACCATCCCTTCCTGCTCTTTTGCCGATGCTTCTGCGGTCAATAACAGGAATGGTTGTGTTTCATAGATGGTAATATATTGTATTAGCCGAATGGGCTTGCCAGCCTCTTCATGTACCAGGTTAATACAAATACCTTTCCCCAGCGGGTCATTGACAGGATCGGTGGTAAAGCTATGCCGGGCAAAAGCAGTGGACATGAAATAACCTGCTTTTACATCTTCTACATACGCGGTCGTATTTTCAAATTGTGCGCCGGCCGCAAACCGGTAGTGGACCTTACCGGTGTGGAGATTGGCCACAACACTTACATAGGGATTACGCACCACCAGGCTATCGCCGGTTACCTGCGTTTGCTGGGAGCTGGCGATTGTTGGGACAATGATGGAATACAGGATAAAAATTAAAGTCCTATTCAATGTAATCTTTTTAATAGCGAGTAGCCAGTGGCGAGTAGCGAGTGACTGACGCGGTAGCTCCCACTTGCCACTTGCCATTTACCACTTGCCCGTTTCTAAAATCCCGGATTCTGATCGCTGGGTTTCAGGGAACGGTTCAGTTCAAATTCCCGTGATGATATAGGGAATAACAAGTTCTTGTTGGATATATACGACGCGGCATCTGGATTGTAAGCTTTCGTTTGTGTGATCAGCTTACCGGTCCTTTTAAGATCGCACCAGCGCCAGCCTTCAAAGCCCAGCTCCCGCATGCGCTCCTTCAACAGTTCATCCCGCATTTCCTGTTGGGAGGGCGCATGGCCCAAGACGGTTTCCCAGTTGGGCAGCTTCGCCCGGTTACGGATCTTATTCAGATAGGTAAGCGCTTCCGCTGTTCCATTCTGTTCATTCAATACTTCGGCATACATCAGTATGGCATCGGCATACCGCAAATAATAGAGGTTGCGTGACGACAACCCGCCGTTCAGTGACTTACCATCCGTAATATCATATTTCTTCACATGCGGCTTCGTCACATCGGCCCACCACCAGTAGTCTACCACATTGCCATTGGCATCATAAAACTTGTAGCGGATAGAGGCGTCTTTCCTGGCATCGCCATCTTCAAAACTGTTGCTGTAATAATCCGTGGGGATCACCACATGGCCACCGCCACCGGAATCGATATTGGAAATATGCCAGCCACCCAATGTATTGGCCTGTGCATTGGTATTGCCGTTCTCATTGGTGTACTGTATTTCAAACAGTGATTCAATATTGTTTTCATTGGTTTCTTTAAACAGGTCGGCATAATTGCTCATCAGCGCCACACTGGTAGCCGTCATCAGTGGCTGCAGTGTGGTTTTGGCATTGGGATAATCCTTTTTCGTAAGGTATACCTTGCCCAGCAATGCCTGCGCGGCCTCTTTATTTACCCGGCCCACTTCTGCCACGCCTTTGCTGTCGAGGTGGGTAGTGGAAAAATTGAGATCCTCAATAATCAATGCATATACTTCTTCTTCACTGCTGCGCGGCTTGCCGCCATTGGCATCGGCCACCGCATCTGTCACCTCTGTAGGGAGCGGCACGCCGCCAAAGAACTGCACCAGCTTAAAATAAAATACCGCCCGCAGGAACTTTGCCTCTCCTATCAGCCGGTCCTTGACCTTTTGCGGTGCGCTGGAAGCTGGAATATATTTGATAGCCGTATTGGCGTTGATGATCCCCTTATATAATGAGTTCCAGGTACCCTGCACCAACTGGTTCTGCGCGCTCATCAGGCTGTTGTAGCTGTTGATGCCATCATAGTGCTGCCAGTAGCCGCCCCAGGTAGGCACGAAAGAGGAGGTTTTCCCTTCGTCGGTCCCTACAATGCCTACGAAGTAGTAATCCCCGTTGTTGAACTCCATCATCTTCCGGTAAAGACCTGTAACACCGGCCACAGCGCCCTGCTCATCCTTGTACAGCTCTTCGGGCGATAAAAAAGTTTCAGGTGTAATATCCAGTTTCCTGCTGCATCCGGCCGCCAGTCCTGCTACAAACAGCACGGCGAGCATTAATCGTTGTTTGCTATTATTCATATTGGCAAGCATGATTCTATTATTTAACAGGTTATAAACTTAATTGTAAGCCAAATAAGAAGGTGCGGTAGCGTGGATATACATCATATTGTCCCACGCCGATCTCAGGATCTATACCCTTGTACCCGGTGAACAGGAAAGGTTCCACCGCCTGTACATATACCCGCAACGAATTGATCCTGGCTTTTGACAGCAATGCCGATGGCACATCGTAAGCCACGGTGATATTCCTGATCCGTATAAAATCGCCCTTTTGCACCATAAAACTGGAAGTGCCCGACTGCAACGCCCGCAGGGAACGGCCAAACTGGTTGGGCCGCGGCACATCTGTATTTGTGTTCTCAGGTGTCCAGTAATTCAATCCCTCTTTTATGGTACGTGTAGCTGTTTTGCTGGAGTAATACAAATAATCCTGGTATGCTTTATTGGCAATCATGTGACCGTATGTATAGTTCGCAAATGCTGTCATGGAAAATTGCTTATACCGCACATAGGTCCAGATGCCGCCCCATCCTTTGGGAACCGTACGCCCGATAATGGTGCGGTCATACTGATTGATGGAGCCATTCTTGTCCAGGTCCTTTACCCGCACATCGCCCGGTCTTGCATCGGGATTCAGGGAAAAATCATCTCCTGCCTGGTAGAGCCCATCATATACATAATCAACAATAAGGCTGTTGGGCGCTTCTCCTACTTTCAACCAGGGGCTTAAAGAATCCACGCCTGGCAACAGGCTGGTGATCTTCGACCTGAACTTCGACCAGTTGATGTCCATCTGCCAGTCGAAGTTGGTTGTCTTGATAATATGTACTTTCAGGCCAATATCAATACCACGGGTGTTCATCTCAGATATATTGATCCACTTGCTGTCAAAACCCTGTGAGGGCGCCAATGGATTATTCATCAGCAGGTCACGGATATTCTTATTGTAATAATCAACTGTGAGCCGTACACGGGAACTGTACAGGGCCAGGTCGAAACCCGCATTCACCTGGTGCTGGCTTTCCCATTTTAAGGCGGGATTGCCCTGGGTGCTGGTGCTCAGTTGAAAGCCCGATGTCTGGGTATTGCCATTATAAGGATAAGCGCCGGGGCTCATTTGCGTAAAGATGGCGGGTATTGGTATTTCCTGGTTGCCTACTACGCCATAACCCACGCGTAGCTTGGCATCGTTGATGACCGACCGTGTTTTCAGTCCGATAAAAGGTTCATCTATCAGTCGCCAGGCCGCACTCACAGAAGGGAAGTAACCATAGCGGTTGTCGGCGCCAAACCTGGACGAGCCATCGCGACGTATTGTTCCGTTAATAATGTACCGGTCTTTAAACTTATAGATCACGCGGCCCAGCAGGGAAGCTACCGACCAGTTGAAATAATCACTGGCAATCACATCGCGGTTGCTGGCCAATCCCATATTCTTATACGTAAGCTCATCGGTAGGAAATCCCGATCCCTCCTCATAATTCCATTCCTGCCTTCTTCGCTGGTAAGTAGCGCCGGCCAGGAAATCAAATACATGATCTGCCGAAGGGGCATAATTATACGCCAGGGTGTTCTCCCACAGGTAATCCCGCCATCCGAAGTTTTGTATTTTGGCCACGCCTTTTTTGGCAAAGCCTGCGCTGGTGGTACGCGGGTAATATTCAAAACGCTGGTTCTTGTATACATCTATCCCAAAGCTGGTACGGAAGGTAAGCCCCTTGATGATCCTGTACTCACCAAAGATGTTGCCCAGGAAGCGATCATCCACGTTGTGTATGGGCGACCGGGTAAGTGTTACCGGGTTATTAAATAAAAGATTACCGCTGGAGGGATCGATATTGGCAGAAGGATTGCCCAGCGAATCATAGATTGACATCAGCGGACTGATGGTTACAGCATTGTAAAACGCTTCATTGCTCACCACATCATTGATGATGTGCGAAAAATTGGTATTAACACCTACTTTCAGTTTGGCGCTGATCTCCGATTCCATATTCGCCTTTAACGAATAGCGTATGAAGTTGGACCCTCTGATAATACCATCCTGGTTAAGATAGTTGCCACTGAGGTAGAATTTATTTTTGCCAAAACCGTTCGAGAGGCTGATGGTATGGCTTTGCTGCGGGGCTGTTTGGGTAATCGCTCCCACCCAATCGGTCCACCTGCCCTGGGCCATATTGCGCCGTTCATCGCCATTGAATAACAGGGTATCAATACCAGGCCCATCTGGCCAGGCCACCGGGTCTTCATCACTCAATCCCTTGCGGCGCAGGCCTACATAATCATTGATGTTATCTACAAAGTCATACGTTTTGATCATTTTCTGCACACCGTAGTAAGCATCATAATTGACCGCTGTGCGGCCGCTGTTCGCGCGCTTTGTAGTAATGATCACCACTCCTTCCGAAGCACGGGAGCCATAGATGGCCGCAGCGGAGGCATCTTTCAACACATCAATAGATTCAATATCGTTGGGATTGATCTCGCGCAGGTCGTACGTTACTATTACCCCATCCACCACATATATTGGCCCGGTGCCTTGGGTAATGGTGTTGATACCTCTTATACGCACATTGGTGCCTGCACCGGGCTGATGGCCGGCAGTGACCACCTGCATACCGGGTATGCGACCCTGTAACGCCTGGTTCACATTGGTGACCGGCAGTTCTTTCAGCTCTTTTCCCGATATACTGGAAATAGCGCTGGTGATGTCTTTCTTTTGTTGCTTTCCGTAACCGATCACCACTACCTCACCCAATGCCTCCGTCGTTTTCTGCAGCAGCACTTCAATAGCTGTATCGGATGCAGCTACATTCAGGCTTTGGGTTTTGTAGCCCACATGACTGATCACCAGTATGACCTTTCCCTGCACGGTGAGGGTAAATTGACCGTCGGCGCCTGTTGCACGTGGCGTAGCATCGCCAATGGTACTGACAGATACATTGGCCAGGGGCGCCCGGGTTTCCGCATCGGCTACTTTGCCTTTCAGCACCCGTGTTTGTGCCCGGATGCTCATGAATAGTAAAAGGAATGAGAATACAAGGAGCGTTACCTTTTTCATTGCAATCGTTTTTGGCTTATTTAGATGGTTACGCCATGATAAGGGATGGCCGTTCTGAAGTTCTCCTCAAAATTCGTATTCCTATTCCTGTCCGGGAATAGGTATTCTTCTGAAAAAGATGGACTTTTATACGGTCATTTTAAAAACCAGGTATATGCCCCGGCAACCATCCAGGAAAAGAGAAGGCTTTGAAGGACAAAAGCTGATCGTACTGCCTCAAAAAATAGATTCAGGCTTCCTGATGAAAGACCCTATCACACGGCAGATCTATATTACAGATATCGGATACTATCCAAAGGCCCACCAGCACTACATGGAAAGGCCGCATGGGGTAACCCAGCACATCATTATTTATTGTGTGGAAGGACGGGGATGGGTAACGATCAATAAAAAGAAAATAGACATTTCACCTTCTCACTTTGTAGTGATACCGGCCCGTACGCCGCATAAATACGGCGCCCTGGAAGATGATCCATGGACGATTTACTGGGTACATTTTAAAGGCGATATTGCCACTTATGTAGTGAATCTTATTACCAATAACTCACAGAATTACCTGCCGTATCTTTCTTATAATGAGAACCGCATTAAACTATTTGAAGAAATATGTTTTAACCTGGAGAAAGGATACAGCGCCGATAACCTGCGGTATGTAAACATGATCTTTTATCATTTTCTTTCATCCCTGCTGTACGAGGAAAAGTACAACCAGGCAGGCAATAGCCAAACGAAGGACCCTATCACGCTCACCATTGAGATGATGCAGAAAAATATCAACCGCAATATTTCACTGAATGAGTTCGCGGCATTCTCTCATTTATCGGTATCTCATTTTTCTTCCCTGTTCAGGATACGTACCGGTTTTTCACCGGTTGAATATTTTAATCATTTAAAGATCCAGCATGCCTGCCAGGCATTGGCGTTTACTGCAAAAGCTATTAAGGAGATCGCAGATGAACTGGGCTTCTCCGACCAATATTATTTCTCCCGGATATTTTCCCGTTTCATGGGCATGGCGCCTTCTGAATACCGCAACCGCAATAAGACAGCTTCAGGACGATAAAAAGCGCCTTGCAAACAATTATTTACAAGGCGCTTTTTTATGTCACGAACCAGACTGCGTTTATTTTAACAGCAGCAGTTTACTGGTATAAGTTTTACCGTTCACCTTTATCAGGCAATAGTGTATACCCGCCGGCAGGTTTCCGGCATTCAACGTTAGTTGGTAAGTCTCACCTGCCTTTACTTTTTTGTTAAAAAGTACTTTCTCCTGCACAGCCGCACCACTAAAGATCGCTACTGTTACGAAATCATTTCCGGGCGACCTGAATGCAATAGTCACACGATCGCTGAATGGATTAGGATAGGCTGTATGTTCAAAAGATGTAAATGGCTTATCTCCATCTATTGATGTTACGGCAGGCGACTTAATCTTCTTACTATCGCTGCCATCACAACCAGTCAGGTCCTGCGTTACGGTTGTTGTAACAGTAGCCGAGCAACCATTACCTGCATAGTTTGTAACTGTTAGGTTATAAGTGCCCGGAGCAGTAACAAATGCTTCCGGTGATGTGGAAATATACTCGCCATCAGCGGATCTCCAGGTGTAACCAACACCCTGGGAAGACGTACTGCCTGTCAATGTCACCTCGAAAAGATCACATGTTAACGGGCCGTTATTACTGATGGATATATCTGCAGGCGGTGTAGTATCCTGTTCAACAATGATATGAACGGTTCTAGAACAACCACTGCCAGGGTTGGTGACCTTCAGGTAATAAGTACCCGGTAAAGAAGCGCGGCTAATACGTGTAGTTGCAGTAAACCCGCCTGGCCCTGTCCATAAGAACGTTGCACCTGGTGTAGAAGCATTACCCGTCAGCGTTGAAGAGGAAATAAAACAGGTAAGCTTGTCAGAATTAAATGCAGAAATACCAACAGGCTGTTCTATGTCCTGTGTAATAATAATACCGGAAGATGCGCTGCAACCATTGGCTGTATCAGTAACCGTAAGTGTATATTCCCCCGGTGCAATTATAGCAACGTCAGCTCCTGTAGCAGTATAACCGTTTGTCCCTGTCCAGGTATAGTTTATACCAGCAGCAGCAGTAGCAGCTAAACTGATACTGGTATCGATACAACTGAGCTTGTTGCCGGATGCAGTGATTGCTGCATTGGGTGTTGTTTTATTTTCAGCCACTGCCACAGGAACTGACAATATACACCCGCCAGGTAAAGTTGCCGTAACTGTATATTGGCCGCCCGCGCTCACTACCGGATTTTGAATAGCTGCTGTAAATCCGTTGGGGCCTGTCCAGGCATAAGAAGAAGCAGTACCATTTGTTACAGTAGTCAACAATTGCGCTGAACCGGTACAGGTAATGGCGCCGGTTACAGCAGTTGTAATGGCAGGAGCAGCCGATTCAGCAGTTGCCATTACATTATCGAAATAATAATGTTCATAATACGAAGTGGTCCTTGCCCTGATGATGATCTGTAACGTTGATCCGCTTAAGGATGAAACAGAACCAATTGAAAAAGTAGCGTTGTTATTATTGATGGTACCAAGGTATTCTTTGAACAAGACTTCCGCACCGTTATTCAATTTGTAATACAGGCGCACATAGTCTATACCGGAACCACTGTTGTCCAATGCATCGCCGTTTGTAGCTGCGCTACGCACAGCTACAGATATCGTGACATTGGCTTTACCGGCAATACTGAACGTTTCAGATTTCCAAAGTCCTTCAACATTACCGGGTTCAATATGGTTTACATAAAATTCATAGTTCTTCACCGCAAAATTCCCCGAAGGAGTGCTGGATGTCCAGGCATTGGGTGCATTGCCACTGGTAGTACCATTTGAGCAGGTAAATTCCTGCAGCCAGATGGTACTGGCAGCCGAGCCTGCTGTTACCGTTACCGGGTACGTTGTACTATACCCGTTTGCAGGGTTGGTTACAGTTACAGTATAAGTACCGGCCGTAGTAACGGCAGGATTTTGCAAGGTTGATGTGAAACCATCCGGTCCTGCCCAACTAAAAAGTGAACCGCTATCAGAAGATATAGCATGGAGAATAACAGGGCTGCCACAGGCCAGGGTACCACCCGTGGCTGTTACAACCGGCGCTGTATTATTTTCTGTTACAGTATCCGCCCCACCCTGCTTCCGTTCTGTAAGGGTTGCGCAGGAAGACGCCGGCGGTTTTATATTGGCCAGCAGCGGGTTACTTAACAATAAAAAAAGGAAGATGAAGGAGGCCGGGATAAGATGCTTGCTTGCTTTCATAGAATGGGGGTTCGTTTAGGGATTAAATATCAACCGGCTAATATAAATAATACAGTTGAAACGGTTTATTGATCCAGGCAAAATCCTTTCGTGGGTGATCAGTAAAACAATTAATAATGTGTCCTTCACTTAGTGCTACATAATTCTCCAGTACAGAAAAACAAATGCAGCATTAGCGAAACCGGTTTCGTCAAAAACTCCGTCTGAAACCCGCGTGCAGACAGTCATATAACAAAAAAGGCTTAATTTAAATGTCTGATTTATGCCCGTTCTCCGTTTTGTGCTGCGATCAGTTAAAATCAGACGATGCCATATAGGAAATTTCTCTCCCTCACAGCCTTTTTGCTGACAGCAGTCATTGCTTCTGCCAATGGCTTACCTATACGCTCCCTGGGCATTGAAGACGGTCTGAGCAACAATGCAGTGACCTGCATTTACCAGGATTACCGCGGCTTTATGTGGTTTGGCACTTATGACGGACTGAACCGCTATGATGGTTACAACTTCACCATATACCGCAACAGGATTGGCGACCCCCAATCGCTGATCACCAACAGCGTGTATTCCATTGAAAGCGATGAACAACACAATCTCTGGGTCGGCGGCCAGAAGGGTGCCTGTATATTCGACCCTGTAAAATCGGCTTTTACCACCCTTTCCTATCTGCCTGTAAGCGAAGCCACCCCCAACCCTTTGCGGGACAATGTGCACGTCATTAAATCCATCAGGAATGGCAATGTATTGGTGGGCACCAACCATACGGGGCTATTGTTATTTGAGCACAATGCACGTACCGGCACCCAAATATTGTTGCCTGAATGGTACTCCAACAGGGATAGTTACGACGTAACCGCCATTGAAACCAACCAGGACGCTTCTTCCATCTGGGTATTTGTACAGCAGATAGGTTTATTCCTGTACAACACCACCCATCGAAGCCTGCAACTGGTGAACAAAAACATACAGCAGGCCAATTGCCTGAGGATGTCCAAAGATGGAAAGCTATGGCTGGGGAATGAAAAGGGCCTCTTTGTTTACGATGCACAACAAAACAGGTATTCTGATAACTATATTACCCGGTCCAGTAAAGTGGTGAATATCTGCGAAGATAAAAACGGTGTTCTATGGATCGCCACCGATGGAAGCGGCCTGTTTATCCAGGAAAAAGGCGCCTCCGTGCCAAGGCCTTTTACCGGCCGCGACGGGCATTCGCTGGTAAATAGTAATGCGGTATATTCCATTTATGAGGACAAGGAAGCCAGGAAATGGATCGGCACCTTGCGGGGTGGCATCAATATCATAGAAGCCAGCGGCAGTGCTTTCCGCCAGGTAACTTTTAGCCATCAGGGACCCGAAAGCCCTGCCAGTAATTTCATTTTTTCTTTTTGTGAAGATGCCCAACACAATCTCTGGATAGGTACCGATGGCGCCGGCTTGCGGTACTGGAACCGGCATAGCAATACGTTTACCAGTTTCAGACATGAGCAGGGCGATGACCGTACCATCAGCAGCAATTTTATAACCAGCATTGTTCGTGATGCCAACAACCGTACCTGGATATCCACCTGGTTCGGAGGTGTCAACCGCTTTAACCCGGCTACCAACAGCTTTGAGCATTATACCTGCTACAATCCCGTCACACGGTCGGCAGAAAACAATGTATGGCTGCTGTACGAGGACTCGCGGAAAAACCTGTGGGCCAGCACTACCAACGACGGCTCCTTGTACCTGTTCAACCCTTCCAATAATTCATTTGAACTGTATGACGCGCAGATCCAGAACCTTCAATGCTTGGCGGAAGATAAAAATGGCGATCTGTGGGGCGGCAATTATACATCACTGATCCGTATTGGCCGCAACGGCCGGCAACACCGTATATACCCTATTGGTTATACCATCCGCAGCCTTCATGAAGACCGCTTCGGTAATTTCTGGGTAGGCACACAGGAAGGAGGATTGCTGTTGTTTGACCGGAAAACCGGGAAATATCAACGCTTCAGCACCAATGAAGGACTGCCCAACAATACCATTTTGCGCATGCTGGAAGACAATAGCGGTCATCTCTGGTTAAGCACTTTCAACGGCCTCTCGAAATTCAACGTGCAAAACAGGACCTGCCGCAATTTCTCCCAGTTGGATGGCCTGCAGAGCAATCAGTTCAGCTTCAACGCAGCTTCCGTTCTTTCCAGCGGAGAATTTGCTTTCGGAGGTATCAAGGGATTCAATATTTTCTATCCCGACAGTGTGCAGGACGTGGCTATGATGCCTGCTATTTTTTTAACCGGCTTGTCCATTGATGGCAAACCGGCAGCCGCCTCCGCACAATATATTACCAGCCGTACGCTGGAAACCATCCGGGAAGTAAAGATGCCCTACAACAGGGCGGTATTATCCCTGGATTTCCTGGCCCTCGCTTATACCGGCGCCGATAAGATCAGCTATGCTTATTACCTGGAGGGATGGGACAAGAGCTGGAATTATGTGAACAATATCCGTGCTGCCAACTACTCGCGGCTGCAGGAAGGACATTATACCTTCCATGTGAAAGTAAAAAACCCCGATGGCAAATGGAGTGAACCTCAACTGTTATTGAATATTATTGTGCTGCCTCCCTGGTACCGCACCTGGTGGGCTTACACCTTATATATAATAGGTGTCGTGCTGATGATCTACCTGTACCTCCGGTACACCAAACGGCAGGAGCGTTTGCGGTATGAGATAAAACTGGCGCACCTGGAAAATGAAAAAGACAAAGAGCTGACTGAAAAGAAGTTGTCGTTCTTCACCCATATATCCCATGAGTTCAGGGCGCCGCTGTCGCTGATCATTAACCCACTGAAAGAAATTGTACAGCAAAAGAATACAGCACAGGATGAGCGTGGACTGAACATCGTGTACCGCAATGCCCGGCGGCTGCTAAGCCTGGTGGACCAGTTGCTGCTGTTCCGGAAAGCGGATAGCGGGGCCGACACCCTGAAGATTTCCCAGGTAGATATCGTTCATCTCTGCCATGAAGTGTTCCAATGCTTTGTGCAACAGGCGAAGGCCAAGAATATCCATTATGATTTTACCGCGCCTGCTGAGCCGGTGGAGATCTATGCGGACCATGAAAAGCTGGAGATCGTTTTATTCAACCTCCTCTCCAACGCTTTTAAGTTTACGCCCGACGGAGGCGCCATTGAATGCCATGTAGAAGAAACAGCGGAAACAGTGGTGGCCCGTATCAGCGATACCGGCTGTGGCATTGATCAGGCGGATATCCACCGGATCTTTGAAAAATTCCAGCAGGCTGTCCGCGCCCCCAAAACGGGGTTTGGCATAGGACTCTACCTGGCCAAACATTTTATAGAAAGCCACCAAGGCGCCATTGCCGTAAAAAGCGCGCCTCAAAAGGGCACCACCTTTACAATTACGTTGCAGAAAGGCATGGCTCACCTGCCGGCAGACTACACGACCGAAGAAGCCGGCGCTTCCCACCAACTGCTGGAAGAGCTGATCGAAGAAGAAGCACTCCCGACTACGGATCAAAAGGTTTCTATACGCGCCACGCAGGGGCGGCATGCCGAAGAACTGATCACCGACAAGAAAACTATCCTGGTGGTGGACGACAACCCGGAGATCAGGAATTACCTGGAGCATATTTTCCGCGAGCAGTATGTTTTGTTCACTGCCGAAAACGGGTTGAAAGGGTTGGAGATGGCTACCCAACACCTGCCCGATATCATCATCAGTGATATTAATATGGACGGCCTCGATGGGTTGGAGCTTTGCCGTAAAATAAAACGGTCGGAAGTCCTGGGGCATATCCCTGTTATTTTGCTCACCGCCGCTTCTTCTACCGATACCCAACTGAAAGGTATTGAAGGAGGGGCCGACGATTATATCACCAAGCCTTTTGATACCCAATTGCTGCAGGCAAGGGTGGGCACCATCCTTAAAAACCGGAACCTGCTGCAGCGGTATTTCTTTGACAGCATCACCTTACAGGAATCTGCCATCAAGGTACCGGCTGAGTACCGGGACTTCCTGAAAAAGTGCATACAGGTAGTGGAGGAAAATATGGACGCAGAACACTTCACCATCCAACAGTTCTCCAAACTCATGGGTATGAGCCGGTCGGCACTATACAATAAAGTAAAACATATTTCCGGCCAGTCACTCAACGCGTTCGTCCGGTCCATCCGTTTACGCCGGGCAGCCGTGCTGATGATCAAAGAACAGTTGAATGTAAACCAGGCAGCGTTCCAGGTGGGTATTGGCGACGCGCGTTATTTCCGCGAGCAGTTTGTCAAACTATTCGGTATGACCCCATCCGACTACATCAAAAAATACCGGCAGTCGTTCAATGGCGATCTCAGTCTGCTGAAAACAGAAGAAGACTGATTGCATCACTTCATTGATAATCAATTATGCGCATGGGGGACAATTTATAGAAAAGCAATTTACCCCCCTCTTTTTAGCCGTTTCTCCACCATACACAGGTACCCTTCGATTCTACCTTAGCCTTGCCAACAGGCGGTACTACTGACACCCTGTATTCCGGCACTTCGACTTTTTAAATTTTAAACTTGCTTGTTATTATGAGACGATCTCTGCCAAGTCCTCATTGTGCGGGCGCATTTCCCAGCCTCCACAGGACCCTACAACTGTTTCTCTCCTGTTTCCTTTATTTTATCAGCTTTTCTGTTTCTGCCCAAACGCCTGTACGGGGTGTTGTGCAGTCAGGAGGTGCACCGGTAGCCGGGGTTACCGTTATGGTAAAAGGAACCAACACAGTGACCACCACCAATGAACAGGGAGCATTCACTATTGCAGCCGCTGAAAATGCCACCCTGGTATTTACCCACGTAAACTATACTACCAGAGAAGTAGCTGTTGATGGTTCGGGCAATCTGACAGTACAACTGGAGTTGCTGAACGGCAGCCTCGGTGAAGTGGTAGTGGTGGGTTACAATACCCAGAAGAAGGCCACTTTAACCGGATCAGTATCGGTTGTAAAAGGAGCCGACCTGGTCAAAAGCCCACAAACTAACCTTTCCAATTCACTCGCCGGCCGTTTTTCAGGCATTGTGATCAACAACCGCAGCGGTGAACCGGGCTATGATGGCTCCTCCTTCACCATCCGCGGCCTGGCTACTACGGGCAATAATGATGTGTTGATCGTAGTGGATGGGGTACCTGGACAAATAGGCGGGTTGGAAAGACTGAACCCCAATGATATCGAGAGCATCTCTGTATTAAAAGATGCCTCAGCAGCGATCTACGGAAGCCGTGCCGCCAACGGGGTTATCCTCGTAACCACCAAACGCGGTAAAACCGGTAAGCCAGTGATCAGCGCGAGCTTTAACCAGGGTTTCTCCTCTCCCACCCGGTTGCCCAAGATGGCAGATGCGGCTACCTATGCCACCATTGCCAATGAAATTGCCTACTATAACAACAAGGCCGGTGGTATGAACCAGCAATATTCGGCTGAAGAGATCACCAAATTTGCCAATGGCAGCGATCCGCTGAACTATCCCAATACCGACTGGACAGAAGAAACGCTGAAGAAAACAGCGCTGCAGAACCAGGCCAATATTTCTATATCGGGAGGATCGGACAATGTGAAGTATTATGTTTCCGCCGGTTCCATTTACCAGGATGGCCTGTACAGGAACGGTGCTACCAAATACAAACAATATAATTTCCGCTCTAACATTGACGCGAATATTACCAAAGACCTGAAAGTAGGATTGTACCTGCAGGGCCGTGAAGAGAGCCGCCAGTTCCCCATCAGCGGTGCAGGCGATATCTTCCGCTCTATTTACAGGGCTTACTCTACTATTCCGGCACGCTATCCCAACGGATTGCCTTCTGCCGGTATTGAAGGCAATAATCCGGTAATGATGGCCACCAGCATTGGCGGCATCAATAAGAACCCCACCCAGGTATTCAATGGCATCCTCAAAGGCAGCTACAATATTGCAGCCGTAAAAGGATTGTCCATTGATGGATTTGCCGCTTTTGACAAATCATGGTCATTCGGGAAAGCCTTCAGCACGCCTTACCAGTTATATACTTATAATAAGGCCAGCAACACTTACACTTCAAGGATCGTTGGTGGCAACAACAATGCGGCTTCTTTAAATGAAAGTCAGCAGAACATGTCGCAGTCAACCTATAACATCAAGGTGAACTACCAAAGGAATTTTGGAGATCATAACTTCAACTTTTTTGTTGGCTATGAGCAAAGCGAAATGAAACGGGAGACTTTTGGCGCTTCCCGGATCAACTTCCTGAGCACATTAACGCCGGAGCTATCACAAGGCGGAACGGCTGCTACCGACCGTGACAACTATGGCAGCAGCTACAGCTTTACCCGTAAAAGCTATTTTGGTAAATTGTCTTATGACTTCAATGAGAAATACTTTGCCGATCTGCAAATGCGTATTGATGGTTCCTCTACTTTCCCCGATGGCAACCAGTATGGGTATTTCCCTTCTGTAGCTGCCGGCTGGCGCATCTCCCGGGAATCCTGGTTCAGCGATGTATCCTTTGTCAATGACCTGAAACTGCGCGCTTCTTATGGCGCCCTGGGTAATGACAATGTGGGCTTGTTCCAGTACTTTACCAACTACTCCCTGAAAAACCAGGTGGTGGTGCAAACCAGCAACGGACCAGTGATCGTACCGGGCCTGGACCTTACCAAGCTGGCCAACCCCAATATCCACTGGGAAGATGCCCGTAAAATGGATATCGGTATAGAAGGTACCCTCTTAAAGGATATCTCCTTTGAATTTATCTATTTCAGTCAAAAGCGTTCCAACATCCTGGCCACCCGGAATGCCTCCATTCCTTTTGTATCAGGTATTGTGAATCCGTTCTCAGCCGATCCGCTGGTGCCTTCAGAGAATATCGGTAAAGTGGATAATAAAGGATTTGAAGCAACGGTGGGTTATAATAACCGGAAAAGGAAACTGCATTATGGCGTTACCGGCAACTTCACCTATGCCAAGAGCAATATTGTTTTCATAGATGAAGCAGCAGGCGCACTGGCCTATCAACGGCAAACCGATCATCCGCTGAACACTTACCTGCTCTATAAAGCCCTGGGTGTTTATCACACGCAGGAAGAAATTGACAAAACACCGCACCTGAATAATGCACAGCCCGGCGATCTCATTCTCCTGGACTATAACAATGATGGAAAGATCACAGCCGACGACCAGGTGAGAACAAAGTATGGCAATATTCCGCAAATCATGTATGGAGCTGTATTCTCGCTGGATTATGAAAACTTTGATCTGTCCCTTGTGTTCTCGGGCCAGGCACAGGTGAGCCAATATGTATTGCCGGAATCGGGCACAGTAGGTAATTTCTACAGCAGTTGGGCCGATAACCGCTGGAGCCCCACCAATCCCAACGGTACTTATCCCCGGGTGGATACCCGCACTTCTGCTTCTGTGAATGGCGCACAGTACCCCAGTACATTCTGGCTGAACGACGCTTCTTTCCTGCGCCTCAAAAGCATGGAACTGGGTTATAACCTGACCGGAAATCTGCTTTCCCGTGCAGGCATGCAATCAGCACGGGTGTATGTCAATGGCTTCAACCTGTTCACCATTACCAAAGTGAAAGATTATGATCCGGAAGGAAGTAGCGGCAGCGGCCAATTCTACCCACAGCAACGGATCATTAATGTAGGCGTAAACGTGCGGTTCTAATTCTAAAAAAGCAAACAATGAAAAGCAAACATATTCTCCCTATCATTTATACAATAGCAGTAGCGACCAGTATGGTCTCCTGCAAAAAAAACTTCCTGGATATCAGTCCTACGGATAAGTATTCGGAGGTAGCTGTATTTGCCGACTCGGTAGTATTTGAAGCATTTGTGGTGAACCGGTATATTGGCGCACGCCTGCAGGACAAGGAAGGCGACGGCACCGATCCGGGCTTTGGAAGAGGATTTGAATACAGCATGTGGAGCTCTATCACCGATGAGTCGATCTATAACAATGATGACAATACCTGGACCATTCAGCGGGGATTGCTGGCCCCGGAAAACCTGGGCATGGCAGGCACCATCTGGCCACGCAGCTACCGCAGCATCCGGGAATGCAACCTTGCCCTGAACAATATAGACAGCCTGGGGATGAGCGATGGACGCAAAACGCGGTTAAAGGCCGAGTTGCAGTTCATCCGTGCATTCCGTTACCACGACATCATCAGGAATTACGGTCGTGCGGTGCTGATGGGCGATAAGGTGTATGCACTGAATGATAACTTACAGGATGAATCCTTATTCCAACGTGCCTCCCTGAAAGAAAGTATTGATTATGCCGTGGCCCAACTGGATGAAGCCGCAGTAGGATTACCCGCTGATAATAGTGACAGTTGGCCGCTGGGCCGGGCTACCAAAGGAGCAGCGCTGGCGCTGAAAGCACGGTTACTATTGTATGCAGCCAGTCCGCTGTACAATGTGGGCACCTGGGCAGCAGCAGCTACCGCTGCGCAGGATGTGATCAGCCTGAACAAATACAGCATTTCCCAGAGTGGTTATGCCAACCTGTTCTTATCAAACAGCAATCCAGAGATCATCTTTGCACGCCTGTACACCAAGAATGCCAATCATACCCACCTTGAAATTGCCAATGGTCCCAATGGCTATGGTGGCTGGGGCGGCAACCTGCCCCTGCAAAACCTGGTGGATGATTACCAAATGATGGATGGCAAATCCATTACAGATCCTACTTCAGGTTATGACCCTGCCAACCCTTATGCCAACAGGGACCCCCGCTTTTATGCCACCATCCTGTACAATGGGTCCAGCTACCGGGGCGCTACACTTGAAACATTCACGCCCGGTGGTAAAGACAGTAAGGATGGTCCTGAAAACTGGAACACTTCCAAAACAGGCTATTACCTCAAGAAATTCATGAATGATAGCTATCCTTTGCAAAACCCCTGGGGCAATGCAGGCTTTCAGCCATGGATCTATGTGCGGTATGCTGAAATACTGTTGAACTTTGCAGAAGCAGCGAATGAAGCTTACGGCCCTGATGTGATTCCGTCCGGTTCTACATTCTCAGCCCGTGGCGCCCTTAACCAGGTGCGTGCAAGAACAGGAGTAGCTATGCCGCAGATAGCCGCAGGTGTGTCACAGACCGGTTTACGTGATGCGATACGGTACGAAAGAAGGGTGGAACTCGCTTTTGAAGAACACCGCTTCTATGATGTAAGAAGATGGAAGATTGCAGATGTTACCGAGAATAAACCGGCAGGAGGCATCATCATTACCAAAACAGCTACAGGTTATACCTATACGCCCAAAGTAGCACTGGACGGCCGCAGTTTTCTAACCAAACATTACTGGCTGCCGATACCAAGGGCGGAGATATTATCCTCCAACAATAAGCTGGAACAAAATCCTGATTATTGATCCATCCCTGCATTATCATATAATAAACCATCCTAAAAAGATTGCAATGAAACATGCATGCTGGTATGCTATTGTCTTGCTCCTGGTAGCAGGATGCACAAAGAATACTGAAGAAACAGTACCAGCCGATAACAATCCGCCACCCGCTACTGTGCCCGAAACACCTACTGCTGTTTCGGGCACAGCAGCTTTCAAAGGGTTGAACTGGGCCGATCCCGATGATAATTTTGAAGATGGCTGGGTAGTGATCAGCGGGCTAAATTCCACGGACAATTATGCTGCTGTAAAATCGAAGGCCGGTAATATCATCAACGCCTTCCAGCAAAGAGGCGCCAATACGGTACGTCTTCCCATTAACCCGCCCACGGTATTGCAATCCTGGTGGAATGCTTATACAGGGGCCATTGATACCATCACGAATAAAGGCATGAACGTGATCCTTGCCTACTGGGAAGGCAACAGTTCGAAAGACGGCCTGGTAGATAATACCACGCAATTCTGGAACATGTGGCAGGCGGTTGTGAATAAATACAGCAGTAATAGCCGTGTTTATTTTGAAGTATTCAATGAGCCGCACGGATACAACACTACCGACCTGAATAACCTGTACGCCAACTGGCTCAGCAATTATCCTGCTGTACCGCGTGGCCGCATATTACTGGATGGCGCCGGCTATGCACAGGATGTGAATGCAGTGGGTGCAGACAGCCGGTTGAGCAGTTGCCTCTTGTCTTACCACAACTATACCTGGTTTGATAACAACAAAACAACGGTTGCCGACTGGGAAGCGGCCATTGAATCCATCGCCTATCCGGAACGGACCATCGTAACAGAATTTGGTATACCTATGACCAATGGGAAAAACTATATCAATGCGGCTGGTTCGGACAGAGAAATAGCTTATTTCCAGGGCATCACCAACCGGGTGCTGGCAAGATCCATCGGTTGTGTGTACTGGCCGGGATTGCGCAATGGCGACAGCTACAGCTTACTCACGCTCAGCGGAACGACGCTAACCACCAATAATACTTCCGGCCTTTCGCGCCTGCAGTATGCCTGGGGCAATACCAGCATCACCATTCCTGCCGGTAGTTTTAACAGCAGCGCCTGGTATAAAATTATAGGTCGCCAAAGCAATAAATCGCTGGATGTAAACGGTTCTTCTACCGCCAATGGCGGTACTATCATTCAGTGGGACTATTGGGGTGGTAATAACCAGCAATGGAAGATCACGGACCTTGGCAATGGGTATTTTAGTATTATTAACCGCAACAGTAATAAAGCACTGGATGTGAACGGTAGTTCCACTACGGGAGGAACCGGCATTGTGCAATGGGATTATGTGAGCGGTAATAACCAGCAATGGAAAATACTGGACATGGGGTTTGGCTATTACGAAGTGATCAACCGGAACAGCGGGCAGTCGCTGGACGTGAACGGAGCTTCCGGCTCCAATGGTGCAGGCATAATACAATGGCCCTGGAATGGCGGGCGCAATCAACAATGGCAGATCGTTCAATTATAACTCTAACATACCGACAGGATGATTACATTCATGAAGTACCTATTCAAAAAAACAGTTAATCATCGGGCAGTAATCGCTTTGTTACTATTGGCCCCCTTGTTAACACCGGCACAGAGCAAACACAGTTTCGGCTATGACAGCGAACATTTTTTGCTCGATGGGAAGCCTTTCCAGATGATCTCTGCCGAGATCCATTACCCACGCATACCCAGGGAGGCCTGGCGGCAACGGATGAAAATGGCCAAGGCTATGGGCATTAATACCATTGGCACCTATGTATTCTGGAACCTGCATGAACCGCAAAAAGACAAGTTTGATTTTTCGGGCAATAATGATATTGCTGCTTTTGTAAAAACAGCCCAGGAAGAAGGCTTATGGGTGATACTAAGGCCCAGCCCCTATGTGTGTGCAGAATGGGAGTTTGGCGGCTATCCCTACTGGCTGCAGAATGAGAAGGGCCTGGTAGTGCGCAGCAAGGAACCGCAATACATAAAGGAATATAAGAAATATATCATGGCAGTGGGCAAGCAGTTATCGCCCTACCTTGTTACCCGTGGTGGCAATATCCTGATGGTGCAGATTGAAAATGAATACGGTTCTTATGGGTCCGACAAGGAATACCTGGAACTGAACAGAAAAATGTTTATCGAGGCAGGGTTGGATTGTCATTTATATACCTGTGATCCAGCCAAAGATGTAGCAAAGGGGTATTTGCCGGGATTGCTGCCTTCAGTGAATGGCATTGATGATCCGGAAAGGGTGAAAACGTTGGTCAGGAAATACCATGATGGGAAAGGGCCTTTCTATGTAGCGGAATGGTATCCTGCCTGGTTCGACTGGTGGGGCACCAAACACCATACGGTACCTGCGAAGAATTATGCCAGCAGACTGGATACCGTACTGGCAGCCGGCATTTCCATCAATATGTATATGTTCCATGGAGGAACTACACGCGGCTTCATGAACGGCGCCAATTGCTATGACACCGGGTTCTATGAACCCCAGATCAGCAGCTACGACTATGATGCCCCCCTGGATGAGGCCGGCAATGCAACGCCCAAGTTCATGTTGTTCCGCGAAGCTATTCAAAGAAACCTGCCTGCCGGACAGTCATTACCGGAAGTACCTGCAGCGAAACCTGCTATCGTATTACCTACCATTGCATTTACGAAGCCAACCGGTCTTTTCTCTGTATTACCTGTTCCTAAAAAATCTGTGGCGCCGCTTACTTTTGAAACATTACAGCAGGCTTATGGCTATGTACTGTACCGCACGAAACAAACCGGCGGACAATCGGGTATGTTGTCTATTAAAGAGCTGCGCGATTATGGCATTGTATTTATCAATGGCAAAAGAGTTGGTGTATTGGACAGGCGTTTGAAACAGGATAGCTTATTGATTGACCTGCCACCGGGCCTGGTAACTATTGATATATTGGTGGAGAATATGGGACGCATCAACTTTGGCCCGAACCTCTTAAAGAATAAAAAAGGCATTACAGAAAAAGTGCTGTTCAAGGGTAAGGAATGGAAAGGCTGGCAACAGTATTCATTACCATTTGACAAAACAAATCTGCCGGTTACTGTAAAGAGATCACCGGCAGCCAATGAGCCTGTGCTGCAGAAGGCTGTTTTTGAACTGAAGGAAACAGGCGATACCTACCTAGACATGCGCAACTGGGGCAAAGGCTGTGTATGGATCAATGGCCACCACCTGGGCCGCTATTGGTCTATAGGACCGCAGCAAACCTTGTATGTGCCTGTTGAGTGGCTCAAAAAAGGAAAGAACGAAGTGGTAGTACTGGAGTTATTGAAACCGGAACAAAGAGAATTGAAGAGTCTTGACAAACCTATTCTTGATGAGTTGAATCCAAGCGCGCAATAAGACTGGCAGTAATTATAAGGAAAGGCGTTACTAACCATAGAGGCTGTCCCCTGATACGGGACAGCCTTTTATATGTCAACGGTCTATTTAAAATACTTCTGCACATCCACCGGCTGCAATACAACAGAAGGCTTGAACGCAGGATTGTTCATATACTGCAGCAGGCTATACCGTAGTTGCCTGGCGCCCGGCCGGTTGTCCAGACCGGTAGTAATATCCATACTGCAAAAGACCAAACTGCCTTTACCCACCTTTGCCTCAAACAGGTTGGTGAGGTTTTGATTGCGTACAAAATTGTCTATCACCCGCACAATGATCGCCTGCTCCGGCAAGCCATCCGCTACCAGGGTTTTACTGCGTATGGTCAGGTCCCACCATTGCCAGTCGCTATGATCAGCAGTAGGGAAACCAGCCAGTGCTTTGTGGTTATTATTGATGAGCAATCCCATGGTGCCGGGCTGATTGGGGAAATGCACGGGGCTCCAGAATACAGGCACGAACTTTCCCTTTATGCCATGCAAGGTATCGGGTAAAGGACACAGCAGTACCTTGCGTCCGTTTTCCAACGCCTGCAATGCCTCCTGCACAGAGGCCGTAACCATCACCTCCTTACTGTTATCTTTCAAACCGGCAGGATACACCCATACATTCCAGGCATTGCGATAGGGGGTACCCTTTACCGTCAGCTCAATCGTTAGCCTGGTAGCTGCAGTAATACGCTGAAGGTCAAAGTTTATCTCACCTGCCGCTAAACAATTTCCTACCGGGTAATCTTTTACGCCCGCAGTTCCTGCTTTCAACACCTTTCCCTGGCCATCGCTTATCTTCCACAGCAGCTCTGCCTTATTCAACGGCTTGTAAAAATTAGCCAGCTCCATGCCGGCTTTAAACGTTTCTTCATTGGTGTATACTGCCTTCGGAAAGCGAAGCAAAGGGGTAAGCTCACTGCAATATTGGTGGAACTCTTTTGCAGTCACAGCGCCCTTGCTTTCCCAAAATGCATTCAACAGGCCCACCAGTGCTGTGCCCTGCCCGGGAAAATCCTGCAGTTGTAACAACTGGAATCCGTCGAACCCTTTTGTTTTATAAGCCCGTTCTATCTCTTCTTTATACAATAGCGTGGCAAACTTGCCGGTGGCTTTCAGGTAAGCAGGAGCCAGGTGCAGCAATCCCTTTTTGGCCATATCATCCCGCACACCAATAAAATTCTGCGGCACCAGGTTGCCCTTGTATTTGGCAATCTCATTCATATCGGGAAACACAGAATACTGGCCGATCTCATGGGAAATAAGAGGCACTTCCAGTCCCTCAGTAGAACCCGTATAATCTTTAGAAAAATTAGGTGGCTCATCGTTGAAGACACCCTGCCCTCTTACCCAGCCTTTTTGGGTCCATTGGGTTACGTAGTAATCATCCTGTGGTTGTGGCAGGCCGGTAATCTCTTTTTGAAAAGTAAATGTGGTGGTGCTGTACAGGTGCCGGTTATCTTTCTTCTTTAGTTCCGCTACCAGGTTATTCAACTTACCGAAATCCCCTTCCAGTTCATTACCCATGCTGAAAAACAGGAAAGAGGGATGGTTACCATACATATCGAGTATACGGTGAGCTTCGCGTTCAAGAAAATGGAAAGAAGCCGTATCGCCGCCAACTTTCAGGTTCCAATGCGGCAGTTCCACCTGCAAATAGAAGCCTAGTTCATCGGCAGCTTTAAAAGCAGTTGCCGGTGGACACCAGCTATGAAACCTGAACGAATTCAATCCATAAGCTTTGGCCGTGTTGAACAGCGCCTTCCATTCGGGTAACTGCATAGGCGGATACCCTTTCAGGGGGAATATGATACATTCCAGGTTGCCACGAATAAAGATCTTGTTATCGTTGAGGTACAAGTCGCCTGTCTTTGTTGTAAACTCCCTGATACCAAAACTGGTTTTAACAGTATCCCTACCAGAAGTGGATTGTACAATGGTCACCAATTGGTACAATTGCGGAGAAAACTCGTTCCAGTATACTACCTCTTTGGCAAAGGGAATACTGGCCATCAGTTCCCTGCTTGTTTGACCGGTTTTTGTAAACCCGGCCGGCCAACGCTTACCTGTTTTTGTATCAAGTACGTACGATCTTATATCGAAAGCAGTACCGGCAGGATTATTCACCTCGTACTGAATATCCAGTTCTTTGCCTTGTAGATTTGGCAACACCCTTATATTATCAAGAGAAACGGTTGGTCTTGCTGTCAGCGAGATACTGCCAATGATGCCATTCCACTTGATCTGGGTATGGTTGGTATAGGCATGCGCCATTTCACTGCTTTCTTTGGCAGGATATTGTTTGGCGTATACATTGATCCCCGGGTAGATGTTGGCGTTGTCAACACAAATGGTAATGGTTTGCTTTTTGCCGGGCGTAATGTAAGGGGTAATATCATACTGGTGTGCGGTCACCAGGCTTTCCCCGCTTTCGGATACAGGCTTTCCGTCAATCCACACGGTTGATTTCCACAACACGCGGCCAAGGGTTAAGGTTACCTGCTTCGATTGCCAGTTGGCAGGGATGGTAAACGCCCGTGTATAAAAAGCCTTGCCGATGAATTCCACTTTACGTGCCAGGTGGGCCAGGGCGGCAATGTCCAACCCCGGTTGTACGGTATTCTTTGTACCGATACCCGCATCGTCGAGCGTGCCTGGCAAACTGATAGCATGCGCTACGCCATTGGAGGAGTCCAGGCTTACGGTCCATTTGCCTTGCAGGGATAATTCCTGTGCGGGTGCCGCATACACACTTAAACAACCTAGTACAATAACAAAAATGTTCTTCTTTAGCCGCAGCGTCCTCCCGCTGGTGCGGGACAAGCTCTCCGGGAGACACTGCGGGGAATTGAATACAATAACAAGAAGGTTCTTCATACTAATCGCCTATTTATAAGTACCCACAAAAGTAGTAACGGATCTTGCGCCAACCTTTATTTTGTCACCAGCATTGGACTCACTGTACTGTAATTCCTTATTATCGGAAGTAGTGTAAGTTTTCAGTGCGGCATTGGCAAAGCTCAACCCGCTGAGTTTGATGTTTTCATCTTTATTGGTCATGTTGATCACTACGATCACGGCTTCTTTGGTAGCAGGATTCTTATACGCAGAGATCATCAGTTTGGTAGCGGCTGTCTGCGGACTGGTCATGCCATCCAGCGTAGCATCCACCCTGATCATACCCGGACGGATAAATCTTGAATAGTTACCCAGCGCCCACAGCATTTTGGATCTATAAATGAGGCCATCTGTTTTGGTGGCCGTCAGCTCACCCATATTGCCATTCAGGTCGGCTACATATACCAGTCCGTCTTTGTAATCCGAAGGACTGATGCCCAGCCACCACTGCCAGGAGCTGGCATTGCCGATGGCCAGGTCGGTATGAATGACCCGCGCAATGTATAAGGCAGCCGTCATGCCCAGGTCCCTGCCGCCCCCCGCAATATTGTCTTCACCGCTGAGGATACAATACTCCGATTGCCAATAGTTCAATCCCTGCCCGATGGCCGATACTTTATTGGCCAGGCTCACCCGGTTGGAGATCAGCGAAGTAATATCCGGCTGTGAAAAATAACTGTGGCTGCTGATGATCTTCTCTACTGAAGGCAAGGAGCCAATATACCCGGCGCTTGCAGCATTCCAGAAATAATTGATCACATCACTGCGGCCGGTATTATTGGATACAGGGCCATAAGCGTAATTATGTGCCGCCACTTCACCAACAGCGAGCTTTTGGGTAAGCCCTTTATTGGTGATTTGGGTATTTAGTTCCCTGATGAGTTGCAGGGCTTCGGTATTGGTGGCAGACGAACCTTCCTGGCTCGCCTCCGAACCATTCTTGGCAATCCAATCCCATTGTGGTTCATTGAACGGACTGATGTATTTAACAGGAATACCGGCCTGCGTATAATTCTTAGCCACCTCTGTGAGGAAATCGGCCAGGTCATCATACTTATCAGCCTTCAGGTTCAGCTTTCCCAACTCGGCGCCGCCATCGCCAAAGGCCAGGCCATTTTTAGCCATCTGTACAGGTGGCGCAATAGAGAATAACAGGAAGTTCTCTACGCCCCTTGTTTTGGCCGCCTGGGCAAACCAGCGGTTACCGGCTTGTTTGTTCCAGTCATACACACCTCCAGCATCCTGGAAACATTCTTCCCTTCTCCACTCTGAAGTGATCTTGCTGGCAGAACCCTGTTCATAACTGCCTGCCCCCACATTGATGCGCCACATCGAAAGACCGATCCCTTTAGGATTACCATTACCATCCATATCCTTGCTGAACAACAGGTCGGCAATCTGGTTGCGTTTATCCAGTGGCCAGTTCTTCCCAATGAACTTCACCCCCCAGCAATCCGAAGCGCCGAAACTATGGATGGTCTGCTTCTCGGCGGTGAGGTTAATGGTGGCATTCAACGAGGTATTGGCAGCACAGGTATCCACACCATTATACATACAGGGATCCACAGGTGCCGGAGGCGGTGTAGGCGGGCCGTATTTATTACAAGCCAGCAGACCTATCACTACAATCAAATTGATCATCATATAAAAATGGAATCTGGTTTTCACGTGTGTAACGTTTAAGGTTTTTGTTTTCACTCGCCAGCGTCCCGCTGGTGAGATTTATTTACAAGCCTCCGGCTTGTTGTAGCAAGCCAGCCGCTTGCAAATACCCTCACTCGCCGGAGGCGAGCGAGTGGATCAATTATACCCCGGGTTCTGCACCAGGGCGCTGTTGGCATTAATGGCGCTGGCCGGGAAAGGCCACAGCTCATGAACGCCTTCTTTAAAATAATAGCCTTTATTGATGGCTTCCCGGTGACCGGCTTTTTCAATAGGATCGGTACTGAGGGTAGTATTGTATTTAACAAAAGTGCCATTGGGTCCCATCAGGAGCGCGATCAGTTTTTTGCCATTGATCGTGATGCGCCGGATATCATCCCACCGGAAAGTACCTTCACCAGCCAGCTCCAGCCGCCGTTCATTCCAGATGGCCAGCTTCAGGGCATCGCCTGATAAGCCTGTTTTGTCGGCCAGTCCTACCCTGGCACGCACCTTGTTCAAAGAAGTAAGCGCGTCTGCCTCCTTGTTATTGAAAGCAGCCGCTTCTGCATGGATCAACAATATTTCGGCAAACCGCATTTTGATATCGTTGAACTGCCAGGGCGAACCCACCCGCTTGTTCAGGGGGATGTAGAATTTCCTGTAATAACGGAAAGAAGTATGTGCCGGCTTGCCGCTGATCAGATGGGAAGGAAAAATGCGGGAAGGCGTTTCATTGTCTACCACTTCCCCGGCCTTGTTGATCGTAGCCTTCCTGCGCACGTTATCCCCTTCTGCTATATAAGCATTCTCCAGATCGCTGGTCAGTCCAAACCAGCCCCAGCCACCATCCACCGTAGCCGCACCTGTTACTTCAGCCGGGATGGGCCCGTTGCCAAAGCCTACGGCATTTTTATAATTCACCTCAAAAAGGCTTTCCGTGCCATTGATGTTCTCCGGTTCAAATATCTTGCTGAAAGTAGTTTCCAAAACATATTTATTGGAGCTGATAATCGTTTGCGCAGTAGCGGCTGCATTGGCATAATCACCATTGAATAAATAAGCTTTCGCCAGGTATCCCATAGCGGCGCCTTTGGTAGCCCGGCCAATATCGGCAGGGCCATATTCATCTTTCGCGGGCAATACGGGTATCGCTTCCTCCAGGTCTTTATAGATCTGTTTGTAAATCTCAGCGGGTGGCGATTTGGCCAGGAACAACGTGGCATCCGCCGGGTCAAAACTGTTGTGCATTACATCACCCCCAAAATCCTTCACCAGTTCAAAATAGAAATAGGCGCGCAGGAACTTGGCCTCTGCAATGTACCGGTTCTTCAATTGCTCAGAAAGGGTTTTCACTTCCGCCAGGTTGGTGATCACGTAATTACAGTTACGGATACCCTCATGCATATTCTTATAGAAATAATCAATGTAAGAATTATTAGGGCTCACACCGGTAAAATCACAAACGCCCAGCTCGGCCGGTCTGTCCTGGTAATCATTGGCGCCCCAGCCATTATCGGTACTGGACTCCATCAGCAACCGCGGGAACAGGCCCTGGTTCCAGTCGCCACCATTCACGTACGCATAACAGGCATTGACGGCGGCCCTGGCATTCTCGGGGTTCTCCATCGAACCGGTCTGCGGGTTTACACCAATCAATTCTTTATCCAGGAAGCTCTTGCTACATCCCGTTAGTATAACCAGGAGCAGGGATAACCCTGTTGTTACGGCCCTGTTTATTGTATTCATGACAAACGCTTTTAATAAATTGAATAATTATTTAAGGTGAGTCGCCCTGCCGCGCAGCAAAGGCAGCCCCGCAGGGCGGCCCACCTTAATCTGATTTTACAACCCTATTGCTATGCCAAATGTGGCCGCCTTCCTGGTGGGTGACTGCGACAGGTCGAAGCCAGGAGCCAGCAAACCAAAATCGGTATTGAATATTTCAGGATTCAGCCCTTTGTAGCTGGTAAACGTGGCAATATTCTGCAGGTTTACATACACCCGCAGCCGGTTGATGTGCAGCTTTTCCGATAACCTGCTGTTCAAAGTATACCCCAGTTGAACATTATTCAGCCGGAAATAATCACCTTTCTCAATGAACCAGGAGTTGGATGATTTCAAATTATTATTGGCATCCTGCGCATCATTGACAAACCTGGGATATGCATTGGTAGACCCTTCTCCGTTCCATGCTTTATTCAAAGACCCTTTGAACACATTGGAACCAAGCGCACCCATTTCAAACCATTTCTTGGCCACCCAAAATACCTTGTGCCCAAAACGTCCGTAACCGGTAACAGCCAGGTCGAAGCCTTTATACTCTACCCGCAGGTTCACACTTAATTCAAGTTTGGGATAGGCATTGCCCATGATGGTTTTATCTTTTTCATTGATCATACCATCTTTATTCAGGTCGGCAAACTTAAAGTCGCCGGGTATGGCATTGGGCTGGATCTTGTTTCCATTCTTATCCGTATGTGCATTGATCTCAAACCAGTTCTGGAACACACCCAGTACATCATAACCATAGAAGTTGCCCAGCAGGCCGCCATTCTTTTCTACTTTGATAAGCGTGCCACCAAGGTCCTCACCTACGCGGTAAGCGCCTTGCGACGTAGCAAGTATCGGCACTTTGTTGGTACCCAGTTCATTCAGGTATACGCGGTTCCTGGAAAGGCCTACGCTCACATCATAGGTAAGTCCGTTCCTTAATTTTTCTTTGTAACCGATGGTGGACTCTATGCCTCGCACTTCCATCGTACCGAGGTTGTACCAGGAACCACTGCGGATGCCGAGGTCGGGACGGCCTGCATCGTCAAAGAACAATACGTCCTTTGATTTGCGGTTATATACTTCGAGGTTTACATACAGCCTGTTCTTTAACCAATAAGATTCAATAGCCCCGTTAATATCCTGTGTGGTTTCCCAGATCAGGTTGGGATTACCAGGCCTTGCCAGCGCTAATATGCTGGAAGGCGCTCCGCCAATAACATAATAGTTATTGGGCCCGCCATAACTTACAATTCTTGTGCTTAACAGATCGAGGCCCACGGAAGGATCATTGAAAGAAGCATTACCCACTGAACCAAAACCACCCCGTATTTTCAGGAATGAAAGCCCTTTCAGCCCTTGTGCAAATTTTTCATTGGACACGATCCACGATCCCGAAACAGAAGGGAAAGTGCCATACTTGTTATTAACCGGGAACCTGGATGAGCCATCCCTTCTTACCGACAATTCAATAAAGTACTTGCTGTCGTATTCATAGTTAAGCCTGCCAAAATAAGACAGCCATGTTTCCCGGTACCGGCTGCCATCGCCACTGATAAAATTGTTGGGAGAAGTAGACAAAATGGGTGTACCGGCATTGCTGGGATTCCATAGGCCCGGCTGGTCAACAGGGATATAAGCCCTGCCCGTTCCATTATTGGCGCCGCTTTCTTTCCTCGACTCCATGCCCACCAACAAATTAAACTTGTGCTCAGCGCCTATGCTGTAAAAATAGTTGGCCGAGTTGGTGAGCCGCCAGTCAACATTGTACCTGCCCGATGAATAAGCCCGTGAGGCATACATATAATTGTCCTTCGTTTGATCGGGCTTGGAAGTTACGCTGTCATAATTCTGGTCGCGCGCGCCATTGGCATTGTTATAAAATGGCGGTGAGTAAGACCGGGAGAAGGTATTGCCGGTATTCACGCCCACCTGGCTGCGCAAGGTGAGGTTTTTAACAGGAGAAATATCAACATGCACATCTCCTATGAGGCCAATAAAATAATTCCAGTTGTGCCTGGACCTGGCAAGCACTGCCACAGGATTGGCATTCCTTTCAATAAAGGAAGCGGAATACTGACTGTACTCATTTTGTCCGGGCCTGCTTACAAAGATGGGCAAGGTAGGCTCGGTGCGCATAGCCGCCATAAGGTCGCCGAGGCCTGAGTTTTGCCAGTTCTCCCATCGTGGGTACAGACTGGTGCCTGCTTTAATAAACCTGTTGGGCTTAAAATCAATATTCACCCTGGCCGTGGCCCTTTGTGAAAAACCATAATAATAAGGACCTTCTGTTCTGTAATAGCCTACACTACCATAAGAAGTTAATTTTTCACTGCCGCCACTCATGCTCACGTTGGCATTGATAATGTTAGTAGGCTTTACAACCGTTTTCCACCAGTTGGTATTTTGCGCCCAGGCCGGTACCGTATAATTGGTGAAACGTCTTTTTTGTATCTCGATGTATTCATGGGCATCGGCCATACCCGGGTTGTCGTAGAACTCTGTTCCGTAGTTCACATTCATATCCGTTTGGGTTCTGCCGGCCTTCCCTCTTTTGGTCGTGATCACAATTACACCGCCCGAAGCGTCGCTTCCATAGATGGCCGCAGCGGCGCCATCCTTTAAGATATCAATGGTTTCAATATCATTTACATTCACCAGGTTTAAATTGGCCCGGCCCAGGTTGATCCCGTCCATGATCACCAACGGATCGGTATTGGTATTGAGGGTAGTAAATCCACGCACTAGTATTTTAGGATATCCATTGCTGGTATTGGTCACCTGCACACCCGTGGCCTTGCCCTGCAGCAGGGTACCCAGGTTATAGGCAGGCTGGTTTTGAATATCCTTGCCACGCACCGAAGCGATGGAAGAGGAAACGGCTATGCGCTTGCTTTTACCATATCCTTTATCAACGATCACTTCCACATCGGCCAGGTTGGTAGACTGCGGCGTAAGCATTACCTCCACATTCGCAGCAGCAGCTACTTCTTTGGTTTCATAACCTATATTGGATACCACCAGTATGGCGCCACTGGCCACTTTGAACGAGAAATAGCCATCCTGGTTGGTAGTGGTGACCGCCTTCCCGTTCTTTTCAGCAACCGTAGCGCCCGACAGTGCCGTTCCATCTGCTGCTTTCACAATACCCTTGCTGGTGATTTGTGAAAAGCAAGGCGCCGCAAACGCCAGCAACAGCACCCCTACACAAACAGCAAACCTTATTGTAATTTTCATAATTGACTTTTTGAATGTTATTGCCTTTCAAACTTTGCCCTGTTCAAATACGTATCAAAGGTTACTTTGTACGTAACAGGCGTACCTGAAATAGGAAAGCCGCCTCCGTTGTTTCCACCGTTGGGCACAGTAGCTTCCGGTTCTTTGCCAATGTCGAAACGCCAGAAATTGGTCCAGCCGTTATTGGTGGTGAAAATGAACGAGGCCTCGGTATAGGTTTGACCGGGAGGCACACCCAGTTTTACTGTTTTGGTAAACAGGTAAGGGTTAACAGGATCTTTATCCAGCAGGATAAGGTTGGGCATCACATTTTGCCACAGCATATCGGGATGGTCATAAAACCCTTGTCCCGCAATGGCTACCTCAGCAAAAGCGTTCGCCGGGTTAGGTGCAGGCAATGGCGTTACTGAATAGGTAAGGTTTAATGTGTGCAGGTTGATCTTATAGTAACCGGTACCGGGTAAAACAATAGGTTGTGCTTTGGCATAATCACCGGTAAGTTTTGTGTTGTTGGCAGGATCAATACCATACATGATCGGCTTGAGGGCCGTCTTGCCCGGGATGAACCATACTTTCGCGTTGGGCGCACTGGCATAATAGGTAGCTTCATAAGTATAAGAAGCTGTTTTCTTGATCAGCAGGGGTACGCCAAAGAGGTCGTTGGTGAGTTTGGAAGGGTTGGGATCATCTATGAGGTACATCTTTGGGAAATCGGCATTCAATAGTATTTTAAACTGGGCAGATGTTTCCTTGCTCCCCACATTGGTAGCCGTGAGTACAATGCTGTGTATTTTATTGGCGGCGGTATCCGGCATGCGGAACTTGTACCGCACATGGTATTTTTTAGGGTAAATGCTGTCCTTCAAAGGAACTGTATTATACAGGTACCAGTCGTCATACCGTAACGTGAAAGATTTGAGACCTACAGAATCGGCCAGATCAGCCTCCAGGTAAAACTCTTCGCCCAGGGAGGTGATCACAATATCATTGGCCAGTGTGATATTGGGCGGGTTGGGCGCATCGGGCAATTTTTCACCGTCTTTCCTGCAGCCAATCACTATCAGCAGCAGGCCGGCTATAAAAAGAGAAAGTAGGCTATTTTTCATATGTGCAGTATTTGAATCGTTATTGTTTGATGGCCTGAACCCTGTTGGTATAGGTATCAAATACCAGCAGGTAGGTAACCGGGTTAGTGGTAATGGGGATATCCGTATTCACACCGCCATTATAAACAGCCAGCTCCGGGCTTAGACCATCATCAAAGCGCCAGAAATTGGTCCAGCCATTATTGGTGGTCAGGATGAATTGTGCGGTGGTATAAGTTTGTCCCGGCGGCGTTCCCAGTTTTACCAGTTTGGTGAAGAGGTACTTGTTGGCCGGATCTTTGTCCATCAGGATAATATCAGGCAATGTATTCTGCCAATTCATAGCCGGGTAATCATAAAATCCCCGCCCTACAATCGCTACCTGGCTGGTGGCAGTAGCCGATGGACTGACATTCTCCACCTTGTACGTTAACAGCAGGGTATTGACCGTAATCCTGTAATATCCTTTTGCGCCCAGTTGAATAGGTAATGACTGGCTGCTGGTGGTAATGAGCTTCTGCGCATTGTTGGGATCCATACCAATGGCTACCGGTGTAAAAGTTGTTTTATTGGGAATGAACCGCACCTTTACATTATCGGTCCTGGCATAGTATACCAACTGGTAAGTATGCGACCCTGTTTTATCCATCACCATGGGTACACCAAACAGGTCGGCATCCAGCGAAGCGGCCTCTGTTACATCCGCCATATACAGTTTGTTATAATTCAGGTCCTGCAGTCCCACCTTTATTTCCGTGAAGTTGGAAGCCCCGCTCTTGTCGGTCGCTTTAATAACAATGGAATGGATCTTCAGCCCGGCATTGGCAGGTATAGCGATGGGCTCGCTCAGCGTGTAGGCTTTGGGATTACTAAAACTGGTAATGGTTTTCGCAATGTTCCAGGGCTGGTAAGTGACCTCTACTTTTTGCAGGTCATTGGCAGCCGTGATCTTCGCGCTGGCGGTGATGGTCTTTCCGGTACTGTCAATTACGAAATCAGCTACCTCACTGAAGGTGATGGATTGGGCCGGCGGGGTATAGACCGGAGCCCCCTCTTCATCCTTTTTGCACTGTACCCAAAGCAGGGAAAAGCATAATACGGGGATCAGTTGTTTTGTTAACTTTTTCATATCGGCATTATAAATGTGAGCAATCGTTGTAAATCACAGTCGCCAGCGTCCCGCTGGGGACGGGTATTTGCAAGCCTCCGGCTTGCTACAACAAGCCGGAGGCTTGCAAATACCCTCACTCGCCAGAGGCGAGCGAGTGAACTATTTCAGCGGATAAGGCAATCGTTAGCGAAGCAATCCGTTATACAGCAATTTCTTTCCGTTGCGCCTCCAGCATAGCCCGGTGTAGCGTAATACCCAGGTGCGCAACATCAAGCTCAGCGGCTTTTGTAAAATGATGATCAGCCTGATCCCACTCCTGCAAACCGAGGTAGCCCAGGCCCTGCAGAAAATGACAGTGAATGTTATTGCGCCTGCTCAGGTCATCATCAAAAATGGTAAGATCAGGAAGGGATACGGCAAAATAGTCCATCCTGATATCCTTACCGGTGTTCTCCGCGCCATAGCGGATTAGGTTTTGAAACCTTGTATGCGCTTCTTCTTTTTTACCCAGTTTCAATAAGGCCAGTCCCTGGTAAAATATCTTATCCGGCTGCTGGTCATTATAGAAAATGGCCTGGGCAGGTACCGCTAACCCAACGGAAGCTTTTGTCCAGTATTCCCGGGCCAGCCCGGGCTCATTCAGTTTTTCATAGCTACACCCCATCCAATAGTGGATATCATTTTCCTGGGCACCATATAACTTCCCCTCCCCTAACCGGTCGGGATAATGTTTTGCTTCCTGTAATAAAGCAAGCGCCTCTTTAAACCGGTTTTGCTGCATAGCCTGCCTGGCCAGCTCCACCTGTATATGCAGGTGCAATCCGGATGTTTTGCCTTCCCCACCCTCCCAGGGATGGAAATTCCTGGCAGCCAGTAATTGCCTGGCGGGTTCATATTGACCTGTGATCACATGCAACAGCACATATTCAGTATACAGGTCATCCCGCTCTTCAATCAGTGATTCATAGGACTTCAAAAATGCCAACCGGTCCTGTGGCGCTCTGTTGAACCGCTTGTACAATTGGTCCAGTTCAAACAGCACCCGCGCATCGGTCGGGTCGCAGGCAAAAGCCCTCTCGTAGGAAGCAAGCGCTTTTTCTATCTTATTAAACTTATTGTAATAAGCAACACCCATATTCCTGTGCGTGGTAGCAAAACCATCATACACAGCGATTGACTTTTTCCAGCAGTCGCCCGCATCCGCATACCGGCGCTTAGCGTAATAAAAATTGCCCAGGTAATACAGTGCCTTATAATCGCCGGGATTCATGGCCACTGCTTTTTCCAGCACTTCAATATCTTCCAGCCTGTTGGGAAACACCTTATCGGGCGAGCATTCAAAAGCATCGAATAACCAGTCTTTGGCTGCTGTATGATTGCCATGCTGGGCAGCATAGCAGCTCAGGTAATAAAATACCAGCGGGTCTTTTTTGGCGGCACCGGCAGGCAACAACAATTGGTAAGCATCTGCATACGCGCCGGCATTGGCATAATCAATAGCTATTTCAATATAGTTATGGCCTGAATCGCGCATCAATGTTTTGAGTGTATTCAATACCCTGGTTGCTTCACTGGCATCTCCTTTTTCCAGCCATATCCTGTGCAGTTCATACCGGCTGCCAAAATCAAAATGATCTATCTGCAGCGACGCATTGATCCATTGAGCCGCCCCCTCATAATCTTTCAGTTGGCGGAGAATAATTGTCTTCAGGTTCCTGGCTTTTCCGCTATGGCTATTGCGTACCAGGGATTTTTCCACCAGCAACAGCGCATTATGCCAGTTGAGCCGCCTGCATTCAATATAGGCCAGTTGCAGGTACGCATTGTCCTGCATGGCAGCGCTCCAGGCGCTTTTATGGAAGGCCACACTGGCTTCATCATAGCGCCCCTGGTACTTTAAAGAAAGGCCCAGGTTGTACAACGGTTCTGCCTCATAGGGATTGGGATTATACTTGTTGAGTTTTTCAACGGCTTTCCTGAAGAACAGTTCACACTTTTTGTATTCACCCCTCCGCAGGTATAAAAGCCCCAGTGCATTGTTATTCCGGATATCAGAAGGGTCTCTGCGGATGGCTTCTGTATAATAATCTTCGGCCACATAAGTAGCATGACGGTATTGCTCCAGGTGAAGTCCTGCCAGGTACAGTTCTTCAGCAGTAGCCAGCTCGCCCGGCATCAGCATGGGTTTCGCAGGTTCGGGTACCGCATCTCCTTTCTTGGTCACAGGCCGGTAGCTCACCAGTATATTACCCTGCGCGTCCAGTATTTCAATACTATAATCTTCCGGGCGATGTACCGGTGATGACAACTGTACGCTTTCTGAAAAAGTTATTGCCGGCGACAACTGCAGGGCCTTCCTGTAGATGATCTCCTGCTGCTTCAGCAATACGATGGTAACTGCGCGTTGTTGGGTAACATATACACCTATCTCTGCCTTATCATCATTGATCTCCAGGTTCACCATCGCCTCCATGGAAGCATTCTTTACATAGCCAATTTCCTTGTAAGGCATGAAGTATTGCCTGAACTCCCGGGCCTCATTGGCCATGATCCAGCTAAAGTCGGGCTGATTATCAGTATACACGCCACACATCAGCTCAATATAAGGTCCGTCGTTATCTGTTAACTGCCGGTCCCATGCTTTACCAAAATCACCCGATCCCCAGGTCCATTGTTTCTTACCCGGACTAATAGTATGATCGGCCACGTGCATCATACCGGCTTTCTTCCGGTGATGATACCCTCCTACAAAATTGAAAGCGCTGTTCACCGCCATATAGGAAGTAGGTACGGGAATATTGCTATACCTCGATATATCGGTGCCGGGCGAATAATCTACTTTATAATAAGTGCCGGTGGCGATGGGGAAAGCGCTCACATCCCTTTTGCCATGGTCATACACCGCCTGCACATCGGGCGGGAAAACGCTTTGGTAATGCTCATCCACCGCTACTGCAGGATTGGCCCACCACAAAAACGTTTGCGGGAAAGGCGTACGGTTATATAGCTTCGCATGCAGTTCAATATAAGCCCTACCCGGATACAGTGTGAAACCTAAAGCACATTTAGTGCGGAACATGATCTCGTATTCATTCACCCATACCGTTTTACTACCATCTGCATTTTCTTCAATGGTATAATCCGTAGCATCAAAAGTGGAGGGGCGGTGGTGCTGTGGCCAGTTAAATTCAATACCGCCACTGATCCAGGGGCCGGTCAATCCTACCAGTGCCGGTTTGATCACACTGTTATAATAAATAAAATGGTAATCGTTGGTTTTATCATAAGCCATTTGAATACGTCCGCCCAGTTCCGGCAGGATCATCACCTTCAGGTATTCATTTTCGATATACAGGGCTGTCCATTCTTTTTCTTCTTTTTCATCAAATACCTTATCAATAACCGGATGGGGGTACACCACACCGCTGCTACCCTGGTACACTCTTTTTTCCAGGAACATAGGATTCTTATCGGGATCACCAATCTTGTAAGTGGGAATGGTAACCAATTCCTTCCACGCTTTAACCTCCATTATATGCTGATTTGCTTATTGAATGTTTGTCGAAATCTTTTGGTGCGTCCCCTGACGGGTCCGCCCATTACGATACAACGATCGTTTCTACAAAGCTTTTGCTCCTACGGAGCAGGGAATACCCTGCTGCTTAGCCCCAGCGGGGCTATCGCTTTGTAGAATTATTCATTAACAACAATTGTGCGCCGTAGGTGCACAACCGCTGGCGCACCTCTAATGTCCCGTAAATATATTTTCCAGGTCTTCCAGTGATTTGCCTTTTGTTTCCCTGATCTTGCGCCATACGAACCAAAAACCCACTACGCAAATACCTGCATAGATATAGAAGGGCGTGAAGGCGCCCATATTCCTGGCCAGTATGGGAAAAGTAAATACCAGTAATGCGTAAGAGAGCCATAAAGAAATAACCGCCACAGAGGTGGCCACGCCTCTTACTTTATCGGGAAATATTTCTGATATCAATACCCAGGTTACAGGCGCCAGCGACATGGCATAGGTGGCAATAGCTGCCAGCAGGGGCCATGCGGCCGCAGGCGATTTTTGCTGCAATAAAAAGGCACTGATGAGGTATAGTAGGGCCAGCGCCCCGGCGCCAAACAACATCAACGGTTTCCTGCCGATCTTGTCCACCTGCCACATGGCCAGGAAGGTGAAAACGAGGTTGATCAGTCCCACAAAAACCGTTTGCTTTAACTGGTCATCCTGGCTGAAGCCAACACTTTCAAAAATGGTAGTGGCAAAATTGAATACCACATTGATGCCGCAGAATTGCTGGAACACTGCCAGTCCAATTCCTATGATCACAGCAGGCAATACTGATTTCTCAAATACAGAAGCATAATTCACTTTCGTAATGCTTTTCACCGTATTGGCAATAGCCGCTACCGTATCTTTTGCATAATCAGGGCCGCCTATCTTTGTTAATATCCCTTCCGCCTTTTTGTGAAGACCCATGGTCAATAACCAGCGGGGACTCTCCGGCAGCCAGGCTACGCCCACCAGGAACAACAGGGAAGGCACCGCGCCAAGTCCTACCATCCACCGCCAGGCATCCACCCCCTCATTGCGGAGTGAATAATTGACCAGGTTGGTGATGAGGATACCTATTACAATGGTCAGTTGATTGATGGCCACCATTCTTCCCCGGATCTTTGCAGGCGCAATCTCTGCGATATAAAGCGGCGACAGCATAGATGCCATTCCTACCCCAATGCCGGCCATCAGGCGGGCGCCAATGAATAAACCCCGCGTAGCTGAAAAGGCCATGGCCAGTGAGGAAACGAAGAAGATAGCCGCAGCGATCATGAGCCCTGGCCGGCGGCCATATTTATCCGCCGCCGTTCCTGCCACGAGGCAACCGATCACACAGCCCAATGCCAGTGATGCTGTGGCAAAACCTTCCCAGTATTCATTAAAGGAAAACTGCTCTTTCAAAAATGGAAGTGCGCCGGAAATAACGGCAAAGTCAAAACCAAATAAGTAACCACCCAATGCCGAGATAAAAGAGATGGCCAGAATATATCCGTGCTTAAACGCGTATCGTGTCATTTCCATGGTAGCAAGCAGTTGTTATAACAAAAATGAGTTTATTAAATACAAAGGACAATGGAAAAAAAGATGCAAATGATGGATATTATTACGAAATTTATAAAATTAAATAGTCGGTATCCCTTTTTGTTTGCTTCCCTAAAGAGGATTTACATGGATAAAATTACGAAACCTGTTGCCGGTACCATCAGGAAAAAAGAAGGCTTTGAAGGGCAGAAAGCCTGCATCCTCACCCATGCCAAAAGGAACTTTTGCGCCAAACACCCTTTTTGTCAGCAACTCTACATTACGGACATTGGCTTTTATCCTACAGCGGCGCTGCACAACCGCGAAAGGAAAAACGGCTGTGCCCAGTATATCCTGATCTACTGCGTAAGCGGCAAGGGATGGTACACGCTCCATAATAAAACACACCAGGTGGGGGCCAACCAGTTCTTTATTATACCGGCTGGTGTGGGCCATCAATACGGAGCTGATGTTGACAATCCGTGGAGCATTTACTGGGTGCATTTTACGGGGAAGGTGGCAGGGTTTTACCACAAGCTGTTAACCGGCTCACAGGCACAGGCGCCGGCTGTTGCCATTGCCAATGCCACCAGGCTGATGTTGTTTGAAGATATCCTGCAACACCTGGAGCTGATGAATAATAATGACAACATCATTTACAGCAATAGCTGCCTGTATGCTTTCCTTTCTTCCTTCCAGGTATCGGAAATGAAGATCTCCATCAATGAAAATGACCTGATACAGCAGTGTATTGCCTATATGAAACAGAACCTGCACAAAAGCCTGCGGCTGGAAGACCTGAGCAAAGCCGTTAATTTATCAGCCAGTCATTTATCCGCTGTTTTCAGGAACAGGATGAAGTACTCTCCCATTCATCTTTTCACTTCCTTCAAAATGCAAAGGGCCTGCCAGTTGCTCATGGATGGCCAGCATAATATAAAGACCATCGCCCATAGCCTGGGCTATGATGACCAATATCACTTTTCGCGGGTATTTAAGAATACGATCGGTGTATCGCCTAAAAAGTTTAAGAAGGAATAGTTGACTGTCTGCCTTTACTCGCTTCCCCCAAGTAGACAAGCATTGAATAAATTGATCGATGATTTACAGGCTTTTGCAGATTTACCCGACATGACAGAGTGACGGAATCGCTATGCAGCCACTGGGTCTTTAATCACAAATTCGGCCAGTTCGGTAGGGTTATTCCGAATGTCTTCGAAAATCTTCATGATCTTATCGCGGTCTTCCTTTTTCCATTGCTTGCCGCCTAAAGTGGAATATTCATCGAGGGCGAGATCAATATCATTCTTGAAGTCGGAGAATTTCAGCGTAATTCCTAACCCTGGCTGGTATTGAAAGTACATTACATACTGGCAGAAACGCGTAAAGGAGTAGAAGCTCTGCCCTGGGTTATTCGAGATAATGACTTTCAAGTTGTTTTCGACCGTCGGAGAAAAGACGATCGGCATGTTCTCAATAACTGTCTTATTCAATGCAGCAATACCATGATCCACGCCATTATCCGTGTGGATGTAATTGATGAAAATCTTTTTCATTTTTTTCTACGATTTAGGTTTTAGATTATTGATAGGCGCAAAAATACCCAAAAACCCTGACGCATTAAAAAAATAAAAATGAATGGCGCCATAGAAAAAGCGGCTGTTTGGGAGAATTGGGAAACTCCTTCACAGCCGCTTTAAGATTAGGGCACGGACTAAAAACGGTCAGGCAGTTTTTCGGATAAATTTTCGACGATTTTTTGAGCGATTTTTTCCAGCGCTTCTTTCATGATTTTTAGGGTTGCTTAAAAAATGATCTTTAGCAATCAAATAGGCTGCCGTTGTAATGTCGCACAGCATCTCATAGACGAATACCCGGTGTTGGGATTTGATCTCATAAACGTTTTCGTCATCTAATGCCAGCTTCAGAATGCCGTAGATTTCATCATGGATTTGATACAGATCATACCCATCCAGGCAGAATATATCGTATAGTATATCAAATGGTTTGTTATCTGTGGGGCCAACGCCGCTAACTTCCTTGAACCATTTTATTCTGTATTCCCAATCATGTACATACATAGCACTAAGTTTATTGAGTAAGAAGTAAGTTGCTCGAGTCATGCCTCGATCTGGCTATCATATACGCAGCAGTTACTACATCATTCAGGAACTCAAAAGTGAAGAAGAAGTTGTCTTCACTGTCACAACATTCTTCTAAGTCCGGTCGGCTGGATGCCATCTTGAACATCTCATATAAATGGTTTCGCACATCAACCAAATTGTAATAACCGAACAATTCTTCAAAGACAGCAATGGGATCATACGTTTCACTATCAACGGCGCAGTCTGGCGGATGGAGTGCAAAGAGCGTCAAATATGGCTCTTTTTTAGGTGTCATCATAAGTGATGGTTTAATGGATAAATGAATGTCATCACTAAGTTAGGAGAAAATAAATTTGGTTCGTATGTATATGAACGTTAGTATACGAATGATTTGAGTTCTACCAGCTCATGAAAACACCATCATATCAACCGTTCCGTTACTGCCGAATTGAAAAATTTATTCAAAAATAATCGTTCGTTTACTGCCGAAGCGTAAAATGAATTTACGTCATGAAAAAGGCAGTGTTGTATTTCAGAGTTTCACGCGAAAGCCAGATATACGGCATGGAGGCTCAAAAGCGGTTTGTTGAAAACTTCCTGAAAGTTTCCGGCATGACGGCCATAAAATCCTATTACGAAAAGGAAAGCGGGAAAAAGGTACGCAGGCCGGAGCTTAGAAAGGCAATACGTTATTGTAAGCGGATCGGCGCAACACTGATCTTTTCAACCATGAGCCGTTTGTCACGGTATGCATTGCTTGTCGCTGACATGATGATAAAGAAAATTCCATTCATCGCAGCGGATAAACCTTATGCCACGGAGCTTGAAAATTTAAAGGAAGCCATCAGGGTACAAGAAGAACGGGAAGATATTAGTAGGCGGACAAAGGATGGCTTACGGGAGGCCAGCGCGAAAGGAGTTGAATTAGGAAAGTATGGCAAAATCCAAGCGGCGAAGAACATAGCATTAGCCAACGCATTCGCCCAGGAGAAAGGGCCAATCATTCAGGCATTGCATGACGAAGGGTATAGCTATGAGAAAATTGCGAAAAAATGGAACAAGGAGCGTATTGGATCATTTCATGAAGGTTGCAAATGGCACGCCTCGACCGTGTACGAAACTTGGAAGCGCAGCACGACGATTAAACCTTAACTGACATACCATGAACGAAAGAACAGTCACAAAAGAACAAGTTGTCGGAGCCGCCGACAAATACGGAGCCTTGATTATGTTCCAGGCGAAAATGTTCACCGAAGACGATCTCAAAGCGGCGAAAGTCTGTGATAACGTTATGTGGGACATTCCCATCATCTTGGCAAAGCCTACGGATCAGCTTAGCCATGTTTCGCAAATCTTACAGCATGTGCGTATGGCATCCATTCAGCTACTGAAGGATGATCCGTTTTTCGACCCGTGGCGTTTGTGGGGGCGGGAGCCTGTTTACTTCCCCTTGTTGGACTTGAACCAGCGCCCCCGATTAATAATCAACCATTCAACGCTCAAACCTGATCACGGTATTGGGCGCAGGACGCTCACCGGTTATTATAATGGGTGATACAGGCGTCCAGGGCGCTTTTCCGAATTGACTAAAATCGGGATAGTTACCCAGCAGGGTAAACCGCTCAAAGGCAAAGGGAATCCCTTCTGCGCCCAATGGGGAATTGGCATTGGCAATATGAAAGTGAAGATGCGGCCCCGTGGTTTGGCCGGTAAAGCCAAGCGTAGCTACCACTTCTCCTTTTTTTACCGCCTGCCCTGCTTTCACGGTAATGCTACCCGGCTTCAGGTGCTCATAAAATACGATGCGGCCGTTGCCGATGTCTATTGAAACGTAATTGCCCGTTGCTTTATCGGAAGGATAAGCCGGATGCCCGGATAAGGTAGCACTCTCCGGAAAATCATCCCGGGTGGAGGCCACTACTCCATCTGCTACTGCTATTATAGGGACTCCATACCCGTACCAGTTCTTTATTTCGTTTTTATCCCCGGCTGCAGACCGGCCCAGCGTGTCGAGCAGTATAAAGTCGATGGCAAAGCGCCCGGGTATTCTTTGTTTACCATCAGGAGCATACACAACTCTGCGGTGCCCGCGCTCCCACGATGGATCATACACCGCAGCCCATGCACCTCCTCCTACCGGCGGTCCCACTATTACGGGAGTTTGCTGAACATCGCTTATTACGGCCCCTGCAACAGATCCAGGCCAGGTTGTATTTTTATGCAATGTTTCATACACAAGCCGGTGCTTAAGTCCAACCGGTTTATTACCAGGCAAAATGACCTCCATGTAAATAATACCTGTTGCCCCGGGCAGAAGGAGGCACTGCTGTTCGCCCTGTATTTCCTTTTTCCTGCCATACTTTTTCGCGAATTCATTTTTATCAACCGACATTACCAAAGCACCATCGGCTGTAAATACATCGAGTTTTTGCAGGAACAGGGAATCGCTGGTCTGGCTGGTGAGATGAAGTTCATAATAAACAGTGGGCTTCCCGCCGATCAGTACCATTTCCGGATCAAACAATACCGTCATTGCCAGCGATGACTTAGTTGGCTGACTAAGAGCAGGTGCAATGCAACTGATGTTTGCGGCAATGAACAAGGCCAGTACTTTTATCAGCTTCATACAGATAAATGTACCTCGTTTATACAAGAGCGACAAATCGTGAAATACCTTATCCCACTTCCAGCACTTTGGCGCTGCCCACATAAGGAGCCTGTCTGATCTGGTTTATATCTTTTACTATACCATAGCGAATGCCCACGGTGAGTACCAGTGTAAAGTTATTATCGGGCGGGCGCAGATCATATTGAATCTTTACCTCCCTCGCTTCTGCCCCCTGTAGCAGGGGAAGCCAGGCTGTGTCTGCATAAACAGCGCAGATGGACGAATAATCCGGGTGAACCGGTACATAGCGTTTGGGGTCACGTACAATATCAGGTACGACACCAAGGCCTATCCGAAGAGAATAATAAGGAAGGGTCACAGGAGGAATGAAATTGACCTGGGGTATCAGTTCCGGAAATTGCACACTGGCATTCAGCTCTTCCCTGTTTAATGTACCCGTCACGGGGTACCTGATCACAGAGTCGAAAGGATGTTGACGGTTGAGCGAAAAACCTTTCAGGTAATGAGTATTGGCAGAGAGGTAGACATTGCGCGCTCCCAGTTCACTCACCAGGTCGCGCTCCTGCACAGGCTTCAGCAAAGCGATCAATGGCCCTGCAATATTGTAATCGGCCAGGGGCTTGTGATAATAGAGCGCCCCCATAATGAATTTGGCTGTCGTAGCCCTGCCGCCAAATTCAGATCCTGCCCGCCGGAATTGGTCAAGATCAGGATCATATTTAATTTTATCTTTGGAGTGACCGCCACTTTTACGGACAATGGTCTTATCCACACCCCTCATTTTGTAGAAGGAAAGACCGTCAAATTTCCCGCGCAGCCCCTCTCCGAGGCCGCCATCAATTGTTCCCATAGTAATAAAATTTAAAGGTTATAGGACAGCCTACCTATAGGTAAGCCATAGCTTATCCAAATATAACTATAATTAATAATTTAAATATAAAGCAAATATATTTTAAGCGCTTTTTCAGCATAGATGCAGCATATTTATATAGGGAAGCTGCATCTATGTTGTACTTATGCTGGATATATGCTGTATCTATGCTGTATCCTATTGTAATCAATAAGGCTCCATAAGCTAAAAGCCCCGCCTGGTATAGGCGGGGCTGCTGCATATTATTAAGTAAGGTTATGTTGACTATAGCACCTTTTTCCACAAGGTGTTGAAGCCATCGGTCATGCGATGGGCCGTTAGGCCGAATCTATTTTTTGCCGGGATTGGAATTGTATTTGGCAGCAAAATAGTGGGCTTCCTCCTGCAGCATTTGCAATACATCGGGAGGTATATTATCGTTGTATTGGCTGCTTACAAATTTATAGAGGCTGTGAAAATCATGATGTGCCTTTCTAACTTCTGCTATTGCTTTCATGCGGGTAGAAGTTTCTGTGGCGGCTACTTCCAGGAATTTATTCACTTCGTTATTTGTGATCAGGCTCATAGGGATAAGCGTTATGAACCTGAAAATTACGACAAACAAATTGATCAGGAATCAATCTGATAACATATATATAAAATCCCGTTAATTCTCCGGTAACATCCCCCGTGAAAACAACAACGACAATCCCGTAAAATATACTCACCGGAAACATACCTGACAGGTTTTGCCTGCGACGCAAACGGAACCTTCAGGTATGAGGAAGCTTTCCGCCTTATTGGCGCATCAACCGTACCGGTTGCACTTTTTCAGTGCCCTGAAATACAACATGGTATATGCCTGCCGGCGCTTGCTGCATATTAATCCGCCTTACCTGGCTGCCTGGCTGAACCTGCCACTGTGCACGCATCATCAGTCTGCCTGTTGCATCATAAATAGCTATAGGAATTGTTTTACTGCCGGGGGAATAAACGGTAAATATAGCGTCGGGGCCCGCTACAGGATTAAGTGTCAATTGTATACTTAATGCCTGGCCTTGTTCCCGTTCCAGGGTAATAATTGACGAATAAGTAATGGCGCCGTTACTTTCCTTCATTTGCAGGCGGTAGTACGTTTTACCAGGCACAGGGTGTTGATCGGGAAACTGAAAAGGCTTGCCGCAGTCGGTTACAGTAGCCAATACAATGCCTATCTGGCTGAAGTGAACACCATCTGTGCTGCGCTCTACAATAAAATCAGTGTTTTCGGTGCAGGAGGCATTCCAGTGCAACCTGTTGGCCGTAGCTTCTGCCACACCTTTAAAATATTCCAGCTTCACGGGTAGGGCCGAGTAGGCCTTGCTGGCAAAATAAAAAGTAGAGAAAGAACTTACCTGCGCTGTATACACATAATCCAATCCCCAGGTAGTAGCGCCTGAGGTAAGCGGCAGGGCCGTGCCCCCTACACTGTTGGAACAGGCTGCGCTGCTTTTGAAGGGAGTAATATCGCTCACATTGAGGATGCCGGAGCCTGCCGTATTTTTGAGTGATTCAAATTCTGTTTTACGGATGTAAAAGCGAATGCTTACAGGTGTAACCGGCTGATTGTCGACCGTGATGGTAATATTGCGGTCGAGGTAAAAGCGGCCGGCCGCATCTTTGCGGGTAGCGCCGTTGTGTGTATAGAACTGCACAGTCACATTGCCCAGCACATTGCCATTGGCATTGATCTCCAGGACGGCGTTGCCGCCTTCATCCGTAAAGGGTACCCACTGGCCGGCATTAGCCGCAGTAATAGGCGTAATACCAATATTACTGCAGGAGCCGGGTGTGCCAGGCGCTACCAGCGCGGGCACTGTGATAAGATGTGTGGTAGTGGGCCTGTACCCATTGAGGGAAGTAAAAATGGTTTGCTCGTTATAGGTATTAAGAGCTGGGTTGTACTCATACAAGGCACCCCCGTATATCTGGCTGGCGCCATTACTGGCTACGCCATATAGTTTGTTATTGTGCAGTATCGTACCACCATTCGGAGAAATGCCACCAGGCATCTTGAATTGATGCTTTTGGGTATAGGCATTGGTAGCCAGGTCGTATTCATACAACACACCATCTACCCCTGCGCCGCCCTCATAGACCGTTGTACCATACAATTTATTATTGAACACTGCTATGGTACCCGAAGGTCTCCAGCCAGTCTCAGTTGAAAAATCAAACCTTTTGATAAAACCATTACCTGCCGGTATGTACTCAAACAAAGTACCCTTGTCATTAGTACCTCCTGCATTGCAGGTACCATATAGTCTCCCATTGTGTAGGGTAAGTGTGGCCTCAGGAATCCTGCCAAAGGAACCACCGAAGTGAACCCGCACAGTATACGTATTGGTAGCAGGATCATATTCATACAACACGCCCGCACCATTACTCCCACCAAGGGTGGTAGTACCATACAGCTTATTGTTGTAGAATACCGGTACACCTGTCGGTTGCTTGCCGGTAGCTTCGCTGAAATAATGCTTCACGGTATAATTGTCGTTCAATGGATCAAATTCATACAATACGCCGTCACCGCCATTACCGTACCTGGTAACACCATATAATTTATTATTGTACAACAGCATCCCTCCCTGGTTGTCGATACGACCAGTAGCTTCTGCCATATTATACCTTACCACGTAGGTGCCGGTGGCCAGGTCATAAGAGAAGATAGTTCCCCAATCATTGGCCCCTCCCTTCGCTGTAATGCCATACAGCTTACCGCTGTAATAGGTGAGCTTGCCCAGCGGCTCATATCCGTCATTGACCACCTTAAAGTCTTTCTTTTTGATAATTCCATTGGCAGCCGGGTTGTATTCAAACAAAGTGCCGAAACCCCTCAACCCGCCTTGATTCGTAACGCCGTAGAATTTATCATTCAGCAATACCAGTGTGGCATGAGGATATTTACCCATAGAAAGGCCACTGAAGTTGACCTTTTTGAGGTAAGTATTGGTAGCAGGATCATATTCAAAAAGGACACCCTCGCTACTTGAACCACCAAGCAGCGTAACACCGTAAAGCTTGTTATTGTACAAGAGCATTTCTGTACTGATGGTCGAGCCGTTCGTTTCCGAAAGGTCGATCTTTTTAACGAGGGTATTTTGTGCCGGATTGTATTCATAGATCACACCGTCACCATTGGCGCCTTTTGCCCGGGTACCACCGTATAGTTTGTTGTTGAATAGTACCAGTCCGCCCATCGGCCCCTCCGCGTCTATTGTATTCATATCTGCCTTTTTAACCACGGTGTTGGTAACGGGATTGAACTCGAATAGAGTACCGTCGTCCAGCAATCCTCCACCGAAACCCACACCATACAACCGGTTATTATAAGGCAACAATGGGCTGTGTACACTATGTCCCACCGTACTGTTCAATTCTGCCAGCTTTGCATACACGTTATTCACCGGGTCATAAGAAAATATCTCGCCGTCTGCTCCTCCGCCGGTACCATATAGTTTATTGTTGTATAACACAAGTCCTGCAGCGGGATTTTCACCGTTGCCATCCTGGAAATAATGCTTTACCGTCAGGCTGTTGGTAGCGGGATCATATTCATACAACATGCCATAGCCATTATTAGCGACGCCGGCACTTACAACACCATACAACCGGTTTTGAAATACCACCATGCTTCCCTGCGGGTAGCGGCCACCGATGCTGTAGAAGTCAACCTTTTTAGTATAGGTATTGGTAGCAGGGTTGTATTCATAGATCAATCCCATATTGAGCTGACCAGCTTCGGGTGTTACCCCATATAACCGGCCATTGCAGTATACCAGTCCATTGCGCGACGGGGAAGCCCCTGGCGTTTCTATCTCAAACGCATTGTGCGTTCTTACGCCGGTGCCATCGTATTTGGAAGAGAACAGGACACCCTGGTTATCAGAGCCGCCTTCTTCGGCGATGCCCCAGAACTGGTAAATGCCTTGAGCTGTACAGTGGATAAAGCCCAGCAGCATCGCGAAACATACTACGTATAATTTTTTCATACTAATGGTGTTTTAAGGAGCCCCGAAATTAGTATGGGCGGTAAGCTGGTTCAATAGACGCTTAACGGATGCGGGATTTGGGTTAACGGATGAGCAGCCAGCGGGAAACGCTATATTAGTGGTAAGTGGGGAGTGAGAAATAGCCTTGCCAATCAATAATTTATAATACCTCCTCTTTTCCTGTAATTTTTCCCTCCGCCCCGCTACTAACTGTATAAATTATTTTACCTTTCACGGTATAAAACAACTTTTTATGGGACTGTTTGATTTTATCAGGAACGAGTTTATTGAGGTCATTGAATGGGTAGATGATACCAATGACACCGTTATTTACAAGTTTCCTGACAAGGGTAACAAGATCATGAATGGCGCACAGCTCACCGTACGCGAATCGCAGGTAGCCGTATTGATGAATGAAGGAGAGTTTGGCGATGTATATATTCCCGGCCGACATGAACTGACCACACAGAACATGCCCATCACCACTACGCTGAAGTCGTGGAAATACCTGTTTAATTCGCCTTTCAAGGTGGATATTTTCTACGTAAGCACCAAACAGTTTACCAACCTGAAATGGGGCACCTCCAACCCTGTCATTGTACGTGATCCTGAGTTTAAGCAGGTGCGCCTGCGTTCTTTTGGTACGTACACCATGCGGATCATTGATCCCAAAAAGTTTATTAAGGAGTTTGCCGGCACCAACCCCTGGGTACGGATCGATGACGTAAGCGAACAGTTAAGGAATACGATTGTCAGCAAACTGGCCGAAGGCCTGGCAGAAGCTGGTATTTCGGTACTTGACCTGGCTGCCAACTTCACCGAGATCGGTGAGAAGTTAAAACCTGTTTTCCAGAAAGAGTTTGATACCTGGGGCATTGAGCTGGGTAAGTTCTATATAGAGAATGTAACCCTGCCCGAAGAAGTGGAGAAGATGCTGGACAAGACCACCCAGTTGAATATGCTGAGCGACAAGCTGAACCAGTTCAACCAAATGCAGGGTGGCATCGCTATCGAAAACCTGTCAAACAATCCCGGCGCAGCCAGCACGGCAGGTATTGGCGCAGGCGTTATTTTAACCAACCTGTTACAGCCACAACAGCAACAGAGCAATAATACGCCCGTTACTGATCCCAATGAAAAGCAAAAGCTGGTAGACCTGCTGAAGCAATTGGGCGAATTAAAAGCCCAGGGTGTTTTAACTGAAGATGAATTCAACCAAAAGAAAGCAGAGATACTGGGCAAGCTGTAACGCAGATTACACAGACTTGAATGCAGATTACGCAGATTTGAACACCGATTACATTGATTTGAATACGGTTTGCGAGGATTTAATCCTGGATTGATACGATAACACTATTCATGGAAACATCGACACAAGAACCCCTTTTACTTTTTCCCTGTCCCGGCTGTAACTCACAATTGTATTTCAATCCCCGGGCACAACAACTGGAGTGCGAACACTGCGGCACCAAAGTAGCTATTGATAAAGCAACAGACCTGATCAAGGAAAATAACCTGCGGCAACAATTTGCCGGCGCTACAGATACTACGGTTACTGTAGAGCAACTGGTATATAAGTGCGGCCGCTGTGGTTCCCAATCCGTGTTTACTACCGAAATGCCCACCTTTACCTGTAGTTTTTGCAATTATGAGGCGGTGAATCCCGTGGCCTATAAGACCCGGATTATACAGCCATCGGGCATGGTCCCTTTTGTGGTAGACCGGCAGCATTCCCTTGACATCTTCAAAACCTGGCTCGGGAAAGGCTGGTGGGCGCCCGGCGACCTGCAGCAGTTTGCCCGGCATGATGCCCTACATGGCATTTATCTTCCCTTCTGGACCTATGATGCGCAAACCCACAGTGAGTGGAGCGGTTATGGTGGACGCTATTATTACGAAACAGAATATTATACCGATGCACAGGGCAACCGTCAGTCAAGGCGGGTGCAGAAAACGGATTGGATCTACCGCACCGGTACCTATGATCATTTCTTTGATGACATCCTGATCGGTGGCGCTACAGAATTATCACAAGAGGAATACGAGAGCGTTTTCCCTTATCAATTAGGGGAACTGGTGAATTTTGATGCAAAGTATTTATCAGGCTGGAAGGCGGATGTATATGATATTGCTGTGAATGAGGGTTATGAAAAAGCGGAGGCTATGATGAATGATGCTATTCATGATGCCTGCGCCGACCTGCTCCGTATTGATACCTATAAAGGATTGGAGGTAAGTACTTCCTATTCCGATCAAACGTATAAGCATATTCTTTTGCCTATCTGGCTCTGTACTTATGCCTACAAAAATAAAACGTATCACTTCCTGATCAACGGCCAAACCGGCAAGATCCATGGCAAGAAGCCAGTTTCCGCCACCAAGGTGGTGTTGACCATCCTGGTTGTGTTGCTGATTATCGCGGCTATTGCTGTGTTTTCACAGGGGTAAGGATCGGCTCTGAGTAGCTTTACACTATTGGTCATTTCCGTTGCTATTTCTTAAATCCTATTCGTTGCCGGTCTTCCCATTTCTTTTGTTCTACTTTTTCATCTAATAAGTTTTCAATAGCATCATAAATGGCAGACAGTTGAACATCGTGCTCCCCCAGACGCTGTTTTATTTCATGAAACTGGGCCCTTAAATCATTCTGCATCAATGTTATACGCCTTATTTCCACAAAAGCTCTCATAATAGCAATGTTCATGTTTATGGCCTTATCTGAATTAAGGATACCGCTTAACATTGCTATTCCCTGCTCGGTAAAGGCATAGGGCAAATATTTGCTGTATTGCCCCCTGCCACTCTTTGAGGTTTCAATTTGCAACCTCAAAGGCTTTTTATCGTTGTCTAAGGTTTCAAATTGAAACCTTAGACATTCGGTTTCTTCTTTAGTAAGCTGAAACATAAAGTCTTGTGGAAACCGTTGAATATTCCGTTTAACAGCAAGGTTTAGAATTTTAGTTTCAGTTTCATATAAGGCTGCCAGATCCCTGTCCAGCATTACCCGCTCACCTCGTACTTCATAAATCCTGTTCTGAATACTCCTGATTATCTGCATATAAAAGTTTTAACAACTTACGTGCGAGGTAAACAGTGAGATTTAATAATAAAAAATATTTTTACTATATATGCCTGTCTCATGGATTATTCTTCATGGGCCATGTGTTTAATTCAATGCCCTGAAAGCGGCACGGAATAATGATTTGGTGCTATCGGCCGCGTCGGCATCCAGGTACCAGCCATATACACCCTTGTAATTACTTCCTTTAATGAAGGTGGCTTTCTCCTTAATTAAAGGCACCCCGTTGTAGTAGATGCCTTTTGAAGAGTTGATAAATTCTTTGTTATCGGCCGCCGCATCCAATGCCAATATACTTTTGTAGGTGGCGTAATCATAGGCGCCCCAACTGGCGCAGTTACCATTTGCATCCAGCTCATTATACCTTAACCCAAATACCGGAAGACCCACCACGATCTTTTCTGCAGGCAGGTGAAACTGCTGCCATATACCCGCGGCCGTCTTCATATAGTCGAGGGAAGAGGCTTGTCCTACGGGTGCACCCGGACCAACGTGAGTACCGTCTTCGAATGCCCGCACATTCACCCAGTCAAGCGGCGTAAGATCAGGATATTCCCAATGCTGCCATCCGGTCCCTGCTGTAATGGTAATAATAGCATTGGCCGGTAAGGCTGCCCTGAGTTCTGTAATAAACAAACCCAGTGCCGCCAGGTTGGCGCTATAATTGGGTGAGCCATTGAAATCGGTCATCATCACATCCACCCCGTCCATCCTGGTTGCTGCCAGGTAGTTTTTTACCTGTGTTACCAACCCTCCCCGGAGTGTGGCATTACGCAGCGCCGTACCCATATCATCACTTTCATAGAGCGCCCAGCCATCCACCGGCGTAAGCCGTCCAAACAGGGTAAGCAATACAGGTATACCACGGATATGCCCCCTGGCCACCAGTTCATCTGTCAACTGGTTAGCATTGCCCCTGGTAATATCCAGCGCTCCGTCTGCACTTATTCTACCGATCTGCGCTGCGAGGTGAGTAATAAAAGGCCATTTTACGTCGGTACCCAGGCCGTCATAACTTAAATAACCCATGACCACTTTATTGAAATGCTTACGGGTATAAGCCGCCGGCTTTACCACCACCTGCGAGCTGCGGGTAGACACCAGGCCATTGTGTTCCACTTCCAGCTTTATATTGTATTCTCCGCCCGCTGTTGGCACAAAGGCAAAACTGGTATCGGTTGATTTTACCTGGTCATTTACTTTCCAACTGATCTTTACTTTGCCGGCTGGAGAATAGGTAATACCACCATATTTTGCCGTATCATCCTGATCTATGATGATCGCCTGGGGAAAATTACCCTGGGCATAAAAGATCCTTGGATAATCCCCCTCGCCAAATTCAGGATCATCTGCAATGTTCTTTTTACAGGCATGCAACAAGGTGATGCATACGATCACAAAAATGGTCCGAGTGAAAAAAGGCAGCAGTTTTTTATTGATGATGCGCATACTATTGTGATTGATGATGTTCAAAAATGTGAACTATTATCAGAGGGGGTCGCCTTCATTACTTATGGCATATCCCACCAAACCCTGTTGCTCCAGTCGTCTTTACCACCCATGCGGGTAATGGCTTCACCGGCATTGGTGGCATTGAGTGATTTTTCGGAGATGGGATATTCCATACGCCTCGGCATCTGGGGGGCATCAGAGTAACCACTTTTGAATCCGGATGGCAGCACAGGAAATCCGCTTCTCCGCACGTTGGCATAGGCTTCAGGGCCATTCATAAAATAGACGATCCATAATTGTGTATTGATCTGCTGCAGCTCTTTACCTGGCTGCAGGGCATTATCAGCTATGAATTGGGTGATGGCGTCGTCGCTGATCGCGGGGGCATTGGGGTAGATGCTCAACTGGCGACAAGCTGCAGTCAGGCCATTTTTGTAATGCTCTTCGGCTGTTACGCCCAACTGTATGTTGAACCTTACTGACGCATCTGCCAGCAATAGTTCGGTTTCCGCGTAGCCCAAATGAAGAAAGGGCGCATTGGACGCTATCAGGAAATTAGATACCTGTATAAACTGTTCGTTATTGGAAACCGGTACGCCCTGCGCATCGGGTGTATTGATATAAATGGTGTTTTGCCAGTTGTCCCAGATAAAGTCAGCAGGCCGTACGCCAAAAGAACCTACCTGTGCTTTTACCTGTTCTGTAATATCAACGCGCTCAAAAGGCTTGAATGGCTTGTCGAGGTAATTACGCGCCATCACATAGAGGCGTGGGTCGTTGGTGTTTTGAAGGTGGGTAATAAAGGTGCTGGTCATTCTATAGCCAATGAGGTCTCCCTGGTTGAGGGCTGCGGATAAGCCATTGCCGCGAAGATCACTGTAATCATTCTGCACATTATCATGCCGCAGCAGACAGTTATCATCCTGTGTATCCATTACGCCTGCATTGTACGCCTTCTGCACTTCTTCTTTTGCTTTAGCCGGGTTCCGTTTTGCCAGGCGTAAAGCGAGGCGCAGGCGGAGGGAAGCGGTGAACTTTCTCCATTTGGCCACTTTGCCCTGGTAAAATGCGTCGTTGCTCACCAGGTCCTGCCCCTCGCTGAATTTGATAACGGCGGTATCCAGTTGTTTGAAAAAATCATTGTAAATGTCTTCCTGCTTATCATACCGGGGAGAAGATTTTCCCTTTGAATAAGCGGCGGATGCTTCTGCATAAGGAATGTCGCCATACAGATCGGTGAGGCGGGCAAACAGGTACACCTTCATTACACGGCACATACCATTGAGGTTCTTCGCGGTGTTATTGTTGCGGCTGCGCTCTTCGGCATCCAATATGTTCTTGATCTCGTTCACATAATTATCTTCCCACAAGAGGGAGGCATAGCGTTCCTGCTTTACATAGAACTGGCCGTATTGATTGACCCATGCACCGCCGATATGTCCTACCAACGGCATCGTAAGTATTACGCCCAGTCTTTCCTGTACATTCAGATCTCCGGAGAACTTCTGCTGTACATAACCCAGTTGAATAGCGGGATCAAGGTTGGAAGATTTGGTAGGGTCTGTATTGATGTCGCCAAATTTCTTACAGGAGGTTACCAACATCACTGTAAATACCAGGAGGCATATATATTTTTTCATAACAGTTTATTATTGGTTGTTGACTTCCTTTTAAAACTTTACGTTCAGGTTGATGCCCCAGCTTCTTCTGCCCGGCAATGAGCCGTATTCCAGCCCCTGTCCGTTACCATTGTTATAGTTGGAATCAGGGTCAACGTTGGGAACGCTTTTATGAATGATGAAAGGATTGCGGCTTACTACAGCCAGCGAAATAGATTGGGCACTTATTTTCTTTGACCACCGGGCGGGCAATACACAGGAGAGTACAATTTCCCGCATTTTGATGTAGCTGGCATCGTAGACAAACGGAGGGGCAATACCTTTATCATCTCCGTAGTAAAGAGGCCAATAAACATTGGGATCAACGGGTTTTGTGTTGGTGCTATAGATTGGTTTACCATCCGGGTCTGTTCCTGTTTGTACCACGCCCTGGGGAACGTATCCCTGTGCGTTGCCCGATGCCATCCATTCCTCTATTGTTTTATTTGCTGCCAGCCTTGCTTCTTCGGATTGGATCCATTCTTTCCTGCCTGCCAATGTCATTTTATGCTGACCGCGTGTTACTGCAAACAGGTTGGTCATGGAAAACAGATCGGCGCCTGTTTTTATATCAATTACAGCGGTCAGGGAAATGTTCCTGTAGCGGAATGTATTGGTGAGACCGCCTGTCCAGTCCCAGGTCCCTTTGCCCACCGGTACGCGCTCATCGCCGGCCAATGGATGCAGGGTAATGGGATCAAGAATGATCTGTCCGGTGGGTGTACGCTGGTAATCATAACCCAGCATGGTACCATACGGCAGGTTGGGTTCCGCGATCACTGAAATACCCAGCCATCTTGCATCGGAGAGGGTAATATAGGTAACCCCCTCAGCGAGTGATTTGACGGTATTCTTATTATGCGCAGCATTGGCTGCCACCTCCCAGGTAAAATTTTTGGTAACCACCGGCTTACCGGTTATTAGTATTTCAATGCCTGTATTGGTAATGTTACCGGCATTAATGATCCGTGTGGCAAATCCACCGGAAAAGGGGATATTGATCTGGTTGATCTGGTCCCTGGAGTTTTGCGTATACCAGGTAAATTCCAGTCCGAGCCTGTTATCCAGGAATTTCATATCTGTACCGGCTTCAAAACTGCGGGTACGGGTAGGCCTCAGGTAAGGGTTGGGGTTGGACGTATTGGCAATAGCACCAATAACGGTGGAGGAAGGCTGCAGGGGATTTAATACATAGTTCAGGTTTAGCTGGTAAGGATCAGTGTCATTGCCTACTTCCGCTGCAGAAGCCCGTACTTTCAGGTAGTTCAGGAATTTGCTCTTTATATCCAGTGCATCCGACACAATGAAGGAGGCGCCCAGTGAAGGATACCAGTAACTATTGTTGGCAACAGGCAGGGAGGAAGAGATATCCCGCCTGATGGTGGCATCCAGGAACAGGTAACCATGATAGCCGAGGCTGAGGGTTGAATAGAATGAATTGTTCCTTTTCCTGATATTGGTTTCAGTAACGGTATTTGTTTTGAAGCTGTTGAAAGCTACGGCATCCGTGACCACCATATTGGTGCCAGCCTTGGCGGTACCCCGGTTCCTATAGAACTCCATGCTTCCGCCAATATTAACAGCGCCATCGAAACGGCCAACCTGCTTTTTCATAGTGATCAACATGTCTGCTGAAGTATAGGAGAACCTGGTATCTGTGCCGTCCAACCGGCCGGTCAATGCACCGGGTGTAGTGGGCGGACTGAATTTCTGGAAGCCCAGGAAGGTAAAGTCATTATTGATCCTGCCTTGCAGAGAGAGCCAATAGGTTGGGTTATAGTTGAGCTGTATGATGCTCATGAGCCGGTCTTTCCGGGTGACATTGCTCATACGGTTAATAACCCAATAGGGATTGAGGTGGTATTGACCACCGCCCCACTCTACGTATTGGCCAAACTGATCCTGGTAACCTTTTTCAAAAACCTGCTGATCAACATTATTGGCAAGACCCACGAAATTGAAGCCTATGTTACTGGGGTCATCGGCCAGGCCGGGCCTGTTCTTAACGTATTCATTCATATAAGTAGCCCGTACATCGATGTTGAATTGCGTACCTATTTTACTGGTACCCCGTAGCGTAAAGGTGTTACGGTTGAGGTAGCTTTTGGGTACTATATCATTATTGTACAGGTTGCTGTAAGAGAACCGGAAACTGCTGTTCTCATTACCCCCGGTGAGGGAAATATTATTGGCAAAAGTGGTGCCGGTACGGAAGAAGTTTTCAATGTTGTTCTTTACAAGGCCATAGGGAGCCGTACCTCCATCGAAGGAAGGAATGGTAAGATTGCGATCGAGCCTGGCGCCGAAGTTGGAGAATAAGGTATTCCTGGAAATGAGCTGACTGGTAGGGATATTGCCATTCATGCCCTGTCCGTATTCATACTGGTTATCATCGGCGCGGGTGAGCAGGGTTTCAAAGGTGGCGGTTGAATTGATCTCCACGCCCAGGGTTTTACGCGCTGATCCTTTTTTGGTAGTGATCATAATGACACCATGGCCTGCACGGCTTCCATAGAGGGCAGAAGCGGCGGGCCCCTTGAGTATGGAAATGGTTTCTACATCATTGGGGTCAATGGCGGAGATGGCATCGCCCAGGTCAAAACCCGATGCATATTTATCATTGCTGGAAGCGCCGTAGTTGGAATTATCCATAGGCACTCCATCCACTACATACAGGGGCTGGTTATTGCCGGTAATATCAGTATTCCCTCTTATGAGTACTTTGGCCGCGCCTCCGGGGCCGCCTGCCGTATTGCTGATGATGAGACCGGGAACCCTGCCGGCCAATGTATTGATCACATTGGGCTCACGGGCTTTGTCAATGGCATCTCCTTTAACTTCTCCTACCGCATAGCTGAGGGCCTTTTTCTCCCGCTTAATACCGAGCCCCGTAACCACTACTTCACTCAGGTTCTTTGCAGAAGATACCAACGTGATCGTTACCGGCTGATTGAGCGATTCCACCTGCATCATTTTATCTTCATAGCCAATACAGGTGAACACCAGCCGGGTCCTTAATTCAGCCGGTATTTCAAAAGCGCCCCCCTTATCAGAGACAACGGTGATCTTTAATCTGGCATTATGAATACTTACCGAGGGCAGTGGTTCGCCTGTTTCAGTAAGCACTTTACCTTTCAATACCGTATTGATCTCAGGGCTATCCACGCTGATGGCCTTTACCGTTACGGTATTGTTCTTTAATTGATAGGTAAACCCTGCCAGGGCGCATACTTTATCCAGCAGGTCCTTTAACCGGTAACTGGCCGCAGGCAGGGAGATCTTTTTGGTGAGGTTTACTTTGCCTGCATCATAGGCAAAACGAACGCCTGCCTTTTGGGTAATTTCACTGAAGACCTTTTCCACCGGTGTATTTGTAAAACCGATCTGCACCATGGGGCTCTCCTGGGAGAAGCCTGATACAGGCAACAATGAAAATAAAAACAGGGCGGCGACGCTGAGCAAAAGGAGGCCCTTGCCCACAGCTTTGGTTGTGTAGGTCATAAGCAGTTTTGTTTAAGCAGCCTGGTTAAAAGGCGATGTTGACGGTTTGGTTTTGGATCGTATATTTTAGATCATAGGTAAATTCCAGGGACGACAGTATTGATTCCAGTTGGTCTGCCCTGAACTCTCCTGTAAAACTGATGTCCTTTACGTTGTTGGCGGTAATGACGAGCTTTTTATCAAAATACTCTTCAATGATGCTTTTTACCTGTTCCCAGTTTGCTTTTCTGAAGATGATCAATCCTTTGGTCCAGTTAACGAGCGCGTCTTTATCGAATGTTGATTTTACCAATTGTTTTTCCTGATCATAGATGGCCTTTTCATAAGGCACCAGGTGAACAGATGATTGCCCTTTCACGTCAATCCTTACCTTACCGGTGAGCAGTGATACGGTAGTAGGAGCCGCGTTGGAAGACTGATGTATGTAAAAGGAGGTACCCAGCGCCGTCGTATTCACCTCGCCACTGATAACCGTAAATGGCTTATCCGGATTTTTGGTTACCTGGAAAAAAGCAGTTCCATTCAGCAACACTTCCCGGTTCTTATTATTAAAGCCAGGCGCCAGGCTGATGGAAGAGTTTCCATTTAATATTACTTCACTTCCGTCGGGCAGGGTAATATGCCTGATATCGCCCTGTGTAACCGCGAATGCTACAAAATCTTTCTCCGGTGTACGGCGTTCGCCGGAGGAGGGAAAGAAGAACCAGGTAGCTACTGCTATGATGAATACTGCGGCAGCAGCCGGCCATGCATAACGCAAGAACGGTTGTTTCCGCCGGTTTGCATTGGCTATGATTGCCTGGACCTGCACCGGTTCACTTCCGGCGCTGATCAATTGCCGCAGTTTTGCCAACTCTACCTCTTTATTGACGTTGATCGCCTGCTGCTCCTTCAGTATAAAGAAGAGGTGGGAGGCCTGCATAAACACTTCCTGGTTCACCTGGCCCCTATCCTTCCGGTTTTTCCATTGCACCACATCGGCCTCATTGTTCTGAAGCAGGTAGTTTACAAAGGATCCGTCGGACAGATAGTCTTCTGTTGTGTAGTTCTTATAATCAGGCATACAAAAGGTTATAGGGTAAAAAGCCATGCCTACACCGGCAAACCATCCCCTATATTTATATAAGATACCGGGCAGGGAATGTTTTTACCGCCGTTTGGGAAAGTTTTTTTTGCCTACTGCTCAAATATTTTCTTCAGGGCCTTGATGCTTTCGTGGATGCTGTTGTACACGGTGCGGACGGAAAGATCCAGTTGAAGGGCAATTTTCTCGTAGCTCATTTCTTCTATAAACCGGAGTTTGATGAGCTCCTGTTGCCGCAGGGTAAGATGGTTTAAAAGCTGTGCGGCCCGTTGTTTGAGCAATTCATATTCCTGTAGCTCAATGAGGGTTTCTTCCACGGAAGCAGTGGAAGCAATAAAATTCTCGGTGTTGGTGTGAATGGGTACCAGTTTATGGTCCTGCTTTTGGATCGCGCGCAGCATCCTGTTCTTAAAACAGGTAAACAGGTAGGCTTTGGGATGTGTGGCTTCGGGCAATTTATGGCGGTTGGCCCAGAGGCCTGCAAATACGAGGTTGATGGAATCTTTGCTGTCATTAATATTGCCACAAAGCCTCAGGCCATATTGCAGCAATTCATCATAATGTAACTGGTACAAGGCATACAAAGCTTTTTCATCACCATGGCGTAGCTGATCCCATAAAGCAGTATTAGTTGATGATGTCATATTGTAGGCCTGCGCCTAAAGTAATAATTTCCGTCATCAATTACAAAAAAGCTCCTCAACTGTTTTTCATGATGATAAGGTTGGCTATCAGGCCCGTCCAGCCGGTTTGATGGGAGGCGCCAAGGCCTTTGCCGCTATCGCCATGAAAGTATTCATAGAACAGGATATGGTCTTTGAAGTGAGGGTCTTGCTGCAGCTTTTCATTGTTGCCGAAAACGGCCCTCCTGCCCTGCCCGTCTTTCAGGAATATTTTCAACAACCGGTTGGCCAGCTCAGTGCCCACCTCTTTGAGCGTCATATACTGGCCTGACGCAGTAGGATACTCTATTTTGAAGTCATCACTATAATAAAAATGGTATTTACGCAGACTTTCAATGATGAGAAAGTTCATCTGCATCCAGATAGGCCCACGCCAGTTGGAATTGCCGCCATACATACCACTGTCACTTTCCCCGGGCACATACTGTACTTTCAGCTCACCACCATTGACATGAATGCTATATGGATGTTCCCCATGTTTTTTTGACAACGACCGTATGCCATAGTCACTCAGGAACTCTGTTTCATCCAGCATGCGGCTGAGCAATCTTTTCATACGGTACCCACGCAGCAGGCCCAGCAGGTGCACATCCCCTTTGCCATCTTCATACCAGCGGGATACCAGCAAAGCAAGATCGGGCCGGTGATCGAGGAACCACTGCATGCGTTCTGCAAATACAGGATTGTTCTGGAGTGTTTCTTCGGTGATCACTTCTACGGCAAACAACGGTATCAATCCCACCATGCTCCTCACCTTTAGTTTCGTGATGCTTTTGTTCTGCACGCGGATCTGGTCATAAAAGAATTCGTCTTCTTCATCCCACAAACCGGTATTCCCCCGGCCCATGCTGGCCATGGCGCCCGCTATGTACAGGAAATGCTCAAAGAATTTGGTGGCCATGCCGGTATAGGCCTTGTTGTGGGTAGACAGTTCCAGTGAAATGTGCAGCATGTTGAGGGCATACGAAGCCATCCAACTGGTGGCATCAGCCTGTTCCGCCGTTACCCCTTCCGGTAAGGGGGCGCTTCTGTCAAACACCCCGATATTATCCAGGCCCAGGAAGCCGCCTTCGAAAATATTGCTTCCCTGCCTGTCTTTCCGGTTTACCCACCAGGTAAAATTGATGAGCAATTTATGGAAGAGAGACTCCAGAAAGTCATAGTCTTTTTTCCCTTTGGCCCGGGCATCCTGCCGGAATACCCGGTACACCGCGCCTGCATGTATAGGAGGATTGACGTCACCCAACGCCCACTCATAAGCCGGCAACATGCCGGCGGGCTGCATGTACCACTCTTCCGTGAGCAATTGTAACTGGTGCTTGGCAAAGTCCGGATCTACCATACCAAGGGTAACGCAATGAAAACCCAGGTCCCAGGCTGCATACCAGGGAAACTCCCATTTGTCGGGTACCGATAAAATGTGCTCATTGTTCACCTGCCGCCAGTCGGCATTGCGTCCCTTCAACCGTTCGGCCGGTGGAGGTGGCATGGCAGGATCTCCATCCAGCCATTGCTGTACTTTATAGGAATAGAATTGTTTGTTCCACAACATGCCGGCAATGGCCTGCCGGTGCACCAGCTTCTCATCCGCATCCTTAATGGTGTGCTGCAAGTGGTCATAATAACTATCAGCCTCCCTTACCCGCTCTTCAAACAGCTTATCAAAATCATTGAAGGGAGTGGCTGTTTTATGATCACAAAGGCGGAGTCTGATGGTATGCGATTGCCTGGCAGGTACTACGATGTCAAAGTCAATCGCCGCCTTGGTGCCTTCCATGGTAGGATTCACGGAATCTTTGCCATGTATGAGGTGATCGGCAATGCCATCCTTGGGATAAGGATGCTTATTATCATAGTTGTACAGGCGAAGGGTATTGGTTTCATTTTCACAAAACAAGGCATTGGCCTTTTCTTCATAGTACAGGAAAGAAACCGCTACATCTTTGTGCTTAATACCGATGGCATTATCATCTACCTGATACAACACGGGTTTATAATCCTGCCGGCCCCAGCTCCAGGTATTGCGAAACCAGGCAGTGGGTAGTACATGCAGGCTGGCCGTTTCCGGCCCCCGGTTGTGAATGGTTATTTTTACCAGTATATCATCGGGACCTGTCTTGGCATATTCCACCAACACATCAAAATATTTGTCTTCATTGAAAAGGCCTGTATCCAGTAATTCAAACTCTTCTTCCAGGCGAGAGCGTCGGCCATTTTCCTGTACCAGCCATTCATACGGAAATTCCTGCTGCGGGTACTTGTACAGCATCTTCATATAGGAGTGGGTAGGCGTGGCATCGAGGTAATAGTAAAGCTCTTTTACATCCTCCCCATGATTACCTTGCTGATTGGTAAGACCAAAGAAACGTTCTTTTATAATGGGGTCTCTTTTATTCCATAACGCCAGTGCAAAACACAACAGTTGCTTGTCATCACTGATGCCGGCAATGCCTTCTTCTCCCCAGCGCCAGGCCCTGCTGCGCGCCATATCGTGGGTGGTATAGTTCCAGGCATCGCCATTGGCGCTGTAATCCTCCCGTACGGTCCCCCATTGCCTGTCGGACACATACGATCCCCATCTTTTCCATTCAAGCTGTTCTAAACGTTGCTGTTCTGCATTCATGGTATTACTTTCTTCTTATTACACGGGCTTCGACAGGCTCAGCCTGACATGAAAGACATAACAAAGATAACCCGCTAAGGTTGAAGTGTTAAAATAGAGGTAACTTTCAGGTATCAATTAACAGGGTAATTATGGAAATCAGTGCAGTTACCACCTTAACCATCCGGAAAGTGCAGGCCGGGCAGGTATCATTGTCAGATGATGTGCTGGCTATTGAGGAACCATTGGAGCTACAATTAGTATATGGTGCTGAACGTAAACAACGGAATGTATCCGTTACCATGCGTACGCCGGGACAGGATGAAGAACTGGCCGCCGGCTTCCTGTTTACAGAAGGGATTATTCAAAGCCGGCAGGAGATAGCAAGCATACCACAGGTATTGCCGGGCATGAATACGGTACAGGTAATCCTCCAACCTGCTATTACGCCCCGGCTGCAGCAGGCCGACCGTAATTTTTATACTACCTCCAGTTGCGGCGTATGCGGCAAGGCCAGTATTGATGCCATTAAAACGGTAACAGTTTTTAATACCCTGCCCGATGAGCTGCTGATCACAGAAGCTGTATTGCATGGCTTGCATGCCAGTCTGTTGAAGCAACAGGCAATCTTTGACAGCACAGGCGGCCTGCATGCTTCTGCCCTGTTTACACCGGATGGCCATTTCTGTATGTTGCGGGAAGATGTGGGCCGGCATAATGCGCTGGACAAACTGATCGGTGCCGCTTTGCTGCAGGACCAGTTGCCGCTGCATAACAGGATACTGTTACTCAGCGGTCGCGCCAGCTTTGAACTGATACAGAAGGCGGCAATGGCAGGCATTAAGGTAGTGGCGGCCGTGGGCGCCCCTTCCAGCCTGGCCGTATCACTGGCACAGGAATATGATATGACGCTGATAGGCTTTTTACGGAATGAACGTTTTAATATTTATTGTGGCTCCAAACGCATACAGCTATGAATGAGCATACATCACCCATACCGGGAGCAGAAAATCCTGAGCTTTTTACAGGATTAAAACTGGAGCCTGTAAAAACAACAGCCGCCGGTATGCCGGCTGTACTGAACAGCTTCAAACACGTATTCCGGGAGGCAGGGATTGTGCGTGGACTGAAAGCGTTGGCACAACTGAACCAAAAGGGAGGCTTTGACTGTCCCAGTTGCGCCTGGCCCGATCCGGATGATGAACGCAGCGGTATAGCAGAGTATTGTGAAAATGGCGCCAAGGCAGTAGCCGAAGAAGCTACAGCAAAGAAGTTAACAGCAGCATTCTTTTCTCAACATAGTGTATCAGAATTGGCGGCACTTACCGATTATGAGATCGGACGGCAGGGACGCATAGCGCAGCCCCTGTATCTTCCCCAAGGCGCTACCCATTACCAGCCTATTTCCTGGGAAGCTGCTTTTGACAAGATAGCAGTCGCGCTAAACAGCCTTGCTTCGCCCAATGAAGCTATCTTTTATACATCAGGACGCACCAGTAATGAAGCGGCTTTCCTCTACCAGTTGTTTGTACGCGCTTATGGCACCAATAACCTGCCCGATTGCAGCAATATGTGTCATGAAAGCAGTGGCGTAGCATTGGGGGAATCGCTGGGCATTGGCAAGGGATCGGTAAAACTGGAAGATTTTTATGAAGCGGAAGTGATCATGATCCTGGGACAAAATCCCGGCACCAATCATCCACGCATGCTTACGGCCCTGCAGAAAGCAAAGGCCAATGGCGCGCTGATCATATCGGCGAATCCACTGCCCGAAGCGGGATTGATGGGATTTAATAATCCGCAGCAACTGAAAGGCCTGCTGAATAGGGGAACGGCGCTTACCGATGTGTTCCTGCCCGTGAAGATCAATGGCGATATGGCCCTGCTGCAGGCGCTTGAAAAACTATTGCTGCAGGCGGAAGCACAGGAACCGGGCAAGGTGCTGGACCCTGGTTTTATCAGCAGCCGTACTACAGGATATACAGAGTTTGCACAACACCTGCAACAGCAGGATATGGAAGCGTTGGTACAAGCCTGTGGTATTGACCTGCCACAGTTGCAGGAAGTAGCCGGCTTGCTGAAGTATAAAAAGAAGATGATCGTATGCTGGGCCATGGGCCTCACCCAACATAAGAATGCCGTAGATACGATCAAGGAGATTGTGAATTTATTACTGCTCAAGGGAAGTATCGGGAAAAAAGGAGCAGGCACCTGCCCGGTACGTGGACACAGCAATGTACAGGGCGACAGAACGATGGGCATTTATGAAAAACCCTCTGTGCGCTTCCTGCAGGCCATTCAGCACAGTTTTGGATTTACGCCACCGGCAGCGCCCGGATGGGATGTGGTGGAAGCTATCAAGGCTATGTATGGTGGGAAGGGGAAGGTATTCTTTGCGATGGGCGGTAATTTCCTGTCTGCTACGCCCGACACGCAATACACGGCAGCCGCTTTGCGAAAATGCCTGTTGACGGTGCAGGTATCTACCAAACTGAACCGCAGTCACCTGGTGCATGGAGAAGAAGCGTTGATACTCCCCTGCCTGGGACGCAGCGATAAGGATATGCTGCATGGCGAAGAACAATTTGTGAGTTGTGAAAACTCCATGGGCGTTGTTCAATCCTCCAAAGGCGTTTTATCGCCTGTATCCCATGAGCTGCTGAGTGAACCGGTTATTGTTTGCCGCCTCGCCAAAGCGACGCTGGGCAACCGCAGCACCATAGACTGGGATAAGTATCTGCAGCATTATGATCGCATACGGGAAGATATAGAACGGACCATTCCTGGTTTTGAGCAATATAATGAACGGGTGCGTATACCGGGCGGATTTTACCTGCCCAATTGCAACCGGGAAGGGAATTTTGACACAGCCAGCCGGAAAGCACATTTCAATATTGCTACGCCACTCACTCTGCAATTAGCGCCCGATGAGTTGCTGATGATGACGATCCGCAGCCATGACCAGTTCAATACCACTATTTATGGACTGGACGACCGCTATCGCGGCATTTACCATGAGCGCCGGGTAATACTAATGAACCAGGGCGATATGAATAAGCGGGGATTACAAAGCGGTGATGTAGTGGACCTGTTCAATTACCATGATGGCGTGGAAAGAGTAGCCCGGCGGTTTATTGTAGTGCCCTATCCTATTCCGGCCGGTTGCACCGCTACGTACTTTCCTGAAACCAATGTACTGGTGCCTATTAGCAGCGTGGCCGATAAAAGCAATACGCCTACTTCCAAGTATGTGATATTACAGGTAAAGAAACATATATAAACAAAAAGGCTGCCCTTTACGGAGCAGCCTTATATATCTTACCTACAATGCCTACCAATTAAATGCCTGCCGGTTTATCATAATTCTTTGTTACCTGTTGAATAAACAGGGGCTTGAGCGTGAACCAGGCCAGTGCCGGGAAGAAGTGCATGGGCACTGTAAGTCCCGGGAACAGCTCCGGCATCTCCACATCCAGCGGAAGCCGGGCGGCCAGCGGAGCCAATATGCTCGCAAAGCTCAATATGGTCAATAAGAAGTTGAATACAATCTCTCCTTTGTTTTTCAGGAGCTTGTTCAAAAGCCAGTATCCTACTCCTGCCAATACGCCACCTAATACCGAGCCTACTATGATAGAAGTAGTGCTGGCTACGGTGGAGAAATCGGCGCCCAGCGATGAGGTGTATACCCGGACATAGATCAGGGAAGCCACACCGGCCAAAACACCGGCCAAAAGCCCTAATAAGAATGATCTTTTAAACATGGACGTACCTTTTATTTTTTGGTAACAGGTACATATACTTCAATCTTCACCTGTCCTGCTGCACCTGCTGCCGGTTTTCCAATTCCATAATCGCTGCGGTTCACACTGAAGGAACCGGAAAACACCGCTTCATTGCCTTTGGGTACAAAGGAGAAAGGAATGGTGATCTCTTTCTTTACACCATGCATTTCCAGTGTACCGGTGGTTTGCCAGCTACTGCCAGCCTTGCTGATTTTGGAAGAGGTAAATGTGATCTGTGGGTATTTGGTGGCATCAAACCAATCGGCGCCTTTGGCATGTTTGTTCTGCATGCCATTGCCGGTATTAATAGAGGCCACATCAATACTCACCGTAAATTTGGAAGTTGCCAGGTTCTGCTCATCAAAAACGATCGTACCGGTAAAGGTTTTAAATATGCCGGAAGCATCCTCCCCGGAGAATTTGATACTATAATCTTTTTTGATGTCCCAGTTCTTGGCTACAGAGAAAGCAAACACTGCTGTAAGAACAAGCAGTGTTGCAAAGGATAAAACGATTTTCTTCATCTGTTACCGGATTAGTCTTTAACAAATTCAAAGTCGCCCGTGATGGCTACTTCGTCAGCCAGCATGGCAACCGGCATACCGGTAGCGATACCGAAATCAGTACGCTTGATAGTTCCGGTCACTTTGAAGCCAACCAGTTCTTTTTTGCTTTGCGGGTTAACAGCAGTACCAACCAGTACAGCATTCAATTCTATTTTCTTAGTAACGCCATGCAGGGTAAGATCGCCGGTTACTTTGAAAGTTTTGTCCTTTACCTTTTTGAAGGAAGTGCTCTTGAAAGTAAGCTCAGGGTATTTGGCAGCATCAAAGAAATCAGCGCCCTTCAGGTGCTCATTCCTCATTTCATTGTAAGTGTCAATGCTGGCTACTTTTGCATTCAGCTCTACTACTGCATCAGAAAAATCGGCAGCCGTATTGGTAATGGAGATGGTGTAATCTTTAAACTGCCCATTGGCGCTGGCAATGCCCATATGGGTAACACTGAAACCAAATCTTGAATGCACAGCGTCTGATTTCCAGGAGCTGTTAGGAAGTGTAAAGGATAAGAGTGCAACTGCTACTAAAACTGTAATTGATTTAAACATGGGTGATTGTTTTTATCGATTTTTAATGTAAGCTCTTTTTTCAGGTATTTATTTCTGCCAACAAAAATACGTACCTTTACTATACAAAAGTAAGCACTATACAAAAGGATACCGGTATACTTTAGTATAGCTACTTTCAAAATTAAGTTAACATGTCTACGTACGAAAAAGAGTTAAAAAATGTTAAACATTGCTCTTCTGAGTTTATCCTTGCTATCAATGATACGCTCAACGTGTTGAATGGCAAATGGAAACTACCCATCATAGGCGGTTTATTGTTTGGCAAGAAACGTTTTAAGGAGCTGGAACGTTGTATTCCCAACATCACGGCCCGCATGTTGTCGAAAGAATTAAAGGAACTGGAACTGAATGGAATGGTAAAACGTACGGTGTATGATACCATTCCCGTCACCGTAGAATATGAACTTACCAAATCGGGTAAGACACTCACGATGGTGCTGGATACGATGGCCGTGTGGGGATTGCGGCACCGGAAGATGTCTATAGCAGGAGAAAAAGTATAGCTTCTGCTGTGTGAACTACAGGCACTTAAATTTATCAGGCTATGACACCAACCACAGAAAAAGGATATGATCATAATCATAAGCATGAACACGGGCATGGCAATTGTACGCACGGGGAACATCACCACGATGGCGGCGGCGCATTGCATGTGCACCCGGTAGTAAACAATATGCGTGCCGCACTGCTCCTGAACGTGCTTTTCACCATTATAGAATTTGCCGGCGGGCTGTATACCAATTCGGTTGCCATTCTTTCAGACGCTATCCATGACCTGGGCGACAGTATTGCCATTGCGGCCGCTTTATTCCTGGAGAAACAATCGGGTCAGGGCAGAACATCTACTTTCAGTTATGGCAAAAGGAGGTTCTCCACATTGGCAGCACTGATCACTTCCATGATACTGGTAACCGGTTCTGTTGTGATCTTAACTGAAGCTGTGCCGCGCTTTTTTGCCGTAGAACCGGTGAAAACCACCGGCGTATTGTGGCTGGCAATAGCAGGTGTCCTTTTCAATGGCCTGGCTGTACTAAGGCTGCGCAGGGGTGGTCAGGGCCGGTCATTGAACCAACGCGCCGTGATGCTGCACCTGGTAGAAGATGCACTGGGCTGGATAGCCGTACTGATTGGCGCTGTGATCATGTATTTTACACAATGGTATTGGATAGACCCTTTATTGTCGGTCGGTATTGCCGTATTCGTTCTTTATAATGCAGTCAGGAATATTATTGCCACCTTAAAGATCTTCCTGCAGGCTGCACCGGCATCGGTGGATGAGGAAACGATTGTTACTGAGCTTAAAAAGCTGCCTGAGGTAACCGGTGTGCATGATGTGCATAGCTGGACGATGGATGGCGAAAAGAATATCCTTTCCCTGCACCTGGTAGTAAAACAACCTATTGATACTTCCCGGCTCAGCAACCTGCTGCAAAAAGCCCGCGAAATTATACTGGCGCAAAATGTTCAGCACCCCACCATCCAGGTAGAACCGGATGGCATGCCCTGCGGCCTGGTGAATTGTTAAGGATATGTGAAGGCCCCACGGTGGGAAAATAGCTATATTTATTATATGAACTGCCTGATCATTGACGATAATAAGATAGCCCGGACCACCCTCAAACAACTGGCCAGCCAGGTAAAAGACCTTACTGTCATTGGCGAATGCAGCGATGCTATGGAAGCCTGGAATTTCATCCGGGAACAGCCGGTAGACCTGCTCCTGCTGGATATAGAGATGCAGGGCATGAGCGGCCTTGAACTGACCCGCAACCTCGGCAATAAAAGACCTGTTATTGTATTCACCACCTCCAAAAAAGAGTATGCGGCAGAAGCCTTTGAGCTGAATGTAGCCGACTATATTGTAAAGCCGGTAACACCGGCCCGTTTTATACAGGCCATTGATAAAGTGCGCGACATACTGGACAGTGGTAAAGAGGATGTTACCTTCTCGGAAGATGAATTTATATTCATCCGGGATTCCAATATTGTGCGCAGGCTTGGCCTGGATGATATCTTGTTTGCAGAAGCCATGGGCGACTATGTGAAGCTGCACACACGCGGTAAGTTCTATGCCATCCATACCACCCTGAAAGCGGTAGAGGAAAGATTGCCATCCGGTAAATTCCTGCGGGTACACCGTTCCTATATTGTGGCGGTAAGCAAGATAGAGACGATACAGGATGGCGCCCTGATTATCAATGGAAAACCTTTACCCGTGGCAGATGCCTACCGCAGCGCCCTCAATAAGCGTATGAATATTCTGTAACCTGATGTCCGCAGCGTCCCCTGCGGGAGACACTGCGGAGAAGTAAAGCAAAGCCAGAGGCTTTGAAATAGCCGTCACCAGCCAGAGGCTGGCGACTGACATGGTTCCCACCGACCGGATTTCCTTTTTCACCGATGAATTTCCCCCAATCGCCGGGAGAGGCTTTTTTTGCCATGAAATCTGGTGCAACTTTACATCAGCAAGAGCATAATAAATACACAAGTTCTTTTCTTACTTTTTTCATAAGCAGTTAGTTTTGGTTTACGGCCCCGGTTTCTACCGGGGCTTGTTTTTTTACCCATGAAGATGCTTTTTATCATATTATTCTTTGCAGATGCGCTTTTACTGATTGCGCTAACGTACCTGTTCCAGAAGATACGGGACAAGAAAAAGCATGATCAGGCATGATCATTTTTTGAATTACATTAGCATAATATTTATCAGTAATGACCAGTAAAAAGATCATCTATTATATACTGGCTGCCTTTATTGCAGGTAACTTATTGCTGATCTATCTACAATACAATTCCGCTAAAAGTATCAATGGCCTCATTACCGGCAATGAACGGCTGATGAACGAATTCAAGGTTGACAATGAATTACGGGCATTGGAGAAGGGCGTACAGGCCATAGAAAACGGGGTACTGCACACGATCACTACAAAAGATACCGTTGATATTGAAGGCATAGAGCGCCAGGTAACGGAAGTGGAAAGAGACCTGGGTATGCTTCAAAAGATCAATGATGACGACAGCTCGGTGAAGTTCATTGATGAACTGGATACACTGGTGCACCAAAAGCTGATACTCAGCCACCAGGTACTGGATACTTTTCACCACCGCGGAAAGGCGTCTGCCGCCAGGCTATTTGCCACCACACAAAACAGGCAGCTTACCCTCGATATCTCCACTACAGCCCGGAAGATAGACAGCAGCCGGCAGCAATTGCTGGCCACACTTACCGATGAGGTAGATAGAAATGGCCGCGAGGCCCGCACGGCAGGAATGGTGCTGATCATGCTGGTATTGGTCAGCGGTGCTGTGTTATTCTGGTTTATCATCAACAGGATCGGACAGCAAAACCAACTGATCCATCGCCTCGATGCCTCAGAGAAAAAGGTGCGGGAGGCGGCCCGGATCAAAGAAAACTTCATGGCCAATATGAGCCATGAAATACGCACACCCATGAATGCCATCCTGGGCTTTACCAGCCTGCTGCAAAAGCACGAGATGGATACAGTATCCAAAGGTTATGTACAGGCCATACAACGATCAGGCGACAATCTGCTTACGATCATTAACGATATCCTCGATCTTTCCAAGATAGAAGCAGGCATGATGCGCATAGAGCCTACTCCTTTCAGTGTGCGGGAACTGTTTTATTCAGTTGAAACCATGTTCCTCGAAAAGATCAAAGAAAAAGGATTGCAATTGATCACAACGGTAGAAGATACCGTTCCTGATACCCTTAACGGCGATGCAACCCGGCTCACCCAGGTATTGGTAAACCTGATCGGCAATGCGGCGAAGTTTACCCAGCAGGGCGCCATTACGGTAATCGTCAACAATGAAGGCATTAAAGAAAAAACGATCCTGCTGGCCATCACGGTAAGCGATACCGGTATCGGTATTGAAAGTGATAAACTATCCGATATTTTTGAACGGTTCCGGCAGGCGGAAGATTCCATTACCCGCAAGTACGGTGGCACCGGACTTGGTCTTTCGATCGTAAAAGACCTGGTGGAGCTACAGGGTGGCACTATACAGGTAATGAGCGAACCTGATAAAGGCAGCACGTTCCGCCTGACGATCCCCTATAAAATCACCAATGAGGCGATTAACAGTCAGACCCGGTGGAATAGTCCTGCGCTGAAAAATACAGTGCCTGACCATATCCGGATACTGGTAGTGGAAGACAATGAGATCAACCAGCAACTGATGAAGCATCTTCTCAGTTATTGGAAACTATCATTTGATCTTGCGGGAAATGGCAAGGAAGCGATCACTAAACTGCAGGACCAACATTACGACCTGATCCTGATGGATATCCAGATGCCCGGCATGGATGGGTATACCGCTACCGCACAGATAAGACATACCCTGCACCTGAATACGCCTGTTATTGCTATGACAGCCCATGCGCTGGCAGGTGAACGGGAGAAATGCCTCAGCGCCGGCATGAATGAATATATATCCAAACCCATACAGGAAGAAGAATTATACCGGCTGATCAGCAAACTGACCGGTCATCAGCAGTTGGCAGTCCCGCTGCAAAAACCTGTCTATCAACCCACGCCCGGCAACTACCGGCATATTGACCTGGGGTATATGCAGGAAGTTAGCAATGGCAATAAAGAATATGAAAAGACAGTAACAGAGCAATTCCTGGAAATGATACCGGAAGACCTGAAGAGCCTGGAACTTGCCTGGCGGAGAAAAGATTTTATTATGATAAGGGTGCTGGCCCACAATATGAAGACATCCGTATCCGTAATGGGACTTACAGAGAAACTGCAACCTTACCTGGATATGCTTGAGCAAATAGATACGGATGAAGAAGCCCTCTGGAATAATATTACCGCCGTGCAGCACATTTGTATTCCCGCACTGAAAGAAGCCCGCCATTTTTATACTACATTATAGTCATCCTGCCATAAGTACACGTATCACCTATGCCCGGCCAACGATCATTTTTGCCTGTTGGCCGACACGCTGTTGACGGAAGCTTTTACACGAGGTAGCTTTACATCAGCAAATAATTCATAACCATTAAAAATAGTTAACAATGAAAACGCTGATAATCGCCTCTCTGGCAATTTTACTCTCAGCTGCCGCTATACAAGCCCAGGAAGAATATGCTTCTGTTAAACAAGATGTAGCAAAAGCCAATAAGGAAGGAGGCATTACGAAAAAGGAAAAAAGAGAAGAAAGAAAGGCACTGAGAAAGCTGGAAGGTCCGCAACCGAGCTATCAATCCAGGGAGCATTTTGAAGATGACTTTGATAAAGCGTCCGATGTTCACTGGAAGCGTACCAAGTATTTCGATGAAGCCACTTTTGTTCAGGACGGACAAAAGATGACCGCTTTTTATGACTACAAAAATGAACTGGTGGGAACTACGCAAGTAAAGTCATTTACCAACCTGCCGGCTACAGCACAGCAATTTATCAACAAAAAATATAAAGATGCTCATGTAGGGAAAGTGATCCTGTTTAATGACAATGAGATCAATGAAACAGACATGCTGCTGTACAATCACCAGTTTGACGACGAAGACAATTACTTTGTAGAATTGCAGCAAGGCACTAAAGATATCGTATTGCAGGTAGACATGAGTGGCGAAGTATCTTTCTTCACCACCATGCAATAACTAACCATTTAAACATACGTTTCACTTCTCATAAAGGCGAGGTTAGGGTTATCAGAAAGCCTTCCCGGTAACACGGGCGGGCTTTTTTTCGTTTTAACAGGCAGGGAACAATTGACCCGCTATAATTACCTTTGCAGGCATGGAATATTTCAAAAAGCTGCAGGAGTTGCTGAAGATTGAGCAGGAAGAAGATAAGAAGCTGTATCAGCAACAGGCTGAAACACTGTCGGTATCTGAGCGCCGGGCCTATGGACTTACCTGGTATCCCATCGCCATCCGGGATACAGAAATGACCCGGGGAGATTATCTTTCCGTAGAGGTGGAACGCTCCACCCACCAGGACGTTGTGCACCAGTTGCGGTTTGGCGCTTCTGCCGCCCTGTTCTCCAACCATGATCCCCGGCACGACCGTGTAGAAGGCGTCGTCACTTTCCAGGGAGGCAATAAGCTGAAGATCACTTTACGCACCGATGAGCTGCCCGACTGGGCACGTGATGGCAAGTTGGGCATTGACCTGCTGTTTGACGATAACAGCTATGAGGAGATGCAACAGGCCCTTAAACTGGCCATTACCCGCAGTGAGAAAAAGGAAGAAGGACGTTTGATACAAATACTCACCGGCGGTCAGTCCCCCACTTTTGAGTCCGATATTTTCCAGTATAATATCCCCCGGTTAAATGCTTCCCAGCAGGCAGCGGTCCATAAAATACTATCGGCCAATGACCTGGCCATTGTACATGGCCCTCCGGGTACCGGCAAAACCACCACGCTGGTGCAGGCCATTAAAGCATTGATCAAACAGGAGCCGCAGCAAATACTGGTAGTAGCGCCGAGCAATACTGCTGTTGACCTGCTGAGTGAAAAGCTGTCGGATGAAGGACTGAATGTATTACGGGTGGGTAACCCTGCCCGTGTATCGGAGAAGCTGATGTCGCTCACACTGGACAGCAAAGCATCAGAGCATCCCAGCATGAAGGAAATAAAGCGATTGAAAAAACAGGCGGCCTCCTATAAAGATATGGCGCATAAGTACAAGCGGAATTTTGGTAAGGCAGAAAGGGAACAGCGCAAGGCACTGTTTGATGAAGCGCATAAGATCATGAAGGAGGTGGAGAATACGGAGCAATATATTGTGAATGATCTGCTGGCGCGGGCGCAGGTGATCACCGCTACGCTGGTAGGCGCCAATCATTATACGGTACGCCACCTGAAGTATAAAACAGTGGTGATTGATGAGGCCGGTCAGGCATTGGAACCTGCGTGCTGGATACCTATTCTGAAAGCAAGAAAGGTAATACTGGCCGGCGACCATTGCCAGTTGCCCCCCACTATCAAGTCAAATGAAGCAGCAAACAAAGGATTGGCCACCACCTTGCTGGAGAAGTGTGTACAACTGCATCCGGAAACAGTAACCTTACTGGAAGAGCAATACCGTATGCACGAAATGATCATGGGTTATTCTTCCGGTGTATTTTATGAAAACAGGTTAAAGGCCCATGCCTCAGTAGCGGGGCATTTATTGTTTGATGCAGACAAGCCACTGACTTTTATAGATACGGCCGGTTGTGGCTTTGATGAAAAGCAGGATGGCACCAGCACCACCAATCCCGAAGAAGCAGCTTTCCTGTTTAAACACCTCACACAACTGGTAGCCGAATTGTCTACCCGGTATGAGCCTGCCGCCTTTCCTACTATTGCCGTGATCTCTCCTTATAAACAACAGGTGGAATTGCTAAAAGAACAATTGCAGCACTCCCCCACCCTGCTGGGGTATAATGGCAATATCTCCGTGAATACGATTGACAGCTTCCAGGGACAGGAGCGGGATATTGTGTATATCGGTATGACCCGCAGTAATGCAGACAGTAAGATCGGTTTCCTCTCCGATATACGGCGCATGAATGTAGCGATGACAAGGGCACGGAAAAAGCTGGTAGTCATTGGCGACAGCGCCACCCTTTCCCAGCTACCCTTTTATGCCGACTTTATTACGTATGCCGAGCAGCGGAATGCCTGGCAAAGCGCCTGGGAATTTGTGGAGGGGTGACCATTAAAACCGGTGTACAAGGGACAGCCCCATAGCCCCTTGTTGATAAAAAGGAGCCGCTACGGTAGTTCCCTTCCCCTTTTTAACGAACAGTTTTTTAACAGTAGGATACAGGTAATAAGCGAGGTCGGTAGACAGGATGCCGATGCCTGCACCGGCCACCACATCGCTAAACCAGTGCTTGTTGTTGTACATACGCAGGTAACCCGTAGTAGCAGCCACCGCATAACCCGCTATGCCATACCAGGGCGAAACCTGCCAGTATTCTTTGCGCAGGAATTCTGCTGCCGCAAAAGCAGTGGCCGTATGGCCGGAAGGGAAAGAATGCCGGTCGGAAATGTCAGGCCGCCATTGTTTACTGAGGTCTTTGGTGACATATACGGTGGCGCCCATAATCGCCGTGGAAAGTCCATAGATGATGGTGCGGTCACCAAAATCATGTGCTCCTTTTATACCGAATGCATTCAGCACATATACAGCAGCAGCAGGGGTCCACTGCAAATAGTTGTCAATCTTTGTTTTTGGATGCGGCTCTTCCTCTTCCCACAATTCTTCCCTTATTCCCTCATTTACTGATTTTAATCCATCACTTTCCAGGGAAGTAATGCCATAGGAAATGCAGGCAGCCGGTATGATGAGCATACTCACCGGGAATGATCTTTTTACCGGCTGTACGGACCTTATTACGGCAACAGGTAGTGTATCTTTCCCGGGCAATATGTTTTTTGTGGAATCCAACGACTGGCCATACGTGCAGAACGTGGCCAATAATAATACAGGCAAGAGGTGCGTAGGCGATTTAAACATGGTTGTTGTTTGTGGTAAGGGGAAGGACTAAAAACGGGAAACCTCCTCAACAAACCTCTAACGTGATTCTATAGAAAAACTGAAGGGGAAACCGGTGCAGGCAATACGCTTTTTAACTTAATTACCGTATGCAGCAAGTGTGCGAGATGATTATCAACTACTTCAAAGTTTCTTTAGTATCCTGTACTTGATTTGTGTTAACTTATAGGTATGTAGGGGTATAGTTCCTTAACCAAATAATAACAGTATGTGGAAGTACTATGCGGTTCTGTCGGCTTTCTTTGCCGGCCTTACCGCCATCCTGGCGAAGATGGGCCTGAAAGGTATCAGTGGCAACCTGGCCACTGCCGTACGTACGGTAGTGATCTTATTTATATCCTGGGGTATTGTGCTGGCCGCCGGACAGATGCGAGAAGTAAAGAACCTGAGCCGGCATAACCTGCTGTTCTTGATCTTATCCGGTGTAGCCACGGGGCTTTCCTGGATCTTTTATTTCAAGGCCCTGGAAACCGGCCCCGTATCGAAAGTAGCGCCCATTGACAAGCTGAGCGTACCCATTGCGATCGGGTTATCTGTTTTGCTATTGAAAGAATCTGTTGACTGGAAAACAATTGCCGGCGCCCTGCTGATTGTGGCAGGGACGGTTATCCTCATTCGATGATTGTATTAATATTCACACCAAAAATGTAAAAAATAATAGGATAATCGGAAATAAACCGATTATCCTATTAAATAATTACAACTGCTGTACTATATCTTTGAAAGCATCCATATTTACCACCTTGATCACAGGAAAATTGATCTTTTTTAGTGCATTAAAATCACTATCATTTGTAACTATGTAATCGGCATTTGAAGCAAAAGCACAATCAACGAATTTATTGTCGTCCGGGTCTGCCGTTATGATGTTGAGGGAGAAATAAGAAGTTGCCAGCTTTACATTGGGAAGTTCAAGAAGTGTACGGATAACATTTGCAGCAACATCAGGATGCCAGTGTTGCCCTATTTTTTCTTCGTATTCAATGAGAATATCATGGGTAATCGCTATTGAATAGCGGTTTTCAACAATTGCTTTGTAAAGCCAATGATACTTTGATCGTTCAGATATAGAGACTAAAAGAACATTTGTGTCTATGACGGCCAGCAAAGGCTATGATTTTTGATTTAACCATTTGTCCATATCCTCATCGGTAAGCCCCTTTTGATCCCAGATTTCGTTTGCCTGGGCAACAGCTTTGTCACTATAAAATTTTGCCAATACCTTTTTCAATTCGGTAAGATCTTTATCGCTTAAACCGGTACTAAAAAGCTTCATAAGCTCCATCTGAACGTTATTAAGCGGTAGATTAATGCCAATCATATACACAATGAATTTAAGCAAATTTACAAAAAACCACCCACTTCCCATACTCGTTTATTTAATTGACAAGCAATGAGATACAAGATCAGTATCATCGCTTCATTACATATACGAAATAGCCAACTACTCCGCTCTCAAGCTCTTCACCGGGTTGGCAAGGGCAGCTTTGATGGATTGGAAACTGACGGTTACCAGGGCTATTAAAATAGCCAGCGATCCAGCCAGGGCAAAGATGGTCCAGCCAATGCTGATGTCCGGTTTTGATACGTGGACCGTTCGTTTTACGGACGACTTAAAAGCTATTATGTGAAGCTTCTACGAAGGTAAGTACCTCTATCTGTGGCGCTACTACGAGGCCACTGTCATCCCTTTGCTGCTGGAATGATTTGAAAGAGGGCACGTCGAGGAGCTTTTTCTGAATGTCTTCATTTTTGTATTGCGACAGGTGAATGAAGGTATGGCCATCCGCACTGGTAAATATGGTATACCGGAAATCATTGCCCAGTGTTTTGAAGTCGTTCATAAACTGTTGAATGTTTTCCTTGTTCTTTGCTGCAAATCCTGGCTTTACGGTGTAAGTTACTTTTACGCTGATCATACCTGGTGTCTGTTTCATAACGTTTGTTTTATTGTTTACTATTTTCTATCAATAAAACAGCAAGACGCCGTGAAACGTGACCCATTCTTTAACCCAATGAAAGATTTTTTAGTTTTTCCGGATCTACCATCGACCAGATATGGGTTATCTTCCCCGTGGCGGGGTCTATTTCAAAAACCTGGCAGTTAAAGATCTTCTCCTTATCATAAAACAGCAGGGCAGGCTGGTGATTCACAAAGGACAGCCTGATGTTGTGTTGCTGCTGATAATGATGATATACATACAAGATGAGTTCGGCAGTAGCCTGGAAGCCTTCCGTGAGTTCCCGGACGATCTTGATCTTCCCGCCGCCATCGGTTGCTACAGATACATCCTGCGCCAGCATTTTTTCGAGGGATTTGATGTCCCCGCTTTTTATGACAGCTATGTAATTTTCAAGGTAGACAGGCGCCTGCAAGGAGGTTTCTTCCATTGATTTTGCCGGTGTAGCTAATTTATTTTTGGCGCGACTGAGCAGCTTGCGGGAGTTCTCTACGGTGATAGAAAGGGCCTGGGCAATGTCTTCATGCGAATAGTCGTAGGCTTCCTTGAGGATGAAGGCTGCTCTTTCTTTGGGATTGAGGTTTTCCAGCAGTACCATCATGGAGTAAGAGATGATCTCCTCCCGGTTGATGCCGGCATCGGCTTTTTCGGTGGCTACCGGTTCGGGCAGCCACATAGGATCGCCGGCTATGCGTTGTTTCTTCTTTTTGAGGTTGATGGATTGGTTGATGACACCCCGGATAAGGTAGGCTTTTTCATTCTCCAGGTCTTTTTTGGGACCCGATATGTATTTAACGAGCACATCCTGGATGGCATCTTTGGCATCTTCCGAAGAACCAAGGATATTGTAGGCATAAGAGAATAAAGTACGCTGATAATCCTTCACAACAGACATTTTTAAAGTAATCCTTGTAAGACACCTCAATCAGCAAAAATGTGACCAAAGGAGGAAATATTTTGAGATTTAGGCCGGGAAGGCGGAAAATGTTAATACCTGCATGTGGAGAATATGTTCTGCCTGACAAAGAACTGATTTATGATGACGGCTTCTTGTACGGAATGCCGGAATTGTATAGCCTGACATGGTAAACCAATACTGATTTGTATTCAAAACCGCTGATTTTGTTTTTGTGCTATTTTCATACACTATCCATACACCATCCATACACCATCTATACACCATCCATACACTATCCATACACTCTATATATCCAATCTCCCCTTATTTGAGATGCATTGACATCACAAACATAAGAAGAGGAAGGCAGGTCTTTCAAAAAGTAATGTCCGGAAGTGACCTGATATGACCTATTATGTCCGGTAATGTCCTATAATGACCGGTCGAATATGACTTTCCCTTTTCAGTCTTTTGGCTGGCTGTCAAAAAAGACTCACCAAGAGCCGTTTTTTTATGGCTTTTTATTTATCTTGCTGGTGTATTTACCTGAGAACAATGTTTTTTGTTTCTCTCTCCTGTTAGTGATAAAAGAAAAGTACTTCCAAGCAGCATCCCCATAGTGCTGATTTTCCCGACGTGATAAAAGACAGAGATCCCATGCCTGAGCAGGCATAGGAATGCTATTGAGCTATACATGCCATGTATGGCCCGGTATGGGATTGTTTTGTCCTTAGATTATGCAGTAGCTAAAGATACTGGCACAGGGAGAAGGTTCGCCTCTGTAAAAGCGCCAGCTTGATTACTATGGAACCAGAACCGCTGAAAACAACCGCCAAGTCACGCGAGACTTTACGGATCATCACGGTAATTCTACAATGTGTTCGTATTACACTTGACATCATTATCCTGGTAACTGTGAGCCATTAGATGTCAAAAAAGGAGCCGGTTAACTACCGGCTTTTTTTATGTGCCTACCGCTACGACTTCTCAGAAGTGTCTTTTTTCCGATATTTCTTCATAAGTTAGCTTTGTCATAATACAGACAAGATTAACCGCTCACCATAGTGGTGAGGGCCGTTATACTCGTTTTTACGGATGTAACGGAGATGGTTTGTTCTGTACACTGCAATACAGCGGGAAGGTTTACGCCGTACCGGGTGTGTTTGTTTGGACAAAAAAAGTCTTATCAAGCCTTATTGAGGCTATGGTATTGGATCGGTCAAAGGCTAATAACAAGGCAAATATAGGGCAAATAAGACATGTTTTGTCATTTTTTGTAACATTTTGTAATTATTTTTTAGTGGCTAAGTCAGAACCAGTTAACGAACTTGATCATATAATTCGGCAATTACGGGCCCATGGAATTTTTATGATCCAGATCGCTAAGGACACTGGGTTGGGATACAATCACATTAAGAATCAAAAGTCTGAGAAAGATCCTGCAAAGCAGAGCGAGACTTTGCTTGATGCGGTAAAAAGAAGATATGCGCACATTTTGGAAGATATGCCTCCATATGTAAAACCACAGGAGGAGGACCAAGCTGTAAAAGAGGATAAGGGTAGATATGAATTATTGCATGATATCCGTAAAGATTTAAAAGTTATCCAGGAGAATCAGAAAAAATCTTTTGCCTATGAGATGGCCCGATTGAAATATATGGCCAAAAGGGATGCAAACGGAAATGAACAACGGGAGAAGGAAATACTTGACCAGATTGAACAAGACGTTGCTTCACACTACACTGTTATGGATATACAAGAACTGCCCCCTCCTGAACCTCTTGTCCAAAAAGAACCAACGCTACCTACTGAAATTGACCTGCAGTCACCCAACCTGTCTGAAGAACCAACACAATAGCACTATCGTTTGGACATCATCTGCTTTAAGTAGTTATTTGCTTTTGGGGAGCGGGCCGTCGTAATCGAAGAGATCCATAATTTCTACGTCCAGCGCTTCTGCCATACGTACAATAGTAAAAAACTCCACATTGGTCAACCCATTCTCAATTCTGCTGATTTTACTATTCTGCATTCCAGTAGTGGCCTCCAAGTCCTGAAGGGTCAACTTTTTGTGCTTGCGAATTTCACGCATGCGTTGACCAAACCTCATTAAGTGGTATGTTAACTTTTCAGGCTCCATCTTCTATTAAAGATAAGGTGCTGAATTATCTTATAAATAAATCATCCTTATAAGGATGATTTATGAAATATCTTTCTTATCTTAGATTATCACTTTAAAAAACAATAGCTATGAGAAAAACCAACAAAAAGGTTGCAGTGCCTAACCAGCCTGTACGGCTAACGAAGCAAGAGCAGGAAGATCCCCTCTCTGTACTGGATACATTTTTTGATACCTATCACTTGAATGAAGTCCGGGAAGTACTGTGGGAATGGCTAACAGCCGGCCTCACTAATGATCAAGGCGCTTATACAACGGCCCGCAGTCGCAGCAACCTGCTTTTCCTGTATGAGCATGTGGAAAGCCTGACAGAAGCTGCGTACCTGATACAGCAAAACAGGAAGACAAAAAGAGTGAAGTAATCTATTGTATCCCCGGAAACGGACTACTTACCACTGCCCTTTATTGCTTATCCTTTTTAAAACTGCTCCCGCACCACTTTCTCCTTTGGCACGCCCAGCCCGGTAAACGTTTGTTCCAGTTCCTCAGCATGTCTTCAGGGGAACTCCGAATGTTTATGATTTTTATAGGCATTACACCTAAATAATGTTTTATGCGAACAAATATTGAATTAGATGATGCCCTTGTTCAGCAGGCCATTAAGCTCAGCAAGTTGAGGACTAAAAAAGAGGTAGTGCAGGAAGCATTGAAAAACTATGTAGCTTGGATGAAGAAAAAACAGCTTCTGGCTCTTAGAGGAAAGGTAACCTGGGAGAGAAATTAATGTACCGGTCCAAAAACTGCTCCCTCACCGCTTTCTCCTTCGGCACACCCAGCTCGGTAAGCGTTGTTCCAGTTCATCCACTATGATGACATCGGGACCACAAATGTAGAAATACTGGTTATAGTGTTTTACTACATCCTGCAGTTAGAAAACAGCAACAAGCCTCTTTCCGTACTTATACCCATTTCAAGGTATTGTCTGGCAATACATTATTCATTAGTTTTAAATAAATTATATTATATGCTCGAACTCATGGTATACAACATCTCCCTTAAGGATGGATTACGTAATGGCATGGTTAACCAATATAAACTTTAAAGGGATACCATGCCTATTGGCAGAAAAAACTGGATAGTTTTTCCGAAAATGAAAAAGACAAATATTTAAGCTGTAAAGCGTAACTTTACACCGGAAGAAATGATAAAAAGTATCAGGCACAAGGCCCTGCGACAATTATGGGAAGAAGGAAAAACGGCGAAATTGCCCAAAGATCAGCTAAAGCGGATATCTCAAATTTTGAAACTTCTTGATGAGGCAAAGGTTATTCCGCAAGATTTTACATCCCTACAAATGTTCAGGATACATCCACTTGTAGGGAATTTAAAAGGTTACTGGTCTTTGACTGTTAAAGAGAACTGGAGAATAATATTTACGTGGGATGGCACTAATGTTAATGATGTGGACTATATTGATTATCACTAATTTTGCAACATGTTAAAAAGAGGTTTACCACATACTCATCCTGGAGAAATCTTAAAGAGTGAATTGGTTGAAGAACGGGGATTGACTATTACGGAAATTGCAAAAGCAATGGGTTTATCCCGTGTTGCTGTTTCTAACGTGTTAAATGAAAAGGCAGCAGTTACCCCTGAATTTGCTGTACGATTTGCTACCGTTTTTGGTGGTACGGCAGATATATGGTTGAGATTACAGGCCAGTTATGATCTGGAGCAGGCGGAGAAGAAGGTAAAGCGGCTAAAGCTAAAGCCATATCAATACAAGCATTCAGCTTAATACACTACCTGAATATCGAGTTAATTATCATCTTTCTCAAAACTGCTCCCGCACCACTTTCTCCTTTGGCACGCCCAGCCCGATAAGCGTTTGTTCCAGTTCATCTACCATAGCATCAGGGCCGCAGATGTAGAAATATTGGTTAAAGTCTTTTACTACTTCCTGCAGATAGGCAGCATCAATTTTATGGTTATCGTATTGAGTGGTCTTCTCCTGTGTAAGGGTGTTGATGAAACGATCGCCCAGCATGGCCGTGAACTCCTCTTTCAGGATGATGTCTTTTTCAGTACGGTTGGAAAAGATGAGCTGGTTATTGCCCAGCTTGCCTGTATTGTACAGTTGCCGCAGGATGGCTATAAAAGGCGTTACCCCTGCCCCACCGGCAATGAAGGTGCCAGGCCCCTCGTAGTGAATGGTACCCCACACATCGTGCAGGATAAGCTCATCATCGGGCTGTAGCTTGCCCAGCTCATTGGTCACCCCCTGGCGATCGGAATATATTTTGATGGTAAACTCAAGATGCTCCCATTCATTGAGGCTGGTAAAGGTAAATGGCCGGCGCTCGTTTTTCCAATCCGGCTTATTGATGCTTATTTCAGTGGCCTGTCCCGGTTCAAAGCGATAGCCAACAGGTTTCTCCAGGGTAAAGCGTCGTACGTTGTGGGTAACAAATTCAGCCGCCAATATTTTCACGATGTGTTCTTCTGCTGACATACAGGAAAATTTATGTAATCAATAAAGAAAACTATCCGAACACAAAGATATACGGGTCAGGCAGGTAAATAGTTGTATATATCACTGCTTTTGTTGGCTGTATGCTGACTATTGGCACTGTAGGTTTTCTGCGGAACTTCTATGAACACGCTGGTGCCCCTGCCCGGCGCGCTATCTATGGATATATTGCCCTGTATGATGGCAATGCGTTTTTTCATATTGCCCAGCCCCATCCCCTTGTCGCCACTGGTTAGCGATGCGGCAGATTGCTCAAAGCCTTTCCCGTTATCAGTTACGGTAACGAGCAATTTGTCTTTCCGGCAATCCATACCCACCTCAATAACAGAGGCTTCAGCATGTTTTACAATATTATTGAGCAATTCCTGCACTACCCGGAACAACACCAGCTCTGTTTCCGGCTGGCTCTTACACCAGGATTCTGACATGTGAAAGCGGGTGGTATATAATCCTGTTTTCTCCAGGAAATGAAGCTGGTATTCTATGCAGGCTGCCAGCCCGGCCTCTTTAATAAAATCGGTGTTGAGCGCTTTGGCAAGGTGACGCAGGTCCATGATGGCTTTGGAGATGAGCTCTTTTGATTCGGCCAGTTTATTCTGCGTTTCCTCCACCTTATGCAGGTCAATGGTATTGATGTTGAGCTTCACAAAGGTCAGCGCCTGCCCGATGTTGTCATGAATTTCCTGGCTGATGTTCTGAATAGTTTGTTCCTGTAACTCCAGTTGGGTTTTGAGCAATTGTGTTTCCTTTTCATTCCCAATATATAGCTCCTGCTGTGCAGCGCTGTTCTTGTTTTTCTTTATGTACTTCATGAGCAGGATGAAGCTTGCCGTTATGCTTATGACAAGCAAGGTGGCAGTCAGGAATACATTAATAACGTCGTTGATGGACATAGATGTTTAGTAGTTAACAGTCCTCTTGTGCTAACAGGCTCCCCGTGCAAATGCTATGAACGCATTTACAAAGGATATGGTGACATCTATTTTCATTGAGGGAATGGGATAAGGGGGTTGTACTAACAGAGCAGAAGAATTACAACACTAATATAAGCGTATAATACAATACATACAAACGTAGAACCACTGTTTTTACGCACATATGATAGAATTGACGCAGTATGAAGCTAACAGGGAAACGAAGCAGGCCGATTAAATGATTTTAGTCAATATTCCAGCAGGTATTAGTTAACTATAACGGTCATTGCGCCAGGGATAGGCTGTATTGGAATAGCCTCTTTCTTCCCAAAAGCCCAATACATTGTGGGACAGAAATTGTATGCGGCTGATCCATTTGGAACCCTTCCAGGCATAGAGTTGCGGTGTGATCATGCGTACAGGTCCGCCATGTTCTTTGGGTAATGGGTTTCCTTCCACAGTATGTGCCAGCAATACATCAGGCTTCAGGGCTTCTTCGAGCGAAACGTTGGTAGTATAATCATCATAGCCATAACATAAAATATGGGTGGCTGTTTCTTTGGGTTGTACCAGGGCGGCCAGATCAAGCAGGCGCACGCCTCGCCAGTTCATGTCCAGTTTGGACCAGGTAGTCACGCAATGGAAGTCGGAAGTATCATCGGTTTGGGGGAGTGCCATGAATTCATCCCAGTTTAGTTGAACAGGATGTTCCACCTCTCCGTCCAGTGTGAGCCGCCATTCGTGTAAGGGTATATCGGGTTGAATGCCGAGGTCGAGCACGGGCCATTTTTTGGTTACGACCTGCCCGATGGGTACCACCGGCATGCCATGGCGATTGGGCTTACCAGACCCCAGGGGCCTATCATCTGCCACAGAAGGAGTTGATTGTATTTTGTCCTCAAAGCGGGCTTTGAGTTTCATGCGTGCTTCCACTACCCTTTTTAGTTTGTCAGATTCTTCCATGTGCGGCGATTTACCTGATAAATTTACCTTGATTTTTTGATAGCAGGAGGCCCTTTCCGGGTATTAACAAGAGAAACGATGAGATGTACAAGAGAAGTTGTGAGCTCGGGCTGCGGGTCGTTTGCTTCGATAGCCGCAGAGTCCCCTGCGGGAGACTCTGCGGGGAAAAAGATGTACAACGAAAAAGGTGAGCCACCTTTGGAGGGCGACCCACCTTTTTACTATGATTGAAACGATTAATTCTTTTTCAGGATACCGGCAGGGGCTTTGGAGGAAGTAGTGAAGTCAAGGCCCAGCAGTTGTGCTACCACCGGGGCAATATCAGTAAGGTTCATTTCATTGATGATGACTCCCTTTGACAAACCGGGGCCATACGCCACAAAGCCTGTCTGTATTTCTTTAAAATCGGGATAATAACCATGCGTGCCACCCTTGGCAGGTTTTACGATGGCGCCTGTGGCAGCGCCGCCAATGGTAACATTCCCTACAGCTGCAATAGCCAGGGCCGCATGCGGATCGGCGCCCACCTGATCCAGTTGCTTGCGCTCTATTATTTTGAATAGCTCCTTTTGTTCCTGCGGCAAACTGTTGAGCAATTGACGCACCTGGTTAAGCGTTTGCACATCATTCTTATCTTTCAGGTGCAGGAAGGCGGAGCCTCCTGAAGGATAGAACTGCGCTTTCCAGTCGTCTTTCTTAACATCTTTCATAAGGCCATTCTGCGCCAGCAGCACATTGGGATTGAAAGCCGTATTGATGTTTACAAAACCATGATCACCGGTAACGATGATGGCCGTACTGTCTTTAATACCGGCACGCTCCAATGCCTCTATAATGGTGCCCAGCGCCCTGTCGGCCCCGGCTACTGCACGCCGTACGAGGTAACCATCCCGGCCCTGTGCATGCTCGTAGTGATCTGTACAGGCGAAGTGCAGGGCAGTGAGCGCTGGTTTGTAGGTTCTGATGATGTAGGCGCCCATGCGGGCTACATTCTCATCCATGACCATTTCTTCCTTTACCATATTAAAGTCTGCAGCTTCCAATACACCGGTAGCTTTTTCCTGTAGTTCCTGCCACAGGCCGGCAGGTGTGGTATTGGCGGCCGTGATCTCCCGGCGGTCGGTCTTTATTTTGGGCGACCATACATCGGGTACATTGTAATCAATAGGCCCTCCTACTGTTACGGGCCATATTACGTTGGCCGATTTGCGACCTGCCTTATGTACTGCATCAAAGAGTGTAGGTGTTTTGATTGCATCGTAATTAAAGTACCACTGTCCGCTGGCTCCATTGGGCTCAAAAGGAGCATTGTAATACACACCATGCCGGGCAGGCGTAGCGCCGGTGATGATGGTGGTGTGGTTGGGATAGGTAACGGAGGGGAAAACACTGTTCACACCCCGGGCGCAAACACCACTGTCTTTCATCATACGCAGGTTGGGCGTACCCCAGGAAGCATCCATATAAAAATCCGGACGAAAGCCATCAATGGTAATCAATACTACATATTTGGCTTGCTGCGCCCATGAATAAGCGGCCAGCAGTGATGCAAAAGATAAGAGAATATATTTCTTCATTGCTAGAGGGTTCATTTACAGAAAAGTACGCAATATATAACAGGATGGGAGGGAAAGACAGTCTTTATAATAAATTAACGCAATCGTTTGCTGTCGTGCAGGATTCTGCCGGGTATATATTAAAAAACAGCGGGCCGCTTAAAAGCGGGCCGCTGGTTTTTAACTGTGACGCGTGTTCAAGTACCTTTTATTGGAGCAGGGTTGATATGTAGTATTCCACCTAAAGAATTATTCCCGGAAAAGTTACTTTCGTAATTTGGATATTTCCACTATCGTCTATTAGCATAACGATCTCACACTGCGTAAGCCCTATCTTTTTTTAATAAACTATACTTTTATAAACCGGGTATAACAACTCAGGCTGTACTGATATAAGTGCAGCATCACATACGCTTATAATTATGACATCACGGGAACTGGAATTACTAATACAAGAGAAAGAAGGCTACACTATTGAGTATAAGCAATCATTTCCTTCCAAACTTAGTGAATTAGCAACTGAGTTATGTGCTTTTGCCAACGCCGCAGGAGGCGTATTGCTCGTAGGAGTAAATGACAAACAGCAAATCACAGGTGTTACACTGGATAACACGCAACGCTCAAGGATACAGGGTGTGATTAATTTAATCGATCCTGCTATTCCTATAAAGGTGTGGGAACGACCAGTAAATGGCAAGACTATACTCTGTTTTGATTGTCCCGCCGGGGAACAAAAACCCTATGCTGTATCGGGAAGTATTTATGTTCGCAATGGCCCGAACTCTGAAAGAATAATTTCCATTGAACAGATGCGAAAGTTTTTTCAACATTCTGATAGTATATTTTTTGATACAGCTCCCTGTACATCCTTCAGGTATACTGAGGATTTCGATTCTGATTATTTTAAAGAGTTTACCGAAAAAGCTGGCATTACAACTAATATTCATGAGCATAGATTACTGGAAAACCTGAAACTTATTACCCCTGATAAAAAGTTCACGAATGCTGCTGTATTGTTTTTTGCCAAAAACGTACAAGACCATATTGACCATGCTATTCTCCGATGTGTTCTTTTCAAAGGGACAGACAAACGATATATTCTCGATAGTAAAGAGATTACAGGCAACCTTGTAGTGCAATATGAGGAGGCATTGAAATATATCATTTCAAAATTAAACCTGCGATACGATATAGAAAGCGAGGACGGCGGCCCGCGCAAAGAAATACTTGAAATTCCTGAAACGGCTTTCAGAGAAGCGTTGGCAAATGCACTTTGCCATAGAAGCTATTATGATAAGGGAGGTGTAACAATGGTAGAGATATATGACGACAGGGTGGAAATCAGTAATCCGGGAGGGTTAGTAAGTACAATTACACCAGAGGAGTTTGGGACAAAAAGCTTTTCCAGAAACCCGTTAATTTTTGGGTTAATGCAGCGGATTGCCCTGGTTGAAAAAGTAGGATCGGGTATTAAGCGCATGCGGGATACGATGAAAGAAGTTAATCTGATAGAACCTACCTTTCAAATAGGCGGCTTTTTCACCGTCATTTTCTATCGCCCGGTTGCCTTTGAAAAATGGTTAGAAGGCTGGAGTTTGCATTTAAACACTCCGCTTATTAAGATATTACTGGCAATTCAAGAACAGGAAAGAATTACCAAACCCCAATTATCAAATGTAATTGGACAAGGAAAGACCTCTGTAGATAATCATATTACCAAATTGCGCAACTTAGGCCTTCTTACAAGAGAAGGATCAGACAAATCGGGCAAGTGGCTAATCAATCAAATACCGCCACCAACAACATGATCTTGGGTGGTAAAGTGGGTGGTAAAAAACTGTGGCGCCTGCCTACACACAAGACCTATTAATGTATAAATGAGCATATTATGAATACTTAATAAAATTCCTGGTAAGCATAAGTGGGCGGCAAAGTGGGTGGTAAATTATTTCTTCGGCTTCTTTTTGCCCCACCGTTCCTTTACGTAGGCATAGGCTCTTTTTTCGTCGGGGGCTTCGGGCTTAGCGAGAGCCAGATAGCGGGTATAGTACTGGCGTGCGAGGGCTTCATTTTTGAGTTCCGCCTCATAGATACGGCCGCAATTGTATAACGCCAGCGGTGCTTTAAAGAGATAGAAGGCGGTATCATAGGCAGCCACTGCTTTTTTGAATTGCCGGGTGGCTTCATGGTTTTGCCCGAGATCGAAATAATACATTTCCGCATTTTTGGAGATGGCTTTCCCGAGGCATATTTCCAGCATCTCATTGCTCTTCTTATAGTCTTTTAATTTGGCCAATGCTTTTGCCTCATAGTAATAAACAGCTTCCACGTTCAGTTCCATGCTGAACATGTACTCGCATACACGAATGCAATCTTCATACTGCTGCAGGTTGTAGTAGCCCAGCACCACTTTGGTAAGGGTGTTTAAGCTTACTTCCTGAAGCCGTATTAACCTTTCGCCCGGCACCGGAATGCTTTTGTAGTCTTTGGCTTCATAGGCGCTCCTGATCCGGGATTTCAGCACGGACATATTCAAAGAGTCGCGCGCCAGTCCTATTTCGAGGAGACTATCTGCCTTCGTATAGTTTTTAATATCAATGAGTGTTTCCGCCAATGACACAAGGTTCTTGTAATCACCCGGCGCCAGTGCATAGGCCTGATTCAGGTATAGTAAAGCGGAATCTTTCATTTTGGCACGACTGAGCAGCTCGCCCAGTCCGCGATGGTACTGGGCCTTATCCGGCTGCAGCCGGATAAGGCGGCCCAGGAAGTTCATGGCTATATCCGGATCCCTGTTGTAATAGATGGTAGCGAGATAATGATTGGCAGTAATATTGTTAGAATCAAGATCAAAAAGCTTCCAATAACACTGCTGCGCCCGTAGGATATCCTCATTCATATAATAGGCATAGCTCAACAGGCGCAGGGCCTGTGCATTGGCAGAATCACTGCCGATAACAGGCTGCAGGTAGCTGATGGCCTCTTCGTATTGCTGCTCCTCGAAAAGGTTCTGTACTTTGTTTTTGTCAAGGGCGGAAGGTTGCGCCATCACGGTAAGCGCCATACACAAACTGATCACACAGGATACAACAGGTTTACAGATCATAATTCGATTGGTTTAAATATCACCGGGTATTGATTGGGAGCTGTGATGCACAGCATGGTTAAATCCATAAAAGAAAATCCATTTTTTCTTTTTAGCCTTATCTTTGCCCCCTTACGACTCAAGGGGTGCCTTGCTTCGCGGTACAAACGGGAGGCTGAAAGAAAGGCTGAGATTATACCCATTGAAAGAAGCAATGCTTCTTTCAGACACCTGATCCGGATAATACCGGCGTAGGGATGAGGAATAATACTTACTAATGCGTTTAATGCGCATACCATCTCCCTTTGGGTTCATACTATTTAATTGTTTTGTATGAACGTATCAGAATGGTTCACTTTACTGGGACAACAATTAGCCGCTACTCCCTTTATACAATGGCTGGCCCTGGCGCTTGGCGTATCAGAAGTACTTTTTGCCAAAGCCAATAAGATCTGGCTGTACCCTACCGGTATTGCAGCTACCAGCCTCTCTATTTTTATTTTGTTTGAAGCCGGTCTGTACGCCGAATGCCTGCTGAATGGCTATTATATTGTGATGAGCGTGTATGGCTGGTGGCACTGGGTGAAAAAGAAACATTTACCGCCGGTAAAGATCTCGCGCTGTAACCGGCGTGAATGGATGATCGTATTGCTGATCGTGCTGGTTGGCTTTGTGGTGTTTTCCCTCTCCCTGAAACACCTCACCGGTTCTACAGTACCCTTTTGGGATGCCTGGGTAACCTGTACCGCCTGGGCAGGCATGTGGTTACTGGCCAAACGGAAGATCGAGAACTGGATATTACTGAATATATCAAATGCCTTTGCTGTGCCCCTATTACTGCACAAACAATTGCCTTTGTATGCGGCGCTGACTACCTTCCTGTTTATTGTAGCGATACTGGGATATAGGAAGTGGAGTAAGATATTGAAGAAAGAATCCAGGATTCAGCATCCGGAAGCCAGGAGCCTGAGTGCAGAGGTTTGAGGGTTTCGCGTTTGAGGCTACAGGTTTAACGTTTCACATTTTTGTATTTATTATGAGCACACCATCACATCCATCTGTTGTTATAGTTCCTGAAGTGGTACAGGCCATCCGTGATTTATCTGCCGAAGCAGAAAAGGCCGGCCGGCTGCATGATGAACAACTGGCGATTATTTATGCACAGCGCTGGTTTAATTTATTTGTACCTGCCGCCTATGGCGGACTGGCTCTCCCCCTGCCGGAAGCCCTGCGCATAGAAGAAGCACTGGCATGGACAGATGGCAGCACGGGATGGACGGTAACCCTGTGCAGCGGGGCCAACTGGTTTGTCGGCTTCCTTGAACCATCGGCAGCGCAGGAAGTATATAACAACAGTAAGGTATGCCTGGCAGGAAGCGGCAAGGCTTCGGGTGTTGCCAAAGTTACCGCCCATGGTTATGAGATCACCGGCGAATGGAACTATGCTACCGGCACACCCCATGCCACCGTATTTACTGCCAATTGTGTGATAGAAAAGGATGGCATTACCCTGCAGGACCTGGCAGGTGGTCCGCTGGTGCAGTCTTTCTGGTTTCACCGGGAAGAAGTGACGATCCGGGAAAACTGGCAGCCTACCGGTATGATCGCTACTGCCAGTAATGGGTTTGCCGTAAACAGGCTGACCGTTCCTGCCAACAGAAGTTTTGTGCTTCAACCAGGCCGGGCTGTTTTAACCGACCCTGTTTATCATTTTCCTTTCCTGCAGTTTGCCGAAGCCACGCTGGCCGTTAATTATTCCGGTATGGCCATACGTTTCCTGGACCTTTGCCATGATTTATTTGCAGAGAAGATAAACCACCCCAATGGCAGCACTCCCCTCCCGCCTTTGACAGCTATGCTGCAGGAAGCAACAGCAACACTTCAACAGGCAAGAACACAATTCTATACAGCCATTACCCGGTCCTGGGCAATGATGTTTTCCCAACAAACTGTAACTGATATTTTATTACAGGAGATGAGCCATACCAGCCGGCGCCTGGCCACGATTGCCCGGCAACAGGTAGATGCCTTGTATCCTTTCTGTGGCCTTACCGCTGCCAATCCTTCCACAGCGATCAACCGTGTATGGCGCGATCTGCATACAGCCAGCCAGCATACGTTGCTGGTTTATCCGCAGGAGTAAACCATAAAAAGCTGCCCTTCCCGGTGCAGCAATCTATACGTAACTTTCGTCTTACAATAGATTGTATACCAATCCGGCTTCGACAGGCTCAGCCTGACAAGCATTCCCCCTGCCTAATGCCGTACAAACAATTGCACAACCCTGCAGGCTGAAAAGCTAAAAGAACCGACACCCATTGCAACCACTGCAAAAACCGGCATTGATATAAGGACTAACGCGTTTATAACAGACAGGCCGTTCTGAAAAGGATGGTTTGTATAAACCACCGTTTCTATTGTTAACCAAAAACTATCACTCAGGTATGCAAAATTGCCACACACGCCCGCATGCTTATGCACGGTCCGGAAAAAGAAGGCTGCTCCGGATTATGCGCATGACCGCTATTTTCCTGTTAGCAGGAATGCTGCATGCAGCAGCACAAAACATTACCGGAACTGTTCTCGATGAAAAGAATGCGCCTGTAGAGGGCGCTTCCGTCTTTTTAAGACCCGGCAGCCGGGGCACTGTTACGAACAAGGACGGCAGGTTCACGTTCAGCCAAGTAAATGCCGGCACGTACACACTGGAAGTATCGTATGTAGGTTATCCCATGACCACCGAATCTGTGACTGTAAATGCCAATAGCCCTGCCACGGTAACGATCCAGTTGCAGGGAGACGATGGGAAAACAGAAACTGCTGTGGTGGTAACTGCTTTTGGCGTAACACAACAAAAACGGGCATTGGGTTATTCCGTGCAGGAAGTGAAAGCACAGGCACTAACAGAATCGCACCAGAGCAACCTGGTGAATGCCCTGCAGGGCAAGGTGGCCGGTGTACAGATCACCAATTCCGGCGGCGCTCCCGGCGCTTCGGCCATTATGTTGATCAGGGGTGGTACTTCCTTAAGCAGTAATAACCAGCCGCTGTATATAATTGATGGCATCCCGATGGATAACAGCACGGCCGTGACCCAGGGCACTAACCTGGTAGGTCAGTCGGCTCCTCCTTCCAACCGCGCCATTGACCTCAACCCGGAAGATATACAGAGCATTACTGTATTGAAAGGACCGGCCGCGGCCGCCCTGTACGGCCTGCGCGCTGCCTCCGGCGCTGTGGTCATCACTACCAAGAAAGGTGTTGCCGGAAAAGCAGTTATTAGTTATTCAGGTACAGCCTCCTTTGATCATGTGAGCCGGTTGCCCGATATGCAAAGCACGTATAAACAAGGAGAGCAAGGTGTTTTTAACCCCGCTTCTACCGGTTCCTGGGGACCGGCATTTACTGCCGGAGAGCCCATTTATGATAACCTGGGTAATTTCTTTCAATCAGGCTTTACCCAGCGGCATGATGTTTCGGTGAGCGGCGGCAATGATAAGACTACTTTTTATGCATCGGGTTCTTTCTTTGACCAGGATGGTATTGTGAAAAATACCGACTTCACCCGTAAATCATTCCGTGTATCGGCCGATACAAGGGTGAGTGATAAATTTAAAGTAGGTGGCAGCGCCAGTTATGCAAGGACCGACCGGCGTTATGTATTGCAGGGAAAAGGTGTTGCTGAAGCAACCTCCACCACGACGAGTGGCGGTGGTACGATGCTGGGCGTGATCTTCTGGCCAAAGAATGACGATATGCGCAATTACCTGAAGCCGGACGGTACACAAAGAACAATTGTAGGGACAGATAATCCCTATTGGGGTATTGAAAACAATCCTATCACAGATGATGTGGACCGGTTTATTTTTGTAGGTAATGCCATTTATGACCCCTTCAAGTTCCTGAATATTACTTACCGGCTGGGAACAGATTATTACACGGATAATTTTTCCAGTGTGCGTGCTGCTGGCACTACGATTATCGGGGAAGAAAGAGGAGCCATCTCCCAGAGTACCCGCAACAACCAGATCACTACTTCCACGCTGCTGGTAACCGGCAAGCACGCTATTAATGATATTAACCTGAGCCTTACGTTGGGCAATAATGTGGAAGTATATAAATCGCAAACAGAATTCTGGTACGGCCGTAATTTCATCAACCCTACTTTCCCCAGTATTAATAATACGCTGACAACAGATAGAACAGTTTCACAAAGCATCCAGCAGCGCAGGATCGTTGGTGTGTTTGGTGATTTCAGTGCCGACTGGAAAGGCATTGCTTATGTGAATGTACGCGGCCGGAATGACTGGTCGTCTACCCTGCCTGTGAATGCGCGGTCATTCTTTTATCCCGCATTCAGTGCCTCTGTTGTAGTGACCGACCTGCTGGAAGAACTGGGTTCAACCGTTACGGGTAAGGTACTGTCATATGGTAAGATCAGGGCCTCCTGGGCCAGGGTAGGTAAAGATGCGCCACCCCATGTGCTGGCCACTACCCTATCAAATGTAACCAATACATTTACGATCAACCCACGCGGATTTATCCTGAACTCGAATGATTATTTTGGTAACCCTACCCTGCGTCCTGAGTTCACCAATTCCCTTGAGCTGGGTGGTGAGGTACGATTCCTGGATAACCGGCTGGGTCTTGATTTCACGTATTACAGAACGCTCTCCGACGACCAGATACTGGCCACCCGCACGCCACCTTCTTCCGGTTCTTTCCTGGCTTACCTGAATGGAGGATCCATTAGGAATAAGGGCGTGGAGCTGATGATCAACGGAACGCCTATTAAGAATAAAGATCTTACCTGGACGGTAGACCTGAATTTTGCGAAGAATACAGCTACGGTAGAGTCATTGCCGGGTGCATTGGACCGTGTGGAGTTGTCCGACGCCTGGGCAGCAGGTAACGTAGCGCAAGGCGCCGCCTTCCTGTATGGTAGTTTGTTTGGCATTAATGGCAATGTATGGAAGCGGAATACTGCCGGCCAATTGCTACTGGCTAATAACGGCTATCCGCAGGTACAATCTACTCTTCAAAGTATTGGTGACCGTAACCCTGACTGGGTGGGTGGCCTGACGAATACAATCAATTATAAGAATTTCTCACTGGCCTTTATGTGGGATGTGCGTATTGGTGGAGCTATTTATAATGCCACTGAAAACTACCTGGTGCGTGCGGGGCTCAGCACTAAAACACTGAAGCGCGGCAGTACGATGGTATTTGATGGCATTATAGAGTCTACCGGCGCCAAGAACACCCAATCGGTGGTACTGGACCAGAATTATTATCAAACTATTTATCCATTCCAGGGCTATGATTTCGTAGAAGACGGATCGTGGTACCGCATGCGGTATGCCACGCTCACGTATTCCCTGCCTAAGAAACTACTGGGCAGAACGCCTTTTACGAATGCACAGGTATCTGTTACGGGACGTAACCTGATCCTGATTACGGATTATTCCGGCGTTGATCCTGAAGTATCGGGCAGTGGCGCCGGTGTAGGCGGCACCGGCTCTTTCGGTTTTGACAACCTGGGTATTCCTGCTACCCGTGGTGTGGACATCAGTTTGAAAATATCACTCTAAAATTCGTTTATGAAGCACGTAATGAATAAGATCAGTTATGTTATTATATCGGTGTCTTTGCTGGTTGCCAGTTCCTGTAAAAAGTTCCTGGATGTAAACAAAGACCCTAATAATCCTACGGCCATGCCGGCCCATAACCGGCTGATAGGCGCTATCACTACTACTAATGGTTCTTCCATGTGGAGAGGGGCCCGCGAAATAGCTGGCACGACACAATATGGGGTTACCAAACTGCTCACCGGTACCAACCGCAATGCAGAGACCTGGCGCTTTACCGCCAGCTATTTCTTCTGGCAGAATGCTTATGTATTCACCATGCCCAATTGTGTGGACCTGATCGTGCTGGGCAAGAAAGAGAACAACCTGCATTTTGCCGGCGCCGGCCAGGTGCTGCTGGCCTTGAACCTGGGTATGCTTACCGACCAGTACGGCTCTATTGTAGCCAGTGATTTTTATAATGGCGAAGGCCAGATCAACCTGCTGCCCAAAATGGACGATCAACCTACCGTATACCGCTATATTGATTCCTTGCTGGCAGATGCTGTTACCAAGTTTGATGGTCCCAATACCACGCCGTTGAATTTCAGTGGCGGTGATATTCTATTCCAGGGCGATGTAAATAAATGGAAGCGCTTTGCGTGGTCACTCCGCGCGAGGTATATGAACCACCTGTCTAAAAAAGGAAACCTGTACAACAGCGCCAATATTATTGCGGCCTGCCAGAATGGTTTTAATGCAGATGGTATGGATGCGCAATTCCCTTACCTGGGCACCGGACAGCAAACAGATCAAAACCCGTGGGCAAGCTGGGGTGGTTTTACGAGTGCTACTGATCCGCGCTATTTTACCTGGTCGCAGTTCTTTGTGAATATACTGACGAAGTTCCCGGTGACGGAAACGCCTTTCCAGGACCCACGCATCAGCCGTATTATGAAGCCTGCCGCTTCAGACGCACAATACCGTGGCCTGCGGTCCGGCGCGGGGCTGGCTGGCGGACAGGATGGCACCGGTACTTTCACCAGTGAGAATGACTATGGCCGTTTTAGCAGAAGCGGTTATTACACAGATAGTATTTCGCCATTCCCTTTTATTACTTATTCAGAAGTGAAGCTGATACAAGCGGAAGCAAGTCTGCGGGGAAATGATAAAGCGGGCGCCCTGGCCGCTTACCGGGAGGGCGTAACAGCCAATATGCGCAAGCTGGGTGTAACTGCCGGAGACATCAATGCCTATTGGACTGCCCAGGATGCTGATGGGCTGAGCACGCATTTTGATAACCTTACACAGGGACTGAGCCATATTATGCGGCAGAAGTATATTACGCAATGCCTCAATCCTGAAACCTGGGTGGATATGCGGCGCATGGATTACAGTACGGCTATTTATGGCCCATCACTCAGGCGACCTGCGAATCTCAACACAGTGATCTTTGATGCTGCCAATCCCAATCAATGGATACGCGGCATGGTGTATGAAACGAATGAACAGAACCGCAATCCGGAAGCAGTGGGTGATAATTCAGAAAGGTACCGGCTGCTGACACCATTGTGGTGGGATACGCCTTAGAAAGCAAGTGGTGAATAGCGAGTGGCAAGTGGTGGATTACTGCTTGCTACTCGCTACTTACCGCTTATTTTTTATTTTGCTGCCGGATCGTAGACGGCTACTGCCACACGGGAATCGGCGCAGCCGTAATAGAGGAACCATTTGTTGTTGAAATAAACAAGCCCTTCTATAAACACGGTACCGGCCGGATACTGGCCGCTCTTTTCAAAGCTTTCCGAAGGCACCAGGAAAGGCTGATCATCACGCGCTATTACTTTGAACGGATCATTAGCATCCATGAGCACCCGGCCGGCGCAATAGCTTTTGGGCGTATACCGTGGATCGCCATTGCCTTCTTTGCTGTTCTTACCATTGTACAATAACAAGATACCTTTATCGGTTAACAGCGCCGGTGGGCCACACTCGGTAAGATCACTATCAAAGTAACCTTTCCGCGGTGCAATGACCGTTTTGAGGTTTCCTTTTTCATCCAGCACCGGCTCCCAGTTGATGAGATCGGTAGAAGTGGCCATGCTTACCTTGTACTCACCCCAATACAGGTGGTACTTACCGTGTATTTTAGCAATGACCAGTTTACCATTTTTCAGGGTGGTTATAATAGACGCAGATTTGGTAGGCGTATTAAAGAATTTGCCCCCGTGCGCTTTTTTGAAAGCAGGGCCATGTTTGGTCCAGTTTATAAGATCGCGTGAAGTAGCCACCCCAATACGCGGTACCTTCCTGTTCCACTGTGTATACAATACAACATAAGTACCCTCTTCCGTTACTGCTATACGCGGGTCTTCGCATCCTCCAGGCCATTCCATTTCTTTCTGTGCATCTTTATCAGGATATAATACCGGTGCGGGCCGCCTGGTGAATGTGAGCCCATCTTTACTGGCCGCGAGGCCAATGCGTGATGTACGAAAACCAATGCCTATCCCATATTTATCTTCTGCGCGGTATAGTACATACAGGGTGCCATCCTTTGCAATAGCCGCAGGATTGAAGGTGTCATTGGATTCCCAGTCGACCTGCTTCTCATTCATAGGACACCAGAAACGGGTGATGCTATCGGGAGCAATAACAGGGTTCACGTGCGGTGGCCGGATAAAGTTGCCCAACGGCCATTGACTATTTTTTGTTGCCGTTGATTGCGACCAGGCAGGTAATACAACTATTAACAAGAGAAGACCCAGGAGCCAGACTCGTTTTTTTCCTATAGCAGGTAACAGCATGCAAGCAGGTTGAGGTGAAAGAATCGTTGTATTCGGATTTGCCATTATTTGTGGACAGTAAAAATAAGGGAATACCCGTCATTATGCAACGGGTTCACACTATATACTATCATTCATCCGTTTAGATTACTCCTTAAAACCTGCAACTTGTACAGCCCTATTTTTCCAGACCAGGCCAAAAAGCCTGTACATAAGCTATTCCGGGATGCGCTGGATGACACCTACGATCATTGGTGCAACATCAGAGAGTATGTGTTCCAAAACCGGCCGGGGTCAGAGGAATTGTGGCATTTCAATCCCAAGGCTGGCTGGCATGTGCGGGTGAGGTATCATAAACGGGTGATCATATACTGTATTCCCTGTAACAGTTTCTTTGCCATCCTGCTGGTACTGGGTGAGAAGGCAATGCGGGAAGCCATGAAGAGTAATTTATCAGACGATACCCTGCAGATCATCCAGACAGCCCGCACCCATACGGAAGGTTCCAGCTTTTATATTGAAGTGAAAGACGATAGCCTTATTAAGGATATTAAAAAGCTGCTGGCTATTAAGTTGTTTCTGAAGTGATGATAACCGCAGAGTCCTCCCGCTGTTACGGGACAAGCTCTTCGGGAGACTCTGCGGGGAAGTAAAAAGATAGAGACGTTTATTAAATACCTCTTGAAGCATTGTAGAGTTCGTACCAATCCTGGTTATCGAGATCAATGTTGAATGCATTGACGATGTTCCGGATTCTTTGCTCGCTGGTGGTGCCAATGAGTGGCAGGGCTCCCAGCTTTACCAGCCAGGCGACTGCTATGGATTCCTGATCGGCATTGTATTTTTTACCTATTTCCTGCAACTTGCTGCGCACCCGTACGGCCTGCTCTGTGTTGCCATTGGCAATCTCCCCGGCAGCCAGCGGCGCAGAAGCGAGCGGACGCATGTAGCGTTGCTTGCTGTAATCCACCTGGCCATTGTCGAGCGCCGTAGTATTTAATAAGCTAAGCTCAACATGATTGGTCACCAGCGGAGCCTTCAGGTAAGAAGCCAGCAACTGGTGCTGGAATACCGAGAAGTTGACCACGCCAATGTTTTTGACTTTGCCAGACTCCTTCAGCCTTTGCAGGGTGAGGGCTGTTTCCTCGAGGTTAGAGATCGGATCAAGGTTATTGAGCAGGAAGATATCTATGTAATCCGTCCTGAGTTTTTTCAGTGAGTTGTTAACACTTTGGAGGATATGGTCTTTAGAGGTATTACAATGCCGGATGCGTATGTCGGGCCGGGAAGGATGCGGTTCCAGTAAGCCGCATTTGGTGAAGATCACGAGGTCTTCGCGTTTCACCGTACCCTGCGCGATGACATTGCCAAACAGTTCTTCACATTCATATCCGCCATAGATATCAGCATGATCAAAGGTATTGATGCCTAATTCCAGACAGAGGTTAATGTTTTTTTCCATTGCCATTGCCTTGTTGTCTACTTCATGCCAGCGGTAAAAGCCATAGATGGCCGGTGATACTTTGGGTCCTGCGTCACTTAAATAGATCTTTTTCATCTTGTTGTTTAATCTGGTTAATAAGGATACGTATCAGGGGTGGGAAGATAGTAATTTCTACTGAAATTATAGACTGGGAAAAGGCGGCAATCGTGAATCGGCAGTCGGCAATACGTTTGCTTCGATCCTTTTGCTTCGATAGCAGATTTCTCATCCCGCCTGCATCGCCACAAGGCCAGTGCGCAGGCGGGATTCGAAATGACAAAGAAGAGAGAATCGTTATTGTGCGAGGCGGACCTGGTCTTCGGCAGGCTGTTCGCCGGGGAGTTGTTGTTGCTCTTGCCTGGGTTCCTGCACAACGCGGTCGGCCTGTACAAGCATGGTGAGCTCTTCCATATTCCTGCGGGCCGCACTGATGTATTCTTCATCATTACGGATGGTGGAGAGGTATTTGAGGGCCTTTTCGTCGTGTACGAAGAATGTTTTGGCCGACCTGTCGGCAATTTCGTTAGAATACCCCAGCATTTTCATGACATCCACCCCCACCCGCAGGCTGGTATCGAGGGTTTCCCGGTAGATGTACAGCATACCGGCATTCATGAGGTCATAGGCATCATAGCGGTTGGCAGACCGTACGAGCATCTGCAGATTGGGGAAATGCTTTTTGATGGTCTCGATCATCTCCAGGCGTTTTTTCTGATCGCCAATGGCAATGACGATGAGCTTTGCCTTATGGGCGCCTGCTATCGCCAGCAGATTGGACCGGCTGGCATCACCATAGTATACTTTATAACCTATGCGCCTAAGCCAATCTACGTTGTCACTATCGGTATCGAGGATGGTGGCGCCAATATTATTAGCACGCAGAAAACGGCCAATGGTATTGCCAAAGTGACCATAGCCCGCAATGATGACCGGGTTATCTTCTTCCTGCACATCACTTTCCCTTTCCGCCGGCGCGACACCTATTTTACAAATACGGGACTGCACCCATTTTTCATTGAGCATCATAAGCAGCGGCGTAAGCGCCATGCTGACGGCCACTACGGCTGTCATGGTATCGGTGATTTCTTTAGACAGGATGCCTCCCTGGAAGGAGAAGCTGATGAGCACGAAAGCAAACTCCCCTATCTGGCTAAGGCCAAAGCTGAAGGTGAAGTTCTGCGAGGTACTCATCCTGAACGCTTTCCCCACGATGAAGAGTATGATGGTCTTGAGGAATAAAACGCCCAATACCAGTATGGCTATAAAGAAGGGACGGGCTATGAGCAGCGAGAAATCAATGGAGGCGCCCACTGCAATGAAGAAGAGACCCAGCAATAGTCCCTTGAAAGGATCAATATCTGTCTCCAGTTCATGGCGGTATTCGCTATTGGCCAATACCACTCCTGCGAGGAAGGTACCGAGGGCCGGACTGAGACCTACGGTCGTCATGAGTACCGCAATGCCCACCACAAGGAGTAAGGCGGTGGCGGTAAACATTTCGCGCATGCCTGTTTTGGCAATGAGGCGGAATACCGGGCGCATACCGTAACGGCCGGCCACGATGATGAGTAATACTGAGCCCAATACCATGAGCGTTTGCGCCCAGGCAGGCAGTCCGCCGGCAAGGCCGGTATTGTGCAGGCTTGACGCTGCATTGGCCGGTTCACTGGCCAGCAGCGGAAAGAGGGCCAGCATCGGGATGACGGCAATGTCCTGGAATAGCAGTACCGCAAAGGAACTTTGCCCGGCGGCAGATTGCATTAATCCCTTTTCCTGGAGGGATTGCAATACGATGGCCGTGGAAGAGAGGGATACGATCATCCCAAGGGCCAATGCCTCCTGCCATTGCACCCGGAAAAAGGCAGTTATACCTGCTACTACCATGGCTGTGATGACTACCTGCATGCCGCCCATGCCAATGATGGAACGGCGAAGGCGCCAGAGACGGGAAGGCTCCAGCTCAAGGCCGATGACAAATAACATCATGACAACGCCGAATTCGGCAAAGTGCATGAGGTCCTGCCCTTCTTTACCAATGAGTTTCAGCCCTGCGGGCCCAATGATGATGCCTGCTATGAGGTAACCCAATACAGAACCGAGGCCGAGCCTTTTGGCGATGGGTACCATGATGACTGCTGCAGCCAGGTATAACATGGCCTGGAAGAAGAATGTATCCTGCATACGCACATAAACTTTTAGTGACCGGAATTTACAATTATTTATCCGGTAAGGCCGGCCCGATGATACCCAGCAGGATGAGTGCGGTGAGGCCCCATTGCGCTACAGCATTGGTGGAGATGTTGTCCGCTTCCTCTACGGGGTTGAGCACCTGCGGCCCCTGCAGGTGTTTTATAGCCGGCATGGGATTACGTATGCCTGCGCCGCCTTCGAAGAATTCGTTCCAGGCGCGGGCCGCCAGGGCGGTATCCTGTTTACACCGGGCCGCAAAGGCCGTAAGCCGGGCATGCGCCTGCCGCAGGTTGAGCTTACCAAGATCGCTTCCGAGCGCAGCGCGCTGCTGCTCCGCAGAAGCATTGTACAGCTCACAATATTGAAGCCATGCTTTTTCAAAAGCCGGAATGTCAGTTAATGCGATGAGCTCTGCACAAATTTCTGCCAATCCGAACACGGCGCTGAGGTGGGATGCCTGCGGTTTTGCCTTTTTGGTAAGCTGAAATTTACCGGTGGCGAGCTCCATATCGGCCGCACCGGAGAAGAAGCCATAAGGTTGCTGACCGATGGTGCGCATGCTATTGAACAACCTCTCCCTGCTATGTGCATTGCCCGTGCGCTCCCATTCGGTGAGCCAGGCTGCGGCAATGGCTCCCCAGTCGGTACCAAAAGCCACGTTGGCATAGCCGGCGGCGGTGGCGGCCTGCTGTCCTACTTTGCGGCCGGGCACGATGTGGTGCAGGGTGCGGACGGCCTCTACCTGTTCGCGCATCAGATCGCCCACACGCTCATCGGCAGTGAGGTAATAGTAGAAGCGGCGGTTGGCCACGGTGCTGATGCGCAGTTGCTTGGCGCTGCAGCCCCAGTGCTGCACGTTGTGACGGGAGCCAAGGGGACTGAACCTGCCGAGGTGGTGCACATCTACTTCACCGGTATGCCTTGTCATGGCCTCGGCCATCCGGAATACATCGGCACGGCCGGTATAGAGGAAGTAATACCATAACCAGAGATCGGTAGACAGTTCGGAGTTGTCCCAGGCGAAACCTCCAATATCATATTTCCATACATGGCGGTCGCGGTCGTAGGAGTGCATTACATCGCCATAGTTCCAGAAACCATACCAGTGGTGCTGATCCACCTGCTGCCGGTAGTAATTAAAGTACCCATCCAATTGCTTTTCGAGTGTTGCTTTCTGATCGGAGTTGCCGGATTGTTGATACCAACTCATACCGAATACGCCTGCGGTGGTGAAGGTAGCTGGGGTGGCCACCAATAAAGGAGGCTGCTGCAGGGCAGCAGCGAGCTGTGCAAACTGCTGCGCCGAAGGCGTAACAGGCAGTATGTGTACTTGCAACTCGCTGGTACGGGCCACGCCTAACGGTGTACCAAAACCGGGTTCATAATCTTCATAGGTAATTTCGAGGCCTTCACGCTGCTCTGTGAAAGTATCCTGCCCCATGCCATCGTGGTAAAAGCGGAGGTCCATGGCGCCAGCCTTGGGAGCCCATAGCCAGGCGGTGAGCTCGCCTTTTTCTGTATGCGCATTGCGGATATCGAATTGGGCCGGATAGCTTTGCCAGCAATTGCGGATGCCAAGCGCTATGCCACCGGATGGTGTGCCCAGGTAAACGAGGCCTTCGGAGCGTGTGCCATGAGCGGCTTGTATCCATCCATAACCTGCACGGGTACGTTTTTGAATGTCGAAGGCGTTGGGTGAGGACTGGAATAAGGTATAATCGCCAAAGGCGGGAATGTATTGGAGGCGCTGCGCCACGGCTTCCGGAAAACTGCTCAGCAGTGGTGTGGTCTGGCCTGCCACCTGGGCTGTGGTGATGTTTTTGCCCGGATCGCGGCGCAGGCCAGTGAGTCCGCGCACGGCTTCGGCAAAGACGCCCTGCCCGGCACCGGCAAAACGGATGTGGCGGTTGTGCAGCTCTTCCTGCAGTGGTACGGTGAAGCGGATGCCTAGGCCACTGATGAAATCTTTTTGCTCATCACCATCATAGATGATGGTGTGCAGGACGCGCAGGGCATCGCTGTCCTTGTAAAAATATAAACGCAGTATGAAGGGCAGCCAGACGCGGCCGGTTGCATTGGTATGACGGCCTTCTATTTTTACTACTGACCTGATGGGGCCATTTTGTTCGAGGGTTATTTTGTCTATGCTTCCGGTAAACTGTACCGTATTGACAGGCTCGCCCGGATCATTATCGGGGTTGCTGCGGGTAAGCAGTACAAGCTTTCCTTCCTGCGCGATTGTTTTTCCGTTACGCGCCAGCGATTGAATGATGACAGCCCCTTTTTTATTGATGACAGTTTCTATAATACCTGTGCGTATGGTGATAGCCTCAGCACTTTCTGTGGCCAATGGAGCAGTGCCTGTTGTGGGCGCCTTCTGTGGCATGAGCAATAAGTTATCAGGCGGTGTGTTTTGCCAGGTGGTGGCGTGGGCTGTCCATTTGAGCGAGCCATCGGGCCAGTAAGCGAGTGGCCATGATTGCAGGGGTAGCTGTTCACCGGCAGCCTGCTGCAAACCGAAGTCGGTAGTAGCGGGTACTGCACCTTTGGGCCAGGGAACACCGAAGGTGACGCCGCCGGTCAGTGTGGGCGCTTTGCCATCGAGCCATTGCAGGGGTACCGGCGTGGGCAGTGGCGATTCCTGTGCTGCTGCCATTACGGGCAGTGCACCGGCTACCGGCAGGCCGGCTGCGAGCACCATAGAATGTTTTACGAAATCACGGCGGGTGAAAGCAGGCTTTTTATTCATCGTTAGCGGGTAAGATTGGGTGATGGACAAATGTATAAGATGGGACAGGTTTGACCATCCTGCATCGTCTGTCCGGCTAATCAACACCGTAAGCAATTAAGTTGCATATTTGGCCATTGTACGCTATTTTACCGGCATGGCCAATATCACCAGTTTTGACATATTAGATCAGGAAATACAAAAGACACCAGGATGGATAATAAGATGACCGAAATTATTAATTTGCTTTATACTTTGTTGACCGGGCGCGAGCTACCGTGCCACTTTTTCATAAGTCGCTGATAATTTTATTTTACGCTATTAGCATGCTATTGGTATGCTTCGGGTATGCTTCAGCTATGCTTCCCCCATACTACCGCCATGCTTCCACTATACTGCTTTCCCACACAAATGTACTTACAGTACGGAAGGACCGCCAGTACGGGTGATGACTTATGCATAAAATGATGGGAAATGATAAAAATGATAACAAACGAAAAGCAGTAAACCGGCAGCGGCACCAAATATTCAACTATCTTTAGCCAGCGTACCTGGCAGACTTATTATTCATCCTTAACACCACTAAACACCGCACATGAAATTTACCGCACAGCAAATAGCCGATCTTTTACAGGGACAGATAGAAGGCGACGGCAGCGTTATGATTAGCAAATTATCAAAAATTGAAGAAGGCGAACCCGGCTCCATCTCCTTTTTGGCCAACCCGCTGTATACGCCTTACCTCTATAAAACCAACGCCTCGCTGGTGATTATCAATAAAGATTTTGTGCTTACGGCGCCTGTTTCCGCCACCCTGCTAAGGGTAGAAAGTGCTGCCAATGCTTTTACCCAATTGCTGGAAATGTACAACCAGGTGAAGCTGAACAAAAAAGGCATTTCAAAGATGGCTTTCATTGCAGAAAGCGCCACCATTGGCCAAGATATTTATGCCGGAGAATTCGCTTTCATTGGTGACAATGCCAAAATAGGCAATCATGTAAAGATATACCCGCAGGTATATGTGGGTGACAATGTAGTGATTGGGGATAATACCACTTTGTTTGCAGGTGTTAAGATCTACTCAGAGACCGTAATTGGTAAAGACTGTATTATCCATTCCGGTACGGTGATAGGAAGCGATGGCTTCCGCTTCAATCCGGAAAACGATCACAAAAAAGTACCGCAAACAGGCAATGTAATCATAGAAGATAATGTGGAGATCGGCGCCAACTGCGCCATTGACCGCGCTACCCTGGGCTCCACTATTCTGCGCAAAGGGGTTAAGTTCGATAACCTCATTCATATTGCACACAATGTGGAGGTTGGTGAGAACACTTATTTCGCGGCTCATGGTGTAGTAGCGGGATCTACCAAGATCGGCAAAAACTGTATGTTCAGTGGCCAGGTAGGCATTGTAGGACACCTGCAGGTGGCAGACAATACGATCATCACGGCGCAATCGGGCATATCCAAAAGCATTACGAAACCAGGCGAGACTTACATGGGATCGCCGGCATTCGATGCCAATAAATACCGGAAGGCCTTTGTTCATTTCCGCAACCTGGATGCCCTGGTGCAGCGGGTGGCCATCCTGGAAAAACAGCTAAAGGCAGCGGAAGTAAAAGAGGGGTGATAGCCGACAACAGAAACTAAACCCTATTTCAATATTTTCTCAATCGCCTCCAATTCATCGCTGGTAAATAGCTTGCTCCTCAGGCACTGCAGGGAGTCGGCCAGTTGTTCCGGGCTGCTGGCGCCAATGAGCACAGAGGTAACGCGCTGATCTTTGAGCAGCCAGGCGAGCGCCATCTGCGCCAATGACTGACCACGTTGTACGGCTATTTCATTGAGTTGTTGTATTTGCTTTACACGTTCCGGCGTTACTTCTTCCTCTTTTAAGAAGCCATGGGCTTTGGCGGCGCGGGAACCCGCAGGAATGCCTTTGAGGTATTTGTTGGTGAGCAGGCCCTGCGCTAATGGCGAAAAGGGAATACAACCCACGCCTTCTTCTTCCAGCACATCCAGCAAGCCCTCTTCTACCCAGCGTACAAACATGGAATATTTAGGCTGGTGTATCAAACAAGGTGTACCTAACTGTCGCAGTATTTTAATAGCCTTGCGCGCTTCTTCGGCGGGATAATTGGATATTCCTGCATACAAGGCCTTGCCCTGCCGTACGATGAGGTCCAACGCGCTCATGGTTTCTTCGAGGGGCGTATTGGGATCAGGACGGTGATGATAGAAGATGTCTACATACTCCAGCCCCATGCGCTTCAGGCTTTGGTCCAGACTGGCCACGAGGTATTTTTTAGAACCCCAGTCGCCATAAGGGCCTTCCCACATGGTATAACCAGCTTTGGAGGAAATGATGAGCTCATCACGATAGCCGGCAAAATCTTCTTTGAGTATTTTACCAAAGTTCTCTTCGGCGCTGCCGGGAGGCGGACCATAGTTGTTGGCCAGGTCGAAATGGGTAACCCCGTTATCAAATGCAAGACGCAATATGTTGCGGGCGTTTTCCAAAACATCCACGTGGCCGAAGTTGTGCCACAGGCCCAATGACAGGGCAGGTAACTGAATGCCGCTTTTGCCACAACGGCGGTATTGCATTTTGCTGTATCTATCGGGAGCAGGCTGGTAGTTCATATAGCTGTATTGTTACTCTATGGGAATAAAAAAACAAGGCAAAGAAAAGCCTTGTTTTAATATCCTGCAAATTGATGTGTGTAAACAAGTATGCCAGCACCGAAGGGTGGCCCCTATGGGGCCAATGGGTTTATACGACATATTTTGCTACAAAGTGGTAGTCCCTACGGGACACTGACCTTGTTACTCATTTATTAATGAGTTGACCAGCTCTTCAAATTCTTTTTTGAATGCTTCATAGTGCTGACCGGTGGCAGGGCCGTCATAACCCGTATGGATCTTCCGCACATTTCCTTTTTTATCAATAAAGATGGTGGTAGGAAATCCTTGCAGCGGTTCTATCTGCGGCAAGGTTTTTTCCGTTCGCTGCGGATCGGACACGGCCGCCGTAGCAACGAGGACCGGATAGTTTATCCCCAGCCGCTTTTGGAAGGTGGCCAGCGCTTGTTTAGACCGCTCAAAATCGGTGGTACGCTCATAAGCCAGTCCCACTACTTCTACACCCCGTTGTTTGTTCTTTTTGTAGTAGTCAACCAGGAATTTCGTTTCATCCATACAGTTGGGGCACCAGGAACCCAGTATCTGAATAATCACTACTTTATTGTTGAAGCGTGCATCATTGATAGCAATCACCTCTCCTTCAGTAGATGGAAAGCGGAAATTCAGTTTGCTTTCACCAGGTCTCAGTTTAACAGCATCGAACCCATCGGGCAATGTTGCATTGGGATCTTTACGCGCCACCCAGTCCTCTTTACCAGTACCCCCGGAATAAAAAACGGCCTGGGTAATGGTACTGTCGTTATCCAGCTTTGCCACAAAGAGGTATACATGACTGCCATCAAAGGCGGATAGTTTCAGGGTATCTTTTGCTATGACGCCTTCGAGGAAGCGGTAATCGCCGGTAGGTGTAAGAAAAGTGCCTGTTACTTTTCCATTGTCGGCCTGCCGGAACTCACCAACAGCCAGGGTGGTATTTTTACCTTCACCAAAAGTAACTGCCCAGCGGCCGGTAACGTTGTAAGCCGGTTTGGCCGTAGCCCGATAACGTTCTTTGTTATTGGGCAATGCATAGAAAGGTATCTCCGACCGGCGGTCGCCACTAATCTTAATGAACTTGCCTTCCAGGCTGCCATTGGTTTTGATAGCCACCGCAAAGTGGGCATCAAAGAACGGCATTGTGATCCATACCGAATCGCCCTCCTGCCGGATATCATCTACCAGCAATCGCTCCGTGGCGTTGAGTACATACAGTACGGTCTTACCGTTAACAGGTTTTACTTCAAAATTGAAAACGATCTGTTGCCCGTCGGGACGCTGAATCACGCCTTTCCAGATACCGGGCCTGAGCACCGCTTTTGGGGAATGGGCGGCGGCTGTGAGACCAAGGGCGGCGATCAGTAAAAGGATAAAACAGGTTTTCTTTCTTGTTGTACGCATGCAACGAATTTATGCATTTTAGGTAATTGTTACCGGGGGCTAAAAGCCCCGGAATAGGGCTGCGAGGCTACCCGTCTTCGCTAAAGCTTCGACGGACAAGCAAGCCTCGCAGAGCGCTGTTTACTGTATTTTAATACCGGTCGAACCATAATTTGGTTAATAAGTTGTCGGTACCCTGGTTGGTTATCGCCTTAGAATAGTTCTCTTTGTTCAGGGCCTGTTCGGAACCGGGATAGATGAAGCGTACGGGTATTTTACCGTCCAGCACACCTTCCACACCAGGGGCAAGCTGGGGATAATCCAATCTTCTCCATTCGGCAAACGCTTCCAGCCCCTGACCAAATAACGCGATCCATTTTTGCTCACCAAGGGACTTTTTATAGTTGGCAGCATCGTATTTGACGGCAGTTTGCCCAGTATAATTGCTGATCACCGTAAGATCTGTAATACCAAACTGGTTAAAGGAGGCTTTGATGGCCTGATTATACAGCTCCTCCGCATTCTCTGCCGTAAATTCCCTTGCGGCTGCCTCTGCCCTGTCAAACAATACTTCTGCATAACTGATGATCACCGATGGTGAAGCAGGCGCCGAGAAGTATGAACCGGGCTTTGATGTTTTGGCAAAACCAAGGTTATTGGCAGCGCTGTTGCTAAGCCCGCTGGGTACACCCACGTAATTAGTAACAGATGGATCCGTTGGTTTGTTGGCATAGATGGGCAGCCGTGGATCATTGAGCGCATAGAGCTTGTCTACCAGTGTTTTGCCAACACGGAAATCATCCCTCGTATCGAACCAGGCGCCCACAGGATTTTGCTGTGGAGCAGTGGTATACACAAAGCGGGCAGCTTCTTCCGTACTGCTGATCAATCCATCGGCACTGTTTAACACTTCATTAATTACCTGTTTGGCTTTTTCCGGTTCCCGGTCGGCTATACGCAAGGCAATGCGTAAGCGCAGGGCATTGGCCAGTTTCTTCCAGCGGTCAATTTTTCCGCCATAAATGATATCGCCTGCGATGGCAGAGCCGGAGGTGGATAGTGTAGCGCCGGCTGTTTTCAGTTCATCCAGCAATCCAAAGTATACGTCCTTCTGCGTATTGTATTCAGGCGTAAGGTACTGGCGTATGTCACCTGCCTGTGTGTAAGGAATATTGCCATAGGCATCGGTAAGCAACTGAAATATCCAGGAGCGCAGGATGGTAGCCACGCCTTTGTAATTGTCGTTGGCCTTTTCAGCCGGCATCTTTAGGATGGTATTGAGGTTGGTTATGCTTTGTGCATACCCTGTATTCCACAGTGCCGTAAAGCTGCTGTTGGAAAAGATATACCTGTCGGGCTCGGTATACTGGATCTTGGCCCAATGCTGGATGATGAGCAGGGTGGAATTAAAGTTGTTATCAGCGCCCCAATACAGGTCGGATGTTATTTTCTGCGTAGCGGTGAGCAGGTAATCCGGCTGTGGATTTTCGGCAGCATTGGGGTTTTTGTTGATCTCCGCCAGGTCTTTTTTGCAGGAAATAGCTGTAAGGGAAAGGCCGGCTATTAACAATCCATATATATGCTTAGTCATGATCGTACTTTTTGAATTGATTGTTTACCCGGTTCGGGTGAGCCACCTTTGGAAGGTGACCCACCCGAACCGTTTAAAATTTAACATTGATGTTGAACCCATAGCTACGGGTAGTGGGTAGGGTGAGGTCTTCCAGGCCCTGCGCATTGCCACTGGTAAAAGCTGTTTCGGGATCGATGTTGGGTACATCCTTGTGAATGATCCAGAGATTGCGCCCTACGAGGCTTATGGTAGCCCCTGTAAGACCGATCTTTTTGATGAGCTTCAGTGGCAATGTATAACCCAGTTTCAACTCCCTGAACTTTACATAAGAAGCGCTATACACAAACTCTTCTTCAATGTTACGCGCTGCTTTGTAATACTGTGAAGCAGGAATGATGGTAGTATTGGCAGTACCACCAGCCGTAACACCATCGAAGATGATACCATCATCATACACTGTTTCACCGGTGGGTGGCGCACCACCTTTGGGCAGGGCTACTGTTCCATTGGCCTTGTTGTTACCCGGATAATAATAATATAAACCTCCATGTTCTGCATCGCGGCCCGGCAATGTCATGGCCAGTACACCGGTGTAACTACCGGTAGAGTTGGTACCTGCAAATAAAGAGCCGCCGATGCTGGCATCTATGAGGAAAGAAAGGTTGAAGTTTTTGTAAGAGAAACTGTTGTTGATACCGCCTATCCAGTCGGGCGTAAATTTACCCAGTACTTTTTTGGAAGGATCGGCTACAGGAATACCGCTGCCGTTTACCACGATATTGCCGGATTCATCGCGCTTGTAAGCATTGCCGAACAAGGTACCGTAAGCCTTGCCCACAGAAGCGATCGCCTGTATGTTCCTGTATGAACCCAGCACATAGTTCTGTAAACGGCCTTCGTTATCCAGTATCAGCAATTTGCTTTTGTTGGCAGCATAGTTCAGATCAATGTCCCAGCGGAAGTCTTTCAACTTAACCGGTGTGAGCCCCAGTTGTACTTCAATACCCTTGTTATTGAGCTTACCGGCATTGAGCAGTTTTTGGGTATAGCCTGTAGTGGGACTTACATCTACTTTCAATATCTGGTCAAGGCTATTGGTATTGTAGAGGCTCACATCCAGCCGTACGCGGTTGTTGAGCAGGGCAGCTTCCACCCCCACCTCTGTAGAATTGGTGCTTTCAGATTTAAGATCGGGATTGAGGTCAATACCGGAAGTAGTGAGCTGTGGATTGCCATTAAAGGGAGCATTGAAGTTATAGGTATTGATCAACTGGTAAGGTTCCGCATCCGCACCCACTTTCGACCATCCACCCCGTATTTTAAGGAAGCTGAGGATATTGCTTTTGATATCCAGTGCATCGGTAAGCACCACACTGGCATTTACCGAAGGATAGAAGTAAGAAAGGTTTTGTTGTGGCAACGTAGAAGACAAGTCATTGCGGGCAGTAAGGTTAAGGAAAGCAAAGTTCTTATAGCCTACCTGTGCAGAAGCAAAGCCGCTCCAGGTCCTCAATTTGGAATAGTAGTTGGAAGAAATGAGCGGATCACGGGAGTTGGCCAGTGTGTATACGTTGGCCACTGCCAGCCTGGGCGCCTGCTGGTCATTTTCTTCATAGATCCTGGTACGCAGGTTGCCACCAGCCAATACATCGAGGCTGAAATCCTCATTGATGTTTTTGTTGTAACGCAGGATAGCTTCTGTATTGTTCTCGCTAACGATGTAGTTGGTTTCCTGGTAAGAGCCAAACGGAGTACCATTGGTACCATAGCCTATTTTCAGTTTGCGTTTGTCGTTATAGTAGTCACTGCCTGTTCTGAAATTAAAGGAAAGCCCATCAATGATATCATAAGTCAGGTTGATATTACCAATGAATCTATTGCGGCGCTGGCTCACTGTATTTTCATACGCTACCCAGAAAGGGTTGCTGTAGTAGCTGTTGTTCCAGTTGAAGGTATTACCCGCTGCATCTTTATAATCGCGTAACTGGTTAATATCCACCTGGCGGCCAAACCAGGTAAACTGCAACATGGTGCTGGTAGCGCGGCGGCCACCGGCGCCCGGTAAGTTGGGAGCATCGGTCACAATGTAGTTGGCGCCTACGCCCACTTTTAGTTTGGGTGTAACCTCGAAGGAACCATTGAAGGAAAGGTTGTTCTTACCCGCTTCACTATTAGGCACTATGCCCCATTGCTTTTCATTGTTAAAAGATATGCGGTAGTTGTATTTATCGCCGGCGCCATCGAGGGCAATGCTATTGCTGAGCAGTACGCCTGTTTTGAAATAGTCCCTTACATTATCAGGATGCGGCACAAACGGAACGGGCACTCTTTTAGAGTAAAACTGTGGAATGAGGCGGCCATCCATTTTAGGGCCCCAGCTTTCATCTACCCCATCATTGATGCCACCGCCTTTGCCATCTACATAGCTGAATTTTCCTTCTGCGCCCTGGCCAAACACGTTCTGGTAATCGGGCAGTACAAGCAGGCTGGAAAAGGTAGTATTAGAGTTGACGGTAACGCCTATACCATTACGGCTTTTACCTGTTTTGGTTTTAATGAGGATAACGCCATGTGCTGCACGGGAGCCATACAAAGCGGCAGCATTCGGCCCTTTTAATACACTAATGGTTTCTATATCTTCTGCATTGAGGTCGGCAATGGCATTTCGGTAATCCCTGGAACCTCCTGCGCCCAATTGGGAGTTATCTACGGGCACACCATCTACAATAAATAAGGGCTGGTTGTTACTGGCAATAGAAGTTTCACCCCTGATTACGATGCGTGAAGAACCCATATCGCCCTGGGTGTTGGTAATGCGCACGCCGGCCACTTTACCTGCCAGTGCATTAATAATGTTGGCCTCCTTGGCTTCTGATATATCTTTTGTCTTTAACTCCTGGGTAGCATAACCCAGGGATTTCTTTTGTTTGGAAACGCCAAGGGCGGTGACCACCACCGCATCGAGTGACTGATCGGCAGGTGTAAGAAATACCTGCCCGTTGTTCTGCAGGCTGTCAACCGGTAGCTGCCGGGTAGTGTATCCTATGTAAGAAAAGGTAAGCACTGTGTTGCCGGATACAGCTATAGAAAAAGCTCCCTGCACATCGGAAACAGCACTTACAGCAGTACCACTGGCCTGTATACTAACACCGGCCAGCGGGAGGTTATTGGATTTATCCAACACTGTTCCCTGCACGATACGCGTTTGTGCGGCAAGGGATACAGGCAATAGAATAGTAATAGCCCAGAAGGCAATGATCCTGTTCATTGTCATTTATGAATTAAAATGTTAGGGTATATAGCAAAGCAATAGCTCTGCTATCATGTAGACAGACACTAAAAATAATTGCAGATCAATGGGTTAAACTCAGCAACAACAACGGGCAATGCTGTAAGACAGCATGCTTGTATGAAAGAGGGATTTCAAACGGTGGGGGTTCAGGCGGCTCATAGACATTTCTCTCATGGTATAGCTTTTTATGACCTTTGACTGGCAAGCATGAACGATAACGAATGCAAAGATACTGGCGCTACCTATTAGCGCCAAATAATTCCTACCAATTTAGTAGGGTTTATAAATGATGAGGGGAGGTTCATGATAGCTTTGTTCGCATGATCAGCAAGCTTTCATTCAGGAGCCGGTTAATATCGTGTATGTTTTTATGTAACTCCTGGGCAAGTTCTTCTTTTCCCCGGCCATGCAAAAAGATCTCACTGAATACAAACCGTTGTTCTTCCGATGCCTCCTGCAACAAGGAAAGGTAATAATCATTAGTCGGCCGGCCATTAGTAACAGTTCTGCTGCCAGTGTTGCCTGCCTGTTGCTTTTTATATTCCAGGATGATCTTCCTGGCTTCCACCTGCATCCAGCAATATACGCTCAGCGTGGAGTTGCAGGCTTCCTGCAAACGGGTAGCGAGGCTACCAAAGATGAGCACCAGGACTTTTTCAGCTTCTTTCCGGTCGGGGATGAATTGCAATACATAGCCATACAACATGGAACTATAACGGGAGTACAGAAGGTTAACCGCGGATTCCAAACCAGCATCAAGTTCGGATTTAAGCGTTTCTTTCGTGATCAGGTTTTCCAACATAGACTGGTTTACACAACTAATTCATAGGGGTTCGCTTAATGAAAATAAGTAATATTAGTTAACTCCATCAAAAAACTTCCATTAAAATCCTGGTTGATAATAACTAAACAGGTGCCTTACCCTAAAAAGCATGGTGCCTGTTTGATTTTCTACCCAAACACCTTTAACTATTCAATGGTAAGGATCACACTGGCATCGGTTATACCGTCATCCAACCTGGCCGGGCATTTTGCCGGTTCATACATCAATAATGTCACTCTATAATCTTACCAAACCGGCCGGACGAGACGCATGGTATTTTTACGGTCAAAAGCACAATTAATTTTAATAACAACATGAAAAAGATTACCTGTACCTGGATGGCCTGCCTGTTGGTATTAACCACGATGGCATTTGCTGTAGTAAAAAATATATTTGATCAACTGGACATGGCCGAAGCGGAAGCGCGTGAATATATATTCGGCAATTTCAAAGAAGGCAATCTCGCTTTCCCGCATTCTTCTGTGATCAAAGGAATTGCCACCGGCAAACGGGCAGGCATGGTGAAAGAACTGGGCGACTATATACGCCGGTACAGCAGTTCACCGGAATTCCTGCAGGACTATAAAGAAGCCCGTGAATCGGCAAAGCCTGCAGCGCCCGCTGATAAAGCAGCGAAGTTAAAAGCCCGCCTGGAGGAAATCAAGCACGATATTGAGTCGAATGAAAAGGGCATGAAGGAAGCCACCGGCGATATGAAGAAGTTGTATGAGGCTACGATCACCATGCTGAAAGCTGAACAAAAAGCATTGCAGGATCCCAAAGATCCGCAGCATGGCCTGTTCATGAGCAATTTTGCCGAGGGAGACGACCTGAATGCAGAACAATATGCAGCAGCCATGAAGGAGTTTGACAAGGAATATCCCGCCAACGTACAAGCGCTGATCAAAAGAAGGCTGCAGGAGTTCCTGGCGCTTACAGCAGATATTGATTTTGATGCCAAACTGGTAGAAAGAGGGGGACGGAAGCGTTTTGCTGATCCCAAACTGGAAGCAAAGGATGAAACCTGGAAGCGTTGTTTCCGTTGTGGCCACGAAACGATCACCGCTGCAAGGGCCTACGCACAACAATGGTTAAAGGAGCTGCACTAAGTATTGGCGAGGCTGCCCATCAATTTTGCCGCTACTGCTGCACCACTTGCCAATGCCGCTTCTACGGTACCGGGATGTGCGCCTTCATATAAAGCTTCACCGGCAAAGAAGAGTGTACCGGCAACAGGTTGCTGCAAGAATTGGCGGGCTGCTTTGGAAGAAAGCATGTCGTAAGAATAAGCACCGAGGGAAAAAGGATCAGCGCCCCAGTCTGTTATATGTGAAGCCACCAGTTGCTGTTCGAGGAATACGAGTGGTAAACCAAATATACCAGCCAGTGAGTAGAGGGCATATTGCAGCATTTTTTCTGGTGAGGTCTGCGCAAAAGAAATAGCCTGGGGTCCGTTGATCCAACCTGTGAGGAGGGGTACGGGATGGGGAAGCTGTGTCCACCAGGTAGGAAAGATCTCTTCACTAAAGATGAAACCGAGTTCTTTTTCATATTCCTGCCAGAATGGTTGCTTAAATTCCAGGCTTACTTTGATCACTGCACTGAAACCGATCTGGCGGAAGGCTGCGAGCTGCTGATCGATGGCCGGCACAACATCAATATTGCTTTTGTCGTGGGCCTGCTGCCATACGCCCAACGGCACCGTAATGATCACTTTATCGGCGGTAAACGATCTTTCATCGCCGGTGGTGACTTCTACCCTACCCTGTTGCCAGCTAATGCGCTGTACAGGAGTATTGAAGTGTAATGAGCAGCGCTGCCTTACACACTGGGTTATGAGGTAATCCGTGAGCCGTTCATAACCGCCGGTAATATGATATTGTTCTGTTTCTTCTTTTTCCCATTCATTACGCAGGGCCAGCACACTGGCTTTGTTGATATCGGCGCCATCATATCCTTCTGCAAAACGCTGTACGGAACGCCGCAGCTCTTCATACCTCGGTTCCTGAAAATGCCTGTCCAGGAACTCACGCACCGTCATATCCTGCTGCAAGGACTGTAAATGCTCCATCAGGGTATCCCATCCTTCTATAAACTGGTTTTGCCGGTGCCAGCGTCCTTTGCGCACTTCTATCATCCGGCCTTCTACCGGGGTATGGCCGATACCTGCTTCCGCCAGTAACTGAAAGGTAAGCGGCAGCTTTCCATGCACAAACTCTGCACCCGACTCTACAGGCACGGTAAAAGCAGTGGAATGAATGGTATGCATCCTTCCACCGGCCCGGTTACGGGCTTCGAGAATGGTAACGGCATGACCCCGGGCCGATAGTTCCCGGGCAGCCATTAACCCGGCAGCGCCCGCACCAATGATCAAAACAGTTGAAGACATGAAAGAATATTAATGACCGGTATTATGCAAAAGTACGGCCAATGCTCCGTTGATGCCTATTTGGCGGCTGGCTGTACCGCGATGCCCAGGGTCTGCATGATCTTAAAGAACACGGCTGTATTCTCATATACGCCACTAAAAAGCCGGGACTGCGGACCATAAGCAAATACGGGTACCGGAATAGCGGTGTGGTCGTCGGTGGCAAACTGCCCGCCAATATACCCCTTGCCATAATCACCATCCATCAGGGAAAGGCCGCCGGTTTCATGATCGGCGGTTACGATCACCAGGGTCTCGCCATTGGTATCGGCAAACTGCATGGCCCTTCCTACGAGCTGGTCAAGGTCCATGACCTCGGAAGCCAGCCAGGGCAAATTGTTGTCATGCCCGCCATGATCTACCTGGGCACCTTCGGCCATGAGGAAGAAACCGGCTTTGTTCCGGGAAAGGATATGGAGTGATTTGTCGAATGCCTGCTGTAACCACTGGCCGCGGCCTTGTAACATAGACAAGTGGGCCCGCTCATCCATAACGATCCATTTACCCTGTGTAGCCGTCGGCATACTGTCCAGCGTACGAACAAGGGTGAACCCTTTTTGCTGCAAGGCTTGTTGTGTGGCTGGTGTAAAGTGCTTATTACCTGATCCCATCAACAACTGGATGGGCGCACCGGCCAGGTCGGCAAACATACCAGCACCGTCAGTGCGTTCTGTGCGATGGCCATAAAAAGCGGCGGGTGTAGCATCTGTCATATCGCCCGATGTGATGAGCCCGGTACGCATGCCTTTCTTATACACATAATCCGGTATGAGTGATAAAGCCACACCGGTATGGTCTACGCCTACCGAACGATTATTGGTCTTTTCACCGGAAGCGAGCGCCGTAGCGCCGGGGGCCGAATCGGTGATGAAGTTGTCATAAGAGCTGGTTTTGGAAAGCCCGATGCTACGCATGTTGAATACATTGAGCCGGGCATGGTTGGCGGTATAACCGCTGTACCATTGCGCCAACCCGGTGCCATCGCCAATGAGCAGGATCACATTTTTCACTTTCTTATTAACGCCATCAGTTTTATAGGTAGGTTGATAAGGGATGTAGGCTTTATCATTACGGTACCCGGTCTTTGGCAGTTTGTTGAGGAATGCGGCCAGTTCTGCAATGCGGTCTGTATTGAGGTAGTCTACCTTCAATTTCATCAAATGATACCAGGCATTGGTATTATCAGGAGTAGCCCAGAAGCGAACGGGCTTGCCCAATGCATGGGCCGCGGCTATCAGTTTTTGCAGGGTATCCCACTCATGGGCCACCGGCCTGCCTTTGCCATTCCAGTCGCTGTATTTGGTAAAGCCGGCGCTCATAAGTGCAATTTTCTGCAATGCTGCTGCCGGGTAGGATTGGCCCATATTGCCATCAAACCAGATAAAGGCAGGATATTGTTGCCAGGTAGTGGAGTCGGGCCTGCTGCCGGAGATCACAAACCGGATATTGGGATTATTGGTCAATGACGGATATTTCCGCAGGGCAGCCACCACCTTATCGAGTGTAGGAATAGCGGCTGTTTTGAGGTCAATGAGCAGTTGTATTTTTTTAGTACGGTCTGCATAGGGGAAGCCATTATGCCTGGCCACTTCTTTATCCAATGGCTGCAGGTACCCTACTTCAAAAGTGGGATCAATGCCTGGACTTGCACTGTCATGCGCTACCCATAAGGTGTCATTGATGAGGTGGAGGTCGGCCTCCAGGGAACCAAACCCTTCTTTATAAGCCGCATAGAAAGGGAAAGGCTTTTCATAATCGTTGTGTGAATGGGCGTTGGCCGTGGTATATACCGTTGGCTGGGCTATTGCCATGATATGGTAGCAGCTAACCAGTAAGAGTAGTAACTTCTTCATATATGTAAGTTACCGCAGCGTCCCCTGCGGGAGACACTGCGGGGAAAATAAAAAATAACAGACCGGCGCAAGTTACTGCTGCCGGAAAGGGATTGATGGCAGGGGCAATTAATAAATTATTAAGCTACGGGGTGGTTTATTATTGGTTACTGATTATTGATTATTCGCTTGCTTCGTTACTTTCTGCTCTTTTGGGCAGACTGACAATACGCAGGAGGGGCCATTTTGGCAGCGTTTTTGTGGCAGGAGGCTTTTTTTCAAAACAAACGCTATGAAATACGTACTCCTGCTGCTCACCCTATGCAGCTTCCGTCTCTATGCACAAGACAAAACCGTACAAGGATTAAAGAGTGAATCCAGCCGTACCATTACTAAGAATACCGCCGATACCAGTAAGCGCACCTGGAAAACCGGTGGCGCTTTTAACCTGAATGTGAACCAGGGCACTTTGAGCAACTGGTCTGCCGGGGGTGACAAATTCTCCCTGTCACTGACATCTTTGCTGAATTTGTTCGCCCATTATAAACATGGCCGCCATTCCTGGGATAATGTTTTAGACATGGCTTATGGTATGGTGAATACGACGAGCCTGGGGCAGCGGAAATCGGACGACCGCATAGACCTGGTTTCCAAATATGGCTATGAGTTGAATAATAAATGGTACCTGAGCAGCCTGCTGAATTTCAGAAGCCAGTTTACAAAAGGGTTTGCCTATCCTACTGATTCAACAAAGGTGTTAACCTCCAACTTCATGTCGCCGGCCTATGTGATCTTATCGCTTGGTATGGACTATAAGCCGAATGAAACATTCTCCCTGTTCCTTTCTCCCATTACTTCGCGGTGGGTGATCGTGATGAATGATTCGCTGGCGGCCGCAGCGGCCTATGGCGTAGACAGCGGTAAGCATGTGAAGATGGAAGTAGGCGCCTATGCATCGATAAACTGGAATAAGAAAATTACGCCTACCACGAACTACAAAACAAAGCTGGACCTGTTTTCCAATTACCGCCATGATCCGCTGAATGTAGATATTTTCTGGACGAATGTGCTCACGGTAAAAGTGTCGAAGCTGATCAATATGAATGTGTCGGTAGATGTGATCTATGACAATGATGTGCCTTCGGTAAAAAGTGATGGCAGTTCCGGAGGAGCCCGGCCACAGATCAAACAGGTGCTGGGCGTAGGTTTCCTGCTCAAGTTTTAACAATGATTGAGACAAATTGCACCATGATTGTAGGGAGCGGGTGGTATCTTGCAGGCTGATCAATTCGATTTACATGAAATACTTGTTATTGGCCGGACTACTGGGTGCAGGTTTGGTAGCAGGAGCGCAGTCCAAAAAAACATCGGGTAACCCCATTTTTGAAGGTTGGTATGCCGATCCTGAGGGGGCCATTATTAATAAGCAATACTGGGTATTCCCTACTTATTCCGACCGGTATGAGAAGCAGGTTTTCATGGATGCTTTTTCTTCCCCCGACCTGATCACCTGGCAAAAACATCCGCGGATAATAGATACGGCCGCTGTGAAATGGGCCAACAAGGCGATGTGGGCGCCGGCCATTGTAGAGAAGGACAATATGTATTACCTGTTCTTTGCCGCCAATGACATCCAAAATAACAATGAAACAGGCGGGATTGGAGTGGCCATAGCCGATCAGCCACAGGGGCCTTACAAAGACCTGCTGGGCAAACCCCTGCTGGATAAGTTCCAGAACGGGGCGCAGCCTATTGACCAGTTTGTATTCAGGGATAAAGACGGACAATATTATATGATCTATGGGGGCTGGCGCCATTGCAATATTGTAAAGCTGAAGGCTGACTTCACCGGCTTTATTCCTTTTGATGATGGCAGCACGTTTAAAGAGATTACCCCCAAAGGATATGTGGAAGGTCCGATTATGTTTATCCGGGACGGGAAGTATTATTTTATGTGGTCGGAAGGTGGCTGGGGCGGTCCGAATTACCGGGTGGCCTATGCCCTATCCAATTCACCTTTTGGTCCGTTTGAAAGGATTGGCACCATACTGCAGCAGGACTCAACGGTAGCTACCGGCGCCGGTCATCATTCAGTGATCGAGGTGCCCGGAAAAGATGAATGGTACATCGTTTACCACCGCAGGCCACTGGGTGAAACCGACGCCAACCACCGTGTAACCTGCATTGATCATATGCATTTTGATAAGAACGGATTGATACAGCCTGTGAAAATTACATTTGAAGGCGTTAAAAAACATACCTTGAAATAACCACTGATTTATTTCCTTTCTACTACATACCCATTAAACGATATCGGTGTACGGTTGGTGCTCGTAACCTGTAAGGTGGCACTTCCATTATTGAAGATGGTGAGGAAGAACTGTTGCACATCGCCCGCATCCGTGGGCTTGATGGTTACCTGCCATCTCTTCTTTATGGTTTCGAGCTTATAATCAAAATTGGTAGAGTTGAATTGTATACCTCCTTTGGAAGGGTCGATGGGCGCTGTAAAGGCACGGCCAAAGTAAGGCAGGTCCGACACAATGGTATCCTTGCTGACTTTCACTGTATATTCTGAGGTGAGCTGCATGGTACGGCCGCGCATGGGATTGGCTGTTTGCGGCTTGAATATATACCGCTGGGCCTCCACCATCGCTTTCACCTCCGCTGCTTTTTCCGCCTTTTTATTGCTTTTGTCATTTTGCGCCATACCTGTAGTGACTGATAATATACTTACCATCAGCAGTATGGCTCTACTCCTGGTAAATTGATGCGTTTTCATACCTGTTAAAATTTTAAGCATGAACAATATATAGCAATTTACATAAATATAAATTTCATGCCAGCATTCCCCATCACTTTGTTAAGTTATCGTCCTTGCCTATCCCAGGTTGAGGGAAGCGGCGAAACCAGCTTATCAACCTGCCAATCGGAAAGAATTTACCGGGCTGTCTATTGTTTAATTTAAAGGGATTTCCTTTCATCATTAAACTTTAAACTATGACATCAAAAAACGTATTGCTGCCAGCGATGCTCCTCCTGCTTATTGTACTGGCCGGTTTCACGCATGCCCCATCGGGCAACACTCCCCAAAAGAACGGGGTTTACAATTCAGCCTGGATTGCCAGTAATTATGAATTCCGGGCCTGTCCCGGGCAAGTATACTATGCCATGAGCCTGGAACCCGGCGATGTGATTGGCTGGTATGTGGATTATGCCAATCCTTCCTACCCATCCCAATACCTGGGTTCTTCCACCACCCTTTACTGGGAACTGGAACCGGGTGACCTGATCATACTGCGGGTGAATGAAGGCACTGAGGGTGAATATGAATACAGCGAATATGCGCAGTACTGCGAATAATAGTAAAAAGGATGACCGCCTGTTATGACGGTCATCCTTTTTTATTTCGTGTCTTATAATTTAATTTATCGCACTTCCACGGCATGATCGGCCGACATATCCTGTCCGCTCCATACTTTTACGGCCGTCCACGGTGCTGCCGGTGCTGTCCAGAACTCATCGGTATCAGGCAGGCCGAGCGGTAAAAATACTGTAGTACATAGGTACACGCTACCGGTATTGATATACCCTTCCGCCAGGCCCGGCTGGTTGCCATACAGGCCAATGCTGAGCCAGCCATCTTTGGTAAAGGTGGCAGGGGCTTCAAGGGTTTTCTTTATTACGGCTGTTAAAGCGCCTCTTACCTGCGCAGGTTTCAACTCCTGCGGCAATTGTTTTCTCAACGACATATCGGCCAGGTGATGAAAAGCGCCGCCACGGTAAGTAATAGACCGCCCTGTTATAGGGAAGGTACCATCTGTATTGATCAGCCGCTCCTGTATCACGGCGTATCGCTTGCTGATCTGGTCAAATTTGGGCACATACCAATCATAGGCCCGCGCATTACGCGTGCGCAAGGCATCGAAGATATTGGACAGGTAGGGTTGAATCACATAACTGTTATAATAGTCCCAGTGATATTGCATACCATCAGAATATACCCCATCGCCCACATACCAGTGATTGGCAAATTCCCTTACGCCATAATCAATACGCACCCCGTCGTACTCCATCCCGTACTTACAAAAGAAGGCTTCTATCATACCGGAAAACAGTATCCAGTTGCTATAACCCGGCACAATGGAGCGGGTAGCTTTGAAAGCCCTTACCACATCCTGCTGTACCTTGGATTCCAGGTGCTCCCACAACCAGGGGCAGCGTACCAACCCCAATGCCATGAAGGACGCATCTACCAGCGGCTGCCCGCCGGTAAAGCGCATATAATCTTTGCTACCGGTATCCACTGCCTGGGCGATGGCTTTGAGCGCCCACTCCCGGTATTGGTTGCGCAGGGCCACTTCTTCCGCATCACCACCTTCGAGATTGAGCCAGGGAGCAATACCGGCTAATACTCTGCCGAATGCTTCGAGGTAGGCCACCTGTGAGCGGTTGGCTGCATTGTCCACCTTCGGTGATAAGGTCACCGGCATCTTTTCGCGCAGTGTTCCGGCGGCCAGGTTGGACAATACAGGGCGGGCCAGTTTGTCGAGCTGCTGTAACCATATTTTCCTGTCGCTGACCGGTGGGGTATTTTTCTTTGCAGGCTGCGCCTGTAGCAGGAGGGAAACGACTACCAGGCAAATCGTTATGATGCGTTTTTTCATATCCTTTGTTTATACCTTAACAATATACAGTATTTCTTATCCACCCACCCGGTAATGATCAGCCTTAAAGCGTTTATAAAGGCCCCCCATAGACATAAGGGGCCAAACGATTGCTTGCTTATGAAAAAACTGCTTAAATACTGTCGGTTAACCGGGCTGCTACCCTAAACACTTATTTCAACTTACAGCAGCGTCCTCCCGCAAAGCGGGACAAGCTCTACGGGAGACACTGCGGAGAAGACTCCGAATCCATCTACTTTCCCAATTCCTTATACCGCTTCAGGGCCTCGATATAATAGTAATCCGCATAGGTGAGCGGCACATCTATTTCTGTTTTTTGCGGCATATGTCCCACACAGTGCTCTATCAGGAAGCCGCCATTGGTGCCAGGTTTGGCCTTATAGGCAGGTGAAGAGAGGGACCGTAACATGGTCTCGGCAGCACCCACGTATTCTTTTGCTTTGGCCGTATCCACATACTGCTGCAGCTCCAGCAGGGCTGAAGCCATAATAGCGGCAGCCGAGGCATCGCGCAAGGCATTGGGAATGCCGGGCGCATTAAAATCCCAATACGGCACTTTATCAGCCGGCAGGTTGGGATGCGACAGGAGGAAATGAGCAATATGATTGGCCTGGCTTAGGTATTGCGGGTCTTTGGTAGCACGGTACATAACCGTAAATCCATAGAGCCCCCAGGCTTGTCCGCGCGCCCAGGCCGACTCATCGGCTGCACCCTGCGCGGTACGTTTCTGCTGTACGACGCCGGTCTCCGGATTGTAGTCGATCACATGGTAAGAACTGTAATCCGGCCGGAAATGATTCTTAATGGTGGTATTGGCATGGGTAACCGCTATTTTATAATAAGAAGAATCACCCGTTACCTGTGTGGCCCAGAACAGCAGTTCCAGGTTCATCATATTGTCAATGATCACCAGGAACTCTGGCTGCTTTTTGGAATCCCAGGATTTGATGCAACCTACCCTGGGGTTAAAGCGGGTGCTGAGCGACTTCGCACTATTGATCAGCATGTCTTTGTATTCCGGTTTAGACTGGATGCGCGCTGCATTGCCAAAGCTGCAGAACATCATAAAGCCCAGGTCGTGCGTGGTTTTATTGTATTGCTCTTTTTTCAATGGCTCCAGTATCCGCAGAGCTTCATTGTACAGGGCCATATCTTTTGTTTGCTCATAGAGGTATAATAAAGTGCCGGGGTAAAAGCCGCTGCACCACCATCCGGAGCCACTGTATTCATGCTTACCGGTAGTGGGGAAATATGTTTTGGGAAACCTATCAGCAGGCAGGTCCTTCATCAATATCTTGTACTGGGCGCCCGCATCAATAAATTCCTGTTCAACTGTTTTTAGGAATGCTTTACCGGTAGTAACGCCTGCTTTCTTTTGTGTGCTGCAGGCAATAACTGTAATCACCAGGATAGCGGATAAGGACCTTAACCAGGAAATGTTTCTTTTCATATATGCTTTTATCGTTTTAGTTGACGTAAATGGACTCACTTCGGCTTCCACGCTATTACGGTTACTGGTTGAGGAGGAATATTAGCTTTGCCTTCACCGTCTACCTGCTCCACGGATTGCACAAATAGCTGCAATACTTTTTTCTGTTTCCACCATTCAGTATCGTACGTCGGTTCCCAGGAACCTACTGATGCCGTAGTGAGGTCCATGATCTGCCAGTTGCCCTTTGCCAGGTCCTTCTTCATGGCTACAGATACTTTATCCCCGCGCTCAGCATCCCGGAATACCATCAGGGCAGCTACACGCCTGCCCTTGCGCCATACCATTACCTGTGGCCGTGCAATGGGAATGCGTTTGGTGCCGCCACCACTAAGACTGAAAGGCGTTTTACGAAAACCCAGGTCCTGTATCTGCCATTGTTTTCCATCGTTATACACTACATGATATTGGGGCACGGTGGAACCAGCCTCACGCCAGTAAGTAGCGATATAGGGCATTCCCTTTTCATCGGCAAAGAGAGAGGTTTGGTTGATGAGTTCACTTTTTTGCGGAATGCGGCAGGCATGCTCCGCCGAAGCAGCCGTAATGGGCAAACGGTATTTTTCACCGGTGGATTGCTCCCAGGTAATGCCGCCATCCGTTGAGCGGGCATAGGCCAGATCGTGGTTGCTGGCCACATCCGGACTTTCACGCCATACCCAGGAAATATGTATGGCGCCTTTGGCATCTACACAGGCCTGCCAGTAAGCATTACGCTGCCCTTCTCCATCAATTAAATTGCTGTGCAGGTTCTTCCATTGCTGGGTATTGCAGTCATATTGGTTGATAACCAGGTTGCCCTGTCCCGACTGACCATTCCGGTACAGGAACAAGAGGTTGCCATTGGGCAGTTTATAGAACTCCGGATAAGATACCCGTTCTTCAAATTGCCCCGTCATAGGCATTTTCGCTGTTAATTCCAGTGAACCGGGACGCACACTGCGGCAGTAGCGCAAAGGATTGTTGTGGTGGTCCCAGGCCAGGTGCAGGTAACCCGCCCCATCTACCATCAGGCTAATGCAGTTGTGTGCATCGGCCGCATTGCCCTGGTAAGACGTTTTTTGCAATTGCCACTGCGTGCTCCCCTGCTTCCGTTTACCCAGCACTACATAGCGGTCCTGGTCATAGAAAGCGGTGTATTGCCAGCCACCATGGGTAACCAGTGAATTCTTACGGAAGACCACTACATTGACGGAATTATTGGCCCAGCCATTGGCTACCGTAGTAGCCGTCACCCCGGATGCGACTTGTCCCTGCGCCTTCCATACCAACAGCATCATGAACAATAACAAGCAGGACAGACTTCCGGAAAAATACCGCATAGTTATTCTTTTAATCCGTTTTATAAGCAGGCTTTCGCTTTGAGGGGGCTAAAGTAAGGATACGGCCAGACATGACAGGGGGGTAAATCACTTAAAACAGGGGCAATTTTTTTAAACGCCTGTTATTTATTCATCTGGAAGTTTTTCTGAAACGGCTTGCGGTACTTCTTAATGTATTCAGAGGGGTTCATCCCAAAAAGCTTATTGAACTGTTCCCGGAAATACTTGATGTCTGCCATTCCTACCTGGAAAGCCGCTTCATTGACATTACAGGGCGTATTGATAAACAGCTCTGCCGCTTTGCGCAACCTGATAAACCTGATAAAGCCATTGACCGACTGGCCTGATACAGACTTTACTTTTTTATACAGATTGGAATGGCTCATATTGAGTTCAGCCGCCAGTATCTTGATACTGAAAGTTTCATTATCCAGGTGCGCTTCCACAACGGCCATGCATTTTTCGAGAAACTTCCGGTATTCTTCCGGTATCTTCCCGGTGTTCTGCTGCAGGGTGATCTCATTATAAAAATACTTCTGCAGGTTATTGCGGCTTTTGAGTATGCTGCTTACCCGTGCTACCAACAGTTCCTTTTCAAAAGGCTTGGTAATATAATCGTCGGCCCCGCACTCTACCCCTTTTAGCTTAATATCCGGCGAAGAACTGGCGGTGAGCAGGATCAGGGGAATATGGCTGAACGAAGGGTCTTCTTTAATACTATGGCACAGTTCAATACCGGTAAGCCCCTGCATCACCACATCGCTGATAATAATATCGGGCTGGTATTGCCGGGCCAGTTTAAGTCCGTCGTCCCCATTATCCGCTTCATACAGGCGAAAAGTTTTCCGGAAGATCTGCGCTACGTATTGCCGTATCTGGCTGTTGTCATCCACCACCAGCATAATGGGCAGGTCCGTCACCAGCAAACCCGGGTCTTCCTCCGGCTCCTGAGGAACCATATCAGCTTCCGGTACCGGTTCTGTCTCTTCTATCAGCTCTTCCAGGAACTCCGCCTTACCAACAGATTCTTCATGGATCATATCCGCCCGGAAATGATGATGCCCTTTTAACAATACCACCACAAACCGGGTGCCTTCACCGGGCTTACTGGTATAATCAACCTGTCCGTGATGGCTTTCCACGAAATGCTTCACCAGGTACAGGCCGATGCCAAAACCCGTTTTCAGGGAGGTTTCCTTATCCTGCACCTGGTAAAAACGTTCAAACAGCTTCCGGCCGGTGCTATCCGGTATTCCCACACCGTTGTCGGCAACGGCCACTTCTACCTGTTCGTCTGTTTCTGTTACGGTAAACAGTATCTTCCCCTGCTCCGGTGTAAATTTCAGCGCATTGGACACGAGGTTGAACAAAGCGATCTCCATCTTTTCACGGTCGGCATACAACTCAATATGGGGGTTGGCGCACTGGAACCCATACTCTATCCGCTTACTGCGCGCCTGCTGCACAAAACACAGGTATACCTCTTTGCACAGATCGGAAAAGTTCAGCTTTACCACCCGCAATTTATCCGCCTCACTATCTGCCCTGCGGAAGAGCAACAACTGATCTACCAGGCTCAGCAGGCGACGGGCATTGCGGTACACGATGTTCAGCTCACCGGTATCTACCCCTTGCTCCCTGCTGTACAGCAACTCTTTGATAGGATTAATGATCAAGGTGAGCGGCGTTCTGAACTCATGCGATATATTGGTGAAGAAAGACAGCTTCTTTTCATTCAGTTCTTTTTCCTTTTCCGCATTGATATGCGCTATCTGTATTTCATATTTCAGCCGGGCCTGCCTGTTCTTGTACAACAGGTAAAACCAGATAGCAGTTACCGCCAGCAGGATGTACCCGCCATAGGCCCACCAGCTACGGTACCAGGGCGGCAGTACCGTGATCTTTATAATACGTTCCTGGTTATTCCATACACCTTCTGCATTGGTTGATTTTATACGCAGGGTATAATCTCCCTCATTGAGCCGGGAATAATTGGCCGTTCTCAGGTGACCTACATAATTCCAGCCTTTATCCCACCCTTCCATATAATAAGCATAGGAAATATTATCAGGAGCAGAATATTCCAGGGCCGCAAAGTCAACAGCGATCACCGCTTTGCTATAGGGCAACGTTAATTGATCAATATTGGCCAGTGTTTGTCCGTCTGTAAATGTATTATTCCGCTCCGCGGGTACATTATCTATCCGCAGCCCTGTAAGCAGCAGACTGGGCATACGGTCATTATTCCCGATACTATCCGGGTAAAACAGGTTGAACCCTTTAATACCGCCGAAGGCAAATTCACCGCTGCGCAACTGCAGGGCCGCATTGTAATTGAACTGGTTGCTCTGCAGGCCATCTGCCACATAAAAGTTCTTGAAGGTTTTATGCTGCGGGTCGAATTTGGAGATCCCACTAAAGGTGCTGATCCATAGATTACCGTTCTTATCCTCCAGTGTATTCAATACAGCATTGCTGCTCAATCCGTCGGATTCTGTATACGTGGTAAAAGTTCCTTTTTGCCTGTCGAACAACAGCAGGCCATTTCCTTCCGTACCGATCCAGCAATTACCGGCCCCATCTTCATAAATACTCCGCACGGCATTGCCTATCTTAAAGAAGCGGTGCTTCTTATGCGCTACATCTATTTGAATAAGGTCACTGAAAGTGCCCGCCCACAATACGCCTTGCTTATCCTCGGCCAGTGTAGTTACATCCACCACCTTATCATCAAAAGATTCAAACTGGTTGGCTTGCGGGTTGTACCGGTACAACCTGCCCGGCGCCACAGCTCCCGCCCACAGGTTCTTTTTACTGTCTTCAAACAACTTCCACACGTTCTTATCACCATAAGCATAGCCCGTATAATTACAGGCATAATGTTCAAATGAACCATTGCTTTTATTATAGCGGTTGATACCGCCGCCATAGGTGGCCAGCCAGATGTTCCCCTGGTAGTCACGCACAATGCTGGTCACAAAATTATTGCTGAGGGATTGCGGGTTGCCTGGCTGGTGCTTAAAATGCGTCCAGGTATTTTGTGTCCGGTTCCAATAGCTGGCGCCGCTGCCATCGGTGCCGATCCAAAGATTGCCGGCCGGATCTTCACAAAACGACAATACAAAATTATCAACAAGACTATTGCGGCTTAAAGGATCATGCGCCACTGTGGTAAAGCGGTTCTTCTGCGGATCAATGACATTAATGCCACCGCGTAGCGTGCCTATCCATTTGCGTGATTCCTTATCTTCATACACCGCGTACACAGAAGTGCTGGTCAGTGATTTTTTATGCTGCCCGGGCGCCAAGTAGCGCATCTTGCCGGTTTGAACATCCAGTATATTAATACCACCGCCATCTGTGGCAATCCACAATTTGTGCTGCCGGTCCAGGCACAGGCCCACGACCTTGTTATTGGTCAATATGCCGGAGCTTTCATTGTATCCCTTCACGGTATTGGTGGCTATATGATAAGCAAAAAGCCCGTTCTCCGATCCTATCCAGATGGTGCCGTTGTTATCGGTTTCGAGGCAGTAGCCCGACCGCATCGTCTGGTTCACCGGCTTTACCCGTTTTGCCTGTTTGTCGTATACACACAGGCCCACGCCCTGCACAAATAACCATACCCGCTGCCCTTTGTCTATCCGGATGGCCTGTACGTGGTAGCGCAGCAGTTCGCGGGTAGCATCCACACAAGGCACCTGTATGGCCAGCTTCGACCCCTTGCTGCAGATCATCAATCCTCCACCCGCGGAAGCAATCAGCACATTGCCCGCCGCATCTGTTTTAATATCGTTGATGGTCCAGCTCAACCGTTCTGCCGCTGCCTGTTTATAAGGCAGCCAGTTGACCGGCGAGAAACCGGAGCTGCTATTGTTAAAAATGCTCACTCCCTGCTTCGTGCCGATCCACAGGTTATGTTCCTGGTCTTCAGCAATAGCAACTATGCGGTTACTGATGAGGGAAGTAGTATCGTTGGGCGTATTCCGGAAGATCTTAAAATGGTAGCCATCGTACCGGTTCAGCCCATCGTAGGTGCCAAACCACATAAATCCGTATTGGTCCTGGTAAATAGCGGTAACAGCATTGTTGGAAAGCCCCTGTTCAATACCCAGGTATTCCACAGGCGTATTATCCTGTGCAGAAGTATGTAATACATTAATAAGTAAACACCATAAAAACAGGAACAACCGGCAGGAGCCCTGTATAGCAAGCCGGGCATGGGAGGGGTAAAAATATAGCACAGCAATCCGTCGCATCATACAGCAGTCAGATAGGTCGTTTCAAACGGCCAAACCTACAAGAAAAAATCCATTCAAAAATAATAAAATAGTAACATACGACCGTCCTGCTGCAACCGGTTGCCCTCACCTATCCCTGTCATCCAGCACATTAATAGCTTCCTGCACTTTATCCCGGATCAGGGATTCGGATAACTGGTCCATATCTACGCGGGTGGCGTCTTCATAATTCCATTCGTTCTCTTTATGGATCAGGGTACGCATGGCTACTTTCCCTTCTGTTTGTATGGGCGACAGCAGGAACATACAATAGTTCTGCCTGTCGTACCGGATGTCGAGCGACACATTGGGGTGCGCCCTGTTCATCCGGTCTACCTGCTGCGCTTTAATACCATATCTGTTGAGTGATTGTACACATTTGCCGAAGGCAGGTGTAATGACCTCTTCCATTTTATCCAGGAAACGCTGGAGGAACTGGCGCTGACGCACCTCATCCTGTTTTTCCTGTAACTTTTCTGTTTGTTTGGCAACCTGGTCAAGTCGCTGTTGCAATTCCAGCCTCTTCCGGCGGCAGGCTAAAAAATCTTCCCACAACATAAATCAGTTATTATTGGTTAAAAAACGGGCATTGGTCGTGCTTTTCCGGGAGGATATAGAGGAGTTATCAGCGCAATCGTTTGCATGAATGTACTATAGTAAGATACAACTTTTCCCCCACATTATAATCAGTAAGATTACGGCATTGCCGCTATCGGTGGTTTTAGCTGAAAATGAGTCCCATAGCGTATTTCCCGCCTTATCGCATTACAGGCTACCCCTTGCAAAAACCTGCAACCAAACAAAAAATTAAACATTTGATAAAATACGTGCTGCCACATCGTTACATTTGGTAACTAAGTTTGCCGCCATTATGAACTATCAGGAAATTACCCCGGATGAAGGGTCATTACTGTTGATGCTGCAAGCGGGGGACCAAACTGCTTTTGATGAGATCTTCAACCGCTATGCAGCGCCGGTGCATACCTATATTCGCCTGCGACTGAATGGATCAGAAGAGGCGGATGATGTATTGCAGGAAGTGTTCATACGCCTGTGGCACAAGCGCCAGTCTATTGTTATTCATTCTTCTTTCCGGAATTACCTATATACCATTGTTCAGCATTGCATCAGCGATCATCTCCGTGCTGCCAGGAGAAGGCGGTATACCCTGCCCGATGATATGCCCGAAACACAGGAAGCAAATCCGCAGCCCGATGAACAATACCAATATAAACAGGTATACTATATGTGGCGGGGCGCCATGCAACAACTCCCCGGTCAAATGCGCCGCATCTATGCCATGAAAATTGAAGAACAACGCTCCGTAAAAGAAATTGCCTCCGAACTCCGGCTCAGTGAACAGACGGTCAAAAACCAACTGCACACTGCCGGACAACGCATGATAAAAATCCTCCGGCAGGTACAATTGTTTTTTCTTTGAACATCGAGCAGTAAGCATTGAACATTGCCTATTGCATATTTAAAGTCGTGTATTATATATACTGCACCGTTGCCGCTCCCCGGCTCCCGGCCCCAATATGACCAAATCGTTAACTCCCCCATTTTCTTCAAAAAGGTATAGTACCAGATCCTTTCAGCGAGCGTCTATTATCAAAAGCCGTTTTTCATGCCCCGTAAATCAAGGCAGCAACATACACCCAACGACGATCAGCAATGGCAGCAGGCATGGGAACAACCAGACCCGATGGACACCAGCCGCAAAGCACAGTTGCTCGGCAATATCCATCACCGGCTGGAAGGCACACGACGCAAGAAAAAGCAATTGTATTTTATTGGTATCAGCGCAGCAGCAGCTATACTGGTGGCCGTATTCATTAAACTGCCCTGGGCACAGCAGGAAATACCTGTTGAGGCCTGGACAGAGTTGACTGCCACCGATAATATCCGAAAAGTGCAACTGGAGGACGGCTCTGAATTATGGCTGGCCCCCCACTCCGCCCTGCGGATATACCCCGATTTTAAGAACAGGCGCAATACCCAGCTCACCAAAGGGACCGTATTCTTTAGCATTGCCAAAGATACCCTGCATCCCTTTTCCATTGGTGTGAACAATCACCAGGTAACGGTGCTGGGTACACAGTTCACGATCAACCGGCTCGATTCGACCGATATACAACTGACGGTAAAAGAAGGAAGGGTAGCACTCGACCATGCAGGCGGCAGGAATATACTCACCGCCGGCCAGCAGGTGTATACGCGTATCGGTAAGGCCGGCGCCACGCAAACGGTAGGTCCGCTTACAGCCGATTGGTGGACACAGTCGGAGATACGGTTGTTCAATATTTCGCTGGAGTCATTAATACGGTGTATAGAAACATATTACGGAGTAACACTATCGCACGATCGCATTAACCCGGACATGAAAGTAAGCTTGACCTGGGACATGACCTTATCCCTGAATGAGAATTTAAAGGTAGTGAACACACTGACAGGCGCTAATATCCACTAACATATCATTGAAATAACCTTCGGTTTATAACTGTTTACCGCACCATGTGTGGGAGCAGCCGGCCAATCTATTGTCTATACTGTAATGTAAACAACATGCAAAACGCAAAACTAAACGCAAGAATCCGTTTTTTGGTACTGCTGCTCACGGCAGGCTTCCTGCAGGCACAGGCCCAAAACAGTGAGTCCCCATCGCGGCAGGTGAACGCCCAAACCTCCCAGCTCAAGTTCCGGCATGGCGCCGGCAACCTGGCTAAAATAGTAGAGGAATTTGGCCGCCATTTTAAAGTACAACTGGCTTATGCCAATGAAGAACTGTCAGCCGTAAGGGTAACGTCTGCCAGCTACGAAGCACCCAATGTAGGAGAATTACTGAACAAAATACTGGCCCCTGCTAATTTCATAGCTACCGCCAGCGGCAACAGTTGGGTGATCAAAAGATCAGAAACCCCCATCAAACAGCAAACAGCTACGATGACGCTGCGGGGTATTATTACAGAAGGGGACAATCCCGTTCCCAGTGCCACTGTCATTATTAAACAGGCCGGGCAGGGCACATCCATCGCGGTGGCCGATGAGACAGGCGCCTTTAGTAAAAAACTGCCGCTGCTGGAAGGGACCGTAGAAATATCAGCCGTAGGTTACCTGCCTGCAAAAAAGAAATTTAATGCTGCAGAACAGCAATCATTGAAGATAGACTTGCATAAAGATGAAACCCAGATGGAAAATGTGGTAGTAACCGCATTGGGTATCAAACGGGCAGAAAGATCACTTGGTTATGCTACTACTACTGTTAGCGGAAAACAACTTACAGACGCCATGAGCGGCAACTGGACCGATGCCCTCTCGGGCAAAGTAGCCGGTTTGAACCTCATACGCTCCAATGCCGGACCTGCCGGTACCAATAAGATTATCCTGCGCGGCGAGAACAACCTTACCGGCGATAATGAAGCGCTTATAGTAGTGGACGGCGTGGTCATCAACAATGGAAGCGGCCGCCGCAGCGCCATTGAGGGAGAAGCGCCCTATGGTGTCAGTAGTGATAACATGCCGGCTGATTATGGCAGCAGCATCAATGATATCAACCCGGACGATGTTGAGTCATATGACATATTAAAAGGACCCGGCGCCGCAGCATTATATGGCCAGCGTGCCGCCAACGGAGCTATTGTCATTACCACCAAATGGGGCAGCAATAAGAAAAAAGGCCTGGGCATTACTTTTAATTCCAACGTTAACTGGGAACAGGTAAACCGCTGGCCCGACCTCCAATGGGAATACGGCATCGGGCTGGACGGACAGGCAGATTATGATTATGGCCGGTCGGCCAACTCCAGTTCCAGCTCTGCTTATGGCCCCAGGTTCGATGGTCAAATGTTTTACCAGTTCAACAATGGATTGCAGGGCCGCGATACAGTAGCTACACCCTGGATTCCCTATACCAATAAAATACGCAAGTTTTTTGATGTGGGTAGCACCATCACCAATTCTATCAGCGTGGAAGGCGGTACGGATAAAACCACTGCCCGCTTCTCTGTAACCAATGTTACCAACAAATGGATCATACCCAATACAGGCTATAAGCGTAATACAGTGTCCCTGTCGGTTAATTCAAAAGTTAATGACAGGCTCCAGGTGAGCTCCAAAATAAATTATACCAACAAGTGGAGCGATAACCTGCCGGGAAGCGGCTACGGTAACCAATCCATTATGTACTGGTATATTTTCTGGCAACCGAATGGCGACATTGACTGGCTAAAGAACTACTGGGTAAAGGGACAGGAAGGCAGAAGAATATTCTACCCCTACAGTTCATTTCCTGAGAATCCCTACGCCATCGTGAATGAGTTCATCAACAGTACCAATCGTCACGGTGTAACCGGCAACATACAGGCTACTTATAATTTCACGAAAGAACTGAGTTTGATGATGCGGACATCCCTGGATTTTGGCTATGACCAGCGCGCCCAGGAGCGTCCCTTTGATGCAGGCTCAAAATTCCGTTATGGCAGCTATCGCACACAAAATATCTTTTCTATGGAGTCCAGTGCCGACTTCCTGCTGAAATACACTAAAAGGATCAACAAGGATTTCGATTTCTCCATTACAGGTGGCGGAAGCACCCTCCGGAATGCTTATACCCGTGATGAAACCCGTGCCGATTCACTCATCAATCCGGGCGTTTACACCTTTGCCAACGCCGCAGGCCCCTTGATCACTATGCCTTATAAGACCAAACTGGCCATCAACAGTTTTTATGGTATCATCACCACCGGTTATAAAGACTTCCTGTATCTTGATATTACCGCCCGCCAGGACTGGAACAGTGCATTGGCCACGCCTGAACGCACTGCCAATACCGGGTTCTTTTATCCATCAGCCAACCTGAGCTTTGTTGTCTCAGACGCTTTTAAATTGCCTAAGGATATCAGCTTCCTCAAAGTACGTTTCTCAGCTTCCAATGTTGGTAGTGCGCAGATGACGGCTTACCGTACAGCTTATTCCTATTCCTCAGCAGGTAGTTTATATAGCGGTGGACTGGAAAATCCCAGCATCAAGGCCAACCCCAATCTCAAACCGCTCAGAACGATCACGTATGAGGCAGGTGTTGCTATGAAAATGTTCAGGGACCGCCTGGGCTTTGACCTGGCCGTGTATTCAGGTTACACCAAGGACCAGATCCTGAACCGCCAGTTGGACCGCGCTTCCGGTTATTCAGCCGCTGTAATCAATATTGGTAAAGTGGCCAATAAGGGCGTGGAACTGGCCATCAACGGTACACCTGTAGCTTCCAAAGACGGTTTTAAATGGAATACCGGCATTATATTTTCTGCCAATACCAATATCATCAAAGAGTTGCCCGATAGCTCTATCATACTTCAAAACGGTCCGGTAGGTGGTGGCCAGATCGTAGCTAAAGTGGGCGGCAGCATGGGTGATATGTATGGAAGGGGATATGTAAGATCTCCGGACGGACAAATTGTTTATGATGCACAAAGCGGTGTAGCGCTCATCTCCCAGGATGTGATCTACCTCGGTAATACCACTCCCAAATGGAAAGTAAGTTTCACCAATGAAATTACCTACAAGCAATTCCGTCTGAATGTATTGTTCGATGCACAGTATGGCGCGGTGGGGCATACACTTATGCACTACAAACTGGCTGAACAGGGTAAGCTCACTAAAACCCTGCCCGGCAGGTATAGCGGTATCATCGGCAATGGCGTGGTAATGGGTGCCGATGGCAAGTACCGGAAAAATGATGTGACAGCTATGGACGTAGATGAGTACTACCGTTCTCACCTCGGCGTAGACAATGCCGAAGGCAACACTTTCCGAACGGATTTTATCAAATTCCGCGAAGCCCGGTTGGATTATACGCTTAAACCCCAGATTGCCAGAAAAATCGGCCTGCAACGCGCCACCATTGGCGTATATGGCCGTAACCTCTTTATCTGGTCTGACTGGCCCATGTTCGATCCTGAGTTTGGCACCTTTAACGGTAGTGACGTTCTGCAGGGATTTGAGATTGCCCAGTTCCCTTCCACCCGTTCATTCGGATTTAACCTTACTGTTGGACTTTAATTCTTGAAAACATGAAAACAACTATCCATAAAATTATAGCAGGTGTAGTACTGTTCAGCATGGCGCTTGCCTCCTGCACCAAAGATTTCACGGAGATCAATACCGACCCGAATACTACGCCCACTGCACAACCCCATCAGTTGCTGGCGCCGGCACTGGTAGGTATCATGAACTATAACATGCAGCGTAACCGTAACTTTAATAATGAGCTGATGCAGGTAACGGTAAGCAGGAATGACGGGGAAGGCACCGTGTTCAGGTATGATTACCGTTCCACCTGGTCCAACTATCTCTATGATGGCTGGTACCTGGAAATGACCAACCTGAAGGACCTGTACAAAATAGCCAAGGACTCTCCCACCCTTAATAAATCATACCAGGGTATCGCACTGATCCTGCAGTCATGGGTATTTTCCATGCTTACGGATACTTATGGCGATGTTCCTTACTTTCAATCCAACCTGGCCAAAGATTCCAATATTTATGAACCTGTGTTTGACAGACAGAAAGACATCTACTTTGATAGCTTTAAAAAGCTGGAAGAAGCCAATACCCTGCTCAACGGCGGGCCAGCCATCATTGCATCCAGTGACCCGGTGTATTACGGAGACATTACCAAATGGCGCAAGTTTGGCAACTCCCTCTATTTACGGCTCCTGCTCCGCCTTTCCGGTAAAGCGGAAGTAGCTGATACCTGCATTAAAAAGATCAAGGAGATTGTAGACACCAAGGCATCTACCTATCCCAAGATCGCTAAAAACGATGAGTCGGCCATTTTAAGATGGACCGGTCAAGGCCCTTATGCATCGCCGCTCATCAACGTGAGGGAGCAGGACTTCAGGGCGCCGAGCCTGGGCAGCTTCTTTATTGAAAACCTGGCGGATTGGAACGATCCCCGCATTAATATTCCTGTTTACGGTACCGGAACACCTACCAAAACCAACCGGTGGGGTATAGCACCTTCCCAGGGCGCTTTTGTAGGCGTACCCAGTGGTTACCTGCCCGGACAGGACCCGGGACAAAAAGCCTATTTCTATTCCATTACCAATAACACGAATACCGGCCCCAGCTTACAAAACGATCCTTTAACCGGTATGATCATGAACTTTGCCGAAGTGAATTTCATTTATGCCGAAGCGGTTGTGAAAGGATGGATCAATGGTTCTGCCCAAACTTTCTACGAGAACGGAGCAGACGCTAGCATCAAGCTCTGGCTGCCCAACTGGCCCGATACTTCTACCAAGATATACAATATCCAAGACCATCTCGCTGCTGCCGATATTGACTGGGACGACGCGGCCAGCGTGGAAGATAAAATGGAAAGGATACACCTTCAGAAGTATTATGCCCTGTTCCTGACCGATATGCAGCAGTGGTTTGAATACCGCCGCACCGGTCACCCCAACTTACCGAAAGGACCCGGCTTAAAGAACGGTGGTGTAATGCCGGCCAGGATGACTTACCCGGTATACGTACAATCTGCCAACCCCACCAATTACAAAGCGGCTATAGCTGCACAGGGGCCTGACCTGATATCTACCCAGGTATGGTGGCAGAAGCCGTAAATGAGTGATGAGCAGGAAAACAGAAATACAGTTTAAGAATAGTTGTTAGTTATAAAAACAATGCAATGAAAAAGATCATTCTATATTCTCTCTTTTTGCTGTCATTGGCCTCCCTGTGGGGCTGTAAAAAAGACAATTACCCCGGTGGAGAGATAAGCGCTTATCTGCCTATATACGACCTGAAAAATATTCATAAGGGGCAGGATGTTACCCTTACCAAAGAAAATATGCTGGGCTCTACCTCCATCACAGGTATGGTGGTATCAGATCATTCAGGCGGCAACTTACCCGAAGGACTGCTGGTCATACAGGATATACGCCGCCTGGGACTGCTGCGGGGTATTTCAGTTTCTATTGGTGCAGACGCTGCCAATTACAAACCTGGCGACTCTGTAGTGATCAAGGTGGAAGGCGCTATGCTGAAAAGAAAAGAAGGCATCCTGCAGATCACCGACCTGCCTGCCAATGCTATTACCAAAGTATCCTCCGGCAACAGCTATCTTGCTTTGCGGGTACCTATCAGTCTTATGCTGACTAAACCGAAAGACTACGAAAGCGTTTTATCTGTAGTAGTAAAAGGAGGCTTTGATCCTTTACCCGCTTCAGGAGATGTACTGGCTGGCGATAAAGTACTGAATGATGGCTTTGGTAATATCACGCTTCACACAGCAGCCAATGCTACCTTCGCCAATACACCCGCTCCCGTACTGGCCAACTTCTATGGAATAGTGTTCAACACTGTTGTATCCAAAGACTCACTGGTGCCCAGGTTCCACCTGCGTAGAGGTAATGATGTGGTAGTACTTAGCTCTGTTATAGAGATCCCGCCCGTTATCATTACTGGCTTTATAAGCGATGTGAAAGGCGCAGATGGCAATTATGAATATATTCAAATGATGGCTACAAAGGATATTAATTTTGCCGCTACTCCTTTCTCTGTTGTAGTTACCAACAATGCCAATGCCTCTAATCCTTCAGGATATCCTGCCAATGGATGGGGCACCGGCAACCAGCGTACATTCAAATTCAATCTTACAACGGGCACTGCTGCTAAAGGAACTTACTTCTATGTTGGCGGCACAGGCAAAATGATCAATGGTTCAGGCTCCACCAGTATGAGCAGCTCCAACTGGATACGCGCCTTCAACTATACCACTACCGATGGAGATGGCTTTGGCGCTAAAACCGGCGGACTTTTTGCCAATAGCGGCAATGCTTCCGGACTGGCAGTATTTGAGGGCACCACGGTAGATGCCAGCACCAAACCCGTAGATGTTATTTTTGTATCCAATGGCGGCAGCTTGTATACCCCAGGTCCGCCGGCAGTAGGTTACAAGATCGCCAATAACGACTGGTACGACGTTAAGAACCCCATCACCCTGGAAGACCAGCCATTTTACAGGCAAGGCTCGAATACCCTTTGCCTCGGCTACGCTACTGCCGACCAAGGCTATTTTAACCTGCTGGGTGGCGAATACAACATGGCCCTGGGAAGATGGACAAAGGCCCGGACACAAACCAATTTCCTGCTCACCAAACAATCTCCCATCACCGAGATTGAAGGTGAAGGAGCTACCAAACTGAAATAAAAATCTGAGGTCTGAAGTCCGAGGTCTGAAAGGATTTTTCAGGCCTCGGACTTCAGACTTCTTACTTCATCTTCAATAACAGATTACTCATTTATAGTTATTATTGCAAATCCTAAAATTCTCTATCACCAAATATCTCCCTATGCTTAACAGAAGAAGTTTTCTCAGGAGTTTTGGCCTTGCAGGCGCTGCTTTTTCCACACCTGCCATGATTACGCAGGCAGCCGGCCAACGTGTTGCAGCCAGCCTTACTATTAAAGGCCGTGTACAAAACAATGGTACCGCTATAGCTGGTGTGGCAGTAACCGATGGTTACACTGTTACCACCACCGACAAAAAAGGGAACTATACGATCAATGCACATTCCGCGGCTGAATTTGTATACATCAGCCTGCCGGCAGGCTATGCCTTCCCCAACAACAAAGGCATCTCCCAATTCTACCAGCCCCTTACCCAGAAGGAAGGTGCTTTGAAAGCCGACTTCAACCTGGAGAAGCTGACTGTTGATGATACCAAACACAATTTTGTGGTATGGGCCGATACCCAGATCATTTCAGAAAAAGATGCAGAACTGCTCAAAACACAATCTGCCCCCGACCTGCAAAAACTGGTAGCTTCTTATCCCAAAGACAGTTTATTCCACGGCATCGGCTGCGGCGACCTGGTATGGGACCATTTTGAACTGTTTGAAGATTACCGGGAAGCGGTAGCCATCAGCGGTGTTCCTTTCTTCAATGTGATCGGCAACCACGACATGGATATTGATGGCGGTTCGGATGATGTTTCTGCCCGCACGTTCAAAAAACAGTTTGGCCCTACTTATTATTCTTTTAACCGTGGTAAAATACATTACATCGTACTGGATAATGTGTTCTTTATAGGTACAGCTAAAAAGTACATTGGTTACCTCACCGAAGCGCAACTGCGCTGGCTGGAGCAGGACCTGGCACTGGTAAAGCCCGGCTCAACGATAGTGGTAAGCAATCATATCCCTACCGACACAGGCAACCAGCGCAGGAACAAGCTGGCCGAGGAGGCCATTGGTGGTACAGTAGCCAACAGGAACCAGTTGTACAAGCTGCTGAAACCTTATAACGTACATATCATGTCGGGCCATACCCACATGAACGAAAAATGGGAAAAAGACAATCTCATGGAGCATGTACATGGCACTGTTTGCGGCGCCTGGTGGACAGGGCCTATCTGCAGCGATGGTACCCCCAATGGTTATGGCGTATATGAAGTGGACGGAGATGACATTAAATGGTATTACAAATCTACCGGTAAGGAGAAAGACCACCAGTTAAGAGTGTACAATAAAGGGAAACTGACTACAGCACCGGATGAAATCGTGGCGAATGTATGGAACTGGGACCCCAAATGGAAAATAGAATGGTGGGAAGATGAAGTAGCCAAAGGCGCCATGGAACAGCGCGTAGAGCTGGACCCCTGGTCAATAGAACTGCATGGCGGGCCGCAGCTTCCCCAAAAACACAAGTTTGTAGAGCCTACTTTAACAGATCACCTCTTTTTCGCCAAGCCATCACCCGCTGCCAAAAAGATCATGGTGAAGGCAACGGACAGGTTTGGAAATGTGTTTTCGGAAACGATTACTGTGTGAGTTGTCAGTGGTGAGTTGTGAGTAAGCGGCGAATCTTTCGAAGCAAACGTACTCATAACTCACTACTCACTATTCACTTCAAGCTCTTACAGATCCCCATCTCCAATCCCCGCAACTCAGCCAGTCCGCGCAGCCGCCCGATAGCAGAATAACCCGGATAGGTTTTCTTTTGCAGGTCATCCAGCATCTGGTGACCATGATCAGGCCTCATGGGGATAGCCACCTTCCTGCGTTGCATAATATGCAGCACTTCTTTCACAATCGTATACATATCCGCATCACCGGCCAGGTGATCAGCTTCATAGAAGTTCCCTTCTGCATCTCTTTTTGTATTGCGCAGGTGCAGGAAATGAACATGATCACCAAAAGCCTGTAGCATCGTGAACAGGTCATTATCGGCCCGGGCGCCAAAGGAACCGGTACAGAAACACAGTCCGTTGGCCAATGAAGGAGCGGCCTCCAGCAGGTCCAATACGTCCTGCGCTGTACTTACTATCCGGGGCAATCCTAAAATGGAATAGGGCGGATCGTCGGGATGGATTGCCATCTTCAGCCCGCAAGCTTCCGCCACCGGCACCACCTGTTGCAGAAAATAGAATAGATGCTGCTTTAGCTTTTGTGCATCAATACCGTCATACGTTCTCAGGGCTGTCAATACCTGCTCCGGCGTAAAGGCATCATCACTGCCGGGAAGGCCCAGCATCGTATTACGGAAAAGGGTTTCTTTTTCCGCATTATTCATGCGCTCAAACCTGTTTGTCGCTTTTTGTATGTCGGTGGCCGTATAGTCTTTTTCTGCGCCGGGCCTTTTCAATAAAAAGAGATCAAAGGCAATAAAGGCCGACCGTTCAAAGTACAGGGCCTTGCTTTTGTCGGGCATTTCATAAGATACGTCCGTACGCATCCAGTCCAGTATAGGCATGAAATTATACGTCACTACCTTCAGGCCACAGGCCGCCACGTTGCGCAGGCTCTCTTTATAGTGCTCAATATACTGCCGGTAATTGCCCGATTGCTTTTTAATGTCCTCATGCACCGGCAGGCTTTCTATTACTGTCCAGCTCATGCCTGCTGCTTCAATCATTGCCTTGCGGGTATTGATGGCTTCCACCGTCCATACGGCTCCTACCGGGATCTGGTGCAACGCTGTCACTACGCCTGTACATCCTGCCTGCCGTATGTCCCATAAACTTACCGGGTCATTCGGCCCAAACCACCGCATTGTTTGTTCCATTAAATACATATCGTGAATTCTGATAGGTTAATACTTTAATCTAAATAGAACCAGCCATCTTATAAGCACTATTAACCAGGCGGAACTACCGGGACTTAACAATCACTTGTCCTGATACAAGGCCACCAGATCTTGCTGTTATGGTTATTGCCCCTGCCGTTCCAGCCTTTGCACGAACAATTACCAGTGCAAGTCCATTAAATGCCTTCCTTTCTTTTGAAGGAAAAGCAACAAGGTCAGCAGGATTGCCATTATCAGTAGCCACTATTTCACCGGGACCCGATAATTCAAATTGTATATTGTTACCCGCCCGCGGCGCCAATAAACCTTTATTATCCACTACACGCACCGTAATAAACGAAAGATCTTTCCCATCTGCCTGTATGTTGCTTCTGTCGGCACTCAATTGCAGCCGCGCAGCATTACCCGCTGTTCTCACCTTGTCGGCAGCCCATTTTTTTCCGTTCTTATAAGTAACTACCCGCAGCTCGCCGGGTTGGTAAACCACGCTATCCCAACGGAAACGATATTCGTAGGCGCCTCTCTTTTTGCGGCCCAGTGATTTATTATTCAGGAACAACTCCGCTTCATCACCCGATGAAAAAACATGTACGGGGGTAATGGCCCCGTTGCGTTCGGGCCATGTCCAGTGTGGCAGTATATGCGCCATAGGAAGATCAGGACGCCAGCGTGACTGGTACAGGTAAAAGCGGTCTTTCTTAAATCCTGCCAGGTCTATAATGCCGGAATAGGAACTGCGTGCTGAGTAGTAAGGCGTAGGCTCGCCCAGGTAATCCCAACCCGACCACACAAATTCCCCGGCCACATAAGGATGCTTATCCTGGGAAGCAAAGACCTTATCGGCCGATGCGCCGAATGCAGCCGTATACAATTCATAAGCGCTTACATATTGTTGTTTGGGGTCACCGCCTGTACTGTCACTCACAGGGGCGCTTATTCCATTAAATACCGGGAATATATAAGTACCCCGGGTGCTAAGCGCAGAGGCTGTTTCACTGCTTACAATTAACTTATCGGGAAACTGTTTCTGAAATGCCGGGTACAAAGGTGAGGTTCTGATCCCCCGTAAATGAGCGTAGGCCGGTGCATCACGGATACCCTCTCCCTGGTAATTCAGGTTTAAAATGTCCATCTCTTTCGGGAAAGGCATATCCGGCTTGGCATAATTCATGGAGGCAGTAGCAGGCCTTGTACTATCTTCCTCCCGTACAATAGCATGCAGTTTTTTTGCCCATGCTGCTCCCGCTTCGGCAGTGTATTGCTCTCCTACTTCGTTGCCAAAGCTCCAGGCGATCACAGAAGGATGATTCCTGTCTCTCCGCATAAAGGCCCTGATATCAGGTTCATGCCAGTCAGGAAAGATCAAATGAAAATCCAATGGTGTTTTCTTCCTTTCCCAACTATCGAAAATTTCATCAATTACCAGGAAGCCCATGCGGTCAGTCAGGTCCAGCAATTCAGGCGCCGGCGGATTATGCGCCAGCCGGATGGAGTTGCAACCCATTTCCCGCAGCATCTCTAATTGTCTTTCAGCCGCCCTCGTGTTAAAGGCAGCACCCAAAGCGCCCAGATCATGATGCTGGTTCACCCCCTGGAAGCGAACAGGTTCACCATTCACCAACAAACCTTTTAGCGGGTCAAACTGCAGGGAGCGAATGCCAAAACGGGTTTCATATTCATCAATCACTGTTCCATTTGACAACAAACGGGTAACAGCAACGTACAGGTTCGGTTTTTGAGCAGGCGGAGGTCCCCATAATACAGGGTCTTTTATGCTTACTGACTTTTCGGTCTTTATCTTTTGCCCGCCCGGTACGATGGATAGGGAAGAAGGGAAAGTTGCTATCTTGTTCCCTGTTCTGTTGAGTTGATCATCCATCCTGTACACGTCTGTAATCACTTCAATACGCTGGTCCGTGGTTGACTTATTTTCTATAGATACACCCAGATCAACAGTAGCAGCGGAAGCCGAAACATCTCTTGAAGTAATAAATGTTCCCCACTGCGCTACATGTACCTTGTTCACTTTGGTAAGCCATATATTCCGGTAAATGCCGCCCCCGGGATACCAGCGGGAGGAGTTGAGTGGATTGTCCAGCCTTATCGCCAGTTGATTATCGCCGTCCGGTTTTACATAAGGCGTCAGGTCAAGTCTAAAAGAATTATAACCATAAGGCCAGCCGCCCACCAGGTGTCCATTCAGCCAAACAATGGCGTATGACATAGCGCCATCAATATCCAGGTAAATTGACTTGTGTTCGTCTGCAGCAGTAATCGTTAACTTCCTGCGATACCAGGCTACGCCCTGTATCGGCAGGCGGCCCATGCCGCCGCCAACTATCGCATTGGCTTCCTTGTAGAAGGGCCCTTTTATAGCCCAGTCATGGGGAAGCGTTACGGATTCCCAGTCCTGGTCATTAAAGTTGTTTTGTACGAAAAGGGAGCGGCCCCCGGGATGGCCGGGAGGCCGCTGATGGTGTTTGGCAGGGTCTTTAATAAACTCGTTGGCAACAGGCAGTATCCATGGCTTCAACACATTGTTATCCTCAGCTACCTTTATTGATTCGGTAGGTTTGGTATCTGCCACTACATTATCATTACGGTCCGTCACTTCCGGGCGCACATCATAGCTTAAATTGTCCGGCGCTCCGGTATAACGCATGAATTTCCAGCCTTCGTTGATCAGGATGCGCTCCCTGGTAGTGCGTTCTTTCCGTGACAAGGCCGGAGACTGAGCTCCGGCCATATTGAATAAAAAACAAACTGTAATAAGCAATAATGCTTTGTGCATGCAATAATACTTTTATTGAAACAAAGTTTTCATAGTGGCCAACCTGCTATTGACCCTTCAAAGCCTGTAACACGCCAGCATACGCCTTCTTCTTTGAATAGTCGGCATTGTACAGGAGCGGGAATTCCTGCCCGTTCTTGTACAGCCAACTGGTATTGTCGGTGATACCCCACACAGTAATGCGATACTGCTGTGCTTTGGGTACATACTTCAGGTATGATTGAATAGCATACCTGTACATATCAGCCTGGTAATTGGCAGCCAGGTCTGTCAGCTCAAAATTAGGCTTAAACAATGGATTGACCTTCACATCCAGTTCTGAGAGGTGAATGAGCAAACCGGTAGCAGCCAGTTTCTGCATCATGGCGTCAATGCCGGCATAGGTAGTATTCCAGGCAATGTGCATTTGTGTACCAATGCCATCTACCTTGGCTCCCTTTGTTTTCAGTTCGCCTACAAGGGCAATGAGTGAATCCAGCTTGGCCGCACTTGATTCCAGACCATAATCATTTATAAACAACTTGGCGGTGGGATCGGCAGCTTCAGCATACTTGAATGCTTTCACTACATAGTCGCGGCCCATGTATTCACTCCAGAATAAAAGATCGGCGGCCGATTTATCGGCCACATCCGTACTATTGGCAATGTTCCTGTACGCGCCTGAAGGGCTCACTACCTCATTCACCACATCCCAGGCCTTTACAGTACCCTTATAGTGGTTTACCATGCCTGTTATAAAAGTATTCAGCGCTTCATCCAACTTGGCAGCGATCTGGGCGCCGTTGTTGGCTACCACAACTTCTTTCACGCTGGCATCGTCAATGTAATAAGTATTGGCCACCAGTCCCATGTCAAACAGGAAAGTAGTAGAGGTCAGACTGGCCGTAAATTGGTAAGTCACATTCTGCCAGGTAGTACCAATCGTTTGGTCGCCCTGGTATTGCGGCGCTGAAGGGCCGGTAGACAAGCGGATGGAACCGCCTGCAGCCGCTGCCTTTACCCAATAGGAAACAACATATTGCTTGCCGGCTACAGTGGGAAATGCAGTACTGGATACCTGCACACGCCATTGGCCATTGGCATTGGCAACGGGATTTACCACTTTCATGGCACCGCTGCCGGTGCGTATTTCCGAAGCCGTACTGGTAGCTGTAACCGTGGCCCCGTTTTGTGCATTGAACGTTGACCAGCCTGCCAGGCCACTTTCAAAACCGGCGTTGCTGGCAATGAGTTCCACTGCTGCAGGAACGGTAAGGCCCGAATAATTTTTCAGGTAAGTGGCATTCTGGTTCGCATGCCAGCCAAGTGTATGGCCAAAGATGTTCAGGCCGGCAGAGGCGGCCACCAATGCATCGGCATTGGTGAATTTGAGCGTTCCATCACTTTGCACGATCGCTCCATGCTTCATTTGATAACCGAAAGTAACACCGTCAAAATCACGTTTGGCAACGGCTGCATATTTAGCATCGTTCAGCATGGGTGTATAATCAATGGCTACCCCTATAGGAACATCGGTTGCGTCTTTTAAAACGGCTGCCGTATCGCTAAAATTCCTCATCTCCATAATCCCGGTATCCCTCATTTTAGTACAGGAAGCCAGCAGCGTTATCGCTGCAGCAATCGTCAATAGTGACCTGTATTTATTTTTCATTGATCTTTTTTTAATGTTAGCTGTTTGTTTCAAGTTGTCACCCTGAGAGATGTCACCCTGAGCTTGTTGAAGGGGGGCTTCGACAGGCTCAGCCTGACAAACGACATTACTAGTAACCTGGATTCTGATACTTTTTCTTGTCCGGGTCGTTCATGGCATCCAGTTGTGTTTGGGGTATCGGCCGCAGGTTATGCTTCGACTCTACTTTTGCAGCGGCCGCCAGGTTGTAGAGTTTCACCCGCTCCACCAGTTTGTTGCGGCATGCCAGGTCGGGCCAGCGAACATTTTCACCAGCCAGTTCACGGGTCCTTTCTTCCAATATAAAATCGAGGGTCATATCTGCACTGGTCAGGTCTACCCAAACCGGACTGCTCACAGTGCCGGTGTTCTTTTGCTTCATCCGGTTTTGCCGGTTTGTTAGTTCTCCGGCAGCAAGTCCCGGCCTGTAAGCAGCTCTTTGGCGTATGGTAAGTACCAGCGGCAGTGCATCGGCCGGACGGCCATCACCAATAGCCGCTTCAGCAGCCAGCAGGTACACTTCTGATAATTTCGCTACCGGCAAAGGACGACCGGACCCATCATTAGGCGCAGCCCGCTTGTTATCATCGAATTTTGTCAGGGCCGGGAACATTTGAATGGCCGGACGGGAAGGCAGATAAAATTCACTGGGTTTGATCACCCTGTACTTTTTTCCCTGGGCTATCAACGCATCTCCTGCTTCATCGGATGGCGCCAGGTAATAAGCCGTATCGCCAACAGCGATGCCGGTTACGTTGGTATTGGTGGCGCGCCACATGGTGCGGAAACTGTTGTCATAACGGCTGTCATTCACTTTGTCGGCAAAGGCAATATTGTATACATAGGGCGTGGGTACAACCTGACGCAAAGGACGGCTGTACTGTATCACCCTGTCACAAGGAAATTTCCCCGAGCCGGCCGGAATGGCTACGTTGTTTTGATAGTTGCAGTTAAACAGGTTCAGCGTAATATTTGCTTTGTTGGAAAAATCAGAACCAATATTGGCCACTTCATTATCAAGGGGATTGCCAGGGAGACGCTCTACTGAATACAGTATCTCCTGGTTGTAATCGTTGTTTTCCTTATTTACATCGCCAAAATCAGTGAGTAGTCCTGTTCCGTAAGTAGACTGTTGGTCAATCAGGTTTTTGGCAATGTCCCAGGCGCTTTTAAAGTCACTGCCTTGTTTGGCAGCAGAATAAGCCCTGAAAATATAAGCCTTCGCCAGCATGTGCATGGCCGCTGCTTTAGATAGTTTAAAGGCATTGCTCGGACGTTTATCGGGCAGGTTGTCGCTTGCATGCTTGAAATCATCAATAATAATCTGATAATTTTTAACAAACAACTGATCTGTTGGCAGCCTGTTGAATCCCTGGTAAGCACCCTGGTTGAATTTAAGCTCTCCGCTACCCAGGTCGAGGGGTACCGCGCCAAATTGCTGCACCAGTAAGAAGTAATACAACCCTCTTAGAAAATGGGCTTCTGCTATAATAGTAGCCTTAGTGGCTGCATCCATTTCAACATCGGGAGCAAACTCTATAACGGCATTGGCCAAGTTGATATTGGAATAGTTCCGGTTCCAGGGTGTGAGGATATGGCCATTGGTGGAAGGGATGGAATAAGAAGCAAGTTCCAGTTCTCCCCCGCCCTGCACCTGGTCGCCATAGGTCCATTCATCTGTACCGGCATTTAAAACATACACTCCCCCAATAGGTCCATATACCCAGCGCATACCGGAATACAAGGCATTCACGGCACTCTGTAAACCACTGGGTGTTTTAAAATAATCAACTGTAAAAACGGTGTAAGGCTTTTCCTCCAGCTTCTTGTTACAGGCAGTAGCCAGTAAACAAGCTGCAGTAAGCAACAATACGGGAAATTTATATTGACGTTTCATATGATTTCGTTTCAGCATGAACAATTAAAAACTAACGTTTACTCCTACCAGGAAAGCTTTTGTTGGAGGTGTGGAAACCGAAATGGTTAAAGCACGGGGTGAAAGGTTGCCCGGGTTTTGCACGCCCTGGGGACCGGTTCCGGTTGCTTCGGGATCAACACCCCCTGCACGCATATAGGGAGAGTAGATTACCCAGGGATTTTGTGCTGTGATGTATACCCTTGCCGACTGTGCCCCTATCTTCTTAATGATGCCGCCGGGGAAGGTATAACCCAGGTTGACGCTCCTGAGTTTCACAAAGGATGCGTCGTAGTAAGCCAGCGTATTCAGGTCGGCGCCAACAGGGCGTGTCCTGGTCATAGAAGTTGGGCTGGGGAAATCATTTGTTGGATTGGTAGGTGTCCAGTAATCCACTTTGATCGTATTCCTGTTACCATTCAACAGGGCTACGTAAGCAGAAAAAGGTTGGTGCATCTGACTTACCAGCAGTCCGCCATAACGGGCATACAATACAAACGAGAGATCAAAACCTTTATAGGTGAAACGGTTGGTCATACCGCCTTGCCATTTGGCCTGTGAGCTGCCGATCACGGTGCGGTCGTAGTTAGGATCAATTACTCCATCGGGTTTACCATTGGGTCCGCTGATATCTGCCAGTTTAATATCGCCGGGCAGGTTGCCATACTTGGCCGCCTCTGCTGCTTCGCTGATCTGCCAGATACCCAGTTTTTTATAATCATAGATAGCGGTCAGCGGCTGGCCTAAGAATAACTGACTGGCGATGTTTTGGGTAAAGTTGTCAGTAAGTCTTACCAGTTTATTCCTGTTAAAGAAAATATTGAAATCAGTTGACCAGGTAAAACCATTGTTGCTGCTGATATTGGCAGAAGATATAGAGATCTCAAGCCCCTTGTTTTCCATTTCACCAATATTGTCAATGTATGAACCGACAATACCCGAAGTGGGGGGCAGCACAATACCATACAAAATCTTGAAGGTGCTGGCATGGTACCAATCAATAGTACCTGTAATGCGGTTATTCAGCACACCGAAATCAAGACCCACATTCACCGTCTTGGTGTATTCCCAATCGAGGCTTTTGTTGGGCAGCGCAGTAACCGCATAACCTGAAACTACCGTAGGTCCATAATTATAGCGTATAATACTGCCGATGCTGCCTACATTGCCGATGCCATTATAGCTGGATACCTGACCCAGCGAAGAATAAGGACGGACAGACTGATTGGATGTTTGTCCAAATCCTACCCGCAATTTCAGGTTCGACAGGTGTTTAATATTGCGCATAAACGACTCGTTGCTGATATTCCAACCTGCAGAAACAGCCGGGTATTCATGGTACTTATTGCCTGGCGCTAAAACCGATGAACCGTCAATCCGGCCGGTTAAGGTAAGCATGTAACGATCATCATAAGCATAGTTGACACGGGCCATATAGGAAACCAACGCAAAGGATGATTCGGCGCCTGTTACTACCGGCTTTACGTTATTGGAAGCATTGGCCTGGCCAAGGTTGTAAAACTGGATAAAGTTCTCGTCTATGGAATCTTTGCTGACGAAGGTATTGTGGGTATGGTCTTCCTGGTAGCTGAACAGCCCGGTAACGTTTATTTTGTGCTTACCGGCGATGGTTTTATCGTAGGTCACAATGTTTTCCAGGGTATATCCCCATGACTCCGCATTGTTAACGCTGGCTGTATTTCCCAGTTTGGCCCTGAAGTAGCTTGGGTTCAGGGCATTGTCGGAACTGCGGAACTGTTGGCTCTCCTGGCGGCGGTAATCAAGCCCCACATTCAGGCGGTATTTCAACCCTTCCATGAGCTGCAATTCACCATACAGTGAATTGAAAGAACGCATGCGGTTGACCCTGTCTATCCAATTGTTGTTGTTGTGCTTTAAAAACACCGGATTGTATTGACCTACCCGGTCATCCGTATTACCGGTGGGCGAAAGGATCGGCTTTCCGGTGCTGTCATAAACAGGCATCAACGGGCTCAGGGTAAGGATCGGGAACATCGGATCATTAAACTGCGAACCATTGGTGACATTGATATTGTTCATCGTATTGAGGCCGATCTTGATCCGTTTGCCCACCTTTGCATCAATCGTTCCCCGTAAGGAATAGCGGGTAAAATCCTGGCCAGGCAATACCGTTGTTTCTTTGTAATAACCACCGCCCAGTGACCAGGAGCTTCCATTGGCGCCTCCACCAACAGTCAGGTTATGATTAGTAAGGTATCCATCCTGGTACATTACATCCTGCCAGTCGGTAGAAGTGCCTGCCGCCATGGCCACTTTTTCTTCGGGCATGTATCCGCCTGTGTAAGTACTGATATTACGCAGAGCCTGGTACTCCTGTGCATTGAACACATTGTACCGGGTACGCACAGAATTGATACCATAGTAGCCGTTGTAGTTAAGCCTTGCTTCACCAGTCCTGCCACGTTTTGTGGTGATCAGGATCACCCCATTAGAACCCCGGGAACCATAAATAGCAGTAGCTGAAGCATCTTTTAAGATGTCGACAGAAGCAATATCGTCCGGGTTAATATCATTCAGGTTAGCATCATAAGGTATTCCATCCAATACGATCAGCGGGTCATTAGAACCGGTAATGGAACGTTCGCCGCGTATGCGGATAACAGCGCCGGCACCGGGTTTTGTTCCTGTACGCTGGATCTCCAGGCCTGCTGCACGACCCTGCAAAGCGCCCTGCAGGTTGGCAACAGGTACCTCACGCAATGCTTTTTCACTTACCGACACCACAGAACCGGTCACATCGCGTTTGCGTTGGGTACCATACCCTACCACTACCACCTGGTCAAGATCGGTTGCGGCCGTTAAAGAAACATTGATGGTTGTTTGTCCGTTCACCGCTACATCCCTTGCTAAAAAGCCCACTGAAGAAAATACCAGGGTGGCATTGGAAGGAGCTGTAAGCTCAAAATTGCCCCCATCATCACTGTTCGTACCCGTAGTTCCCCCCTTTACTGTAACGGAAGCACGGGGAACCGGCTGACCGTCGCTACCAGTAACACGCCCTTTAATACGAATATCATTCTGGGCATACACAGGCAGGGCAAGTATAAGTGCTGCCAGCACTGACAAGGCAATCGCCATCAGTTTTCCCATACGCAAGCGGGATTGGATGGACGCTTTGTTAACATGGTGCGTAACCAAAACTGTCATAAATAATCGTTTTTTAAAATGATAGAGCCTGAACCAACTCTTAATTGAACAATGGTATTGGGAGCATTTATGCCCCGGATTCAAGAAGTACGGAGCGCCGGGCCAATCACCCGGACAGGTTTCGGGAACGGACTATAAGCATCCCGTTTGGGATGATCTATTATGGGCAGAAAACAGTAATAAAGGAACAGATTGCATACCCGCAGCAGGGAAAAAAGGCATGAAATGCCGTACTGCGATCAAAAGCCTTGCAAAATGATGGGATCTACTGAGCTGGTAAAGGTAGGAAAACAGCTTTACATAGCTTTTCCGGCAACTTCCGGAATCTCCCAAAAGCCTTGTCAGTTCTGGTTTTGGCTGCATAGAAACAATCGTTTTTTAGAGTTATGGCAAGTATGCAGTTATACGTTTGCAGGGCTAATATCGGACAAATTCCCTATAATTGTAACCGATTACATGAATATTTTAAAAAAAATATTCCTTAGCTTTACCAGCAGCTATTTATATTGATGTAAACGATTGTAATGGAAAAGGAAAAAGAAGTTACTATATACGACCTTGCCCGCAAGCTGAATATCTCCATTGCCACGGTAAGCCGGGCATTGAAAGATGACCCTGTAGTGAGCAAAAAAACAAAGAAGAAGATATTTGAACTGGCAGAGGAAATGGGCTACCGTTCCAACCATTTTGCCCGTAACCTGCGCAATCAGCGTACCAATACCATTGGCGTAATTATACCCCGGCTGAACAGTTATTTCATGAGCACTGTCATTGCAGGTATTGAGCAGGTGGCCAACAGCGAAGGCTATAACCTGATCATCAGCCAGTCCTCAGAGTCGGCCCAGAAAGAAATGAACAGCGCCAGGACCATGTTCAATAACCGGGTGGACGGCCTGCTGGTATCACTGGCTTATGACACAGAAGATATCTCGCATTTTGACGCTTTTTACCGCAAGAATATTCCCATTATATTTTTTGACCGGGTAGCAGAACAGGATATGTACACCAATGTTCTCATAGACAACCGTAAGGCCGCCTATGAAGCCACCAGGCACCTCATCCAGCAGGGATGTACCCGGATCGCACACATTACCGCCACCCCCAAAAGAAACGTGTATATAGACCGCCTGGAGGGCTATAAAAAGGCATTGGCCGAACATAACCTGCCTTTTACGGATGATCTGCTCATTATTGGTAACCTTAGTATGGAAGCAGGCGCAGCAGCGGCAGAACACATTATCAACATGTCGCCAAGGCCTGATGGTGTTTTTGTAGCCAACGATAACTGTGCTGTCGGGTGTATGCTATCCCTTAAACAGGCAGGCATCCGCATCCCGGATGACATTGCTTTTGCAGGATTCAATAATGACCCTGTTTCCAAAGTAATAGAACCCAACCTTACCACGATCAATTATCCCGGTTATGAAATGGGTGAAGTAGCGGCCCGCAACCTGATCAACCACCTGACTGGTATTGCGACCATCACTTCTACCAATACCATCCTGTTACGTTCCGAACTGATCATACGCGGATCATCCCAAAAGACAAAGACATAGCCCTGGTTATTATTCAACGATTATTCTGTATGAAAAGGACCATTTGCACACTCCTGCTCCTCACTGTACTCAACAGCCTTCTGGCAGAGGATGGTTACCGGCTTTGGTTGCGTTATGACAGGATTGATAATAAACCGCTTTTACAACAATACCAGGCGCTCATTACTTCCATTCATGTTCCTGGCGCCAGCCCGGTACTGGTCAGCGCTCGGCAGGAGCTGTTAACAGGGTTGCAAGGATTGCTGGGCAAAAAAATACCCCTGCAGGACCGGATTACCACCGGCACTATTGTAGCCGGTACGTATACCACTTCCCACCTCATCCGGGCTGCTATTCCTGCCCGTGAGCTGCAGCAGGCAGGCAGTGAAGGGTTTATTATACGCAGCGTCAACATCAATCAGCAGCCTGTTATTATTATTACAGCTGCTTCTGATGCCGGTGTACTGTATGGCGTATTTCACCTGTTGCGCTTGTTGCAAACCCATCAGCCCCTGCAGGCATTATCCATTACCAGCACACCCAAAATACAACACCGCCTCCTCAACCACTGGGATAACCTGAACAGGACCGTTGAGCGTGGTTATGCCGGTTTTTCCATCTGGGACTGGCACCGGCTGCCCGGCTATATAGATCCCCGTTACATTGATTATGCCCGCGCCAATGCCTCTATCGGCATCAATGGTACGGTGCTCACCAATGTAAATGCCAATGCCAACGTACTTACCAAACCCTATCTTTTGAAAGTAGCAGCGCTGGCCAGTGTATTCCACCGCTATGGTATCAAAGTATACCTCACTGCACGGTTCAGCGCCCCGGTGGAACTGGACGGATTGAAAACAGCCGATCCGCTCGATCCGCAGGTAAGGGAATGGTGGAAGCAGAAAGCAGCCGAGATCTATCGTTATATTCCCAACTTCGGCGGCTTCCTGGTAAAAGCGAATTCAGAAGGACAACCCGGCCCCCAGAATTATGGTCGCACCCACGCTGATGGCGCTAATATGCTGGCGGATGCGGTAGCACCACACCATGGTATTGTGATGTGGCGCGCCTTTGTATACAGCAACGAAAAACCCGACGACCGTTTTAAACAGGCGTATGATGAGTTTAAGCCACTGGACGGACAGTTCAGGAAGAATGTAATGGTACAGGTAAAGAACGGCCCGATAGATTTTCAACCCCGCGAGCCTTTCCATCCTTTGTTTGGCGCCATGCCCGCCACACCGCTCATGATGGAATTTCAGATCACGCAGGAATACCTGGGCTTTGCCACCAACCTCGTTTACCTGGCGCCCCTTTTTAAAGAATGCCTCGACAGTGACACGTATGCTAAAGGAAAAGGTTCTACTGTTTCCAGGGTCATCAACGGATCACTGGAAGGTCATACCTTATCAGGTATAGCCGGCGTGGCCAATATTGGCAATGATGTTAACTGGTGCGGTCATCCTTTTGCACAATCCAATTGGTATGCATTCGGACGGCTGGCCTGGGACCATGACCTGTCATCGGCTACCATTGCCCATGAATGGCTGCGGCAAACATTTACCAACAACGCCAATTTTATCAACCCCGCACAGCAGCTCCTATTAGCGTCCCGTGAACATACGGTTCAATATATGACGCCGCTCGGCCTGCACCATATCATGGGCAATAGCCATCATTATGGCCCTGCTCCGTGGACGAATAAAGCAGCGCGGGCCGACTGGGATCCTGTGTATTATCACAAAGCGGATAGTACCGGTATCGGTTTTGACAGAACAGCCAATGGCAGCAATGCCCTGGCACAGTACAGGCCGGAAGTACGTAAACAATGGGAAACACTGGCCAATTGCCCGGAAGCATACCTGTTATGGTTTCACCGGGTGAAATGGGATCACCGCATGGCATCCGGAAAAACATTATGGGAGGAACTATGCGCACAATATTATGCCGGTGTGGAAGCCGTTCGTCATATGCAGCAAACCTGGAACAGTTTGCAGCCCTATGTAGACCCGCAACGCTTTGAGCAGGTACGTCAGCTCATGGCTGTACAGGAAAATGAAGCGGTGTGGTGGCGCAATGCCTGCCTGCTGTATTTCCAAACGTATTCCCGTATGCCCATTCCGGCAGGTTATGAACAGCCCGGCCAGACCTTGGAATATTATATGGGCTTACGGTTCCCATATGCGCCGGGCATATGATATAATCACAATTTTCAGTACAAGAAATAAAAACGATCCATGGAAACAACCCGACAAAAAGTAGCTATCGTAACCGGAGGAGGTTCAGGTATTGGACTGGCTATTGCACAGAAGTTTGTGAAGGAAAACATCCTGACCATTATCGTAGGCCGCGATCCCCAGAAATTAAACCGGGCAAAAGAAAAGCTGGGGAAGTTATGCGTACCCATTAGTTGTGATCTCACCAACCTGTCTTCTATACCCAAACTGGTAAAGCAGATACTGGATGATTATGGCCATATTGATATCCTGGTGAACAATGCCGGCATCAATATGAAGAAGGAGTTTACGGAAGTGACCGATGAAGATTTCCAGAAGATATTGCAAACCAATGTAACGGCCGTCTTTGCTTTATCGAGGGAAGTGGTGAAGTACATGGTGGGCAATGGTGGCGGCGCTATCATCAACATCAGCTCCATGGCATCGCAGTATGGTATTCCGAAAGTGATTGCCTATACGGCTTCCAAATCGGCTATAGAAGGTATGACCAAGGCGATGGCAGTAGAACTTTCGCCCAAGGGAATACGGGTGAATTGCATTGCGCCCGGCTTTATTGCGACGGATATGTCGGCCAAGGCATTGAATGATGACCCCGAAAGAAAGCACAAAGCCCTTGACCGTACCCCCATGGGAGAATTGGGTACGCCTGCCGATATTGGTGATGCAGCCGTATTCCTTGCCTCCGGTGCCGCCCGTTACATTACAGGCGTAATACTGCCGGTGGATGGCGGTAACTCCGTAGGTTTCTAAAGACCTGCCCAACGATTGCATATGAAAAAGAAAATATTCCTGTTGGCCATGATGGCCATAAGCATGGTGGCTGCACAGGCGCAGCACCTTATCAGTAATCAGCCCGCAACAGGTTCCTTTACCATTACCGGCAAAGAGGAATCTACCCCAATTTATGTAGATCCCATCTCCCCTGCCGTGGTAAAGAAAGCAGCGCAGTTATTACAGGAAGATATAGAAAGGGTGACCGGTAAGAAACCCGCGCTGTTAACTGCACTCCCGGCGGCTGCCAATAACCTTATTATCATTGGCGCTGCCGGTCAATCGACTATTATTGATAAGCTGATCAACACTAAAAAGATACAAGCTGGTGCGTTAAAGAATCAATGGGAAGCCTACCAGTGGCAGACAGTCATTACACCTCTTCCGGGCATCAACAAAGCGCTTGTTATTACCGGCAGTGACCGCCGGGGTACTGCTTATGGCGTACTGGAATTGTCTAAACAAATGGGGGTATCTCCCTGGTATTGGTGGGCCGATGTGCCGGTTCAACAACAGTCCCAACTCTACCTTACAAAAACGATGCTGACTGCACAATCTCCTGCCGTTAAATACCGCGGCATTTTCATCAATGATGAAGCTCCCGCCCTTTCGGGCTGGTCGAAGGAAAAGTTTGGCGGCTTCAACCATCGCTTTTATGAAAAGGTATTTGAGCTGCTATTACGGCTCAAAGCCAATTACCTGTGGCCGGCCATGTGGGGCAATGCTTTTTATGATGATGACTCCCTCAATATAAAAGCGGCTGATGAATATGCCATCGTGATAGGCACCTCCCACCATGAACCGCTGATGCGGGCGCATGATGAATGGAGAAGGTATGGCCAGGGAAAATGGAATTATGACAGCAATGAGGTAAAGTTAAAAGCATTTTGGCGGGGTGGCATGCAACGGGCCACCAATGAAAAGATCGTGAGCATTGGCATGCGGGGCGATGGTGATGAACCCATGAGCCGCGAAACAGCCACCGCCCTGCTGGAAAGGATTGTAAAAGACCAGCGGGAGATCATCGCCGAAGTAACCCATAAACCAGCCAGTGAAACACCCCAGTTATGGGCCCTGTATAAAGAAGTGCAGGACTATTATGATAAAGGCATGCGCGTGCCGGATGATGTAACCCTGCTGCTGTGTGATGACAACTGGGGCAATATCCGGAAACTTCCCAGGCTTGATGAGCAACCCCGGAAAGGTGGTTATGGCATTTATTACCACTTTGATTATGTAGGCGGCCCCCGCAATTATAAATGGGTTAATACCAATCCTATTGCCCGGGTATGGGAACAAATGCACCTGGCCTGGGAATATAAAGCCCGGCAAATATGGATCGTGAATGTAGGCGATATCAAGCCTATGGAATTCCCTATCTCCTTCTTTCTCGATTATGCCTGGAACCCGGCTGCCATTGGCGCCAACGACCTGCAACGCTATACCGAACAATGGTGCATCCAACAATTCGGCCCCCAATATGCTGTACAGATAGCAGCTATTATTTCTAAATACACCAAATACAATGGGCAGCGCAAACCGGAGTTGTTAGACGCCAATACGTATAGCCTGCAACATTACCAGGAAGCAGAAAGGGTCACCAAAGCATACAATGACCTGCTGGCAGAAGCAACAACCATCAATGATCAGTTGCCTGTACAATACAGGGACGCCTATTTCCAGTTGGTATTACATCCTGTAAAAGCGGGCGCCAATTTATACAGTCTCTACCTGGCAGTGGCCAATAACAAGCAGTATGCAGCAGAAAGGCAGGCTATTGCCAATCAGTATGCAGATACCGCCAAACAATTGTACTTAAAAGATTCACTCATCAGCCTCCAATACCATGCCCTCGGCAATGGTAAATGGAACCACATGATGGACCAAACCCATATTGGTTATACGTACTGGCAGCAACCACCGGCCAACCGTATGCCGGCGGTGAAGTATATACCACGGGATTCCATCCTCCCCGAATCGGTATTGGTAGACAGTAGTTCTCTAAGCGCCTTTCACCTGCTTCCCAACAACAGTAAGCGCCATGTCTTTTTTGAGCTGGATGGTTATATCTCTATAGAAGCGGCCCACTTCACCCAGGCCGTTAATACCGGCAACGTACGATGGAAAGTATTGCCGGATCATGGCAGAACAGGTGATGCTGTTACCCCTTTTCCGGTAACAGCCCACACACACAAACCGGGTGGCGCCAGTCCGCACCTGCAGTATGAATGCTATACCTATGATGCCGGCCGGGTAACCCTGCAGGCTTATTTCTCGCCTACGCTCAATTTTCATAACAGTCCTGAAGGGCTTCAATATGCCATTTCCATTGACAATGAAGCCCCACAGATCATCAGCATCAACAAAGAAGACAACCATGTAAGGACCTGGGAGAAATGGGTGGCGAATAATATTATTATTAAAACATCTACCCATAGGATCACGAAGCCCGGAAAGCATGTTATTAAATACTGGATGGTAAGCCCGGCAGTGGTATTACAAAAACTGGTAGCCAATTTCGGCGGCCTGCAGGAAACCTACCTGGGCCCGCCGGAAACAGCCCGCCCTGCCGGTAATGTCATGATGCGGGAAGGAGGAGTCACCTCTTCGAAGATGGATACACCAGCGGCCGATGCTACACAACAAGCCCGGGGACTTAAAGATTATTACAGCAATTATTTTCCTATCGGCGTAGCCGTATCACCCCGGGCGCTCAAAACGGATGAGGCCAAACTGATTGTGCAGCAGTTCAACAGCCTCACACCAGAGAATGCCATGAAGATAGGCCTTATCCATCCAAAGGAAACAGAATACAATTGGAAAGATGCCGACTCTATCATCACCTTTGCACAACAGCACAACCTGAAAGTACGCGGGCATACCTTGTGCTGGCATAACCAAACGCCATCATGGCTTTTTGTTGACAATAATGGTGCGCCCGTAAGCAAAGATGTACTGCTGCAACGGCTGAAGGAACATATCACCACCGTTGTGGGACGTTATAAAGGAAAGATATATGCCTGGGATGTAGTGAATGAAGCGATTTCCGATAAGCCCGGCGAGTACCTCCGCCCTTCCAAATGGTGGCAGATAGCCGGTGAAGAATACATTGCCAAAGCCTTTCAATGGGCGCATGAGGCAGATCCCAACGCGCTGCTTTTCTACAATGACTATGATGAGATCAGCGCCGTTAAAAGAGCAAAGATCATCCGCCTCATTAAATCTTTACAGGCACAAGGTATTCCCATTCACGGTGTGGGCCTGCAGGGCCATTGGGCCATCAATGAACCTTCCAGGGAACAACTGGACAGCACCCTGCAGCAATTTGCCGGCCTCGGCCTCCGGCTTCAGATCACAGAATTGGATATATCAGTCTATCCCAAAGAACATACAGCCAGGGAAAGAAAACCGGAAGATGCCCATACAACTTTCACCCCCGAACGGGAACAACAGCAATTGGAAAAATATACAACAGCCTTTGAGCTGTTCAGAAAATACAGGCAACACATTACAGGCGTTACTTTCTGGAACATTGCTGATCGTCATAGCTGGCTGGATAATTTTCCGGTAAGAGGCAGAAAAGATTATCCCCTGCTCTTTGATCAGCAGTTGCAACCCAAGAAAGCCTTTCAGGCTGTCGTAAACTTTTAAATAGCACATTAATAAATTCAGCGAATGCTAAAGGCAGATGCAGCGTATCTATATATAGTCGCTGCATCTACGCTCGCTCAACGCTGGGTATACGCTGCGTCTACGCTGCATCCTATTATAACTCACTGATTATCTGAGAAAATACCTACCGGCTAATATAGATCACCTGGCAGGAAGAGATAAAACTTCCCTAGTTTAATGAATATCAATAAATTATTTACTCCAGTACCATCACAAACCCGCCATTCGGCAGCATATCAACGGTTGTTGGCTTGCCGGCTGTGAAGGATACATTTTGTTGTATAAAGGAAAGTGGTTCCTGGCCATCTGTGATCATGGTTGCTTTCTTTGCATTGAAGGAAGACAGATCAATGTTGACTTTCTTGGCTATTTTCTCACCGTTCAATCCTGCGATGTACCACTTCTTGCCAGACCGGCGGGCAACCACGTAGAGCTTGCCGGGAAAGCCATCTATGAAGCGTACATCATCCCAATGATTGGGCAGCGTACGTAAAAAGTCTTTCACATAGGCTGGTACATGGCTCATGCCTTCCGGCGTTTCTGCATAATGCTGTATGCCGGATAAGAGCGCTACTGACAGGCCCAGCTCAAATGCGCTGGTTGTCTTTCTTTCTATCTTCGGTATCTTGTACAGGCACATGGGTGTAAAATCCATCGGGTCAAATGCATTGCGTGTAAAAGGCAGCATGGTGCAATGATTAGGCGCCGCATCTGCATCTGCCTGACTGAAGGTGATCATCTCAAAGCCTTTCACCGCTTCCGCGCTCACCAGGTGTGGGTAAGTACGTTGCCATCCCCTGGGCAACGTAGCGCCATGAAAGTTGACCAGTAATTTGTATTTCGCAGCATCCTGTAAAATATCGAGGTAATACTGCATCATGGAACGGCCATCACCATTGAAGAAATCAATTTTCACGCCTTTAATGCCCATTCCCTGCAGGCGACTGAATACAGCCTCCCGGTCGGCCTTTGTAAGCAGCGCACTCTTGGGATGGTATTTGGTGGTGTTCCAGTTGCCGGAAGAATTGAACCAAAGGATCAGCCCCACTTTCTTAGTAGCCGCGTAGTCTGCCAGCTCTTTGATCCTGTCATACCCGATCCTTGTATCCCAGTCCACATCTACGAGGCAATACTGCCAGTTCATATCAGCCGCATAGTCAATGAAACGTTTCTGCACATCATAGACTACTGAGTTATCCTTCAGCAATGCCCAGCTCCAGGAAGCTTTGCCTGGTTTTATAAAAGAGGTGTCTATCGCAATAGCAGGTTTGGCAAGGTCGGTACCCAGTGTAGATTCTGCAACTGTTTTCAGACTACCGATGGTGATGATACGCCAAGGGGAATACCAGGGCAAGGCAGATTCGGGTAATGATCCTTTACCGGTAAATACTTCCCGCGGATCGGGGAAGCCTAATTTGTATTCACCGCCCGGCGCGGTGGCCTGCAGCCTGCTGGCGCACCAGGTACTGTCTACTGATGCTTCGGTGAGCAGCACCCAGGTATCCTGTTTTTTGAACAAGGCAGGGTATACCCATCCGGCTTTTGTAGGAGAAGCGGTGGCCGGTGAGATGCCCTGCAGGTAATGTTCTTCGTAGCAGGGAAATACATGTTCCCAGCCTTTCTGCGCTTCCTGCATAGGTTGCAGGAAGGCCTGCACCTCATTGCCCAGATGCCAGGAAGTATGTTCAGCAGTAATCGTTTTACGATCGGTGGAAGCATCGGGGAAGTAGTATCTGAAAGCCACGCCATCATTGGATACCTGGAAGATGATGTCCATCCCCTTACCGGTGGCATTCTGCAGATGCACAATTCTTTTATTGGCGCTATAGGTGATATGGCTCTTTTTGGCATTGACCGATTGGTAGCTGTCCTTTACTTCTTCAACGGCAGACACGCTTTTCAGTACCAGCCCGTTTGCAAATTGCTCATCCTGCCGTTCAATACCCAACAGCGAGGTATCCAGGATTGCTGCCCCCTGGTATTGAACGTGGTACCAGGCCTTCCCGGCCGTTACGCCTGTTGTAACAATGATCTGTTTATCCGGACTGAGAATTTGTTGTGCCTGTTGTGTCTTTTGAGCGCAGGACGACAGGTAAAAGGCTGTAAATGCCAGCCAAAGCAAACTTTTCATAATAGCTTGAGCATTAATTTGGTTGCGGCGAATGACGCCCGTAAGTATTTAACGGGGGAAAGATAGCTTTTTATTGTCATTTTTACACTAAATATAAAACGTTAAAAAGCAAAACAGGAAAGGGGTACTCCCTTTCCTGTTTTTTATTGTTTCGCTCTGCTTGGGCGGCACCTAAAGGCGCCGTGGCCTATACACAAAACCTGAGCTACAAAGCGGTAGCCCCGCTGGGGCTAATCAGCTTTCGCGGGCTGCAATGTTTTTGTCTATTTCATTCTGCACCTGCTGGCTTTGCTCCAGTCGTTTCAATTTGCGACCGTAGGAAAGTTTGGTGATGAGTACAAATAGTACCGGCACTACGAAGATGGCCAGTGTGGTAGCTGCCAGCATACCGCCAAATACTGTCCAGCCGATGGTCTTCCGGGATTCTGCCGCCGCACCGCTGGCAAATGCCAATGGCAACACCCCCAATATGAAGGCCAGGGAGGTCATGACGATCGGACGCAAACGCAACTGCACGGCCTGCAGGGTAGCATGCACTACATCAAGTCCCCTATCCACCCGTTCCTTGGCAAACTCCACAATGAGGATGGCATTCTTGGCAGCCAGACCGATGAGCGTGATCATACCAATCTGCGCATAAATATTATTCGAAAGATTGGGCAATAATGTGAGAGTAAGGATAGAACCAAATAATCCAATGGGTACCGCAAACAGCACAGAGAACGGTACCGACCAGCTTTCATACAAGGCTGCCAGGAAGAGGAATACGAATACAATAGAAATAGCAAAGATGGTGGTAGTACTGTCCCCCGCTTTGATCTCTTCCCGGCTCATGCCCGAGAACTCATAACCATAACCGGCCGGCAACACCTGACCAGCTACTTCGCGCAGGGCCTGTATGGCCTGTCCGCTACTAAAACCAGGTTTGGGCGAACCATTGATCTCGATAGACCGGTAAATATTGTAGTGTGATATTACCGCCGGGTTCTCGATCACCTTCGCAGTCACCAGTGAGCTCAGCGGGATCATATTCCCCTGTGTATTGCGCACATAGAAGTTGCGGAAGTCATCTATCGAAGAACGGAAGCTACTATCTGCCATGGCCATAACCCGGAAGTTCCGCCCGTAGATATTAAAGTCATTGACGTAGCTGCTACCCAGCAGGGTAGACATGGTGCTGTATACATCTGAGATCTGCACGCCCAACTTCATGGCCTGCTCCCGGTTCACATTCACCTGGTAGCTGGGTGTTTTGGTAGAGAAGAAAGTATAGGCTACGCCAATCTCAGGCCGCTGGTACAGGGCGCCCAGGAATTTCTGCGCTACTTTTTCAAACTCCTGTACATTATCGGTACTGGTGGTTTGTTGTAATTCAAACGTAAAACCTGCCGTAGCGCCAAGGCCGGGAATGGCCGGCGGCGCTATCGCCCGGATACGTGCTTCCTTGATGTCGGCCGTACGCTTCTGTATCTCCGCTATTACTGCCTGCACATGGTTCTGCGGCCCTTTACGTTCATCCCATGTTTTCAGGTTCACGAATATCGTTCCCGAGTTGGACTTGAAAGAAAAGTTGATAATGTTCAAACCTGCCAGGCCACCTGCTATGTTCACCTGCGGCATGGATTGTATCCGGGCCATTACATCTTTTATCATGGCTACGCTCCGGGTGGTGGATGTACCTTCGGGCATTTCGTACGTCACGTACAAACGGCCTTCATCCTCCAATGGAATGAACCCGGTAGGTTTATTTTTAAACATAAAGAAGAGGCCAACAAAAAGGCAGACCATCATGACGATGACATACGGTGCACCTTTGATCCATTTGCCCACCCCTCTTGTATAGGAATTGGTAAGGCGGCCAAATATCCTGTTGAACCAGGCAAAGAATTTTTCCAGGATGTTCCTGCGGGCATTCTCTTCTTTGGAAGGCTTGAGCATGATGGAGCACAAAGCCGGTGTTAAGGACAGCGCCACGAATGCCGAGATGATGACCGAGACCGCGATGGTTATCGCAAACTGCTGGTACAGCCGCCCTACGATACCGGGGATAAAACCTACCGGCACAAATACTGCGGCGAGGATCAACGCAATGGCTACTACCGGGCCGGAGATATCCGCCATGGCTTTTTGCGTAGCTTCTTTTGGCGATAGTTTCTCATGGTCAATGTAATGCTGTACCGCTTCCACCACCACAATGGCATCATCCACCACAATACCGATGGCCAATACAAACGCAAACAGGGTAAGCGTATTGATCGTAAATCCGAAAGGAATAAAGAAGATGAAGGTGCCGATCAGTGATACCGGGATGGCCAGTACAGGAATCAGCGTAGCACGCCAGTTCTGCAGGAAGAGAAATACGACCAATACCACCAGTATCAGCGCTTCTATCAGCGTATGCATTACTTCATTGATAGATACCTTCACCACCGTAACTGTTTCCAGCGGAACGGCAATATCCACGTCTTTGGGGAAAGTCTTTTTCAGGTCGGTCAAGGCTGTCTGCAATCCTTCCCAGGTTTCAATGGCATTGGCGCCCGGCGCCTGGTAAATCAGGATAAAAGCAGCCGGCTTCCCTTTTACAAAGGCATTATTACCATAATCAAACTTACCCAGCTCCACGCGGGCTACATCCTTCAGGTACACAATGCTGCCATCCGCCGGGCGGGTACGCACAATGATATTCTCAAACTGGTCTTTGGTATTGAGGCGGCTGTTGGTAAGCACACTATACTCAAATGCCTGCGCACTGGGCTGGGGGTTACTACCCACTGTACCGGCGGCGACCTGCAGGTTCTGTTCGGCCAAAGCCGCCAATACTTCTGCAGTGGTCAGGTTCATGGCAGCCAGCTTTTGTGGATCGAGCCAGATACGCATACCAAAATCATCTGCACGGGTAACAATATCACCCACCCCTTTCACCCGCAATAAGGCATCCTTGATGTAGATGTTGGAGTAGTTACCCAAAAAAGTGGCATCTTTTGTTCCATTGGGCGAATACAGTGCCAGGGCCACCATGATGCTGGGGTTACGTTTACGCACTGTTAACCCCAACCGCTTTACTGCATCGGGCAAAGTAGGCTCGGCCACACTCACGCGGTTCTGTACATCCAGCGTAGCAATATTAATATCCGTACCTACTTCAAAGTTTACGGTAATACTGCTCTGGCCGCTGCTGGTACTGTTGCTGGACATGTAGGTCATGCCCGGCGTACCGTTGATCTGCGTTTCAATGGCCGTGGTAGTGGTTTGTTCCACCGTTTGGGCATCTGCGCCGGTAAAGCTACCCGCTACAGAAACCGTAGGCGGGGTAATATCCGGGTACTGCGCAATAGGCAGGTTACTCAGTGATATCAACCCCACCAGTACAATCACGATCGATATAACAATGGCCGTTACCGGGCGTTTTATAAAAGTATCTGCTATCATTAGTTATCTTCTTTAAAGTCCTCTGTTCAAATAATAATGGGCAACAGGCATTTCCTTATTTCTTAGCGGGTGCTGCACCTGCTCCCGGCTGTTGTGGTGGCGCCGTAGTGATCTTAGAACCTTCCCGCAAGTTCTGTACCCCCTGCACCACAATTGTTTCACCGGCTTTAACGCCGTCCTTCACAATCACATCGGTACCAATCTGCCTGCCCAGGGCCACTTCACGCTGTGTAACCGTATTACTATCCGTTACAGCATACACAAAGAAATCACCCAACTGCTCTACCACTGCTTTATAAGGAATAATAACAGATGCAGTAGCAGTATTATTCTTCACCCGCACGGTAGCGGTCATACCGGCTTTCAGCATATTCTTAGGATTGGGGAATACCAGCCTTGTTTTGATATTGCCGGTTTGCGGATCAACAGCACGGTCTATCAGGCTGATAGCACCTGGCTGCGGATATACATCATTGCCAAAAGCAATGGTAAAGAGCGAATCCTTCGGTTTGGTTCCCTGCTGCTGCAGTTGCACAAACCTGTACAGTTCCTGCTGGTTGACGGCAAAATCAACCGCCATCGGGTGATCGGAAGATACCGTATTCAATATGGTTTGTCCTGCGTAAATAGGTCCGCCTACTTTTACCTGTGAAATACCAATGGTGCCATCAAAAGGCGCGTAGATAGTGGAATACTTTACATTGGTTTGTACCGCGCGGATATTGGCTTTCGCAGCATCCACCTGTTTTTTGGAAGCTTCCAGTGCAGCATCGGCATTGTCTACCTGCTGTTTGGCAATGGCATCCTGCCTGTCCAGTTCATGATAACGGTCGGCATCCTTCTGTGCCTTCACCAGGTTGGCTTCCTGTACGGCCAGATTGGCCACTGCCTGCTGGTAATTGGCCTCATATTGCTGTTGATCTATTGAATAAAGGCGTTGCCCTTTTTTCACACGGGCGCCATCCTGGAAATAGATACCGGTAATATACCCGTTTACCTGCGCACGCAGTTCTACCTGGTTAAGGGCAGTAACGGTGCCGGGGTATTCATCGAAATAAACTGCATCGGTAATAGTTACTTTGGCTACTGTTACAGGAACAGCCGGGGCCGGGCCCTGTGCAGCAGGTTGCTGTTTATTACCCCCGCAGGAAGCAATGACCAACATACAACCTACACTTGTAAAATATCCTATCCTTTTGAACAACATATACTGAGATGTTTGATATTAGTAATTGATTTGACCCAATGCTTTTTGTACATCTATTTTACCGGATAATACCTGGTACAAGGCATTGTAATAATTGATCCTTGCCGTGCGCAGGTCCGACTCGGCGGTAATGACTTCGAGATAAGTTTTAACCCCCGACCGGTATTGTAAGTTGATGACATCATACACCTCCTGCGCCAGCTCCATGTTTTCTTTCAGCGCCAGGTAGCTCGCCAGGTTACCTTTGTAAACAGCCAGCGCCTGCGAATATTCTGCGTTGATACTATTCTTCAGGTTGATCTCCTGCCAGTCAATGGATTTCAATTGCCATTCGGCCTGTTGAATATTGTACTTCCGCTTACCACCCTGGAAAATAGGAACAGACACCGTAAGGCCGGCGAAAGAATAAGGATAGTTCCTGTTATACACTTTGGAAAACTCATCATTCTGGTAGTTCAGGTTATAAGCGCCATTGGCAGCTACACTGGGCAGGTAGCTCCATTTATTATATTTTACATTGGCCTGTTGCAACCTGCGTTGCGTTTGCAATGTCTGGAACTCTATACGGCTGGTATAATTCACTGTTTGCAATGTATCCAGTGTCACCTCCTTTTCCATCTGCAGGCTGTCGTAAATAATGTCCAGCGGCTGGCTGGCAGGATATCCCATGAGGGCCTTCAGGTATTCCACTTTTGCCTTCAGCACTTCCTGATTGCTTTTCAGCAGGGCCTTTGTGTTGTTCAGTGCAATGGTAGCTCTTTTGTAATCCGTTTTATCGGTTACGCCGGCATTGTATTGCGCCTGTGCATCTTTGAGGCTACGTTCCAGGCGGGTGATATCCTGCGTGGCTATCCTGATCTGCTGCTCGGTAGCCAGCACATCATAGAATGCTTTGGATACATTAACAGCCACGTCAATCTTCGTGCTGCTGGTATTCTGCCGGGACAGTTGGCGTACATCCCTCGCTGTTTTACTGGCCAGTAAAACATCCCGGTTAAAGATGTTTTGGGTAGCTGTAAACTGCAAGGCAGAAGTGTTCCTTAAACCGGCGGAGCGTACCTCACCGCCCACCACAAATGTTTGCAGTTGAAAGATGTGGTTGAAGTTGTAACCGAAGTTTACCTGGGGATACCAATCGGCCAGTTTACTCTTAATGGTTGTTTCTGTAATTTCCTGGTCAATCAGCGACTGCTGTACCGAGGGCTGTCGTTTAATGGCATATTGAATGACATTTTCTATCGTAGCCTGTTGTAATACGCTATCACTGGTTGATTGCTGTGCGGGCAACAATAGCGGCATGGCCAGTGCCAACAGAAATGCCCGCAGGATCTTCTTTTTTTCAGAAAGCCTTTCTTTATATAGGTTGTTCATAATGCGCATTTATTTATTGATACACCGGTACATGCAAATAACATGCACGGTAACCTGGCTGCTTTGCAAAAGCAGGGATGACAAGGGGGCGTCAATCCTGGGATAATACCTGCCTGAGAGTTGCAGGGATTTTTCCTGAGATGGCGCAAAATTATTAAACTGTACCGGAACAATGCCATTAATTTTTAGCTTCCCGGTTTTAATTTGTTCGGTTCCAATATTTTACTAACGGGCGAACCAATCATCCCCCTTCTTTGTATGGGCAGGGTATCCTGTTGAACAACACGAAGGTCCCACCCAAAAAAGTTCGACACAATGGCCACTTTCAGGGATAGGTTGTATAAAGCGGAGCTTTGTTATTGTATTGTTATGTAAAAATGGGGTCAGGAGTTAACAGGCTGCCGGCTACCCTGGATAGGCGCATCTTCGGTATGAACAGGCTGGTCGGCAATGGTAAAGTAAAAGGTACTGCCTTTACCGGGCGACGATTCTACCCAGATCGTGCCACCATGTAATTCAACGATCTTTTTACAGTGGGCCAGGCCAATACCCGATCCTTCATAGTCGGACCGGTTATGCAATCGCTGGAAAATAATAAAGATCCTGTCCTGGTGACCGGGATCAATACCGATGCCATTATCGCGGACAGCAAATTTCCAATGCCCGTCTTCGGAGCGTGCAGAAATACCTACCATGGGTGATACGCCGGGCCTTCTGAATTTAATAGCATTGGTAATGAGGTTCTGGAACAACAGTTTAAACTCTGTGGGAAAAGCACTGATCACCGGCAGTTCATCCGTTTTAATGACAGCCTCGCTTTCCCTGATCACCGAATCCAGGTCGGTCAGCACTTCCCTCAACACCACATTGCAGTCAACTTTCACAAACTGCTTTTCCCGTCCTATCCGGGAATAATCCAGCAGGTCTTTGATCAGTGTTTTCATGCGGTCTGATGACTGGGCGATATAATCGAGGTACCTGTCGGCATGTTCATCCAGCATTCCCCGGTATTGTTTGCGGAGGGCCTCCACAAATCCGGTAGTAGTCCTTAATGGTTCCTGCAGATCATGGGAAGCCACGTAGGCAAATTGTTCCAGTTCCTTGTTCTTGCGCTCCAGTTCGGCTGTACGCTGCTGTACTTTGCGCTCCAGGTTGATATTCGTTTCCTGGATCACGTCTGTCATACGTTCCAGCTCAGCCGTCATTTTATTAAAGTCATTGGCCAGTATCCCGATCTCATCTTTGGAAAATGCTTTTGCCCGGCTACTCAGATCGCCCTGTGTAACAGCCTGCGCTGTATGTAAGATCTCATTCAATCCTTTCTGGATACTGCGGCTCACCAGGATAGCCAATACCAGCCCGGTAAGTTCTACTGTGAGGGCAATAATGAACAGTATCCGCAATACCAGGTTTTCCAGCCAGCGGGAGCCTTCTCCCAGTGTAAAGGAAAACTTATCCTCGATGGGCGTTAATTTTTCATTCAGCGGATCAATTTCCTGCAATATGGCACTGATACGCTCTACAGATGGATTGGGAGCATTGATCTCCCGGTGCAGTTTATCGCCAATCACATAAAACCCGGGCACCAGGTTGTCAGCGTCAACCCATGCTTTAATGGCCCTGCTGATGTAGTAATTGTTATTGAACCTCCGGAACAGTTTGATCATGCCGTCCACATCATCCGGGTGGTTGCGTCCTTCTATCAGGCCCTGTCTCGCTACCTGCATATCCGGGTTGGGCTTGGCCAATTCCGCCAATGCTTTATGATCGCCCATGGGCACTTTCATAAACTCTTTGAATTCCAGGTAATCGGCCTCATTCCTGCTGCGGCCATATTTGAGCAATTGGTACATGGCATCTTTCTGGGCCTTGGACCAAAGTCCTTCCCCATTCACATAGGCCCTTACAGAGGAAAGTGTATTAATGGAAAATACAAGTGCGCCCAGTTCAATCGCAATCAGCAGGGCCATGATGCCTACGGTGAAGTACAGTTTTCTGGCAATCGAGACATTCCTGAACCACCGGGTTATGGAGATTCCTTTCATGTTGAGTGATTTAGACGAGCCCTGGTTCTTTTTACAGGTATAGGAATTTTACGTGAATGATAGCAATCACGTAGAAATGTACGAAGATTTTAGGACGAATTACACGAATTGGAGGCGAATTACACGAATTCTTGCCGCAGAACAATATTAAAAGGAATGGCAAGTGGGGGAAGGCAGGCAAGTGGTAAATGGCGAGTAGCTAGTGGGCTTATGCGCGGCAACAGCCCACTAGCCACTAGCTACTCGCTACTTGCTATTTATTGACCAGCTTCATAGCGCCTTCACTGTAACGCTCACCGGCAGCGGGGTATTTTTTCAACAATCCTTCCATCTCCTGCAGGTCGGCAGGTGTTAACACCACATTCACCGCACCGGCATTTTCTTCCAGGTATTTTCTCTTTTTGGTACCGGGGATAGGAATGATATTATCTCCTTGCGCTAATACCCATGCGAGCGCCAGTTGCGCCGGCGTACAATTTTTGTCCTTTGCGAAGGCAGCAAAGGCAGCTACCAGCTTTTGGTTGTTATCCCAGTTGGCTTCATCATTGAAGCGGGGCAATGTTCTGCGGAAATCATCTGCCGCCAGTTGATCCTTATCCTGTACAGTGGCAGTGATCAATCCTCTTCCCAACGGACTATAGGGTACCAATGAAATACCCAGCTCACGGACCACAGGCAGTATCTCATTTTCCACCCCGCGTGTTACCACCGCATATTCACTTTGCAGGGCTGCAATAGGGTGTACCGCATGCGCCTTGCGGATAGAGGCGACAGAGGCTTCTGACAAACCAAGGTAACGCACCTTACCTTCTTTCACCAGTTGGGCCATCGCTCCTACCATTTCTTCCACAGGCACATTGGGATCAATACGGTGGGCATAGTACAGGTCGATGGTATCAATTTTCAAACGCTTCAGGCTGCCTTCCACCGCATTTTTAAGATGGGCCACCGACCCATCAAAGTAATTGGTGCCATCTTCGCGTAAGCGGAAGCCAAACTTGGTAGCAATGAAAACTTTATCACGGTTGGGCACCAGCACTTTTGAGATGAGCTCTTCATTTTTGCCATATCCATACATATCGGCGGTATCCCAGAAGTTGATACCAAGGTCCAACGCACGATGCAGGGTAGCAATAGATTCTGTGTCGTCGACTGGTCCATAGGCAAAGCTCATACCCATGCAACCCAGGCCAATAGCTGATAGCTGCTCGCCTGTTTTTCCGAGTGTTCTGTACTGCATAAGATTCAATTTAGTATGTTTATTTAAACGCAGCTACCGCTTTCACGTGCTGCACATCTGATCCTTCTCTTATTTCTTCGCTGGCTTTCTTCACCAGTTGATCACCGGGTTGCAGGCCTGCCCCATAGATCTCGATCTTACCACCGGACTCACGGCCTTTCTTTACATCCACCCACTCCGCTTTATGGTTCACAATACGGATCACGAATGTTCTTTCCGGTGAATTGACCAGGGCTGTTTTCGGAACGATCAGAATACTGTCTTTGGCCGGGAACGGGATGTTGACTTCTGCGATCATGCCAGGCAATAATCTTTTATTGTTGTTCTCCACATCTATTTCTATGCGTTCTGAACGCAGCCTGTTGTCCAACGCGCCCGATAAACGATTGATATGACCTTTGAATGTTTCATTGGGTATGGCCTTCACTGTGAACTCCACCGGGTTTTTATGATCGAGGTATCCAATATAGGCTTCGGGTACTGCTACCACCAGCCTCAACTTGCGTTGCTCCTGCAAGGTGAACATGGGGAACTCCGATCCCTTGCCGGAAGGACCTACATACGCACCGGTATTGGCATTGCGCGCACTGATCACGCCATTGAAGGGCGCCCTGATCTCCAGGTATCCCCGGGTGATCATGACTTCTTTGTGCGCTGCTTTGGCCGCTTCCCATTGCGCCAGGTCGGAATTCTTTCTGGCGGCTGCCTGGTCCAGGTCGTTCTGAGAAATAGTGCCTGGCGTTTTGCTCGTTTCGTACAGGCGGTCATATTGTGATTTGCTGGCAGTATAGATTGCCTCCTGTGATTTCAGTCTCGACTCTGCCGCAGCCAGCCTTGAATTGAGCTCTGGCGCTTCCAGTGAAGCCAGCAATTGTCCGGCCTTTACCTCAGCACCTACATCCACATACAACTTGCGCACAAAGCTGTTCTCTTTGGCATAGAGATCTACCTGCTGCCAGGCGATCAACTCTGCAGGTGTTTGGAAGGCAGTAGACAATTTGTCTTTCTCTAAAGGGAATACATCAATAGCTGCCGGTAAAGCCGCTACGGCATCATCTTTTTTCTTCTCTCCGTGAGAAGAATTGCAGGCTATATAGATCATGCACAGGCTGATAAATACAACGGGTGAAACATTTATTGCTTTCATAATATTTTGTTTTAAGGCACGAGGGGCAGCCCCTACAGGGCTGTGAAAACCTATTGACGTTAATTTCTACAAAGCGGAAGCCCCTAAAGGGGCAATGCTTAGCTATCGCCCACATAAAACCTGCTCTCTTTATCTTCCGGGTCGAGGGAAACAGAAGCGATAGACGCTTTCCCCTGTACCCAGGCAAATACCGAGGGCAATAAGAGCAAGGTAGCAAACGTAGAAGCGATCAGACCACCGATCACCGCTCTTGCCAAAGGCGATACCTGGTCGCCTGCCTCACCCAGCCCGGCTGCCATGGGGACCATTCCCACTACCATCGCCACACTGGTCATCAGGATAGGACGTAACCGCAGGGCCGCCGCTTCCCGGGCGCTCTGCAGGGCATTGCCATTGTGCTTGCGCAACTGCTCGGCATTGGTGATCAGTAATACCGCATTCGCAATAGATACCCCTACCGACATGATGATACCCATGTATGACTGCAGATTCAATGTAGAGCCAGTAGCCAGCAACATCAGCAAAGCACCCAGCAATACCGCCGGCACTGTTGTCAGCACCACCAGTGATACTTTGAACGACTGGAAGTTGGCGGCCAGCATGAGGAAGATCACCACAATGGCTACGATCAAACCCGACTGTAAACTATCCAATGTTTCTGTCAGTACCTGCCCCATTCCTATTGGTTCAACGGTCAGGCCGCGGGGCAGTTCACCCAGCGCAGCAATGGCCGCTTTTACATCAGTAGTTGCAGTGCCCAGGTCTATATCCACCAGGTTGGCCGTTACTGATACAATCGGCATAGCGCCCAGGTTATCATTTTCGCCATAAGTAGTGTCGGTTTCAATAGTAGCTACATCACTCAGTACCGGGCGTGGGGCGTTCCTGAATACGGGAATCTCACCAATGCTATGAATACTGGCCATCTTATTTTCAGGCACCTGCACCTGTACACTGTAGCTCAATCCGGCTTTTTCATCCAGCCACACATTTTTTTCTGTATAGCGCGAAGAAGAAGTGGAAGCAATCAGTGAGCGGGAGATATCCGACATGTCAACACCCAATTGGGCGGCTTTTATCCTGTCGATATTAATGTTAAGCGCCGGGTATCTTATTGGCTGCGCAATTTGTATATCACGCAGGTAGCTGATCTGACGCAGCTTATCCATCAGCTTATAAGCATACTCTTCATTGAGCTTTTTATTCCGCCCGGATAGCCGCACTTCCACGGGTGTAGGCGATCCCTGGCTCAATATTTTATCGGTAAGCTCAATAGGCTCAAACGACAGTTTTACGTCCGGCATGGCATGGGCTACTTCAGCCCGTATCTTTTCCTTGAGCTCATCCATGTTCACTTTATAATCTTCCTGCAGGGCCAACTGCAATACCGCTTCATGCGGACCACTGGTGAACAGGTAGATGGGACTGATGGAAAATAAGGCCGGGTGCTGGCCCACAAAAGCCGAACTAATAGCAATATTGCCCTTGCCTACGATCTGTCCCACTATGTCCAGCAACTTCACCATTTTTTGTTCGGTACGCTCTATCCGCATGCCTTCCGGCGCCCGCAACCGCACCTGGAACTGTTCGCCATTTACTTTGGGCAATACATCGCGCCCGATATTGGAGAGCAATAGCATCACCGCTCCAATAGTCACTATCAAAGAAGCTGCCACTACCGGCTTGCGGAACCGTAACAAACGATCGAGGAAGCGCATGTAGCGTCCGCGGAATTTTTCAAAGCGGGTGAGCTTACCATTGCTGTTTGCATGGGCCCTTTCGGCCATGGCGGCCTTCAGCTCCCAGTCTTCCTGATGTTCCGTTGCCACCACAGGCGTACCCTTATGCGCTTTCATGATCCAGTTGGCCATGACTGGCACAAAGGTTTGCGAGAGGAAGTAAGACACGATCATAGAAAAGCCGATGGCCAGCGACAGTGGCAGGAACAAAGAACCCGGAATGCCCTGCATGGTAAAGGCCGGTGCAAATACCGCGAGGATACAGAAAAGGATCAATAGTTTCGGGAAAGCTATTTCCTTACAGGCATCCCAGATGGCTTTGGCCTTGGGCTTGCCCATATCGAGGTGCTGGTGGATGTTCTCGATCGTCACCGTCGATTCATCTACAAGAATACCAATGGCGAGTGACAGACCGCTCAGCGTCATGATATTGATCGTTTGACCCAACAGTTGCAGGAATAATACGCCCGATATAATAGATGTAGGGATGGTGAGGATCACGATGAGCGCTCCCCTTGCATCGCCCAGGAACATTAGCACCATCAATCCCGTAAGGATGGCGCCGATGGCTCCTTCACTCAGCAGGCTCTTTACCGCATTGATCACATATACCGACTGATCAAATTCATAGGACAATTTTACATCTTCGGGAAGCTGTGCCTGGAACTTAGGCAGGGCAGCTTTCAGTTTCTGCACCACTTCCCAGGTAGAGGCATCTGCCGACTTGGCAATACTTAAATACACAGAGCGTTTTCCATTCACCAGGGCGTAGCCCATAGTAATATCAGCGCCGTCCTCCACGGTAGCTACATCCCGCAGGTACAGGTTCTGTACGCCACCTTTGAACAAAGGCATGTTCTCAAAGTCTTTTACTGTTTTAATGACCGTATTGGCCGGCGTTATATAATTATAATCACCAATGCGCACATTACCACCGGGCGATACCTGGTTGTTGACCCGCAATGCTTCTACCAGTTGATCGGGTGTAAGCTGGTGTGAACGCAATAGTTCAGGATCGGCTTTGATAACGACGGTGCGGATATTACCACCAAAGGGAGGTGAACCCACCAAGCCCGGAATGGAAGTAAAGGCAGCCCGCACATACACATTGGCCATATCCATCAATTCATTGTTGGTGCGGGTAGGACTGCTCAATACCAGTTGCCCTACCGGCAGGGTGGAAGCATCAAAGCGTATGATGAAAGGCGGTTGTGATCCCGGTGGGAAGATGGCCTGCGCCCGATTACAGAAGGCGCTCAATTCTGCAGCGGCCTGCGCCATGTTGGTGTTGGGATAAAAAGTGATCTTCATCAGGGTAAGTCCCTGCGAGTTCCTGGTCTCAATGGTCTTGATACCATTTACAAACAATAATATATTAATGTACTGCTTGCCGAAGAAGGCTTCCATCTGTGAAGGTGTATAACCACCGAAAGGGTGTGAAATATAGATTACCGGCAGGTTCATCTGCGGAAATATATCCACCTTGATGGTACGTACAGCGCTGATACCAAAAAACAATAACCCGGCTACCAATACCAGTATGGAGATAGGTTTTCTAAGTGCGGTTCTTATCAGTCCCATGGTTCAATTAAAACTCATTAAAAAATAAAGCGAAATCTCCGGTGGCGGCTGCTTTCAATAACAGTGCCTGCCATACATTGTTATAGGCAATGGCACGGTCTGTTTCAGCACGGTTCAGTGCATAGAGGGCCTGCGTTACATCCACCATATTCGTAAGCCCGTTCTTATACAATACCGATTTCTGGAGGTACGCATCGGAAGCAGCTTTTACCTGCACCGGCGCCTCCCGGTAGTTGTCCAATGCATTGGTGATCTTGTTATCGGCCAGCACCAACTGGGCCTTTAATCGCTGATCAGTAAGATCATATTCATCTTTCAATGCCTGTGATATAAATTTCTGAGCAGTTACCTGCTGCTGTATCCGTAAAGGAGTGGTAAGGTTCCAGACCATGCCCACGCCCAGCAGGTAGTTGGCGCGCACCGGGTCGATCCCTTTCCCGTAACTCTGGCTGTATTTATCCAGGCCTTGTATGCCATAGTTAGGGTCGAAGCCGGAACCTCTTCCCTGAAAAACGCCAAACAAGGTGAACGTGGGGTAATTGAAGGTCCTGAAATATTTTGCCTGTTCATTACTCAGGTCAATACGGCGCTGGTAAAAAGCAAGCAACGGGTGTTGCTGGCGATTGGTAGCCGTATCATAAAAAGCTGCCGGTATACGGGCCACAAATTGGGTATCCAGTATGAAGTCCTGCATAGGCACACCCATTAATATAGCCAGTTGGTTGGCCTGTTCCTGCTCATAATCCTTTGCCCGTGTTAATACTATTCTGGCGCCGGATACTTCGGCATTTGCCAGGGAAGAATCTACCCCCGCATTCAGGCCGTTCTTTACACGCGTGGTCACGATTCCCTGCAAAGCCACTGCCCTGTCGAGGTTATTTTGCCAGGATTGGGTAAGCCGTTGCGCCGCCAGCAGGTTCATGTAAGCAGCCGATACCCGTATCTCATGCTGGAATTGTTCCTGCGCCAGGTCACTTTCATCCCGGGCCACTACTGCCTGTGCTGTTTTGATCTTTTCCTTCGCTCGGCCAAAGGAAAAGAAGTCCCAGTTGACATTGGTGAGGTATAGTGCGCCGAAGGCCGCATGCCAATTTTGTTCTGCCAGTGGTTGTCCGGAAGAAGAGGCTGCGCTTGCTCCACGAAGTGCGTATAACGGGCCTGTTTGACCGTTCACTGTTCCATAGTCATGCTGAAAGGAAATACTAAGATCGGGCAGGTATTCCTTAACGCTTTGCTTAACGGTAGCTTTGGAAGCATTGACATAATTGACCTTTGCTTTAATAGCGCTGTAATTGTGCAGGGCTGTTTGTACAGCCTCCTTCAGGGTAAGCACCTGCGCTTCCGCTACCTGGAAGCAGAAGATGCTTAGCAGCCCTGTCAGGCTAACCAGTTGATTTCTTGACATGCTTATGAGTTACAATCTGTGTGATTTTCAGAGATGGCAGGCGAACGTTTAAAAAGGGTACTGATTAAAGTATGTATATGTAAAGGTATCCAAGGACACCAGCACAACCGTTATACATTTCAAACAAAAAGCTATAAAATTCAAACAAGCTATGCCCGGAATGATCTGGGCGTTTGTTGCGTTTGTTTTTTAAAGAAGTTGTTAAAGTAGGCGGGGTATTCAAAACCAAGACTATAGGCTATCTCAGACACGTTCCAGTTGGTATGCAGCAACAGGGCCTTCGCTTCTTTCACAATACGATCGGCTATATGCTCGGTAGTTGTTTTGCCGGTGACCTCCTTTACTACGCGGTTCAGGTGATTGGCGTGGACCGATAGGTGCAGGGCATAATCACCCGCTGTTTTCAGCTTCAGCACATGGTCGGGCGAGTCAATAGGGAACTGCCTTTCCAGCAATTCAATAAATAAAGCAACTATTCTGGAGGAAGCATTCGTATGCTGGAAATAACTGTCGGCAGGTTTTGACTTCAATGCTTCATGAATGATCAGGTTCACATAATTGCGCAGCAGGTCATATTTATGAATGTACTCCGATTCAAGCTCCACCTGCATTTTAGCGAATATGTCGCACAGGAAATCCACCTGTTGAGGAGTGACAAAATAGATGGGATCGCCGCCTATTTTAAATAATGGCGACTCCATGATGCCTTCATTGCGGGTAGTGCGGTCGGCAAACTGCTGATCAAACAGGCAGAAGAATCCTTCCTGCCGGGAAGAAGAAGCTTCCCAGGCATAAGGGATAGTAGGATTGGAGAATAATAAAGCCGGCTTATCTATTTTGATCCCCTTGTCGGCATAATACAACATGCCCTCTCCTATAATAAGCGATATCTTATAAAAGTCACGACGGTTATACGGAGAATAGGTTTTGCAGTAGAAGTCGCTGCGCCTGTACACATTCAGGTGGCCCAACTCCTGGCGCTGGTGTTGTTTATCATAAATTACCCGCCCGGTTCCGGAAGCAGGACTGCCGATCCGTTTGTAAAAGTCGCTGATTGATTCCGCCTTACCCATAATCGAAATTATGAAATTCAAACAATGGCGGGATTAAAATGTCTTTAAATTAGACGGATTGCTGGTATGTTAAGATAGCCGGTAAGTTCTTTTCGACGGTTAACTCTCCACAATATTATTACCTTGCGCATCATGGAATTATACATCAAGAATATGGTCTGCAACCGCTGTATCCTGGTAGTAAAGCAGGTATTTGAACAGGAAGGCCTTCACCCGGTGAATGTGAAACTGGGAGAAGTAGAGTTGGAAAAAACGCCCAACAGCAAACAACTGGAAGCCATTAAGACCAACCTGACCTCCCTGGGGTTTGAAATACTGAACGACCAGAAACGAAAGACCATTGAGCAAATACGCACTACCATTATCCGACTTATCCATGCCGGGGAACTGGATGATAACCATAAGTTTTCCGTGCTGCTGTCCGATACCCTGCATAAAGATTACTCTTACCTCAGCAAGCTGTTTTCGGAAGTGGAAGGCATCACCATTGAGAAATACGTGATCCTGCAAAGAATAGAACGGGTAAAAGAGTTGCTGACGTATGGTGAATTAAGCCTCAGCGAGATCGCCTTCCAGCTCGGCTATAGCAGCGTGGCCCACCTCTCGGCCCAGTTTAAAAAGACAACAGGCTTTAACCCTTCGGAATTCAGGAAACAGAAAGACCACCACCGCAAGCCATTGGATAACGTATAATTCAACATTTTTTAACAGGTAACACCGAATTATATAAACAATACCTGAAATCGTATAACAGCACAGCCTGCTCCGGGCAATAGTTTTGCATTCAAAGAAATGGATGTATATGATCCATGGGAATGTATTCCTCCGTTATAATAAACAGGATATTGGCAATAAGGGAGTGAGAGGTGGTGAAAAATGGGATGCGCCCAACTGTACCTCAGGCTATATCCCAACCTGATGCGTATGTAAATACACCTGAATCCATACTCGAAAACAGGACAATTTAAAAGTATACAGAATCATTACATTTAATCTTTCAAAATAGAAAAGATGGAGGAAAAAAATATGAACTCGTATGTGCTCTGTTTTCAGGAGATCGACAGATCAAAGTTTATAGCTGCAGGAGGCAAGGGCGCTAATCTGGGCGAACTGTCCAGGATCAAGGGGATACGGGTACCGGAGGGTTTTTGCGTTACCACCGAAGCGTATAAAAAAATAACCGAAAATAATCAGCAGCTCAACAGCTTGCTGGATGAATTAACGCATTTTAAGGCAGAAGAGCGGTCAGCTATCAGCGAGATCAGCGCAAAGATCCGTATGGCCATCGAAAGCATACCCATTGCTGAGGATATAACCTCAGCGATCACGGGTTATCTCACAAAGTTTGATTCAACAGATGCCTTTGCTGTGCGGTCCAGCGCTACGGCAGAAGACCTGCCGACGGCATCCTTCGCAGGCCAGCAGGATACCTATTTGAACGTTATCGGAAAGGAAGCCATCCTACAACATATCAGCAGGTGCTGGGCTTCTCTATTTACGGATCGTGCGGTAATCTACCGGATGCAAAACGGCTTCGACCACCGTAAAGTGTACCTGGCTGTGGTTGTACAGAAGATGGTCTTCCCGCAGGCGGCAGGAATTTTATTCACTGCTGATCCCGTCTCTTCCAACAGGAAAGTACTATCCATTGACGCCAGCTTCGGGCTTGGTGAAGCCATGGTCTCCGGCCTCGTGAATGCTGACCACTATAAAGTGAGCAACGGAAAGGTTACTGACAAGAAGATATCCGCCAAGAAACTGGCTATTTATGCCTTACAAGACGGGGGTACACAAGAACAGGAGATCGGGCCTGAGCAGCAGAACCGGCAGGCGCTGACGGATGAGCAGATCTTACAGCTTGAGCACATGGGCAGAAAGATCGAAAAACATTTCGGCCGCCCCCAGGACATCGAATGGTGCCTGGTTGATGATACTTTTTATATTGTCCAGAGCCGGCCAATCACTACGTTATACCCGATCCCCGGCCTATTGACCCGGTCGGAGAATGATCAGGATCCCTATAGCTATGGCTATCACGTATATATATCTGTGGGTCATCAGCAAATGATGACCGACGCCCTGAAACCATTGGGATTGTCATTTTGGCTGTTAACAACTCCTGCACCTATGCGTACCGCTGCTGGGAGGTTGTTTGTTGATGTTGCACCGATGCTGGCTTCGTCTGCCGGCAGAGACACAATAATAAATGTTCTGGGAAAAAACGACCCGCTCATAAAAGACGCATTGACAACCCTCATAGACCGGGAAGATGTTATAACACCTTTGCCGGATGACAAAAAAGAGCAAGGTCCCGGTAAAGACAATAAAGGTATGTTGCATCGGGATTATCAAACACTAAAAGAATACGACCCGGCAATCGTTTCTGAATTGATCAGGAGTAATCAAGCATCGATAGAAGCATTAAAACAAAACATCCAAACAAAATCCGGATCGGAACTATTTGATTTTATCCTGGAAGATATCCAGGAATTAAGGAAAACTACGGCTGGCTCGGAAAGTTTTGGTGTGGTCATGACTGGTATGAATGCTTCCTCATGGATCAATGAAAAAATGAACGAATGGTTAGGTGAAAAAAATGCGGCAGACACCCTTTCTCAATCTGTGCCCAACAATATTACGTCGGCAATGGGCCTGGAGCTATTGGATGTCGCAGATGTGATTCGTCCATATCCGGAAGTAATTGACTATTTGAAACAGGTGAAAGATGATAACTTTTTGGATAAACTGGAGAAGTTGGATGGTGGAAAGGAAACCCGGGACGCGATCGAGGCCTATCTTAACAAATATGGAATGCGCTGTGCGGGAGAAATTGATATTACAAGAACCCGTTGGAGTGAAAACCCTGCTACACTTGTACCCATGATCCTTAGTCATATCAAAAATTTTGATCCTGGTGCCGGCAACCGGAAATTTGAACAAGGGCGACAGGAGGCTTTAAAAAAAGAACAGGAGTTATTAGAACGGTTGGCGCCATTACCGGATGGTGAACAAAAAGCCACAGCAACAAAACGAATGATCGACCTGGTCCGGAATTTCGCCGGTTATCGTGAATATCCAAAATACGTCATGGTTAGCAGGTATTTCATTTATAAGCAGGCTATCCTGAAAGAAGCGGAACAACTCGTACAGGCCGGGGTTATTCAGGAAAGAGAAGATATATACTATCTCACGTTTGAAGAGCTTCACGAAGTCGTAGACACCCATAAGCTATATTACCAGCTTATCAACAAACGAAAAGACGAATACAAACTATATGAAAAACTAACTCCCCCACGCGTTATCACGTCTGATGGTGAAATTATTGCAAGTGCGTACAAACGGGAAAATATCCCGGCCGGAGCTATTGCAGGTCTGGCCGTTTCTTCCGGAGTTATAGAGGGACGGGCACGTGTGATCTTAAACATGGAAGATGCTGATCTTTCAGCCGGAGATATATTGGTCACTTCCTTTACTGACCCTAGCTGGACACCCTTGTTTGTATCCATAAAAGGACTGGTCACCGAAGTAGGTGGACTGATGACCCATGGAGCAGTGATCGCACGTGAATATGGCTTACCGGCAGTTGTCGGCGTGGAGCATGCTACCAGGCTGATCAAAGACGGACAGAGGATCCGGGTGAATGGAACAGACGGATATGTAGAAATACTATAAAGTGTTTTACTAAAATAAATCCCCCCGCAAACGCAGGGGGATGTACTAATCAGAGACGCTTACCACCTTTATTTTAAGGCAGGCATCAAGGCCTGCGAATTGTCCTGTTATTGTTTACGTTTGGGGGAAGCAGTTTTAGCTTTCCGACTCTGGCATTCACTGAGGTCTTGTTGTACGGTAACCGTGGCAGACGCCACACAACCATTCTGCTGGTTCATGACAGTAAGGATGTAGTTACCGGGCGCACTCACCCATTCTTCAGATGAAGAGGAGGCAAAGTCTTCGGGACCTATCCAGTTATAACCTGCATTAGGCGTGGAAGAGCTGCCTGTAATAGTCACCAGGGTTTCCGTACAGGTAAGTATACCTGAAACGGTAGCTGTTACATCAGCAGGAGGCGTTTTGTTTTCCATTACTGTAAGCGGTATGGTGCGGAAGCAACCATTCACCGGGTTGGTGACCGTTAAGGCATAGAGACCACTAACTGTTACAGTAGTAATGGCCGTGGAAGCCGTAAATCCTCCGGGCCCTGCCCAGCTATAAGTAACACCTGGCGTACCGGAATTGCCCCTGATCGTTACCACAGGTATGAAGCAAGTAAGCCGGTCATTGGCAAAAGCCGTAAGGTTGATAGGGAGTACTATATCCTGCATTACCGTAACGGTATCTGTAGTAACAGCGCCACCGGCGCCTGTCACCGTTAAGGTATAGAGTCCCGGAACGTTTACAGCCGTTTGCTGATCACCAGCAGTAAAGCCATTAGGACCTGTCCAGCTATAGCTTACACCGGCAACAGAAGAAGTACCGGATAGTAATACGGTAGTATCTGTACAGGTAAGTATGCCGCTCACCGTGGCATCGGCATCTATGGTTACCTGGTCGGTACCAGATACCGCTACATTATCGAAAAAGTAGAACTCATCGGTAGCAGTGGCCCTTGCCCTCACAATGATCTGTAACATTGATCCGCTCAGTGAATCTTTTGTAATCGTAGTATTAATGGAGCTGTTATTATTGATAGCTCCACGTTTTTCCCAGAACAACTGCTCGGCGCCACCATCAATTTTATAATACAGGCTGAGGTAATCGTAATGCTCGCTGTTATCATCATCCAGTGAGCCATTGCCGGTAACGCCACTGCGTACATCAATAGCTATGGCAACATTGGTTTTGCCTGCAATATTGATGCTGCCGGATGTCCAGGTTCCGGTACCATTTACAGTAATATTGTTAATCCTGAATTCATTGCTGAATACAGCAAATCTTTGTGATGCCTGTCCGGGCCCGGTATACTGCGTTGTCCAGGGCGTAGCGCCGGTCCCTGAAAGGGTACCATTGGACAGCGCAAATTGCTCTGCCCAGAAGTCAGCAGGGGTTGTTTTTAGGGTGTGCGGTGACTGTTTCCCGCTGCCCACCGGCATACCCGGCCCAGCCCAAACCCGGCCACAGCAAAGCGCCAGTAAGACCGGTAACAGGTATGTAGGATGCTTAGGTAAAGTTGTATACATATACACCATTGGATTTGGATTTTAAAAAAGCCGGGCAATCGGCATTACGCTTCATGCCCGGCTGTTGACCCATTAGAATTACCTATTTTTTAATGGCAATCATTTTTATAGTATATGGTTTGCCATTTATTCTGATCACACAATAGTATACGCCCGGCGGCAGTAAGGTAGCATCAAACGGCAGTTTGTATAATTGTCCGGGCTGCACGGTGTTGTTGAACAACACTTTTTTGCAGGCCCCTACCGTATTGTAGATGCCAACATTCACTACCGCATTTTCCGGTGTTTTGAACTCTACATTGATCCTGTCGCTAAACGGATTCGGATAGGCTCTGTACTCCAACGCAGCTTTGCCGGATTGGGTAGCGGCAGTTTCGGACTGCACGGTTCCAGTTTTTACATTGCCTGGTTTTACGGCTTCACAACCGGTAAGATCCTGCTCTACCGTAGTAGTATCGGTAGCCGTACAACCGTTGTTGAGGTTAAGCACGGTCAGGATATAATCACCCGGGAAGAATACCAGTTCATCAGGCGAGTTAGACGCAAAGCCTTCCGGCCCCGTCCAGCTATAGCTTACATTAGGGGTAGTAGAAGAGCCATGTATTTCCGCATCGAATACCTCACAGGTAAGCGGTCCTGTATTAGACACCGTAATATCAGGAGGTGTGATGTTTTGGATCACATTGGCAACAGCGGTCCCCTTACAACCATTGACATTGTCGGTTACCGTCAGATTGTAAGGACCGGCTACTGATACCGCGGCGTTCTTTGAATTGGCTGTAAACCCGTTGGGACCTGTCCAGCTATACGAAACATTCGATGAACCGGAATTACCATTGATGTTAACGGTTTCATTAAAGCAGGTTAACTGGTCAGAACTAAAGGCCGTTACACCGGCAGGAGGTGTAGTGTTCTCCGTTACAGCTATACTATCGATCGTGGTACAACCATTGGCCGGATTGGTAACCGTTACTGTATAGGTACCACCTCCATCCACAGCAGGATTGGGAATAGCTGATGAGAAAGAAGGTCCACTCCAGCTATACGTTACGTTAGGTGTAGTAGAACTACTGTTAAGGTTTACATTAGGCGCCGTACAGGTGATCATAGCGTTGGCCGGTACAGGCGTAATAACTACAGCAGCCGGGGCTTCCATATCCTGTACAACATTATAGTTTACAAAAGCAGAACAGCCGCTGACTGTATGGGTAGCTGTCATGGTATATTCACCCTGTACAGAAGCATTAATTGCAGAAGTAGTAGCATTGAAACCTCCGGGACCACTCCAGCTATAGTTCACATTGCCGGAAGTGGCATTACCGGTAAGCGTTACCTGCGGATTGGTACAGGTAAGGGCGCCGGCATTGGCGGGAGCCGTAATGCTGAGACCAGATGGCACTATTCTGTATTCAATGATACTTGCTCCGGTCCAGGTGGTACAACCATTCGTGGTATCTGTAACCAGTAACCCGTAATTACCCGGTGTAGTAGCCGTAATGGTACCACCTGTTGCAGTGGTGCTATCGGGCCTTGTCCAGGTATATGTAACCGCGGTGGAATTGGTAGCACCTGCTGTGATCAATATGCTGGGATTTGTACAGGTCAACAGCGCCAGGTTGGGCGTTGTAGACGCTCCCGGGAATGCCCTGTTTTCCTTCACAGTATAAGTCCTGGTAGTCGTACAACCATTTGCAGGGTCGGTCACTACTACTGTATAAACGCCCGGGTTAAAGGCAGTGATGGTACTACCCGAAACACCAGACCAATCGGGACCTGACCAGCTATAGAACACACCTGGTGTGGAAGAGCTGGCAACAACATACACATGGTTCCTGTTACAGGTAAGTACACTATCAGGATCAGCAGGACCTACCTGTACATTGGCCGGTGGGGTACCTCCCTGTATTACTGTAACATCCGCCGTTGCAGAACAGCTTCCATTGCTCACTGTTAACGTATAAGTACCAGGTGTTGATGTAGAGGCATTTTGTGTAGCAGCTGTAAATCCGTTAGGACCTGTCCAGCTATAAGTTACACCCGTCGCCGTTGAACTACCCGACAAGGTAACTGAGCTGGTCATACAATCAAGCGTATCGTTTACAGAAGCGCTTGCATCAAGGCCACTTTGTGATACACCGGTAATGAGTACATTATCGAAGTAATAGAACTCGTCATTGCCGGTAGCCCTGGCGCGTACAACGATGCGGAGGCTGTCGCCATTCAAAGCACCACTGGACAGCGCTTTCAGCGTAGTGCTGTGGCTGTTCACATCCGACTTATCTTCATGGAACAGGGTTTCAGCACCATTATTGAGTTTATAATAAAACCGGATATAGTCTGCATACTCACCGGTTTCATTCATCACGCCGCTGCCTGTAACAGCACTTCTAATACCGGCAGCGATGGTAACATTGGTTTTACCCGCAATATTGATCTTGCCGGATGTCCACACCACTTCGCCGGTGGTGCCTGTATTGCTCACCCTGAACTGGTTGCCATTGGTAGCAGCTACAGCACCGGACGGGGCTGCAATTGACCAGGGCGTAGCATCTGTATCAACACTGATACCGTTAGTGGGGAATTGTTCCTGCCACAGGTTGGTAGCCACCAGGTTGGTGCTTACCAACGCTGTATCTGTAGCCGTACAATTAGTAGAAGGATCGGTTACAGTAAGTGTATAAGTACCTGCAACAGATACTGACGGGTTTTGCAGGGGGGAAGAGAAACTACCCGGACCAGACCAGCTATAGTTTACACCCGCGGTATTGGAGCTGCCCGCCAGGGTAACTGTACCGCTGCTACAGCTAATAGCCCCATTAGCGGAGGCGAGCGCAGTAAGCGTGCTTTGGTCTGTGCCGGTCACGGTTACATTGTCAAAATAATAGAACTCATCATTACCGGTAGCCCTGGCGCGTACAATGATACGCAGGCTGCTACCGCTCAATGATCCTACCGATATGGCAGTGAGTGTAGTGTTGTGACTATTGATGATGCCTTTCTTTTCGTTGAATAATACGGCAGTTCCATTATCCAGTTGATAATAGAAACGCAGGTAGTCGCCAAACTCGCCGTCAGGATTCATCACGGCGCTGTTGATGACAGAACTCCTTACGCCGGCGCTAATGCTTACATTGGATTTACCGGCAATGTTGATGCTGCCCGATGTCCATACCACTTCACTGGTAGTACCCACATTGCTTACCCTGAACTGGTTGCCGTTGGTAGCCGCTACAGCGCCAGACGGAGCTGTTATTGACCAGGACGTGGCATCGGTATCCACGCTGATACCGTTGGTGGGGAATGCTTCCTGCCACAACGTGCCCGCCACTCCATAAGCAGGGGTTACCTGTACAGACTGGACGGATGTACATCCGTTGGCCGGATCGGTTGCGGTCACGGTATAGGTGCCTGCAGCAGTAACTGAAGGATTCTTCAGGGCACTGGTGAAGCTATTGGGACCGCTCCAGCTATATTGCGCTGTAGCCAATGGTGAGCTGGCATTGATGGTAATGCTGGTAAAGCAGGCCAGGCTGCCGCCGCTGGCTGTAACGCCTGGCGCGGTCTTATTCTCCGTAACGGTTACCGGTACTGAGGCCGAACAACCATCAGTGAAGTTAGCCGTTACAACGTATTGCCCGCCTGCACTTACTGCAGGATTCTGCAGCGCAGAAGTAAATCCATTGGGGCCAGTCCACGACCAGGAAGATACCGCACTGGTAGCAGTGGCATTCAGTTGGGCAGTACCTGTACAGGTAGCCACACCTGTTACAGAAGCACTGAGGGGAGACGTTCCTGTATTATAGCCGGTAAGATTTACATTATCTAAATAATAACGCTCCGTATTACTGGAATTCCTCAGCTTTACAATGATCTGCAGGTTGCTGCCATTCAATACAGGCGAAACAACGGTATCACGGGCTGTACCAGTATTGGTTCCCTTCAACCCATTAATATCACTAAAAAGCAGTGTTTCTGTTCCGCCATCCAGTTTATAGTAAACCCTGATATAATCATCATCTTCAAAGAAATCACTGGACCCTGCAGTGCCGCTGCGCAGGTGAAGGGAGAATACCACGTTACTTTTGGAAGCAATATTAATAACCCCTGATTTCCATACGCCTTCGTTACCAGCATTAAAGGAAACCATCAGCTCATTGCTCTGCACTGAGAAAGTACCGGCGGCGGAATTCTCCAGCGTCCAGGGAGTAGCGCCCGCATCTGTTGTAGTACCATTGCCAAAAGTAAAATCTTCCAGCCAGAAACTAGAAGCGGTAACACTACCAGCCGTAACCTGTACCTGCTGGGAAGAAGTACAACCGTTGGCAGGATTGGTAACTGTAACCGTGTAAGTTCCTGCAGTAGAAACCACCGGGTTTTGCAGGGTACTGGAAAAACCAGGCCCAGACCATGAATATTGTGCATTGGCTACCTGTGAAGTAGCGCTGATGGTAACACTGCTGGCGCATCCCAATGAAGCGCCTGTGGCCGTAACACCGGGGGCCGCTTTGTTTTCAGTAACGGTAATACTGGCCGATCCGGAACCCGAGCTATTGGTGGCTACTACATTATACGTACCTGCCACGTTAATAACAGGGCTCTGGGCATTAGAAGTAAAGCTGCCGGGGCCTGTCCAGCTATAGCTAACACCGGATGCAGAAGAACTGGCACTCAGGGTTAAAGAACCATTGGTACAAGTAAGCACACCATTATTACCTGCCGAAACAGATACAGGTATACCACCCGCACAGGGACCATGTTCTTTAAACACGCGGTAATCTTCAACGTAATATTTGGAGGTTTGTGAGCCCCCGTTATTGTAGTTATAGATCCTGATAACAAACTGAACGTTACTGCCATTCAGTAAAGGAGAAATAAAATCAACAGTACCAAAGTTGCCGGTACGTTGATCAAGCAATATCTCGGCGCCTCCGTTGATCTTGTAATAGACCTTTACGTATTCTGAGCTGTTCATATCCCCTTCCGCAGTGATCTTGGTGGCTATCTGGAAATCAGTATAGCCTGCCACAGAAAACACTTTGGAATACCAAACGCCTTCACCACCCAGTTCCTGGGCATGAAAGCGGTTGGATTTTACCCAGAATATCGAACCGGACGCCACATTGGTGGCATTGAGGTACCAGCCGGTAGAACTGTTGTTTACTGTTGTGCCATCAGACAAACCGGAAAAGTTGCCCGATATGATGGGACAATCCGGCGAAGCTGCCAACTGGTTGCATAGCAAGCAAAAGATAAGTAGCAACGGTATAATGCGCTTATACCATTTCTGTAGAGGTACATTCATGAGTATTGTTTTTTTACGGTGTAAGGAAATACCAGGAGTATGGCTACTCCCGGTATTTCTATTTGGACATAGTGGTTCTGATTTGGCAACAACAGGTTTGAATAATGGCTGGTTTATTGCTTCACCAGGTGTAAGGATTGGTTAATGGTAGAGCTGCCGGTAACGCGAACGTGGTAGACACCTTTGGCCAGGTGGCCAATGGATAAAGGCAGGTTGTGTTCACCTTTATCCAGTTGTACTACTTTATTCAGTTGCACACGTCCCATCATATCAATGATGGCAACGGATATCCGGTCTTTTGATGAAAGGTTAAGGTATAGACTGGTTTGTTCTTTATTGGTAACAGATGGCCTTAATTCAATCTGCTGATTGGTAAGCGGATTGTTTACCTGTATAGGTTTGCTGTATTTCTCTTGATGGCCGGGTTCAGTTATTTTCAGGCGGTACTGGCTGATACCAGTGCCCAGGAGGTAATCGGTAAAGCTGTAGTTTGTTTTACCGGCTTCCTGGTTCACCGCGCCAATGTCTGCGAAAGCGGGACCTTTAGCCAGTTTCTGCACCACAAAAACGCCCCCCGCATCATTTCCATCCGTTTTCCAGTTAAGGCTGGCCGTGGTTTTATTAACTATCTGTGCATTAAAGGCAGTTAATGATATGGGAAGCATCGCGGCATGGCTGGCCACACTGAACTGTGTGAGTACCGTGAATGCATTGGCAGCGCGTGTAAAGGGATCAGTACCGCTGGCTGCAGCCGTAGTGCTGGTTTGCACTATGGTAGAACCATCGGAGCGTATGACTTCAGAAACTGTGCGGTTAAAGAGCGACAACTCTTCGGTATCTGCCCATCTCAATTCGAGGGAGATATTACTTCCGCCGGGCGTTGCTTCGCCTACCAGCCAGGTACGGTCAATACCCGATTGGAGAATGCCGCCGGGAATCACCTGGTCATTGACCGCAACGGTAAAGTTATCTATGGTTCCTGTATTGGTTAACAGCAGCGGATTATACGCAGCAGGAGTAGCGCCAACAGGATACAATACAGCACCATCGGCAGCATTTACCTGTTCAATGCGCAATCCTCCTAATCCTGTATTGCCGGTTCCACTGCCTCCGTTACCGGTAACGATCCAACTGGTAATGGTAGTACCATTGAAAGTAGCGCCACTGATAGGATTGCTGCCAGTCTTCATGGTCAGGATATTGGTACCTGTAACCAGTTTGGCGCTGCCGCCCAGTACGAGGTTATTGCTGATGTCAATGTTGCTTTGCATATACTTGTTACCACTTCCATTGATCTCCAGTGAACCGTGATTAGCAGGTAGTATGGGCTGATCGGCGGTGGCCGTGTAAGCCACGGTACCTTCTATATTAAATGGTCCGCTCATGGAAGTAGTTCCGCCACTGATGGTAAGCCTTGCCGCGGGTTCAATATGAAGGGCGCGGGAAAATGCCGTACCGGTAGCAGCACTGATCACCGGCATGCGGGGGGCCCAGGCGGGTATCAGCACATCTGTAGTACTGGTGGGTACACCACCACACCAGTTAGAAGCTGTATGCCAGTTGGTATTTGTTGTTCCCCTCCAGGTCCCGTCGGCCAGCACCCGCAGGGTGGCCGGGTTGGAATAAACAGTTCCACAGACGCCGGTTATAGATGCACGAAATTTGTAACCGTTCATAGCCATGGTAGCAGGGGTAAAGGAAAGCAAATTGGTGGTACTGCTGGTATTTACAGGCGCGTTGTAGTCGGACCAGGTAACACCATTGGTTCCGTTGTCCGTTTGCCATTGATAAGTAAGCGGACCACTACCGGTCGCCACCGTAACTCTGAATGCGTTGCCGATATTTATATTGGCACAGGCAAAGGTATCGCGCGGATGCGTATTGATCGTAAGCGGACTATATACGTTTAAAGTAGAGGCAGCCGTGGTGGCACATCCCAGCGCGTCTGTTACAATTACCAGGTAACCTCCTGCATGGGACGTGGTAGCGCCCGTAATGGTCAGGGTATTGGTGGTAGTACCACTATAAGGAGCAGTCTCTGTAAGAGGCGTTACCGGTGGCCCCGGACGGCTCCACTGGTAAGTAAGCGCCAGGGGGCTGGAAGCAGATACGGTGATAGTAGCATTGCCGCCTGCGCAGGCATTTGTAGTAGCAGGAGGCGGCGTGGTAATGGCTGGCTGGAATACCTTCAATGTATCATGATCGCTGGTAGCCTGGCAACCGGTAACCGTATTGGTAGCGACATAACGATATAGATTACCATCGAGTGAAACACCACTGCTGATGACCAGCAAGCCGGAGGCGGTTCCACTATATGGAGCAACATCAGTAAGATTACTCCAGGTAGTACCGTTGGTGCTCACCTGCCATTGATAGGTGAGCCCTGCAAAAATTTGTGCAGATATACTACCTCCTCCATTGGAGCAAATAGATTGTGATCCAAAACCAGTTTTCACAGTTGGCCGTGCAATGATCGTAAGCAAAGCCGGATTGGAATTAACGCTGCCCGAATTGTCTGTTACCCGGCAGCGGTACTGGTGATTATGCATGGAACTGGTAGCCACCAATACAGATAAGGTAGCTGTTCCCGAGTTGGCGTATGTACTGCCATCCAATGTAGGATTCCATGAACCTCCCCCATCGGTACTTACCTGCCACTGATAGGTCAGGGCGCTTGCTCCCGAAGCTGTTACCGTGAAAGTAGTAGCACTTCCATCACATATATTACGGGGTGAAGGATGTTGAGAGAAAGTAACTACCCGGAAATCATCAGTACCAGTACCCGAACCAGGTGCTGCTATGGCTCCTATCACAGAGGCCAATAATATAATACTGATCAAAACCGAACGGGTAATTGTTTTGGGTACCAGGTAATAGCCTACCTGTTGGATTGAGGGGGTAAAGTTTTTCATACGAACCGGGATAAGTTTAAATAGAAAATGGATCGCCTATTTGCTTTCGCAGGTACTTGATTAATGAGTGTAGGGTATACAGTTAACTAAACGTAAACGTAGTGAAAGTTATTTTTTCTCTCAAGCAAATCCAGATATATATAATATTCAAATTTACAGGAGACACACAATGTGCAATATGTGTCTTTTTAGACCTACGTCATTTTTAACTTATGTATTAAAGCCGTACCTAATATGCGAAAATGTTTTCGTGTAGTCTGTCACAGGGATGTATAAGGGTATACATTTACAGGCATTATTTATAAGTATTCTGCAGCATATAATGAACCTTAGAAGAGATTAACGCCGGCGCTGAAACCAAACCATCCTTTCACTTTATCACCGGCCGCCATGGAGCGTATGTTTTGCTTGTAGCCCGGAATTTTAGCCGTTTGCTCGGAGTAATAAACAGCTATTGCCGGACCGGCAAAGACGGAAAGGTATTTACCCAGCCTGAAGTTCAGGTGCGCTTCCATCCGGGTGAGTACGTTGAGGTAGTCCCAGGTACCGAGATAAACATGCTGCACAGAGATCTCTCCATTCGCCGCCAGCTTTTTGTTGAGATAGAATTCGCGGCCCAGGCCATAACCAAACGTATAGGCTTTATTGTCTTTAGTAGGCTCTACCCCTGCCAGCAAAATGCTGTACAGTTTTGAGTTGCCGGTTTTAAAGGCCGCATTAAAGGGGAACTCTTCATTACCATACACGGAGAGTTTATGGTATCCTTTGAAGATGATATTGATAAGACCAATGCTGTAACCGTCGGAGGTATCTGCAATATTAATCAGCCCGACCTGTACCCCCGATAGCTTTTTGGTGTAATTGATGACCCCGGCAATCTGTGCTCCTTTCGTTTCCTGGAAGTTAACGTTCAGTACCCCGGCGATTTGTGCGCCCCTGAGGTTACGGCGGTTCACGTTAAGCACACCGGCGACTTGGGCGCCTGTGGTTCCGTTGTTAGCAAAGTTGCCTATACCGGCAGCCTGCAAACCATTCATGCTGCCACCCACATGGTTGTAAATACCGCTCAATTGCGCCCCTATGAACTGACGCCTTACAAAATTAGAAATACCGGCTGCCTGCACGCCGGTTACACTGTCCAGCACCGTATTATGAATACCCGCCAGTTGTACGCCATCCACTTGTCCGCCAACAATATTAAACCAGCCGGCTGCCTGCAGCCAGCGTACGTCTTTTTTATCAATATTAAACCAGCCTGCCAGCTCCACTCCTTTCACTCCGCCGGAATAGCCGCCCCATATATTGAGTGAAACGTTATTAATAACCTGGCTGTTGAGGCGGCCGTTCGTACTCAACCATGGCAATAACGAGACCTGGTAAGGCCTTGCTACAAAGAACTTTTGCAGATTGATCGTTTGCACTCTCTGCCAGGTGTGTAACAGCCACTTACCCATGGCTGTTTTTTCTACTTTTACAGAATCAGTTTTCCGGTACGTATATAACCAATGTGTACTATCAGCCTTGCGCACTGCAATAACAATGGAATCGGGCGCTTCGAATGTATAAGGCGCAATGGTAATAGTTTTATCCGACACTTCTACCGGCATGATGGCAATGGAAAGCTGCTGGTTGTATTTAGGCTGTATGACAATGGTAGTATCCTCATAGAATTCCCTGCTTACAGTAAGCGCTGCCTTATCGTACCGGCTTTTTAGTTTGATCTTAAAATAACCCTGTCCGTCGGAAATAGTATTGGCCAGTTGGCTCTTTTCGTAAATACTGGCATTGCTTACCGTTTCACCGGTCTGGTCGTCCAGGATATAACCACTTACATAATATAACTTTTCTTCGCTCGCCGTCCGGTTAGTAATCACTGTCAGCTTAATAGGCGTACGGCGGAGGATAATATAGTTACCGCTTTCCCGGTATTCATATCCTTCCGGGAATAGCTGTTCCATTACCTGCTTTACCGTTCTATTGGTTATTGTCAGTGTAACCAGGCTATCCCTTTTAATAATATTACTATTATAAGAGAAATAAAAGTCGGCCTTGTTGCTTAATATCTCTAATACCTGGTCCAGTGGCTGCCGGTTTACAGCAAAAGAAACCGTTCTGTTCAGCACACTCTGTGCTGACATGGTGAAAGAAAACAATAAGATCCCGGAGAGCAAGATAACGCATCTCATGGCTGCTGCCTGCTTCATAATGTGTGTTCTGTAGTATAACTATTTCAATATGATCGTGGAGTTTGTTCGGGTAATGGTCAAATTCATGGATGGCGCCATTATATTCAGGATACTATCGAGCGGTTGATCAATAAACGTAGCTGTGTAAGGCTCACTTCTTTTTTCGGGCGACTCAATAACGATATGGGAGTCGTACGCCTCATTGAGTACCTGTATAAATTTCCATAAGGGTGTGCGGTCGCACACAAATATTTTATTCCGGTAATAGCTATAAAGCTGGTCGGTTTCCTGTTCTTTGGTAAGCACTGAATCCGGGTGTATCACGGTTACTTTCTCTTTGGGAGTAAGCGTTATTGTTTGTTTGTGATTGCTCACCTGTACAGTACCTGTTTCCACGATCACCTCTGTTTTGGTGCCCTGCGTTTTAATATTGAAGGAGGTACCGGTTACGGTAACCGCAATGCCATTGACATTTACAATAAAAGGTTTGTTCTTATCGGGCGTTACAGTAAAGAATGCTTCCCCCTGTAACTCAACCGTTCTGCTTTTCTTATTGAAGGCGCCTGCATAGTTGAGCGATGAATGCCTGTTAAGGGTAATCACGGAACCATCCGGCAGTGTATCCACCTGGCTGGTATTCGTGGCAGCCAGGGTAACCGGTGTATCCCTGCCGGCATTCCCGTTAAAGTAATAGATCATGGCAATAATGGCCCCTGTAAGCAACAGCATGGCAGCCACCCGCCAACCGCTAAGTCCACGGTTCAATGACCTTACCCTGCCCTGAGAAGTATTACCTGCACTTACCCGTTGCTGAAAACGCTCCCAGGCGCTCTCCTCATTCACGGTACTTTGGGCAGCCAGTTCACGGCTCTTGTCCCAGATCATTTTAAAGTGCTCAAAGTACCGGCGGTTAGTGGCATCTGCGGCGATCCACCCTTCCACCTGCCTGTTTTCGGCAGGCGAAGCTTCCTGCAGCAGGTATTTCACCAGCAGGTCATCATTCATGTTATGTAGATGATCTTTCAAGCTTTTCTGGTTTACAGGTTTAATAAGGATAGGATCACAAAAGGTAAAAAGTCTATCAGCTTCAGGCGCATCAGCCTGAGGGCTTTGCCCATCTGGTTTTCGACTGTTTTAATGGATAGCCCCAGGCGGTCGGCAATTTCCTGGTATTTCAGTTCTTCAAACCGGCTCATCTGGAAGATGGTGCGGCACTGTTCGGGCAGTTCCTGCAGGGCTGTACGCAGGCGTTCTTCCAGTTCACCAAGCAATACTTTCTTTTCTGCATTATCGGATTGTTCATTCATGCGCGCTGTAGCATAGGATTGATAGGCGGTTTTTACCTTCAGGTGTTTAATATAGTTCAGGCTCTCATGATATACTGCGCGGTAGAGGTAAGCTGTGAGGGAGGTTTGAATCGTGAGGTGTGCTTTACGTTCCCATATTTTATAGAAAACATTCTGCACCATCTCTTCTGCCATTACATCGTCTTTTACAATTGTACAGGCATAGGCATGCAGGTTTTTAAAATGTGATTTAAAAACATCTTCAAAAAGGGTAGTGCTGCCTTCAGTACGTAACTGAATGCTGCCCGCATCGTTAACTGCCATTCGAACGGTTTGATATCTACCTCCAAATATAACAGCTTCTGTCAATTGCGCTTTATTATATGACAACCGGCAGCAAGTTTACCCCTATCCGGGCAGTAAATTAAAGTGACGACATTAAGTATGAGTACGTTGTAGTTGCCGGTTTACGTATTCCATGTACCGCTCCCGGGCTATAATAGAGGCTACCAGGTGATCGTGGGAAGTAGTGGCTTCGGGAGCAATATCATACGCTTTTGAAGTGGGCAGCAGGGTGGGATCGCCATTGGCGCGCACAAAATAAATGGTGTCCATCTCCGTCATCCCGGCTTTATAGTACTGGTAAAAAGATTCATGCTCGGAGAAGAACCTCCTGGCCAGGAGCAGTTCATTTTGCCAAAACTTGTAAATATCCTGTTCATCTTCATCGGGGAGGAAGAGGGTAGCTTTATAAACGAGGGCATAGTATTCAATGAGGCCGGTAAATTTCGGTTTGACCGTTTTAAAGAACCAGGCTTCTTCGGATTCGCTGAGGAAAGTGTAGGTGTGTAGGAAGGATTGCAATTTCTTCCAGCTCATTTCGCATGTGCGGAAGGCGCATTCGATTTGTTCTTTTTCAGAAGGATTCTGTAGCCTGCAGGACTCCATTTCTGCCAACATCTTTTCGTACAAGAGTTTGCATTGTTCTTGCATAGGTCCAGGGGGTTTTATAGGGGTGAATAGAAAAGTGTTCCGGAATAAAAAAAAGCAGGGAAAGTAAAAACAATCCCTGGTTAACCAAAAGGTCACATGAGAAAATCTACTATTTGAAACAAAGATTACTGTCAATGATCAGTTCTTCCCGGCTTGCCCGTGTCCCATCCCGGCATGACCGGGATAAGGACAAAGCGGACATTGACATATAAGAAGAAACAAAACCCTCCTGGAATTCCTGGCGCCGGTATTCAGGAAGCATATTCAAAGAATACAAGCGATCAGGCGTCTTTTAATGGTTACTAAATAATACAGGTGATGGCATAAAAAAAGCTCACCTGCTGATAAGCCAGGTGAGCCTGAAATATTATACAATTACCAATGGTAATGTTTTTCAAAGCTGTACACAGACTTATCTACCTCTGCTTTTGGCAGAGCAGGATTTGGCACCTTCATCCTTAAGGATCATGCACAATGTCTATACAGCATGAAACGAAAGAAGGGTTGCCAAGGCGTCATCGGGCCCGTTTTCCCTCAGCCTTTCTTGATAAGCAACACATAAAAAAGAACGTAGCAAATATAGGCAATCCATCCGTGTAAACAGGTAGAGAATTCGTAAATATTTTGCTAACCAATGTGGAAAAGCTGAATAAATACGAATATTTACGCCATGGAATTGTCATTTATCAAAATGCGTAATTCTAACATATTCTAAGAGACCTGACAGATTTTAAACCTGTCAGGTCTGTTCTTCTCCGACACCCCTTTACCCATTCTGGTCAGTTTGGGGATTTAACGCACTATTGGAATCAAATTCTTTTTGCGGTATTTTCATAATGAACCGGTTATCGTTGGCCGGAATATTGAACCGGTAAGCAGCCGGATGGTTTCCGGTCCTGATCAGTGGCAATTGCCGGCGTTTGGCATCGAGGTAATCAAGCCCCAGTTCACCATAAAACTCTTTTCTTCTTTCCAGCAGTATTTCACTGATCAATGCTGCACCGGTATTGCCCGAAGCCACTGCCGCAGGATCGCGGTCCTGTTGAACGGTAAGTAAAATAGTCCCCGCATCTGCTTCACCCAATTCTGCTTTTGACTCCGCTTCAATGAGATACATTTCAGCTACCCGCATCATGGGAAGGGCCTCGTTAAAATGTGTTTCCCGTAAAGCCACCACTTCTCCGGTAATGAGCTGTACGGCATCTACTGAAGGACTGCCAAATTTGTTGGTAGCAAACCGTAACTGGCTGTTGGGATTGCCGCTGTAGAAGAAGAAGGTGTTGCGGATATCAGTAGCGGTAAAAGAGTTCACCAGTGTGGAATTAACAAACAGGTTATCATATCCATTTCCTGTTTTTTCATAAAAGGAGCTGGGCGTGCCATAATACAGGGATTGTCCGCCGATATCTGTAGCCTGTGGAAATCCCCAAATGATCTCTGAGGAGGCCAGGTCGTTGAAACCATTGAGGTAAGAAGGCGCATCGAGGGTATATCCCGCACGGGCTTGTTGCGCCGCGTTTTTGGCATCGGCCCAACGCCCCTGCTCCAGGTAAATGCGGGCAGCCATGCCCCAGGCTACGTTGATATTGACATCACTTTTGAGCAGCCTGCTGGTGCCGAGATTTTGTGTAGCAAACTCTATATCCGCATTGATCTGATCAAAAACCTGCTTTACAGTACCGCGCGGCTTGCCCGTATTGTTAACATTGGTTGGCTCAGTATAGAGTGGCACACCGGGTGCATTCTGGTCTTTGGCAAAAGCATGCTGGAATTCACGTATCAGCTCAAAATAGAGCCAGGCCCGTAAAGCCCGTGCTTCCGCTTCAAACAGCTTCTTATCAGCCTCCAGCAGTGTACCGGATTTGGCAACACCGGCAATAATGGTATTCGCCTGGTTAATATGCTCATAGAAGAAACCCCAGGTAAAAATGGTACGCCGGTAAGTCGGTTCACGGTTCTCATGGCGATAATCAAACTGGTACCATCCGCCGGGATTGATCATGTCAGTTCCCTTATTGATGCGGGCCAGGTTGATGGAGTTATACCCCCAGGTATCCGTTGCTCCACCGGCCGTAGCATCCAGGTTAGCCCATTGCCTGCGCATGTTGCGGTAAATGCCGGAAAAATAAGCGCGTACACCACTGGCAGATTTGAAAACATCAGATTCTGAAACAGCATCCGTAGGCTTGGGGTCGGTGATAAAGTCCTTTTTGCAACTTATGCCGGTGATACCCAATATCACTAGTATTAAAAAAAGTTGTTGATATATAGATTTCATGACCATTTTGTTTAAGCGTTAATCAGAAAGTAAGTTCCAGGCCGGCAGAAATGATTTTGAATACAGAGGATTGCGGACGGGCAGTGCCGTCTACATTCACCTCCGGATCAGCTCCTTTTTTTAGCTTGCTCCAGGTGCCGATGTTATCTGCCTGTACATAGAACCGGGCATTCTTAATGATCTTTTTTTCCTTGTCAGGATTGAAAGTAAACCCGAGTGTGATGTTGCGCAGGCGTACGTAATCACCATCAAACAGGTAACGGGTAGAACGCTGGTTGATATCGGTATTGTTGATGTCGAGGCGGGGAACATCTGTAATATCTCCTGCTTTTTGCCAGCGGTTCAGTATGTCGGAATGCAACTGGTCGCCGAAGCTGGCCGTAAACCCGTGCATTAAACTTCCGTATTCACCATCATAGATCTTACCCCCCAGGGCGAAGTTCAGGAGTACGCTCAGGTCAAAGTTCTTATAGTTGAAAGTGTTTGTCCAGCCGCCTGTTACTTTGGGTAAAGCACCGCCAACATAATAACGGCTTGCCTCTGCATAGGTATTTACGATCTCGCGTTTGCCGGTAGGATCGCCATTGCCATCCAGTTCATCAGCATACCACTGCGGAGCGCCTGTAGCAGGGTCTACCCCGGCCCATTCGGGAATAAAGAAGTTGAAGAAAGAGCGGCCTACCTCAAGCTGGTAAGCGCCTGCGAGTATTTTCTCCTGTGGTAATTTCTTGATCGTATTTTTTACAAAGGCGGCATTGATGCTGGAGTTCCATTCAAAGTTCTTTTTGCTGAGGGCTTTAACATTGACAATGAATTCAACACCGGAATTGATCACCGTTCCAATATTGTAGTCTATAGAAGGGATACCACCGGAGAATACCAATGGTTTTGTGAAGAGCAGGTCAATAGATGATTTCCGGAAATAGTCAATACTACCGTTCACCCGGTTGTTCCATACGCTGAAATCAACACCAATATCGAGGTTACCCTGTTTCTCCCAGCGTATATCTTCATTCGCCAACTGATCGAGGTAAATACCCGGGTTATTCAGGTTGTCATAACCACCGGTGAATGTACTGAGATAAGGAAAATACCTGGCCAGCCGGTTGTTGCCGACTTCCCCATAGCTCGCGCGGAACTTCAGGAAGTTGATCAGGCTGACACTTTGCAGGAATTTTTCTTCACTGAGTATCCAGGAAACGCCTACTGCCGGGAAGAAGCCCCACTGGTTGCCTTCCCTGAACCGGGAAGAACCATCCCAGCGAACCGTTACTTCTGCAAAGTATTTTCCTTTAAGATCGTATTTGATACGTCCCAGGTAACTATTGATGGTCTCAGTAGTCGTAAGGCTGTTTAACGCTTCAGTAGTGGCTGCTGTGCTAAATTCGGTGAGGCCCGAAAAAGGGAAAGCCACTTTCTGACCACTCAGGGTTTTCAGCTCATATTTATAGGCCTCGGTGCTGGCCATTACATCAATCGTATGATCACCAAAACTCTTGTTATAGTTCACCATATTATTCCATGTCCAGGAAGTCGTATTATCGTTCTGCCGCGCAGCCCGCCCTCCTACATTCTGGCCATTGCCAAAATCAGGGGTTTCGTAGCTCAACACATCGAAGAAGTATTTATCAATACCAAAGCTGCTCCTGAATTTTAATCCTTTTGCCAGCCTGATATCTGCATAGGTATTCAGGTTGGTCATGTACCGTTTCCTGGACTCTGTATTTACCAGGGTAGTGGCCACCAGGTTGGAAGGCTGCAGGCTGTTACGGTTCACATTGACAGTCCTGTTCGGATCGGGATTGCCAAAGTCATAGATTGGTTTCCCATCGGGACCCAGTAGTTCTTCTCCATTCTCTCCGCGCTTGTACACCGGGTAGATGGATGACATGGTACGTATGTATTGAATGGTATTTTCAAAATTAGTACCGCCCTGGTCGGGATAGTTCTGATTGGAGAATACGATGGAGGTGCGGGCCCCTATTTCCAGCCAGTCATTGAGATTATTGGTATAGTTGAAACGGGCATTGATACGATTGAACTTAGAAGTGATCACATATCCTTCCTGCGAAAGATAACCGGCAGAAAGAAAGTACCTCGACTGATCGCCACCGCCGGCAATAGAAAGGTTCACGTCCTTACGGAGCGCATTGGTACGGGTAAGCTCTTTGGTCCAGTCTGTATTCCACAGCAGCGCTGTACCAGGCACCAGCTTTCCATCGGTACCCACCGGTTTGGCAATACCAAAGGGGTTGTACCTGATCTCTCCCACTAACTCATCCGTAGCTGTTTGTTCAGGATTGGCTATGCCGGCATCCACATTAAGGTTCCGTTGCGCTTCCCATGCCAGTTCAAACATTTGCTGTGAGCTTACAAAATCGTATTCCGGCAGAGCGCGGGAAGCCACACCAAAAGTGCTGCTGGCAGTGATAGTGGGCGCAGCGCCTTTCCTGCCCCGCTTGGTATTGATGAGGATCACACCGGCAGCGGCCCTGGAACCATACAGCGATGTGGCAGTACCATCTTTCAATACGCTGAAATTTTCAATATCATTCGGGTTGATCATGTTGAGGTTGCCGTCGAAAGGCACACCATCCAGTACCAGTAAAGGTTCTGCACTGGCGTTGAGGGAAGCGATGCCACGAATACGGATCTGCGGGTTATCACCCGGCTGACCTGAATTATTTACCACCAGCACACCGGTGGCTGTTCCCTGTAAAGCCTGGCCTACAGTAGTAACCTGCTGTCTTTTGATAGCCCGTTCATCTACTACCGCAACGGAACCGGTAACTTCCCTTTTCCGTTGTGTACCATAAGCTACTACAACCACCTCATCCAGCTTTTTTTCTTCGGTGGTCAGGTTCACATTGATCGTGTTATTCCTGCCAATAGTGACCGCTTCCGGATTATATCCTACAAATGAAAAGAGAAGCACCCTGGCATTATTGGGTAAGGTGATGGAGAATTCTCCTGCATCATTGGTCTGTGTTCCTGTAGAAGAATTTTTAATAGTAACAGAAACGCCCGGGAGGGGTACCCCATTTCTATCAGTGACTTTACCTGTTACTGTCCGGGACTGCGCCCATGCGCCGCCAGCCAACAGCAACAGCCATATGGCAATCAATAAAAATCGTCTCATACAGTTAGCTTTTGTTTGTTTCAAAGCTATCCTGTTGCATACAACAACTAAAAGGCTATTACATACTGTACTAACGGGCTTGATAAGATGAAAACGACAGCAGGGACCTTCTGCTTATCCAGTCATCAGGCGTATTTATACTACCCGAATGATGAATGGTAATTATAAGCTACCAGAGAGCTTATTTGAACTTACCAATGAAGCAGCATACAAATATAATGGGCCTATTTTCCAAGATAATTTTACATGACATTATTATCATGAATATAGGATCAAGTATATGAATCACTTAAAGCACTTGTAACCCATTTTAATTATCTTGTATTTTAAATTTATACTATACCAGTGGAAGATACTACTGATAAAAGGAAGGAAGCAGGCGGTAAAATGAAGAAACCTGACAGATTGCACTAAAAAAAAGCGGGTGGTAGAAACCACCCGCGAGTCACATGAGAAAAATTCTATTACCGCAACTATTTTGTAGTGATCCAGGGATGAGTTGCGATAGGCATATACCGAGAAATCCCCGGAGTTCATTTTATCCGTCCACTTTCTGGCGAACGGTTTTTGAATAATGTAATGGCTGTTTGTGTAAAATATCCAATAATAGCTCAAACAGGTCCGCATCACGGAAATTGTACCGGAACTCTGTTTCTTTTACATGAAGGTATAAAGTGCTTCCATTGAGACCCCTGAATTTAACCAGCCGGGCTTTCAGCATTCCCCAGAACAGGTCAATTTCATCAATGTGCGATCGTCCTTTGGTTCCGTTTACGCCATTATGAAGGCGCAATAACCGCACATTGTTAAAGTCTGCAATGCCGTTGTAAATATGCAGGTGATGTTTTTCCAACAGGTCGGGATCAGCTTCTACCCTTCCTTTTAACCAGTCATATAACCAACTGGTTTCAATGCAGGGCATTTTGTCGGTGTAGATCCGCTCTTCTTTTTTAAAGATGCCGTAAAATGACTTCTTGCCTGCCTGCCCGTTCTTTTCTGTGTCATGGCTCACACCATTTTCCATGGGAAGGAATGCGATGTTGCCATTGTGGTAACGTAACGGGTTCTTTTCTTCGCAAAACCTGGCAATGTGTGTGCGAATGAGCTTAAAATAGGCATTCACCGTGATCCGGCTTATACCGGAAATGTTGGCTATTTGCGTTGCGGTGAGGTCTTCGCAAAATAATTTCAATAGCTCCCTCACTTTCCGTTCGGAAAGGTGGGCGCCTTTAAGGTATTTGTTTTTCATGGCGCTAGCTGGGTGGTTAAGTACGATACTCTACGTAAATAAGACAATTTTTAGTATAACCAGTTTGTTAAAATATTATAAGCGGCCAAAGCTGGGGATGTATGCAATGAAATTCGAATTTACTTATCTTGAAAAACCAACTAATTGGGTAGGATAAAGGAATTGTCATGGTATTGTAGTGCATCGCTTGCTAAAACAACAGCAGCCTGCTTATGGCTGTTTTTACTTTTTCAGGATTAGGTAACGCAGCTTGTTCAAGCAACATATTCATGGGTATGGCTGGAATATTTATAGCGCCCAGGATTTCGACCGGCGCATCAAGCACCTGGAAGCAGTTGCGGGATATACGGCCGGCAAGCGCTTCTGCAAAAGAGTTCTGCTGTTGCTCTTCCGTTAGTACAAGGCATTTACCATGGCGGGCCACTGTGCTGTACACCAGTTCTTCATCCAATGGGTATAAAGTACGCAAATCAATTATTTCTACCTGTCCCGGAAAAGCTGCTGCAGCAGCCCTGGCCCAGTACACACCCATACCATAGGTGATAATACAACAGGATTCGCCCCGGCCGATGGCCCGCTCATCTGCCTGCAACACCCTATTGCCCTTGCCCAGGGGAAGTATATAGTCGCGGGAAGGTTCAGCGGTTTTAGCCTCGTCGGTACCCGGTACTTTACTCCAGTAAAGCCCCTTGTGTTCAAGCATGACGACCGGATTAGGATCGAGGAAGGCGGCCTTCATGAGCCCTTTCATATCTGCCGCATTGGAAGGATAGACTATTTTGAGGCCTTTTATGGACAATAAGGTAGTTTCCACACTGCCACTGTGGTAAGGCCCCCCGCCTCCATAAGCGCCAATAGGCACCCGGATCAAGGTTTGGACCGGGTACTTGCCACAACTGAGGTAACATGATTTAGAGATCTCTGTAACAAGCTGGTTAAAGCCCGGATAGATGTAATCGGCAAACTGTACTTCCACAATGGGCTTGACACCAACAGCACTCATACCAACAGTAGATCCTATGATGTAGGCTTCCTGGATGGCTGTATTGAATACCCGGTGGTCACCAAATTGCTCGGCCAGGGTAGCCGCCTCGCGGAACACGCCTCCCAGGCGCCTGCCTACATCCTGGCCATAGAGGATCGCTTCCGGATATTCTTCCATGATTTCCCGGATGGCAAATAATGCCGCATCCACCATTACGATCTTACCGCCATTCACAGCAGGCGACGTTCCCTGAAGCGGAGTACCCTCCCGCCGGCCTTTCTCTTCGGTCACCGGCGTAGGCACAAAAACAAAATCGCCTGCAGTGGCCGGGTCAGGCTCCGGCGCCTGTACAGCCTGCTCAAACTGTTCCGCTACCAAAGCAGCAGCTTCCTGCTCAATTTGAAGCAGTTCAGCTTCCGGGATCCCTTTTTGTATAAGTTGCTGCCGTAGCCTGGGACGGGGATCATCAGCCAGGTGTTTTTCCCAGTCGGCGGCAGAACGGTAGAATTCCTTGCGTACCCCGCTGGTATGATGCCCAAGGAGCGGCACTTTTGCCTGTACCAGGTAAGGCATACGGCGTTGCCGCACATATTGCACTACCCGGCGCATATTGTCATAACTCTCTTCAAAATTGCTTCCATTGATACGTACCCGTTCCATGCCCGGAAAACCGGCCGCATAGTCATAGGCATCCATCACCCGGGCCTCTTCGGCGCTCACACTAATACCCCAGTTGTTATCCTGTACAAGGTATATAACAGGCAGTTTCTTCAACACTGCAAACTGGAAAGCTTCGCTCACCTCTCCTTCTGTCATACTGGCGTCGCCCAGGGAACATATCACCACCGGCAATTCTCCATTAGGCCCTTTTTTCAGCTTTGCCGACGCGATCGTTTCCAGGTACTGGATACCCTGTGCAATACCGGTGGTGGGAATGACCTGCATGCCGGTAGCACTGCTTTGGTGAATGATGCCGGGCTTATCGGCCCCGCGGTAATTGGGGTGCGAATAATACTCCCTGCCACCTGTGAAGGGGTCGCCGGCTTTGGCCAGTAATTGAAGCATTAGCTGGTAAGGCGAAAAACCCAGTCCGAGTAAGATGCTTTCATCCCGGTAGTAGGGACTTATATAGTCACAGGGCAGAAGCTGGAAGGCAGTGGCCAGTTGAATGGCCTCATGACCGCGGGAAGTAGAATGTACATATTTGCAAACCGGCCGGTTAGCCTCATAGGTTTGGGCCATTGTTCCGGCGGTACACATTAAGCGATAAGCCTTTAGCAAGATATCAGGATGGATCATAGCAAGCAACAAATATGGGCGCAAATGTAGTAAATAGTCCATCCCCAACGGTGAGGATTATTGGGCAATAAAAAACCGCTCCACGAGTGGAGCGGCTTCCTGAATATGATCAGTATAATTACTTAACTTCTACGCTCAGCAAGCTATCGTCTTCAATAAACCCTTCCAGTTCATCCCCTACCACGCACTCGCCTACACCAGCCGGTGTTCCGGTAAATACAAGATCGCCGATGTTGACAGAGAAATAGTTGGAAATATAGGCTACTACTTTATCGAAGTTATTGATCATCAGGTTGGAATTGCCCTGCTGTACCAATTCCTTGTTTTTGTATAAACAGAAATTGATATCCTTTTTGTTCTTAATGTTCTGCAGGGGGATCCATTTACCGATAACAGCAGAATTATCCCAGGCTTTGGCTTTTTCCCAGGGCAGCCCTTTTTCTTTGAGTTCCTCTTGTATATCACGGGCGGTAAAGTCAATACCTACGGTTACTGCATCGTAATATTTGCTGGCAAAGCGATCCTGAATGTATTTCCCATTTTTGGATATACGCAGTACCAATTCACATTCGTAATGCAATTCGTTAGTAAACTCCGGATAATAAAATGGCGTGTGTGCCTGCAATAAAGCACTCTTGGGTTTCATAAAAATGATAGGTTCGTCCGGAACCTCATTACCCAATTCTTTTGCGTGAGCCACATAGTTACGGCCAACACAGAAAATTTTCATACTCAACAAAGGGTTTAACTGAGATAATTGTTTTCAAGTTTCATAGCCTGGAAAGGCAGGAGGTACAGGTGCACAGGAATATCAGATATTAAAAATATAATACCCGGTGGGTATTATTGGCGAAAATAAAGATTGAAATTAACAAATCATAGTGTAAACTCCAATTTATTCGCTTCATTCATAGTCCTTTCTATGCCAATAGCGACAAAGCTTTCAATGAATTCAACACATTTTTCAATCTTTTTTTTCACTAATGGCAGTTCCGTGTCATCCCATCGTCCCAATACATAATCCACTTGTCGCCCTTTGGGAAAATTATTCCCAATTCCGAAACGTAAACGTGGGTATTTGTCTGTCAACAGCGTTTCCTGGATACTTTTCAAACCATTATGACCAGCATCACTACCCGAAGCACGTAAGCGAACTTTAGACAAAGGCAGGGCCAGTTCATCCACAATTACCAATAGATTGTCTAACTGAATCTTTTCCTTATCCATCCAATATTTAACCGCTTTTCCGCTAAGGTTCATATAGGTGGTTGGCTTGACAATTATCAACTGCTTTCCCTTCCACTTCATTTCTCCTACTTCTGCCAGCCTGTCCACCCTGAAAAAGGTGCCATGTTTTCTGGCAAGGGCATCAGCTACATCGAATCCGATGTTATGACGGGTACCGGCGTAGTCTGCTCCAATGTTGCCCAAACCAATGACCAGAAATTTTGACATGGAAAAAGTAGTTAAAATAAGCCGTACGGACTATACTCGTAAAGTAGTATTCATATAATACCGGAAAGATAAAAAAAGCCCGGAAGGGATACCGGGCTTTGCTAATATAGATAAAAATTCCATTATTATTTTTTTGCAGCCGGTTTTGCAGCAGCGGCGGCAGCGGGTTTCGCAGCAGCAGCAGCGGCAGGCTTGGCAGCAGTGGCAGGTGCCGCAGCTTCTTCCTGTTTCAACTGACGGGTCATTACCACAGAAGCAATAGGAATACGGGGGGAGTTGAGTATCTCATATCCCTCTACAGTAACATCTTCTACGCGGATGTTGCCATTCAGTTCCAGCGGTGTAATATCCACTTCAATGTTCTCTTTCAGGAACTTTGGCAGTGTTTTTATTTTCAGGGACTTGATCTTGGTAATCAATTTACCACCTGCTTTTACACCGGCAGAAGTACCGGTAAATTTCAGGGGAATAGTAGCCACCACAGGTCTGTCTTCTACCAGTTGGAGGAAGTCAACGTGGGCCAGTGCATCGGTAACAGTATCAAATTGCAGGTCCTTCAGGATGCAACTGTAAGACTTACCGTCCACCTTGATGTCGGCTAATAAAAATTCAGGCGTATAAACGAGCGATTTGAAAGCCAGCACAGGAGCAGTAAAATTGATCTCCTGTGAACCGCCGTAAATTACACCGGGTACCAGACCCTGAGAGCGGAGTTGGCGGGCGGCTTTCTTCCCGGTTCCGGTCCTCAGTTGGCCTTCGATTGTAATTGATTTCATTGTTTATGATTGTTTAATTTTTCCGGTTTAAATCACAGCCATTATTGGTTCCTTCTCTGGCTATGTATGAACAGGCCAGTGATACTCCTGTTCTCGTAAGCGTTACGGATGGCAACCGCAAACAGCTCTGCTACACTCAGCACCTTGATCTTTGAGATCTTTTGTTTCAACGGGATGGTATCACAAACTACCAATTCCTCCAGTACGCTGTTCTCTATATTAGAGTAGGCATTGCCACTTAATACCGGATGCGTACATAATGCTCTCACACTGCGGGCGCCTTTATCCTTCAATAATCCGGCCGCTTTGGCCAGGGTGCCACCGGTATCACAGATATCATCTATCAGCACTACATCCCTGTTGGTAACATCCCCGATCACCACCATGCTTGCGATCTCATTGGCCCGTTTACGGTGCTTATCGCAGATCACCATTTCAGCATTGAAATAACTGGCGATTTCCCGTATCCTGTTGGCGCTTCCCACGTCGGGGGCCGCAAAGGTAAGGTTTTCCAGTTGAAGTTGCTGAATATAAGGAATAAATATAGCCGAGCTATCCAGGTGATCTACCGGGATATCAAAGTATCCCTGGATCTGGGGGGCATGTAAATCCATGGTAATCACCCGGTCAGCGCCTGCAGCCACCAGCATGTTAGCGATCATTTTGGAACCAATGGCCACCCGGGGTTTGTCTTTCCGGTCCTGGCGGGCATAGCCGTAGTAAGGAATGACAGCCACCACTTTATAAGCAGAAGCGCGGCGGGCGGCATCAATCATCAGTAACAGTTCCAGGAGGTTCTCAGCAGGCGCGAAGGTGCTCTGGATCAGGAAAACCATGTCGCCACGGATACTTTCCTGGAATACAGGCTGTATTTCCCCATCACTAAATCTTGAAATAGTAATTTTTCCTAATGTAATCCCGTATTTTCGGGCGATTTTTTCAGCCAGGTATTGCGACCCGGTACCGGAGAAGACCTTGACAGACGTTTGCATACACGTAAATGTGCGGCGAAGATAAACCGAAGGAAAGGGAATTAAGATGAGGGGCAGGAAATATTTTTCCCCGGTGAGGGTATAAATAAAATATATCCTGACACAGCCGGACAAAAGCCCGTCAGCCGCATCAGGATACAGTTTTGACCAGGGCGGTATTACCGGCCACAGGTCTGTTAAATATGCTATTAAGGGTTATTTGGTCACTGTGAGCAGAACCTGTTTACCAGCATTGCCGGTAGCAGTTTTCTGAACAGGCGCATCGCTCTTACGCACGATAGAGCTTTTGGGATTGACTACATGGAAAATGGCCGAGCAAATGAAAATCGAGAAGAAAAGGGCTACGAAATACATGCCGGCGCAGAATAAAAAGGGCTGATAGCCGCCGATTGCTAAAAAGGTAGTTTTCCGTTTCATGGGGATTCTGGATTACAAGGTTTCTAAAAAAGGATTGGATCTTCTTTAACAATAACGACAAAACGGTAAGCTTATTACGCCCTGTGGTTACTATTACAAGGCGAAAATTAACAGATACTTTTTATCCATGCAAGCGAAGAATTACCCCATCCACGAATGGGCCGAAGACGACCGGCCCAGGGAGAAACTACTTAGTAAAAGTCCTAGTCAGCTAAGCAACTCTGAATTGCTGGCCATTCTGCTGCGCCTGGGTAGTAAGGGCAAATCGGCTGTAGACCTGGCCCAGGATATCCTGAAGTTTAACAACGATAACCTGAACGATCTTTTTAAGGTGACAGTCAAGGAGTTAATGTCAGTACGGGGTGTTGGCCTTACCAAGGCAGTCACCATTGCTGCCGCATTTGAACTGGGCCGCCGGCGCCATGCCCTGGAGACGTTTGACCGGTCGGTGGTCAGCAATAGCCGGGATGTAGCCAATTACCTGCGTACGCTGCTCAGGGACCGTCCTGCGGAGGTCTTTGCGGTATTGTACCTGAGCCAGTCGAACCGGATCAAACGCTTCCACATTATGAGCGAAGGAGGCCTTACCAGTACTATTGTTGATCCACGGCTGATTATCCGGAAAGCGCTGGAAGAAGAGGCGGTAAACCTGATCTTATGCCATAATCATCCCTCAGGCAGCCTGATGCCCAGCGCCGCCGACCAACTCCTGACCCGGAAGATCAAAGACGCAGCTAAGCTTTTTGATATCGCCATCCTGGACCATATCATCGTAAGCGAAGAAGGATATTTCAGCTTTGCAGACGAAGGCGTTTTGTGAAGGGCATCCATGCAGTATTACGCCTGTGCGGTGGGGCCGCCGAAGTTCATCGGGATCTGGACTTCTTCCAGGTCCTGTATTTTACCGTTCAGCGATTCGAAGCGGGTTACATTCTCAGTAAGCGCTTTCATAAAACGCTTGGCATGCTGGGGTGTAAGGATAATCCGCGATTTGACCTTACTCTTGGGTGTGCCAGGCATTACATTCACAAAATCAATCACAAATTCGGCATGGGAATGGGTGATGATGGCCAGGTTGGCGTACACACCTTCTGCTACTTCTTCACTGATCTCAATGTTAAGCTGGTTCGGTTGCTGATTTGCATTATCCATTACCTATCAATTAAGCTGTAAAAGTAGGATAGATTATTGACATCTGTTAAAGCAAAATGCCCGGCCTGCGGCCGGGCATTTT